>CAWICW010000053.1:0-59988 GCA_963834685.1 uncultured Actinomycetes bacterium | reverse complement strand
CCCGCTGGTCCCGGTCGGCCGCGGACTCCTCGGGGTCTTCGGGGTCTTCGCAGCTCCGGTGGTCGCACGGCCCGTCTTCGGGGTCTTCGGGGTCTTCGCAGCTCCGGTGGTCGCAGGGCCCGTCTTCGGGGTCTTCGGGGTCTTCGCAGCTCCGGTGGTCGCACGGCCCGTCTTCGGGATACCGCGGCCGCCGCCGGCACGGCCGCCGCCGCTTGCCCCTCGCCCCTTGGGCGCTCCGTGTCCTTCAGCCACGTCAACCAACCTCCAGCATCTGCCACCACCGTACCCAGACAAACGAAGAGGGCCGCTCAACCTCATCGGGAGCGACCCTCTTCACGCATGTCCGGCGGTGTCCTACTCTCCCACGCGGTCCCCCGCGCAGTACCATCGGCGCAGAAGGGCTTAACTTCCGGGTTCGGAATGGGACCGGGTGTTTCCCCTTCGCTATAACCGCCGAAACTCTATTGAGATGTCACCGGCCCAGCTTGGTGAAGCGGGCCTGTCTGGCGACCGTATCTCGGGAACCGCACAGTGGACGCGAAATCAAAAGAGTAGAAGCCAAGCCACTCGGCCTATTAGTACCGGTCAGCTGCACACGTTGCCGTGCTTCCACCTCCGGCCTATCAACCCAGTCGTCTAGCTGGGGGCCTTACCTGGTTAACCCAGAGGGAGACCTCATCTTGAGGCGAGCTTCCCGCTTAGATGCTTTCAGCGGTTATCCCTTCCGAACGTAGCAAACCAGCCGTGCTCTTGGCAGAACAACTGGCACACCAGAGGTTCGTCCGTCCCGGTCCTCTCGTACTAGGGACAGCCCCTCTCAAGTCTCCTGCGCGCGCAGCGGATAGGGACCGAACTGTCTCACGACGTTCTAAACCCAGCTCGCGTACCGCTTTAATGGGCGAACAGCCCAACCCTTGGGACCTGCTCCAGCCCCAGGATGCGACGAGCCGACATCGAGGTGCCAAACCATCCCGTCGATATGGACTCTTGGGGAAGATCAGCCTGTTATCCCCGGGGTACCTTTTAGCCGTTAAGCGACGGCGCTTCCACATGCCACCGCCGGATCACTAGTCCCAGCTTTCGCTCCTGCTCGACATGTCTGTCTCACAGTCAAGCACCCTTGTGCACTTACACTCGACACCTGGTTGCCGACCAGGCTGAGGGTACCTTTGGGCGCCTCCGTTACCTTTTGGGAGGCAACCGCCCCAGTTAAACTACCCACCAGACACTGTCCCTGATCCGGATCACGGACCTAGGTTAGACATCCAGAACGACCAGAGTGGTATTTCACCGATGACTCCACCGGCACTAGCGTGCCGACTTCACAGTCTCCCACCTATCCTACACAAGACGTCCCAAACACCAATGTCAAGCTGCAGTGAAGGTCCCGGGGTCTTTCCGTCCTGCTGCGCGTAACGAGCATCTTTACTCGTAGTGCAATTTCGCCGGGTCCGTGGTTGAGACAGTGGAGAAGTCGTTACGCCATTCGTGCAGGTCGGAACTTACCCGACAAGGAATTTCGCTACCTTAGGATGGTTATAGTTACCACCGCCGTTTACCGGCGCTTAAGTTCTGAGCTTCGCAACCCGAAGGCCACTAACCCGTCCCCTTAACGTTCCGGCACCGGGCAGGCGTCAGACCGTATACGTCGTCTTGCGACTTTGCACGGTCCTGTGTTTTTAGTAAACAGTCGCTTCTCCCTGGTATCTGCGGCCGCGCTCAGCTCAGGGAGTAAATCCCATCACCGGACACGGCTCCCCTTCTCCCAAAGTTACGGGGATAATTTGCCTAGTTCCTTAACCACGGTTCACCCGATCGCCTCGGTATTCTCTACCTGACCACCTGAGTCGGTTTAGGGTACGGGCCGCTTAAGTGCTCGCTGCGAGGTTTTTCTTGGCAGCATGGGATTACTCACTTCACCAAAATCGGCTCGGCGTCAGGTCTCAGGCTATGTGGTGCGCGGATTTGCCTACGCACCGCCCTACACCCTTACTCCGGGACAACCATCGCCCGGTAGAGCTACCCTCCTGCGTCACCCCTTCAGCTTGCCTACTACCAGTCTGGGTCGCACGATCAACCGGATCAGCCCCGAAGGGCTCCCCGGCGTCAGGTGCTTAGCATCGCTAGCCTCGGCATTGGCGCACTCACGCGGGTACGGGAATATCAACCCGTTGTCCATCGACTACGCCTGTCGGCCTCGCCTTAGGTCCCGACTTACCCTGGGCGGATTAGCCTGCCCCAGGAACCCTTGGTCATTCGGCGGAGGGGTTTCTCACCCCTCATTCGCTACTCATGCCTGCATTCTCACTCGTGTAGCATCCACAGCTGGATCACTCCGCTGCTTCCCTTGCCACACGACGCTCCCCTACCCACCCGCGCACCTGGACCCTGAAGGAGCCGGTAGCCGCGGTCGAGACGTCCGCAGCCGAAGCCGCGGCGGCCAAGACCGCCATCCACCTTTACCATAGAGGGCCGGGCGATCGCGCGAGTGTCACAGCTTCGGCGGTGTGCTTGAGCCCCGCTAAATTGTCGGCGCAGAATCACTTGACCAGTGAGCTATTACGCACTCTTTCAAGGGTGGCTGCTTCTAAGCCAACCTCCTGGTTGTCTCTGCAACTCCACATCCTTTCCCACTTAGCACACGCTTAGGGGCCTTAGCTGGTGATCTGGGTTGTTTCCCTCTCGACTACGAACCTTATCGCCCGCAGTCTCACTGCCGCGCTCTCACTTACCGGCATTCGGAGTTTGGCTGACTTCAGTAAGCTTGTCGGCCCCCTAGGCCAACCAGTAGCTCTACCTCCGGTAAGAAACACGCAACGCTGCACCTAAATGCATTTCGGGGAGAACCAGCTATCACGGAGTTTGATTGGCCTTTCACCCCTACCCACAGGTCATCCCCCAGGTTTTCAACCCTGGTGGGTTCGGTCCTCCACGCGGTCTTACCCGCGCTTCAACCTGCCCATGGGTAGATCACTCCGCTTCGGGTCTACAACATGCGACTCAACGCCCTATTCAGACTCGCTTTCGCTACGGCTGCCCCTCACGGGTTAACCTTGCCACATATCGTAACTCGCAGGCTCATTCTTCAAAAGGCACGCGGTCACTTCACTCTGGCCGAAGCCAGAACGCTCCCACGGCTTGTAGGCACACGGTTTCAGGTACTATTTCACGACCCCTCACCGGGGTGCTTTTCACCTTTCCCTCACGGTACTGGTTCACTATCGGTCACCAGGGAGTATTTAGGCTTAGGAGGTGGTCCTCCCGGATTCACACGGAATTTCACGGGCTCCGTGCTACTTGGGATCCCGCTCGAGAGTCGTCTAGGTTTCGCGTACGGGGGTATCACCCTCTATACCGACGCTTTCCAACGTCTTCTGCTACCCAAACGATTTGTAACTCTCTGCCAGATCAGCAGCTCTGACTGAGCGGTCCCGCTACCCCGGCCACGCAACGCCTGCTAGCTTTAGCACGTGACTGGTTTGGCCTCTTCCCCTTTCGCTCACCACTACTCAGGGAATCGCGGTTGCTTTCTCTTCCTGCGGGTACTGAGATGTTTCACTTCCCCGCGTTACCTCCACCTGCCCTATGTGTTCAGGCAGGGGTGATGGGCAATTACGCCCTATCAGGTTTCCCTATTCGGAAATCCCCGGATCAATGTCTGGTTGCCGACTTCCCGGGGCTTATCGCAGGCTCCAACGTCCTTCTTCGGCTCCTGGTGCCAAGGCATCCACCGTGTGCCCTTATTAACTTGGCAACTACAGATGATGCTCGCGTCCACTGTGCAGTTCTCAAGATACGGGCGGTCCCGGCGCGCGCACCTCCGCATTACGCGGCGGGGCGCTCCGGTCCGAGGGGGGCCCAACGCCCGTTCCCTCAGGACCCAACAGCGTGCTCGGCCAGGCCGCACCGCCACCACCCTTCCAGCCCCGAGGGGCCGTACTAACTGGCTTGAGTGACGAGCTTGACCGAATAACCAGTGCTCCACAGTGAGCTGCCATCTTGGGACACTCGCCCAAGACATGGCTCTGGACGCGACCCTCGTTGAGGACCGCGCCAGCTGCTCCTTAGAAAGGAGGTGATCCAGCCGCACCTTCCGGTACGGCTACCTTGTTACGACTTCGTCCCAATCGCAGATCCCACCTTCGACGGCTCCCTCCCTTACGGGTTAGGCCACCGGCTTCGGGTGTTACCTACTTTCGTGACGTGACGGGCGGTGTGTACAAGGCCCGGGAACGTATTCACCGCAGCGTTGCTGATCTGCGATTACTAGCGACTCCGACTTCATGGGGTCGAGTTGCAGACCCCAATCCGAACTGAGACCGGCTTTTTGGGATTCGCTCCACCTTGCGGTCTCGCAACCCTTTGTACCGGCCATTGTAGCATGTTTGCAGCCCAAGACATAAGGGGCATGAGGACTTGACGTCATCCCCACCTTCCTCCGAGTTGACCCCGGCAGTCTCCTATGAGTCCCCGGCATTACCCGCTGGCAACATAGGACGAGGGTTGCGCTCGTTGCGGGACTTAACCCAACATCTCACGACACGAGCTGACGACAGCCATGCACCACCTGTGCAGGACCCTTACGGACACCGTATCTCTACGGCTTTTCCCTGCATGTCAAACCTTGGTAAGGTTCTTCGCGTTGCGTCGAATTAAGCAACATGCTCCGCCGCTTGTGCGGGCCCCCGTCAATTCCTTTGAGTTTTAGCCTTGCGGCCGTACTCCCCAGGCGGGGCGCTTAATGCGTTAGCTGCGGCACGGAATCCGTGGAAGGATCCCACACCTAGCGCCCAACGTTTACGGCGTGGACTACCAGGGTATCTAATCCTGTTCGCTCCCCACGCTTTCGCTCCTCAGCGTCAGGTAAGGCCCAGAGAACCGCCTTCGCCACCGGTGTTCCTCCCGATATCTGCGCATTTCACCGCTACACCGGGAATTCCATTCTCCCCTACCTACCTCTAGTCTGCCCGTATCCACTGCAGGCTCGGGGTTAAGCCCCGAGATTTCACAGCGGACGCAACAGACCGCCTACGAGCTCTTTACGCCCAATAATTCCGGACAACGCTTGCGCCCTACGTGTTACCGCGGCTGCTGGCACGTAGTTAGCCGGCGCTTCTTCTGCAGGTACCGTCACTCTCGCTTCGTCCCTGCTGAAAGGGGTTTACAACCCGAAGGCCTTCATCCCCCACGCGGCGTCGCTGCGTCAGGCTTTCGCCCATTGCGCAATATTCCCCACTGCTGCCTCCCGTAGGAGTCTGGGCCGTGTCTCAGTCCCAGTGTGGCCGGTCGCCCTCTCAGGCCGGCTACCCGTCGTCGCCTTGGTAGGCCGTTACCCCACCAACAAGCTGATAGGCCGCGAGCCCATCCCTAGCCGGAATCCTTTCCACCACAACAGATGTCTAAAGTGGTCGTATCTGGTATTAATCCCGGTTTCCCGGAGCTATCCCAGAGCTAGGGGCAGGTTGCTCACGTGTTACTCACCCGTTCGCCGCTCGAGTACCCCGAAGGGCCTTTCCGCTCGACTTGCATGTGTTAAGCACGCCGCCAGCGTTCGTCCTGAGCCAGGATCAAACTCTCCGTTGATGTCTATTAACAACCGCTAGCTTGCCCTGAACTTAAGGCAGCACTGTGCGGATTGTTGACCTGAGAGTGCCTCCGAGACGACCTTGCGGCCGACACGGAAGCGATCATGGCCGCCGTTAGTGAGGTCAGTCCGTACGAATGACGGAGCCGCCCCACTGACGGGGTTTGTGCTTTTGTGCACTGGCTTTTAGCACGCTGTTGAGTTCTCAAGGAGCGGACGCACACCTTCGACGGACTCTCATCCGTCTCCAGGGCAACCTCTTAAACTTACCAGGCGAAGTACCCTTCGTCAACTCAGTTCGCCAGAACTTTGCCAACTCATGGACTTGCCTTGCCTCCAGGGTAGCCTCGGCTGGAGACCTGCACGCACAGCGCGAGGCCCTGGCTAGAAGGACTTCCTGGTGGCTCCCCGGGACCTGCCGCTTTCGCGTCCATCCCCTCGGGGCAAGAAGAACTCTAGGGGTGCTCCGCGCCTTCGTCAAATCGAATCGCGATACCCGGCGTTAACCCAGGTCAGACACGGTGTGATCAACAGGGTACACACAGTCACAGACCTGGGCCTGATCCGAAGACGCCGGTAATTGCCCAGCTAGCAAGCGCGGCAACCGGCTCAGACAATGGCCAGAACGCCCCGTGCGAACGCGAGTAAGGGTGGTGAAACCGGGCTTTCAGCATCCCGGAGCGCAGTGAAAGCCCGGTTTCATTTCGTGCGGCGGCGCTTGGAAGCCGTGGTACGGCGCCTGACGACCGGGCGGGGCGCGCTCGAGGCCGTGTGGCGGCCCAGGAGGTCGCTGGGCGGCACTTGGACCGCCGGGCCGGGCGGGCCTTTCAGCGGACGACTTCGATGGCGCCCACGGTGCGCTTGCCGACCCGCAGGATGATGAAGCGGCCGCGCAGCAGGTCGCCCGGGCCGGGAACCGCGCCCTCCGAGGTCACCTTGCGGTTGTTGAGGTACGCGCCGCCCTCGGCGATGGCCCGGCGGGCCGCGGACTTGCTGGGCACGATCTTCGCCTCGGCCATCAAGTCGACCACGGTCGGCAGGTCACCGCTGGCGAAGATCCGGGCCGAGGGCACCTCGGCCACGGCCGCCTCCAGGGTCCGCTCGTCGACCTCGGCCAGATCGCTACGGCCGAACAGGGCCTGGCTGGCCGCGATCGCGCGGCGGCACTCCTCGGCCCCGTGCACCAGCGTGGTGACTTCCTCGGCGAGCGCGCGCTGTGCGGCCCGGGCGGCGGGCCGTTCTACGCTTTCTGCGGACAAGGCCTCGATCTCCTCGCGGGACTTGAAGCTGTACACCCGCAGCAGGCCGGGCACCTCGACGTCGGCCACGTGGAGCCAGAACTGGTAGAACGCGTACGGCGGCGTCAGGTCGGCGCTGAGCCAGACCGCGCCGCCCTCGGTCTTGCCGTACTTGGTGCCGTCCGCCTTGGTGATCAGCGGAATGGCCAGGGCGTGCACGGACGCGCCCTCGACCCGCTTGATCAGGTTCACCCCCCCGACCAGGTTGCCCCACTGGTCGCTGCCGCCGAGCTGCAAGGTGCAGCCATACCGCCGGTACAGCTCCAGGAAGTCCATGGCCTGCAGGAGCTGGTAGCTGAACTCGGTGAAGCTGAGCCCGCCGCCCTCGAGCCTGGCCTTCACCGACTCGCGGTCCAGCATCCGGTTGACCGAGAAGTGCTTGCCGATGTCGCGCAGGAAGTCGAGCACCAGCATCGGCCCGGTCCAGTCCAGGTTGCTGACGATCAGCGCGCTCGACTCGCCCGCGTCGAAGTCGAGGAACCGGGACTCCTCGCCGCGGATCCTCTCCACCCATTGCGCGACGATCTCGCGCGGGTTCAGCGCCCGCTCGGCCGATTTTCCGCTCGGGTCGCCGATCAGCCCGGTGGCTCCGCCGACCAGCCCGATCGGCCGGTGCCCGGCCAACTGAAGCCGGCGCATGGTCAGCAGCAGGGCCAGGTTTCCGATATGCAGGCCCGGAGCGGTCGGGTCGAAGCCGCCGTAGAACGTGACCCGGCCCGAAGTCAGCGCAGAGCGCAACTCGTCGAGGTCAGTCGTGTCGGCCAGCAGGCCCCGCCAGGAGAGTTCGTCGATGATGTCGTCCACGCCTGCATGGTGCCACCTACCGGTCCCTAGGGGGTAACCAGTTTGCGTCGTCTCGGCACGGCCCGCCGGTAAGCCGAGACGGTCGGCTCGCCTTCGATCCAGAACCGCCACGGCACCTCGGCCGCGACCGAGATTCCGACCCGTGGCCCGCTGGCGACCTTTCTTTCTGCCGAACGGGCCGTGGTGCCCGCCTCCGGCCAGCGCATGCGCAGCGGCGACTCGGGAACGCAGACGTCCGCGCCGTCCAGCGACCGGTCGATGTCGAGCGCCTGGCACAGCCGGGCCGGGCCGCGGGCCAAGTCCCGGAACGGGACCGCCTTCTTTTCCCGGGGGGACCCATCCCCCCGGACCCCCCTCGGCACCGCGGTCTTTTCCCGGGGGGACCCATCCCCCCGGACCCCCCTCGGCACCGCCGTCCTCCGGGCGCGGGCCAGCTCCTCCCCCGCGATGATCCGGCCCGCGCGCAGCAGGACCGCGGACGCGCTGCCGTTGCCCAGGCAGACCAGGTTCACGCAGAAGTACATGCCGTAGGTGAAGTAGACGTATGCGTGGCCCGGCGGGCCGAACATCACCGCGTTCCGCGCCGTCTTCCCGCGGTAAGCGTGCGAGGCCGGATCGCTCGCCCCCGCGTACGCCTCGACCTCGGTGAGCTCGACCGCGACCAGGCCGGCCTCGGTCTGGTGCTCGAGCACGCAGCCGAGCAGATCCGGGGCGACCGGGACGGACGGCCGGGCGAAGAAGTCCCGGGGTATGAGAGTCACGGGCCGGACCCGCTACCTGGTGGTCCCGGCCGCCCAGCCGGCGTGCTCGTCGACCGTGGCGCGCAGCGCGGCGATCTGCTCGGCGACGCGTTCGGGCGCCGTCCCGCCGTAGCCCTTGCGGGCGGCCAGGGCGCCCTCCACGGTCAGCACCTGGCGGACGTCGGGCGTCAGGTGCTCGGACACCTTGGCCAGGTCGGCGTCGCTCACGTCAGCCAGATCGCAGTCGTGTACCTGGCACCACACCACCAGGTGGCCGACCACCTCGTGCGCCTCGCGGAACGGGACGCCCCGGCGCACCAGGTACTCGGCCAGGTCGGTGGCGAGGGTGAACCCGACCGAGGCGCCGCGGCGCAGCCGTTCGGGGTTGACCCGCAGCGTGGCGATCAGGCCGGCCATGGCGGGCAGCACGAGCAGCAGCGTGTCGACCGCGTCGAAGACGGGCTCCTTGTCCTCCTGCAGGTCCCGGTTGTAGGTCAGCGGCAGGCCCTTCAGCGTGGTCAGCAGGCCGGTCAGCCCGCCGATCAGGCGGCCCGCCTTGCCGCGGGCCAACTCGGCCACGTCCGGGTTCTTCTTCTGCGGCATGATCGAGGATCCGGTGGCGTAGGCGTCGTCGATCTCGATCCAGCCGAACTCCTGCGAGGACCACAGCACGATCTCCTCGCCCAGCCGGGACAGGTGCACGCCGATCAGCGCCGCGGCGAAGCAGAACTCGGCGGCGAAGTCCCGGTCGCTGACCGCGTCCATGGAGTTCGGCGCGGCCGCGTCGAAGCCCAGCTCGGCCGCGAGCAGCTGCGGGTCGACCGGCAGGGACGACCCGGCCAGCGCCCCGGACCCGAGAGGGCTGATCGCGGCCCGCCGGTCCCAGTCCCGCAGCCGGCTCACGTCGCGGGCGAAGGCCTGGACGTGCGCGAGCAGCTGCTGGCCGAACAGCACCGGCTGGGCGTGCTGCAGGTGGGTCATGCCGGGTGCGGGCAGGTCGCCGCTGGCGGCGGCCTGGTCGATCAGCGCGCTCTCCAGCTCGGCCAGCCTGCTCGCGATGAACCGGGCATGGTCGCGCAGGTACAGCCGCAGGTCGGTCGCGACCTGGTCGTTGCGGCTGCGGCCGGCCCGCAGCTTGCCGCCCAGCGCGCCGAGCCGTTCCAGCAGCCCGCGCTCCAGCGCCGTGTGCACGTCTTCGTCGGCTACCGTCGGCCGGAACGAGCCGTCCGCGCAGGCCCGGTCGAGCTCGTCGAGCGCCTTGAGCATGGCGGCCAGCTCGCCGTCGGTGAGCAGGCCGGCCCGGTGCAGCACCCGGGCGTGCGCCCGGGAGGCGCGCAGGTCGTACCGGGCCAGCCGCCAGTCGAACTGGACGCTGACCGACAGCCGGGCCAGCGCGTCGGCGGGGCCGGCCGAGAAGCGCCCGCCCCACAGCCGCGTCCCGGGTCCCTGTCCCACGTCCTCGGCTTCAGTTTCTCCCATTTGCCCGATTTCTCCCGCGCGCCTTGCCGTCGTGACGCCCCCACCCTATGGGGTCTGTATGCCACGAGCCCCGCCTATCGGGGCTAGGCCCCGGACACGCGGCGGTCGCGGATGGCGGCGACCTTGCTGGGCAGGCCCCACAGGTCGATGAAGCCCTTGGACAGCGACTGGTCGAAGGTGTCGCCCGTGTCGTAGGTGGCCAGGGCGTAGTCGTACAGCGAGGCGTCGCTGCGCCGGCCAGTGGCCACCGCGCGGCCGCCGTGCAGCCGCATCCGCACGTCCCCGGATACGTGCGCCGAGGCCTCGGCGATGAAGACGTCCAACGCCCGCTTGAGCGGGGAGAACCACAGGCCGTCGTAGATCAGCTCGGTCCAGCGCTGCTCCACCCCGCGCTTGAACCGGGCCAGGTCCAGCTCGACGCACACGCTCTCGAGCTCGGAGTGCGCGGTGATCAGGGTCATCGCCGCGGGCGCCTCGTAGATCTCCCGGCTCTTGATCCCCACAAGCCGGTCCTCCACCATGTCGATTCGGCCTATGCCGTGCGCTCCGGCCCGCTCGTTCAGCTCGGTGATGATCTCCAGCGGGGTGAGCTGCCGCCCGTCGATAGCAACTGGTACCCCGGCGGCGAACGTCAGCACCAGTTCGTCCGGCTCGCGCGCCAGCGACGGGTCGGCGGTGTACGCCCACACGTCGTCGTGCGGCGCTTCCCAGATGTCTTCCAGGTGCCCGGTCTCGCACGAGCGGCCCCAGAGGTTCTGGTCGATCGAGTAGGGGGAGCGCGCCGTCACGTCGATCGGCAGCCCCTTGGCCGCGGCGAACTCGATCGCCTTGTCCCGGGTCATGCCCGAGTCCCGGACCGGCGCGTGCACCTTGAGCTCGGGCGCCAGGGCGGCCAGCCCGACCTCGAAGCGCACCTGGTCGTTGCCCTTGCCGGTGCAGCCGTGGGCAACCACGCTGGCGCCCTGCTCGGCGGCCACCCGGGCCAGGTGGGTCACGATCAGCGGCCGGGACAGCGCCGAGACCAGCGGGTACTTGTCCATGTAGAGCGCGTTGGCCCGCAGGGCCCCGATGCAGTACGTCTCGGCGAATTCCGCGCGCGCGTCGACGACCTCGGCCTCGACCGCGCCGCAGGCTAGCGCCCGCTTGCGGATCGCCTCCAGGTCCTCGCCGCCCTGGCCGACGTCGACCGCGACCGCGATCACGTCCGCGCCGGTCTGCCCGGCGATCCAGCCGATCGCCACCGAGGTGTCCAGGCCTCCCGAGTAGGCGAGCACCACCTTTTCCGTTGCCATGTCTCGTCCTCTATATAGGTAATTTCTGGTTGAAGCAGAGGATCGTCCAGTCATCGCCGGCGTTCGGAGAGCCGGAGGAACTCCGCCGCCAGGGCGTCGCCGCCCGCCGGATCACGCGCGATGATCAGAACAGTGTCGTCGCCGGCCACGGTGCCCAGGATCGACGGCAGGTCCGCGTGGTCGATGACCGAGGCCAGGAACTGCGCCGCCCCGGCCGGCGTCCGCAGGACCACGAGATTGGCGCTCGCCTCGGCCGAGGTCAGCAACTCCCCCAGGTACCGGGCCAGCCGGACCGACTGGGCGGATTCGCCCGCGTGACCCGGCCGGGACCGGCTGGACCCGCCCGGGTCCCGTTCGGGTTCGATCCGGCCGATGGCGCTTTCCGGCTCGATCCGGCCTACTGCGCCGCCGGGGCGCGAGCCGGGTCCGCCGGGCTCCTCGGGCAGAGCGTAGACCAGGGCGCCGCCCGCGGCGCGCAGCCGCACTACGCCGAGCTCGTCGAGGTCGCGGGACAAGGTGGCCTGGGTTACGTGCACGCTGGCGTACCGCTCGAGCAGATCGGCGAGTTCCTCCTGGGAGCGGACCTGCTCGCGGACCAAGATGGCCGCGATGCGCGCCTGCCGCGCGGTCTTGGTCACCGGGGTCACGTCTGCTCCAGCAGCCAGGCGATCAGCGCCTTCTGCGCGTGCAGCCGGTTCTCCGCCTGCTCCCAGACCACGCTGTTCGGCCCGTCGATCACGTCAGCGCTGATCTCCTCGCCGCGGTGCGCGGGCAGGCAGTGCAGGACCAGGCAGCCGGGGTTGGCTAGGCCCAGCTTGGCCTGGTCCAGGCGATACGGCTCGAGGACCACCTGCCGCTCGGCGTGCATGGCTTCCTGGCCCATCGAGGCCCACACGTCGGTGGCGATGACGTCGGCGCCCTGGCAGGCCGCCGCGGGGTCGGTGCAGACCTCCGCCCCGCCGCCGGTCTGGGCCGCGATCTGGTGCGCCGCATCCAGCACCGAGCGGCTCGGGTGCAGGGACTCCGGAGCGGCGATGCACACGCGCAGCCCGGCGATGGCCCCGCCGAGCAGGTAGGACTGCGACATGTTGCTCGAGCCGTCGCCGAGGAAGGCCAGCTTGCGGCCGGCCAGGGAGCCGTAGTGCGCCCGGACGGTCTGCAGGTCGGCGAGGAGCTGGCAGGGGTGGAACTGGTCGGTGAGCGCGTTGACCACGGGGACGGCCGAGGCCGCGGCCAGGGCCTCGAGCCGATCCTGCTCAAAGGTCCGCCAGACGACGGCCACCACCTGCCGGGACAGGACCCGGGCCACGTCCTCGACCGTCTCGCCCCGGCCGAAATGGGTGGTCTGGGTGTCGATGACGAGCGGGTAGCCGCCCAGTTCGGCGATGCCGACCGAGAAGGAGACCCTGGTCCGTAGCGACGGCTTGTCGAACAGCACGGCCACGGCCAGCGGCCCGGCCAGCGTCCGGTAGCCGAACCTGTCCTTCTTCATCGCATCGGCCAGGTCCAGGACCCCGGTCTGCTCGGCGGGGGTGAGATCGTCATCGCGCAGGAAATGCTTGGGCATCACGCGGCCTCCTGGTCGAGGATGGCAGGCCAGGCGGCGAGGAACTCGTCCGCCTCGGCGGGGCTGAGGATCAGCGGCGGGGCCAGCCGGATGGCGTCCGGCTGAACCGCGTTGACGAGGAATCCGGCGCGGCGGGCGGCCGCCTCCAGGTCCGCGGCCCGGGCGGCGGTCAGCGCGACGGCCAGCCACAGCCCGCGGCCGCGCACGCCTGCTACCAGCGGGTGCCGGATCGCCTGCAGGCCGGCCGTCAGGCGCTCCCCCACCGCCGCGACCTGGGCCAGCAGCCCGTCACGCTCGATGGTGTCGAGTACCGCGAGGGCCGCGGCGCAGGCGACCGGGTTGCCGCCGAAGGTCGAGCCGTGATCACCCTTGGCGAAGCCCGTGCCGCACCGGCCGACGCCGACGCACACGCCGATCGGCAGCCCGCCGCCCAGTCCCTTGGCCAGGGTCAGCACGTCGGGTCGGACGCCTTCGCCCTGGTGCGCGAACCAGGCTCCGGTCCGGCCGATGGCGCTCTGGATCTCGTCGATGACCAGCAGCGCGCCGGCCTCATCGCAAGCCTCGGCGGCCGCGCGCAGGTAACCCTCGGGCGCGGGGACCACGCCGCCCTCGCCCAGGGCGGGCTCGAGGAAGGCGGCGGCGCAGTCAGGCCCGAGGGCCGCGCGCAGCGCCGTGACGTCGCCGAACGGGACGAACCGCACGGTCAGGCCGAACGGGCCGAACGGCTCGCGGATGGACGCCTTGCCGGTCAGCGCGAGCGAGCCCATGGTCCGGCCGTGGAAGCCGTGCTCGGCGGCCACGATCACCGGCCGGCCCGGGCCCTGGCAGCGCCGCACCAGCTTGATGGCCGCCTCGTTGGCCTCGGTGCCCGAGTTGGCGAAAAACACCCGCCCGTCGGTGCCGAGCAGCCCCATCAGGCGCTCGGCGAGTTCGATCTCACGCTCGTGCAGGAACAGGTTGGACGTATGCGCCACCTGGGCGACCTGGCGGGTGACCGCCTCGATAAGGGCCGGATGGGCGTGCCCGAGCGAGCTCACCGCGATCCCCGCGATCAGGTCCAGGTACTCGCGCCCGTCCGGGTCCCACACCCGGCAGCCCGCCCCGCGACTGATCGCGACCGGCGGCACCCCGTAGTTCGGCATCAGCGCCGCCGCGAATCTTTCCTGCAGTATCGCTGTCTCGCTTCGCTCGGGGGCCTCTGTCTCGCTCAACGGTGATCTCCTTCGGGCAGGACCATGGTGCCGATGCCGGCGTCGGTGAAGATCTCGAGCAAGATGGCGTGGCTGAGGCGGCCGTCCAGGACGTGAGCCCGCGGGACGCCGCCGCGCACCGCGGCCAGGCAGGCCTCCATCTTGGGGATCATTCCGGTCGACAGCCCCGGCAGCAACTGCTCCAGCTCGCCGGCGGAGAGCTCGCTGATTACCTCGGTCGAAGACGGCCACTCCCGGTACAGGCCGGCCACGTCGGTGAGCACAACGAGCTTGGCCGCGCCCAGCGCCACCGCGAGCGCGGCCGCCGCGCTGTCCGCGTTCACGTTGTAGACCTCGCCGTTCTCGCCGCCCGCCACGCTGGAGACGACCGGGATCCGGCCGTCGGCCAGCAGGGCCTCGATGACTCCCGGGCTGGTGGCGACGATCTCGCCGACCAGGCCGATGTCAATCGGCTCACCGTCGACGATGGCCGCCTTGCGGATCGCGGTGAAGGTGCTCGCATCCTGCCCGGAGATGCCCACCGCGAACGGTCCGTGCCGGTTGATCAGGCCGACGATGTCCTTGTTGACCTTGCCGGACAGGACCATCCGGACCACCTCCATGGCCTCCGGCGTGGTAACCCGGAGCCCGGCGGTGAACGATGACTCGACGCCGAGCCGGTCCAGTTGCTCGGTAATCTGCGGGCCGCCGCCATGAACCACGACCGGTCGCAGCCCGGCGTAGCGCAGGAACACCAGGTCTTCCGCGAAGGCTACCCGCAGCGCCTCGTCGGCCATCGCGTGACCGCCGTACTTGATCACCACGGTCTGGCCATGGAACCTGTTCAGCCAGGGCAACGCCTCGATCAGCGTCGCCGCCTTGGCTGACGCGTCCGCCACCCGTCCCTGGATCACCGTCATGTCGAATAAGCCGAGTTCTCATGTACATAAGCGGTGGTCAGGTCGGTGGTCAAGATCACCGCGGACTGCGGGCCGGCGGACAGGTCCACGGTGATCGTGACGTCCTTCGGAGCCAGATCGACCTTGGCGCGTTCGTCGCCGGCGGCGCCGTGGCGGCAGACCCACACGCCGTTGACCGCCACGTTCAGCCGGTCCGGCTCGAAGACCGCGTCGGTGGTCCCGACCGCGGCCAGGATCCGGCCCCAGTTGGGATCCTCGCCGCCGATGGCGCACTTGACGAGGTTGCTGCGGGCCACGGCCCGGCCCACCGTGACCGCGTCGTTCTCGCTGGCCGCGCCGATGACCTCGATGGTGATCATCTTCTGCGCGCCCTCGGCATCCAGCTGGAGCTGACGGGCCAGGTCCGCGCACACCTCGGTCAGCGACACGGTGAACTCGCCGAGGCCGGGGCGCACCCCGGTCGCGCCGCTGGCCATCAGCAGCACCGTGTCGTTGGTGGACATGCAGCCGTCGGTGTCCAGCCGGTCGAAAGTCTCGGCCACCGCCGACCGCAGCGCGCCGTCCAGCTCCAAGGCGGTGAGATCCGCGTCGGTGGTCAGCACGCAGAGCATGGTGGCCAGGGCGGGCGCGAGCATGCCCGCGCCCTTGGCCATGCCCCCGACCGTGTAGAGACGGTCCGCGTTCGTCCCGCCGTGCCGGAAGGCGATCTTCACCACGGTATCGGTGGTCCGGATCGCGTCGGCCGCGAACAGGCCGCCCGCGCGGGACACCGCGGCGACCGCGGCGTCGACGCCGGGCAGCAGCTTGTCCATGGGCAACCGCTCGCCGATCAGGCCGGTTGAGCAGACGGCGATCTCGCCCGGCGAGTCGTCGATCGCCCTGGCCAGGTGCTCGGCCGTGGCGTGCGTGTCCTGGAAACCAGAAGCGCCGGTGCAGGCGTTGGCCCCGCCCGAATTGAGCACCACGGCCCGCACCCGCCCGCCGCTCACCACCTGGCGGGTCCACAGCACCGGCGCGGCCTGGACCCGGTTGGAGGTGAACACGGCGGCCGCGGCGCGGGACGGCCCGTCGTTCAGGACCACGGCGACATCGGGCTGGCCGGACTCCTTCAGGCCGGCCGCCACTCCGGCGGCCCGGAATCCGGATGGGGCGGTCACGCTCATGGGGAAACTCCGTGTGCGGTTAGGCCGGCGGTCTCCGGCAGGCCGAGCATGAGGTTGGCGATCTGGATGGCCTGGCCGGCCGCGCCCTTGATCAGGTTGTCCAGGGCGCAGACGGCGATCGCGCGGCCGGCGTGCGTATCCGCCGCCACCTGCAGGTGGGCGGCGTTGGATCCCGCGGTGGGGCCGGTGCTGGGCCAGCGCCCCTCGGGCAGCAGGTGCACGAAGGGCTCCCCCTCGTAGGCCGCGGCGAGCGCGGCCCGCAGGCCAGACCCGGCGCCGGCCGAGGCCAGCCGCGCGGTGCAGGTGGCCAGGATGCCACGCGGCATCGGGGCGAGCGTCGGAGTAAACGACAGTGTTACCGGGGGGGACGCGGGAACCACGGTCCGTTCGGAAGAAAGGGTTTGCTCTATTTCGGGGATGTGCCGGTGCGGGCCGGCCACCTGATACGCGGACATCGACCCCATCACCTCGGTGGCCAGCAGGTCCGGCCGGAGCGAGCGGCCCGCGCCCGACGTGCCGGAGGCGGCCACGATCACGATGTCGGACGGCTCGACCAGGCCGGCCGCCAGCAGCGGGGCCAGGGCCACGATGGCCGCGGTGGCGTAGCAGCCGGGGGCGGCCACCCGGGCGGACGCCTTGATCGCGGCCCGGGCGCCGGGCAGTTCGGGCAGCCCGTAGGTCCAGCGGCCGGCGTACGGCGTCGGGTAGTACCGCGCCCAGGCCTCCGGGTCGGCCAGCCGGAAATCGGCGGCCAGGTCGATGATCTTGAGCTGAGCCGGGAGCGCGGCGGCCAGCCGCCCGGATTCGCCGTGCGGAAGGGCGGTGAAGAGCAGGTCGGCGTCGGCGAGCAGCGCGGGATCGGCCGGGACGAAGACGCGGTCCCGCAGGCCCGGATGACCGGTGAGGTGCGGGTGCAGCGCGGTCACGCTAGTCCCGGCGCTGCCGTGCGCGGCGAGCGGGCCGATCTCCAGATCCGGGTGGGCGGCCAGCAGGCGGATCAGCTCAGCGCCCGCGTAGCCGCTTGCTCCCGCGACCGCCACCGTCGCACCCATGCGCCGCCGACCCCTTTCCTATCTGGAATAGTATTCATTATAGCGCATGAATATGCAACAGCGGCTGGGCATAGGCTTGACCAGATGGAGTGGGAGGGGGCAGGCTGGGCGGCCCGCGTGGCCGGCTCGCTGGCGCTGCTGGCGGGCGGCACGGGGCTGCTGGCGGGCTGCGCCTCCGCGACGGCCGCGGGTGCCGGGCCGGGCGCGAGCTGCGGCACGACCCGCACCGCGGCGAACGTGCCGGTTATCATCAAGGTGGCCAAGGGCACCGTGAACTGCGGCGCCGCCCTCCGGGTCGAGAACGAGTACGCGGCCAAGATCAGGGACGGACAGGTCCGGGGCAACGGGGGCGGCGCACCGGTAGCGGTGAGCGGATGGACCTGCCAGGGCTACCCCACCCCGGAGGTGCTGAGTACGGGCAACGCCTCGCAGTGCCACACCGGCAGCGCCGTGATCGTGGCGGTGCTTCCCGTCCCCACTCCGGCGACCACGATGACCACCGGCTAGCGGCGCTCCGGTTGTTCGGTCGCCGCGGTCAGGAGGTCAGGGCGCGGCGGAAGACACTCGGCTCGGCTGGGCCCTGGTCGTCGGGGACCGCGCCGTTGATGCCGCGGGACGTGCCGCTGACCGCGCTCAGGCCGCGGGTCGTGCTGATCATCTGCACCTGATCGCGGCCGCCGCCCTTGGCCCGGTACAGCGCGGCGTCGGCCGCCGACATCAGCTGGGAGAACGTGCGGTCGGTCCCGCTGTCCAGCGCGGCCACCCCGATCGACACCGTCACCTGGACGCGCTCGCTGCCGACGGCGCCGGGCGCGATGATGGATAGGGCGGCGATGCTGGACCGGATCCGCTCGGCGATGCGGATGGCGTCGACCGAGCGGGTCTGCGGCAGCAGCAACGTGAACTCCTCCCCGCCGAACCGGCCGGCCAGGTCGTAGTCGCGCAGCTGGCTGGTCACCGTGCGGGCGATCTCCTTGAGTACCTGGTCACCCGCGAGATGCCCGTAAGTGTCGTTGACCAGCTTGAACCGGTCGATGTCCAGCAGGGCAATGGCCAGCGCGGTCTTGGTCCGGACGGCGCGGGTGAGTTCGGTCGTCGCCTGCCGCTCCCAGGTGGCCGCGTTCAGCAAGCCGGTCTTGGCGTCGACCCGCGAGTCCTGGACCAGCCGGGCGTGGCGCAAGGACCGCTGCAGCAAGGTGATGAAGGGGAACGCGAAGAGCAGAGCGATCATGCTGCTGGCCACGCAGAACGTGACGATCACGGCCACGCACAGCTCGGTCACGTCGTTGTACATGGTGTCGCGGGCGAACTGCTGGTCGCGGACCCGCACGTCCGGATTCGAGCCCTTGATCGCGGTCCAGATCAAGACCTGGTTGACGGTCCATTGCACCGCCGCGCAGACCGCCGCGACCAGCATCCAGGCCATCGCGTGGCTGGCGGGATGGGCGGCTGCACCGGGGGCCAGCCGGATCAGGGCGTGGAAGGTGAGGGCGGCGGCGACGTAGCTCAGCCCTACGGCGGCCGCGCTGAACACCCGCCGGTGCGCGGGAGCGCGCTTGATCCGCCACTGGGTCAGGGCCATCCGGACGATGGGCAGCAGCGGCACGTAGACCAGCGGCAGCAGCAAGGCCGCGGGCAGTTCCCAGGTCGCGTAGACGTCCTTGACCATGCCGACGTTCTCGCCGACGCGCCGGGTTAGCTCGACCGTGGCCGCGCTGCAGGCCAGCAGTCCCGCGAACAGCAGGATATGGCGGAGGTGCAGGGTGACCGAGCTGGCCGCCAGCCCGAGGACAACGGCATCCGCGAGCACGACGGCGATGATGAAGGCAAGCAGCCAGTCCGGGAGCGTCCAGATCAGCCAGTCCGGAACCTTCCAGATCGGCCAGGCCCGGACCCCGTTGGTCCGCTCGTGGATCGAGCGAACCGATGTCTGTTTGGCAGCCACGAGCACCTTGAACCTGTGTGGGGGGCGACACGTACCACCTAGTGTCCCGGATTGTCGCGACATCGGCTGCCGAACGTCAAAATCCGGCTACTCAACGAGGTTGCTTCATGTCGCAGGTAGTTACTTAGAGTGATCATACGATTACTTCTCTTGTGACGTCACCGACGGCGTGCCCGAGATGCCGGACATTTCAGAATTTGCATACCCGTTGTTCTCTGTCATCCGCTATGCTCCGCGACTTGACCTGGAGTAACCGCCTACCGAGAGGAGTCCTCGTGCGTACCACTACTTGGACCTGAACCCTTCTTCGTTCTTATTCATCACATTTCACAAGCGACTCAAACGGCCGCTTAGAACCCGGAAAAGAGGGCCGCGATCATGCGTACCACGACCTGGACCTGAGCATTTCCATCCCATCTCGTAACTGCCCGGGCCGAGGGCCCGAGGGACGAGCCGGCCGCCGAGATGGCGGCCGCAACCCGCCTCCGGTACCGCTTCGGGTGGCCTGATCAGGAGCCCTGCGCCCGACGGAAGACGCTCGGCGTATCCGGACGGTCGCTGGCGCCGCGGCCCGCGGCACCCGTTCCGGGGCCGCTGACCGCGCTCAGGCCCCTGGTCGTGCTGATCATCTGCACCTGGTCCCGGCCGCCGGCCTTGGCCCGGTAAAGGGCGGCGTCCGCCGCCGCCACCAGCTCGGAGAGCTCGCGCTTACTGCCGCTATCCAACGCCGCGACCCCGATCGAAACCGTCACCTGCACCCGCTCCCCGCCGGCGACCCCCGGGGCGATGACGCTCAGGCCCGCGATGTTGGCGCGCACGCGCTCGGCGATACGAAACGCGTCCACGGCCCGCGTCTGCGGTAGCAGCAGCGAGAACTCCTCGCCGCCGAACCGGCCGGCCAGGTCGTAGTCGCGCAGCAGGGTGTTGAGCGTGTTCGCGATCTCCCTGAGCACCTGGTCGCCGACCAGGTGACCATAGGTGTCGTTGATGGCCTTGAACTTGTCGATGTCCAGCATCGCGATGGCAAGCGGCGACTGGGTCCGCACCGCGCGGACGACCTCCGCCGCCGACTCACGCTCCCAGGTCGCCGCGTTCAGCAGCCCGGTCTTGGAATCGGTCCGCGCGTCACTGACCAGCCTGACGTGGCTCCGCGACCGCTGGAGCAGGCCGACGACGGGTAGCGCGGCGAAGGCGAGCAGCAGGTTCCCGGCCACGCCGAACGTGACCAGGACCGCGGCGCAGGTCTCGGCGATGTCGTTGTGGATCGCCTCGCCGTTGAAGAACGCCGCGCGGATATCCGCGGTTCGATCGGAACCCTTGACCGCGACGATGACCATGGCGTTGTTCAGCACCCACTTGATCACGGCGCTGAGCGCCACCAGCAGGGTCCAGACCGTGCTGTGGCCGAGCGTCCCGCCCGCTCCCTCCGGCACCAGGCCGGCCAGGCCGTGGAAGGTGACCGAGGCGGCACCGTAGGACAGGCCGACCGCCGCGGCGGTGAAGACTCGCCGGTAGAGCGGCGCCCGCCGGACCCGCCACTGAGTCAGCGACACCCGGGCGATCGGGACAATGAGCGCGTAGATGGGCGGCAGGAAGATGGCGACCGGCAGTTCCCAGACGCCCTGGACGTCGGTCATGATGCCGCCCTGCTCGCCCGCCTTCCTGGTCAGTTCGACCGCGAAAGCCGTACAGCCGAGCAGCACGCTGAACACGAGCAGATCGTGCAGGGAGAACGTGGCGGCCGACGCCGCGACACCGATGGCGGCCAGTTCCGCGGCGATGACCGCGACCACGTAGAACCTGAGCCAGCGGGGCAGGGACCAGACCGGCCAGCTACCGACGGCCCTCGCCCGCCCCGGCAAGCGGCGAGCCATCCGCGTCGCTGCCTCGCTCATACGGCCCGTTGTCCTTGCCCTACATAGAAGCTCGTATGACTATTCTCCCGCATTGTCGGTGCTGGAGAGTGCAAACCGTGAAAACACGGCTACTCACTGGCAGAACAATACCCTCTCTGCAAGCCTTGTTCCTCGCAGGATCTCACGGCGGTACCTAAGTCGCCGTCAGTCACACCAGATTCCGAGTTATTTCCGACATTAGGTACAAACTACCTCGAGTTCGCAATTGCGGGCACAATGGGTAGCCGCGACGCCTGACCGATGGCGCGACAGGGCGACAGGGAGCACCGTCAGACGCGGCCCAGGGGTGAACCATGACCTCGGATCAAACGTTTACAGAAATCACTTAGAGGATTCAAATGTGTACATAGAGGGATGATCCGGCGTGCGCGATCCGACCCGGACCTGATCTCGGCCCCGTCCCCCCGACCCTCCACCCCGATCGCCGTCACCAACTCAGAACAGGAGACCGCAGTGCGCGACACCAACTGGACCTGAAGCAGCCCTCCCGATCCTCCGCTGCCCCGCACCGAACAGGAGACCGCCGTGCGCGACACCAACTGGACCTGAACCGGCCTGACCGGCGACCACCCGAGCAGACCGTGAGAAAGGAGCCTCCCGTGCGCGACACCAACTGGACCTGACGTCAGACGCGTTGCTGGCGCCCGCTCGTCAGCCAGCCGCGATCGCGAGCTGAGCTGACCGCGACCGCCAGCGCTACCACGGCGCCCACCGCGCCGCACACTGCGATTGCCCGGGCCGAGGAGTGATGCTCGGCCGCGGCCCCCGCCAGGATCATGACGACGCCCTGACCCAGGCTCATCGCACCCTGGGCCAGTCCGAAGGCCTGGCTGCGCTGTTCTTGCGGCGCTGCGCGGACGAAGGCGGCGTTGGCGGCCAGCTGATAAGAGGCACACAATCCCGACACGACCAGGATCAGCAGCAAGACGTAGAGGTCGGGCTCCCAGAAGAACAGCACGAGCACCCCGCAGGCCGAGATGGCCAGCGGGCCCATCAAACGCAGCCGCGTTGCAGGTGCCACGAAGCGGCTGAACGTGATCATGCCGACGGTTTGGCCTAGGCAGTTGGCGGCCAGGATCACGCCTACGGCGGCCGCGCCGCCGCCGAGCGCATTTGCCAGCGGCGCCGCTACGCCCTCGGGGGCGCTGTAGAACGCGGCGAGCAGGCCGAAGAGCAGGGGCGTGCGCAGGGCCGGGCGCGCCAGGACGATCCGGGCCCCGGCGAAGATGCCGGCCAGCCGGGACGACTCGCGATGGCTGCCGACCGCCGCCGCGGGCCGCGGCCGGACCCAGACGCGGACGATGAGCGCCGAGGCGGCGAACGTCACGGCGTCGACGACCAGGGCGGTCCGCGTGCCGACGAAACCCACCAGCGTGCCGCCCGCCGCGAACCCGAGGACCTGCGCGAACTGATACGTGGTGAGGGTCACCGCGGTCCCCATCACGTACCGGTCACCGCTGAGCACATCGGGAAAGATCGCCGCGCGCGCCGAGCTGAATGGGGCCCCGACGAGGGTCACCACGAAGAGCAGCGCCACCATGGCGGCCAGCGGCACGCCCGGGATGGCCATGATCAGGACGATCACGCCCCGGGCGACGTCGCAGCCGATCATCACGGCCCGCCGCGGATACCGGTCCGCCAGCCAGGCCAGCGTGACGCCGCCGATGAAGGTGGGCACGATGCTGACCACGAACGTGATCGCCGCGAGCAGCGCCGAACGCGTCCGGTCATAGACGAGCACGGTCAGCGCGACCCGCGCGAGCTGGTCGCCTACCACCGACAAGAGCTGGGCCAACCACAAGGCACGGAACTCCGCTACCGCGAATACGTCGCGGAACGCGGTCCTCGCGGCCTGCTCGGTTGTACCCCGCCGGGCCACCGCGTACCTTGTTATTTTCGTCCTCCGGCTCAGCTCGCGCTGCGGTCTTCGGTAATCACATCCTGACCGACAGTTGCCTCCTTTTGCAACAGACCGGGTCACACGGGGTCCGAGCCGGGCTAGAGCGGCAAGCCGGGCACGCCGCCCCGTTCTGACCAGCTCCAGGGCGGCGATGGGGTCCCGTCCGGCTCGCGCCCGAAGCGGTAGGCAGCGGCCTCGCCGGGCCGGGCCTCGAGGAAGAGGCCGAACATGCCCGCGTCGGCCGCCCGCAGGGCCCGGGTGGCCAGGGTCCGGATCGCCTCGGTCCCGCAGCAGCGCGGCGGGCAACGGGCCGGCATGGCCGAGGCGGCTAGCGTCCATCGCGGCGGTGATGATCGCCCGCCCGTACGGGTCGGCGCCCGGTCCGTCGTAGCCGGGTCCAGGACCGCCCGCAGCCGCTCGTCGTGCGGCCTGCGGATATACGCCGGCAGCGGGGCCGCCTTGGCCGCCTGCGGCGGCGGGCCGCCGCCGATGGCCTGGTGCACGCCCAGCTCGGCCGGCGTCCAGTGCCCGGCCGGACGACCCGGTGGCTCGTTCACCAGGGCACCGGTGCCGGCCGTCAGCCGCCGCGCAAGACCGCGCC
Source organism: uncultured Actinomycetes bacterium (assembly GCA_963834685.1). Classification (GTDB taxonomy): domain Bacteria; phylum Actinomycetota; class Actinomycetes; order Streptosporangiales; family Streptosporangiaceae; genus Palsa-504. The sequence continues at coordinate 36,537 of CAWICW010000053.1, read as the reverse complement.
GACCCGGCGCTGCGCCTCGGCCACGGCCGCGTCGCGGGCGTCGGCGGTCTCGGCCGCCGTGAGCGTCCGGTCCGGGGCGCGGAAGCGCAGCGTGTAGGCCAGCGACTTGCGGTCCTCGCCGATCTGGGCTCCGGTATAGACGTCGAACAGCCGCACGTCCTCGAGCAGGTCCGCGGGCGCGCCAGCCGCCAGTGCGGCCTCCACGTCGGCGGCGGGCACGGCGGCGTCCACGATCAGCGCCACGTCCTGGATGGCCAGCGGGTAGGTGGACAGCTGCGGGGCCTGCACCGGGCCGGCGCTCTCGGCCGCCGCGAACAAGACCGACAGGTCGAGTTCCATGGCGCAGGTCCGTTCGGGCAGCCCGAAGGCCTCGATCACCCGGGGATGCAGCTCGCCGGCGTGCCCGGCCAGCCACTCCCTCGGTTGCTCGTTCCCCGGCTGCCCGTCCACCCGGGCGTAGATCGCCGCGCATCGCCCCGGGTGCCAAGGCGGGTACTGGTCGGCCCGGACGTCCAGTGGCACCCGGCAGGTCCGCCCGACCGCGCGGGCCGCCTCGATCGCGTCCGCCCACGACGACGCGCGGCCCGGTCCCCACCATCCCTCAAGCTCGCGGGCGCCGGCCAGGACCGCCGCGATCCGCTGCGGCTGATCCGGCAGTGCGGCCTCCAGGGTGGCCAGCTCGGCCACCGTGGGGCCGCGGTCCACGGCCAGGATCGGGGCAGCGGGGGCGGCGCCCGGCCGCGGCCGGAAGACCAGGCCGATCTCGAACAGCGCCGTGTCGGCGAAACCCCGGCCGATGTTCCGGCCCAGGACCCGGAACAACCCGGGCAGCAGCGTGGTCCGCAACAGCGGCTCGTCCTCGCTGAGCGGGTTCGCCACCACGACCGCCGGACGGCGCAGGTCCTCGGGCGGCAGCCCGAGCCGGTCCGCGTCCGAGCGCGACGCGAACGGCCAGGACAGCACCTCGACGTAGCCAGCATCGGCCAGCGTCCGGCCCACCGACCGGCGCAGCCGCTGCCGCGGGGTCAGCCCCCGTCCGGCCAGGGCCCGGGGCATCCGGCTCGGGATGTTCTCGTAGCCCTCCAGCCGGATCACCTCCTCGGCCAGGTCGGCCGGGTCGGTCAGGTCGGACCGCCAGGACGGCGGCGTGACGTCGAGCACCGACACCGAGACCGGCGGGGTGGCCGGCGACAGTTCCGGGGCGCCCTCATCCGGCTGCGGTCCGGACCGCCACGGCGCGACGGTGGGCGAGGCGGCCCGGGTCTGGTCCACCGTGCACCCCACCTCGCGCAGCCGCTGGACGACGGTGTCCCGGCCGTAGACCACACCCGCCACCCGGTCCGGGTAGTCCGCCGCCATCGAGATCACCGCCGTCGTCACGTCGGCTTGCGCGTGGGTGCAGCCAGGCACCACGCGCGCGCCGCCCAGCCCGGCCAGCAGCGCTACCGCCTTGGCCGTGGCGCGCAGCGGGAGCTCGCGGTCCACGCCGCGCTCGAACCGGTAGGACGCCTCGGTGTGCAGCTTGTGCCGACGGCTCATCTTGGCCGTGCCGCGGGCATCGAAATGAGCGGCTTCAATCACCAGGTCGGTCGAGGCGTCGTCGATCTCGGTAGACAGGCCGCCCATGGTGCCGGCCATGGAGATCGGCCCGGAGGAATCGGTGATGAGGATGTCTTCGGGGTCCAGGGACCTGACCACGTGATCCAGGGTCTCCAGCCGCTCCCCCGGCCGGGCCCGCCGCACCACGATCTCGCCGGCCAGCTTGGACCGGTCGAACGCGTGCAGCGGCTGGCCGAGCTCCAGCATCAGGTAGTTGGTCACGTCGACGGCGAGCGATACCGGCCGCATCCCGCACCGGGCCAGCCGGACCCGCATCCACAGCGGGGTACGGGCCTGGGGCGAGAAGCCCTGTACCTCGCGGAGCACGAACCGGTCGCAGGCGGTCGGGTCGTCGATCCGGGCCGGGTAGACGTCCGGGCCGACGAAGTCCAGCGGTCCGCCCAGCAGCGTCGCGTCCGGCAGCGCGGTCGAGGCCGGATCGGTGAAGGACACGCCGTACGCGCTGGCCAGCTCGCGGGACAGGCCGCGCACGGATACCGCGTAGCCGCGATCGGGCGTCACCGCGATCTCCAGCACCTCGTCGCGCAGGTGCGCATAGGTCACGAAGTCCGCGCCCAGCGGCGCCTCCGGCGGCAGCACGATGATACCGGTGTGATCATCGCCGATGGCCAGCTCGCTGGCCGAGCAGATCATCCCCTCAGAGATGTGGCCGTACGTCTTGCGCGCGCCGACCTCGAACCCGCCGGGCAGCATCGCCCCGGGCAGGGCGAGCGCCACCCGGTCACCGACCGCGAAGTTGGTGGCGCCGCAGATCACCCCGGACGCCTCGTCGGGCGGAGCGTCGAGTTGCGCCGCGGAGACGGCCACCCGGCAGTACCTGATCGGCTTCTTCAGCCCGGTCAGCTCCTCGATCGAGAGCACCTGGGCGATCACCACGCCGCGGATGTCGTGCCCGACCGACTCCAGCGACTCGACCTCAAGGCCCGCCGCGGTCAGCCGCCGGGCCACCTCGGTCGCGTCGACCGGCTCGGGCAGCCGCGCGTACTCGCGCAGCCAGGAAAGCGGAACTCGCATCAGATCTCCATCCCGAACGCCCGGCTGAACCGGACGTCGCCGTCCACCGCGTCCCTGATCTCGGTCAGCCCGTGCGCGATCATCAAGCTGCGCTCGATGCCGAGCCCGAACGCGAACCCGCTGTACCGGTCGGGGTCGATCCCGCAGGCCACCAGCACCCGGGGGTTGACCATGCCGCAGCCGGCGATCTCGATCCAGCCTTGCGACCGGCACACCCGGCACGGATCGCCGCCGGGCTTGGCCGATGCACCGCGGCAGACATGGCATTCCATCGATACGTCGCCGGACGGTTCAGTGAACGGGAAGTAGTCGGGCCGGAAGCGCGTGCGCAGGCCGACGCCGAACATCGCGTCCACGAAGGCCTGGATCGCCCCGCGCAGGTCGGCCATGGTCAGTCCCTCGTCGACCGCGAGCCCCTCGATCTGGTGGAACACCGGGCTGTGCGTGGCGTCGAGTGGGTCGTGCCGGTACGTGCGGCCGGGGCTGACCACGTACAGCGGCAGCGGGCGGGTCAGCATGGACCTGATCTGGACCGGCGAGGTCTGGGTACGCAGCACCATGCCGGACTTGCGCTCCGGGCTCTGCTGGCTCGGGGGGGACGACCCCCCTCCCCCCCGCTGGCAGGGCCCGCGATGAAGATCGTGTCCTGCGCATCGCGGGCCGGGTGGTCCGGCAGCATGTTGAGCGCGTCGAAGTTATACCACTCGGCTTCGACCTCAGGTCCCTCCGCGACCTCGTAGCCCATGGCCACGAACACGTCCGACAACCGGTCGGCGAGCATGGTGACGGGATGCCGGGCCCCGGGCGGGACGCGGCCGCCGGGCAGGGTCACGTCGACCGCCTCGGTGATCAGCACCTGCTGGTCACGTTCGGCCTCGAGCCGGGCCTGGCGCTGCTTGATCGCCTCGCGCACCTGGCTGCGGGCCGCGCCGACCCGCCGTCCGGCCTCGGCGCGGGCCTGCGGCGGCAGCGCGCCGATCCCGGCGCTGGCCAGGGCGAGCGGCGAGCGGTCACCGTCGTGCGCGAGCCGCGCCGCCTTCAGCTCGTCCAGGGTCCGGGCGGCGGCGACGGCCGTGAGGGCCTCGTCGAGGGCCCGGGCTACCTGTTCGGGGGCCGAGGGGACCGGCTGGTCATTCTCGTTCTCTGCGGACATGGAGGTCCTGCTTCCTGCGGGCCGTACCAAAACTTCTGCTCTGCTGGGGTTTCCGGCGGATCTTTCTACCGAACGAACGGTGGTGGCAGCCCGCGTCAACCGCGGAGTGCCGGGACAGCGAGGGGTTTCACGGGCCCGGACATCAGCCAGCACGGGTCTGCACGGCTCATGCCCAGGGGTAAGCGCCTGCCACGCTCACGTGGATAGCCCGAAGGGACATTACCGTACCGGACCTTGGTGCGTAGCCGCCGGGCGACGCGGTCAGGCCGCGGCTGTCCCCGCGGGCACGATAAATCGGAACTCGGCCCCGCCACCTGGGGCGCACCGCACGCCGATGGTGCCGCCGTGCGCCTCGACCAGGCCCTTGACGATGTAGAGGCCGAGACCGGTGCCGCCCCGGCGCTTGCCGCGCCAGAACCGGCGGAACACCCGCGGCGCGACCTCCGGGGAGATGCCCTCGCCCTGGTCCCGCACGGAGACGGCGGCCGCGTCGGGCACGCCAAGGCCGGCGGCGGGCGTAAGCGCCGCCTCGCCGTCCATCCGTGCTGGTTCCACCACGATGGTCACGATACCAGCGCCATGCCGGACAGCGTTTTCCACCAGGTTGCCGAGGATCTGGTCGATCTTGTCGGCGTCCAGCCAGGTCTCGGGCAGGCCGTGGTGCACCTCGAGCCGGAAACGGTCTTCGGCGTCGCCGGCCGCGACCCGGCCCGCGATGATCTTCCGGGCCCGGTCCGGCAGGTCCACGAGCTGCCGGTGGACCTCCATCCGGCCGGACTCGATCCGGGACACGTCGAGCAGCTCGGTAATGAGCCTGGTCACCCGGTCCGCGTCGGCGTTCACCGTTTCCAGCATCACGCGCTTCTGGTCGTCGGTGAACCGGCCCCACTTGTTGAGCAGCGTGGCCGTGAAGCCCTTGACGCTGGTCAGCGGCGAGCGCAGCTCGTGCGCGACGGTCGAGACGAGCTCGGCACGGCTGCGTTCCAGCCGCTCCCGCTGCTCCGCCCCGCGCAGGCTGATGACCAGCCGGCGGACGGTGCGTGACCGGCTCGCCCCGTGGTCCAGGTCGCGCTCGCGAACGTAGCCGATCGAGACGAGGACCTCGGTGCCGCCCGCCAGGTACAGCGAACGCTCCGGATGGCGGGTGCGGGTCGGCAGGCCGTGGTACGGATCGGCGTAGACCCACCAGTCCCGGCCGTCATCGTCGCACAGCGGCAGCACGTCGAACACGAACTTGCCGATCGCTTCGGCCGAGTCCAGCCCGGTCAGGCGGGCCGCGACCCGGTTGAACACGATGATGCGGCCGACTTCGTCGGCGATCACCACCCCATCCGGCAACTCATCGGCGAAGATCAAGCTCCCGATCGGGACGGGGCCTTCCGGGACCGGGCTGCTGCCGGCGTCACGACCGTCGGTGGTCTCGCGGCTCGATGTGGGCGATGCCGCCCCGCTCGCTATGAGCTCGTCCACTTCAGCGAAGCCTCCGTCCGGCGAGACCGCACGACAGTCGTCCGGGCGGCCGGATGTGGTCACGGTTTGGGTGACGGATTGTGATCAGACTCTAGCGCTTAAACCGTCATTGTGACAGTCCTGAGACGTGAATTCTCTATGTTGTAGCCCAAATACCCTACGCCACCACATGCTACTTACGTACCAGCTTGTCCCGTTACACGGTGTACTCGCTGCGCATGCGCGGACGCGTAGAGGCACACTGCCGCCGCGGCGGCCAGGTTGAGGCTCTCCGCCTTCCCGTAGATGGGCACCGCGACCGGCTCATCGGCCAGCGCGACCAGATCGGGCGGCAATCCCCACGCCTCGTTGCCGAACATCCACGCGGTCGGCTCGCTCAGCCGGGCCTGGACGTCCGGGTCGTCCAGGGGTCGCCCGGCCCGCCCGTCCGCGGCGACGATACGCAGCCCGGCCTGGCGCATGGCGACGACGGCCTCCTCGAGCCGGGCGCCGGCCACCACGGGCAGGTGGAACAGGCTGCCGGCCGAAGCCCGCACGCACTTGCCGTTGTACGGGTCGACGGAGGCGTCGGCGAACACCACGGCCTGCACGCCGGCCGCGTCGGCGGTGCGCAGCACGGTGCCGGCGTTGCCGGGGTCCCGGACGTTAGCCAGCAAGGCCACCAGGAGGGGCGCGGGGCGCGTCACTCTGTTTTCCCGCTCGCCTCCGGGCGCTCTTGACGCGCTTCCTTGCCTCGTCGCTCCTTCGTGGCTCCTCAGTCCAGTCAGCGCCGCGCCCTTCAGCTTGCTCACAACGTCGGCGAGCGGAACGTCGACGAACCCGCAGACCGCCAGCAGGCCCTGTGGGGTCACCGTCTGGGCCAGGTCCTCCATCACTTCGCCGCTGACCACGTGCACGGGCACGCCCGCGCCTTCGGCGGCGCTGACCAGGTCCTGGTGCCTGCTCCGCGCGGGCACGGTCACGAACAGGTCGCTGACCTTGGCTCCGCAGCTGAGCGCCTCCGCCACGGCTTGCGGGCCCTCGGCGAGAAAGGCCCGCTCACGCTGGCGGAAGGCGCGCTTGGTCAGCCGTCGCGCTCTTGCTAGCCCAGGGGGGGCGACCCCCCTGGAACCCCCCGCATGCCCGCTGCGGTGCCCACCGTAGTATTGCGCGGTCGGGGGGCCGTCGGCCCCCGCGAGCCGCGCGATGGGGCTTCGCCCCCGCGTCACCTACGCCCCCCGGGTCACATACGCTCCTGCGTCACTAGGCGGCCGCGGATCCTGATGCGTCGGGCAGGGCCTTCTTCGCCACCTCGACCAGGGCCGAGAAGGCCGACTCGTCCGCGACGGCCAGCTCGGCCAGCATCCGCCGGTCGACCTCGATCCCGGCGACCCGCAGGCCCTGCACGAACCGGTTGTAGGTCATCCCGTTGGCCCGGGCCGCGGCGTTGATCCGCTGGATCCACAGCCGCCGGAACGCACCCTTGCGGTCCTTGCGGTCGCGATAGGCGTAGGTCATCGAGTGGAGGACCTGCTCCTTGGCCTTGCGGTACAGCCGTGACCGCTGCCCCCGGTAGCCGCTGGCCCGTTCGAGGACAACCTTGCGCTTCTTGTGGGCGTTCGTCGCCCGCTTCACGCGTGCCATTGTTTTGTCTCCCTCACGCGGGCCGGGCTACTTGCCCAGCAGCTTCTTGATCTCCTTGACGTCGCTCGGCGCGACCGTCACTTCCCCGTAAAGCCGCCGCGTCAGGCGGGACGACTTGTGCTCGAACATGTGGTTGCGGTTGGCGCGGCGGCGCATCACCTTGCCGGTGCCGGTCAGCCGGAATCGCTTTCCGGCGCCGCTGTGGGTCTTCATCTTCGGCATGGTCGCCGTCGTCTCCGTTTCTCTGATCTCTTACCGCGGTGTTTACCGCGGTTCGCCAAAGCACGCAGCACCGTCCCCGGCGCTGGCCCCTCCGGGGGGCCAGGGGGTTGTCCCCCGGAGGCAACACTGCCGCCGGGATCAGTCCGGCCGGGTGCTGCTGCCGGCTAGGCCGGACCCGGTACCACGGCGCCGTCGACGGCGGGCTCGCTCGCCGCAGGCTCGGGCGCCGCTGTCGCGGCTTGGTCGCCCAGAGCGGCTGGCGCCGCGGGGCGCGGACTGGGGACGGACTTGCTGTGCGACTGCGCAGCGTGTGCCTTGGCCTCGTTCTTCTTCTTGTGCGGGCCGATCACCATGATCATGTTCCGCCCGTCCTGCTTGGGCTGCGACTCCACGAAGCCGAGCTCTTCAACGTCTCCGGCGAGACGCTGAAGCAAGCGGAAGCCTAGTTCGGGGCGTGACTGCTCACGTCCCCTGAACATGATCGTCACCTTGACCTTGTCGCCCGCCTTGAGGAACCGCTCGACGTGACCCTTCTTGGTCCCGTAGTCGTGCGGGTCGATCTTCGGCCGGAGCTTGATCTCCTTGACGATCGTCTGGGTCTGGTTCTTGCGTGACTCCCTGGCCTTGACCGCGGCCTCGTACTTGAACTTGCCGTAGTCCATGAGCTTGGCCACGGGGGGCCTGGCAGTCGGGGCAACCTCGACCAGGTCGAGATCGGCTTCCTGAGCTAGCTTGAGTGCGTCGTTGATCGAGACGATCCCGATCTGTTCCCCCTTCGGCCCTACCAGCCGGACTTCGGGAGAACGGATGCGCTCGTTGATACGTGCTTCGGCGCTGATGTGACCTCCTTGAGCCTGTATCCCGCCGTCGGCGCCTCCGGCGGCGGTATGTGCTCGCCCTCGGCGTTCCCGGTGCCGCGGCCGCCGACGAAGGCGGCTGCCGCACACGAGAAAGCCCCGCGAGCGATACGCTTCGCGGGGCAACCACAACAACGGCGCCGTCCCGTCACGGGAATGCGCCGTGCCAGCCAGTACCGGCGGCCCACGGTTCGCACGTGTCGTCGCTGGGACTTCTGGCCAGACCCGCCTGCCTCGGTATTAACCGGGCCGACTGGGTGGGAGGTGGTCCTCCGCTTCGCGCGCCCGGCACCTAGGCGCCGGGCTGTAACAACTAACCCTAACAGCACTGGGACGCGAAGCGGTATTCCCGCCGGAACAGGGTCAACGTACCGCCTGGCAACGCAGGCCCCATAAGCCTCGCCGATCGCAGCTTTCCTGTCTCAGGCGTCCCGGACACAGGCCTTTTGCGTGATCGTGGACCGTTACCGGCGCCAGGGCAACCGTAACGGTCCACGATCCAGGTCGGGCGGGGCGGGCTAGTTGAGGACGCGGTTGGTGAAGGTGCGGGTGCCTAGGTAGCTGAAGACCGCCGTCCCGCCGAGCAGCGCGACCAGCACGGCCCACATTGGCATGTGCGGGAGCACCGGGGTGAGCACCGCGCGCAGGCCCTCGGACATGTACACCATCGGGTTGATCAGGACCGCGATCTGCAGCCAGCGGATGTGGTGCAGCGCCGCCCAGGGATAGTAGACGCAGCCCAGCATGGTGGCGGGCAGCAGGATCACCGCGAACAACATCTGCATCTTGCGCGGATCCATGATCGTGCCGAGCAGCAGCCCGAGCGAGGCGGTCAGCAGCGACGCGAAGGCCAGGATCAGGATGAACAGCGGCCAGTTGGTCACGTGCACGTGCGGAGCCTGCCCGGCAGCGTGCACGAGCAGCACGATCGGGAACACGATGAGCGCGCCGATGAACGACTGGACCGCGCCTGCCACGATCTTCTGGATGGCCAGCACCCGGATCGGCACCGGGGCGAGCGCCCGGTCCTCGATCGTGCGCTGCCAGGAGAACTCCATCACCAGCGGGAACGTCACGGCCATGATGCCCTGCATGAGCAGCATGGAGGCCATCAGGCCGGGTACCAGGATGGTGGCGAAGTTGATGCTGCCCCTGACGGACGCGCCCGCCGCGGCGGCCCCGCCGCCCAGGTTGAAGCCGCCGCCGATCTTGGGGAACACGTAGGCGAAGACAAAGACGAACAGCAACGGCTGCATGACCGCCCGGGTGAAGGTGGCGACGGCGTTGCGTCGCAGCACCCGGAACTCCCGGGCCATCATGGCGTTGAACGTCTTGAGCAGGGTCGGCCGCGGCACCGGCGCATTGGTTATCAGATCAGCGATGGCGGCCGACTCGGGGATATCTTGCTTCTCCGCAGAGGCTGCGGGCGGGCGTCCGGTGGTAGTCGTCACTCGCGGTAGTCCCTTCCGGTCAGGGTGAGGAACACGGTCTCCAGGCTGGGCTTGAGCTGGGTCGCGTCACGGACGGTCAGTCCGGCGGCCGACCCGGCGGTGACCAGCTCGCCGAGCACGCCCTCGGGTTCGCGGGTGAAGACCCGGACGAAGTCGCCGTCGGCTTCGACCTTGCTGACCCCGGGCCGGCCCGCCAGCCCGGCCCGGGCGGCCAGGCCCTCGGGGACCCGCTCCTCGTACCGGACCGTGATCACCGTCTCCGCGCCCGCGCCGTCCTTCAGCTCGTTCACGGTCCCCGACGCGAGCACCTCGCCGTGGTCGATGACCGCGATCTGCTCGCACAGCGCTTCGGCTTCCTCCATGTAGTGCGTGGTCAGCAGGATGGTCTGCCCCTCGGCGTGCAGCACCCGCAGGATGTCCCACAGGTTGACCCGGGTCTGCGGGTCCAGGCCGGCGGTCGGCTCGTCGAGGAACAGCACGTCCGGCCGGTGCACCAGGGCCCGGGCGATGAGCAGCCGCCTGGCCTGCCCGCCGGACAGGTCGGTGGACATCGCCTTGCGCCGGTCGGCCAGCCCGAACACCTCGAGCAGCTGCGCGGCGCGGCGCGAGGCCTCGCGCAGGCTCAGGCCGAAGAACCGGCTGCGGAACTCCAGGTTCTCGGCCACGGTCAGCTGCATGTCGAGCGTGTTGTTCTGGGTGACCACGCCGATCCGGCGCTTGACCCCGACCGGGTCGGCCACCACGTCCAGGCCGGACACCCAGGCCCGGCCGCCGGTGGGCAGGATCAGCGTGGTCAGCATGCCGATCGTGGTGGACTTGCCGGCCCCGTTCGGCCCGAGCAGGCCGAAGAACTGGCCGGAGCCGACCGACAGGTCGATGCCGCGCACGGCGGGCACGTCCCCGCGGGACGACTTGTAAGTCTTGCGCAGGTCCTCGGTGCGAATCGCGTACCCCGATGCGCCACTCCCCGATGTGACCGTCATGACGTCAACCTATGTTGACGAAGGCTCACTGTCAACTTTCGTTGACATCCTCGCGTCACCGGCCGCGCTCCTTCCTGGTCAGCTCGCTGAACTGACTGATCGTCTCGATGAAGAACATGTCAAATCATTTGAGATCAAAATACCGTTGCGTCCCGGCCCGCCGCGGATGGTGAGGCTGCCCGGCGGAAGCCTGCCGCATTCGGCCCATCCCGTCCGCCGTGCCCCTAGGCTTGGGCGGAGTGAGCAGCGTAACGAGCGAGCACGGTCAGTCCCCCCCGGACGAGTCGGCCCCGCTCGCGCCCGCACCCGGCCGCCGCGTCGCGCGCTGGGCCCCCTGGCTGGTCGTGGGCCTGTACCTGCTGGCTTCCTTGGTATTGACCTGGCGGTTGTGGGCCGATCCCGCGGGACGAATGGTGGCCGGCAACCCCGGGGACACCAACCTGTTCGCCTGGTTCATGCGCGACAGCGCCACGGCGGTCTCACACGGCAGGCTCCCGGCCCTGGTCACCACCGGCCTGAACGCGCCGCAGGGCATCAACCTGATGTGGAACACGTCGGTCCTGCTCCCCGGGGTGCTGCTGGCTCCGGTGACGCTGCTGGCCGGGCCGCAGACCAGCCTGACCATCCTGCTGACGGTAGGCTTCGCCGGCTCCGCGGCCAGCCTGTTCTGGGTGCTACGGCGCTGGGGAGCCAGCCTGCTCGCGGCGGGCCTGGGCGGCGCGGTATACGGGTTCTCCCCTGCCCTGCTGTCCGCCAGCATCGGCCATTTCCACTTGCAGTTCGCCGTGCTGCCGCCGCTGATCATCGACGCGCTGCTGGGCATCCTCACCGGCCGCGGCCGCGCTCTGCTGGCCGGGCTGTCGCTCGGCCTGCTGATCGCCGCCCAGCTGTTCACCGGGGAGGAACTGCTGGCCGATACGGCGGTGGCGGCGGCGGTGATGGTCGTGGTGCTGATCCTCGGCCACCCGCGCGCCACCCTCGCGGCGGTCAGGACCCGGGCCTGGGCCATCCTGGGCGGCCTAGGCGCCGCGATCGCGACGTTCGTGCTGACCTGCGGGTACGCGCTGTGGGTGCAGTTCCGCGGGCCGCTCGCCTCGCACGGCAGCCCGTGGCTGGTCAGCGAGTTCCATAACTACCCGTATGCGTTCGTGACTCCGTCCGGCGCGCTGCTGTTCCACACCAGCGCCAGCGCGGCGGCGGCCGCCGACTATCCCGAGCCACTGCCGGAGTACCTGGCCTACCTGGGCTGGCCGCTGCTGATCGTGCTGGCCGTGGCCGCGGTCTGCTTCTGGCGGGATCCGCGGGTCCGGCTGGCCGCGGTGACGTTCGCGCTGCTCGAACTGTTCTCCCTGGGCGCGGTCAGCGAGACGGCCGGCGGATGGCACTACCCGGCCGTCTTCCTCCCGTGGCACTGGCTGCAGCACCTCCCGCTGCTAGCCGATCTGCTCCCGGATCGGTTGTCCATCCTCGCGGACGGGGCGGCGGGGGCCCTGCTCGCCTTCGCCCTGGACCGGGCCCTGGGGCTGGGGCTGCGGGTCGGGCGGCCCCGGCTGATCGGGCTGCTGGCCACCGCGGTCGCGGTGCTGGCCATCCTGCCCCTGATTCCCCGGCCGGTGCCGGTCACCGGCGTCAGCCCGCTGCCGGCCGGCTGGCAGGCAGCCTTTGCCCGGCTCCGGCTCGCCCCCGCTGACCACGTACTGCTGATCCCGGACCTCAGGTTCGGCATGCGCTGGCAGGCCGAGACCGGCGAGCCCGTCTCGATGGTCGGCGGAGGCGACTTCATCGAGCCCGCGCCCGACGGGCAGGCCACGAGCTATGTCGACAACCGGCGCCCGACCGCGGAGTACCTCGAGGCGCTCTACCTCGGGCTGCCGGGCGGGTCCGCGCCGTCCAAGACGCAGTTGCGCGCCGACCTCGCCTACTGGCAGCCAGCCGCGATCGTCGCCGTAACCACGGCGGGCACACGGCTCGCGCGCTACCTGGCCGCCGAGTTCGGCCCGCCCGCGATCGCCGTCGGCGACATGCTTGTGTGGCGACACCCCGTGCTGCACGCTCCGCCCGGTAGGTTAACTCCTTTACGGAGGGAAGGGGATGTGTATGTCTGGCCTGGAGACGATCGTCATCACCGGGGGAGCCGGATTCCTCGGCTCGCACCTTTCCGAACGGTTGCTGGCCGACGGCTGCTCGGTGATATGCCTGGATAACTTCTGCACCGGTACCCCGGCCAACGTGGCGCACCTGATCGAGAACCCCCGGTTCCGGCTGATGCGCTACGACGTGACCGAGTACCTGTACGTGGGCGGACCGGTGGACGCCGTGCTCCACTTCGCCTCCCCCGCGAGCCCGCTCGACTACCTCGAGCTGCCGATCGAGACGCTCAAGGTCGGCTCGATCGGGACCATCCACGCGCTGGGGCTGGCGCGGGAGAAAGGCGCGCGCTTCCTGCTTGCCTCCACCTCCGAGGTCTACGGCGATCCGCTGGTCCACCCGCAGGGCGAGGACTACTGGGGCAACGTGAACCCGGTCGGCCCGCGCGGCGTCTACGACGAGGCGAAACGCTTCTCCGAGGCACTGACCGTGGCCTACAGGAACACCCACGATGTGGACACGAAGATCGTCCGGATCTTCAACACCTATGGTCCGCGGATGCGCCCGAACGACGGACGGGCCATTCCCACGTTCATCCGCCAGGCGCTGGCGAGCGAGCCGATCACTGTGTCCGGCGACGGCAGCCAGACCCGCTCGGTGTGCTACGTCAGCGACCTCGTCGAGGGCATCTTGATGTTGCTGCGCTCACCACACCCCGGCCCGATGAACATCGGGAATCCGGGCGAGCTACCGGTCCTGGAACTGGCGGAGATGATCCGGCGCGTGACCGGTTCGCAGTCGCCGATCACCTTCATCCCGCGCCCGCAGGACGATCCGATGGTGCGGCAGCCGCGGATCGACCTGGCCCGCGAGGTCCTGGGCTGGAAGCCCGAGGTCAGCCTGCCCGAAGGCCTGGCCCGCACGATCGAGTGGTTCCGGGAGCGTGCCGGATGAGCAGCGCGGTGAGGCTGTCCATCCTGATGCCCGTGTACAACGAGGCCAAGACCGTGCAGGCCGCGGTCAAGCGGGTCCTGGACGTGGACTTTCCCTGCCCGGTCGAGGTGGTGATCGTCGATGACGCGAGCACCGACGGCACCGCCGAGATCCTCGGCGGCATTCACGACGAGCGGCTGGTCAAGCTGCGCCACCCGGCGAACCGGGGCAAGGGCGCCGCGATCCGCACCGCGGTCGGCGCGGCGACCGGTGACTACATGGTGCCGCTGGACGCGGACCTGGAATACCAGCCGGAAGAGATCCCCAAGCTGCTCGAACCGGTGCTGACCGGCGAGGCTGAGGTGGTCTACGGCAGCCGGAGCTTCGGCAGCCATGCCGCGTATTCGTTCTGGTACGTCATGGGCAACAAGGGCGTGACCACCTTCGCGAACGTGCTGTTCAACGCGTACATCGCCGACCTGGAAACCTGCTTCAAGCTCATGCCCCTGGATCTGCTGCGCAGCCTGCGCATCACCTCCGAGGGCTTCGGCATGGAAGCCGAGATCACCGGCAAGCTGCTGGCGCGCCGCATCCGCCCGTTCGAGGTGCCGGTCACCTACCGGGCCCGCAGCCGCGAAGCGGGCAAGAAAATCACCTGGCGAGACGGGGCGGAGGCGATCTGGATCCTGGCCCGGATCAGGCTGGGCACGTTGCGCTCCGCTCCCCGGCGCACGAACAGGCCCACCTGAGGTGGCCGAGCTCAGGGGCGACCGGCAGCCCAGCTGCAGCGGGCCATTCCCAGAGCAGGGCGCGGAGGTGGCCCACCGCGGCGCACAGCGGGCACCGCTGGCGGCCATCCAGTCGTCCCGGTCCTCGGGCCAGCTGCGATCGGCCATGGCTACTCCTTGCGGGCGACTCCGCACCAGGCGGTGACCTGGTCCGGGCCGATCACGACCGGATCGGGCCGCCACTGCTGGGGCTGGACCACGCCGGGTTCGGCCAGCTCGAGCCCGTCGAAGAAGCGGGTGATCGCGGCCCGGTCGCGCATGGTCGCCCGGGGGCCGCTCATCCGCTCGTTCACCCGCTTGGTCATCTCCGCCATGCTCGCCGCCCGGACGTCACTGGCCGGGTGGGCGAGCACCAGGTAGCTGCCGCCCGGCAAGGCGTCCACCAGCGTGGCCACGATGCCGTACGGATCGTCCTGGTCAGGGATCAGGTGCACGATGATCAGCAGCATGAGCGCGACCGGCGCGCCGAAGTCCAGGGTGCGCGACGCTTCCCTGATGATGGCCGAGGTGTCGCGCAGATCGGACTCGACGTACGCAGTGCGGCCTTCTGGGCTGCTGCTCAGCAGGGCCTGGGCGTGCACCAGCACCATCGGGTCGTTGTCGACGTAGACAATCCGCGCCTCCGGGGCCACGGCCTGCGCCACCTCATGGGTGTTGTTCGCTGTAGGCAGCCCGGCTCCGATGTCCAGGAACTGGCGGACGCCGCACTCGGCGGCCAGGTACCGCACCGCGCGGACCAGGAACTCCCGATTCGCCCGCACGTCGGCCACGATCCCCGGGTTGGCGGCGATTGCCTGCTCAGCGGCTTCCCGGTCCGCAGCGAAGTTGTCCTTGCCGCCCAACCAGTAGTTGTAGACGCGTGCGGAGTGGGCGTGCCGCGTATCGAGCTTCGGTGCTTCGGACATGACGCGATGCTAGTCGTGCGATGCGGATCACACGTCCCGAGGGGCTGCTCCGGTGCGGGACCGACCGGGAGTGCGTCATCCTTGCTTCGGATGAGATTCTCCGAGGCGCTCGTGCTGCTGGCCGCCGGGACGGCGGGCGGTATCTTCAGCACGGTGGCGGCCATCGCCTCGGTGGTGACCTATCCGGCGCTGCTCGCGCTGGGAGTGCCACCGGTGGCGGCCAACATGACCAACACGGTATCGCTCGTGTTCGCCGGGGCCAGCTCGGTGGCCGCGTCCAAACCGGAACTGGCCGGCCAGGGCCGGCGGGTGCTCCGGCTGGGCGCCATCACCGCGCTCGGTGGCGCAGCCGGGGCGGCGGTCCTGTTGCTGACCCCGGCGAGCGCGTTCACCGTGGTGGTTCCGGTTCTGATCGGCGGCGCGTCGCTGGTACTGCTCGTCCAGCCCAGGATCAGCCTGCTCACGCCGCCTGCGGTCCTGGACACCGCGCACCGCCTGGCCTTGGGCGCGGCGCTCTTCGCGGTCGCCATGTACGTCGGGTACTTCGGAGCGGCCGCGGGGGTCCTGCTGCTCGTGGTGCTCAGCGCCATGATCCGCGAGCCGCTGGTCCGGGTCAACGCGATCAAGAACGCGGTGTCCGGGACGGCAAACGCCCTGGCCGCGGTCTGCTTCGCGCTGTTCGGCGATGTGCGGTGGAAGCTCGTGCTCCCGCTCGCGGCGGGCTTCCTGATCGGCGGGTGGATCGGGCCCAAGATCGCCCGCCGGGTCCCGGCCGGGGTATTCCGCGTGTTCGTCAGCCTGTGCGGGCTCGGGCTGGCGGTGAAGCTGGGCATCAGCGCGTATCGCTGACATCGCTGATGACACTGTCAAAATAAGGTAAGTGCGCTCATCGTGCGAACTACCGTGACAAAATCCTTCACATACTCATCCAGGATAGTTTACTCTGTGCTAGTGAGTCGGCACTAGGGGTGATTCTCGGCCCCCGGGCGCCGACGGCGGTGGTCAACTCGCGCTGGGTGGCAGGCCCGGCCGTGCGACGGCACGGGGCTACGGGCAGTTTCCGCGCGGGCAGAATAGGAGCTCGACGATGCTGGTCCTCGTTATTGTCATAATCGCGGTCGGCTACCTGGTGTCGCTGCGCATTCACCCGCTCCGCAAGTGCCCCCGATGCAACATGAGCGGCAGGCACTACGGCGCCATCTTCTCCGGCTCATACCGGCGCTGCCGCAGGTGCGAGGGGCGCGGCCAGCTCGACCGCGTCGGCACGCAGGTCTTCTACGGCGGGACCAGGAACACGGGGGTCTTCCCCAAGAAATAGGCGCGGGCCCACCGGGCCAGGATCGGCCGACTCGCGACCCCGCCCGCGCGCCGGCTCGCCTGCTCGGGGGTCTGACTCTGCTCAGGGTATGACGATGATCTTGCCCACCGGGCCGGCTTCGGCGGCCTGGTGCGCGGCCACGATATCGGCCAGCGTGAACCTGTGCACGGGCAAGACGGTGAGGTCGTCGGCGGCGAGTGCGGCCGTGATGTCCGCGGCCGCTTGGTCCAGCGCGGTCGTCGGCACGCCGTACACCAGGATGAACCTGAGTATGACGTTGGCGCTCATGCAGGCCCGGACGGGCAGCACCGGGTCGGCGGCCTCGGCCGCATAGGTCACGATCGTGGTCCCGGCCCGGGCCACGGCCAGGTCGAGCGCGAGGTTGGCGCCGAGCGCCACCTCGATCACCCGGTCGACGGCCGGGGCGAACGCGCGAATCTCCTGGACCGCGTCCGCGGCGCGGTAGTTCACGACCAGATCCGCGCCCGCCTTCTCGGCCAGCGCCGCCTTCTCGGAGCTGCTGACGGTCGCGATCACTCGAGCCCCGGCCCGTTTGGCCAATTCAATGGCGAAGTGACCTACCGCTCCGGCACCTCCGGCCACCAGTACGGTCTGACCGGTCACCGGCCCGTCCGAGAACAGGCAGTAGTGGGCGGTCATGGCCGGCACGCCGAGGCAGGCACCCAGGTCAAACGAGGCGCCGTCGGGCAGCGGCACGGCCTGGCGATCCGGCACCACGGTCCACTCGGCCGCGGTCCCCCAACGCCGGCCGGCAGCCGCGAGCCACAGCCACACCCGCTCGCCCACGCGCCCCGGGTTGACCCCCGGGCCGACCCCCTCGATGATGCCCGCGCCGTCCATGTGCGGGACCTGGAAGCCGTCGATGGGCCGGGGCGTCAGCCCCGCGCGGGACTTGTAGTCGGTGGGGTTGACGCCCGAGGCGCGCACCCGGACCAAGACCTCCCCCGGCCCCGGCTGCGGCCGCTCGACCTCCTCGACCTGCAGTACGTCGGCCGCCGGTCCGGTTTGCCGGTACAAGGCTGCGATCATGGGTGCAGCGTAGTCCCCTTGAGTATCTTGTCCACGGCGTTGCGCGGCCCGTACGGCGCCAGCCCGGCGAACCGCAGGTCAGCCGCGACGACAGCGCGAACCACGGCCCGGTTGTCGTCGTCGTGGCCGGTCTCGAACATGTCCATGGTGTAGATGGCCATCGGCATCCCGCGAGCCAGCGCCCGCTGGTGCACTCGCGCCCAGCGACTACCAGCGGCAGTTGCGGGTGCGCGCCGCGCGCAGGCTGCTGTCCCGGGGCGTGCCGCCGGCGGTGGCCGCGGCCGAGGCCGGCTTCGCCGACCAGGCCCACCTGACCCGCTGGTTCCGGCGCTACTACGGGATCACCCCCGGGGCCTACCGAAGCGCGGTCCGCCCGCAGGCAGGTACCGATGAGCGCTAGCGCGTGGAGCACGATCGCCAGCCTGGCCATGCCCTGGGGCACGCTGATCCTCGCCGTGGCCACGTTCTCCGCGGTCAGGTCGTCGAACCTGATGGCCAAGGTCGCTCAGCAGCAGTTCCTGGTCCAGCCGTCACTGGAACATCGACCGTCCCGACCCGAGATGACGCCGCAGGCTCCTCACCCGGGATGACCCCGCAGGCTGCTCTCAGGGAATCCCCAGCTCGATCAGGCGGCTTCTGAACGACTTTGCAGTTTTACCTCTGGTACTGTCGCACTCTGTCCATCACAATTAGGTATCAACCTAGGTCCGAAACCGCAGAATTTGTGACATAGCGAGGCAGGTGACGGAAGCAGGTGCGGTTGCGAGCGGGGCGGCACCCAGCCGTCGGCGGCGGCGAGGATCCCCTGCCAGGGGACGATAGCGGCCCGCGCAAGCGGGCTCGCTGGTTCCCCCGGAGGCCGGCCGCGGCCGCGCTCATCACCGCGCTGACCGTGGGCGTGGTGGTCACGGTGACCCCGGCCGAAGGAGCCGCTGGCGACATCGCCTCCAGTTTCGCCCGGGCGGTACGGCACCTGACATCGACCTCGCAGAGCGGGCGGGATTTCGCCGGGACCCCGGCGGTCGGCGCCCTGTTCACCATGTCCAAGGGCAAGCTCGGTCCTCACTTCTGTACCGCGAGCGTGATCAGCAGCCCGCACGGCGACCTGGTCATCACCGCCGCGCACTGCGTGAGCGGCACCTCCGGCATCGTCTTCGTGCCGGGCTACGACCGCGGCGCGGCGCCGTACGGAATCTGGACCGTGACCAAGACCTACGCGGACCGGTCGTGGAAGTCCTCCTCCGATCCGGACGACGACGTGGCTTTCCTGCGCGTGAGCCAGCCCGGCTCGATCGTGCCGATCGAGGACGTGACCGGAGCAGAGGCACTTAAGACCGGCACGCCGCCCCGGCAGCTGGTCGAGGTCATCGGTTACCCGGACTCCGGCAACGAGCCGATTGTCTGCCGGAACTGGACCCGGGAGCCGATGTCGGAGCAGCTCGAGTTCGACTGCGGCGGCTACACCGACGGCACCAGCGGCGGGCCGTTCCTGGCCAGTGTTAACCCGCTGACCGGGCAAGGCACGGTGATCGGGGTCATCGGCGGCTACGAACAGGGCGGCCTTACCCCGCAGGTCTCGTATTCGTCTATGTTCGGCGCGAACGTCGCGGCCCTGTACCAACTGGCGGTGGCCGGCGGCTGAGGCGGCCGCTCCCGCCGCCTAACGGGCGGGCGGGGGCGGGACGATCTGGTCGATCTCGGCCAGCTCGACCGCGGACGGGATCCACTCCGACGCCGTCGCGTTCGCCTTCACCTGCTCGGGGGTCATCGCCCCCGCGATCACCGACGAACAGCCCGGTTGGGCGGCGAGAGCGCCGATGGCCACTTCCAGAACCGTGACGCCGTGCTCCTGGGCCCAGGCGATCAGCGCCTCGACCTTGGCCAGCTTCTGCTCGGTGACGTAGCCCGCGCGGCTGGCCAGCCTGCTTCCGGCCGGAACCGGCTGGCCGCGCCGGACCTTGCCGGTCAGCAGCCCGTTGGCCAGCGGGAAGTAGGGCAGCACGCCCACGCCGAAGTGCCGGGCCGCGGGCACGACCTCGGCCTCGGCCGCACGCTCGAGCAGCGACCAGTGATTCTGGGCGGAGATGAACGGGGTGAGGCGGCCAATCGTGGCCAGGTGCGCGGCGTCGGCGAGCTGCCAGCCGGAGAAGTTGGAGTGGCCCAGGTACCGGACCTTGCCCTCGGCGACCAGCTCATGCAGGGCCGCGATGGTCTCCTCGACCGGGGTCACCGGATCCGGCGTATGCAGCTGGTACAGGTCGATGTAGTCGGTGCGCAACCGCCGCAGCGACTCGGTCACGGCCCGCCGGATGTAGGCCCGGCCGCCCTTGGCCCCCGCGGCCGGCCCGTAGCCCATGTCAGCGCCCTGATGGCCGAACTTAGTGGCCAGGACGATCTGGTCCCGGCGACGGCCGAGGACCTCCCCGAGCGCGCGCTCGGACCCGCCGCCTCCGCCGTACGTGTCGGACGTGTCGAACAGGGTGATGCCGGCGTCGATGGCCGCGTCGACCACCGCGCGCGTCCCGTCGAGGTCCAGGCGGCCGCCGAAGTTGTTACAGCCGAGCCCGGCCACCGATACCACAAGCCCTGATCCGCCGAGCGGCCTATAGTGCATGGGCCTATTTTATGGATTCCCGCCCGCCTATGCCCGGGCGCGGTAAGACCTTTACTACGACGGAACGGACCGTAGTTATCCGCCCGCCCTACGCAACTACGGCCTACGGGACACGAGCGCGTGGTAGTGACAGTCGCCGGGCCGGGCCGGCACCCTGTTCGCCCGGTTCGTCAAAGTCGACCAGACGCCGCAGTTCAGGGTCGGCCAGGAGGCCAGGGCGCGGTTGATCTGGGCGGCTTCGCGTATATTCGGCAGGTACGCGGTGATCTGATCGGCCGCATCCCGGTCCGCGGGATAATTGTCTTTGCCGCCCAGGAAATAGTCGTAAATTCGCGCTGAACTCGGAATGTCTGGCCGGAACGCGATCCGCCAGTCGTCGCGGTCTGGTGGCTCCTCGGGGGTTCGGCCCCTTTGGACCATCGCCGCTCATCAGCGGGAGTTTCCTCTCGTTGTTCTACGCGTCGTTTCTATGTGTTTTTACGCGAGTCAAAGCCGGGCCGCTGATCCGCCCGGCCGCGCCTGCCCCCGTCCGCGAAAACCGGCCACGACCGGGCGTTTTGGGTGTTCTCGGGTCTTGGGACATTGGGGGTTATGGGGCATCCGGGGATGCCGGACCGCATAACCGCCCGGGTGCAGATCGGGTGAGCACCAGCCTGCCCGGCCACCTGAAGAACGGTCACGAGCCGCCTCAAGCGTAGGCCTGGCAAAGACCTTTAGCCAGACAGAAGTGTCCTGCTTAGCCGGGCTGGACAGTCGATATTGGGGGGTGGCGTGCAATCCCATGTGGGATAACATCTCGTTTATCGAACATCGAGATGGCAACACCTTGCCACGCAATTGCGTACTACAATTCCGCGGCAAGGCGACCGGGGAGGCGGTATGCCAGAGGCAACGGAAGGGCCAACTGTGCTGCGCATCCTGCTGGGCACCCAGCTGCGGAGGCTCCGGGAGAGCCGGGGGATCAGCGCGCAGGCCGCGGCCAAGGCGATCCGCGGATCGGAGTCCAAGATCAGCCGCATCGAGCTGGGCCGCAACGCCATCCGCGAGATCGACGTGCTCGACCTGCTCACCTTCTACGGCGTCGGCCCCGTCGAGCGAGAGCAGCTGCTGACCCTGGCCGAGCAGGCCAACCGCCCGGGCTGGTGGCACCGGTTCAACGACATCCTGCCCGACTGGTTCCAGTCCTACGTCGGGATGGAAGAGGCGGCGACGTCCATCCGTGTCTACGAGCCGCAGTTCGTCCCGGGCCTGCTGCAGATCCCAACCTATACGGCCGCCGTCCTGGCCGTCTGCGACATCCCCCTCGGCGAAGCCGAGCGGCACGTAATCCTGCGCAAGGAACGGCAGCGCCGGTTCTCCGAGGGACGGCTCAAGCTCTGGGCCATTATCGAGGAGACCGCGCTGCGGCGACCGGTCGGCAGCAAGGAGATCCTGCGCGATCAGCTCGGCTACCTGCTGAGCCTGAGCCACCGGCCGAACTTCACCCTACAGATCATCCCGGCCGGGATGGGCGGCCATGCTGTCCCCAGCGGATTCACCATCCTGCGGTTCGCCGAGCCGGACCTGCCGGACGTGGCTTACCTGGAACACCTCACCAGCGCGCTCTACTTCGACAAGAAATCTGAGGTCGACCGATATTTGCTGGCCATGGAACGGCTGAGCATCGTGGCCGCGAAGCCCAACCGCACATCGGGCATCGTGACCGCGATCATCGACGATCTGGAGAAATAGCTGTAGCGCCCGCTTGCGCGGACCAGTTTATGTCCCGGCCTCGGGGTTGTCCTTTCCCGGCCGCGGACATGCGGAGGGCGGCGGCCCGGACGGGCCACCGCCCTCCCCCCAGCGCTATGTCCGCGGCACTGGCTGGAACCGCCCCGAAGGCCCCCGAACCGAGAACGCCCCGAGGCGGGCGTTCAGGCGACGGGAAGGTCGAACTCCCCGTTCTTGGCGCCGATGAGGAAGCACTCCCACTCGTGCTGGTTGAACACGTGCGGGGTCTTGCCGCGGTCCTTGGAATCGCGTACCGCCACACCTCCTCCAGGAAGGTGCGCTATTTCCACGCAGCCAGCTGCGCTGCTTGCGCTGCTCTTAAACCAGCGCAGACCGTCGAGGTCGGTATCCATCCGCCCTCTCCTTTCGGTTGATTGTGCGGCATCTCTCAATAGACGTGCTGGTCAGGCGAGCTCTTCCAGTACCTGCTGAATCAGCTCGACTGAAGCGGTCGGGGAAAGCGCCGCCGCGCGCATCCGGTCAAAGGCCTCGGCGCAGGTCCGGACCTCCCGCTCTTTCTCCAGGTAGATCATGCCGCCCACGGATTCGGTGTAGGCGACGTCGGAGTCACCGCGCTCGGGGAACTCGAGAATGGAAAACGGTCCGACCAGTCCCGCGTGCGCGCCCGATTCGAAGCCGAGAATCTGCAGGGTCACGTTGGACCATCGGCTGGCCTGGATCAGGTGCTCGAGCTGAGGCCGCATGACCATGGCTCCGCCGATGTTGCGCCTTATCGCGCCCTCGTCGAGGATGAGCCACAGGTCAAGCGACGGGTCCTGGTCCAGCAGCCGCTGCCGCTGCATCCGCAGGTCTACCACCCGCGTGATCTGTTCCTGGCTGTCCCGCGGCCGCAGTTCACGTAGGACGGCCACGGCATACTCGGTGGTCTGCAGCAGCCCGTGCACTACGTCAGTCTCGTAGCTGCGCAGCCCGCTGGCGTCAGCCTCCAGACCGACGTAGATGTCGAAGCCGCTGGGCAGGACGTCGTCGTAGATGGACCACCAGCCCTTGCGGTGGCCCTCGCGCGCCATATCGATGAGCACCTTGCGCGCGCCCGGGTCGTCGACCTTATACATGTCGAGCATCGCCATCAGGTACGCGGACTTGGTCGGCGCCTTGCCGGTCTCGATGCGGGACAAGGTGGAGGGAGCCAGGCTGAGCTCCTCCGCTACTTCCTCGAGCTTGAGCGAGTGCCCTTCGCGAAGGCGGCGGAGCTCGGCACCGAGCCTCCGCCTACGAACCGTGGGACCAAGGGGCATCGGAACTCACCTCCCCATCCGCGCCATCGAGCTAGCCCCAAGGCTGGGACGATGCGAATGACCGGTCCGCCTCACCTGCGTCGGAGCGTACGCAGAACACTCCATATCGTCTGTGACAACCAGTAACATACAGCACCAACAGCAAGTTTGAAATCCCATCTAGGATTTCATCTACTAAATTTGTCCTACGCACTTGCGTGCTAGGCGCCCTCGGCCTCATCATCGGTTTGACGCTAGGCCAGACGGCCAGTTGAAAGGTACAAATTGGGACAATTTAGCAAGCAAAGGCGGCGGGCCAGGTAGAGGCCTTCATTCGTATTTCCCGGCGATTCGCCGACATACGGGAAGACCTCACCGGCATCCCCCGCCAGTTTGCGCGTCCGATGTTGATTTGGGTGGTAAGTGGCGACTATGCGTACCGCGGTGGCAAGTGTTACTGGCGCGGCGCTCGGAGCGGGCGGAACTTCACGACCCCTGGTCGCGCACCGGTGAGACCATCTCGACGATAGTGGGAGGCACTCGATATGGAAACGCCCGCTGACAATTCCCGACATCCGCGGTCGGGGGCCGACCGGGGGCCGGAAGACCCGAGGCCCGCGCGGACGCGGGGTACCGGAGCTCGCAGCATCGGAGCGCGGGGTGCCGCGGGAAACTCGCGCGCCATGGTGCTCGGTTCCCTGAACATCCCGGGCCGCCCCGATCAGGTCGGCCTGGCCAGGGCGTTCGTGGCCCGCACGCTCGGCACGAACCAGGTCGGCGCGGACGCTGACGAGGCGACATTGCTAACGTCGGAAATCGTCACCAACGCCATCCAGCACTCCAAGTCGGGTGTCGACGGCGGAACCGTCACCATCGTGGTGATCGGCGTCTCGCGTGGTGTGCTGGTCGAGATCATCGACGATGGCTCGGCGGGACCCCCGGTGGTCAAGGGCGACCTGTACGCGGCCGAGGGACACGGGCTGTTCCTGGTGCAGCACCTAGCCGCCCAGTGGGGTTATCTGCGCGACCAGGCCGGCACCACGGTCTGGTTCCACCTGCCGGCCACCTACGAACCACAGCGGCCCCCCGGGCAGCCCGGCCCGGCCTCCGACGTTCCCGCGCAGCCCGATACCTTCCTCCCAGACACCGAGCCCTACCGGGCCCGGCCGACGCACCTCTGGGCCGCGGCGACACCCCCCGCGGCCGCTCCGGCCTGACCGGTCCCACCCGACGGTCCCGCGGCCGCCCCCGGCCCGACCGGTCCCACCCGACCGGTCCCACCCGACCGGGTTCTCCCCCCCGCGAGCCGGCCTGTCACCCTCGGCTGGCTCTTTTTGCTGCCGATCTTGCCTCCACATCGAGCCTGATATCGCTGGCCCCGTGCACACCATCCGCCTCGTTTTGGCGGTGGATTGGGGCTTGGCGGTGGATCACTGGTACCCCAGCACCAGCAATCAACCACGAAGCCCGAATCAACCACGATCGCGGGGAGTTTGGGAGCGGTGCGGAGGGGGAAGCGGGGGCGGGGGACGGTCGGGGATGGCGGGTGTTGGGCAGAATGGGGGGATGAGTTCTGTGGGACAGCCGTTTGGGTCGGGGCCGGGGGTCATTACGCCGGACGGGTGCGCGGTGGACTTTTACGCGCTGATGCCGGACTTCGGGGAACCGGGCATCGTGCACGAGGCGGCCGGGGCGGGAGCGTCCATCCTTGAACTCGGCTGCGGGGCGGGACGGGTCACTCATCCGCTGGTCGCGCTGGGGCACCCGGTGGTGGCGGTCGACGAGTCGCCGGCCATGCTGGCGCATGTCCGGGGGGCCGAGACGGTGTGCGCGCGGATCCAGGATCTGGACCTCGGGCGGCGGTTCGGCGCGGTGCTGCTGGCCTCGCACCTGATCAACGCGGAGGACGAGACCAGGAGCATCTTCCTGGACGCCTGCCGGCGGCACGTCGCCGACGACGGGTGCGTGATCGTCCAGCAGCACAGCCCGGAATGGTTCGCTGGCGCGGAAGACAGCGAGGTGACCCGGGACGGGGTGATCTACCGGCTGCGCGACGTCTCCCGGCCGGCTCCGGACCTGGTCTCGGCGACCGTCGAGTACGTGGTCGGCGACCGGTGCTGGACGCAGACGTTCACCACCAAGCGGCTGGATGACGTCGAGCTGGCCGCCGCGCTCGGCGCGACGGAACTGCGGCTGGACCGCTACCTGACCGAGGACCGCAGCTGGTTTCGCGCGGTGCCGGTGGCTACCGGGGGCTGAGCAGCATTAGCGGCCGGGCATGCGGCGGAGCGAGCAGCGTAAGCGGCCGGGCATGCGGCGGAGCGAGCAGCGCTAGCCGCCGCTCTTGCGGCGGAACGAGCGGCGGCTGACGGCGGGGCCGTGCGCGCCTTGCACCCGGCCGGTGTCCTGCGCCCCCTCGGCGCTGGCGTGGGCGTCACGCTTGCGGTCGAGTGCCTCGCGGAACCTGCGCTTCAGGTCGTCGAGGTCGGATTCGGTGTCCTTGGTCTTTCCCTCGGGTCCCGGCGGCGCGTCATCCTGGGGCGTAGCCTCGGCTCCGGATTGCTCGACAGCCATGCGGACCTCCCTGGGGCGTGAAACGTACCTACCACCATACTGACGCTATGACCCGAGCGTCCGGGAGGCGGGCGGCACCGGCGCCGGCCGACAGTGTCGAGGGGGCCCTCGGCCGCGCCGAGCTGTTGCGGGATGCCGACCGGCGGGCGGCGTGGATGCTGCTGGTCGACGGCGTCCCGCAGTCGCACGTCGATCTGGACGACCCCGGCTACCTGGATTTCGAGTACGTCAGGCGGCTAGGCCACGTGATCGACACGGCGGCGCCGGCGGCGCAGCCGCTGCGCGTGCTGCATTTGGGCGCCGGGGCCCTCACCCTGGCCCGGTACGTGGCGGCGACCCGGCCGGGCGCGTCACAGCTGGCCGTCGAGGTCGACGCCGCGCTGGCGGACCTGGTCCGGCGCAGGCTGCCGCTGCGCGGAGTCCGGGTCCGGATCGGAGACGCCCGGGCGGTACTCGGGCGGCTGCGGGCCGGCTCCTTCGACGTGGTGATCGCGGACGTGTTCGCCGGGGGGCGGACCCCGGCCCATCTGACCACGGTTGAGTTCATGCAGGCGGCGCGCCGGGCGCTATCGAGCGGCGGGGTGTTCGCCGCGAACGTGGCCGACGGGGCGCCGCTGGCCCACGTCCGGGCGCAGGTCGCGACGGCGCAGGCGGTCTTCCCGCAGGTGGGCCTGATCGCCGACGCGGCGGTGCTGCGCGGCCGGAGGTTCGGGAACCTGGTGCTGGTGGCGAGCCCGGAACCGTTCCCGGCCGCTACGCTCACCCGGCTGACGGCGGCGGATCCGATGCCCGGCCGGGTGCTGTACGGCGAGGACCTGACCCGGTTCACGGCCGGCGCCAAACCGGTCACCGACGCGAACGCCAGCCCCTCCCCTGAGCCGCCGGCCGACGCCTTCGCGACGCCTTCGCGTCGTTAGCGGCGTCGCTGGGCGCGCGCGGCCGGACGGCGGCCGGGGCGGTTCTCCCGCTTGGCCCGGACCCGCACCGAGACCTGGATAGGGCTGCCCTCGAAACCGAACTCCTCGCGTAGCCGCCGCTCCACGAACCGCCGGTAGGCCGCCTCGAGGAACCCCGAAGCGAACAGGACGAAGTGCGGCGGCCGGATCCCGGCCTGGGTGGCGAACAGGATCTTCGGCTGCCGACCGCCGCGCACCGGCGGCGGGGTCGACGCCACCAGGCCGGTCAGCCAGGCGTTGAGCCTGCCGGTCGGGACCCGGGTCTCCCACCCGGCCAGCGCCTGCTCCAGCGCGGGCACCAGCCGGTCGGTATGCCGCCCGGTGGCAGCGGAGATGTTGACCCGCGGCGCCCAGCGGGCGGTGTGCAGCTGCCGGTCGATCTCCCGGTCCAGGTAATGCTGACGCTCCTCGTCGACCAGGTCCCACTTGTTGTACGCGATGACCAGGGCTCGGCCGGCCTCGATGACCATCGAGACGATTCGCAGGTCCTGCTCGGTGAGCGGCTCGCTCGCGTCGATGAGGACCACGGCCACCTCGGCCCGGTCCAGCGCCCCGGCGGTGCGCAGCGCCGCGTAGTAGTCCGCACCCTGGTTCTCGCGGAACCGGCGCCTGATGCCGGCCGTGTCCACGAAGCGCCACGTCGTGCCGCCCAGCTCGATGAGCTCGTCGACCGGATCCCGGGTGGTGCCCGCCACCTGGTCGACAAGCGAGCGTTCGTGCCCGGCTAGCTTGTTGAGCAGGCTGGACTTGCCGACGTTCGGGCGGCCGAGGAGCGCGACGCGGCGTGGGCCGCCTTCGGCCTCGTCGGCTTCCTTCGGCGCGTCGGGCAGCGCGTCGAGGATCACGTCGAGCAGGTCGCCGCTCCCCCGCCCATGCAGCGCGCTGACCGGCACCGGCTCACCGAGACCCAGCGACCAGAGCGCCGCGACCTCCGGCTCGGCCTTGGTGTCGTCGACCTTGTTGGCCGCGACCACGACCGGCTTACCGGACCGGCGCAGCACGGCGGCCACCGTGGCGTCGGCGTCGGTGACGCCGACGGTGGCGTCGACCACGAACAAGACCGCGTCCGCGGCGTCCACCGCCACCCGGGCCTGGCCTGCGACCCGCGCGGCCAGGCTCTCGCCGCCCTCGATCGAAGGCTCCCAGCCGCCGGTGTCCACCAGGGTGAAGGCCCGGCCCCGCCAGAGGGCGTCGTAGGCGACCCGGTCCCTGGTCACCCCCGGGACATCTTCCACGACCGCCTGTCGGCTGCCCAGGATGCGGTTGACCAGCGTGGACTTGCCCACGTTGGGCCGGCCCACGACGGCCACCACGGGCACGGCAACGGGCACGGAAGTGGAAGAAGGCTCGCTCGTCATCGGTGTCTGCTCTTTGCTATCGGGTCTGCTGGCGCGGCTGCGGCACGCCGGCGCGCTCACGGGCCAGCCGGACGATGATGTCGATCACCTGGTCCAGGTCCAGCTGGGTGGAATCGATGTGCACCGCGTCGTCGGCCTTGCCGCTCTGCGCGGTGTCCATGCGATCGCGGCGGTCCTGCTCGACCTGGGTGGAGGCGGCCGACCGGCTGGTCTCGGCGGCCCGGCGATCGGCCCGGGCGGCGCTGTCGGCGGTGAGGAACACCTTGACCGGGGCGTCGGGCGCGACCACGGTGCCGATGTCGCGCCCCTCGGCCACGATCCCGTCCGTCTTGGCGATGATGGCCCGCTGCTGCGCGATCAGGTGCGCGCGGACCCGCGGCACCGCGGCGACGGCACTGACCGCGCTGGTCACCTCGCGGGTCCGGATCGCCGCGGACACGTCCGTGCCGTTGACCCGGGTCCACGGCGCGCGCGGGTCGGTGCCGACCTCGATGACCGGTTCGGCGGCCAGCTCGCCGACCAGGCCGGCGTCGCTGACCTCCACCCCGCGCTCGAGCAGCCACCAGGTCAGGGCGCGGTACATGGACCCGGTGTCCAGGTACCGCGCGCCCAGGGCGATCGCCGCGCCACGGGAGGCGCTCGACTTACCTGCGCCTGAGGGACCGTCGACCGCCACGACGAGCCTGGCTTGGGTGCGGGGGGGACCGAGGGGGTCCGGGGGGAAGGTTGCCTTCCCAAGGGGGGCCTGGGGGGATGGGTCCCCCCAGGGAAAACAGCAGGGGGGGTCCGGGGGGGATCGTTCCCCCCGAGACTAGTACTGCCCGTTTCGCTCTCCTCGCCGGTATCGCCGTCCAGGTCCGCCGAAGTCTTCACTCGTGCGATGCTACCGGCGGACGGGACCGGGAGGGACGAGTCCGTGCCGGTAGGCGTAGCCCACCGCCTGCGCCCGGTCGCGGGCGCCGATCTTGGGCAGCATGTGGTTGACGTGGCTCTTCACCGTGGCCTCGCTGACGAACAGCTGGGCCGCGATCTCGGTATTCGACACGCCCGCCCCAATGAGTCCCAGTACCTCTGCTTCGCGGGGCGTAAGGCCATCAGGGAGCCCCGCCACAGGTGTGGCGGACGTGTCAGGAGCAGCGCTGGTGGTTGCGATCGCTTCTACCAGATGCAGCTGCACCGCAGGGTCAAGGGAGGCCTGGCCGCTCGCGACGCGCTGCAGG
This sequence comes from uncultured Actinomycetes bacterium, assembly GCA_963834685.1. GTDB lineage: Bacteria > Actinomycetota > Actinomycetes > Streptosporangiales > Streptosporangiaceae > Palsa-504. The sequence continues at coordinate 7,332 of CAWICW010000053.1, read as the reverse complement.
GCCTGCCGGATCTCGTCCGCGCCGGCGTCCTTGGTCAGGTAGCCGAGCGCGCCGGCCCGCAGGGCCTCGATGACCGAACGGTCGTCGGCGTACGTAGTCAGCACGATCACCTTGATCTCGGGGTGGCTGGCCCGCAGCCTGCGGGTCGCCTCCACCCCGTCGACCCGGGGCATGCGCAGGTCCATGAGGATCACGTCCGGCCGCAGCTCATCTACCGGGTTCCCGCTGGCGCAGCCGCGCTTCCCCCCGTGCTCGGCATGCACGTGGGCGACAACGTTCTTGCAGATGCCGTCCGCCGACGTGACCGCGGACCTGGCCCTCCTGGTCGGCTGGGTGGTCGCCGGCTTGGTGGTTTCGTTCCGGTTCTTCGCCTGGGACCTGCACCGCCCGGCGCACGCACGACCCGCGGAGGCACGCACCACGCTCCGTTCGGCATAAAAAATCGGCGCGGGCCGGTTCGCTCTAGCGGCGGACCGGCCAGCCGCCTGCCTCCAGGGCATCGAGCAGCACGGCCGCCTCGGCGGGGCGCACGGAAAGTTCCGCGACACCGACCGGGAGGCCGGGTGAGTGCTCGATCCGCACGTCCTCGATGTTGACGCCGGCCGCGCCGGCCGCGTCGAACAGCCGGGCCAGCTCGCCGGGCTGGTCGGGGATGACCACCTGGACGACGGCGAACTCCCGGGCCGCGCCGCCGTGTTTGCCGGGGATCCGGGCCACGCCCGCCTGGCCGCGGTCGAGCAGCGCCGCGACCGCCTTGTCCGAGTCGTCGTCCTCGGCCAGCACACGGGCGGCCTCGGCCAGGTCAGCGGCCACCGCGGCGAGCACCTCGGCGACCGGCGCGGCGTTGGCGGACAGGATCTGCGTCCACAGCGCCGCATCGCCGGCCGCGATCCGGGTCACGTCACGCAGCCCCTGCCCGGCCAGGTCCAGGGCCTCGCCCGGGGCTTCTTCCAGGCGGGCCGCCATGGCCGCGGCGACCAGGTGCGGGGCGTGCGAGATAAGCGCGACCCAGCGGTCGTGCGCGACCGGATCGGTGCGGACCGGGACCGCGCCGCACGCGCGGACCAGGGCGGTGACCGTTTCCATGGCCTCGTCCGCGGTCTCGGCCAGCGGGCACAGAGCCCAGGTGCGGCCGAGGAACAGGTCGGCGCGGGCCGCGGCCGGTCCGTGCTTCTCGCGGCCGGCCAGCGGGTGGCCGGGGACGTAACGGGTCAGGTCACAGCCGCGCTCGCGGGCCTGGGCCACGGGCAGCTGCTTGACGCTGGCCACGTCGGTGTAGGAGCGCGCCAGGTTTCTGGTTTGCGCTTCCGCGAGGGTGGCGGCCACGGCGGCCGGGGGGACGGCGATGACGGCGACGTCGGCCGGGTCGTTCGTTGCGTCGGGCAGCAGTTCCCCGGCGCCGAGGTCGGCGGCGAGCCTTGCGGCTGCCGGGTCGGCGTCGGCGAGCCAGACGGTGGCGTCGTGCGCGCGCAGAGCCAGGGCGATCGAGGCGCCGATCAACCCGGTCCCGAGGACGGTTACCCTCACTGAGCGATGTCCAGGCGCAGGGCAGCGGCGCCCCGCAGGTAGACGTGCTGGATCGCGGACCGCGGGCGGTCGGTCTCGACGTGCGCCATCAGCCGGACGACGCGGGGCATCGCCCCGGGCACGGCGATCTCCGAGGCACAGATCAGCGGCACGTCGTGGAAGCCGAGCTTGCGCGCGGCCAGCGCGGGAAACTCGGCGGTCAGGTCCGGCGTCGCGGTGAACAGCACGCTGATCACGTCGTCGGTGGTGAGCTCGTTGCGCGCCATGACCTCGTTGACGAGCTCGGTGGTGCCCTCGAGTATCGCGTCGCGGTCGTCGGTGTCGATCTGCACCGCGCCGCGCACCGCCCTGACCGTCATCTGGCCGCTCCTTCCAAGGCCACAGGCTACAGGCCAACCGCGGCGTAGAGCTCGCCGATTTCCCTGGTCGCCAGGTCGCGCGAGGCGCCTGGCTTGAGGTTGCCCAGCCGGATCGGGCCCACGTCGGTGCGAACCAGGCGGGTCACCGGGTGCCCGGTGGCGGCCAGCATCCGGCGGACGATGTGCTTGCGGCCCTCGTGCAGGGTGATCTCGACCAGCGCGCGGTTGCCGGACCGGTCCACGACCCGGAACCGGTCCGCGGCGGCGACGCCGTCGTCCAGCTCGACGCCGGTCTGCAGGCGCCTGCCGAGGTCCTTCGGCACCGGGCCGGTGACCTCGGCCAGGTACGTCTTGGCCACCTCGAAGCTGGGGTGGGCCAGGCGGTGCGCGAGCTCGCCGTCGTTGGTGAGCAGCATCAGGCCCTCGGTGTCGTAGTCCAGCCGGCCGATGTGGAACAGGCGCTCGGACCGGTCACCGAGGTAGTCGGTCACGGTCTTGCGGCCACGGGGGTCCGACATGGCGGTCAGTACCTTGGGCGGCTTGTTGAAGGCCAGGTAGACCAGTCCGGGCTTGGCCGGGATGCGCTTCCCGTCGACCCTGATCACCTGGTGATCGGGGTCGACCCGCGCGCCGAACCGGCGGACCGTCTGCCCGTCGACCTCCACCCGGCCCGCGCCGATCATCTCCTCGCAGTGCCTGCGGCTGCCGACCCCGGCCTCGGCCAGGACCTTCTGCAGCCGGACCCCGCCGGGAACGTCGGTCAGGCTGTCGCGGTCCTCATCGTCGTACCCGTTGAAGTCGTCGTCTTCGTCGTCAGGGTCGGGCGTTCTCATTCTCGATATCCTCGATGTCCTCGGGCAGGAACGGCGCGAGGTCCGGCAGGTCCTCCAGGCCGGCCAGGCCCAGCCGCTCCAGGAAGTACCCGGTGGTGCGGTACAAGATGGCACCGGTCTCGGCGTCGGTGCCCGTTTCCTCCACCAGGCCGCGCAGCACCAGGGTGCGCATCACGCTGTCGCAGTTGACCCCGCGGACGGCCGAGACCCGGGCCCGGCTGACCGGCTGCCGGTAGGCCACCACGGCCAGGGTCTCCAGCGCGGCCTGGGTGAGGCGGACCTCCTGGCCGTCGCTGACGAACCGCTCGACCAGCGGCGCGCAGTCCTCGCGGGTGTAGAACCGCCAGCCGCCGGCGATCTCGCGCAGGTCGAAGCCGCGGCCCTGGACCGCGTAGTCCTCGGCGAGGTCTCGCAGCTCGGCCGTGACCTCGTTCCTGGGCCGTTCGAGCACCTGGGCCAGGACGACCACCGGCACCGGCTCGTCGGCGACCAGCAAGATCGCTTCCAGGCTTGGTCGGAGGCCTGGGCCTTCGGTGTTCTGGGTGTCCTCGGGTTCGGTGCTCATGTGTTCTGTCAGTCGTCGCTTTCGGTTAGCTCATTGACGCTATCAGCAGCGTCCTGATGGCCGGTCCATGTCACGTAGAGCTCGCCGAGCGGGGTGACCTGCTCGAAGGACACGGCGTCCTCCCGGTACAGCTCGAGCAGGGCCAGGAACGACGCGACGACCTCGTAGCTGCCCTGGGCGTTCGCGGTGAGCTGGCGGAAGCTGGCCCGGCCGAGCCTTTTGAGGAGGGCGGTGAGGACGCGGACCTGGTCCTTGATGCTGATCACCGGGGCGTGGATGTGCTCGGTCGACACCTTCGGCGGTGGCTTGGGCGTGAGCGCCAGCGCGGCAAGCCGGGCGAACTCGGCGGGGCCGAGACCGAGGAGCACCTCGGGGAGGAGTTCGGCGAAGCGGGGCTCAAGCGGCACCCGGCGCGGGAAACGGCGGGCCGCCGCGGTCATCCGGGCGGCGAACACACCCGCCACTTCCTTGTAGGCCCGGTACTGCAGCAGCCGGGCGAAGAGCAGGTCCCGGGCCTCCAGCAGGGCCAGGTCCTCTTCGTCCTCGACCTCGCCGGAGGGGAGCAGTCGCGCGGCCTTCAGGTCGAGCAGGGTGGCCGCCACGACCAGGAAGTAGCTGACCTGGTCCAGGTCCCAGCCGTCGGAGCGCTCCGAGAGGTAGGCGATGAACTCGTCGGTGACCTGGGACAGGGCGACTTCGGTGATGTCCAGCTTGTGCTTGGAGATGAGCGCGAGCAGCAAGTCGAACGGGCCCTCGAACACGTCGAGGTGGACTTCGAAGCCGGGATTGCTGGACGCGGTCCGGCCGTCGGGGCCGCCGTCCACGGTGTCGTCCACGTTCACAGTCATGACGGTAGCGCGGTCCCGGCCGTCAGCGGAGTCCCGGCTGTGGGCGGCCTGCCTGTTTTCAGCCGGCCTCTTCGGCGGTCCCGCTAGTGGCGTCGTTGGCGCTGGCCTCGTCCGCGATGTTCGCGGCCTGGTTGGCGGTGGCAATGCGGCGGGCAAGCAGGCTCTCCCTGCCGCGCGCATCCAGGTCGGCGAGCAGAACGGCGATCGCCTCCCGGACGATCCGGCCGCGGTCGGCGGCGGCGCCGTAACGCAGCAGGGCGAGCCGGGCACGTTCCAGGTCAAGCAGTTCCTCAGCGGACAGGTAGACGGTGATCTTCTGGGTGTGCTTCTCCCGGCCGCTGGCCCGGCGCAGGTCGCCACCGTCCGGACCGGGAGCAGTGGGCCGCAAGAGCTCCGCGACCCCGGGCAGGCTTACCCTCCGTGATCGACTCCTGCCTGCCGCCACCGCTCCAGTACCTCCTTGGCCAGCTCCCGGTAGGAATTCGCCCCCATTGACCCGGAATCGAAGCTGGTAATAGGCTCTCCAGCCACCGTAGCGTCCGGGAACCTTACCGTGCGGTTGATTACAGTATGAAAAACCTTGTCGCTGAAACCATTTACGATGCTGGCCAGGACCTCGCGGGTGTGCAGCGTCCGAGAGTCGTACATGGTGGCCAGAAGGCCATCAATTGTTAGCTTGGGGTTCAGGCGGCGCGAAACCTTGTCGATGGTCTCCATCAGCAGCGCCACGCCGCGCATCGCGAAGTACTCGCACTCCAGCGGGATGAGCACGCCGTCCGCGCACGCGAGCGCGTTGATGGTCAGCAGGCCCAGGGACGGCTGGCAGTCGATCATGATCACGTCATAGTCGGATAGCAGCGGCTCGAGCACCCCGCCGAGCACGTACTCCCGGCCGACCTCGTGGACGAGCTGGACTTCTGCGCCGGACAGGTCGATGTTGCTCGGCAGCAGGTCCATGCCGTTGACGCTGGTCTTATACAGCACGTCGTGCGCGGTGACGTCGCGCTCCATGAGCAGGTTGTAGACGGTGTTGTCGATGTCGTGCGGCTGGATGCCGAGCCCGACCGAGAGCGCTCCCTGCGGGTCGAAGTCGACGAGGAGGACGCGGCGCCCCTGCTCGGCCAGGGCCGCGCCGAGGTTGATCGTGGTGGTCGTCTTGCCGACGCCACCCTTCTGGTTGCAGACGGCGACCGTGCGAGCGGGGCCGTGCTCCATCAGCGGCTCTGGGTCGGGAAAGCGGGAGAACGGCCTCCCGGTCGGACCCAGATCTCCTGCCTGGGGCTCTGTCATACGAGATGCTGCCACAAGCACTAACCTCCTGGGCTATGGCCGCGACGTTGCCCACGGAACCTGGCTACGGACTCTAAGCCTTGGGCCTGGTGCCGGCAAGCAGACGCGCCGGTTGCGCCCGATATCCACCTGGTAATTTGCCTTGCCGCCGCTGGTCGGGCCGGGGGCGCTTGCCTCGCTGATTCGGGCGGGTTGGCGATCGCCCAGGTCAGTTCGGGGTTACGGGGCCCGGCTGGGCCTCGCGGGGTTGACCACCGCGAGGCCCAGCAGCCCTTAGCTGTCGATGCCTCGACTCGGGTCAGCAGCCGTCGTAGGCCGACCAGTTGGACTGGCCGCCGCTGGCCAGAGCGTTGGCGAACACCCGGTTCTGCTCGCTCACGCTGGCGTGACCGAAGTCAGCCGGGGAGCCGCCGTACGCGGCCCAGGTGGACGCGCTGAACTGGTAGAGGCCGTAGTGGCCGCTCCCATTCATGACCTGGGACTGACCGCCGGACTCGCGGGCGATCACGCACTGACCGAACGACCCGCCCGTCCCTCCGCTACTGCTCACTTCCGCAGCGCCCTGGCCGGTCGCATACGCCGGAGTGGCCGACGGCGCGACAGTCTCGGCGGCCGGAGCCGGCTCCGGCCCAAGCAGCGCAGGCGGATCGGGAATCTGGGTGGGCTCGACCGGGATCCGCAGAACTTGCCCGGGCTCGATGACGTTCGCCCAGTGGATCCGGTTGTGGTTGGCCCAGTACAGCACCGGCCACGCGTCCCGGTTGTGGTAGGCACGTCCGGCGATCGCGGACAGCGAGTCACCCGCCCGGACGGTGTACCAGGACGCCTGGGCGGAACCTGCCTGGTGCTGCGAGGCCTGCTCGATCGCCGACAGCAGCTGCGCCGACGAGGGACTCAGCTGGCTGGCGGCGTCCGCGACCACGGCGTGCTGCGCAGTTCCCTGCGACGCCGATGGTTCGGCCATGGCCTGCGGCGCCAAGCAGAACACCGCGGCCACGCCGGCCAGCGCGGGCACAGCAACGCTCGGCAGCCGACGCGAGATTCGGATAGAGGAATGTTTCCTGTGGCAGCCCAAAGGGCTCCTTTCCGTGCAGGACGCGCTCACGGTGAAGGCTGCCCAACGTGCGGGCAGCCTTCGGAGCGCCTGACATCGGGGCAGCCTAACTGGTGTAATCCGGTATTTCGGTCAAATACGCCAGAACTCGTCAAATCGGTTTTTGATTGCTAAACTGCCAAATTATTACCACAGGAGACATAAATTTTAACTCTGACCCCGGCAGAGACAGTCCGCTCTGGCTGCCTTTTGTCACCTATCGGTCACTCTCGGTTCTATCTGATGGGATTCACTCGGACTCGTCGAGGCCGAGTTGCCGCATCCGGCTCAGGTTGTCCTCGACCCCGGCCGCGTCCGTCAGCTTCCCGTTGCTCACCCGGAAGATGTAGATCTCATCGACGTCCTGGAACCGCCGGCCGGACGGCGGACGGCCCAGCCACTCCCCCAGGTGGGTGCCCGAGCAGCGGAAGTGCGCGGCCACCTTCTCCTCCTCGGCCACGAGATCGACGATCTCCATGCTGAAGTCGGGAAAGGCGGCCCGAAACGGCCCGACCCACTGCCTCGCCGTCTGGGCAAACCCGCCGTCGGCGACTTCGGCTAGGACGTCGAGGTTGCCCTGGTTCACGCCCTCCTCGACTAGGCGCTGGATCAGAAGCTTGTTCTGCTCGGCGGTCATTTTCATCCTTGTCCCGGTGCCGCCGCCCAGCATGAGCGGATGAGAGGACGCTATCGCGGAGCGCTAAAAAGAGGTCGGCCGCGGAGCTCCGGCTCGCTCGTACGGCGACGCGATATCGGCGTGTCTCCTGGCCTCGAGGGATATTTTTCGTTACCCTGTTTGATATAAGATCATCTATTC
>CAWICW010000052.1:0-36815 GCA_963834685.1 uncultured Actinomycetes bacterium | reverse complement strand
GAAGGCTGTCATATTTGATCGGTCTTGATCCACGAGCCGTAAATACGGAGCAGGGGGGCGCCATGCGTCTGGGAGGCAAGGCCGCGATCACGGTCAGCGTCGGGGCGCTGACTGCCGCCCTGGGCGGCCTGGCCGGCCTGAGCGGGCCGGCCATCGCCGGAGCGACAGCCAGTTCAGCGGCGGCGCAGGCGACCGTGATCATCCACCCAGACGTTCAGTACGTGCGGCACAGCTCCAAGCAGCCGCCGACCACCGCGGACTGCGAGAGCGCGTTCAAGGTCGCGTGCTACGAGCCGGCCCAGATCCAGCAGGCGTACAACCTTCCCATGCTCTACGGCAGGGGAGTGAACGGCACGGGGGCGACGATCGTCATCGTCGACTCCTTCGGCTCGCCCACGATCGCCAACGACCTGGCCACGTTCGACGCGCAGTTCGGCCTCCCCGCGCCTCCGTCATTCAAGATCATCCAGCCCGCCGGCGCTGTCCCGCCGTACGATCCGGCCAACGGCACGATGCAAAGCTGGGCCGGGGAGACGACGCTCGACGTGGAGTACGCTCACACGATCGCGCCGGGGGCCAGCATCCTCCTGGTCGAGACGCCGGTCGCGGAGACCGAGGGCGTGACCGGATTCCCGCAGATCATCAAGGCCGAGGAGTACGTGATCAATCACCATCTCGGTGACGTGATCAGCCAGAGCTTCAGCGCGACCGAGGAGACCTTCGCTTCCAAGGCCTCCGTCGACGCGCTGCGCGGCGCGTACATCGACGCCGACCGGCATCACATCACGGTGCTCGCCGCCTCGGGCGACAGCGGCGCCGCCGACGTCGGGCTGGACGGGCAGACGTATTACACCTTCCCGGTGACGTCCTGGCCGGACAGCGACCCGCTGGTGACCGGCGTCGGCGGTACCCAGCTGCACCTGGACGCGAACGGCAACCACACGTCGCCGGACACGGTGTGGAACGACACGTACAGCGTGCCGACCCAGCAGTTCATCTTCGGCACCAACGGGCCCAACCCGCTGGCTGGCGGCGGCGGGAAGTCGGTCCTGTTCACGCGGCCGTCGTATCAGAACCTGGTGCGCAACGTGGTGGGCCGCGCCCGCGGCGTGCCCGACATCTCGATGAGCGCGGCCTGCAACGGCGCGGTCGACGTGTACCAGAGTTTCGGCGGCGAGCCGGCGGCTGGTACCCGACCTGCGGGACCAGCGAGGCCACCCCGCTCTTCGCCGGCATCGTGGCGCTGGCCGATCAGGTGGCCCGCCACCCGCTCGGGCTGATCAACCCCGCCCTGTACGCGATGTCGGCGCTGCACCTGCCGGGCCTGGTCGACGTCACCAGCGGCAACAACACCGTGACGTTCACCCAGGGCGGCACCAAGCACACGGTGCGGGGCTTCAACGCCCGCCGCGGCTATGACCTGGCCTCCGGGGTCGGCACGGTGAACGCGGCCGAGTTCGTCCCGGAGCTGGCCTTCCTCGCCGGGCGGTAACCAGGACCGCCCCGCTGCGGGCCGGTAACCGGGTCGGCCCGCACCAGGCTTCACTAGGATGGAAGCATCCCCGCTGCCACTCCCGGTGAAGGTGCCATGACTGATCACGCTTTTTCGGACCAGCCGGACAAGTTCGCGCCCATCGGGCTGACCTTTGATGACGTGCTCCTGCTGCCCGCCCATTCCGCGGTCCTGCCCAGCGAGGCGGACACCAGTACCCGGATCACGCGCCGGTACCGGCTCCGCATTCCCCTGGTGTCGGCGTCCATGGACACCGTCACCGAGGCCCGGATGGCGATCGCCATGGCCCGCCAGGGCGGCGTCGGCGTGCTGCACCGCAACCTGGCCATCGAGGAGCAGGCCCAGCAGGTGGACATGGTCAAGCGGTCCGAGGCCGGGATGATCACCGACCCGGTGACCTGCGGGCCGGACGCCACCATCGCCGACGTGGACCGGCTGTGCGGCCGGTACCGGATCTCCGGCGTCCCGGTGACCGGCCCGGACGGCGTCCTGCTCGGCATCGTGACCAACCGGGACATCCGGTTCGAGACCGACCACGGCCGCCGGGTCACCGAGGTCATGACCCCGATGCCCCTGGTCACCGCGCCGGTCGGGGTGGCGTCCGAGGAGGCGCTGCGGCTGCTGCGCGAGCACAAGGTGGAGAAGCTGCCGCTGGTCGACGCGGCCGGGCGGCTGCGCGGGCTGATCACGGTGAAGGACTTCACCAAGAGCGAGAAGTTCCCTTCCGCGACCAAGGACCCGGCCGGCCGGCTGGTGGTCGGTGCCGCGGTGGGCGTCGGCGAGGACGCCAAGCGCCGCGCGCAAACGCTGACCGAGGCCGGGGCGGACTTCCTGGTCGTGGACACCGCGCACGGGCACGCCCAGGCCGTGCTGGAGATGATCACGCAGATCAAGGCGAACTCCGACACCGAGGTGATCGGCGGCAACGTGGCCACCCGGGCCGGCGCGCAGGCCCTGGTGGACGCCGGGGCCGACGGCATCAAGGTCGGCGTCGGTCCGGGATCGATCTGCACCACCCGGGTCGTTGCGGGTGTGGGCGTCCCGCAGGTGACCGCGATCTACGAGGCGGCGCAGGCGGCGCACCCGGCCGGGGTGCCGGTGATCGGGGACGGCGGGCTGCAGTACTCCGGCGACATCGCCAAGGCCATCGCCGCGGGCGCCGACACGGTCATGCTGGGCAGCCTGCTCGCCGGGTGCGAGGAGAGCCCCGGCGAGGTGGTCTTCATCAACGGCAAGCAGTACAAGCTCTACCGCGGCATGGGCTCGCTGGGCGCCATGCGGAACCGGGAGCGCGGCCGCTCGTACTCCAAGGACCGTTACTTCCAGGACGACGTGCTGCGCGAGGACAAGCTCGTCCCCGAGGGCATCGAGGGCCAGGTCCCGTACCGCGGCCCGCTGTCCGCCGTGGCGGGCCAGCTGGTCGGCGGGCTGCGCGCGGCGATGGGCTACTGCGGCGCGCGGACCGTCGCCGACCTGCAAGAGGCACGGTTCATCCAGATCACCGCGGCCGGCCTGACCGAGAGCCACCCGCACGACGTCCAGATGACCGTCGAGGCGCCCAACTACGGCGGCCGCCCGGGCCTGGACGGGACGGACCGCCGGTGACCGACGTGGAGATCGGCCGCGGCAAGTCCGGCCGCCGGGCGTACTCGCTCAGCGAGATCGGGATCGTGCCGGCCCGCCGGACCCGGGATCCCGAGGAGGTGTCGATCGCCTGGCAGATCGACGCCTACCGGTTCGACCTGCCGCTGATGGCCTCCCCGATGGACAGCGTCGTGTCACCGGCCACGGCCATCGCCATCGGCCGCCTCGGCGGGCTGGCCGTGCTCGACGTGGAAGGCCTGTGGACCCGGTACGAGGATCCCGGGCCGCTGCTGGCCGAGGTGACCGAGCTGGACGAGCAGGCCGCCACCCGGCGGCTGCAGGCCATGTACGCCGAGCCGATCTCCGAGGAGCTGATCGGCCGGCGGATCGAGGAGATCGCCCGCGCCGGGGTGACCACCGCGGCCAGCCTGTCGCCGCAGCGCACCGCCCGGTACTTCAAGGCGGTGGTGGACGCGGGCGTGGACATCTTCGTGATCCGCGGCACCACGGTGTCGGCCGAGCACGTCTCCGGCCGGGCCGAGCCGCTCAACCTGAAGCAGTTCATCTACGAGCTCGACGTCCCGGTGGTGGTGGGCGGCTGCGCCACCTACGCCGCCGCGCTGCACCTGATGCGCACCGGCGCCGCCGGGGTCCTGGTCGGGTTCGGCGGCGGATCCGGCCACACCACCGTGACCGTGCTCGGGGTGGCCGTGCCGATGGCCACCGCGATCGCCGACGTGGCCGCGGCCCGCCGCGACTACCTGGACGAGTCCGGCGGCCGCTACGTGCACGTGATCGCCGACGGCTCGATGACCAGCAGCGGCGACATCGCCAAGGCGCTGGCCATCGGGGCCGACGCGGTGATGGTGGGCTCGCCGCTGGCCCGGGCCGCCGAGGCGCCCGGCCGCGGCTACCACTGGGGGAGCGAGGCCAACCACACCGAGCTGCCCCGGGGCGCACGGGTCCGGGTCGGCACCATCGGCACGCTGAAGCAGATCCTGCACGGCCCGTCCACCGTCCCCGACGGCTCGATGAACCTGATGGGCGCGCTGCGCCGCACGATGGCCACGGCCGGCTACTCCGACCTGAAGGAGTTCCAGCGGGTCGAGGTGGTCGTCGCCGATTCCGGCCCGCCGCCCGCCCGCCGCTAGCAGGCTTAAAGCCTGTCTGGGGCCGTACCAGGCTGTCGGTTGTTCGCCCGCTAGGGCCATGGTCCACTGGTCGACGATCCTCGTCATGAGTCGGCGGTTCAGTAAACCCATGAGGTCACCTGTCACAAGCCGCCGAAGTTCCAGACCCTCAGTCCCCAGGTCCGGCGATTATAGGTGTTTCGTTCCCTAAAATGTCAGTATCGACGGTTAGGATCGAATAAGAGATCAAAGATCTTTCTGCCGAACCGACCGGCCTGCAAGTCTCTCCACCGGGGAGGTGAGGCCCAGTGAAGACCGTCCCGGCTCCGGCCAGCGCCGACGAAGCGCTAGCCATGCTCCGCGCCGGGATGAGCTACCTGGCCGCCGCCGACCCGACGGCCATGGCCGCCCAGACTCAGGCCGAGTGCCTGCAGACCCTGGAACAGCTCGACGCGGTCGAGACCGCGGCCCGGGCCGGGATCCTGGCCGCCTTCACCGCCGGGCACGGCTATTCCGCCGACGCGGACTACAGCCCGGCCGCGTGGCTGATCCACCGCACCCGCATCACCAAGGGCGCGGCCCGGGGCCATCTGGGCTGGGCCCGCCGCGCCGTCACCCACCCGCAGGTGGTGGCGGCGCTGGCCGAGGGGACCGTGCTGACCGAGTCGATGGCCCGCACCATCTGCCAGTGGACCGACAAGCTCCCCGAGGCCTGCCGCCAGACCGCCGATGACATCCTGATCGCCGCGGCCCGGGCCGGGGCGCGCAAGGAGGACCTGGCCGCCCTGGCCGCGGAGATCTACGCCCGATCCCTCCCCGAGGACGACGAGAACCAGCAGGAGCCGGCGTTCCAGGACCGCCAGGTGCGGGTCGAGACCACCTTCGCCGGGGCGGGCGTCATCTCCGGGGACTTGACGCCGGAGTGTGCGGCGGTGGTGACCGCGGTGCTGGACGCGCTGTCAGCTCCGGCGGGCGCGGAGGACACCCGGACCCGGGAGCAGCGCTATCACGACGCGCTGCAGGACGCGATGCGCCGCCTGGTCGCTGGCGGTCTCCTTCCGGAGCGGGCCGGGCAGCCGGTGAAGGTGTGGGCCCACGTCTCGCTGGCCGAGCTGCGTGCCCTGGATGACGGATCGGTCCTGCAGGACCAGTGGATCGGCGAGATGGCCGTCCGGTGGGCGGCCCGCCGTGCCGCCGCCTCGCAGGCCGGCAGCGACGGCGCCGCCTGGCTGGACGGCAAGGCCGCCCGGGCGGTGGCTTGCGACGCCACGCTCATCCCGGTCGTCACCGGCCAGATCGACCCGGCCGCCCTGGATGACCTGGTTGACCTGTGCCTGCAGTTCGCCGGCCACGGACCCCGCTGCGCAGTCGCGCCGGACGCCGGCCAAGCCGAAGACCCGGGGGAAATGCTGGCCCAGGCCATCATCGGCAAGGCCGTCGACCTGGTCTCCGGCCCCGGCGGGCTGGCCTCCTTCCTGCGCACCCGCCAGCTCGGCGCCCGGCTGGCCGGCCCGTCGCTGCCGCTGGACGTCGGCCGCAGCGCCGAGATCCCCGCCGCGATCCGCCGCGCGGTGATCCTGCGGGACCAGCACTGCCGCTGGGCCGGCGGCTGCGACCAGCCCGCCTCCGCCTGCGAAGTGCACCACGTGACCCACCTGGCCGACGGCGGCACGACCAGCCTGGACGGCTGCGCGCTGTACTGCTACTTCCACCACCACGTGGCCATCCACCAGTGGGGCTGGACCGTCACCCTGCGCCCCGACGGCACCACCACCGCCCGCAACCCCGACCGCACCAAAGTCCTGCACAGCCACCGGCCCAACGCCCCGCCCGCCCGCGCCGGGTGAACCCCCGGTCTGCAGCCTGCTCCGGAACATGCGGGGCGCCCTAGGTCGTCTAGACTCCTGCGCATGTCCCGGCTCCGCGTGCTCTCCGGCATCCAGCCCACCGCAGACTCGTTCCACCTGGGTAACTACCTCGGCGCGCTGCGGCAGTGGGTGGCTCTCCAGGACAGCTACGACGCCTTCTATTCCGTGGTGGACCTGCACGCGATCACGGTGCCGCAGGATCCCGCCCTGCTGCCGTACCGGACCCGGGTCGCCGCCGCCCAGCTGCTCGGCGCCGGGCTGGACCCGGACCGGTGCACGCTGTTCGTGCAGAGCCACGTGCCCGAGCACACCGAGCTGGCCTGGGTCCTCGGCTGCATAACCGGGTTCGGCGAGGCCAGCCGGATGACCCAGTTCAAGGACAAGTCGGCCAAGGACGGCCACGAGCAGGCCTCCGTGGGCCTGTTCACCTACCCCATCCTGCAGGCCGCGGACATCCTGCTGTACCAGGCCGACCAGGTGCCGGTCGGCGAGGACCAGCGGCAGCACCTGGAGCTGAGCCGGACGCTGGCCCACCGGTTCAACCACCGGTACGGCCAGACGTTCGTGCCGCCGCAGCCCTACATCCTGGCCGAGGTGGCCAAGATCTACGACCTGCAGGACCCGACGGCCAAGATGAGCAAGTCCTCGTCCTCCCCGCAGGGCATCATCGACGTCCTCGACGAGCCGGACGTGATCCGCAGGAAGATCGCCCGCGCGGTCACCGACCCCGGCTCGGAGGTACGGGCCGACCCGGAGGCCAAGCCGGGCGTGACCAACCTGCTGCGGATCTACTCGGCGCTGTCCGGCGAGCCGGTCGCCACCCTCGAGGCCAAGTACTCCGGCGCCGGCTACGGCGGGTTCAAGAAGGACCTGGCCGAGCTGGTCGTGGCCAGCTTCGCCCCGATCAGGGAGAAGACCCAGCGGATCCTGGCCGACGAGGCCGGGCTCGACCGCGTGCTCGCCCACGGCGCGGCCCGGGCCCGCCAGGTCGCCGGGCCGACCATGGCCGCCGTCCGCGACCGCATCGGCCTGCTCCGGGCCGTCCCCGAGCACCAGAGCGCCGCCGGCCGGCCCGATGGAGCACAGGGCCGCTTATAGGGGTGTCGAACAAATCCTCTACCGGCGCGGGTTCACCGGGATCGGTGTCGTGGTATCCGTCCTGGCCTGGGTCCAGGATGGCGGGGAGGACCCGCAGGGTGGCCTCGGTGATCTCTGCGTGCACGGTGGCCTGCCGGTCGGCCTTGTTCCATAGGACCTCCAGGTCGAAGGCCTGAAATAGCAGGGTCCTCAGCCGGGGGGGCAGGCGGGGCAGGACGTCTCCGGCCAGCGGCAGCTGGTCCAGCAGGGCGGGGTCGGCGGGCGCGGGTACGGTCATGGCCAGTGTCTTGAGCTGGGTTTCGATCTGTTCGCGTTCGGCGTGCAGTTCGGCGAACCGGGCGCGGTAGGCCTGGGTGGCGGGGTCGGTAGTGTCGGCGGGCAGGTCTTCCAGTTCCACGATCTTGGAGGTCTGGGCGGCGTCGATCCGCTTGAGCCGGGCCGTCAGGGCGGTCTGCTGGGCCTCGCGGTCGGCGGTCGCGGCGGCCTGGGTGGCGGGGAGCTGCGCGGCGAGGAGCCTGGCGCGGTCGGGGCCGAAGATGCGGGTGGCGAAGAACAGGCCGACGACCCGGTCCAGGGTGCTTTCGGGGGCCTGGACGTGGCGGGGGTGGTCGGGGTGGGCCGCGGCGTGGCGGGGGTTGGCCGGGTCGTGCGGGCAGCGGTAGTAGGTGGACTGGGAGGCTGGCCTGCCGTAGGTGCGGCCGGACATCCGGCGGCGGCAGTCCCGGCAGCGGACCCGGGACCGGTAGACGTAGCTGCGCCGGGTCGCCGGGTGCCGGGACAGGTCGTCCCCGTCGCGGCTGGTGGAGTGTTCGACGGCGATGTTCTGGGCGTCCCGCCACGTGCGCTGGTCGACGATCGCGGGGTGTACGGGTTCGGGGGACCACAGCCAGTCTGATTCCGGGACGCGGACCCGGTGTCCGTTACGGGTGCGCTGCCGACCGTAGACCATGTGCCCGGTGTATTTGGGGTTGCGGAGCAGGGCGTGCACGGTCTGCGCGGTCCACCCGGCCGCGCCGCCGGGGACCGGGTTGCGGGCCGGGTCGGCGTTGAGCCGGGCGGCGATGGCGGGCATGCCGAGCTTGTGTACGGTGCGCCAGGTGAAGATCTGGGCGATGACCGGGGCCCGGACCGGGTCCAGGGCCAACCGGGTCTTGGTCCGGCCCTGGCTGGCTTTGACCGGGACCGGGTGCGGGATCCGCTGGGCGGCATAGCCGTAGGGCGGGGTGCCGATGTTCCAGCCGTCTAGGGAGTGCTCGACCAGTCCTTTCCAGATTTTCTCTTTCAGCTGCAGCCGGAACCATTCCGCCACCCCTTGCTTGACCCGCCGGACGAGGACGGTGGTGGCGTTGACCCCTTCGATGGACGCCGGCTCGTCGGTGGCGAACAGCGGGATGCCCTGCCGGGATAGTTTCTTTTCCAGCTTCAAAGCGTTGAAGGTGTCCCGGCCGGACCGCTCGATGTCCTCGCAGATGACGGCGGCGAACTTCGGGATCGGGGAGGCGGCCTCGGCGAGCAGGTCGGCCAGCCCGCCGTCACGGGGGATGCCCGCCTCAGTGAAGGCCCGGTATGCGCCGGACTGGCCGCGGGCGTCCAGGTCCAGGCCGCCGGATTCGATGTCCCAGTAGATGGCGGCCAGGAACCAGCCGGGCGGCAGCCAGTCGCGGGCGGCGCGGAGCTGGCGGCGCAGCGAGGCGCGCGGGTCCTGCACGGCCAGAGTCGAGGTCCGGCCGAGGAACGCGACCGGGATCGGATCGGCCGGGCCGGAGCTCATCGGGGCGCTGGCGAGTGCTGGCGTAGCCATTGCAAGACCTCCATGATTGCTTTTGCCTGCCGCGCGTCGATTTGCCTGGCGCGGTCCCCGGTGGCGATGCGGAGCTTGAACCGAACTTTGATCCCGTCCGGCCTGCCCCCTTCAGGGACATTATAGCTGATCACCCGGTCATTATGCAGCATTCCAGGGCGATTTCCGTTACCATTCCGGCCGTTTTCTCGATGCTTATTCGCGGTCATCACGTGCCCTTTCCGGTGTGATTTCAGCGCCGGTATTGCGCCCCGGGCGCGGCCATCGCGCACGAGTCGGCCTGCCTGTCCATCCCGTCACCGTCGGCCGTCCCCAGGCCGGGCATGCCGCGCGGCGGAGGTCAAGGTGGAGCCCCCTACTGGAGGAACGACCTTGAGTGGAGCCGCGCGGCATGCCACCATCACCGGGGCCGGCGGAAAGGGATGGACAGGCACCCCGGCCCCAGCCTTCCCCGGCGGGACAGCCGTGCGCGGGCCTGCCCATCCTGGAGCCCGAGGCCCCGCCGGAGGCATTATGTCTATTCACCCCGGCTCTGTGCGATGACCGGCCGGGCGGGGGGCGCCATATCCTGGCGGGCGGACAGCACGAAATACCCGATCAGCACCATGACGGTGAAATGGGCGGCGGGCCGGCCGGGGAAGGCGGTCAGCACGGCCAGGGCGAGCCCGGCGATGACCGCGGCGCGGATGGCCAGGCGCAGCGGGTGGCCGCGGCCGAACCGGGCCGGGATCTCGGCCGCCATGCGCAGCACCTCCCGCAGCGGGACCGGCTGCAGCACGACCACCACCGCGCCGGGCGGCAGCGGTTCAGCGTCCAGAGGGCAGAAGTCGGGGTAGGCGTCGGGGTAGTCCTCGTAGCGGCCTTCGGCTCTGGCCTGCTCGACCAGGTCGGCGTAGGCCTCCGACCGGCCCCACGTGGTGTTCAGCTCGGCGAAAGCGGCGCAGGCCTGGGTGTAGCGGGCCAGGTCACCGCCGTCGGCCCGGTCGGGGTGGGTCTGGGCGGCGATGGCGCGCCAGGCAGCGCGGACGGTCTCATCTTCCAGGTCGGGCCATTCGGGCAGGCCCAGCACGGCGAACGGGTTCGGTCTCATCGGGCGGCTCCAGGGCGGAAGAAGTCATCCAGGTCAGGGGTGTCCGGGGATGGCCAGGGGTCGGGTTCGGATTCGTGGCGCTGGGTGGGCAGCTGCACCGGCGGCGGGTCGGGGACGGGTGGTGGCAGCAGGGTGAGCGGGGACGGCTTGGGCCGGGCGACCTGGACAAAGGTGGCCGCGCCGCGGTGGATGTAGCAGGCCTGGCCGACCTGCAGGCGGCGGATCAGGTCGGGGTCGGCGGTCCAGGCACGCTGCTCGCGGGTGGTGCCCTCGTCCCCCCAGCTGTTCCCGATCAGCTTGTGCGCGGTCTCCAGCACCCGCCGGGTGCCGCCCAGCTGGGTCAGCGGCTCCGGGTACGGGGTGTGCAGGACGAAAATGCCGCCGTCGGCGGTGGCCGCGATCCGGTACCGCTCATCGTCATCGCGGCCGAGCCCGTGCCAGGACTGCGCGGAGACCTGGACCCCGATGCCGAGCGAGCGGCCCCGCTCGTACAGGTTCGACAGCGGCACCCGGCCCGACACGGCGGAGTAGTCATCGGCGGCCAGCAGCATCGCCCGCGGCTCGCCGTGCTGGCTCGTGGCGGCGTGGGCGGCCAGCTCGGTAATCGCCATGGCCTGGGCCTCGGCGACCGAGGGTTCGCTGGTGCCCTCCAAGATGAAATACCAGGCGTCCGCGTCGGCGAGCGTGCCGGGTCCGTCCAGCGCCGGGCCGAGCCGGTCCAGCAGCGTGGCCATCCGCAGCTGGATATCGGGCAGGTGCCGGGCCGCCGCGGCCACCAAGGCCACCTGGGCTGGGTGCTGCCCGTCGGACCAGGCGTTCTTCAGCCACCGGGCATCCAGCCGGTCAAGGAAGGCGGCCGCGTTCACCGGCGGCCCACCCGGCGCGCCGACCGCCAGCGTCAGCACGGCTTGCAGGATGTCGGCGTAGTAGGCCGCCGCGCCGGTGCCGGACTCGATCATCTGGTACAGCAGCACGGCCAGGTCCCGGGGCGGGAGGTCCCATAGGGACAGCCGGGCCTCGTCCGGCCAGATGGCGACCCGGCGGGCCCCGGCGCCGTAGAGCAGGCGGCGGGTGCGCTCGGCCTTGCGGCGAGCGTCCCGGCCGCCCTTGCAGTCCAGCACGATCAGCAGCGGCCGGTTCCCCTTCCCGGCGGAATGGGTGTCGAGGGTGGCGGTGAACCAGCCCGCCCACAGCCGGATCATCAAATTGGTCTTCCCGCTGCCGGTCGCGCCGACGATGACCATGTGCCGCGCACACGCCGCCGCCGGGAGGGTGAAGGCCGGACGCCAGCGGTGCCCGATCGCGCGGATGGTGCCGCCGACCGGGATCTTCCCGCCCCGCCCGAGCAGCGGGACTGCACCGGGCGCCTCGGTCAGTCCCCGGGCGGTACGGACCTGCCGTTTCCATTGCCGGCGGTCGAAGGTGATCGGCGCCGAGGCGGTGATGCCACCCAGCCCGGTGCTGACCGAATAATTCCGCCACGCCCACGCCAGCGCGGCCAGGGCCAGCCCGGCCGGGACCGTGGCCGGGGCCAGCAGCACGAACTCGCGGGCCGCAGCCAGGACAGTCGGGTACGGCCAGCCGTGTTCCCACGCCCGGGCCGGGACTAGCGCGGCCGCCCGCACTTCATGCCGGTGGACCGCCGCGGCGGCCAGCCACACGGTCGGCATGACCAGCGACCTGGCCGCCGCCCGGCGCAGCCGGGCCACAGGCCAGCCCCGTCACCACGCCGCGACATACCCGGCCACGACGACCAAGGTCAGCGGCCAGGCCGCGATCAGAACCGCGAACAGCAGCAGCCACCCGCACAGCTTGACCGCCTTGCGCAGCAGCCACAAGCACACGGCCAGCTTCAGCCACGACCACAGGCTCACCGCGACAGCTCTGGGATCACCGCGGACGGCGGTAGCTCGCGGACCACGACCCGGGACTGGTCCCCCTCGGGGAGCGAGGCGGCGGCGCGGGTGACTACCGGCCCGGCGGCCGGGGCGGTCAGGTAGATCACCTGCGCGTACCGCATGGGACTGAGCAGCCCGCCCATGATCCGGGTCGTGCGGGCCAGCGGCTTGGGCGTGAGCTCCACCTCGACCGCCCACACCTGCCCGGCGTACGGGCTGCCCGCGATGGAAGGCCAGTGGATCTCCGCGTCCGGCAGGTGCCCGACGCGCCCGGCGGCAGGCTGCTCGGCGCGCAGCCTGCGTTCGGAATGCCACCACCCGTGTCCGTTCTGCCAGGCCGGGCCGGTCTCCAGCCACAGCCGGGCGGCCAGCACGGCGCGGATGTGCGTCAGCCGGCCCAGCGCCGGGCGCAGCGCGGGGAACCCGAGCCCGGTGGCGGTCATCCCGTCCCGGGTCAGCCAGCACCACGCGGGACCGGGACCCAGCCGCCCGGTGGCCGCGTACCCGGCCCGCCGCCACCGCGCCGTGATCGCGGGCAGCCGCTCGGGCTGGACGCGCAGCGCGTCGGCCAGCAGGTCGACCGGCGCGCCGTAATGCTCGCCAGCCAGAAGGAGCCCGTCGATGTCACGCTCGGACAGCCGGACCGTCCCGGCATCAGCCCGCCGGGACGGGCGGGCCGGGCTCATCGAAGTAGCAGCAATAGTGTCGCGGCCTTGAGCGGTCATGCCGGTTCCAGCCTTCCCAGGCGTAACAGCAGACAGCGAGCCCTCCCGGGTCCGATTGTTCCGCGCGGGCCGCAACGCGCCGGTCAGTGCGGCGAGCTGTAAGAAGACCGTCATCTATCCGCCGGCAGGCGGCACCGGGGACAGGCGTCGGCGCGGCTTCTTCCCGCCCAGGCATGAGGAAGGAGAGCGGGCAGCGGGAACCACGCTCCGTTCGGCAGAAATGAAAGACGTGCGGTGGGGCGGGCCTCGTCCGGCGGCCCACCCGTCACCTGCGGGGCACGCCGTCGGGTCCTGGCTGGCAGGTGCCGGGATCGTGGAGGGCGTCCAGTTGGTCGAGGAGTTCGGTGAGGCGGTGACGGGTGATGATCTGTTCTCCGGCGGGTTCGGGGATCTGGGCTTGCCAGTAGCCAGGGCCGGAGTGGATGGCGATGCCGGGGTGGGCTTGGCGGTACTCGTGCAGCCGCAGCACCTGGTCCGCTTCGTCGGGTGCCAGGGACAGCGGCGGGCGGGGCTGGCCGGTCACGGCGTGCTCCGTGCCTGCCAGTCGGCTCGGATCGCCGCGTTCAGCTCATCGGGCCTGGTTGCGGTGATCAGGTACGCGTCCCCGGCGAGGCGGCACGCGTGCCAAGCGCCGTAGGCGAACCCGATGTCGTAGGCCTGGCCCCAGGCCAGCTGCAGCGCCTCTGCTGCGCGGTCCGGGCGGGCGCCGGACACGGCGCGCGTTCCGCGGCTCGCCGGCGCTGCCGTTGCCCTGCTCATGCCTGTCGCCTCCTGGTGGCGTGCCTGCGCCGATACCGGCAGTCAACTCCGGGCGGCCGGGACAGGGCTACGCCACCGCAGGACATTTAGAGACATTTACGTGCGGGAAGAATTCAAAGAGATGTCTAGCCGTGCGATGATGAACGGGTGGTGAACGAACGGCTCAGGCGGGCTATGCTCCGCGCCGGGTACAGCACCGAAACCCTGGCGCAGGCAGCGGGAGTCACCGAAAAGAGCGCCCAGCGGTGGGTCGGCGGGCAGGTGACGCCGTTCCCCCGGACCCGGTTCAAGGTCGCTGCCCTGCTCGGCGAGGACGAGGGCTACCTGTGGCCGCAGGCGGTCAACCACGCGTCCCTGACCGGCGCGGAGCTGGCCGCCACCTGGCCGCGGCGCACCGACGTGCCCGGCCACCTGTGGACCGACCTGCTCCGGGCCGCCCGCCGCAACGTCGACGTGCTCGCGTTCGCCGGGCTGTTCCTGGCCGAGGAGCACTCCGTCTGGCTGCCCGCCCTGACGGGCAAGGCCGGTACCGGCTGCCGGGTTCGGCTGCTGCTGGGCGACCCGGCCGGGGCCCAGCTGGCTGCCCGGGACCAGGAGTACTCCATCGGCGGCGGCGTGGCCGGGCGTGTCACTGCGGTGCTGTCCTACTACCGGCAGCTGCCCGCCGGGGTGGAACTGCGGCTGCACGACACCCCGCTGTACAACTCGATCTACCGGTTCGACGACGAGATGCTGGTCAACGTGCACGCCTACGGGATCCTGGCCGCCTATACGCCGGTCATGCACCTGCGCCGGGTCGACGGCGCGTTCTTCCACACCTATCTGGAATCCTTCGAGCGGGTCTGGGCCTCGGCGCGCCCGGCCGCCGGGCTGGAGGCCGACCCGTGACCAAGAAAAAACCTCGGGGCCGGACCGACTACTGGGACGACCCGCGCGCTCCCAAGCCGACTAGCCGCAAGCCTTCGGCCAGCGTGGTGGTGCGCAACCACCGAGGCGAGCTGCTGCTGCTGCGCCGCGCGGGTTCCGGGCGGTGGACCATCCCAACAGGTGCGCTGAAGAAAAGGGAGACTCTCACCGCGTGCGCCATCCGGGAATGCCAGGAGGAAACCGGATTGGACGTCGAGCTGACCGGACTGGTCGGCATCTTTAGCGATCCCCGGCACCGGATCGCCTATGACGATGGCGAGGTCCGCGTCCCGGTCAACATCTGCTTCCGCGGCCAGCCT
Organism: uncultured Actinomycetes bacterium; assembly: GCA_963834685.1. Lineage (GTDB taxonomy): Bacteria > Actinomycetota > Actinomycetes > Streptosporangiales > Streptosporangiaceae > Palsa-504. Next base: position 22,123 of record CAWICW010000052.1, on the reverse strand, counting down.
GTCGGCGGCCAGCTGGCCACCGATAAAGAATCCGATCAGGCCGCATGGGTCGCCCCGGAAGCCCTGGATGGCTATGAGATCCACCCGGCCATCCGCCGGCGCATCAGCCACGTCCTGCATGGCACCGCGCCCCACATCGACTTACCAGCGCGCCGCTTATAGCGGCGGTTCGGGCGTATCGGCAACAAGGTCTTTCCAGTCCTCAGGGGGAACGATCTTGGCTTTGATGCCGGCGTGCTCGGCGAGAAGGTACAGCAGATTCGGCCCGTCGATGAGCTCGATCGGCTTGTTCTGGGCAAAGTCGAAACTTGCCTGACCGTACCCGGAGGTGGTCACCAGGATTCCCTTGCTCGCGCCTTCGTTCTGCAAGGTTCCGAACAGGTCCCGGACAGCGGACACGCCGACGGTGTTCTTATACCTTTTCGCCTGGATGACCACCTTGCCGCCGAAAATCGGCCGCGGGTCCCAGGCCACGCAGTCCACGCCGCCGTCGCGCGATGGCCGCGTCTGCCGTGCTTCCAGGCCCATCTTGGTAAACAGATTCTGGATCAGGGCCTCGAACTCCAGGAACGACAAGTCCATGAGATTGGGCCGCTGGTCCAGCTGCGACAGCGCATCGCTTTCGGCGACAAACCTCGGGTCCACCATGCTGAACTCGAGCACCGGGCGCACGGGCAGCAGCTCCGAAGGGCTCTTCGACACACCGGCCGACAGGTGTTTCAGGCACGCCAACGGCTCGACGTGCGCCAGGTCGAGCTCGCTGAACGACTCCCGGGTGGTGCGCACTGTCACCAGGCACGGCCGGATTCGCCGCCCGCTTCCCGGATCCGTGGTATCCACCATGCCGTTGAACACGACCGTTTCTGTGTGCCCGCCCGTGTCCGACCGGAACAGCTCGTGCAGTGTCCGGATCGCCACCTGTGCCACGACCGATGCGTAGAGGGCTTTGATCTGCGCCTGGGGCCGGGCCGATTCAGTGATGGCGTCGCTGGCCTTGATGTACCGGTACGTCTTGACCTTCGGCACCACAGCGATTGTCGGCAGCTCATATTCCACGACGGCTTGCCGGGATTGTGGCACGTAGGCGACTTTGAATTTCTGCGGGAACCCGTCCGGGTACCTGGATGCGTCCAGCACCAGTGAGCAGTACGAGACGATCGCATCCAGGTCACCGCGCCGGTAGTCCGCCTCGAAGGCATCGATTTCCTGGTGCTGCTTGCGGGCCTGGGCGTTTGCCGCATCGACTGCCGCGTGCCAGTCGGCGCGAGCAGCTGCCAAGGCCACGGCCCGCTGCTGCTCACGCTCGCGGTGCTCACCGACCGCCTGCTGATACCGCTCATGGCCCGCCGCGACGGCTTGTTCGTACTTGCCTTTGCCGAACATCTTCGCCAGACCGGCCGGAGGTGCAGGCATGAACGTCTCGATTGCCGGTGCTGCCGCTGGCCGCTCCAGGTCGGCGTGCCGCCACGGCGGCGGTGACGCGGGTATCTTGAGCGCGGCAAAATTGACCAGATCACCAGCCTCCAACGACGCCGTGAGCAGGCCCTCCAGCGCGCTCACGGCAGCGTCGAGATCGTCGTTCATCGCGGCCACGTCGGCGGCGCGGCTCTCGGCGTAAAGGCGCTTGCGCTCCTTTTCCTCGGCAGCCCGAGCCCTCAGGTAGGCGGCACGGGCACGCTCGGCTTCTTTCCGCGCGGCTGCCTGAGCTCTCGCCTGAGCGGCTTGCGCGCGGGCTGCTTCCCGCTGCATCTGCGCATACCCGGAAAAAAGGGAACTACGGCGCGCCATCACCCCTCCTTACTGACTCAACACAGCATGCCGTCAACGCTGACGATATCTGGTGCCATTTCCCGGTCATGCGCACGGCGGGAACCGTCGTGCTTGCACTTCCCGGTCACCGGCGCGGTCCGCACCACGGTGCTTGCACCTTCCACAGCAGCCGGTGCAGGCCCGCACGCATGTCGTGCCGCGCGCAGCGCGGCGCCTGTGCGCTTTCCGGATTGACCCCCTCCTGCATGCTTTTCTTATGGAGTGGAGCCGTAGTGATCCTGACCTCGGCCCCAAGAAGTGGGGGTGAGGTCAGGATCACGGAGGCGGAACGGCCCCGACACGTCAGCCCAGGTAGGAGGGTATGTCGAACCGGAATCCCGGCGCACAGGGCGAATCAGTGCGGGTGCCACACTATGCGGCTTTTATGTGGCTAGTCTGTGGCGGGTATGGGATCTGGTCAGATCTGTTGATCGGATTTCGTCATTCGATTCGGATCCCGAGTTCATCGAGCGCGACGCGGAGTTCGTTGACCAGGCCTTTACGCGCTATCCAGCGGACAATATGATCCAAGTGCATGATGGTGAAGGATCGGTTGTGATCAATGCGCTGTTCGGCGAGCCACCCGCTGACGGCAGGCTCCACATTCTGGTTCAAGTGACCGTTGAATATCAGGATGCCTTCCCGGCGGGAGGGAATTACCGGGAGTTGGACAGCTGGTAGCTCGACCTGGAAGATTTCCTCCAGCTCATAGCGTGCTGTCCGCCAGACTGGCATAGTGATATCCCCTGTCTTCACCTGATACATTTGCAAGACGGTTTCTCCGTTGTCCTCTGCCAGTACGGCGATGTCTTTACCGTACTCCAGCGGACCGTGCCGTATCTGCGCGTAAAGAGGGAGCCTGCCCTGCAGCAAGCGCAGAATAAGCTTCTGTAGTGTCTTCTCGTCTGCGATAGATTCGATCGCCCGATACATCCAGGTCTGGCTCTGGCTGAAGAGGCCCGCGAATGTCCGCTCCTCCATGATCGGGGTTATTGCCGAGGCGACGCCAGCGCCGACGAGCGGTATCCGGCCCAGAGCTGTCAGCGCATCAGCGACGCCGGTGGACAGCACCACCGCGGCGGGCCGACGGCGGAGTTCAGAAAATGTCGCCGAGATAAGATCGAGAAAATCTATTATCAGCGCATCGTTCGCATCCTCTCGCTGAAGGCGGCGGCGGCGCAGCAGATCTGCCTTCGCCCGCGACGCGGCGACATCGGGATCATCAACGAGTATCTCGCTGAGCGCGGCAGTGATGACTGCGAAGCAGGTGACCTGCGGGTGTACCCAGCCGCTGTCGCTGCCCTCAAGCAGTGCCCGGGCGCGGTCAAGGAGCTCGGCCGCCCTGGATGGTGTTCTGATGATCTCCGCTACAACCGACCGGGCTGAGAAGTAACTGGCCCACAGGTCTTTGTTCGCCGAGGTCCACGAGACGCCAGGTCGGCGCTGCTTTGGGCTGGGTGGGAGGTCCTGGGCAAACTCCATCGCGGCTTCGGCGAAACGCTCGACGGCTTCATCGGGGTGCAATAGCCCGCTGACCGCGGCCCGCCAGCCGCGAAGACCCGGTGCGGTAAATGCCCCCGGAACTTGGCGGGCTACATCGGCGGCTGCCATATAGTCACCGCTGTCGATGAAATGCCGAAAGGCTGAATGTACGGTCAGCGTCAGCTGACCATCCCCGGTCCGGCCCGTGCTAGTCCCGCGGATTTCAAGGTCCGGGAACTCAGAGGACCAGGATCCTTCCATGTCCGTGTGCAGGATAAACCCGCGGACCAGGAAGCCCTCCCTGCCGACCGGGTCCCGGGTCTCGTTCCCGAGCCGGAGGAGAACCTGCGCGAGCTCGTCGCCGAGGAGCCGGTAGGCGGCTCCGAGCTCCTGGCCGAATAGTCGGCCGCTCATCCCGGTCTCGGCCAGAGCCATCCTGAGCGCAGCGGCCTGCTCGACCAATGTCGCGCCGGGCGCTGCGGCAGCAGCGTTGAATTCTCTCAACGATGCCGCAGAGCATGACATCATCGTGGCTGGGTCACCCCACGCGTAATCAATGGCCTCGCGCAATACATACCCGGCGGAGAAATGCGCGCCGCAGGCACTCCACTCCGCGGCGATCTCGCGGAATCGACTCACCGCATCCAGGTCGGGCTTGCTGCTTCCCGCGTGCATATATTCAGCAAGCAGATCAAGGAATGCCTGTTTCGGCGTTATCTCTCTTTGAGTCATCGATTTACTCCACGCAACTCGGCAGCGTGATCAAGGTCGCGCAGCCAAATTTTTCTCGAGTGCTATTCACCTACATATCAGATACCGGCGGTCCCTGGCGGACGGGAATTTCGCGGCAAGCAAGTCGAGAATTCCCGCGAGCCACCGCGAATCACACCCCAATCGTATCGTTGATCAGCTTCCAAGGGCTGGCCGACGCGTGGTCACCGGGTGACCCGCGGGGCGGAGCCGGTGGTGCGCTGACGCGGTCGGCGACGAGGCCCGGCTCCGCGCCACGATCGCCAGGCTCAAGGAGACGATCGCTACGAAGAACAAGGAGCTCGCCCGATTTGTCTGGAACATCCCGGACGAAGCGCACCCGGCAAGGGGTAATTACGCTGATTTGACCCGGAACTGCGGGTCCTGTTATCGCCGTCCTTGCCCGGGGATTCCTCAGCGCCCGCGCCGGCAATGCCTGAATAAGCGGCGGCCGGCCGAGGAAAGACTGGCGCTGTCGACCCTTCTAGCGGTCAAGGAAGGCGGCGAGAAAGGCAGGTGCGACGAACGGGTTGTTCAGCACGCCGGAGTCCGAGCCGGGCACGAGCTGGCGGACGGCCCTGATCATGTTTCGGATGAAGATCAGCACCAGGGCAGTGACGGCCGTGCCGGCCGGGCTCGCATCCCGGCCCCGCAGTGTCATGGCCAGCAGGAGGCGGGTCAGCCCGAAGGCGCTGGTTGCCCATTCCCTGCAGGCGTCGCCTAGCTGTCCGGCAGCGAGCTCCCGCTCGACGGCCGCGCAGGTGCCGTCGGCCCATGCGGGCAGCCCTGCGGCCAGCCGGAAGGCGCCTAGCAGTTCGGCCGCCGACGTGGTCATGGCCAGGTCTCGGGCTTGGTCTCGCAGGTCGCCGCCGCCGAGCAAGGCCAGCAGGTCATCATCACCGGGCAGGCCGACAGGTTCCTCGCCGCGGCTGATTGGCCACCTGTACTCGACCTGCCCCGCCAGGGGCGCTACGCCCCCGGCGGGGGCCAGGGTGCGGGCGAGCGCTCCGATCGTGCCCATGTCGATGTCCTGTCCGCCGGACAGCATCACCTGCACCGCTATGTAGGTCCAGTCCCTGCCTGTTGGCGGTGGATCAGACCGGCCTGGGTCCAGCGCGGCGAGTTCGGGGAGTGACCAGTTCACGCCCTGGCGGGCCAGGCCGCGGTCGATGCGCCTGATCCGGGCCGGCACCATTGTGAACCGCTGCCCAGCAGCGACAGCGGCGTCTGCGACATCTTCCGGTGCGGCCCCGGGAGGCCTGTCCGCCTCGACGGGCAGCCGGATGCTGGTGACCGCGCGGGCGAACGCGGCGCGGACAGTGTCCTCGGGCACGGCCAGCCCGGCGGCGAACGCGAGCAGCGCGAGGTCGCCGGGCCGGCGGCCGGGGCGTGCGTTCGCGGCCAGCCAGATGACCAGCTCAGCAGCACCAGGCGGCGGCTGCGACACGCTTCCCCGGCCCCGGCCGAGCGCCCGGCGGGTGTTCGGCGCCAGCAGGCCCGCCGCCCGCCACCGTTCCAGCTGGCGGGCGGTGACCACGGCATCGTGCCGGCCGGCGTCCGCGATCAGCTGCCGGTCGGCCTCGCTCGCCGTAGACCGTGGCACGCGGCTACGGTACCCGGTTTAGAACCCCCCTAGCTGTCCGGAGGCGGTGGCCGATGGCCGCGCTCCACTGGATCCGGGTACCGCTGACCGGTACCCGGATCCAGACACGGAGACGACCCTGATGCCGGGCCGTCCCGGACAGCACTCGCAAGGAGGGAGGAAGCCACGATGGAGGACTTCATCAAGTTCGTGATGTTCGTTGGCGCGCTGTACAGCGTGTACCACTCGGCCAGGACGGCCTGGCGGCTAGGCACCCAGTTGTTCGGCTAGCCCGCCGATGCCAGGCCCGGGGAATCCCGGCGCATGCCGGGTTCCCCGGGCCTGCGTTGCGGGCAGGCTCGGCGTTCAATCACCCGGCGCTGGCGAGACGGCCGCAGGACCGGCTCCCGGAGGCCGGGCGGGTGCGGCCGGCGCCGGGCCGGAAGCCGCCTCCCGTGATCCGCGCCAGGACACGGCCGGGTGCTGCCTGGCCTCGCGGCGATGGCGGCCAGGACCACCCCGGCCACCGCGCGTCGGGAGCAGAGCGAGCAGATGGGGTCACCAGCGGGGATGAACCGGGTGGGCAGCAAGGTCATGATGACAGCGGCGGCGCGGCCCGCGCGGCGCGGCCGGACGGCGGGATCGCGAGGATCAGGTAGCCTGGTGTACGGCAGCACCGCCTGCCGCTCTCCGAGCGATCCTCGCCACGCCGAGGCCCGCGACGAGGACAAGTGCTCCCAGGGGCATCGCGGGTGTTTCGTCGTCATGTGTTCCCATCGTGGCGGGCGGGCGTGGGTGTCCCGCGCGAGAGGCTGAACGATGACGAACTCTGACCGGAAAGCCGCGATCCGCGCGCGCATGGCCAGGACAGGCGAGAATTACACCACCGCCCGGCGCGCGGCCGCGCAGACCCGGGGTAATGGGCAGGAGCGAGTCAGCCCGCAGGATGACCTGGCTCTTGAGCGCGCTGTCTATGCCGCCTACGACCAAGGCACGGTCGCCGGCTTCCTGGCCCAGGAGCTGTACAGCACGGCCGCCTGGCGTGAGGGCAAGGCAGCCGAATACCCGGACGACAACCGCAACCTGCGTGCCGCTGAGCACCTAGCCGGCCTGGCCAGGCAGGTCCTGGCGCTGCCGGGTGATGACCCGCGCATCCTGCGCATGGAGCATGCTGTCCAGGCCATCGCCGATGCCAACGGCGAGCTGCCGGCGACATCGGAGATCACCCGCACCATCGGGTTCACGGGGGGCTACCCGAGCCTGGACGAGCTGCTGGACCGCTATGCGCAGGAGCATACGCGCGATCTTGACCAGCTCAAGCAGTATGTCGCGAGCGCCGAGGGAGAAGGCGTCATGCCGACCGCACGGCGGATCAGCGAAGCGCTGAACATCGGGCTCGATGAGGTGCTGGCGGCCATCCGGCAGCTCGGCTCACGGGCCCCGGCCGCAACCCTGTCGGGCAGCGGAACGCTGACCGCTGGCGCGCCGTTCGCGGCCGCGGCAACCCTCTCCGGCCACGGAACGCTGACTGCTGGCGCGTCGGCGGCAGTCGCCACGGCAACGACCCCGCCGCCGGTGGTGCGCGTGACCAGCGCGGACGCGGTTGCAGCGGCCGACGGTCCCGGCGCGGTCCGCCAGATCGACGTCGACGAGCTGACCGAGCAAGCGTCGCGGGGCGGGCTGGCCAGGCTGAACGCGAATCAGCGGATCCTGATAGCCGTCATCTTGATCGCGGCCGTCTTCCCGGCGCTGCCGCCGGAAACACGGCAGGCCATCCTGGGTGACACGGGGCTAGCCGCGGCTATCGCGACTGTCCTGGTCCTGCTGAAACGCTAGGGCTCCGGCGGGCGGCTCGTCCGCGGGTTCACCCGGGGGCCTCGGTTCATGCTGCCAGAGCACGGGCGCAGCCATTTGCCGCGCGTCAACGCGCTATGCAGCTGGTGACCTGACGTCCGGCGGACCTGCGGGCGTGACCGCTTAGCCGGAAGGCCGGCGCCGCCGGACAGCCCGGCAGCTCCTGTCTGCCTCGGAACCGGTCCGCGGGGTTACCGGGCCGCAGATCGCACCGAGTCCCGCCGGTACTGGCCCGGTGTGCCGGGGTGCCATCGCGTCGGCCACGGTGGCCGGCGGCACCGCGGACTCGCCGGGCCGGTGCTCACCGGGACCGCGGCCGGGAGGCCCGTTTCTGCCACACTTGGGAGATGTCCGCGGGTATGGACCTCGTGCTGCTGCGCCAGCTGGTCGGGGACGCAGTCGCGAGCCTGGCGATGTACACGCACAAGGAGCTAGCCGGGAGGTGCGCCGCCCTCGGCCTGCCCGAGCCTCCCGGCGAGAGCGAAGGCACCAAGCGCCAGCGTGTCGACCGCAGCTTCGCCGCTCTGCCGGACGCCGGCCTGCCAGCGGTGGCGGAACAGATCCTGACCAGCGAACTGCCGCTGCGGATGGGCGCCCCGGCCCGCAACGCCATCCAGGACGTGCTGTGGGCCGGCCAGGACCCGGTAGAGGTACCCAAGAGGACCAGGCGCGAGATCGCCCGGGACCTCGATCTGGCCAGCATGACCATCAAGCCCGACCGGTTCATGGCCCTCCTGGACCGGCTATGGGTGCTGGACACTCCGCTGGATCCCTGGACCCAGGGCGTGTCCAGCCTGCGCGCCGACATCGAACGGCACGTGTTCCGCAACCCCGGCGACTGGTCCGCCGAGGACCTGCTCGAGCAGCTCGGCGCGTACGAGGCCGGCGATGCCCGGTTCGGGAAATTCCTGGAAGGGCTGGCCTGCGCTGAGGTCATTCCCGATGAGCCGGCGCAGCGACACATCGTCGGCATCCTCAACCCGCGCCTGCGCACGGCCGGAGCCGAGCTGCGGGAGACCGGCACCGACGGCGGCTACCCAGTGTTCAGCCTCGTCTCGACACGCACCGCCCCGGCCCGGCCCGGCGGCCGAAGAACCTCATCTTCGCCTCGCTCGCCAAGCCCGACATCCGGTTCGCCGATGCCGTCGACAACGACATCGAGATCGTCGGGAACGCCGACCAGGTCCTGGTCTACGACCGGCCCATCAGCAGCGACGGAATCCGGTGGCGCGACCTGCAGGACTGGTGGAAGGACACCCCAGCAGATCACCCGCGACGAGGAGGCGAAACGGTCGCTGTACCACAGGCTGGCCCGCAGCCTGCCCGCCAGCTCGCCCCCGCAGCGGAACCTGTTCGATCTCTACCACGAGATCCACCGCAGCGCCGTGCCGGACCTACCGGCGCTCCTGCCCGAGATCTGGCTGCACTGGGATCACAAAACAGCCCGGGAACGCGGCCGCGATGCCCTGCTGAGGTTCCGCATGGACTTCCTGTTCCTGCTGCCCCACGGCCAGCGGGTCGTCCTCGAAGTCGACGGATCCCGCCACTTCACCAGCGACGACGGGCAGCCCGACGCCGCCAGGTACGCCAGCGGCGTACGGGCCGACCGGGACCTCAAGCTCAGCGGATATGAGGTATTCCGATTCGGCGCCACCGAGCTCCAAGACCGCGAAGCCGCCCGCACCATGCTGCGGCAGTTCTTCGCCGATCTGTTCCGCCGCTTCGGCGTAACCCCAGCACCCGGCTGACCGGCGACCTCGAACACTGCCGGATCACAACACAGCCGAGGCCGCACGCCCCGGCTGGCAGCAGGGTCCGGGCGACGCCGGGGCGGGCGCCGGCATGGCGTACGGCCACGACATCCCGGTCCAGCTCGCCGGCCCGGGCGGCCAGCCTCATCAGCACGCCCGCAGAGGGGTCTGCAGCACGAACCCGCTGCATGACCACGCCGCCAGCCCTGACGGCAAGCGCTGCTCGCGGGCCCTTTGCGAAGGTCAACTGGCCGAACTCGGCGGTGGCCGGCACATGCGTGTCCGGCACGTTCAGGCCGCACCCAGCTCGGGGCAGTAGCACTCGATGAGGATCCGGGTCAGCTGCTCGCCGCGTGTCGCGATCAGGTGCAGGCTGTCCGGTGCCATGCGGGCGAAGTCCGTGGGATAGCGCACGACCGCATCACACGGGACCAGATCGGCCAGCGGAATCGGAAGGCGCTCATCCCGGGTGGCGAGGTAGGCGTGGACAAATCCCTGGATGGCGCCTGCGCCGACAGCCTCGTTCAGCCGGGCCCGGGATCCGTCCTGCGCCCTGCGGTATGCGATCTGGAAGCTGCGGCTGAGGCGTCCGGGCATGAAGCTCGGCGCCGCGCGGACCAGCCGGCCCTGCCCGGCGTCCACCGCGATGATGTAGTCCAGACCGTAGACGTGGCTGGTGTGGGCGGCCGATCGTCGCGGCAGCAGCGGCGTGATACCCAGGTTGTCGTACACGCCGCCGTCGGTCATCAGCAGCGCCCTGCGTTCGGTGGTGCCGTCACGCCTGATGAAGGTGTAAGTGCGGCTCAGGTGCGGGAGCAGGACGGGGAATGCGGCCGAGGCGGCGACCGCGTTGGCCACGGGGACCGGATCGGTGATGTCCCCGACCGGGGACAGGGAGCTCACCGCGCTGCCGAACCTGACCGCATTGCCCGTGGCCAGATCGGTCGCCGACAGGACCGTCGCGAGGCCGGGCCGGGTGACATCGTGCAGCTGGCGCCGGCCGAACGGCCGGGCGGCGAGAGCCAGGACGAGGGCCTCGGTGCGGGTGAAGGACCGCTTTCCCCCGAACGGCTTCCCGGCGACCGCGCGGGTCAGGCTGGCGGCGTCAGCGAGCACAGCTCGCGGCGCGGCCGCGCGCCGGGCGATCTCCCACTGCAGGCCGGCCGTGACCAGGCTGGTGACGCTCGTGTCGAACTCCGCGAAGCTGTCCGGGCCGTAGGCCCACATCGCGGCCAGGAGGCTGCCGCCGCTGACGCCGGACACGACAGTGACGTCGCCCAGCACACCCCGGTCATGGAGGGCCCGAAGGGCGCCGAGCCCGAACATGGTCGCGCGGAACCCGCCGCCGGACAGCGCAAGCCCGATACGCGGGTGGCCGCCTGTCACCGGACGTGCCCGCGGCGCCACTGCCACCACCGGGCCCGCCCGGCTGCCCCGGAGGCGGCGCCCGGCCCGCCTGGGTCCTCATGGCCGGTGACCAGGGCCGGCTCGCTGAAGCCGCCCCGGAAAAAGGCGCCTCCGGGCAGCCGCTGCGTCATGAAGATGGGCGCGCCGTCCCTGGTTATCTCCTCGCCTCGCGGCACCACCCGGGCGAAGACCGCCGGCCGGTCTTCGGTCCCGGCAACCCACCGGTCCCACTGGTCACCGCGGCCGCCCACGATGATCATGAGGGCACGCTGCCGCCGGCCTGCGGGTGTCACGACTGATGCCATGCCCTCCTCATCGGTCATGCTCGGCGCGGCGGATCCCCCCGGATGGGTGTGCCAGTAACCGGCGAATCCGGTCATCGTCCGCGAGGTTTCCAGGCGGGCGGCGACCGCCTCGCGGGTGCCGGCCTGGCCGTGCTGGAAGTAGGTGGCAGACAGGAAGCTGTCGGGCGGCGGGCCGGTGGCCCGGTCGACGTAGATGACCCCGGCCGCGTCGTCGAACGCCCCCAGCAGCATGCCGCCGGTCTCGATCCGCGGTCCGCGGGCCCGGGCCCCGCGGCGCGCCTCCGTCCTGATCTCGGTCACGGCCGCGGGGCTCAGCCGGACCTCGTAGCCGGAAATGCCGTCCACCGTGATGATGTCCGGGCCCCAGTGCGTCCGGGACGTGCCATGGCCGGCGGCCGACGGACCGATCCGGACGGCTGAGGCGAACCCGGTCAGCTGCGGGGTGAGGTCGCCGACGGCCTGCTTGCTGAGAACGAGCAGCGCCTCGTCCAGCAGCAGGCCGGCCAGTGCGGTGGTCTGCACGTACCCGCCGGTGAAGGTGGGGGCCGAGCAGCCGGGCTCGGGGACGAACATGCCGGTGCGCGGCTCGGCCGGGAAGAAGTCATCGGCGATGTCGGCCCATTCCCCGGGGCTGGTAAACGCGTGCAGGGCGACCTGGCGCAGGGCGCTGCCGCCGGCGCCGGTCGATTCCGGCAGGCTGATGGTGACCAGGCCGCGGGTGGCGTCGTGCCCGATGACCATCGTGACCAGCGGCGGCCATGGCTGGCTGTCGGCCCGCCGCCGCCGCTCGATGGCTGACCGGACGCCGGCATCGGCGGTTGCGTCGATGATCAGGTCAAAACCGCTCATATCCAGGCCGGGCCGCAGGACGAGCTTCAGTACGTCGGCGCACTGGCCCTGAACGGCCGTCCTGTCCGTGATCGCGGCGAGCCGCCCGGCCAGGACCGTGGCCTTCGGCTGGCTGATGTCCGTGTCGCTGTACGGCTGGCGGACCAGGATCCCGGGCGTGACCAGGCCGTTATCGACCAGGTAGAGTGCTGCGGCGCCGGCCCGCACGCACGACTCGGCCACCGGCGCGCCGAGCGCGCCGCACCCCAGGACCACGATGCGCTTCCTGGCCAGCCAGCCCGCGGGGGTGCCCTGGTCGCGGCGCCGGGTGATCTCGGGCCGGTTTTCCATGACCCGCATCCAGCTGACGTCGGCGCCCGCCAGCCAGTCCCGGGTGATCTCGCCGACCTTCCCGAGCAGCTCCTGCCGGCCGGGCCGGTGCCGGAAGTCCGCGTACGCGCCTGCGAGCACCTGGCCGGGACCGCCGAGCCGCCAGGCCGCGAGATGAGCCAGCCGCACATCATCGACCCGCCGTGACGGTGTGCCAATCAGCAGCCCCGTCAGCAGCGGGGCACTGGCGTCCTCACCGCACGGATCGGCGCCGGCCGGGCGGCCGGCCGCGTCCGGGTCGGCCTGGACCTGGCTGATCCTCAGGACCCTGTTGATGATAATCGCGTCGGCCAGCTCGGCGAGGATGTCGTCGAGCGCGAATCCGGCCTCACCCAGTGCCGTGACCAGGTCCCAGGCCCGGTCCGGGTACTCGAACCCGAGCTGGCCGCTGATCAGCAGCACCGGCATGACCACCAGCGGGCGGCCGGCGTGGAACGGGCTGAACCCGTCCGCGAGCACCCGCTCGTACGCGGTGAGCCAGCTGGTCCACTCCAGGACGTCGACGCGGTCGCCGGCCAGCGTGCACCAGGCCACCATTGAGGTGACCGGCGGGTCCCCGTCCCCACCGCGGCCAGCCGCCCACGGGACCTGGTTGCCGACATCGGGATGGACCACCATCACGCCAGCCCCGGCGGTGGGGTAGGCGACGGGCGGGTGCAGCGGCTGCCCGTCCGGGTCCAGGGTGCCCGCGGCCGCCCGCACCACCCAGGCCGCCAGCCGCTCCATGAAGCTGTCCATCCCGCCGGAGGGCATCCACTCCACCGACGGCGCGGCGTACAGGCACAGGTTCCGGCCCCACTGCACATGCGGGCTCCCCGCCCACCGGCGGTGGGGCACCCAGGCCGACGGGTGTCGGTGCGGGTAGTCCGCTCCCGCCAGGATGAGAAACCGCTCCCGGTCACGGACCCTGATCCCGGCTCCGGCGGGCAAGCCGCTAGTCTCCATCGAGATGGTAAACCAGCGGCCCGCCGCGGTGTTCTGGGTGGCCAGGACCTCGACCGAGCCGCCGCTGCCGGCAGCGAGCTCTCTCAACTGTCGCTCAGCGAGGTCCGGCCCATCAGTCACTGCCGAAACCGACGGTGGCCGCCGGCGGCTGCGTCCCCCGGCTGGCGGCCGCCGCATCCCGGACCCGCTCCGGGCCGGTCCGCAGGTCCGTGACGGGAGCGGTTCCGCCGGACCGGGCGGCGGCCAGCGAGCCAGCCGCCGACGCCGCCGCGGCCACCGCCGCGAGCCGGCGGCGTGGCCCGGCGGCGGCCTTCTCCATGGTGGCCCGGGCCGACAGCTCGACAACCTCGCCGCGCACGATCTGCGCGCCCGCGGCATCGACGCCGAACATCACCGGCGACGGGTTCTCCTCGGTCGGCCACTCCATCGTGCAGATGAAGTTGCCCGCGTCGACGATCTCCCGGTACCGGTCCGCGGCCTTGCGGTGCGGCGGGTTGTGCCCGTCCTCGTCCACCGGCGGGATGGGGTCGCTGCTGGACACGATTACCGCGCCGTCGCGCGCGTGCCGCGCGAACGCCTCGAGCACGTCATCCTTCAGCACGTCCTGGCCGTTCTCGCGGACGTGCATCACATACTTGGAGCAGTGATGCGGGGCCAGGAGAAGGTCCCACGCTAGGTACTCCTCCCGCTGCTTGGCCTCGCTGTAGGTGACGATCTTCATGATGGTGTCGTGGGCCAGGTCGCCGAACAGGAGAAGCTTGCCGTCCCGGCCACCGGGCTCGGTCAGCGTGACCTGCATCGACAGCGATGTCTCGTTCCGGGCCTCCGCGCAGTCCGCCTTGAACGGCGCGTGGATGAAGGCCTCGAACCGGCCCGCCAGATCCATGCCGTCTAGCGTGGTGATGCTGTCGCTTGGTGTGGCCAGGTACCTGTCATCCAGCTCGGAGTAGGCGTGCTTGTCGTGGTCGGTGTCGTAGCCGACCACCAGGATGCGGTCACCGCTAGCCGGTTCCCGGCCGGCGGCCATGGCCTTCTTCGTCGCCTCGACCCGGCGGACCGATTCCTCCTGGAACGCCTGCGCGTCCTTGCACAGCTCCGGGGCGCCCGGCTGGGCGTACTCCCGCCACAGCCGCGGCGTCGCCCACAGCTGCCCGATCGTGACCCGGTCCAGCAGGTCGCTGAACCCGCTGCAGTGATCCTTGTCCGCGTGCGTCAGGACGAACACGGCCAGGTAGGGCCTGCCGTCCGTGCCCTTCGGCAGCGCGCCTGCCAGCAGATCCACGACCGGCACCTCGGGCGTGTCGTCATCGTCGGCCTTGGCCATGTCGTGCAGGTCAACCTGGATCACCACCTGCTCGCTGACCACCACGGTCGAGGAGTCGCCGGTAGCCACCGGCCAGAACACCGCCCCGAGCTCTGGAAGAACCTCACCCATACCCAGCCCCTCTCGCGGCTGCCGTAACGGCCAGATCACAGGCCGCCGGACCGGTCCCCGGGCGGCATCAGGTCGCCGGGGACAGCGGATACTGAACATTCCCACGGGATCAAAAGACCTCAGTACCACAATCTGTGGGAAAAAAACATGCATGTAAGTACTACATGTTGTGGCTAAGCTTAGGGCAAAGCGGAGTGATGGGCAAACCGGAACCTGCCGGCCGGCCGACCCGGTGACCTGCGCGACCGCCACGTCTGCTCGCACGCAGCCCGACGGCATGTGCCTCTGTGATTCAGAGGTCGAAGGTAGCCTCGACTATAAGGCGCCGCACAAGGATGGCCGCAGTGGTGGACTTGATCAAAGCCCCTATAACCGGCTCGATGCTCCATCGAGGCTGCAGTCCCAGCCCCCGCCCGCAGTGAACCCGTGTCCCTCTTGCGGGGTTATGTGCGCACGGGTCTAAGACTGCTAGACGCGGTCGCGCGTGGAGCGGTCCGGACGATCCGAGAGGTGGTCGGCCCGCGAAGCCCGCACCCGCTGGCGGCGGCTGTACATGAAGCCGGCCACGGCCGCGAGCACCGCGACGCAGCTGAACCCGGCCGCGGCCAGCGCGGAGGGGCTGGCTACCGGGTGCGAGCGGGAGATGAGGTCGGCCCGGGTCGGCGGCGAGGCCGCTGCGGCTGGTGACGCGGAGGGCGGTAGCAGCGGACCGGCCAGCGTGCCGACCGGGGAGACCTTACCCTCTGCCGCGAAGCCCCAGTCGAGCAGCTTCTCCGCGGAGGTGATCTCGGTCAGCGCAGGGCAGTGCAGCAGGGTCACGATGAGCGTGACGCCGTGCCGGGTAGCCATCCCGACGTAGGTGGCGCCCGCGGCGCTGGTCCAGCCGATCTTCCCGCCGACAGCCCCTGGGTAGGTGGTGAGCAGGGAGTTTTGGTTGTACAGCTCGACCGCCTTACGCCGGGCCACCACGAACCGTGCGCTCATGGTCTGGTCGTACTTGAGGAACGCGGGCAGCTTCAGCGCCTGCCGGGCGATCAGGGCCAGGTCGTAGGCCGAAGTGTGCTGGCCCGGGACGTCCAGACCGTTCGGGTCGACGGCGACCGTGTCGTCGGCCTGCAGGTGCCGCGCCTCGGCGTTGATCAGCGACATGCCCTCGCCGAACGACCCGGTGGCCTGGGTCAGGGCGATCGCGGCGTCGTTGGCCGAGATGGTCAGCAGCGCGGTGAACAGGTCGGAGATCTTGTAGGCCCGCCCGGCGACCAGGCCGACCACGTTCGGCACGGTCGAGGTGGCCTGCTTGCTGGCCACCACCGTGGCGTCCGGGTTGAGCAGCGGGATCAGGGCCACCGCGGTGAGCATCTTGAGCGTGCTGGCCGGCCGGTACCAGCCGTGCGGGTCCTTGGCCGCGAGCACCTGCCCGGTGCCGGCGTCGGCCACGACGAACGCCGACGCGGCCACCCCGGGCAGCCGCGGCGCCGAGCGCGACGGGTAGTTGACCACTACGCCCTTGGAAGCCAGCTGCGGCCCGCCGATGGCCTGGGCGGCCGGAGACGCGGAGGCTGGCGTCGACCCGGGACCGCCTAGCACCATGGCCGACGCCGGGGCGGACCCGCCGAGCCAGACCGCAAGCACGGCACCCGCGGCGACCAGGCCGGCCCGCGCCCGCCGCGGCCTGATCCGGTCCAGCATGAGCCTCCCAGCTCTCGTCCTGGGGTTACCGGCCTGTCCCGAAGTAACCTGAGCGTTATGGAACGAACGTCGGAGTCCGGACTGCCCATCGATCCCGTCTACGACGACAGCAAGCTTACGGATTTCCGGCCCGCAGAAAAGCTCGGCCAGCCGGGAGAGTATCCGTTCACTCGCGGAGTGTATCCGCGAATGTACGTCGACCGGCCGTGGACGATGCGGCAGTACGCCGGCTTCGCCACGGCCAAGGAGTCTAACCGCCGCTATCACGAGCTGATCGAGGCGGGTACGACCGGGCTCTCGGTCGCCTTCGACCTGCCCACCCAGATGGGATACGACTCCGACGCGCCGGTCGCGCACGGCGAGGTGGGCAAGGTCGGCGTGGCCATCGACTGTGTCGACGACATGCGGACGCTGTTCGACCAGATCCCGCTCGGCACGGTGTCCACCTCCATGACCATCAACGCGCCCGCCGCGGTCCTGCTGCTGATGTACCAGGCGGTGGGCGAGGAGCAGGGCGCCCGCCCGGAGCAGCTGACCGGGACGATCCAGAACGACGTGCTCAAGGAGTACATCGCCCGGGGTACCTATATCTACCCGCCACGCCCGTCGCTGCGCCTGGTGGCCGACACGTTCGCCTACTGCCGCGCCGAGCTGCCGAAGTGGAACACGATCTCCATCTCCGGCTACCACATGGCCGAGGCCGGCGCCACGCCCGTGCAAGAGATCGCGTTCACCCTGGCCAACGCCATGGAATACGTCCGGGCCGCCATATCAGCGGGAATGAGCGTGGACGAGTTCGCGCCCCGGCTGTCGTTCTTCTTCGTGGCCCGGACCACGCTGCTGGAGGAGGTGGCCAAGTTCCGCGCGGCCCGGCGGCTCTGGGCACACATCATGAAAACCGAGTTCAAGGCCCAGGACCCGCGCTCGCAGATGCTGCGGTTCCACACTCAGACGGCGGGTGTGCAGCTCACCGCGCAACAGCCGGAGGTGAACCTGATCCGGGTCAGCCTGCAGGCCGTGGCCGCGGTGCTGGGCGGGACGCAGTCGCTGCACACCAACTCCTACGACGAGGCGCTGGCCCTGCCCAGCGCCAAGGCGGCCCGGCTGGCGCTGCGAACCCAGCAGGTGATCGCCTACGAGAGCGACTTGACCGCCACCGTGGACCCGTTCGCGGGCTCCTACGCGATCGAGTCGATGACCGACGACATCGAAACCGCGGCCCGGGCCCTGATCGACCGGGTCGAGGACATGGGCGGGGCGGTGGCCGCCATCGAGCACGGCTTCCAGAAGGCGGAGATCGAGAACGCCGCCTATCACGTCACGCGGGAAATCGACGACGGTGAGCGGGTGGTGGTCGGCGTGAACCGGTTCGCCATTGACGGCGAGGAACCGTATCAGCCGCTGCGCGTCGACCCGGCCCTCGAGGCCGAGCAGGCCGGAAAGCTGGCCCGGCTCAAGGAACAGCGGGACCAAACCGCGTTCGGCCGCGCTATCGGCGCCCTCAAGAAAGCCGCGGGAGGCACGGAAAACGTGCTTTACCCGCTCCGGGACGCGCTGCGGGCGGACGCCACCCTGGGAGAGGTCTGCGACGCGCTGCGTGACGTATGGGGCGAGTACCAGCCCGGCGAACTCTGACGATTCAATATTCCGGGCCTGGAGGTCGGTCATGGCTATCGAGTGGAATCCTTCCCGCGGCACGACGCTCGGCGTCGAATGGGAGGTCCAGCTCATCGACTCCGAGAGCCGGATGCTACGGCAGGAGGCAGGCAAGCTGCTCGCCGACCTGCCGGTAATCGGCGACACCGGTGAGCATCCGCACATACGCTACGAGCTGATGCAGTCCACCCTCGAGGTGGTCACCGGCATTTGCAGCACGGTATCGGAGGCTAAAGAGGACCTGGCCAAAACGATCACTGATCTCCAGCGAGTCGCGTCCGAGCACGGTATCCTGCTGGCATGCGCCGGGACCCACCCGGTGAGTGATTGGCGCGACGCGACCATGGCGCCCATCCAGCGCTATGCGGAGCTCGTCGAGCAAATGCAATGGCTTGTCCGCCGGATTCAGACCTTCGGCGTGCATGTACACGTGGGGATCCGGGACGGGCGCAAGGCGATTCCGATCGTCAATGCGCTCGCCGCGTACCTCCCGCACTTTCTCGCGATAACCGCGTCGAGCCCGTTCTGGTGTGGGTACGACACCGGGCTTGCCTCCAGCAGGTCCGTGACCTTCGGGGCCCTGCCGACGGCGGGCCCGCCGAACCGGCTCACGGACTGGAAGCAGTTCGAGGACTATATGGACACGCTGCTGCGCGCTGGGACCATCCGCAGCATCAAGGAGGTCTGGTGGGACATCCGGCCGCACCCGGACTTCGGCACCGTCGAGATTCGCATGTTCGACGGGCTGCCGACGCTCCGCGAGGTCGGCATGGTGGCCGCGCTCTCGCAGTGCCTGGTCCAGCTGTTCGACGCCCAGCTGGACCGCGGCTACACGCTGCCGTCACCGTCCGCCTGGGTGGTCAGGGACAACAAGTGGCGCGCGACGCGATACGGGCTGGATGCGACCGTGATCACTGATGAGGCCGGCGCCACCGCGCCGCTCCGCGACGAGCTCTACGAGCTGCTCCGCGAGCTGGAGCCGGTCGCCTCGAGGCTGGGCTGCCTCGAGGAGCTCTCGGTGGCCTTCGAGGTGCTCGAGCGGGGCGCCTCGTACGAACGGCAGCGGGCCGTCTACGCGCGTACCGGGGACCTGCTCAGCGTGGTGGACGCCCTGATCACGGAATTCGCCGACGATAGCTTCTGCACGCAGGGGGGTGCCGGGCATGGCCGAATATCAGCAGGGAAATGATCTGGCCGCGGATCTGGACGCGTTCCTGGCCAGGCACGAGGACGAGCTGATCGGGTTCCGCCGCGACCTGCACGCTCATCCCGAGCTGGCCAACGCCGAGCACCGCACCACCCGCCGGGTCGCCCTGCGCCTGGCCGCGGTCGGCCTGCGGCCGGTGATCCTGCCCAAGGGCACCGGCCTGACGGTCGACATCGGCACGCTGGACGAGCAGGACGCCTACACCGACCGGCCCGTGGTCGCCCTCCGCGCGGACCTGGACGTGCTGCCCATGGCCGACGAGAAGGACGTCCCCTACCGCTCCACCGTGCCGAACACCTGTCATGCCTGCGGCCACGACGTGCACACCACCATCCTGCTCGGCGCCGGCTGTACCTGGCCGAGCAGGCCGCCGCGGGCTCGCTGCCCGGCCGGGTCCGGCTCGTCTTCCAGCCCGCCGAGGAGGCCGCCAGCGGCGCCCTCGACGTGCTCGCGGCGGGCGGCCTCGCCTCGGTCGGCCGGATCTTCGCCCTGCACTGCGACCCCCGGCTGGACGCTGGCGAGCTCGGCGTGCGCTCCGGCGCGATCACGGCCGCCTGCGACCGGATCCAGGTCCGGGTGTCCGGGCCCGGCGGCCACACGGCCCGGCCGCACCTGACCGTGGACCTGGTGTACGCGCTCGGCAAGATCATCACTGAGGTTCCCGCCGCGCTATCCCGGCGGGTCGACCCCCGGTCCAGCCTGAGCCTGGTCTGGGGCCGGGTCAGCGCCGGGACCGTGGCCAACGCGATCCCCGACGGCGGGATCGTCGAGGGCACCGTCCGCTGCCTCGACGACGAGGCCTGGCACCGCGCGCCCGACCTGCTCAAGGAGCTCATCGACTCGGTGGCCGCCAGCTACGGGCTCAACACCGAGTTCAGCTACCAGCGCAACGTGCCGCCCACGGTCAACGACCAGGGCAGCGCGGCCATGCTCGCGGCCGCGGCGCTCGACGTGCTCGGCCCGGGCTCGGTGGTGCAGACCCCGCAGAGCCTCGGCGGCGAGGACTTCGCCTGGTACCTGGAGTCGATCCCCGGCGCGCTGGCCCGGCTGGGCACCCGGGTGCCCGGCTCGACCGCGTCGCTGGACATCCACCAGCCGACCTTCGACGTGGACGAACGGGCCATCGGGGTCGGCGTCAAGGCGATGGTGGCCACGGCGATCGACGCGCTGTGGGATGACGGCGCGATCGTCGCCCAGCCCCTGCCCGGCGTCACCGGCGCTTAACTTCTCCCCGCTCGCTCTGTTGTCCCGCTCGCTCTGTTGTCCCGCTCGCTCTGTTGTCCCGCTCGCTCTGTTGTCCCGCTCGCTCTGTTGTCCCGCTCGCTCTGTTGTCCCGCTCGCCTCCGGGCGCTCTTGACGCACCGCCTTCCTTCCTCGCTCGTTCCTCGCTCGTCAGTCCAGGCTGTGCCGCGCCCTTTGGCTCGCGGGGGTTAGGCTGAGTGGATGGGTAGCGTGCCGGTCGGGCGCAAGAAGCGCGCCGACCCTGCGGGCGGCGCGCAGACGTTCCGCTCGCCGACCGCGGTGGTCGTCTGGTGGGTCTGGCTGCTGTTCGCCGCGGCCAACCTGATCGACCTGGCCGTCCAGGGCCGCGATCACCTATCGCTGGTCGCGGCGGCCATCTTGGTGCTGGCCACCGGCGTGGCCTACGTCACCGCCCAGCGGCCCAGGATCATCGCCGACAGCGCCGGGATCACGGTCGTCAACCCGCTGCGCGATCACCACGTCGGGTGGGCCTGCGTGACCGAGGTCGACCTGGCCGACCTGCTGCGTGTCCACTGCCGCGGGGCCCTGACGACACCAAGGTCATCTACTCCTGGGCGGTGCACTACTCGCGGCGCCGCAAGCTCGCCGCGGGAAGCCAAGGCACGCCGGAACACCGCGCGGATGAGCTCCGGCCGCTCGTCCTTCGGCACCTTCGGCCTGGGCGCCGGCTACGGCGGCGGCCGCCGCGACCTCGGGTACGGAAGCTCGGCGAGCAGCGAAGACGCCTCGTCGGCCGAGGCGGAAGCCGAGCGGATCGTGCGGGTGCTCAGCGAGTACGCGACCGCGGCCCGGGCCGAGACGGTCTGGGCCGAGGGCACCGTGGAGATCGCCCGCGCTGCCCGGCCTGGCGAAACCCGAGCTGGCCTGCGAGGTCGAGCCTGCGCGACGGTACCGCGGATCTCCGGATCACCGGCTGGCTTGAGCCGCTGAAGAGCACCTGGAACCGGTCGGCGCTCCTCGCGCTGCTCATCCCCGCGCTGATCCTGCTGGTCATCGCCCTTGCTAACCGGTTAGGTCCAGGGCGGCTCGGACTCCTGCGGCCTGGTATTGGCGTCCCCCATCTTCGCGCACGGCAGCGCGCGCAGCGCGGTCACGTAGTCTTCCGGCGCGCCCGCCTTCTCCGCGGCGTCGGACAGGATGCCGATGGCCCGCGCGGAGGGCAGCCCGCCCTCGTAGAAGTTGAGCACGTACAGCCAGGCCAGCAGGTCGCCGTCCAGGGTCTGCACCCGGACCTTGGCCTTGCGGGTAGGCGCGCGCGCGCGCGCGCGCGCGTGTGTGTGTGTGTGTGTGTGTGTGTGTGTGTGTGTGTGTGTGTGTGTGTGTGTGTGTGTGTGTGTGTGTGTGTGTGTGTGTGTGTGTGTGTGTGTGTGTGTGTGTGTGTGTGTGTGCTAGGGTCACGCCGTCCCAGTTGTCGAGTTCCTTCTCGTCGGTCTCGAACATGTCGTAGAGCACGACGAACACCCGGGACCCCTGCTCCTCGACCACCGTGGCCAGCGCCCCGTCCCAGCCGATGTCCTCGCCGCCGAAGGTCAGCCGCCAGCCTTCCAGCCAGCCGGTGCTCCGCTGGGGAGAGTGGGGGCAGCGCAGGAGCATCTGCTCCGGGTCCATGTTGCTGCCGTAGGCTGCGTACAGTGCCACGGGGGGCAAGCGTACGGCGTCGCGCCGCGGTCCGCCGGGCATGCCCCGCGCCGATACATGACTGCGACTCATCTGTGGGGGAGAATCACCAATCGTGACCTTGCCACAGCACTCAATCGCGATCCTGGGCGG
>CAWICW010000051.1:0-24668 GCA_963834685.1 uncultured Actinomycetes bacterium | reverse complement strand
TCCGTGTCAGGGAAGCGCTCTCCCGCTGAGCTAACGGCCCGAGTACCTCGCCGAGATGCTACCAGACTGGCCGGCGGTACGCCGGCCTTCAGACCCGGGTGGATGCGCCCGGACGTGAGCGAGTCAGACGGGCCTTGTCCTGCCCGGTGTGCTGGCGCAGGACCGAGGTGGGCGTACTGCCGGGGGGCCCGGCGACGCAGCAAGCCCGGCCAGGGCCGTTCGCCAGCACAGACTGAGCGCTGCCGGAGGTCGGGGAGTTCCTGAGGCAGCCGACCGTAGGCCCGCCGTTCGGGCGTCGACGAGCCTTGAACCTGGCCGGTGAGGGTCGACGTCTGCCCGTTCGTACCAGATGCGGTCCAGGTCGGCGGTAGCTAATCCAGCGTCTCCGGCAGCCCGAACGACCTCATGGTGCTGTTGTCGATAAAACGAGTAATCGCCGATATCCGGTCCCCTTCGAGGGTCAACACGATCATCCCGTGCCCCTGGAACACCGGGTTGTCCTCACCCTGCACATAGAACCCGTAGGCGGGCTGCCCGTTCGCCCGGGTGGAGATCAGCCGGTACCGCCGCGGCCCGCGCCAGGCGGCAATATCCCGCAGGAACCCGGCAATGGCCACCGGGCCCTGATACTCCAGCGTCACCGGCGGCATCGTGAACCACGCATCGTCGGTCAGCAGCGACACCACTCCGTCCATGTCACCGCCCGCGAACGCCGTCGCGAAGCGCGAGGCCACGTCCCGCTCCCGCGCGGAGCGGGGCAGCGGCGCGCGCTCCCGGTCCGGCCCGGGCACGGAACGCCCCATGGTGGCCCGGGCTCGCTGTAGAGCGCTGTTCACCGAAGCCTCGCTGACGCCCAGCATCTCGGCGACCTCGCCCGACCGGAAGCCGAGCACGTCCCGGAGCACCAGCGCCGCCCGCTGTCGCGGCGGTAGTTTCTGCACCGCCGCGACGAACGCCAGCGCGATCGTCTCCCGGGCCTCGTACCGCGCCTCGGGACCAACTCCCAGGTCCGGCAATTCGTCAAGGAAAACATCCGGATACGGCTCCAGCCAGGACGGCTCGCCCCGGCGGGTCGGCTCGGAGGCCCACGACGGTCCGGGCGGCACCGGCCGCGGCCGGCGAGCGCTGGCCCGCAGCGCGTTCAGGCACCGGTTGGTCGCGATCCGGTACAGCCAGGTCCGCACCGACGCGCGCTCCTCGAAGCCACCTAGGAGCCCGCGCCAGGCCGCCAGCAGCGTCTCCTGCAGCACATCCTCGGCGTCGTGCACCGAGCCGAGGATTCGGTAGCAGTGCAGCCGAAGCTCACCCACAAACGGATCGGTCAGCTCACCGAACGCCCGGTCATCTCCCGCCCGTGCCCTGTCCAACACCGTATCCACTGAGGTCACCACTCCTCCCACCCGTACCGACCCCCATCGTGGCCGAAAGTCATCGCTCAGCTTTCGCCCGGGCCGGTGTCAGAACCAGTGAAGGAGCCGGTGTCTGAGCCAGTTAAGGAGGAGACATGGAACCGAAAGACAACCGCCTGGCCCCCGGCCGGCGCTGGGTACTGGCCCTGACCTCCGCCCCCTCGGGGCCGGATAGCGGCTGCTGCCCGGCTGGGTCATGCTGACCCTCATCGCGCCGTTCGCCGGCGCGCTCATCGCCCGGATAGGCGAGCGCCCGCTGATTACCGGCGGCCTGACGGTGGCCGCGGGCGGCCTGGCCTGGATCGCGCGGACCGGCCCGCCTCGGACGAACTACAGGTACCGATCACCCCAGGAGTAGTCGAGACAAGGAGATAACCATGTACCAGCGCCTCATCCGTTACCGGACCAAGCCCGACCAGGCCGACGCCAACGTCAAGCTCGTCGCGGCGGTGTATGCGGAACTGGACCGCACCCGCCCCGACGGCGTCAGCTACGCCACGTTCCGGCTGGACGACCAGGTCACCTTCGTCCACGTCGTCCAGGTCCGGCAGGAGCCGAACCCGCTGCTCGCCGTCAAGGCGTTCGGCGAGTTCCAGGCCGGCATCGCCGGCCGCGTCGACCAGCCGCCCGCCCAGGAGGAACTCACCGAGATCGGCTCGTACCGCTTCTTCGCCAGCTAGCCCAGCCTCGCCGGTAGCGCCTCCGGGTGATTCCGGGGGCGCTACGGTCAGCCCGAGGGCTTGAGCGGGATCCAGGTTCCGTGGTCGCTGAGCCGGAGCTGCGCGCTCAGGCCGGCGTCGTCGAAGGCACGAGCGAGATCATCGCGTCCTTCGCTGAAGTGGGCCCAGCCGTCGTAGTGGGCCGGGATGACCACAGCCGGGTCCACGATGGCGGCCGCGGCGGCCGCGCGGACGCTGTCCAGGCTCAACGCGCGGTCACGAAACTTGTCCGGGACGCGGGCGGCGCCGGCGTGCAGGACCGCCGCGTCGATGCCCGGTATGCGCCGGGCGATCTCGGCGACGGTGCGGATGGAGGCGTTGTCACCGCTGACGTACACGGTGGGCAGATCCTGGCCGGCTAGCACGAAGCCGATGACCTCGCAGTTGACGAAGCCGTCGGCGTCACGCTCTGCGTCTTCGGGGCCGTGGACGGCCGGGACGGCGGTCACGGTCAGTTCGCCGCCGTCGGGACGGTCGAGGATATGGCTGGTCCAGGGCGCGAGGCCGACGGCGGGGTGGCCGAGGCGCCTGGCTCCGCTGCGGGTGGTCAGCACGAGCGGGGCGGCGAGGGCCAGGGCGCGACCCCGGTCGTCGAGGTTGTCGGGGTGGTTGTCGTGGCTGATCAGCACCAGGTCCACTGGTCCGAGCTCCTCGTCGGCGACCGCCGGGCCGCTGGTCTTGGTGAGGTACCCGTGCGGACCGGGCGCATCGAACGTGGGATCGCTGACGATGCGCAGGCCCCCGAGGTCGAGAACGGCGGTCGGGCCGCCCACCACCATGGCCGCGGACTCCTGCCCCGCAATCACGGGTTCCATCCTATGACCGGCCGATGACCGGCTCCGCGAAGGCCAGTTGCTCCGGCGTCGGGGCCTGCAGGAAGTCCCCGCCGGCGCCTGCAATACGTGCAACCGGCCGGGTGATAGAGCAGCGCTCATCGGACCGGGAGGCCCAGCCCGGCCGCCCCCGGCTTGGACTGAACCAGCCCGGGTGACAGCCGCTCGAGCCATTCCAGCGCGACCGCCGCGCGGTGCACCTTCTCGGTCGCGTTGGCGCAGGCCCCGCACTTGATCCCGTGCGCTCGCCCGTCTGCGGACCGGGGCGTGGCGCCGGTGCCGAACCGCTCGCGCGGCCCGACGAACAGGCACACCTCGACCCCCGCGTCCAGCCCGGCCTGACACGGCGAGCGGGTGGCCGCGATCAGCGGCACCGGACTGAAGCTGAACCGGCCGACCTGGCGGATGGACGAGCTCGGCCTGACCATCCGGGAGGCGGCCGACCAGATCACCGTGGCCCTCGGCGGCGGTCCATGACTGACCGGCGCGCCCTCAACTCCGGCCAGATCTTCGCCTGCACCCGGGCGTCACCGGCCCTCTCCCGTTCCTGTTCGCAGCGTGATCCGGGGGTACGATCGCCTGCTGTGGACTCCCGTGCTGCCCCGTCACCGCTGGCCGTGCTGCTGGAGCAGTACCAGCCGGAGGGCGAGGCCGAGACGGCCGACCTGCGCCGAGCGCGGGCCCTGGCCGAGACCGTCGGCGACCCCTGGCGACGTGAGCTCCCGCTGCACGTCACCGCGTCCGCGCTGATCGTGCGCCCGGACACCGGCCGGGTGCTGCTGCGCTGGCATCAGCGCCAGCAGGCCTGGTTGCAGGTGGGCGGGCACGGCGACCCGGGGGAGAGCGATCCGCTGGCCATCGCCCGCCGGGAAGCGGCCGAGGAGACCGGCCTGGCCGACCTGGAGCCGTGGCCGGACGCGCAACTCCGGCACCTGGTCATCGTGGACGTCCCCGCAGGGAAGGGGGAACCGGCCCACGAGCACGCGGACCTGCGGTACTTCATGGCCACCTGGACCCCGGAGGCGGTACGAGCCGAGAACGAGCACGCCCCGCTGCGGTGGCTGTCCCTGGCCGAGGCCCGCGAGGCCACGTCCGAGGTCAACCTCCGGGAGAGCCTGGTCCGGCTGGAGCGTTTCCTGACCCGCTGAGCCGCCCGCCACTCCAGGACGTTTCCGGAACGGTGCCGCCGTAGGCTGCCCACTTGACAAGCGGACGCCAAAGCGTCAGCGTGCCGGTGACAATGCGTTCTGGTGGGGGAAGCCATGAAGCGTCTCGTTGAGTTTCCGCTCGATCAAGGCGGCAGCGTGATTGTCGAGGTCGACGAGCTGCCCGCGGGTCCGACGATACGGGGGCTGAAGGATCACTCCGCCCTCGTAGAACAGGCCGACAAGACCTTTCAGGACGCCACCGCGGCCGTCACTCCGGCGGCCCGGAGCCTGATCGCCCAGCTCCGGTCGATGGACGACGCGCCCGATGAGGTGGGCATCGAGTTCGGTGTGCAACTCAGCGCGCAGACCGGGGCGTTCATCGCCTCGGTGGCCGGCCAGGCGAACTTCAAGGTGTCCCTGACCTGGCGGCGCCAGGCTCCCGAGGGAGGGTCACGGTGAACGGCGACATCGAGCTGGAGATCGGCTCGGGATCTGAGCCCGGTTCCTACCAGGTGCGGGTGATCAGCGCCGCCGCGGGCGGGTCGTCGTCCGGCACGCTGGTCCTCGACGTAGCGGACATGCTCAGCAGGCGGGACCTGCTGGAGGCGACGGTGCTTGCCTCCGCGGTGCCACGTCGGGCGGTGTCGGCGGCCGAGCAGCCGGTGCGGGAGGTCGGGCGGCAGTTGTTCCAGGCCCTGTTCACCGGGCCGGTGTACGGCATGTACCGGGCGAGCCTGGGGGTCGCACAGCAGCGCGGCAAACGGCTGCGGGTGGTGCTGCGGCTGACCGCCCCGGAACTGGCCGCGTTGCCGTGGGAAACGCTGTTCGATCCGGAGACCGAGACCTACCTGTGCCGGCAGGAGCCGCTGGTCCGTCACGTCCCCGCCCCCTACACCGCCGATCCGCTGGAGGTGCGCCCGCCGCTGCGGATACTCGGGCTGGTCGCTTCGCCACAGGACCTGCCGCCGCTGGATGTCGAGGCGGAGAAGAGCCACCTGGCCGAGGCGCTGGCCACGCCGATCGCGGACGGACTGGTCGAAGTGGTGTGGGTCCCGACGGCGACCTGGGCCGGAGTGCAGACCCAGCTGCTCGCGGGGGAGTGGCATGTGCTGCATTTCGTCGGGCACGGCGACTACGACACCAGGACCGATGAGGGCCTGCTGGCCTTGGTCGGCGAAGACGGCCGGGCGGACCTGATAGAAGCTGGTCGGCTTGCTGACCTGCTCGGTGAGGCACAGCCCGCCCCTCGGCTGGTCATGCTGAACTCCTGCTCATCCGGGCAGACCGGCGCGAAGGACGTATTCTCCGGCACGGCTGCGACCTTGGTCCGCAGCGGGATCAGCGCCGTGGCGGCCATGCAGTTCGCCGTGAGCGACACCGCGGCGATCGCGTTCGCCCGCGGCTTCTACACCGCGATCGCCCACGGCCGGAGCGTGGACGAGGCGGCCCGCAGCGGACGGATCTCCATCCTCGGCGCGCCTCACAGCCTGGAGTGGCTCACCCCAGTGCTGTACGTGCGCGGCCAGGCAACCCAGCTGTTCACGATGGCGGCACTGCCCGAGCCGAGCCGTCAGACCCCGGTCCAGCCGCCAGCCGCCCCGGAAGAACAGTCCGTGGCGACGACGCAGCCGCCGCCACCCGACACCGCAAAGCCCCCGCCGGCCTCCACCAGGACCTACGAAACCGCCCGCCGGACGTGGGCCGGGCTTCGCGCCATGTACGACGAGGCGCGCGCCACGGGTGCAAGCAAGCCTGCCCCCGGACGCGGGCGTCGGCACGGACAGGCGCCGGCGTCAGGAACAAGCTGGGTACGGACGTCCGAACGATTTCGCGATCCGACCACGGGCAAGATCATGCGGGTCTGGATCGACCCGGAGGACCAGAGCCGTCACTACGTACCGGAAGACAACGGATAAACGCTGGCCGATGGTCCAGCCGTGGTCAGGCGTTCATCCCTAAGATGGCTGTCATGTCACAACCTTCCCCAGCAACCTTTCCGGTCACCACCACCCTCGGACTGCCCGGCATGACCGTGGAACGGGATCTAGGACTCACGTTCGGCCTGGTCGTGCGCAGCATGGGCTTCACCAAGTCACTGGGCGCGGGGCTCACCGCACTGCGCCAGGGCGAGGTGCCGCAGTACACTTCGCTGCTTGAGGACAGCCGTCGCCACGCCATTGACCGCATGATCGAGAACGCGCGGTTGCTCGGCGCGAACGCGATCGTGGCGATGCGCTTTGATTCCTCCGAGATCAGCCAGCAGCTAACTGAGATCGTGGCCTACGGCACTGCAGTCATCGTCCGGCCCACGGGATAGGCGTGGCTGGTTCCGCGCCAAGCGCTCCGCGGCCGCTGGCCGCGGAGGCTGACCGCGAACGCCTCGTCGCCCTGCTCCGCGAGCACTACGCCCTGGGACAGCTCGACCTTGAGGAATTGGACCGGCGGGTGGGTCTGGTCCTGAGCGCAAAGTACATGGACGAGGCGGCCGCGGCCATCGCGGACCTCCCCCAGATCACCGACCCGGGGATCGCGGCGCCGGCGCCGGTCAAGCGGCGGCGCGGGCACGCCCAGGCCGCCAAGCCGGCCGCCGGATGGCTGCCGACGAACGAGCGGTTTCGCGACCCGACGACGCGCGCGGTCATGCGGGTGTGGATAGATCCCGTCGACCAGAGTCGGCACTACGTCCCCGAGCCCGGTGCCTGACGGCCCGATCCGCCGCCCCGGACGCTCAGCCCGGTTGAAGCATGGCCACCTTGAACTGTGGTGTTGCCGGTTCACGACCGAGGCTCACCCGGTAAAACCGCGGCGCAGCAGCGCGGCGGCAGGCTCCCCGGCCAGCGGACCGGTACGGTCCGGCAGTTGCACCACGATCGCGTCCTGATGCAGAGCCGCCCACACCAGGCCATCCTCCAGCGGCACCTCGACGCCGATTTCGGGGTCGTCGATCAGGAATTCGGTTGGCCGGCTGCCGATCCGGTAACTCGAGCCCGCCGCCGCGTCCTGGGCCACGTCCGCCGCCACCAGCAGCACGGCAACCTGCTGCTCGGCCAGTTGCTCGGCCACGGCCTTCAGGCCACGTACCGCGGCCGGACCCGGCCCTTCAGCGAGCGAGGCCACTAGGTCTCCGACCGCGCTGATGGCCGCGCTGGTGATGTCGTCGAGCGCGGCGCCGATGCCCGCGCTGAGGTGAGTGTCGAGCCCGTCAGCCGCGCGGCCGCCCGCGATGGCCGTCACCGGCCCGATCGTCTCGGGCAGGTGGCCCGCGATGGCGTCGAGAATGTGTTCGTCACCCGCGCCGATGACGACGTGCGCCGCCACGCGGTCCGCCGCCTCGGCGACCCGCCCGGCGATGAATTCGGCATTGCGTTGGCCGCCGCTTTCTGGCTCGCTATCGGTCAGGTGCCGCTCGCCATGATGCTGCGCGGGCGGGCGATCCGCATGAGGATCGTGTTGCGCG
The DNA here is from genome assembly GCA_963834685.1 of uncultured Actinomycetes bacterium. Classification (GTDB taxonomy): domain Bacteria; phylum Actinomycetota; class Actinomycetes; order Streptosporangiales; family Streptosporangiaceae; genus Palsa-504. Next base: position 17,102 of record CAWICW010000051.1, on the reverse strand, counting down.
CCGGGGCGGACGCCGACCTCGAACCGCCGAGCCGGAACCTGATCGCCGGCCGCGTGCGCGATGACGTCGGTGCCACCCCGGTCGGCCAGCACCACCACGTGGGCGGGGCGCCTGGCGGCGGCATCGGCCACCTCCTGCAGGTGCGGAAGCGGCCCGACCCGTACCGAGCCAGGGTGGGCGCCTGATGCGAGCCACCAGGCCAGCATCGGCTCGCCGCGCGCTGCGACCACGACCTGGGTACCGCCCGCCGAAGCCGTCCCCGCGCCGCGTTCCAGCGCCTCGGCCGTGTCCGGATCAGCGCCCCGCTGACCGGCTTCGCGGACGGCGTCGGCCCAGGCCACATCCCAGGCGTAGGCCTGGCTGACCGCGGAATCCGGCACCGCGACCGTGGCCGTCACCACCAGGTCAGATCCGGCCGAGCCCGGCGCGAGGTCCCGCAGCCCGGGGCCGAGCGGGAGCCGACCAAGTCGCAGGAGCGGATGCGTGATGTTCGAGTGATCCGGCATGGTCCCATCACAGCCGGCCGGCGGCATGCCGGGCAACCGCTACGGACCGGGTCATGCCCCAGACTTGCTCATGACTGCAACCACCGACGTCTCGCCGCGGAAGGCGAGCTTCACCGCCGCGGCACGCATCCTGGCCGACCGGGATCCCGTCATCGCCCGCCTGTCGGCCGTCCGCGGCATCGGCCGCTGGACGGCCGAGATGTTCCTGCTGTTCCAGCTGCGCCGCTTGGACGTGTGGCCGGTCGGCGACCTCGGCATCCGCCGCGGCTACGGCCTGGCCTGGTAGGTCCCGACGCCGACCGCGCGGGAACTGGAACCGCTTGGCGACCCGTACCGGCCATACCGGTCGGTGCTGGCCTGGTACTGCTGGCGGGCCGCCGAACTGTACGCGCAGGCCGCCGACAGCGCCCTGACCCGCTGAGCGGACCCGTCCCAGTCCTTAGTCCGGTGCCGCGACGGTGGCGGACGTCCCCGGCCGACGAAGCAGGCGCAGCGCGTGCAGCCGGCCTTTCCGGATGGCCAGCGCGCGCTCGCGGACATCGTGCCGGGCCAGCCAGCGCAGCATCTGGAGGTCCTCGGGCCCGCCGATGTCGACCAGTCGCAGGTCGATCCGCAGGCCCGGATCGAGCTCGCGGCCCAGAGCCCGGGCTGCTGCCCACAGCAGCGCTTCCCGCGGCGACGGGGCGTCGAGGGCGGCACGACGGGTGATGATCGTCAGGCGGCACGGGGGGCACGCCTGTCCCGCCCGGGCCGCCGTCAGGGCGCGCAGGAGGGTCAGGAAACGCGTGACGACCTGCGTACCCAGCGGATCGCGGCGGGAGGAGCCACCGGACGGACCCCCGAGCTCGCCGAGGTCGCCGAAGAAGTCGATCGCATGCAGCGTCCTCATCTCCTGCTGCGCCTGGTACGACCACAGCCACCCGGAGGGTGTAAGCCTCCGGGCGCCTTGGCCGGCCCACAGCTGACCGAGGTACGGCTCGCCTGCGATTACCCAGCGCGGGCCCTCGGGCTCGGCGGCCCCGTCGTCGAACAGCCCGGGCGGCGCGGCCCAGACTCCGCCGTGCGGTCCGGTGCCCACCTTCGACCACCCCGGCCCCGGATGCACGAATCCGGGGCCGGGGTGCCGGACCAGGACCAGTCCGCCCGGCAGCAGCAGCCGCCGGAGCAGAGCCCACGAGGCGGCGGTGAGCGCGGTCGTCCGGGCGTCGATGACGACCAGGTCGAAGGCACAGGCGCGGAGCAGGCCGCGATCAAGATCGATCGCAGCTGGGGCGGACAGATCCGCCGTGGCGAAACGTGTGGCCGCCCCGGCCTGCCCGAACGCCTCGGCCAGCCGCCGGGTCTGCCCGGCGGACGCCCCGAGCACCCAGAGCTCCGCCCGGCCGTCGGCCGGCGCACGCCGCAGGTAGTCGGCTACGGCGGTCTGTCCGGGCGCCGTGGCCTGGGTGAACTCCGCGACGCGGTATGAGCGCGGGATGCCCGTCGGCTGCCGCTCCAGTGCCCCCGTCAGTCCGGTCAGGTCGAGGCCGTCGTCGGGCAGTGATGCGGCCAGGGCGGACGCATCACGCGCGAATTTCGGCTGCCACTCGATTACGTACGTGCCGCCCCCAGGCGCGTGCCGCGCCGTCACCTCCGGCTGGCGTTCAGACGCTACCTCTGCCAGGTATCCCACGAGCCACCTCCGCGCTGACTGTCGAACTGAGATCTCGGACTCCCCCGTTCCGGGGGCCTAATCGCTCGGGGTTGCCCCGTTCCGGGACAGAATCTGGACGGTCAGGCGGCACGCTGGGCGCTGTAGGCCGGCAGCTCGCCGGCCAGCTGCCGCACCCAGCGCATGCGATCCATGGCCGCTTCGGGGTGGTCGCCGAACTCCTGGGCCATCCGGCCCGCGCAGCCGCGGACGCCGAACTGCCGCACGGTCCGCTGCACGGCCTCGGCGACCGTGGCGCCGGTCGGCGCGTCCGATTGCTGCAGCCCCGATGCGAAAAGCGCCGCGCACTGCACGTCGGTCATGTTCAGCCTGTTCATCTCGAACCTCCCCGCTCGATCCGGTATGCTGCGGATCCCGCTCCCGCGTCTACCGTCGCCTCGCAGGCGAGGTGTTCCGCCGGGGGGTGGGGGGGAATCGCAGGGGGATTCGCTGGGGGAAAGCCAAACTTCGCCACGGATTCGGCAGCGGATCATCTCTTTTACCACGGATTCAGTGGCCGATCCCGTTCCGCACCCACTATGACCGCCCAAATCCTCCGCCAAGCCCGAAGTCTCCGCGATAATTCCCCGCTAATGAGCGAATAGCCGCACGGATGGGGTTGGCGGGACTGATGAGGCACCACCGAGACGGCTGGATCCGGGGCAGCCAACCCGTCCGGAGCGAATGAGAGCATAGGCCCCGTGCCGCAGTTCACCGTGAGACCGGCGTCGGTGGCCGACGCGCGGCCGATGGCCGAGCTGTTCGCCGCCGTCGCGGAGGAGCGCTCCGGGATCGCCAGCGAACCCCCGATCGACGTCGATGCGCGAACCGTCCAGTTCACCGCCAGCGTCGCGGAGTCGATCGTCGCGGTAGCCGGTGACCGGATCGTCGGGCTGATCCACGTCGAGATCAGCCGGCACGGCTTCGGCGAGTTCGGAATGCTGGTCGACCGTGAGTGGCGGGGCCGCGGGGTCGGCTCGGCCCTGATCCAGGCGGCCATCGGCTGGGCGCGCGACCAGGGGCTGCACAAGCTCTGCCTCGAGGTGTTCGCGCAGAACGCGGCCGCGATCGCCCTGTACCGCAAGTGCGGCTTCGTGGAAGAAGGGCACCGCGTCAAGCATTACCGGCGGGCCGACGGCGAGCTCTGGGACTCGCTCATCATGGGCCTGCCGCTCTAAGCCGCGGACGAGCGCCAGGCCGCGGGACGAGCGCCAGCGCCGTCAGGCGCCGTCCACCATCTCCCGGATCCGGCGCAGCCGTTCCGGCCGAGAAGTGGCGAACCGCTCCAGCGCGGCGAGGATGTGCGCCTCGTCCAGGTGCGCCTCCTCGATGACCTCGGCCACCGAGCCGCCGGTCCGCCACCGGTCGTCCCAGTCCGAGGACAGCGAGTACTCCCGGGCCAGCGGCCCGTCGGCCCACTCCCGCATCAGCTTGAACGCGCCGTTGGTGATGACCATGGCGTCCAGCCGGTCCCCGGGCCCGGCCACCGACTCCCGGTAGGCCAAGGGCTGGCGCGCGAACAACTGCGGGCTCAGCGCGGCGACGATCTTGACGTTGATGCCTCGATCGGACAACGACGGCAGCACGTTGACCAGGTTCCGGATCGGCATCGTGCCGCGGACGAAGACCGTCCCGCCGCGCGGCTGATCCGGCCGGTAGTCCCGGAGCACGTAGGCACCACGCGCCGCGGCCAGGTGGGACGGGATGCCCAGCGCCTCCCGGTCGGGGATCTCCACCGGCGGGCGGGTCAGGTGCAGCGCCACGATCGGCACGTCGAGCCCGAACGCCGTACCCAGCATGACCGGCACCTCGTTGTACTCCCACGGGTGCAGGTCGATCACGTGCCCGTCGGGGAACAGCTGGGTGACCCCGATGGCGAAGATGCCGAAGTGGGTGCGGGAGTCCTCGGCCGTTTCCGGCCCCGAGTGGCCCGCGATCCACAGCAGCTTGCCGACCTTCAGCTCGCTGTCCTGGGCCAGCTGGCTGAACAGCCGCATCGGCCCGTACTTGAGGTAGGAGAACGAACCGTAGGTCGAGCACGCCCCCCAGAACCCGTCGAACTCAGAGAACGGATCCGACGCGAGGTTGACCGTGGCCAGCCCGGCGACCATCCCGGCGTTGGTGAACTCGGTGATCTCGGTGGGCAGCAGCGCCCCGAACGGATTGGACGACCGCTCGTACCAGCCGGTGCCCGGCAAGCCGCCGAAGTCCTGGCCGAACCCGGCGATGTTGGTCGATTCGGCCAGGTCGGCCGAGGCCGCGATGAACAGGGGGCGGCCGTAGTCGCGCAGCGCGAGCGTGTTCACGTACGCGCCCCAGGCCCCCAGCCCGGCCCGGTTGGGCGCCTTCTCGCCCGGCTTCTTCCACATGCTGTCCGGGTAGTTCGCGACGTCGAAGATCCGCCGGTCGGAGAACACCTCGGACGCGCCGAGCCGGAATCCGTTCAGCGAGTCCGGGACCGTCTCCGCGATGGCCAGCAGCCGGTCCGACAGCCAGGTCACCAGGTCCTCGTCACGGCGCAGCACGCTCATCGCGACGCCCAGGTTGGCGGCGGCCTGGGCTTGCACGGCGGCCGGGCCGGCCGGGGCGGGGGAGTCCACGCCCTCGTAGGTCACGCCGTAGCGGGCCATGAACTGCTTGCGCACATCCCAGAACTGCGCGGCGTTCATCGGCCAGGCCGTGCCGTGACTGGCCGCGTCGACCTTGCCGTAGCCGCGGCCCTTCTGCGTGACAAACCAGGCCATCGTGGGCGCGTCGCCGCCCTCACACGAAGCCTCCAGCACGGTCCGGGCGACCGGGCCCCACTCCATGCCGTGCTCGGTCCCGAGCACCCGCCAGCCGTAGGGCGCGAACCAGTCCACCGGCGTGCCGGCCACCACGCTGGAGGCCGGCCGCGGGTCGATGCCGAAGTCGTTCCAGTCGACCATGAAGATCAGGTTGTCCAGGCCCAGGCCCCACGCGGCGTTCTTGGTCTCGTGGGCCGAGCCGGGGGTCAGCCCGCCCTCGCCCTCGAACACGAAGACCTTCACCTGGTCCGCCCCGGCCAGCTTGAGGGCCAGCGCCTCGCCCGCGGCGGGCGGCATCCCGTGCCCGGAGGGCCCGGTGTTGAACTTCAGGAACAGCGTCCGGCCTTCCATCTCCGCGTGCCCGGGCAGCCCGCCGTGCCGGCGCAGCCGCAGCAGCCACTCCCAGGTCAGCGCCCAGCGGCCGTCGTCGGGGAACGCGAAGACCGCCGAGCCGGACCGCTCGTACCGCGCCCGGACCGCCTCGTTGAGCACCGCCAGCGTGGCGTAGACGAGGGGCACCGTGTGACCCGCGGACAGCACGAAGCGGTCGCCGAACCGGCGCCACGGCCGCAGCAGGTCCCAGCGCATGGCCCCGGACAGCAGCAGCGCGACCATCATGTGCACCTTGGACCGGGATCCGCCGGGGTGACCGCTCTGGCGGTAGTTCAGGGACAGGTCGATGCACTCGTCGATCAGGTCCTTGACCACCTCGTACCGGGCGAAGTCAGCCTCCGCGGCGGCGAAAAGCTGCCCCGTGTCCAATCCACTGCCCGACCGCGCCACGGGCCCATCGCCCATTCCCGCACCTCCTTGTGCAGCACCGACCTCTAGAGTGACGTGTCACGGGGCTGCGGACAAGATCGCGAAGATCACGACACTCCTGACTCTTACCACCAAACCGTCACACATTTATCATCAGGCCATGACAGATTTCCGGCTGGCAGACCGCATGAGCAGGCTCGGCACCGAGTCGGCCTTCGAAGTCCTCGCCCGGGCCAAGGCCATGGAGGCCGCAGGCCACAAGATCATCCACCTGGAGATCGGCGAACCCGACTTCCCGACCGCGGGGCACATCGTCGAGGCCGCGGTCGAAGCCCTGCGGGCCGGCCACACCCACTACGTGCCCGCGCCCGGCATCCCCCCGCTGCGCGAGGCCGTGGCCGCCTTCCTCGAGCGCACCGGCCGGCTGAAAACGACGCCCGACCGCGTCATCGTGACCCCGGGCGCCAAGCCGATCATGTTCTTCACCATCCTCGCCCTGGCCAACGAGGGCGACGAGGTGCTCTACCCGGACCCCGGCTTCCCGATGTACGAGTCGATCACGTCGTTCGCGGGGGCGGTGCCGGTCCCGGTCCCGCTGCGCGAGCGCAACGGCTTCCGCATCGACACCGACGAACTCGCCCGGCTGGTCACCGACCGGTCCAAGCTGCTCATCATCAACTCACCGCACAATCCGTGCGGCAGCGCGCTGACCCGCGAGGACTGCGAGGCGATCGCGGACATCGCGCTGCGCCACGATCTGACCGTGCTCACCGACGAGGTGTACTGGGCCATCCGCTACGGCGCGGACGGTGCCAGCCCCGGGGGACAGCCCCTCGGCGCCAGCGTCCTCGACATCGACGGCATGGCCGACCGCACGATCCTGCTCGACGGCTGGTCCAAGACCTTCGCCATGACCGGCTGGCGGCTCGGCTTCGGCGTCTTCCCGCCCGCGCTGGTCGAGCCCATCACCCGGCTGACCATCAACTCGGTGTCCTGCACGTCGGCGTTCAGCCAGTACGCGGCGATCGCGGCCCTGGAGGGCCCGTGGCAGCCGGTCGACGACATGGTCGCGGAGTTCCGCCGCCGCCGGGACATCATCGTGGCGGGCCTGAACGACATTCCCGGCATCAGCTGCCTGGAGCCGCAGGGCGCCTTTTACGTGTTCCCGAACATCACGCAGACCGGGCTGACGTCGGCGGAGCTGCAGGCCAGGCTGCTCCAGGACGCGGGGGTGGCCGCTCTGGGCGGCACCGCCTTCGGCCCGTACGGTGAGGGCTACCTGCGGTTTTCGTACGCGAACTCCGTCGAGAACATCAAGGCCGCGCTGGAGGCCATCCGAGCGCAGCTGCCCTAGACCGGCTCCTCGCCCTCGTCCATGTTCAGGAACTCCTCGGCCACGGCGCCCATGGATATGTCGCCGGGCTGGAGCCCCTCCGCATGCCCGGGCGGGCTGTCCGGGTTGATCTTCACGTACGGCGGCGGCTGCGGTTCGGACCAAACGACCTTCTTGCGCTTGCCCACGACCCAGCGCCTAATCCTGACCATGCGGTCTATCTACCCACAACATCATCACTAACCGCCCCGAACCGGCCTGCTTCTCGCGGCTGCGGCCGCTGGATGTCGTTCCGGGTCACGGTCAGGTAGCCGACCAGGGCGGCCACGATGAGCGTGGTGATCACGGCCACGGTGGCGTCGCCGTAGTTGACGCCGCTGAGCGAGTGCGGCTTGCTGAAGTAGTCCGCGAACGAGGCACCCAGCGGCCGGGTCACCACGTAGGCGAACCAGAACGCGACGACCGGGTTGAGCCCGAAGCGTGACCAGGCCAGCGCGGGGATCAAGATGATGATGAAGAACATGATCCCCGAGGCCAGGTAGCCCAGGTGCAGCGCCGTGGCCGTGAAGTCGCCCAGCGCGGTGCCGAGCGCGAAGGTGGCGAACACCACGGCCCAGTAGTAGATCTCCCGCCGCCGGGTGAAGATGCTGTGGATCGACAGCGTGTGCTCGCTGCGGTACCAGAGCCAGAAGATGACCGCGAGCACCACGGCCCACAAGACGGTGGTGCCCGCGTAGGGGATGCCGACGAACAGGTGCATGGCGTCTGCCACGCCGGTGCCGAAGATCGCGATGGCGTAGGCCAGCAGCCAGTAGGCCGCGGCGACGTAGCGCCGCGTCCGAAATTGCCACACGAGGGCGACCACGAAGATACCGGCCTCTATGCAGCCCGCCTCAAGGCGGCTGCCCAGGTCCAGGGCCAGGTAATCCGATGTGGCCTCGCCGCCGGCCGTGGTGAGGACCTTGATCACCCAGAACAGGAAGGTGATCTCCGGCACCTTGGCGGCGACGGGTTCGGGAAAGAACCCCCTCGTGTGGCTCCGCATCACCCTCAGCTCCTGCGTCGAGCGAAGCGATCGGCGCCCGAGGCCGGTGGCCTCGCGTGCGAACCACGAGATGCGTGCGCCAGCGCGCGAACCGGCGCGATACGCACCAGGCAGTTGTAGGTGACCAGGGCGATGGCCAGGTGCATCACCATCAGCACCGCGACCGCGCGGGCCGACTCCCCGCGGTACAGGATGTAGAGATCCGGCAGCCACAGCACCAGGGTGACCACGATGGCCAGCCGGAAGAACAGCCACCGTGGCGCCGAACTGATCCGGGTCACGACCGGCCAGGCCAGGCAGGCGACGACCACGCCGATGACGGTCAGCTTGGCGTAGTCGGAGAACTGGAAGTGACCGAACCCCTTGGTCGAGGGGAACACCGCCGTGCCCAGCGCCACCAGCAGCGCGTCGGCGGCCAGCGACCCGGCCACCGACAGGACCGATGCCACGACGACCCGCAGACCCGACGGCTGGCGGTGGGCGGGCGCGAAATCCACCCGCGCCAGGCTGAGGCCACGGTCGAGCAGTGGCGGTAGCTCAGCAGGCAATGTCTCTCCCAGCGTCGGCGGCGACAAGCCGAACGTATGCGGTGCCGCCCCGCCCGCGGGATAGCCCGCAGGACGAAATCTCCTGGTCCCGGCTCATCCTCAGGTCGGACGGCGCCCCGTCCATATACCTCGTGACCAGCCGCGATGCCGTACGGGCCGCCCATCGGTACCCGGCGCAGGCGGTACGCTGCCGGTAAGTGACCGCGAAGGACGCACATTGGGCACCATGACCGAGCTTTCCCGGGGCCAGACCAGCCTCCAGCCCCCGGACGAGATCACCCGCAGCCTGTTCGGCCAGGGCCGCCGCATCGCGCACGCGCACCCGCTGACCATCGACGCGCTGGTCGCGGCGGTGCTCCTGGCGGTGTGCACGGTGTGGCTGGCCCAGTCGGGCTTCGGCGGCCTGCGCACGGGGCTGGTCCAGGCCGCGCTGATCGTCCTGATCGCCGCCCGCCGCGTCTGGCCGGCCGCGGTATTCCTGGCCGCCAGCGCCATCGGGTTGGCGCAATGGCTGCTGGGCTTCCCGCTCCTCGGCGACGTGGCCCTGCTGGTCGCGCTGTACACCGTGGCGGCCCACCAGTCCCGGACCAGGGCCCTGCTCGCCGCCGTGGTGCTGGAAGCCGGCGCGGTCATCGCCGCGGCCAAATGGGAGCCGGCCGGGACGCTGCCGCGCTCGCTGCTATTCCTCACCGCCACCGTGGTGGCCGCGCTGTTCGCGGGGATGACGGCCGCCTCGGGCAGCCGCTACCTGGCCTGGATGGATGAGCGCGCCCGGCGGCTTGAGGTCGAGCGGGACCAGCAGGCCGCGATCGCGGCGGCCGCCGAGCGGACCCGGATCGCCCGGGAACTGCACGACATCGTGTCGCACAGCCTGTCGGTCGTGATCACCCTGGCCGACGCCGCGGCGCTGGTCAGCCGGGCCGATCCCGGCCAGGGCGCCGACGCGATGGCCGAAGTCTCCGAGGTCGGCCGGCACGCGCTCTCGGACATGCGGGCCATGCTCGGCGTGCTGCGGACCGACGAGCCCCCGGCCAGCCAGGCGCCCCAGCCCCCGCAGCCCGGCGTCGGGCAGCTCAGCGCGCTGGTGGAGCGGATCCGGGCCACCGGACTGGCCGTCGACCTGTCGGTTGACGGCGCTCCGTTCCCGCTCGGCGCCGCCGCCGAGCTGACCGCCTACCGCATCGTCCAGGAGGCGCTGACCAACACGCTTCGCCATGCCGCGGCCCGGCACGCGTGGGTCACGATCAGCTACGACGAGCCCGAGGTGCGGATCCGGGTGGCGGACGACGGCATCACGGACCCGCCCGCCGTCCCGGCGGTCCCGCCCTCTCCGCCGGCGAAACGGCCGGGCCACGGGATCGAGGGCATGCGGGAACGGGCCGCCCTGCACCACGGCGCGCTGCAGGCGGGGCCGGCCGGCGACGGCGGCTGGCTGGTCGAGGCGACCCTGCGGCCGCGGGTGCACGGGCTGAACGGGGTCGTGGCCGTATGAGCATCTCCGTGCTGCTCGCCGATGACCAGCCGCTGCTCCGACGTGGCTTCCGGATGATCCTGGAGGCCGAGGGCGACCTGACCGTGGTCGCCGAGGCCGACGACGGCGCGGAGGCCGTCGAGGAGGCCCGCCGCCACGCTCCGGACGTGGTGCTGATGGACATCCGCATGCCAGGCACCGACGGCATCGAGGCCACCCGGCGCATCACCGCCGCCGACGCCCAGGTCCGGGTGCTCGTGCTGACCACCTTCGACCTCGACGAGTACGCCTTCGGCGCGCTGCGGGCCGGCGCCAGCGGCTTCCTGCTCAAGGATGTGCGCCCCGCCGAGCTCGTCGCCGCCATCCGGACCGTCGCCGCCGGCGACGCGGTGGTGTCACCCCGGGTCACCCGCCGCCTGCTCGAGGAGTACGCCCAGGTCCTGCCGATGTCCCCGGACCAGCGGGAACAGGCCTACCCTCAGCTGTCCGCACTGACCGAGCGCGAGCGCGAGGTCCTCGTGTCGGTGGCCCAGGGCCTGTCGAACGCCGAGATCGCCGCCGCCTTGTACGTGTCCGAGGCGACGGTCAAGTCCCACGTCGGCCGGATCCTGGCCAAGCTCGGGCTGCGCGACCGGGTCCAGGTGGTGGTCCTGGCCTACGAGACCGGCCTGGTCCGGCCGGGCGCACGGCCGACCCCGGGACCGGGCTGCTAGATCAGGGAGGCCCAGATCAGGGAGGCGGAGACGGGAATCGAACCCGTGTACAGGGCTTTGCAGGCCCTTGCCTAAGCCACTCGGCCACTCCGCCGCAAAGGACCGTGCCACAAAGGACTGCGCCACAAAGGCATGCCGCCAGGGCATACGGACCTCGGAGCGGACGACGGGATTCGAACCCGCGACCCTCACCTTGGCAAGGTGATGCTCTACCAACTGAGCCACGTCCGCGTGCACCCTGGGGTGCGTTCAGAACTGTAGCCGATCCTGCCGCTGGCGCAAACTCAGCCATGCTTCGATAATCGTCGAAGGATAGTTGGGCTACCGTCGAAACATGACCGTACCGGCCCGCGACAGCGTTCCTTACGACACTGACATCGCCCAGGCCGCCGCAGCGTGCTCATCACCGCGGCGGGCGCGCAGGGTCTGACCGACACGTTCGGACTAGACCTTACGTAGGAACGACCGCCGCTCGGCCAGGATGGCCCGGGCCTCGCGGACGAACGCCACGTTGGCCTGGGCCTCGGAGTCGCTGGCCAGCCGGGCCCGGTACTGCTCGTAGGCGGCTAGCGACTCGAAGTCGATCAGCGCGATGGCCCGGTCGTTGGCACCCTCCTTGGGCAGGTAGTACCCGGTCAGCTCGCCGCCGCAGCGCGCGATGATGGGCGGCCACGTGGCGGCGTACTTCTCGAAATCCTCGATGGTGTGCGGGTCGAGTGTGTACTGGATCACGCACGTGATCATGATGTTCCCCTTTCGTCGGGTAGCTCGACGCTAGGCCCGGGATATTTGCGGCAGGGCCGAACCATCGATGCCACCTGGACGTGGGAAGCTACCGATCATGCGAGAAGTCATGGTGGACGGAAGCGCGCTGGCGATCGACGACGTGGTGGCCGTGGCGCGCGGGCAAGCACGGGCCAGCCTGGACCCCGGCGTGGCGCAGCGGATGGAGGTCAGCCGGTCGGTCGTCGTGCAGGCGCTCAGCGGCGGCGCGCCCGTGTACGGGGTGAACACCGGGTTCGGCGCGCTGGTCGACACCCCGATCGGGGAAGCCGACCTGACCGCCCTGCAGGCCGCGATCATCCGGTCGCACTCGGCCGCGACCGGAGTGCCCCTGGATGACCAGGCGGTGCGGGCCATCCTCCTGCTCCGGGCCCGGACGCTGGCGGCCGGCTACTCCGGGGTGCGGGTCGAGTTGCCCGCCCGGCTGCTTGAGCTGCTGTCGCTGGACCTGCTGCCGGTCATTCCGGGCAAGGGCTCGGTGGGCGCCTCGGGGGACCTGGCCCAGCTCGCCCACCTGGCCCAGCCGCTCATCGGCGAGGGACGGCTGCGCGTCCCCGGCGGGCCGGCCGAGGGCCGCCCGGCGGGCGAGGTCCTGGAGGAGCACGGCCTGGTGCCGCTGACCCTGGCCCCGAAGGAGGGACTGTCGCTGGTCAACGGGACCGAGCCGATGCAGGCGCTGCTCGCGTTCTCGGTCCACGACGCCGCGATGCTGGTCCAGACGGCCGATGTGGCCTGCGCGCTGTCGATCGAGGCGCTGCTCGGCACCGACCGGCCCTACGACGAGCGGGTCCAGGCCCTGCGGCCGCATCCGGGCCAGCTGGTCAGCGCGGCCAACCTGCGCGGGCTGCTGGCCGGGTCGCCGCTGCTGGCCAGCCACCGGCACAGCAGGCACGCCGTGCAGGACGCCTACTGCCTGCGCTGCGCGCCGCAGGTGCACGGGGCGGTGCGGGACGTGCTCGGGTTCGCCCGGCAGGTGCTCACCACCGAACTGGGCGCCGTGGTCGACAACCCGGTCATCGTGCCCGACGGCGAGGTCATGACCACGGGCAACTTCCACGGCGAGCCCCTCGCGTTCGCCGCCGACATGCTGGCCATGGCCCTGGCCGAGCTGGCCTCCATCAGCGAGCGGCGGGTCGACCGGATGCTGGACCCCGCGTTCTCCCGCGGCCTGCCCCCGTTCCTGGCCCCGGCGGCCGGGACGAACTCGGGCTTCATGCTCGCCCAGTACACCGCGGCCTCGCTGGTCAGCGAGAACAAGGTGCTCGCCCACCCGGCCAGCGTCGACACCATCCCGACCTCGGGCAAGCAGGAAGATCACGTGTCGATGGGCTGGACCTCGGTGCGCAAGCTGCGCGAGGTGGTGGCCAACGTGCGCACGTGCCTGGCCGTGGAGATCTGCTGCGCCACCCAGGGGATCGACCTGCGGGCCGAGATCGCGGCGCCCAGCGAGCCGCTGCGGGCCGTGCACGACGCGGTACGGGTGTCGGTGCCGTGGATGGACGTCGACCGGGAGGTGGCCGGACAGATCGCGGCCGTGGACGCGCTGCTGCCGCAGCTCTGCCGGGTGGCCGCCGAAGGCTTCCCGTCGTTTCAGTAACCGCGGTTTGCGGTTTACCTGCGGGCGCTGCTGGTAGAAGACAGCGGTGAACCTGGTCGTCGGCGATGAGTGGTGACGCTTTCCTGACCCAGCCCGCCGCAGGAGCCGGCCGGGCCCCACAGGCAGGCGCGCAGCCGCCGGTCCTGGATCAGGAATTTGGTTCCGCCACCCTGTACGCGCTGCGGGCGGCCGTGCAGGCCCACGCCGGCCAGGCCGGGCTGCCCGAGGACCGGGTCGGCGAGGTGGTCCTGGCCGTGCACGAGCTGGCCGCCAACGCGATCGCGCACGGCGCCGGGCACGGCCGCCTCCGGATGTGGAACCTGGGCGGCACGTTGAGCTGCGAGATCGTCGACGGCGGCCGCACAAGCTCGAGCGGCCCCGCCGATGCCGGCGGCTCCGCCGATGCCGGCGGCTCCGGTGACGCCGACGGCTCCGCTGACGCCGGCGGCTCCCCGGCCGTGCCGGACCCGTGGCCGGCCGCCGACGGCCACGGCCTGTGGCTGGTCCGGCAGGTGGCCGATGAGCTGGACCTGCGCTCAGGGCCTCGCGGTACCCGGGCCGTTGTCACCTTCGCGCTGGATCGTGCTGGGCGAGCGCTAGGAAAGTAAACCCCCGCCCACCACGGGGGAGCGGGCCGGGGCTTGGGAGGTCTGGTCAGGCCTGGCGGAGCAGGTCGTTGAGCTCGGTCTCGATGTCGATGTAGTCGCTTTCCTGGCCGGCCGCGACGATCTGGTAGGTCCGCTGGAGGAAAGCCGACATGGCCCGGGCCGGCGCTTCGAAGTGCGCCTGGCCGAACGGGGAGGACAGCTCGATGTTCAGCACCGCGCCCTCGGTGTCGGCGACCCCGATCACGTCCAGGCCATCGGTCTCGGCGCAAGACCGCGCCGAGGGCCAGACCTGCACGTCACCGTCGCCTTGCCGGGACTCGATCCCCGCGGCCAGCAGGTCCCTGGCGAAGATCCACTCGACCGGTTCATCGGTACCCACATGGAACGCCATACGCACCGCATAGGGATCCCGGCCGCTGTAGTACAGACTGGCCACAAGCGGGACAATCGTTTGCTGCGGGACGACAAGCCTGAGGCCCAGCTCGGCCGAGATCGTGGTGCTGCTGCTTCTGTTCATCTGCTTCCCGCCCCTACCTCGCCGGCTCCCAGACATCCGGGCTCTGCTTATTAGACGCGGCTGGCTGGTGACTGGAGCGCATACGGAGGGTGAAGTTTTCCCAGGTTATCAGCATCCCGTTTTGCGCCTTTCGTGCCTAACCGGAAGACGAGCCCACATCCTCGCCCTGACCTGGACAAACACTGCTCGGCTCGGCCGACGACGTTGCAGCAGTTTAGTGTTTCCGCGTGTCGATTGCATAGCTTGTCACGCTTTTCTCATGCCCTAATCTACAAAGCGTCTCAGTATCAATACTGAGCGTGATTAAGACCGTTCCGATGCGCACGATTGCAGGAGTTTGTCATTACGTAGCGTCACCATCTGCCCGGAGGGCGCCTGCGCCCGGGCGGGAGTCGCCCCGGTGGCGCCCAGGCGAACCCGGAATGGCGCCCGCGAGACCCTGCCCTGACGGTCCAGAGACACGGTGGTGACTCAACGCAGACATCGGGGTGACGCCTCCCTGCGTCAGCCTGCCGCCTTGACCAGCTCACGTGCATCCAGCGTTCCCTGCGGCCCGCCTGCCCGGCCGCGTGCCGTGTACCGCGAAGATGCGCTAACCTATGTGGGCGCCGGGACGAGGCTGCCGCGGGGGTTCGGCCCCGCCGGACAGCGCCGGACCAGCGGCGGGCGATTGGCTCAGCGGGAGAGCGCCTCGTTCACACCGAGGAGGTCACTGGTTCGATCCCAGTATCGCCCACAGATGTAAGACCAGGTCAGAGACTCCACTGACAGCTCTCATCCTACTCGGCGGATGGGAGCTGTCGCCGTATTGGGAGGAATCTGGGAGATCGTGTTCTCCGGCACGAGTTGCCGGACAGCCAGCACGCCGACCGCAACCGCTGGACAGCCGCACAGTCCGCGAGGCGATCAAGGCCTGCGACAATCTTGATCCTGCGCTACCAGCTCGTTGTGCTGCAGCGGCGGCAGCCGTGCCCGCCCGAAACTGAACTGGGCGGACAGGGCACTGCTCGCGATCCTGCTCGGCGTGATACCGATTCGCCATCGCCGCCACGCTGCTCGTCCTGGACCTCGCGGTTCATCCGCCGGGCACACCGCTGCAGCAGGTGCTTCATGCCTGGCCCGGCTACGTCGCCTACGTCGTCAGCTTCCTGACCATCGGCGGCGCCTGGCTCCTGTACACCGCGCTGACCGAGCGGCTCACCCGGGCAGATCCGATCTTGGCACCTTCGCCACATTCCCGGCGCGGGATGCCGGATCACGCCCCTTGAATGGATCATCTCGACAGGACCGAGGAGGTCTCGCGATGTCTGACTGACTATCTGCCGGATGTGTACGTACGGTTTCGTAAGCGCTATCCGGGCGTTGCGCAGTCGCTTGATGCGCTGGGCACGGCGACGCAGGGGGCTGGAGGCCTCGACGCCCGATCTCAGCGTCCGGTGAAGCCCGGGATCGCGATGGGCGCGCTCGCGGAGGGCGCGATTCGGTCGAACGTTCGCAAGGCGCGGGCGGTCGATGTGAGCGACGAGGACATCCGTCAGGCTGCGCTGCTAGCCATTTCGACGGCGGGCTTTCCGACGGCGATCGCCGCGATGGCGTGGATTGAGGAGGTCCTCGCCGCGGAGTGATGCAGATGGCGCGCGCGGACGGCTTCGGAGCGGACGGCTGCTTCCTCAGGCTCCGGGACGCTGGGCCCGCTGGCGCGCATGACGGGCAGAGTTCGCGGTCGAGGGTGGCAGTCATGTGATCGGGCAGCCGATCACGGACGAAGTCCCTGTGGGCAGGCGTCGCGGTGGGGTACACCGCACTCGCTGCAGCTCAGAAGCAGCTGTTCACGCATCACGGTGCCGGTGATGATCGTGCTCCGCATCCCGTCGTGCTCCTCGATGTGGATTGCGTCGGCCGGGACAGACCTGTGTGCAGGCGCCGCAGCCGATGCACAGTTCCGCAGGGCCGCGTGAAATCGAAGATGCGAGCCGGTCTGCCGTGGTGCCGGCCATGCGCAGCGCGTCGACGTTCTCGCGCAGCGCGGTGATCTCGGCCTCCGGTTCGGTCTCCTTCTTGGTCATCCGCTCGTAGCTCATCGCCTTGTGCCGCGTCGCCTTTTCAGGAGTCAGAACCGTGCGCCGTAGGCGCTGAGCCGGGTGAGTACGCCGCGCACAGTTGTGCGCAAGGAAGACCGGCAGCAAGGGAAAAGGGGCTGACCAGGCCGGCTCATAGCCGCGCTCCTCCTCACAGGACGCGTAGATTGCCGACAGGTCCAGCGCCCGCGGTCTTGACCAGATCGGAAACGAAGTGCGCCAGATCGCCCGCTGGGACCCGCCCCTGCGGTACCGGTACCATCAACACCACCTGATCGGGGTCATACGGCCGGAAGGTTGCATCCTCCTCGGCCTGGGAGCGCTCGAGGACCGCCACCGCCGCCTTGACCTTCACCAACCGAACCCGGCCCTCCGCTGGCGCCCTTGCCATCCGATCCTCCGCGCGTCGTGGACGCGCGAATCCTCTTAAACCGGTCGGACGGCACCGGCGCGGTGACTGACCAGGGCTTCCAGCGGGAGTGCCGAAGGGAGCGCCGGAAACGCGACTGGGGGCAGCGCGATGGTACCGCTTCCTGCGTCATCGAACCTGCGGCCCGGCGGGGGTTCTGCATGGCCGAGCGTCCGATTTCACTCGGGTGAACGCGATCCGGGACGATCAACGCTTCGTCGCGGATTGGCCATTTGCTCTGGCCGGGACTGGGTCC
>CAWICW010000050.1:0-49444 GCA_963834685.1 uncultured Actinomycetes bacterium | reverse complement strand
CGCTCGTGATACTTGGCGTTCAAGACCTGGTGCGGGATGCCGTAGCTCTTGAGCATCGCCGCCAGCTCCTCCGATTTCTCGATCGACGTCGTCCCGACCAGGATCGGCCGGCCCACGGCGTGCACCTCGTTGATCTCGTCGAGGATCGCTTGCGCCTTCTTGTGCTCCGTGCGGAAGATGACGTCGGGATAGTTGATCCGCGAGAGCGGCTTGTTGGTCGGAATCGCGATCACGTCGAGTGTGTAGACCTTGTAGAACTCGGTTGCCTCGGTCATCGCGGTGCCGGTCATGCCGGCGAGTTTCTCGTACAGCTTGAAGAAGTTCTGCAGCGTGACCGTGGCCAGCGTCTGCGACTCTTCCTTGATGCGGACCCGCTGCTTGGCCTCGACCGCCTGGTGCAGCCCGTCGGACCACTGTGCCCGATCATCAGCCGGCCGGTGAACTCATCGACGATGACGACGCTCGCCGTCGGGCTGCACGACGTAGTCGCGGTCCCGCCGATAGAGATGATGCGCCTTGAAAGCATTATCGACCAGGTGCGGCCACTCCATGTTCCCGGCGTATAGAAACTCTCGACGCCGGCGATCCGCTCCGCCTCGCGAACCCCCTCATCGGTCAAATGGCAGGTCCGTTCCTTTTCCTTGACCTCAAAATGGCTGTCGCGGTTGAGCAGGCGGGCGATCCGGTCGGCCTCGGTGCTGGACCGCGCCGGCCTCGGCGGCGGGCTCCAGCCCGGCGATCAGGTCGCCGAGCCGCTGGGAGCAGGTGATCCCGGCCGCCGCCATGAACGTGGCCAGGCCGAGCAGCCCGGCGACCTCGGCCAGCCAGGTGGCGCGCAGCCGGGAGCCCTCCAGCCGGGGCAGCCCGCTGCCGCCGTCCAGCGCCCTGATGAGCGGGTTCGCCAGGTTCCGGCGGCCCGGATCGGTGCCGCCGCAGATCAGCCCGGTCCCGGCGGCCCGGGCCGCGGCCAGCAGCCGGGCGTGGTAACGGGAAAGCACCGGCACCGTGCGCGGCCGGGCGCCGCGGACGGTGACCACCATCCCGCCGGACCGGCACGTCACGTCGCTGCCGCGCACGTCGCGCAGGTCGGCGCGGATCAGGCCGGCGCTGGCGCCCAGGGCGACCAGCCCGGCTGCGCGCATCCGCCGTCCCGCGGTGGGCTGGGCGTCCGCCAGCGCCAGGAAGCCGCTGATTTCGGCCGGGCTGCAGGGCTGCCTGGCCCGTTCCCGGGGCAGCGGCGCGTCCGCAGGGTACAGCTGCGGCACCACCCGGCGGCCGGTGAACCGCAGGTTCGTGCGCAGCGTCCGCCGTGCCACCCCGGTCAGGCCAGGCGCGCACCGGGTGAACCACTCGGTCACCGACGGGTGCAGCAGCACCTCCGGAACCGGCTCCAGCCCCAGCCCGAGCCCGTAATCAGCGAGCTTGCCCGCCGCCCACAGCAGGTTCTTCGCCCGGTCCCGGCCCGGCGGCGCGGCCCGGGCCACCACGCCCCGGGCGAACGCCGCCGCCGCCGGCGACACCGACGATGGCCGCCACCGCCCGATATAGGCGGTAACCTCAGCACCAGTCCCGTCCATACAGCACTTATACTTAATGGAATGCGCGATGCGGAGGATCCCGGCTGCGACAATGACAGCGTGTCGCCCACCCCGGCCCAGCAGGCCCGCGCCGCGGCCATCACCGCCGAGATCACCGCCCGCCTCGCCGGCCTCGCCTACGCGCTGCCCGGCACCGTCGCCGACCGGCTCACCCGCTGCGGCCACCCCGGCTGCCGCTGCCACGCCGACCCCCCGCAGCTGCACGGCCCCTACCACCAGTGGACCCGCAAGAAAAACGGCAGGACCTCAACCCGCATCCTGACCGATGACCAGCTCGCCGACTACGGCGCCTGGTTCGATAACCACCGGCGGCTCCGCGAGCTCATCACCGAACTCGAAGCCCTCAGCCTCGCCATCGCCGAAGCCGACCCCCGCTGGAACCGCTGAGCACCCTGCTGAAGTGCGGGCCAGGCACGCTTAACCTGCGGGCAGCCCCCCAGCCGCAGCACATCGGACCAGGTCAGCACCAACACCAAGGCCCGCCGGCGCCTCGGTGAATACCAGGAGTCGGTGGCGGGGGCAGCCAACGACAAGGTGCTGCTGCTGGCCCAGATCGCCCGGCTGCTGCTGGACCCCGACCTTCCCGACGAGGA
Organism: uncultured Actinomycetes bacterium; assembly: GCA_963834685.1. Lineage (GTDB taxonomy): Bacteria > Actinomycetota > Actinomycetes > Streptosporangiales > Streptosporangiaceae > Palsa-504. Next base: position 47,253 of record CAWICW010000050.1, on the reverse strand, counting down.
GCGCCTGGGAGCCCTGTTCGACGCGGTGCCGAAGGACCGACTGGCCGCCGCCCTGGCCGACTGCGAGCGGATCGCCCGTCCAGCTGTCCGAACGATTGCTGACCGCCGGTCCCGCCAGGGTCGGGCCCGCCGTTCTCAGATCGGCTTGACCCGGTCCCGGGCGGCGGCCACGTCGGTGGCCGTCGGGGGGTCGTTGCCCCGCCGCTCGCAGTTGAGGGAGGCTACCAGGATTGCGTCGTCCAGGGCGCCCGACAGCTCTTCCGCGGGGCAGCGGGCCAGGTCGGCGGGCGCCTGCTGGCCCCGCCCGAGCAGCGATCCGATCAGCCCGGCGGTGAACGAGTCCCCCGCGCCCACGGTGTCGACCACCTCAACGTCGAGCGCGGGCCGGCGGACCGACCAGCCCTGGGCGGTGTAGGCGTCGGCCCCATCAGCGGAGCTGGTGATGACGACCACGGTCGCGCCCAGCTGCAGCCAGTGCCGCGCGACCTCATCGGGTGTCCGGTCGGGGTAGAGCCATGCGACGTCGTCCGTGCTCGCCTTGGCCAGGTGGGCGAGCCGGATCGCGCGCTCGACCGCGCGCTGGCCGTGGCGGTGGTCGATCAGCAGCCCGGGCCGGACGTTCGGGTCGTAGGTGACGAGCACGTCGCCGGGGCCGTGCATGCGCCGTGCCAGCTCGAGGATCCTGGCGTCGCCCGGCGGCGTCCATGACGCGATCGATCCGAGGTGGAGCACCGCGGTCTCCTCGGGCGCGCGGCCGGTCTCCTCGGTCGTCCACTGCCAGTCCGCGGTGCCGTCAAGGTAGAAGTCGTAGCTGGCCCGGGCCTGAGCGTCCAGGGATACCACGGCCAGCGTGGAAGGCTCCGCGGCCCTCGGCGCGGCGCGCAGGTCGATGCCCTCGGCCTGAGCATGGTCGCGCAGGATGCGGCCGAACGCCGTGTCGGCCAGCCGCGCCATCAGCGTCGCGTGGTGCCCGAGACGGGCCAGGCCGATCGCGACGTTGTACGGGCTCCCGCCCGGGACGGCCTGGAACGTCCGCGGCGGCCCGGCGGGGAGCAGATCGATGATCGCCTCGCCGATAACGGTGACTCCGGCCCGGCCGGTCATCCGCCCACTGCCATCGTGGGGGCGGGCCTGATCTCGCCCGATCCGCGCGTGATCATGCCGGTCGGCACGACGTGCGTGCGCGTAGGCGAATCATCGCCGTCCAGGCGAGCAAACAAGAGCTGCGTCGCCAGGCGCCCGAGTTGCGCGACGTCCTGGGTGATGGCGGTGATGCCCGGCACCAGGGCGTCGGCGAGCGGGAAGTCATCGAAGCCGACCAGGGCGATCGTCTCATGCAAGCAGGCCTGCCGGAGGGCCTTCACCGTGCCGATCGTGACCAGGTTCTGGCTCGCGAACAGGGCGGTTGGCGGGTCGGCCGAGCCGAGCATGTCAGTGGCGGCCTGGTTCGCGGTATCGACGGTGCGCAGGCCGTGCCTGACGATCAGCGGATCGAGGTCCAGCCCGGCTCGCTCCAGCGCGTGTCGGTAGCCGTCGAATCGGTGCGCCGCGGTGGCAATGGCTGGGCTGTCGCCAAGGTACGCGATCCGCCGGTGTCCGAACGAGCACAGGTGGTCCACGGCGGCCACGGCGCCGAGGCGATTGCTGGAGACCACGGCGTCGGCATCGAGGAACCTGGGCTCCCGGTCCACGAAAACCACCCGGGTACCCAGCCTACGCTCCGCGACCAGGTAGCTCTGGTCTGGTGCGGCGGGCATGATCACCAGGCCGTCCACGCCGCGGTCGATGAGCGTGATCGCCATGTCGCGTTCCCGGTCCGGGTCCTCGTCCAGGCTGCCGATCAGGATCTGAACCCCCCGTTCCCGGGCCACGTCCTCCACCGCCCGCAGCAGGGCGGCTGAGAACGGGTTGGCCACGTCCTCGAGCAGCAGCCCGATCGTCGCCGTGCGGCGGTCGCCTCGGCGCAGGCTGCTCGCGGTCAGGTTGGGCCGGTACCCGAGCTTGCCCGCCGCGTCCCGGATCCGGGCGGCCAGGTCCGGCGCGACGGTCGGATCGCCGTTCATTACCCGCGATACGGTCTTGATTGCCACGCCCGCTAGCGCTGCCACGTCCTTCATCGTCGGTCGGGCATGTCGGCTCTGACCGCCAGCACGGGCCGCAGACATCGATGTCCTTCCAAGGATGACGCGGGAATTGGCCTTAGCTCATAATATGGCCTGGGCGCTACCAATTTACTCGCCAGGCTAAGGCTAGAGCTTCAGATCCCTCGGTGATCAGGACGGCCCGATCACCGGGTATCGGCGAGATAACGATATTTTCCGAACGGACCGGACGGCCTGCGGCCGGTCACTGGAGCCAGCCGCAGGCCGTGGTTGGTCAGTCCCAGATCGCCTGGTCCGTCTCCATGTCGAAGAACTGCATGCCCTCGGTGTTGACCGCGAACGTGATCCGCTCGCCCACCTTCACCTTGGTTTCCGGGGCGACCCGGGCCACGCCCTCGCCCGCCTTCGCGGTCGCGTCCTCGTCCTCGGTGCTCGCGCCCTCGGGCTGTACCCGGGGGGCGTCGATGGTGAAGTGAACCACGAGCTCCGAGCCGAGGGCCTCGACCAGGTCCACGTTGCCGACCATGGTCGGCCCGGGGACGCCGTCGTGCGCGGCGGGCAGGTGCTCGGGCCGCACCCCCAGGACCACCTTCTTGCCGCCGTAGCGAAGCAGCCCGGGGTGGGCCGCGAAAAGATTGTCCGGCAGCGGTAGCGTCTGGGACCCGAGCTTGACCGTATGAGCGTCGTCGCTCATCGTCGCCTCGTACAGGTTCATGGCCGGCGAGCCGATGAACGCCGCGACGAACACGTTGTCCGGGTGGTCGTAGAGCGTCTGCGGGTGGTCGACCTGCTGCAGCACCCCGGACCGCAGCACCGCGACCCGGTCGCCCATCGTCATCGCCTCGATCTGGTCGTGCGTCACGTACAGGGTGGCCACCGCGATCCGCCGCTGGATCCGCTGCACCTCGGCCCGCATCTGCACCCGCAGCTTGGCGTCCAGGTTGGACAGCGGCTCGTCCATCAAGAACACCGAAGGTGAACGCACGATCGCCCGGCCCATCGCCACCCGCTGTCGCTGCCCGCCGGACAGCTGGCCGGGCTTGCGGTCCAGCCACTCGGTCAGGCCCAGGATCTCGCCGGTCTCCTTCACCTTCGCCGCGATCTCGGTCTTGGGCATCTTGCGCAGCTTGAGCGCGAAGCCGATGTTCTCGGCCACGGTCATGTGCGGGTACAGCGCGTAGTTCTGGAACACCATCGCGATGTCGCGTTCCTTGGGCGTCTCGTCGTTGACGACCTTCCCCCCGATGCGCAGCAGGCCGCTGGTGATGTCCTCCAGCCCGGCCACCATCCGCAGCGCGGTGGTCTTGCCGCAGCCGGACGGGCCCACCAGCACCATGAACTCGCCCTCCCGTACGTCCAGGCTCAGGTCCTTGACCGCGTGGAAGCCGTTCTCGTACACCTTGTTCACTTTGTCCATGTCGACGGTGGCCATCATGCCTCCTTACCAGGGGTGTCGTGCTTGCTGGGATGATAGTGGCCGACCGGGCCGAGCCCCGGTTCCCGGGCGGTCCGCCTGGGCGCGCTCATCCCTTCACCGCCCCGGAGGTCAGGCCGGAGATCACGAACTTGCGGAAGACGAACACCAGGATGCCGATCGGGACCACCGCCACCACGCTGGCGGCGAAGATGGTCCCGTACGGGACCGTGTAGACCGTGCCGAACTCCGCGATGCCCACCGGGATGGTCCGGTAATTATTTATCGGGTTGAAGGTGAGCGCGAACAGGAACTCGGTCCAGCAGGCGGTGAAGCAGAAGATGCCGGCCGTGAAGAGGCCCGGCAGGGCCATCGGCAGGATGATTGTCCAGAGTGTCCGTATCGGCCCGGCACCGTCGATCCGGCCGGTTTCCTCCATCTCCTTGGGGATGCCGAGCATGTAGTTGCGCAGGATCCAGATGGCGAACGGCAGGTTGAACGCCGTGTAGACGAGGATCAGGCCCTGATAGCTGTTCAGCCAGCCGAGATTGCGCAGCAGCAGGTACAGCGGCGCGACCACGGCGATCGCCGGGAAGACCGAGATGACCAGCAGCGTCACCATCAGGGTGAACTTCCCCCGCATCGGCATCCGGCCGAGCGCGTAGCCGGCCATGGTTCCGACGATCAGCACCAGCGCCGTGGTGGCCAGCGTGACGATGAGCGAGTTGCGGAAGTAGATGCCGAAGTCTTCCGGGCCGAAGGCGTCACGGTAGTTCGCGAGAGTGACCGGGTTAGGGAAGTACTGCGGCGGGCTGTCTCCCAGGTTGTCCGGCGTCTTGAAGCTGGAGGCGATCAGCCAGTACAGCGGCAGCCCGACGAACAGGACGACGAAGAACGCCGAGATGTTGACGCCGTTGATGATCCGGTGCCAGCCGGTTCGCTTGCGATTGCGCATTAGTTTTCCTTCCCGACCTGGACCCGGAAGGCCCGCAGCGAAAGCAGGCAGCCGAGCAGCACCAGTGCCGCGGTGGTGGTGGCGACCGCCGCGCCTGGCCCGTACGAGAGGTTCTTGAAGATCGCGTCGTAGCCCAGGATGGCCAGCGAGGTGGTCGATGTGCCCGGGCCGCCGTTGGTCAGCACGTAGGGCAGGTCAAACAGCCCGAACGCCTGCAGCACGCGGAAGATCAGGGCCAGCGCGAGGGTAGGTCGTAGTAGCGGGACGGTGATCCGCCAGAAGGTGGACCAGCCCGACGAGCCGTCCACCTCGGCCGCCTCGTAGACATCCCCGGGCAGCATCACCAGGCCGGCCAGCACGATGATGGCCACGAACGGGGTGGTCTTCCAGATGTCGGCGATCATCAAGCCGATGATGGCCGGGGTCGGCGTGCCGAGGATGTCCGGCGAGCCGAGGCCGACCGCGGTGAGGATGGCATCGGCCACGCCGTAGGTCCCCTGGTAGATGTAGCCCCACAGCTCGGCGTTGATGACGGTGATCATCGACCAGGGGATCAGCAGCAGCGCCATCATGAATCCGCGCCCCGCGGTCAGGCGCTGGAGCACAAGCGCGATCATGGTGCCGATCACCAGCTCCACGATGACGGTGATCGCCGTGTAGATGATCGTGAAGCCGAGTGCGTAGTGCCAGGTCGAGTTCTTGAACACCAGCGAGTAGTTGCTGGTCGTGAAGCCATTCAGGGCGACGCCGTTGCCCGACACGGTCGCGTTCGAGAAACTGATCACCACCGAGTACACGATCGGGAAGATGGTGACGAGCCCGATGATGATTAGGGCGGGAGAGGTGAACGTCCACCCCAGCCTGGCCATCCTCTTGCGGTTGACGTCCGGGCGGCCGACCAGGGGCGCGGACGCCGGAGCTTGTTCAGCGGCACTTGAGATGGTGGTCATAAGTCACACTCCTTGTCCGTGACCTCGGCCGGACCGTAACGCCCCGTTGATCTGGTTTAACGATCCTGCAAAACGGGGCGATCGCATAGGGGCTGGGGCACGCGACTGTGAAGCCGCGCGCCCCAGCCCTAGGCGGTCTGGTTAGAGGCCGCCGCTCGTACTACTGAGGGCGGTGTTGGCCTGCGACTCAGCTGCGGACATCGCCGCCGAGGGCGAGGTCGAGCCGGCCAGCGCCGAGTTGACGTTGGTGTAGATCGCGGTGCTCAGCGCCGGGTAGTTAGGCGTGCCCGCGGGCCGCGGGACCAGCTTGGTCTTGCTGACGATGGCGAACACCGGGTTCAGCGAGGCGGTCGAGGGGGCGTCCCGCACCGCGATGGTGGTGGGGATCTCGCCGTAGTCGGCCGCCAGGATGTTCTGCGCCGTGGGGCTGGCCAGGAACTTGATGAAGGTCAGGTCGGCGGCGATGTTCTTGCTGTGCGGGTTGATGTACATGTTCCAGCCGCCGATGTTGGAGTACCCGGGGGTGGGTGAGCCGGCGAACGTCGGCATCGGCTCCACGCCGACCTGGCTGGCCGTGAGCTTGCCGCCAGCGGCCGGACTGATGGAGGCGGAGTAGGCGTAGTCCCAGTTCCGCAGGAACGCGGCGTCGCCGGTCTGGAAGATGGCCATCGCCTGCGGCTCCTGGAACGTCGTCACCGTCGCCGGGGTGACCCCGCTGGTGATCAGGCTGCGCATGAAGGTGGTCGCCTTGATGGCGGCGGCCGAGTCAAGCGTGGCCGTGGTGTAGCCGCTGTTGGTCGCCGTGCCGCTCGCGTCCGCCAGGTACTCCATGTAGTTGCAGGTCAGGCCCTCATACGAGGCGCCCTCCCAGACGAAGCCGTACTTGACGAGCCCGGCCTTCTGCAGCGTGAGGGCCTCGCTTTCCAGCTGCTCCCAGGTCGTGGGTGGCGACAGGTGCTCCTTGGCCAGCAGGTCCTTGCGGTAGTACATGAAGCCCTGGTCCTCGAACAGCGGTGAGCCGTAGACCTGGCCCTTGTAGCTGGCGCCCGCGACCAGCCCGGGCGCGAACTGCGCCCAGTAGCTGGCCGGCAGGTAGGTCGACAGCGGCACGGCGAGCTGGTGCGCGCCGAACTGGGCGGGCCAGATCACGTCGCCCATGAAGACGTCCGGGGTGGACGAGCCGCCCGAGATCTCCGTGGCTAGCGTGGCCCGGTTGGTGTCGGTGTTCGTCGGCGCCGACACCAGCGTGACGTGGATGTTCGGATAGACCTTGTTGAAGGCATTGATCAGCACCGTCCGGGTGTCGCCGTGCGCGTTGGTCGTGATGGGGCTTGCCGACCATACGATCGAGCCCGACGTCGCGCTACCCGCCGCCGCGGACGTGGTGGTGGACGCCGGGGTAGTGCTGCTGCTGCTGCTACTGCTGCTGCTGCAGCCGGCGACGGCGAGCGCCCCGACCGCCCCGGCCAGGGCGGCCAGCTGCCAGCCCCTCGGCCGCCGCGATGAATATTTCACCGATCTCTGTCGTGCCATTGATGCTCCTCTGCTCGGGGATGGACGCCACATCGCGACCACCCGTTCCTGTACTGCTGTTACGGTGCGGCTGACCCGAGGGCATTCCCGCGAGTTCGGCGGCCGCGGTCGCATCTGCCCGCGTGGCGGCCGAGCCGCCATCTCAGGCGACCATGAGCTGGCCTGGCCACGCCGCTGGCCGGTAGTCCTTCCCGGATCGCACAGACGGCGCCGCCGAGGATGCGCGTGTGCAGGCGACTAGCTCCACGGACGTGTCTCCCGGCCACCGCGATCAGCTCGGGTCGCGGCACCTTCTCTCGGTAGCCGTCGATGACTCATATCGGACTTCCTTCGAGCCTGAGCGGGGAATAGCCAGTCTCCTGAATAACGTTATTTCGACGCTATCTCACAGCGTGATGGAACGTTCTCCTTAGGTCAACCCCGGTTTCCATCTCGTTTCCAAAATGTGACACCTGTACCTGGGCTAGCCCAAAGAGCAGGATCGCAGCGTTATCCAGTCGTCTCGCAGTCGCCAGCCAGGATCTCTGGGGCTGGGCGCAAGGTACCGCCACGGGGCGCAAATGCGATCGCAATAGGGCGCCGCCAGTCAACGTTGTCTGGCTCCTATTAAGATTTCCGGACAGCGCGGCGGCAGGTTACTACCCGCCTACTTGTGTGCCACTCGGGGCGCGTGAGAAATTTTTCGTCTGGCGGCTCCCGTCTCACTGGTTCCGAAGCAGTGGAGCGCGCGGTCGCGGCCGGGAGGGGCTGGCCGGGCTGTGCAGGTGCGCGGAGGCTGAGATCCGGCTGGTGCGGCGGGCCAGGAACAGCGCCGCCGCGGTGGCGGTGACCAGCGCGACGGCCAGGATCTCGGCGATGGTCGCGGCGGACAAGCCCGCGGCGATGCCCGATCCGATACCGCTCGTCTGGCCCTGCATGTTGATCAGCCGCGGCGCGATCACCAGGCCCGCGATCGTCCCGCTGGCCACGCCGATCGCGGTGAGGATGGTCGTGTTGACCACGAGCGTGGCCATCACCTGGCGCGGCGTGAGCCCCATCGCCTTGAGCACGCCGACCTCGTGCAGATGATCACGCAGCCCGACCGCGGCCGCGGTGAGCAGGCTGGCCAGCCCGATGACGGCCAGCAGCACCACCGCTACGACGACTACGGCCCGGACCACCCCGAGCCCGCTGGCCGGATTCGCCGCCAGCCGCACGTCGAGCCGGTCGTACGAGGCCTTGAGCAGGTTCGCCCGCGCCGCGGCAGGCGCCACGCCCGGTTTCAGGACCAGGCTGTAGGCCAGTTGCGGCGGCGCGCTGCCCGCGTCGGTCAGCGCGTCGAGCCCGAAGTCCAGGACGTCCCCGTTGTTGTCCGGCTCGATGGTCCGGCCGACGATGTGCAGGATCACCGGCACGCCGTCGATCGTGGGCGAGATCCACGCGCCGACCCCGATGTGCATCAGGTCCAGGAAGCCCTGGCCGGCCACCGCCTCGTTCGCCGCGTGGAACATGTGCCCCTGGACCACCTGGAACGGGTACGGCCGCCAGGAGTACCCCATGGCCCGGGCGATGAAGGTGCCGTTGACGCCCGGGAGCAGCGTGTCGAACTCCGCGCTCGGATAGGACGCGAGCACCTGATCGTCCGCGCTGATCAGGGCCACGGTCTGCTTGTCGTCCAAGCCTCCCTGGCTCGCCGTGACGGCCGCCGCGAGGCCGATTCTCCCTGGATCCCTGGTGAAGCTGTCCACGGTCGACCAGCAGGTCAGCGCGATCGTGATCATCACCATCGGGATGGCCAGCCCGACCACGGTCAGCACCGCGGGCAGCCGCCGGGTCAGCGAGTCCCGGGCGCCGAGCACGAGCGGGGCGGGCAGGTGGACGAGCAGGCCCAGCCGGGCGATCAGGGACAGGTGGCCGCGCGGCGGGCTGGGCTGGACCGCGGCGACCGGCGAGACCCGGCCCGCCCGCCAGGCCGGGATGACGGTGGCGATTGCGACGGTGAGCACGGTGCCGCCGCCGATCAGCGCCATCCATGAGCCGGACAGCGGGGCCAGGCCGACCGGCGTGCCGTCGGGCGGCCGTACGAACTCCGGCGAGGTAATGATCCGCGCCGCGGCCAGCCCGAGCACGGCTCCCGCCGCGCCCAGCGCGGTCTGCTCGGCGAGCAGCATCCGCACCACCTGGCCGGGAGTGAAACCGAGTGCCTTCAGCATCGCGATGTCCTGGCGCTGCATGAGCACGCGGCCCGCCGTCACGTTGGCGATCGCGCACGGCGCGGCCACCAGCGCGATAATCCCGAACAGCGCGAGCAGCAGCCCGAGCAGCCGGTCGTTGCTGGCCATCGAGTCCTGTACCTGCTGCCGGGTCGAGTAGCGCAGGACTGCCGAGTTCTCGGCCGCGCCGTTGTAGAGGTTGTAGATGGTCTGCACGACCTCGCTGGTGGCCAGGGCGGAGTTGTCGTCCAGCCGGAGACCGACGACCTTCTCGGTCTCGCTCGCCTGCGGCTCGACCCGCGTCAGCAACGAGTGCTGGACCCAGATCAGGCCGGGTGTCCACTGCGGGTAGAAGCCCTGGTCGGCGGTGTCGGCGATGCCAATGACCCGCATTGAGACCTCAGTGCCGTCGATGCCGTCGACGACGATCTTGTCGCCGACGGCGACGTGGACCGCCGCCGCGAACGATGCCTCCAGCACCGCGCCGTCCTGCTCCGAGGACCGCAGCCAGGTGCCCGCCACGATCAGCGGTGCGGACATGGCGGGCGGGACCGGGGTCAGGCCGGCGAGTTCGACGGGTGACCGCACCGCGCCCTGCTCCAGCGTCGCCGAGGCGGCCTGGTACGGCTGGCCGACCGCCTGGACTCCCGGCAGCGAGCGCAGCTCGCTCGTATCGGTCCCGTTCTGGAAGTAGACCAGCACGTCCGCCCCGCGGGTCCGGGCGAACAGTTGCTGCCACGGGTTCAGGGCGCCCTGCAGCAGCATCGTGGCCAGGAAGAGCGCGGCCACCACGCAGCCGACGACTCCTATGGTGAGCAAGGCCTGGCCGCGGTGGGCACGCAGATCCGCGCGCGTCCACCGCAGGGTGCCTCGCATCAGGCCTCAGCCTCTCAGCTCCAGGACATCGCGGACGCCGTTCACGCCGCGAGGGATCGGAACGACCTTGGCGTCGTCGGCCACCATCCCGTCGAACAGGTTGATGACCCGGTCGGCCAGGCTCGCCACGCGGGCGTCGTGCGTGACCATCAGGATCGCCTGGCCGGAATCGTGTGTGCGACGCAGCAGCCTGAGCACGTCGCGCGTATTGGAACTGTCCAGGTTGCCGGTCGGCTCGTCGGCCAGCAGCAGGCTCGGCTCGTTGGCGAGCGCGCGTGCCAGCGCGACCCGCTGCTGCTCCCCGCCGGACAGCCGGGCCGGAGCGGCGGTCGCCTTGTCCGCCAGACCCAGCTCGGCCAGCAGCTCTTCGCGGCGCTTCCTGGCCTGCCGGGCGGACGTCCCTGCGAGCAGCGCCGGCAGCTCCACGTTATCGGCGACGGTCATGTTGGACAGCAGGTTGAAGAACTGGAAGACGAACCCGATGTGACGTCGGCGCAGGATGGCCCAGTCGGCCGTGGACAGCCCGTCGACGCGCTGCCCCCGCAGCCAGATCTCGCCGCTCGTGGTCGACTCCAGCCCGGCCAGGACGTGCAGCAGGGTGGACTTACCCGAGCCGGACGGGCCCATGACGGCGACGAACTCGCCGACGCCGAGCTCGATGTCTACCCCCCGGACGGCCGGGACCGTGACGCCATCGGTCCGGTATGTCTTCACCAGCCCGGAGGTCCTAAGCAGTGCCCTGTAACCCCGGGGGGGCGACCCCTCGGGATCCCCCCGCTCCTGGGGTGGAACCGTCCCCCCCAGACCCCCGCGGCCCTCTCGGCCGAGCCAGTGCCTGCTCACACGAGTTCCTCCTGGCATCGTTCCAGCCAGTCGAGGTCGGCCTGCAGGTGCAGCACGGCCCCCTCGATCAGCAGGCGGCCTGGGGTGTCCGCGGGATCGGTGTCGGCCAGCAGTTCGGTGAGCCGGCGTATGAGGCTGAGGTAGTGCCGGCGCTGCTTGTTCATCAGGGCCATCCGGTCGGCCAGCCCGGCCATCGGGGCGAGGATCAGCTTGATGAAGAACTCGTCTCGGATGCGAGGCCCGTCGCTCGGCTCATCGACCCACGCGCTGAGGGCCTCCCGGCCGGCAGGGGTGAGCTCGTAGACGCGCTTGTTCGGCCGCGTGGTCTGCTCCACGTCCTGGCTGCGCACGAGCCCGTCCTGCTCGAGCCGCTTGAGCGTGACGTACACCTGCCCGATGTTGGGGGAGGGGTAGGCCTGGCCGAAGGTCTGTTCCAGCGCAAGCTTCAGCTCGTAGCCATGAGCCGGCTCTTTTGCGAGGAGCGCCAGCAAGGGCTGCCGCACGATCCCGTCACCTCCACAGGCCCGGACCGGGCCCTACTAGCTCGCGCTCAGATTAACGCTGTGCATAACAAATATGTAAGCCCTTGCGTCGGGTGAGTTGCGGCCAGCCGACCGATCCCGCCGATCCCGCCGATCCCGCCGCCGATCCCGCCGCCGGGGCCCGATCCCGCCGCCGGGGCCCGATCCCGCCGCCGGGGCCCGATCCCGCCGCCGGGGCCCGATCCCGCCGCCGGGGCCACGAAACATGTCGGACTTGTTATGCGATGCTGTTGACATATATCTAACAACGGTGCATAACATGCATCTACGAATTTAGGACACGGTGGGGTGGTGGCCCGCATGCGGCGTGCGATGCCTGGTATCGCCGCCGTCGCTGTCGCCCTCCTCCTGGCCGCGGGAGCCGCCGGATGCACCTCGGGCGGTGCCTTGCCGGGCGGTTCGGCCCCGTCGACCAACGGGATCGGCCCGATCACCCTGGCCATCGGCAAGGACAACCCGGGCTGGCTGCAGGGCGTGATCACTGGGTGGAACAAGCGATATCCCAACCAGAAGGTCACCCTGCTGCTGCTGCCCGAGGCATCCAACGACCAGCTCGCCGAGCTGGTGGCGAACCTCCAGGCCAAGAGCGACGAGTACGACGTCATCGACATGGACGTCATCTGGACCGCGGAGTTCGCCTCGAACGGCTGGATCATCCCGCTGCCCGAGAGCCAGTTCCCGCTGAAAGATTTCCTCAAGCCGGCCGTCGACACCGCCATGTACCAGGGCCGTCTGTACGCCGTGCCCGACTACAGCAACGCGGATCTCCTCTACTACCGCAAGGACATCCTCGCCAAGGCGGGCAAGCAGCCACCCAAGACCTGGGCCCAGCTGGCCGAGCTCGCCGAGACGGTGGCGCCGAAGTACGGCCTGGACGGGTACGCCGGCACGTTCGCCCCGTATGAGGGCCTCACCGTCAACTTCGCCGCGGCGGTCCAGTCGGCCGGCGGGTCGATCATGTCCGCCGGCGACAACAAGATCACTGTGGACTCGCCCCAGGCGCTCGAGGGGCTGCAGTTCCTGGTGAGCGGATTCCGGCAGGGCTGGATCCCCAAGGTGGCGCTCACCTACGAAGAAGAGTCGTCCCAGGCCGCGTTCGAGGCAGGCAAGTTCCTCTTCCTCGACAACTGGCCCGACGTCTACGGGGCACTGTCCGTGCCCGGCCCGGCCAACATGGTCTACGACAAGTTCTGGTTCACCGCGCTGCCCGGCCCGCGCGGTCCCGGATCCAGCTCACTCGGCGGCGCCAACCTCGCGATCAGCGCGTATTCCCAGCACCAGCGGACGGCGCTGAACTTCATCAAGTACATGACGGACCTGACCAACGAGAAGGAGATGCTCGAGCAGGGATCCTTCCCGCCGGTATGGACTCTGCTCTACACCGACCCGGCCCTGGAGCGCAGCTACCCCTACCTTCCCGTGCTCGAGCAGGCCATCGACTCCGCGCAGCCGCGTCCGGCGATCAGCAACTACGACCAGGCGAGCCTCGCCATCTCCAGCTCGGTGTACCAGGCCCTCACCGACCAGAAGCAACCGCAGCAGGCCCTGGCCGAGATGGCGGCGCAACTGACCCAGATCATCCGCGACGGCTGACGCGGCAGAACCGGCCAGACTTAGCGCTGGCCGCGCCAGGGCTGGCCGCACGGGGGTCGGCCAGCCCTGGCGCCGGATCGAATTCGCTACCCGGCCCAGGCCAGGACACCGCGCCTGGCCCCGGGGCCTGGCCCTGGCGGGATTTCCCGCCGGGGTGTCGGAATGCCGACTACTCCGCGCACCTGGTTGCGGGTAGCGTTCGGGTATGACGACAACCAGCGCGCCGTTCGGCCGGATGGTAACGGCGATGATCACCCCCATGACCCCCGATGGGGCCGTCGACTTTGACGGGGCCGCGCGCCTCGCGGAGTACCTGGTTACCGACATGCGCAACGACGCCCTGGTGCTGAACGGGACGACCGGGGAGGCGCCGACCACCACCGATGCGGAGAAGGAGCGCCTGATCCGGGTGGTGCTCGAGGCGGTGGGCTCGCACGCCCAGGTGGTCGCCGGGGTCGGCACCAACATCACCGCGCACACCATCGAGCTGGCCCGCAGCGCCGAGCGGGCCGGGGCGCACGGCCTGCTGGTCGTCACCCCGTATTACAACAAGCCGCCGCAGGCGGCCCTCGAGGCCCACTTCACCGCGGTCGCCGACGCGACCGGCCTGCCGATGCTCATCTACGACATCCCCGGCCGGACCGCCGCGGCGGTGGCCACCGACACCCTGGTGCGGCTGGCCGCCCATCCCCGGATCATCGGCGTCAAGGACGCCAAGGACGATCCGTCCGCCACCTCGCACGTGCTGGCCCGGACCGACCTTGTCTATTACTGCGGTACGGACATGCTGAACCTGCCCTGGCTCTCCCTCGGTGCGGTCGGCTTCATCAGCGTGGTCGGCCACATGGTGGGGGACCGGCTGCGGGAGATGATCGACGCGTTCGGCGCCGGCGACGTCCGCCGCGCCCGCCAGTTGCACTACGACCTGATCCCGGTCTACGACGGCCTGTTCCGGAACCAGGGCGCGGTGATGGCCAAGGCCGCCCTGGACCTGTTCGGCCTGCCGGGCGGTGCGGTGCGCGGCCCGCTGCTGGCCGCCACCGACGCCGAACGGCATCAGCTGGCTCTCGACCTCACCGCGGGCGGCGTGAAGCTGCCGGGGATGGCCTGAGCGCGTGAGCCACCCGCACCCGGATCTGGCCCCGCCTCCCGCGCTGACCCCCGGCGGCTTGCGCATCGTCGCCCTGGGCGGGCTCGGCGAGATCGGCCGGAACATGACCGTCTTCGAGTACCGCGGCCGCCTTCTCATTGTCGACTGTGGAGTCTTGTTTCCGGACCCCGACCAGCCCGGCGTGGACCTGATCCTGCCCGACTTCGGCTACCTCGACGGCCGGCTCGACCAGGTGGAGGCGCTCGTCCTCACCCACGCGCACGAGGACCATATCGGCGCGATCCCCTACCTGCTCCGGGAGCGGCCAGACATCCCGCTGGTCGGCTCGAAGCTGACCCTCGCCCTGGTGCAGAGCAAGCTGGCCGAGCACCGCTTCGACCCGGTCACGGTGGAGGTGATCGAGGGCAGCCACAGCTCGTTCGGGCCCTTTGACTGCGAATTCCTGGCCGTCAACCACTCCATCCCGGACGCCCTGGCGGTGGCCATCCGGACTCCGGCAGGCCTGGTCCTGCACACCGGCGACTTCAAGATGGACCAGCTGCCGCTGGACGGCCGGCTCACCGACCTGGCCGGATTCGCCCGGCTTGGCACCGCGGGCGTCGACCTGCTGATGGCCGACTCGACCAACGCCGAAGTGCCCGGCGTGGTGACCTCCGAGCGCGAGATCGCCCCCGTGCTCGACGAGATCTTCGCCAACACCGAGCAGCGCATCATCGTCGCTTGCTTCGCCTCGCACGTGCACCGGGTCCAGCAGGTGCTCAACGCCGCGGTCAAGCACCGGCGTAAGGTCGCCTTCGTCGGCCGGTCCATGGTGCGCAACATGGGTGTCGCCCGCGACCTCGGTTACCTGCGCGTGCCCGGCAGGCTCCTGGTCGACCTGCGCGAGGCCGAGGAGATGCCGCCCGGCGATGTCGTGCTGATCTCCACCGGCTCGCAGGGCGAGCCGATGTCGGCGCTGTCCCGGATGGCCGGCCGCGACCACCAGATCCGGATCGCCGCCGGCGACACCGTCATCCTCGCCTCCTCGCTGATCCCGGGCAACGAGACCGCCGTGTACCGGGTGATCAACGGGCTAACCCGGCTCGGCGCCCGCGTCGTGCACCGCAGTTCCGCCCTGGTGCACGTGTCGGGGCACGCGCCGGCCGGCGAGCTGCTGTACGTGCTGAACCTGGTCCGCCCGCGCAACTTCATGCCAGTCCACGGCGAGTGGCGGCACCTGCGCGCGCACGCCCGCCTGGCCTCGCTGACCGGCGTGCCCGACGCCAACATCGTGATCGCCGAGGACGGCGTCGTGGTGGACCTGGTAGACGGCCAGGCCAGCGTGGTCGGCGCGGTGCCCTGCGGGTACGTCTACGTCGACGGGCTCACGGTCGGCGAGGTCACCGAGTCGCAGCTGAAGGACCGGCGCATCCTCGGTGAGGAAGGCTTCGTCTCGGTGGTGATCGTGGTCGACGCCAACTCCGGCAAGATGGTGGCCGGCCCGGAGATCCACGCCCGCGGCTCCGGCATCGACGACGCCGCGTTCGGCGAGGTCCTGCCCAAGATCGAGGAAGCCCTGGCCCTGGCCGCCGCCGAAGGGATTACCGACGCCCACCAGATCAGCCAGCTCGTCCGCCGCATCATCGGCAGGTGGGTCAGCGACAACTACCGCCGCCGCCCCATGATCATCCCCGTCGTGATCCAGGCCTAAGACTTCAGGACAGCACCCGCACCGGCGAGCCGGAGGCGAACGCCACGATGTCTTCCGCGGCGTCGCCGTAGAAGACCCGGTACGCCTCCTCGGTGACGTACCCGAGGTGCGGGGTGAGCACCACGTTGGGCGCGGTCCGCAGCGGGGAGGACAGCGGCAGCGGCTCGACGTCGTACACATCCAGGGCCGCGCCCGCGATGGCGCCCGACCGTAGCGCGGCCAGCAGCGCCCCGCTGTCTACCAGCGGGCCGCGCGAGGTGTTCACCAGGAAGGCGGACGGCTTCATCAGGGCCAGTTCAGCCTCGCCGACCAGCCCCACGCTGCGCGCGCTGAGCTTGTAGTGCACCGTGACCACGTCGGAGGAGGCGAACAGCTCCTCCTTGCCGACCGCCTTGACGTGCGCCTTCTCCGCATGCGACGGATCCAGGTTCTGGCTCCACGCCACCACGTGCATGCCGAACGCCCGGCCGATCTCGGCCACCCTCCGGCCCTGATGACCCAGGCCGACGACGCCCAGCCGCTTGCCGTCCAGGCCGGTGCCCACCGTCTGCTGCCAGCCGCCGCTCACGCCGAGCGCCGCCCCGCCGGCCCGCCCGGCCGTCTTCATCCACCGGTCTTCGGCGGGAATGTGCCGGAGCAGGGCCAGGATGAGCCCCCAGGTCAGCTCGGCCGTCGAGGAACCGACCCCGCCCGTGCCGCACACGGTGATTCCGCGCGCGGCTGCCGCGTCCAGGTCGATGGACGCGTTGGACATGCCGGTCGTGACCAGCAGCCGCAGCCGCGGGAGCTGGGCCAGCCGCTCGGCGTCGAACGGGGTCCGCTCGCGCATCGCCACGACGACGTCGAACGGCTCCAGCGCGCTGACCAGCGCTTCGGTCCGCCCGATGTGCGACGTGAAGACGTGGATCTCGGCTCGTTCCCGGACCGCCGACCAGTCCGCGCTGGCCAGCGCCACCTGCTGATAATCATCGAGGATCGCGACCCGCATGGGCCGACCCTATCGGTCCCGGCCGCAGGGCTGGCCACCGTATCGCCTTTAATCCTTATGCCGAACGGACCCCGGTGCGTCCGGCCGGCCACGTCTTTACGCTCTCAGCGACACGCCCCGTCGGGTGCTTCATCCGGGCCAGCCTCCCCGCTACGTTTGTAACTATGGCGACCCGTGTCCGGAACCAACCAGCCCGTCGGCCCGGCGCCCCCGCGGCCCGGACCGGCGCGGGCGGTCGCGGCACGTCAGCGAGCTATTCCGGCGGATCGGCGCGCAACACTAAGCAGAAGAAAGCCCCGCAAAAGAGGGCCCCCCAGCGTCGCCGTCAGCCCCGTAAGCCGCCCCGCGCGCCCGCCCGCACCCATGATCCGGTCGTGATCCTGATCGGGTGGGTCGGCCGGGTGATCGCGGGCGCCTGGATGGTGGTGGCCGGGGCCCTCGGGTTCGCGGTCCGTTCGGTCGGCCGTGGCGCGCGCGACCTCGAACCGCACCACCGCCGGGACGGCATGGGCCTGCTCACCCTCGGGGTGGCCATCGTGCTCGCGGGCGGCCTGTGGCTGCGGATGGACAACGCGGCCGGGCGCGTGATCTACCAGGCGGTCACCGGCGGGGTCGGGTCGCTGGCCTTCCTGGCCCCGGTACTGGTCGCGCTGCTGGCCTGGCGGTTCCTGCGGCACCCGGATCGCAACCAGGCGACCCGGCGGGCCGCGATCGGCTGGGCCGCCCTGCTGCTCGGCCTGAGCGGCCTGCTCGAGATCGCCAAGGGCTCACCGCACCCGTCCGACGGCGCGGCCGTGATCCGCAAGGCGGGCGGGTTCGTGGGCTACGGGGTGGGCGGGCCGCTGGCCCGGGCCCTGACCCCGTGGGTGGCGGCGCCGCTGCTCGCGCTGCTGGCCCTGTTCGGCCTGCTGCTCATCACCGGCACCACGCTGCACCGGATTCCCGAACGCCTGTCCAGCCTGCGCGTCGTCTTCGGCCACGCGGTGCCCGAACACGACGAAGGGGACGGCCTGGAGATCGACGGGGACTACGAGGCCGGCACCGGGAGCCCGGCGCGCGGTCAGATCGCCAAGAACGTCCGGCTGCGCCCGGCCCTGGAGAGCGGCGAGCACATCAAGCCGTACGACACGCCGCTGGTCGGGCCGGGCAAGCGGCGCGACGGCGCGAACGCGGTCGCGGGTCCCGCGGAGGCCGCGGGGACCCGGCCGGACGCGGGGCGCCCGGACGGCGAGGCCGGCCTGATCGAGGCGCTCGGTTTCGGCAGCCATGAGGGTCCGGCCCCGGCCGGCCTTGCGGCCGAGACGGCCAAGGAGCCTGTCGAGCTCAGGGGATCCATGCCGCTGCGCAATCCCGAGCAGCTCACGCTGACCGGCGACGCGGTCGCCTACACGCTGCCGCCCATGGCGCTGCTGCGGCCCGGCTCGGCGCCCAAGCAGCGGACCCGGGCCAACGACATCGTGGTCGAGGCGCTGTCCGAGGTGCTCGAGCAGTTCCAGGTCGACGCCCAGGTCACCGGGTTCAGCCGGGGCCCCACCGTGACCAGGTACGAGATCGAGCTGGGGCCCGCGGTCAAGGTGGAGCGGGTCACCGCGCTGTCCAAGAACATCGCCTACGCGGTCAAGAGCGCGGACGTGCGGATCATCTCCCCGATCCCGGGCCGGTCCGCCATCGGGGTGGAGATCCCCAACGCGGACAAGGAGATCGTCAGCCTGGGCGACGTGCTCAAGTCGCAGGTGGCGATCGGCGACCACCACCCGATGGTGGTCGGCCTGGGCAAGGACGTCGAGGGCCGGGTGCTGGTCGCGAACCTGGCCAAGATGCCGCACATCCTGATCGCCGGCGCCACCGGCAGCGGGAAAAGCGTCTGCCTGAATAGCCTGATCACCTCGATCCTGACCCGGTCCACGCCGGACGAGGTGCGGATGATCCTGATCGACCCCAAGCGGGTCGAGCTGACCATCTACGACGGCATCCCGCACCTGATCACGCCGATCATCACCAACCCCAAGAAGGCGGCCGAGGCGCTGGAGTGGGTGGTCGGCGAGATGGAGCGCCGGTACGACGACCTGGCCGCCAGCGGGTTCCGGCACCTCGACGACTTCAACAAGGCGGTGCGGGCCGGGCGGCTCACCCCGCCGCCCGGCAGCGAGCGCGTCTACCTGCCCTACCCGTACCTGCTGGTCATAGTCGACGAGCTGGCCGACCTGATGATGGTCGCGCCGCGCGACGTCGAGGACTCGGTGGTCCGCATCACCCAGCTGGCCCGCGCGGCGGGCATCCACCTGGTGCTGGCCACCCAGCGGCCCAGCGTGGACGTGGTGACCGGCCTGATCAAGGCGAACGTTCCGTCCCGGCTGGCCTTCTCCACCTCCAGCCTGATGGACTCCCGGGTCATCTTGGATCAGCCGGGCGCGGAGAAGCTGGTCGGGCAGGGCGACGCGCTGTTCCTGCCCATGGGCGCGTCCAAGCCGATCCGGCTGCAGAACGCGTTCGTGGCCGAGAAGGAGATCCGCGAGATCGTCGCGCACTGCAAGAAGCAGGCCGAGCCCGCCTACCGCGAGGACGTGGCCGCGGCCAAGGAGTCCACCCGGGAGATCGACTCCGACATCGGCGATGACCTGGACCTGCTCATCCAGGCCGCGGAGCTGATCATCACCACCCAGTTCGGGTCGACGTCGATGCTGCAGCGCAAGCTGCGGGTCGGCTTCGCCAAGGCCGGGCGGTTGATGGACCTGCTGGAGAGCCGGAACATCGTCGGCCCCAGCGAAGGCTCCAAGGCCCGCGACGTGCTGGTCAGGCCGGATGACCTGGACGACACGCTCATCTCGTTGCGCGGCGGATAGGCTGCGTTCGCCGCGCCGATCTGGCAGTGTTTCCCTGTCTACACTTGGTGATGGCCCCCGTACTCGGGGAGCGGGAAAATCGCGACCGAAGGCACGTGGAGGCGCAGCGTGAGCATCGGCGAATCCCTGGCCGAAGCGCGCCGTGAGGCCGGTCTCACGGTTACTCAGGTCAGCCAGCAGACCCGGATCAGGGAATCGATCATCCGGGACATCGAGCAGGGTGACTTCGCCGCGTGCGGCGGCGACTTCTACGCGCGCGGGCACATCCGCAGCATCGCCGAGGTCGTGGGCACCGACCCGGCCCCGCTGATCAGCGAGTACGACGCCGACCACGGGCCGCTGGGCTCGCTGCGGGCGGCCGACGTGTTCCAGCCCTCCAAGCCGATCAAGATCCGCGAGCGGCGCTCGCCCAGCATGACCTTGATCGTGGTCGTGGTGCTGCTCGCCATCATCGGCTTCGCCGCCTACCGCCTGGTGTCCTCGCACGACAAGAAGTCCGGCACGGCCGCCGGAGCCCCCACCACCAGCGCCCCGCCCAGCGTCCGGCCGACGCCGTCGGCCTCCGCGTCGCCCACGCCGGCCGTGACGCCCTCGGACGTGGTGATCAAGGTCGCCGCGGTGGAGGAGTGCTGGGTCCTGCTCACCCGGACCAGCGACGGCTCGCAGATCTTTATGGGGGTCGTCCCGGCGGGCAGCTCGATGACCTGGACCGAGAAGCAGGGGGTGAGCATCCGGCTCGGCAACCCGGGCGGGATCACGCTGACCGTGGACGGCCAGCGCCAGTCGATCCAGACCGTCCTGCCGGTGACGCTGAGCTACAGCCCGCGGGGCGGTGCCACGCCGAGCGCCCAGCCCGGTTCCTCGTCGGGCGCCCAGCCGGGTTAGCCGGACCCGGGACCCGCCAAGCTGCCCGGCTCACCGCATAGGCTCTCGATGTGTCTTCACCTTCCGGATCTCCACGCGCCGCCGGAACGGCCGCGCGTACGGTCAGCCTGGTCACGCTGGGCTGCGCCCGCAACGAGGTGGACTCCGAGGAGCTGGCGGCCCGCCTGACCGCGTCCGGCTGGGACCTGACCTCGGCCGATGAGGCCAGCGTGGTGCTCGTGAACACCTGCGGGTTCATCCAGGCGGCCAAGCAGGAATCCATCGCCGAGCTGCTGTCCGCGGCCGAGTCCGGCGCGAAGGTCGCCGCGGTGGGCTGCCTGGCCGAACGCTACGGCGCCGAGCTGGCCGGCGAGCTGCCCGAGGCGCAGATCCTCAGCTTCGACGACTACGGCGACATCGGCGCGCGGCTGGACGACGTGCTGGCCGGCCGCCGCCGTACCGCGCACACCGCGCGGGACCGCCGCACGCTGCTGCCCATCACCCCGGCCGAGCGCCAGGCCGCCCAGCCCGACCGCCAGCGCATCACCACGACGCCGTGGGCCAAGCCGGACCCGTCGAGCGACGGCATGTTCCGGCGCCGGCTATCTGCCGGGGTGGTAGCGCCGCTGAAGATCGCGTCCGGCTGCGACCGGCGCTGCTCGTTCTGCGCCATCCCGTCCTTCCGCGGCGCGTTCGTGTCCCGGCGCCCGACCGAGATCCTGGCCGAGGCCCGCTGGCTGGCCAGCCAGGGCGTCCGCGAGCTGATGCTGGTCAGCGAGAACTCCACCTCCTACGGCAAGGACCTGGGCAACCTGCGGCTGCTCGAGGAGGTCCTGCCCGACCTGGCCGCTACCGAGGGCATCGAGCGGGTCAGGATCAGCTACCTGCAGCCCGCCGAGCTGCGCCCGGGCCTCATCGAGGTCATCGCGTCCACGCCCGGGGTGGCCGACTATTTCGACCTGTCGTTCCAGCATGCCAGCGGGCCGGTGCTGCGGGCCATGCGGCGGTTCGGCGACCGCAAGCGGTTCCTGGACCTGCTCGATCAGATCCGGGAGCTCAGCCCGAGGGCCGGCGTCCGGTCCAACTTCATCGTCGGCTTTCCCGGTGAGACCGCCGCTGACCTGGCTGAACTCGAACTCTTTCTGGGCGCTGCGCGGCTCGACGCCATCGGCATCTTCGGCTACTCCGACGAGGACGGCACCGAGGCCGCGTCCCGGGCGGGCAAGCTGGACGACGCGGAGGTCGCTCGCCGGGTGGAGGAGTTCGCCGACCTGGCCGACGAGTTGATGGCACAGCGGGCCGCGGACCGGCTGGGGGAGACCCTCGACGTGCTGATCGAAGACGTTTCCGCGGCGGACGAAGAGCCGTCCGAGGGCTATCCCGGCCGGGCCGCCCACCAGGCGCCCGAAGTCGACGGGGTGACCACGGTCCGGTCCGCGGCGCCGCTCGCCCCCGGTGACCTGGTCCGCGTGGTGGTGACCGGGTCGGACGGAGTGGACCTGATCGCCGACGCGATCGAGCAGGCCACCGTCAGCCTGCCCGCCAGCGCGATCTAGCCGGGTGACCGGCGTCGGCTATGTTCAGCAAGCGATGCGACTGAGCCGTTCCTGCCGGCCCCGGGCGGGTGAGCAGGCCGGCGCCGGAGGTTGGGAGGCAAGATCGTGGTCGTGGCATCGGCGGGCGAGGACGCGTATGAGCTGGCCGGGCAGATACTCGCCCGGCTGGAGGCGAGCGGTCACACCGTCGCCGTGGCCGAGTCGCTGACCGGCGGCCTGGTAGCCGCGGCGTTCACCGACATACCGGGTGCCTCGGCGTCGTTCCGCGGCGGCGTCGTCACCTACGCCACCGAGCTCAAGGCGTCCCTGCTTGGCGTGGACCGGGGCATGCTGGCCCGGCATGGCGGGGTCTACGCGCCGGTGGCCGCGGCCATGGCGGCCGGGGTCAGGACCCGGCTCGGCGCGACCTACGGGGTGGCGACCACCGGGGTGGCGGGCCCCGAACCCGCGGACGGGCAGCCGGTGGGCACGGCGCACATCGCGGTCAGCGCGGCGGACGACACGGTGGTGCGCACGGTCGTCCTCACCGGCGACCGGCAAGTGATCCGTAGACTGACGGTAGAGCATGCGCTCGGCTTGCTGCTCGGCAGGCTCCGGGAAGATCCGGACTGATTACAGCGTTACGTTGGCAGCGAACACGGGGTGGTCGGATCTCGCAAACTAGCCGTAATGCCAGGTACGGTGAAAGTGTCGGCGGTTCGGCCTTCGAAGGGAGTGCGACTGTGGTTCTGCTCCGTCAGCTGCTAGGTGACGTGCTGCGTCGGCTGCGCCTGCGGCAGGGTCGTACGCTGCGCGAGGTCTCCGCCTCGGCGCGTGTTTCTCTCGGCTATCTGTCCGAGGTCGAGCGCGGCCAGAAGGAAGCCTCGTCTGAACTGCTCGCCGCGATCTGCGGCGCCCTGGGCACACCGCTCTCTCAGGTGTTCCGTGAGGTCTCGGACAACTTCGCCCTCGCGGAACTCCAGCACGAGCCGGTGCTGGAAATGCCGAGGGAGCCTGGCCTGCGGGTGCCGGCCAAGGCAGGCCCCGGCCTGCCGTCCGCGGGCTTCGTCTCGATCAGCACCATCGATCCGGACACCGAGGCGGCGATGGACTTCGCGGACTCCGGGCCGGGCTTCGACGTCACGGACATGGTCCCGGTCTGAGCCGCGGCCGTCCGGTAAGGCTTTTGGCGCCTCAGACCCAGGCGCGCGGGTTCTCGATCAGGTGGCGCACCATGTCGGGCAGGTTGCCCGACACGATGTCGGCCAGCGTGACCTGCTCGAGCACGGCGCGCTCGTTGGCCCGCAGCGCGATCCAGACCTGCTGCAGGGGCTCGGCCACGCCCGGATAGGTGACGTTCTCCGGCCGCTCGCCCCGCACGCCCAGCAGCTGGCCGTCGATGACCCGGATGATGTCGGCCAGGGAGATCTCCGACGCCGGCCGGGCCAGCCAGAAGCCGCCGTCCGGTCCGCGCTGGCTGCGGATGAGCCCGGCCCGCCGAAGCTGGGTCAGGATTGTCTCCAGGAACTTGCCCGGTATCTGCTGGGCGCGGGCGAGCTGATCGGCGGTGACGTGACCGGGCCCCGCCGCGGCGAGCTCGATCGCGGCGCGCAGCGCGTAGTCGGCCCGGGCTGACAGTCGCATGACCGCCATTATGCACGTTCCCCACTGATTTTCTGGCATTGGCGTCCTGCTCGGGGCCGCGCCGAGTCCCGGCTCCGTACTAGGCTCACTCGGGAACCCGCGAACTGGCCTGGGGGAGTATGCGCACGCCATCCGAAGACGAGCCGGGCACGATGCCGCTCGCCGTCGCCCAGGCCCGCACCGGGAACCCGCTGGCCGGCGTGTCCGCCGAGCCCGCCCAGGACGTCGACGGTGCCGACGAGAGCAATGGCTCCAACGGAAGCAACGGCCATGGCCGTGCGCTGGAACAGGCCAGCCGACCGCAACTCCAGGGACCGCAGCTTGGCGAACCGCAGCTGAAGGGGCCGCAGTCCAAGAGACCGCAGCTCAAGCGGCTCCGGTTCACCTGGCCCCGGCCCAGCGGGCCCTGGCTCCGCCGCGCCATCCTGGTGGCCTGGCCGGTCGGCCTGGCCGCCGCGGGCGTCGTTCTGTACCTGTGCTACCTGGCCATATCGCGGACCGAGCAGGTCAACTCCGACGGCGCCTCCAACGCGCTGCAGGCCTGGGCCATGCTGCACGGCAACCCGCTGCTGCGTGGCTGGACGCTCACCGACGTGTCGTTCTACACCACCGAGCTGCCCGAGTACATGATCGTGGAGGCGGTCCGCGGGCTGAACGCCGACGTCCTGCACGCCTCGGCCGCGATCACCTACACGCTGCTGGTGCTGACCGCCGGGCTGCTCGGCCGGGGCCAGGCCAAGGGCCGCGAGGGCGCGGTGCGCCTGCTCATCGCGGCCGGGATCGTGGTTGCGCCGCAAATCGGCCCGGGCGCGTTCATCCTGGTCTTCCAGCCCGACCACACCGGTACCTCGGTGCCGCTGATGCTGACCTGGCTGGTCCTGGACCGCGCCCCGCGGAAATGGTACGTGCCGCCCGTCATCGCCTTGATGCTGGCCTGGGGCGCGATCGGCGACCAGCTGATCCTGCTCATCGCCGTGGCCCCGCTGGCCGTCGTCTCGGCCGTGCGCGCCTACCAGATCCTGGTCCAGCGCCGCGAGGGGTGGCGCAACGGCTGGTTCGACGTATCGCTGCTGGTGGCGGCGGCCGCGGCGGTGGAGATCTCCCGGATCGTAGTGAAGGAGATCTCCGCGCACGGCGGCTACACCGTGCTGCCTGTCCAGGGCGGCGTGGCTCCGGTCACCGACATGTCCGCGCACCTGTGGCTGCTGGTGCAGAGCATCTCCGGCATCTACGGCGCCGACCTGTTCGGCATGACCTCGATCGGGCTGAACGGCGCCATCGCGTTGCTGCACCTGATCGGCCTGGCCCTGGCCGCGTGGGCCCTGTGGCTGGTCATCCGGCGGTTCTTCAGCTGCGAGGACCGCATCGCCCAGCTCCTGACCGTGGGCATCCTGATCAACCTGGCCGCCTACATGCTGAGCACCACGCCCACCACGTACTGGAGCGCGCGCGAGGTGGCGCCCGTGCTGCCGATGGGTGCCGTGCTGGCCGGCCGGATGCTGGGCGGTCGGCTGAGGAAGGCCCGGCTGGTGCCCGCCCTGAGCCTGGTCCTGGCCTGCTACCTGGCGGCACTCGGCTACTCGGTGACCAAGCCGAGCATCCCGGCGGTCAGCCGGAACCTCGCGGACTGGCTCGCTCAGCACCACCTGACCTACGGCCTGAGCAGCTACGGGCTGGGCAACGCCACCACCCTGGCCAGCGGCGAGACCGTCAATGTGCGCCCGGTGAGCTGGGAAAACACGGAGGTGGCGGGCGGGCCCGACGAGTTCGACAAGTCCTGGTACGACCCCAGCCTGCACTACGCGAACTTCGTCGTGCTGATCCAGCCACCCCTCCCCATCGACCCGATCGCGCTCTGGGAGGTGCGGGACTCCTTCGGGAAGCCGGCGCACATCTACTACTTCAGCCGGTACACCATCATGGTCTTCAACACCAACCTGCTGAACGACCTGGTCCCGTCCGGCCCTGGGTGACGAACTGTTTCATACCGAACGGGCCGTGGTGCCCGCCTGCCGTAAACCCTGCGCAGTCGGGTCGTCACATCTGCCTCACCGCAGGCCAGCGGGCCGGAGGCAGGTTCTTCGCGACCCGCGGAAATGACCCGCAAGATGGACATGCCCCGATCCTCGCTGCACGTGCATAATGGTGGTGTCAGCGAGATCCCGAACTGAGAAGGCTCCCGTGTCTGAACCTCGCCGTGTTAACGACTGAGCGTGCCGAGGAGGTTCGACACAACCGAATAGATGGGAGTTGCGGGCTGTGCCCTCAGGAGGAGTACCGACTGAGCAATCAGTGCGGTTCCGGGTGGGCGGCATGCCTCCGCTGGCCGAGGGATTCAGCGACCGGCCCGATACCGCCCGGGGCATCCTAGACGCTCTCGTCCCGGGTTCGGTCATCGCGCTCGTGCCCGGCTCGGAATTCGCCGAGGGCAAGCAGAACTGGCTGGGCGCGTCGGGCAAGACCCAGATCGCGGTGATGCTCGCGGAAACGCTGTGGCGATCCGGCGCCGTCGACATGGTGGTCTGGATCTCCGCCACCAGCCGGTCGGCGGTGCTCTCGGGATACGTCGAGGCGTGGGTGGCGGCCACCGGTATCGAGCCGACGGGCACTGCCGAATCGGTGGCGGCCCGCTTCGTCAGCTGGCTCGCCGAAACCCGTCAGCCGTGGCTGGTCGTGCTCGACGACCTGCCGAGCGTGGACGAGCTGGACGGGCTCTGGCCCGAAGGCCCGGCGGGCCGACTCCTGATCACCAGCACCCAGTCGGCCGTCGCGGCCACCCGGCACCGGACGCGGGTCTTCCCGGTCGGCTTCTTCAGCGTCCGCGAAGCCCTCGGCTGCCTGACCGAACGGCTCAGCGTCGACCCGGCTCAGCGGCAGGGCGCCATCGACCTCATCGAGGCGCTCGGCCGTGAGCCGCTGGCCCTGGCCCAGGCCGCCGCGGTGGTCGCGAACTCGACGCTGGCCTGCCGGGACTACCGGGACTACTTCGTCCGCAGGCGGCAGCAGATCGGCGTGGCGGCGGGCGCGGTCCCCTCCGCCGCCTCCGTGACCTGGACGCTGTCCCTCGGTCAGGCCGAGCAGCTGCTGCCGGGCCAGTCGGTCCGGCTCCTGCTGGTCCTGCTCGCCCTGCTCGACGGCCACGCGATCCCCGGCCCGGTCTTCAATACCCAGTCGGTGAGCGTCTACCTGGGCGGTACCGCGGTCGGTTTCGGCACGCCCGTCGACCCCAAGCCCGCCTGGGACGCGCTGCTCATCATCGAGCGGGCCGGCCTGATCAGTATCGACCGGTCCGAGGCGCCGCCGACGATCCTGATGAGCCCGGTGGTCCAGGCCGCGATCCGGCTTGCCGCTCCCGCGGCGTTCCATGACCGGGCGGCCCGGACGGCGGCCAGTGCGCTGCTGGAAGCGTGGCCGGAGGACGAGCCAGAGCCGTGGACGGCCGCCGCCCTGCGGGCGAACGCGACCAGCCTGCAGAGCGCCGCCACCGACGTCCTGTGGGTCGAGGGATGTCATCCGTTGCTGCTGCGCGCCGGGCGGAGCCTGGACCGCGCCCGCCTGGCCGGGCCGGCCGTCGAGTACTGGCGGGAGCTGTCCGTCCACTGCGACAACAAGCTGGCGCCGGGGCACCCCGACGCGCTGGTCGTCGCCGCTCAGCTGGCCGGCGCGTACCTGGCGGCTGGGTACGGGGCCGAGGCGGTCACCTGGTACCAGCGGGTCCTGGCCGAACGGAGCGTCGATCTCGCGCCGGGGCATCCGGCCGTCATCGCGGCGCGGGTCAGCCTGGCCGGCGCGCTGATCGCCGCGGGCGAGCCGGGGGACGCGGTGATCGTTCTGCGCCGGGCGGTGACCGAATCCGAGCAGTTCCGCGGCCCGGGCCACCCGGACACCCTCGCGATCAGGGACGAGCTCGCGCGTGCGTACGATGCGGCCGGCGACGTCGCGGCGGCGATCGGACTGCTGACCCAGACGCTGGCCGAGCGCGAGCGGTCCCAGGGGGCCCGCGACGTGCACACCATGGCCACCCGCGATCAGCTGGCCGCGGCCCAGCTGGCGGACGGCAAGATCAAGCAGGCCATCTCCGGTTACAAGCGGGTGCTGGCCGACCGGGCGGCGGTGCTCGGGCGCGACCACCCGGACACCATCGCGACCAAGGCGAGCCTGGCCGGCGCCTACTACACCTCGGGCAAGATGCCCTCGGCGGTGCAGCTCTCCGAGCAGACGTGCGCCGATTCGGAGCGGGCGCTGGGCGCCGATCATACCGACACGCTGACCCGGCGCGTCCAGCTGGCGCACCTGTACTACGCCGTGGGCCGGGTCGGCGAGGCGGAGACGCTGCTCCGCAACACGGTCGCCCGCTGTGAGCGGGTCCTGCCCTACGCGGACCCGCTGACCCAGACCGTCCACCAGAGCCTGGCCAGCATCGCGGGTGATCGCTGATGAGACGGTGTTCAGTGACTCTTGTGAGCTAACGACAATAGAGTGCATTTAAAGCACTCAGAGCCGTCTGTCGGTCGCCTGAGGCGGTGGAGCCAATCGTCCAGTGCACGTCCGTAGTCGTAATGTCAGGAAAGATCCAGATATGACCAAAGCTCTCCGGACCCGAACCTTCGCGTGTTATTTAGTTGTTAGGAGGAGGTCCCAGGGACAGCAGCATCGATGGGGGTGGCGGGCGGTGATGCCCAATGGGAGTGCCAGCTGAGCCGGCACGGCGGTTCCGGATCGGTGAGGTACCTCCGCTTGCCGAGGGCGCTACCGACCGTCCCGACACCGCCAGCGGCCTCGCGGACGTCCTGGTTCCGGGTTCGGCCGTGGCGCTCGTACCGGACCCGGCCGTGCCCGAGACCCTGCCGAACTGGCCCGGCGCGTGCGGCAAGACCCAGCTTGCGGTGATGATCGCGGAGTCACTGTGGCGGTCGCGCGTCATCGACGGGCTGATCTGGATCTCGGTGACCAACCGGGCGGCGGTCCTGTCCGGGCTCGTGCAGGCGTCGATGGCGGCCACCGGCCTGGAACCCACCGGCACGGCCGACTCGGTCGCGGTCCGCTTCGTCAGCTGGCTGGGCGAGACCAGGCAACCCTGGCTGGTGGTCCTCGACGACCTGCCGGAGACCGCCGACCTGACCGGACTGTGGCCCGACGGGCGGGCGGGCCGGCTGCTGATCACCAGCTCACGGAGTGCTCCCGCCGTGGACCGCCTCGGCACGCGGGTCATCCCGGTCGGGTTCTTCAGCACCCGGGAGGCGCTGAACGGACTGTCCGAACGGCTCAGCGCGAACCCGGTCCAGCGCCAGGGGGCCATCGACCTGGTCGAGACGCTCGGCTGCGAGCCGCTGGCGCTCGGCCAGGCGTCCGCGGTGGTCGCGAGCTCCAACCTGACCTGCCGGGACTACCGGGACCTGTTCATCCAGCGGCGGGACCAGATCTGGACCAGCGCTGACGAGATCCCGTCGGCGGCCATGGTGACCTGGATCCTGTGCCTGGAGCGGGCGGAATCACTGCTCCCCAGCCCGTCCGTGCGGCTCATGCTGGTCTTCCTGGCCCTGCTCGACGGTCACGGCATCCCCGGCGCCCTCTTCGGCGCGCCGGCCCTGATCGCGTACCTGGGCCGGGCGGCCACCCCGTTCTCCGCCGCCGCCGACCCCAGGCAAGTCTGGGACGTGCTGCTGGCCCTCGAGCGAGCCGGCCTGATCGGGATCAACCGCGACGTCACGCCGCCGACCGTGCTGATGAGCTCGGCCCTGCAGACCGCGATCAAGCTGGCCGCGCCCGCCGAGGTCCAGGAGCCCGCGGCGCGGGCGGCCGCGAGCGCGCTGCTCGAGGTGTGGCCCGCCGACGAGCCGTCGCCGTGGGCGGCGGCCAGCCTGCGCGCGAACGCGGCCCGCCTGCAGGACTCGGCCCTGGATTCCCTCTGGGCCGACGGGTGTCATCCGCTGCTGCTGCGGGTCGGCCGGAGCCTGGACGAGGCCCGCCTGGCCGGCCCGGCCGTCGAGTTCTGGCAGGACCTGGCTGCGCGCTGCGACGCTAAGCTGACCCCCGGCCACCCGGACGCGCTGGTGGTAGCCGACCAGCTGGCCGCCGCGTACCTGGCCGCCGGGAACGCGGCGGAGGCCGTCCAGTGGTACCAGCGCGTGCTGGCCGACCGGACCCGTGAGCTCACGCCCGGGCACCCGGCCACCGTGGCCGCTCGCGTCAGCCTGGCCCGGGCCCTCATCATGGTCGGCGAGCCCGCCGACGCGGTGACCGTCATGCTCCGCGCCGTGGGCGAGTACGAGCAGTCCCGCGGCGACGGGCACCCGGAGACCCTCAGCGCCCGAGATGAGCTGGCCACCGCGTACCAGGCCGCGGGCGACTACGCGGCGGCGGGCCGGCTGCTGGCGCGCAGCCTGGCCGACCGCGAGCGGCTGCAGGGACCGCGCGATGCGCTGACCATGGCCACCCGGGAACGGCTCGCCGCGGCCTTCCTGGCCGAAGGCAAGGTGAAGGACGCCATCTCGCAGTACAAACGAGTGCTGTCCGACCGCGAGAAGGTGCTGGGCCGCGGCCATCTGGATACGATCGAGGCCGCTGCGAGCCTGTCTGCCGCATATCAGGCGGCCGGGCGGATGCCGGCCGCGATGCAGTTCGCCGAGCGATGCTGCGCCGACTCCGAGCGTGTCCTCGGCCCGGACCACGTGGACACCCTGGCCCGTCTGGTCAACCTGGCTTACCTGTACTACGCCGTAGGGCGGGTCGGAGACGCGGTTGTGCTGCTCCATGATCTCGCGGGGCGCTGCGAGCGGGTTCTGCCGTATGGGCATCCGCTGACGCAGACCGTCCGTCAGAGCCTGCTGAACATGGGAGAGGCCTGATGCCGCCGGCCCCCGCGCTGCCTGCCGGGCTGGAATATTTCAGCCTATTGGCGTCATCTGTCGGAATCGGCAGCTACTATCTCGCAGGTGGCCATCTGCGCCTCCCGGGCAATGAACGAGGCTTTCCGCTGCCCGCGGTGACTCGCGCGTCGGCAGCAGGATAGGAGACCCAGATGACGGTCGAATCCCCGGCTCCTTTCACGAAGACCGGAGCCGTCCCCGAGGCCAGGCTCGAGCCTAATGCGATCGGGGTGGCGCAGGACACCGTCATCGGGATGTCCACGGCCGCACCGGCTGCCTCGGCCGGGCTGATCCTGGCCGGCCTCGCCGCGTCGACCGCGTACGCAAGCGGCCCGGCGCTGATCATCATGGCCCTGCCGATGATCGTGATCGCCAACTGCTACCGCCGCCTGAACCTGTGGAACGCCAACTGCGGCGCGGCCTTCGAGTGGGTCGGCCGCGTGATCAACCCGTACATTGGCTTCCTCGTGGGCTGGCTGATGATCATGGGCGGCATCATCGGCACGGTCAGCACCACGGTGGTCCTCGGGCCGTCGGTGCTCTCCGTCTTCGGCTCGAACTCGACCGCGATCCCGGCCAACCTGGCCATCGACACCGCCGTCATCGTCGGCATGCTGGTAATCGCGATCGTCGGCATCCGCCTCACCGCCCGGACCCAGGTCGGCATGGCGCTGGTCGAGTACACGATCCTCCTCGGGTTCGCCATCGTCGGGCTGGTGGCGGTCATCAGCCACCGGCACGGCACCTTCCCCATTACCAAGGGCTGGTTCAGCCTCAGCGGGATCGGCGGTAAGGGCAGCCTCACCGCGGGATTCCTGGTCGCGCTGTTTGCCTACACCGGCTGGGACGGCACCGTCTACGTCAACGAGGAGGTCAGGCACCGGCGCGTCAACCCCGGCAAGGCGGCCATGGCGGCCGTCGCCCTCCTGGCCGTCGTCTATACCCTGACGCAGGTGGGCCTCCAGGGCGCGGTGTCGCCCGCCAGACTGCAGGCCAACTCCGCCACTGCTTTGGTCTACGTCGCCCAAGCGCTCGGCGGTGGCGGATGGGCCAAGGTCATGGCGCTTAGCCTCGCGCTGTCGGTGGTCGCCACCACCGGCGTCGGTATCGTGCTCGGCGCCCGGGTCATCTACGGGATGGCCAGCCACCGGGTGCTGCCGCCGTTCCTCGGCAACGTCAACCGCCGGTTCTCCACCCCGGTCGCCGCGAGCCTCCTGGTCGGGCTGATCCTGCTCGGCGGAACCTGGGCCTACCTGCTGTCCACCTCGCTGGCCAACGCCTTCAACGACGCGATCGCCGTGACCGCCCTGCTGTACGCGGCCTTCTATGTCCTTACCGCGCTCGCCGCCGTTATCTACTACTGGCGCCGGGTGTTCAGCAACGTCCTGGACGGGGTGATCCTCGGCATCCTGCCGCTGGCCGCCGCCGGGTTCCTGGGCTGGATCTTCGTCAAATCCGTGCAGGCTGCCGCGGCGCCGCAGATCTGGTCGCTGGTCGGCATCGTCGGCGTCGGGGTCATCCTGATGCTCATCGCGCGCCTCGTGCTCCGGCCGCAGTTCTTCCACCTCAAGCGGGAGACCGAAGGCCGGGTCCGGTAGCCCTGGACCGACGAGGCGCACGCGTGACCGATACGATCCCCGCGGGCGGTAACACCGCGCGCGACAGCCGTTACGACATCCTGTTCGAGCCGGTGCAGCTGGGGCCGGTCCGCGCCAAGAACCGGTTCTTCCAGGTACCGCACTGCAACGGCATGGGATACCGCGATCCGACCGCTCAGGCGGCCATGCGCAACGTCAAGGCCGAGGGCGGCTGGGCCGTCGTCTGCACCGAGCAGGTGGAGATCCATCCCAGCTCGGACATCACGCCCTACATCGAGCTTCGGCTGTGGGACGACGGCGACCTGCCCGCGCTGGCCAGGATCGCGG
This sequence comes from uncultured Actinomycetes bacterium, assembly GCA_963834685.1. Taxonomy (GTDB): domain Bacteria; phylum Actinomycetota; class Actinomycetes; order Streptosporangiales; family Streptosporangiaceae; genus Palsa-504. The sequence continues at coordinate 14,784 of CAWICW010000050.1, read as the reverse complement.
ACGCGATTCACGCCGGCGGAGCCCTCGCCGGGATCGAGCTCGCGCACAACGGGATGAACGCGCCGAACCTGTCGAGCCGCGAACCTCCGATGGGACCGGCCCATCTGCCCGTCGTGACCTGGACGAACGACCCGGTTCAGGCCCGCATGATGTCCGCGTCCGACATCGCCGACCTGCGCCGCTGGCATCGCCTGGCCGTCCGTCGTGCCCTGGCCGCCGGGTACGACGTCATCTACGTCTACAGCGGCCACAACCTGAGCATGCTGCATCACTTCCTGTCCCGCCGGTACAACCAGCGCACCGATTCCTACGGGGGCTCGGTCGCCAACCGGGCGCGGCTGCTGGCCGAGGTCCTGGCGGACACGCGCGAGGAATGCGCGGGCCGGGCCGCGGTCGCGTGCCGCCTGACCGTTGACGAGGGAGTCGGCGATGCGGGAATCACCCCGGCCGAGGCGGCGGAGGTCATTTCGCTGCTGGATCATCTGCCCGATGTCTGGGACCTGGTCCTCGGCACCTGGGAGCTGGACTCGGCCACGTCGCGCTTCGCGGCGGAGGCCGAGCGTGAGCCGCTGATCGCCGTCCTCAAGCAACTGTCGGCCAAGCCGGTGGTGGGAGTGGGTCGCTTCACCTCGCCGGACACCATGGTCCGGCAGGTTCGCGCCGGCATCCTGGACATGATCGGCGCGGCTCGGCCATCGATTGCCGATCCGTTCCTGCCCGCCAAGATCCAGGCGGGACGCCTCGACGACATACGCGAGTGCATCGGCTGCAACATCTGTATCTCCGGCGACATGACCATGTCCCCCATCCGCTGTACGCAGAACCCGGCCATGGGCGAGGAATGGCGCCGGGGATGGCACCCGGAGCGGATCAGGCCGAGAGGATCCGAGGCTCGCGTGCTGATCGTCGGGGCCGGGCCGGCCTGGAGGCCGCCCGCGCACTTGGCCAGCGGGGCTACCCCGTGATGCTCGCCGAGGCTACCCGCGAGCTCGGCGGGCGGGTGCCCCGTGAGGCAAACCTCCCCGGCCTGGCCGCTTGGCGCCGCGTCGCGGAGTACCGGATCGGGCAGCTGGCCAGGCATTACCGCGATGTGGTGGAAATCGGCCTGAACAGTGAGATCACCCCCGACGATGCCCTCGGCTCCGGATTCACCGACGTCCTGGTCGCGACCGGCGCGCGGTGGCGGGCGGATGGCGTCGGGCGCTGGCATTCCAGTGCGATTCCGATCGCCGATGAGGCCCGCGTCCTGACGCCCGATGACCTGCTGACCGGCGCTCATCCGCTCGGCCGCCCCGGCACTGCGCCGCGGACGATACTGGTGTTCGACGATGACCACTACTACCTCGGCGGGGTCCTGGCCGAGTTGCTCGCCCGGCTCGGGCATGAGGTCCGGCTCGTCACCCCCGCCCCGCTCGTGTCCTCGTGGACGGCTCATACCCTGGAGGTCGACGCCATCCAGCGGCGGGTCCGGGAGGCGGGAATCATCGTCGAAACCAGCCGGGTGCTCCTCGCCGTCGGGACGGGCGAAGCGCGGACGGCATGCGCGTTCACCGGCGCGGAAACCACCGTGCCCGCCGACGCCGTATTGCTGGTAACCGCGCGGATTCCGCGCGACGACCTGTTCCTGGCCCTGGAGCAGCGGCGGCCCGAGTGGCCGGCCCGCGGCGTGCGCTCGGTGACCTGCGTGGGAGACGCCTGGGCTCCGAGCACTATCGCGGGCGCCGTGTGGGCGGGGCGACGCTACGCGGAGGACCTGGATACACCGGGCCCGCCGCCGCGTGACCGGAACTACCGGCGCGAATACACGGCCCTGGCCGCTCAGTGATTGCCGTCCACGACGTCGCCGTCCGCGACCCCGTCGTCTGGGACGCCTGACCCCCGGCCGGCTACTCCTTCTGGCTCTCCGTCGGCGCGGCTTCGGCCGGCGGATCCTCCACGTGCACCGCTTCGGCCGGCGGATCCTCCACCTGCACCGCTTCGGCCGGCGGATCCTCCACCTGCACCGCTTCGGCCTGGGGCGCTCCGCCCGCCATGGCCGCCTCCGTCCGAGCCTGCCTCCGGGTAGGCGCACCGAGAGCGTAGAACGCCAGGCCGATGAGAATCATCACGCCGAGCGGTATCACCTGTGACAGCGTGTACTCAAGGCGCTGCCCGGCGAACCCGCTGGGCAGCGACGCGTCAGGATCGGAGGTGCCGATGCCCGGGTAGATGATCGCGATGGTGGTGAACGCGGCCCAGGCCGTGGTCAAGATCCCGACCACCCACAGCCCGACCGTTCCGCCCGGGATCCGGTAGGGACGCGGAAGGTCGGGATATTTGTACCTGAGCCTGATCACCGCCGGGAAGATCAGCACGTAGGTGATGGTCACCATCGAGATGACCAGCGCCAGCGTGACGCTGAAGTACTTGGCCACGTTTCCGCTGGTCAGTTGGAGCGCCAGGATCAGGACGACGGTCGACACCACGCCCGAGAGCAGGTTCACGCCGATCGGCGTCCCCAGACGCTTGGAGAAGTACCCGAGCACCCTCGGCGCGGAACCGTCGTACCCCGCGACCGCCTGGGCCCGGTCCGATCCGATCAGCCAGACCACGCCCGAGGAAAGCAGGCCGAAGATCACCCCGACCGCCGCGATATCGGCCAGCACCTTCCCGGCGCCGGTGAGCACCGAGCCCGAACTGGTCAGGTGGCCCCCGTAGACCACGAAGACCTGCTGCAACGCGTCGACGAAGCCCGCCACGTTGGACAGCCTGGAGGCCGGGAGCACGAGCAGGATGGCCAGGATGGGCACGCCGTAGAACAGCACCGTGCCGATCCCCGAGCGCAGAATGGCAAAGGGAACATCCCGGCGCGGGTTCTTCAGTTCCTCAGACGCGGCACTGGGCAGCTCAAAGCCCTCGAGGTCGAAAATCAGGATGGGCGCTGCCGCCAGGAAGACCAGCCAGGTGGGCTTGAACGCACCGCCCCCGAAACCATGCACGCCATGCTCGCCCGCGTAGATGAACACGGTGAGGGTGAAGAACGCCATCAGCACCACGCGGACGACCGCGCCGATCGTCGCTACCCACTTGCCGAATTTCAGCGCCATGATCACCGACGCGATGCCGGCCCAGACGAACAGCAGGCCGAAGATGTACTCCCAAGTAAGCGAGAGGTTGACGAAGAACGTGCTGAAGGTGGCCATCGCGGTGATCGCTAGCGTTCCGGCCAGCCAGATGGGGTTATCGACCCAGTACATGACGGTGATCACCGCCGCCGCCGCCCGGCCGAAGGCGAGCTTGACCCAGACGTAGGGACCGCCTTCCTCGGGAAATGCGGTCCCAAGCTCGGCGGTGATCAGGCCGTAGGGGAACAGGAAGAACACCACCATGACGATGAGCCAGGTGAACGCCTGAGCCCCGTAGCTCGACACCGCGCCGAGCGTGTCCAGCACGATGATCGCGGCCAGCATGAGGAACGCGGTGTCCATGCGCCCCACGGAGCGCCGGAGTTTTGTCCGCTCCTGTGTGGCTGCCACCGTGTCTACGGCGTGAACCAAGACTCCCTCGGCCGTTTCCTGCTCCAACGGATCCTCCGCCTGGCTAGTGCGCATCACCGCATCGTCGATGCCTGCCGCCCTCGGGCGTACTGTGCGACTGTAGCGGTTATGCCAGCCTATGCACCATTCATCCTCGGCAAAGTTTCGTCACGAACTGCTGACGGGGACGGCAGGCGGGCCGGCGCAGAGTCATTCCGCCCGTTGATATTCGGTCTGCTCTTTCGTCGCCCCGCGTCGCCGTATGGCCTGGCCAGGATCGTCGCCAGCATTCGGACGGGGCAGAAGCGGACATTTTGGGGCATGGCCTAGCGTGACAGGTTAACCTTGATGCGTCGCAAGCTTTGACGGCCAGCGTCACACGATACGGAACTTTCCCTCCATATCAGGCATACGCCGCCCGGTTAGCCGTTAGAGTGGCGTCGACTGTACCGTTGGCGCGGAATTGGCCGTTAGGGAGGGTGCCATGCGGAATGCACCGCCGGGTCAGTTCCCGACGCTCCGCAGGGCCGGGCGCCTCGATCCGCACCGAAACTGGCCGTACCGGGCTCACACCATGGACGGCATCAGGCGCGTGCCTCCGGCCATCGACAAGATGTGAGTGGCATGCTGAGCGAAATCCTCTTCTTGCTCTTGGTGCTGGCCGTGGCCGCCCTTATGGTGGTGGATCTGGTCAGGACCCGGGGCGAGAGCGCACACGGGCAGGCGCACGGTGCGGAACGAGCGATCGCCGTTCCCGTCGGGCCCGGAGCCAGAACGTTTTCCCCAGATCCCGTCGGGTCCGGAGCCAGAACGTTTACCCCAGAGCCCGCCAGAGGCATGCCTACCGTCCCCGCGCCCGCGGCGGGCCCGTCTCCGCAGGAGACAGCGGCGATGCTCGCCTTCGACCAGGTGCCCCGGGAAATGCCGCGGCCGGCCGCCGGCGATGCCGAACTCCGCGACAAGTTCAACACCATCTTCGTGAACCTGTCACACCGTAGCCAGTCGCTGGTGGAACGCCAGCTCCGCCTGATAGAGGATCTCGAGCACGGGGAGCAGGACGCGCAGCGCCTGACCAGGCTGTCCAAGCTGAACCGCATCGCCATGCGCATGCACCGCAACTCGCAGAACCTGCTCGTCTTGGCCGGTCACCAGGTATCCCCGGGCTGGAACCAGCCAGTGACGCTGGCTCATCTGGTCGAGGCCGCTGTGGCCGAGGTCGAGGAGTACCAACGCGTCTCATTCCAGGTGCAGCCTGACATCGCGGTGCGCGGGCAGGCCGTCAACGACGTGGTGCACCTGCTGGTCGAGTTGATCGAGAACGCGACGTCGTTCTCGGCGGTAGAAATGCCAGTCGATATCAAAGGCCACATTCTGACCAGCGGTGGCGCTCTGGTCGAGATCACCGATCGCGGCATCGGAATGGCCGCGAAGGAGATGGCCTACGCGAACCAGCAGCTGGATAATCCGCCGGGGGCGGATATCGATGTTCCTAAGTGGATGGGTTTGCTGGTGGTCGGCCAGCTGGCCGTCCGGCACGGGATCAGGGTCAGGCTGAACCAGGCCGAGCTCGGTGGTCTGACCGCGCTCGTCTGGCTCCCGGATGAAATCCTCACCCACCACGGTGCCGCCGCCGATGCCGGCCCCCGCGTCGAGCAGCGGTCCGCCGCGGCCAACTCGGTGGCCTTCGCGCCAGCGCGGGTGAGCATGCCGGACGCGCCGGCGGCCCGGCCTGATCCGGCCTGGTCGGCCCGCGGCTCGCAGGCCACCATCCAGGCCGCGCCGGCTGCGGCCGTCCGGCTCTCCGGCCCCGGACGGCCCGACGCGCCGAGCGGGGATGTCGGCGTGGTCGTGCCGCACACGGAGAGCCAGGCCAGAACGCGCGGGCTGCCCATCTTCGACGAGGTCGAGTCGCGCTGGTCCAGGGGTGGTCGCGAGGCTCCCGGCCCGGCCGGCCTCGCCACGGCCTCCGGCCCGGCCACCACCCCCGGTCCGGCGGCGGGCGGTCCGGCTGGAGACGGCCCGGTTACAGGCGGCCCGGTCACAGGCGGACTACCCAGGCGGCCGTCGGCCGCGACCCAGCGCACCGTCCCGAGTCCGCCACCCGGCGCGTCGAGCCGGCCTGGCACCACTGGCCGCGACGGGCGGACCGGATCCCAGCGCGGCGCCGCCCAAGGCTGGGCCCCGCCCGCCGAGGAGGCAAATCCCAGCGGCCCGGACGAGGCCTGACGTTCCGCCGCGGCCCAGAGCCGTCTTGGCTAAATCCCCCACCGGTCCGGCCCTCCCGGCGCGCCGTCTGGACCGCCACGTTCACGACCCGATCCGTCGCTGCAGGCCCGGCCCGGCCGGCCGGTGCGGCCATCCGGGGCTTGTCGCACACATGCCCCGGTAGAGGTGAGCGTGCCAACTCTGCCCGTCGGCTGACCGTGGGGATCGTGGTTACCCTGTGACCGCCGTGGCCCGTGCTGCTGTCGTAGCCGCCGGTCTGCCGTGCTGAGGCCAGGGTCTGGGCGGGCGGCCCGGGTGAGCGGTCCCGGGCTGGCGCGGGCCGGTCCCGCCTGCCTGCCCGGGCACCTCGCCTCTGGCGCTTGCACCTCACCTCCGGCGCTTGCACCTCGCCCCTGGCGGCGCGGCCGCCGCGCTTGCTATCGCCGCTGGTCAGCGACCTGTCTACGACAACCGTCCCAGCCTGGACGAATGGAACCTGCAACGGGTGGTGCGCGACGCCTGCGGCGCGGGTGACATGGCCGGCCTCGTCCGCAGGTACGGCGAGTTGCTGTGCGGCATCGCGGCGGGCCTTACCGAGCGGGACCTGGAGGTCAGCTTGCCGGTGCTGATCATCTCCAAGGACCAGGTCCTGGTGGACGAGCCCCGCCCGCTGCGGTCCCTCCTGGCCGGCTTCGGCGAGGTTCACCTGCCCGCGCATGCGGAGCAGCTACGCGCTCTGCGACGATGAGTGTGGCAGGTCAGACCGAGAGGGCACGGGCATGGCACAGGACGGCGACGGCCAGGTACCGGGGACGGTGACGGCGCTGCGGCGACCGCCGGTCCGGCAGTCGGTGCTGGTCCGCAGCGACCAGCGGCACACCTTCGACACTTTCGTGGACACCATCGGCGTCTGGTGGCCGGTCACCCCGTTCTCGGCCGGGAAGGACCGGGTCCGGGACGTGACGTTCGAGCGCCGCCCGGGCGGGCGGGTCTTCGAGACCTGGCAGGACGGCACCGAGGTTGACTGGGGCGAGGTGCTCGTCTGGGAGCCGCCCGCCCGGTTCGTCATGACCTGGAACATGGCCGCGGCGGTGACCGAGGTCGAGCTGACCTTCGCCGAAGTCGGCCCGGCGCTGACCCGGGTCGCGGTCGAGCACCGCGGCTGGGAGCAGCTGACCGAGGAGGAACTGGCCCGGGACTGCGCGCTGCGCGGCGGCTACCTGGGCGGCGCGTACCGCGAGGGCTGGGCCCGCATCCTCGGCCGCTTCGCCGCCGCGGCCGGGGGACCAGCATGAAGGCCGTGGCGCTGTACGAGATGGCCCCCGGCATAATGGCCCAGGTCCCGGCCCACATGTCCGCGCACCGGGAGCGGTGGCAGGAGTTCGCCCGGCGCGGCGAGTTGCTCATGATCGGGCCGTTCGCCAACGCGCAGGAAGACGGGGCGATGGGCATCTTCACCACCCGCGAGGCGGCCGAGGAGTTCGTACGCGGTGACCCGTTCGTCCTGAACGGAATAGTCCGAAACTGGGTTATCCGCGACTGGATCGAGGCCCTCGTCCCCGAGCCGTCGGCGGACTGACGCGGTTAGCCGAGGTCGGACCACTGGTCCAGGGTGTAGGCCATCTCCCAGAACATGCCCTCGAGCCGGGAGCTCATCATGAAGATCTCGGCGAGCTGCTCGCGCTTCGCGTCGCTGACCGCCCCGTCCCGCGTCATATCGTCGAACGTCTCCCGCATGTTCAGGACGAGATTGGCCTCCTCTTCCTGGAGGTAGAACGCCACCCAGTCCGCGTACACGGGATGCTCGCCGATCTCGTCCTTCAGGCCCGCGGCGATTTCGATGTAACTCCAGGAGCACGGGAGGATGGCCGCGGTGATCTCCAGCGGGCCGCCGGCCGCCGCGGTGGCCAGCAGGAAGCTGGTGTAGGCCACGTTGGCCGGAGCCATTCCCCGCGTGCCGCCCCGGTCTTCGGCGCCCAGGCTGATCACCTGGTCCAGCAGGCGCCGGTTGCTCGGGATCTCCAGCCGGATGATCGCGTCGAGCTGCCGGGCGAAGAACTCCAGATCCGCGTCGCTGGCTGACTTCGCCGCGCCCATGGCCATGCACCGGGCGAAGGCGGGCAGGAACAGCAGGTCCTGCTCGATGAAGAAGCGGAACCGGTCGAGCGGCAAGGTACCCCGGGCCAGCTCGCCCAGGAACGGGTGCGCGTGCAGGCCGGCCCAGACGCGATCGCACCGGTCGCGCAGGCGGGCCGAGAAGGCCTGCTCCGTACGCGCCGCTCGTGAGGTCTCCATGACCGCACCCTAGCCCGACGTGCGCTTCCACGACGAAGGTCCGGGGCGCAGGCATCCCAGCCAGAATATCGCCCGGTCGGGTGCGAGCGGGGTGCCGCCGACAGGAAGCGGCACCCCGCTCTGGACGGCGGGCGTCTGCGGGGCCAGCGCCGCACCGCGCGCCCGCCGTTGTGGTGTTACGCCGCAGCTCTGCCCCAACCCTGACTTAAGCCCCCAAACCGGTCAACTCATTTTCGTGTCGCGGCCGCCGGGCGCTTCACGCTCCCTTCACGCTGATCCGGCACCCTTGACCGTGTGAAAGCCAGCTCCGGGAAGCACAGAACGCGCGCGCTCCGGCTGACTGGCCTGCTGGCCGTCCTCGGCACCGCCGCGGCGTGCAGCTCATCGCCGTCGGCGGCCTCTCCCGTCAGGCCGGCCGCCTCCCCGGCCCGAACCGGCTCGGCCGCCACCGCTACGGGCAATGTCGCTGCCCAGAGCCCTCCGCGCGTCACCGTGTCCTGGATCAGGACTGCGGACGGATCGGTCGTGACCGTGGCCGTCTTCCGCGGCCCGGTCCGGTACGTGCTGCACAACGGCAGCCAGGACCCCGGGCCGGACTACGCGGCGCTGGTACGGGCCGGCCCGGCCGTCACCGGCGCCGAACGCCGCTACCTGCTGGCCGCGTTCAATGGCGGCTTCCTGCTGCGCTCGCGGGCGGGCGGCTACGAACAGGAAGGTCACGTGTTCCGGGCCCTGCGTCACGGCCTGGCCAGCCTCGTCATCGACCGGTCGGGCCAGGCCAGGATCGGGGTGTGGGGCGTGGACGTGCCCGCCCCGGGGGAGGCCGTCTACAGTGTCCGGCAGAACCTGTGGCCGCTGGTCGAGGGCGGCCAGCCGACTGCGGAGGCGGCCCGGTGGTGGCGGTGGGGCGGGACCATTGGCCACGCCGAATACGTCGCCCGCAGCGCCCTCGGCCAGGACGCCTCCGGTGACCTCATCTACGCGGCAAGCATGTCCACCGTCCCCGAGGACCTCGCGGTAGCGCTCGCCCGCAGTGGCGCGCGGATCGCCATGGAACTCGACATCAACCCCGAATGGGTTCAGCTCGCCATCGCTCGCGCCCCGGGCGGCTCGCTCCGCGCTCCCATCCCCGGTCAGGTCCGCCCGCCCACCCAGTACCTCACCGGCTGGACCCGCGACTTCATCACCGTCCTGGCTCCGCGCTGACGCTGCCGTCGCCCGTCCCAAAATTTCACCGGTCCTCGGGGCGTTTACTCACCGAGGCGGTGCAGTACGAGCGCATCGGCGCAGGCAGGAGGGGGATCGAGCCAGAACATCCGCGTACAGCGCCCGCGTCTGCGGGCGCTGTACACTGCGGGCGGTGTGCGGGTGTCGTAGGAGGGTGGCCGGCGAAGCCTGGTTGGTCCGGCCTCGCCTTCCCGGTCCACGGCGGCCCACCGCCGACGGGTGCCGGCGCTCGCCGTGGGCGAGTATTAGCGGTGTGCGAGCCTGCGGGATTTGCCGCGGCTCCCGGTGAGCAGGTGGGTGACGAGCAGCAGGACGGCCGATCCCGCGATGGCGGTGAGCCAGGTAGACAGGTTGAAGAACCCGTTCAGGGTGTGGACGTGGAACAGTTCGGTCGCCGCCCAGCCGCCGCCGAGCGCCCCGGCGATACCGATCAGGCAGGTAAGGATGAGGCCCTGTGATCTCTTGCCGGGGATCAGCATGTTGGCGAGCAGGCCGGCGGCGAGGCCGAGAACGATCCAGGCGATGATGCCCATAACCGACTCCTTAGTCAGTGACGTACGTGGGGTGTGTGGTAGCCGGAGCCGGTCTGGCGGAGCAGGCTGCCCGGCGGGGATGCAGTCCGGTGCTTCTCCGGCCGTGTGCGGTGCGCCGGGTGGATTGTCCGGGCAGTCTTAGCCGGCTTGCGGGTTGCGCCGGTTGCGTCGCATGATCCGGCGCAGCTGGGTGATCCGGGCGGTTCCGGCGGCGGCCATCGCCAGGGCGCCCGCGATGGCGGCCAGGAGCAGCGCCACGGCCAGCGACAGGTGCAGGTGCGCGCCTAGGAAGCTGATGTTCACGGCGCGGGCGTTCTGGATGATGAAGATCATCACCACGATCAGGGCGGCAATACCTAGGATCAGGCCGGTGCGCATGCTGCTGATCCGGGTACGCGCAGGCCGGCGCGGAGGCGCTTGGGGCGCCGGCGAGGATGGCGGGGCGGAGCCGTTGGGTGAGGGGGGCGGCAGCGTGCTGGTGGTGTCCTGTGGTGCGGGCATGGCACTGCTTCTTCCGGAGTGGGAGCGGGGCCGCTAAGACGCTGGCCGGCTCCGTTGCGGACGCGGGCTTGCCGTGCAGCCTTCGGCTGCTGCTTCCCTGTGTCCTGCCTTCAGGCTACCCTTGAAAGATAAAACTAGCAATTTATTTCCGGAAAATTTGATCTAATATTTCCCGGGGGCCGGAGGGCGCAGCTGCCTGGCCTCATTGCGGCTTGCAGGTTCGGCGGGCGGGGAGCGGCCATGCGAAACCGGACACCGCGGCTGACCATCCCAAGCAGCGGCCAAGGGCACATCCGACGTTACGGACCGATCTGTGCGGGTCCGGGTACCCGCACGGGCACGGATCCGACGGTCCGAGGATGGTCGGCTCGAGGGCAGCCGCGCTACGCTTTCCGTGCGTCGTGCCAGTGGGGAGGCGCTGGTAATGGCAGGGCCTGGAGACGAGGTAGCAGCGGGCGCGGGAGGCCTCAGCCGCCTGCGGGCGTCCCACGCCGATCGCGAACAGGTGATCGAGCTGCTCAAGGGCGCGTTCGTCCGGGGACGGCTGGCCAAGGACGAGTTTGACGTGCGGGTAGGCCAGGTGCTTGCGTCGCGGACCTACGCGGAGCTGGATGCCGTCATCGCCGGCATCCCCGGTAGGGGAACCGCAGTCGAGCCGCGGTCGCCCCGCGCGGCCGTCGGGCCGGCCAGGGACACGATCGAGCGGTCAGAGCGGGCACTGGCCGACCAGGAGCGGATGCACGGGCGCGAGCACCCGGACACCATCGCGGCCCGGGCCACCCTGGCCGCGGCACTGCGCGCCGCGGGGAAGCTGAAGGACGCCATCGGGCAGTACGAGCGGGTCCTCGCCGACCGAGAGCGAACCAGCGGGCCCGACCATCCGGACACCATCACGGCCCGCGCCAACCTGGCTTTCGCCTACCGCAGCGCCGGGCGGCTGCGGGAGGCCGTCCCGGCCTACGAGCGAACCCTCGCCGACCGGGAGCGCGTCCAAGGATGCGATCACCGGGACACCCTGACCGCGCGCGCCAACCTGGCCGCGTGCTACCAGCTGGCCCATCGGCTGACCGAGGCCATCCCGGCGTACAAGCGCGCACTGGCCGACAGCGAGCGGATGCTCGGGCCCGGCGACATAGAGACGCTGACCACCCGGTGTAACCTCGCCTCGGCCTACTACATAGTCGGCTGCCTGACCAACGTCATCGCGGTCCTGCAGCGCGCCCTGACCGACTGCGAGCGCTACCTCGGGCCCGATCACCCGATGACCCAGACCGTACGCGAGAACCTTGACGCCGCCGCCCTGATCTGACGGTGCCGGACAGGAAGTGCACAGCGTCGGCCCGCAGCGATCAGCGCAGGTCGCCGCGCTCGCGCAGGGCCCGGATGTCCTCGGCCACCCGGAAGGTAACCACGAAGAACTCCAGGATGATGCGGTAAATCGCCAGGACGATGAGGATGAACAGCGGATCTGCGAAGACCAGCGTCAGGATCCCGAATGCCGTGCTGGCCTTGAATACGATGATGGTAAAAACCAGGGCGCTTACTACGGTGCCGATCACGATCAGCATGTAGAGCACCTTTATGACCTTGGGCGTCACGAACGAGGTGAATCCGAAATCGAACAGGGCGCTCAGGAAACCCCGGGAATCGGCGGCCTCGCCCGTCACCGGGTCACCGATCGCGGTCGCCGGGCGCTCGGTGTCCGGACGCGCCGTCACGGCCTCGGCCGTGACCGCGCCGAAGGCGGCGGTCGCCGCCGGCCCGAACGGGTCGGCGGCCCTGGGCCCGAAGGGATCGGCGTCCCCGAAGGGATCGTCCGCTCCCGCTCCGTAGGTGCCGACCGCCCTGGCCCCGAACGCGTCGGTCTTGCCCGCGCCGTACGAATCGGCCCTGGCCCCGAAGGAGTCGGCAGTGCCCGCGCCGTACGAATCGGCCCTGGCCCCGAAGGAGTCGGCAGTGCCCGCGCCGTACGAATCGGCCCTGGCCGCGAGGGCGTCGGCCTGGCTCACGCCGAACGTATCCCCCCGGGTCCCGAGCGCGTCGGTGGGCGCCGCGCCGTAGGCCTCGGTCGGTCCGGTACCGTATCCGTCCGCGGTTCTGGCCCGGTGCGAGCCTGCCGTCGCCGCGCCGTAACCGTTGGATGTCTCGGGCGCGGAGAACGGTCCGTGGCTGCCGTGATTCCAGTCATCCGGCAGGCCCTGATGTGACGACCGATCCGACATCGTGTCTCCCAGGGAAGGTACTCATCGTGGCGCGCCGCCTGCGGTGATGCAGGACGGGCGCGCTGGCCTCGGGCCAGATTACTTTCCCGGAAGCCGCGAAATGCGCACTTTCCAGAAGATGACAGATAATGGTAATCCATTATGCCAATGGCGCGTTGCGGCTTATGGGTGACTATTCAGCGAGCGCGGCTTAGCTGGCCCGAAGGCGCAGGCCGCGCGGGGTGGGACGAAGCCGGCCGCCTCCAGCGCCTGCGCGAGCGGGGAGTCATGGATACCGGACCCGACGGTCAGGCCGTCGGCGCGTTCCACGCTCAGCCGGCCCAGCGCGCCGTTGCGGACGGACGCGGCCAGCGCCGTCGCGGCGGGGCCCAGCAACTCCGGATCATCGGTCCAGGACAGCAACGTCCGCCCGCCCCGCTCGACGTACAGCACGAGCGACCCGTCGACCAGCACGACCAGTGCCCCGGCCTTGCGGCCCGGCCGGTGCGAGGACGGTGTCTCGCCGGCGCGGTCCGGCCACGGCAGCGCCGCCCCGTACGGCTGGGCCGGGTCGGCCGCCGCGAGCACGATGGCCCGTTCGGCAGAAATTGACGCCCGGGCGCCGGGGTCAGCGACGCGCGGCCGGTCAGCCAGCGCCCGCATCCGGTCTACGGCGCCGGGCAGGGCGAACTGGGCCGCGCCGAGGCCCTCCACGAAGTAGCCGCGCCGGCACTGGCCGGCCTCTTCCATGGCCCGCAGCACCGGGTACACCGCGGCGAACCCGCCGGGGATCCGCTCGGAGGCGACCGCGCCTCTGGTCAGCACGCCGTGCCGTTCCAGCAACGTCAGGGCCAGCGCGTGCGCTCGCACGGTCTGGGCGCTGTCACGGCCGTTCCCGCCGGCCTGCTCCTCGCCGGCCAGGCGGCCCGGCAGCAGCGACCACCGGCCGCTGACCGTCGGCGGGCCGGTACGCGTCGGCATTGCGGGGCGGCCGAAGCTATAGCGCCGACCAGGACCGCCCGGCCGGGGCCGCGGCACCGCCACCCGGGCCGGCGCGGCCGCCCGCCGCTGCTGGCCGCCGAGCACCACCCGCAGCGGGGCCAGGGTGTCGTTGGTGAGCAGCCCGGCCCACACCAGGTCCCAGATCGCCGCCGCCACCTCGCCGTCATCGGCCCGCGCCCCGGCCTGGGCCCCCGAACCGCTGAGCAAGGCCGCGGCACGGTCGCTGAGCATCCGGAAGAACAGCGCGCCGCCTCCGCTGAGCACCTCGAGCACGGCCTCGTGCAGCGGGGTCATGCTGACCTCGCCCGGTTCGGGCAGCATCAGCGGGGCTCCGTCGGCGGGCGCCAGCACCAGCCACCCGTCGCCGCCGGGCAGCGCACCCGCGCCGGACCAGACGACCTCGCCCGCCGAGGTGAGCTCGTCGAGCAGGGCGGGGGAGTAGCCGGGTATCCGCCCGGGCAGGACGAGGGTCTCCAGTGCGGACGCGGGCACCGGCGCCCCGGCCAGCCGCTCCACCACCTCCAGGACCGCCCCGGCGTCGGCCCGCCGCCGCCTGCCGCCGCCGGGACCGGGACCGGTGCCCGGCCCGCGGTCAGCCGCGGTCGCGAGCCCGCCGATCCCGTGCCAGGCGGGCAGGAACCTGGCCAGCACCTCCGGCGGGACCGGCTCCGCCTCCTTGCGCAGGCGAGCCAGGCAGCGGCGGCGCAGCAGGCGCAGCACTTCCGCGTCGCACCACTCGGTCCCGCCCGCCGACGCGCCGGTCGGCAGGAACTCGCCCTCGACCACGCGGCCGTCGGCCGCGAGCCGCCGCAGCGTCATCGTCACCACGGCGGCGCCCAGCCCGTACCGCCCGGCCACCGCGGCCGTGGCGAACGGGCCGTGCGTCCGCGCGTACCGGGCCACCAGGTCGCCCAGCGGGTCGGCGACCGGCTCGGTGAACGCCTCGGGCACGCCCGTCGGCAGCGGAACCCCGAGGGCGTCACGCAGCCGGCCGGCGTCCTCGATCGCGGCCCACATGGGCTGCCCGGCGATCCGCACCTGGATGGCCCGGCGCGCCCTGGCCAGGTCCGCGAGCCACGAATCCGCGGCCGCGCCGTCCACGCACCGCGAAGCAACTTCCGCCGCGGTCAGCGGCCCGGCCGTGCGCAGCAGGTCGGCGACGCCCTCCAGGTCGCGGCAGCGGCGGGTCTCGGACAGGTGCTGCAGGTCACGCTCGGTCTGGTCGACCACGGCGGGATCGAGCAGCTCGCGCAGCCCGTCGTTGCCGAGCAGCTCGGCCAGCAGAGCTGGATCCAGCGACAGCGC
>CAWICW010000049.1:0-52240 GCA_963834685.1 uncultured Actinomycetes bacterium | reverse complement strand
CCTGCTGCCCGCGCCGCTGCGTGCGCAGTACGGCTTGCGCTGGTCCGCGGCCCAGCGGGTGCTGTGGTGGCTGTTCACGCACGCCGTTCATGTCGTGATGTGCCGGCTGGCTCCGGCCCGGCTCCGGTTCTGGGACCATTATCACGTGGCCGTGGTGCGCTGCCGCCCGGCCGCCGACCAGGCCTCGCTCTCCCCGGCAGAGAGGTGAGGGGTGGTGAACGGTAACCGTGTCACCGCACCGGAGCCGGCCCGGTGATGCCGACCGTCGCATTTGTCGTCAACCGGAACCGGATCCGTCACTTCCAGAAGCTGAATCGCAGGTCCGCGGCGGCCGCGGCCGCCCGCGGCTGGGAGATAGAGCTGCTGGAGACGCGGTCGGCCGACGCGGGCGACGGCGCGACGCGGCAGGCGGTTGCGGCCGGCGCGCAGCTGGTGTTCGCGGTAGGCGGCGACGGCACGGTCCGGGCCTGCGCGCAAGCCCTGGCCGGCAGCCAGGTCCCGCTGGCCATCGTGCCGCGCGGCACGGCGAACCTGGTGGCGACGGCGCTGGGCATACCATCCTCGCTCGGTGCCGCTCTGGCCGTCGGCTTCGGTCAGCATCAGCGGCGGATCGACCTGGCCGTCGCCGATGGCATCACCTTTGCCGCGATGGCGGGCATCGGACTGGACGCCGCGGTGGTGGGCGCGACCGCGGCCGGGCTGAAGGGAGCGGCTGGCTGGCTGGGATACGCCGCGACCGGAGTCAGGCGGCTGGCTGGGGCACGTACCCACTTCGAGATACGCCTCGACGGCGGCGAGCCCATGGGCCGCCAGGCCCGGTGCGTGGTGGTCGGGAACGTCGGCCTGCTGCCCGGCGGCTTCGTCCTGCTCCCGGCGGCGAGACCCGACGACAGCCTGCTCGACGTGGGGATCCTCGCGCCTGCCGGACCGTTCGGGTGGTCACGGGTGGCCTGGCGGGTACTGAGCCGTAGTCGCCACGACGACGCCGTACTCGAGCGCTACCAGGCCCGGCGGGTCGAGATCGCGGCCGGGGCGCGGCTGCCGCGCCAAGCCGACGGGGAACTCATCGGAGCGGCTGCCTCGCTGACCGTCTCGCTCGCCCCCGGCGGCCTGCTGGTGCGTGTTCCGGCCGCGACCCGGCCATGGTAACAATCAGCGCCGCGAGTTCACCGGTCAGTGACCGGGCGAAGCAGGGCCGCGACTTCGGGGCTGGGCTGGTAGGGATCATCGGGCGAGAGGGTGACGTCCGCGGCGTGGGCCCCGGCCTCGAGCAGGGCCTGGACGGCGGTGGGCCAGTCGGGGTGCGGGTTGCTGGCTCGCCGTTCGCTGCTGCCGATGGCGGCCCAAACCAGCGGGTGGCTGTCCCAGGTCGCGTCGCGAGCGTCGACGTCGGCGCCGCGGTCCAGGAGCAACCGGACGGCGTCCGCGCTGCCGGAGTAGGCGGCGGCGTGCAGGGCCGTGCCCCCGTGGTCGCCGCCGTGCACGTCGACACCGAACCCGAGGTCGAGCATCAGGCGGAGGGCTGCGGTGTGGCCGGTCTCCGCGGCGCGGATCAGCGCGGCGGCCTGCCGGTCCTCGCCGAGCCGGGCGGGCAGGCCCGGGTCCTGGGCCAGTTGCTCTGCTACGGCGGCCTGGTCGGCCCGCTGGCAGGCGGCCAGGAACCGGTCGGTGTCGGTGCTATCGTCGGTGGCGCCGTGGCGACGCAGCAGGTCGGCCAGGTCGGCGCGGCCCTGGAGGGTGGCCAGGGTGTACGGCGAGCGCCCGTCGGGGCCGGGCCGGTCCGGGTCGGCGCCGTGGGCGAGCAGCAGCCCAACGAGTTCGGCCGAACACTCCGACCGGACCGCCTCGTGCAGGGCCGAAGCCGACGCCCCATCGTCGTCGGCGTAGCGGCCGGGATCAGCGCCGGCCTCCAGCAGCAGCCGGACTCCCTCGGCGTCGTTGAGGCTGAGCGGCGCGGCCAGTGCCATCTCGGCCGTCCCGGCCACATCGGCGATATGGCTCAGCAGCAGCCGCAGGCTCTGGTGATCATCGCCGCCGAACCCGGCCAGGTACAGGTCGTGATCGTCGGGCACGGCGCCGCGCTCCAGCAGCAAGGCCACGACCGGCGGGTTGGTCGAGCCGGCTACCGCGCAGCGCAGCGGCGTCCAGCCGCCGCGCGGCCCGCCGCTACGGCCGTTGGGGTCGGCCCCCGCGTCCAGGATTATCCGGGCCACGGCCAGCAGGCCGGCGGCCCGGGCCGGGTCGAGCCGGTGCCAGTTCGAGGCGCAGGCCGCGTGCAGCGCCGTCCAGCCGGTCCGGGCGTCGACCCGGGTGGCCAGGCCGGGGTCCCGGCCGATCTCGGCGCGTACCCGGCTGGCGTCGCCCAGGATCACCGCGGTGGCGAAGTTGAGACCGGCCAGTTCGGGGGTGGCGGCCAGCATCCGGGCCGCGCGGCCGGTAGTGTCGCGGATGCTGGCCTCGCAGAACGCATCGGCCTGCCGGGCCAGGTCGGTGGGGCGGGCCGGAAGATCGGCCATGGCGTCTCCTTCACCGGCCTGCGATCCGCGCGGCAAGCCGACAAGGGAGATCGCCGGTGAGCTGCTGCCTGACGAAACAGAGGTGGACTGCGTCCTGCCCGCGGACCCGGAGGCGCCCTCTCGCGCCTACGGTCACGCTATCACTGACGAGCCACGACGTTCGCAGCCGCCCGGGCGGGTCATGCCGGGCGGTGGTACCGCCGGGCGACCGCCCGCTGCAGGTAACGGCGCGGCAGGTTGAACAGCAGCGCGGCGGCCAGCGTCGCCACGGCGACCATGGCCGGACTCTGGAGCGCCAGCACCTGGACGGCCAGCACCACCAGCGCGGCATAGACCAAGGTCAGCAGCCCGGTCATCAGTGTGTACCTCATACTTCGCAGGCTACGGCGGGACCGTTCCGGAAGCGTTACGGCTCGGCACGTATGGGCGTCGGCGGCGGGCGTTATCGTCGTCTCATGCCGCGACCCGACCGGAGCCACGCCCTCGATCACGTCGTCGTGATCATGTTCGAGAACCGCTCGTTCGACAACCTGCTCGGCCGCCTGTACCAGCCGGGCGAAGTGGCCTCCTTCGAGGGTGTGGCGGGCCTGGACCTGTCCAACCCGGTCCCGGAGTGGGCCGCGGGCGCCGACCCCGGGACGGTCCCCCGGCTGGTGCCGTACGGTACCGCGATCGACATGAACTCCCCCTCCCCCGACCCCGGGGAGGAGTACCCGCACGTCAACACGCAGTTGTTCGGCCTGATCGACCCGCCGTCCAACCGCGGGATGGTGATCCAGCACATCACCGCCCCGTACAACGCGCCGGCCGATCCGGGTCAGCGGCCGACCATGGACGGGTTCGTCACCGACTACATCAGCGCGTTCATGGCCGAGATGGGACGGCCGCCGGCCTTCGAGGAGTACGCGCAGATCATGACGGGCTACGCGCCGCCGCAGGTGCCGGTCATCTCGGCGCTGGCCCGCGGCTTCGCGACCTTCGACCACTGGTTCTGCGAGGTGCCGTCGCAGACGTTCCCGAACCGGTCGTTCTTCCACGCGGCCACCTCGTCGGGGTTCGTGGTCAACATGTCGCCCGCCGATTCCTTCCCGCTGCACAACGACGCCGAGACCATCTTCGAGCGGCTCGAGAAGCAGGGCCTGACCTGGCGGGTCTACTGCGATCCGCCGAGTCACATATCCCTGACCGGCATCATCCACGCGCCCCGGCTGCGCGAGCGGTGGGAGACGAACTTCTTCACCACGGACCGGTTCCTGCAGGACGCTGCCACCGGGCAGCTGCCGGCCTACTCGTTCATCGAGCCCAACCTGCTGTACGGCCACAACGACATGCACCCGGCCTTCGATGCGCTGTTCCCGGGGGTGGATCTCGACCCGCCGTCCGCACTGCTGGGCGGCGAGGCACTGCTGGCCAAGATCTACGACGCGATCCGCTGCTCAGCCTCACCGGACGGGTCCAACGCCTACAACACGCTGTTCATGGTCTGCTTCGACGAGCACGGAGGGACCTACGACCACGTCCCGCCGCCGGCCGTGCTGCCGCCGGACCCGACCGCTCCGGCGGGGCAGATGGACTTCCGGTTCGACCGGTCCGGGGTGCGCGTGCCCGCCATCGCCGTCTCGCCCTGGATCCCGGAACAGACGGTGGTCAACGACCAGTACCGGCACACGTCGGTGATCCGGACGCTGCGAGAACACTGGCAGCTCGGCCCGGCGCTGACCGCCCGCGACGGAGCCGCCCTGGACCTCGGCCCGGTGCTGTCCCTCGAGACCCCGCGGGACCCGGACGACTGGCCGGATGTCGCCCCGCGGCCGGTGCCCCCGTTCAACCTGGCTCGTGTCTCGCTCGAAGCCCGCCTGAAGGGCCTGTGCAAGGCGGCCTGTTTCCCGGTCCTGGCCCTGGCCAAGGACATGGGCCTGCCGGCCCCGGACCTCGACCAGGACGAAGCCATCGGCCGCGCCGACGCGATCGCGCTGATCGACGAGGTATTCGGGCACATGTTTCCCGGCCTGCGCGCGGGCTAGGCGCTGACGTTGCCAGCTGAGCAGCCCGTGATCCGCGCGGCGGGGCCGGCCGACCTCGAGCCGGTCGCCGCGATCTTCACGCACTACGTGACGACCACCGTGACCACGTTCGAGGAGGTCCCGCCCGCGGCGGCGGACTGGCAGCGGCGCCTGGATGACCTGGCCGGCCGCAACCTGCCGTTCCTGGTGGCCGAGGACGACGGCACGATCGGCGGGTTCGCCTACGCCAGCCCGTGGCGGCCCAAGCCGGCCTACCGCCACACGGTCGAGGACACGGTGTACGTCTCCCCCGCCCGCACCGGCCGCGGGCTCGGCCGCGCCCTGCTCGGCGCGCTGCTCGCCGGGTGCGAACAGGCCGGCGCCCGGCAGGTCATCGCGGTCATCGCCGACACCGGCAGCGACGCCTCGGTCGCGCTGCACCGCCGCCTCGGCTTCGAACAGGCGGGCCGCCTGCGCCGGGTGGGCCGCAAGCACGGGCGGTGGATCGACACCGTGCTGATGCAGCGGGACCTGGAGCCGGACCGGTGAGCACCGCGTTCACCGGCCACGAAGAGCGCTGGCAGGCCCGGCTGGGGAAGCTGCGGGACGTGGTGCGCCAGGAACTCGTGGCGCGCCAGTTGGCCGCCGAGCTGGGACCACTGCCCGTTCGGATTATCGACCTTGGCTGCGGTCAGGGGACGCAGGCCATCAGGCTGGCGCGGCGGGGACACGACGTGACGGGGGTGGATGCCTCCGCCGATCTCCTGGCCCGCTTCGAGCGGGACCTGGCCGCCGAGCCGGCCGAGGTCCGCGCCCGGGTGCGGGTCGAGCGCGGCTTGATCGAGGATTGGGCCGAACGGTCCGGGGCTTCACGCGCCGAGGCCGTGCTGTGCCACGGGGTGCTGATGTACGCGGCGGATCCCGATCCGGTCCTGCGCGCCGTCGCCGGGCTGACGGCGCCGGGCGGGATGGCGTCGCTGCTGGTCCGCAACGGCGACGGCCTGGCCATGCGACCGGGGCTGCTCGGCAACTGGGCGGCGTGCGCGGAGGCGTTCGGCTCGGTTACCTATGCGAACCGGATCGGGGTCACCGCCCGGGCCGACCGGCTGGCCGACCTGACCGCCCGGCTGGCGGGATACGGGCTGGACGTCACCGCCTGGTACGGCGTGCGGGTGTTCACCGACACCGCGCCCGGCGACGCCGAACCGCCGCCGGACCTGGAGGCTCTGCTGGCCTGCGAGGAACGGGCCGGGCGCACCGACCCCTACCGCCAGGTGGCCGCCCTGCTGCACGTGATCGCCCGGCGCCCCGGGCTGGTCGCCGAGGCGGACCGGTCGCGGCCAGCCGGTCAGCCGACGGGGACCAAGGTCAGGTAGGCGAAGCCCAGCAGGCCGCGGTACCCGCGCAGCCAGTAAGAGCGGTGCTCGTCGACGCGCCGCCTGATCTCGGCGGCCTCGGGATGATCGGGGTGGGCGGCGAGCCATTCCTCCTCGTCGGCCTGGTAACCCGACTCGAACTCCTCCCACTCCGGTTCGGTCGCGGTCTCGATCCAGGCCGGGCGGAAGCCCGCCACCACGGCCAGGTCCGCGATCTGGGCCAGGTCGAGCAGTTCCTCCGCGGTGATACCGGGCCACATGGCGGCCAGTTCGGCCGCGGTCGGGGGACGCTGCCAGAAGCCCTCGCCGAGCAGGACCCGCCCGCCGGGCGTAACCAGCCGGCGGAGCACGGTGAGCGCCGCCGCGGTGTGGCCGGGCGGCTGGACGTCGCTGAGCGCGTGGCTGGCTCCGACGCACAGCACAAGGTCGGCGGGCCCGCGAGCGGTGCCGGTGCCGGACTCCCGGGCGAACGTGACCCGGTCGGACAGGCCCCGGTCCCGGGCGCCCGTGCGGGCGCGGGCCAGGTCGTCGTCGTCGATGTCGATGCCGACACCGGTCGCGCCCGGCGCGGCGGCCAGGATACGGAGCATCAGCTCGCCCCGCCCGCAGCCGATGTCGAGCACCGTGCCCGGGTCGTTCCGGGTCAGGCGTTCGGTCAGCCGGGCGGCCCGGGCCTCGGACAACGGCCCGTGAAAGGGGACTTGACTGAGCCGGCCGGGGCGATCCGCGTTTGCCATAGCGCGCTAACCGTAGCCGGCAAACGCAGTTGGACTAGCGGGCCGAGCGCCTTAAGGTAAGTACTGCTGTGAAAGACAACGAGGTCATTGAGCGGATTGACGCGTTCTGCAACATTGTCCCGCGTCGCCGGGCCCGGGCCGACGAGCAAGGCCCGCTCGTGATCTTCGTTCCCACCGGCTCGGGATGGCCGTACTATGCGCGGCCGAAGCGCGGCTCCCGCCCGCCGGTCACCGCGGCTGACATCCGCGCGGTGCGCGCCCGGCAGCGAGAGCTGATCATTCCCGAGTCCTTCGAGTGGATCGAGCAGACCGCGCCCGAGATGGCGGCGGCCGCCGCCGAGGCGGGCCTGGAGGTCCAGACCCACCCGCTCATGGTCCTCGCCGGGTCCACGCAGGTCCCGCCGCTGCCGCCGGGGATCACGGTGCGGATCGTCGCGCCCGAAGATACCGAACTCGACCGGGTCTGGGCCGTCCCGGCCGTGGCGTTCAGTCATCCGGGCACGAGCGTCGGCGACGCCGGGCCGGCCGAGCGGGACAAGATCGCCGCGGACCACGACGGCGGCACGATCGCGATGCTGCGCGAGCGGCTGCGATCGGGGCACTCGGTGCTGGCCGCCGCGTTCGGGCCGGACGGCCCGCTCGCGGCGGGAAGCTGCCAGGCGGTGGACAGCGTGGCCGAGATCACCGGGGTCGGGGTACTGCCGGCGGTACGCCGCCAGGGCCTGGGCGCGGCGGTCACGGCGCTGCTGGCCGCGGACGCGCGGGACCGCGGGGTGCAGACCGTTTTCCTGTCCGCCAGCGACGCCGCGGTGGCCCGCGTCTACGCCCGGATCGGCTTCCGCGAGATCGGCACGGCCATGATCGCCGAGCCCGCCCGCTAGCCCACCCTGACCGGCCAGACGGATCGCTACGGGCTCCTAGGCGACTTCGGAGGACAGTGCCACCGGATGCCAGAACTGCGCGAGCGCCGGATGCGCGTTGGTGAACTCCCCAGATGTCATATCCCCGTCGTCGCGCACGCGCGCGGAGGATGGGTCTGCCAATATGGGGATTCCTGCCGATACCCGGCCGGTGACGGCCGGAATCCCCGTCCTTAGGTACGGGGAGTAATCAAACTACGCAATAGCCCCGGCTGGACACTATGCCGCCGGCTAAGCTGCCGCCGTCTTTGGGGTGCTATGGGCACGTGGGGGAGGATGGATTGGGCGATTTCGAGGAGGTCGTGCAGCTTCAGGCGGGGATCCGTGAGTGGCTGCTACGCACGGCCCGGAACGGCCGTCATGAACTGCGTGGCACTCCGGCTCCGGCGGTACTGCCGCTGATCTGCGCGGCCGCGTTCGGGCCGGCGCTAACCGAGGCCGCCGATCTGGGCGGTGCCGCCGCGGTGGCCAGGATCGGGGTCTTGTCCTCGGTCGGGGCCAGCGCCCTGGGTGACGTCCTGACCGGGGCCGTGGACCGGGTGCGGTCGGCGCACCCGGCCGGAGACCTGTCGCGCAGTGACGTCCAGCGGGAAATCAGCCGGTGCGTGAAGGAGATCCTGTCCGCCGGGGACCCGCACGCGGACGAGGTGCGATCCGACCTCGCGATGGTGCTACGCGAGATCGACGCGGGCGGCACCGTCTTCCGCGCCGCGATCGAGGCGGGCGATGAGGAACTGGAGCGTGAGGTACTCGCCGCGGTCGGGACGGTGAGCGCGGAGTTCGGTGAGCTGGAATTCATGCTCGCCGACCTGGCCCGCGCGGCCGGAGAGATCCAGGACAGCCTCGGCGGCCAGGGCACCGAGCTGCGGGCCGCGAGTGAGCAGGTCGCACGCCAGTCCGCCGACGTGCGCGTGATCCGGGAGGAACTGGCGGTCATCGAGCAGCGCACCCGGCAATGGGTGCCCGGCGCTGGCCGGCCGGACCAGGACGGGCCGCGGTGGACGGACGGCTGTCCCTACCGCGGCCTGCTGCCCTACGAACAGACTCACGAGGCGGTGTTCTACGGCCGCGACCGCCTCACCGCGACGCTGGCCGGGACACTGGCGCAGGCCGGCCTGGTCATGGTGACCGGCGCCTCCGGCGCGGGCAAGACCTCCCTGCTGCAGGCGGGCCTGGAGCCCGCGCTGGCCCGGGGGGTGCAGGTGCCGGGCTCATCCTCCTGGCTCCGGATCGCCATGACCCCGGGGACCCGCCCGCTCACCGAGCTCTCGGACCGGCTGGCGCAGCTGGACGACCGCGATCCCGCGGTGATCCGCAAAGGCCTAGCCGACGCGCCCGGCGACGCCCACCTCCTGATCAGCGAGGTCGTCCAGGCTGGGAAGGCCGCCCGGCTGGTCTTGATCGTCGACCAGTTCGAGCAGATCTTCGCGGCCGCCGGTGAGGAAGGCACGCGAGAGCGGGCCGCGTTCATCGACGCGGTGCGCGCGGCGGCGAGCAGGCCAGCCGGTGCCCGGCAGGAGCCTCCGGCGCTGGTAGTGATCGCGGTGCGCGGCGACTACTGGGACCGGTGCGCCGCCTACCCCGGCCTCCTCCGGGCCATGCAGCGCGACCAGATCGTCGTCGGCCCAATGACCGACGCCGACCTGCGCCAGGTGATCACCAGGCCGGCCGAGGCGAGCGGGCTGGCCGTCGAGCCGGACCTGGTCGACGCCATCCTGGCCGACCTGCGCTCGGCCGCAGACGCGGGACAGGGCGGCGCGGGCGTCCTTCCGCTGCTCTCCCAGGCCATGATGCTGACCTGGGAGCGTCGCGACGGCGCTCGGCTGACCAGACGAGGCTACGACGACGCGGGCAACCGGGCCGGGATCGCCCGCGCCATCGAGGTCAGCGCCGAGACGGCCTACCGCGGCCTGACCGAGGACCAGCAGGCGATCGCGCGTGAGGCGTTCCGGCAGATGACGGCCATGGGCCCGGACCGGCGGCCGGTCCGCCGGGCGGCGTCCCGCCGCGAGCTGTACTCCGGGCGGCCCAAGAGCGAGTGGCCCGAGGTCGACGCGGTTCTGGAGGCTTTTGCCCATGGCCGCCTGCTGGTGCTGGATGCCGACCGCGCCGAGATCGCGCATGACGTACTGCTGCAGGCGTGGCCGCGGCTGCGGGGCTGGCTGGAAGAAGACGAGACCAGCATGATCCTGTACGGTCAACTGGCCGAGGACACGGCGCAATGGCGCGCGGCCGGCAATGACCGGTCGCGGCTGTACCGGGGGGTCCAGCTGGCCGCCACGCGCCAGGCCGCGCGCGTCTGGGAAGCGGACCCGGGCCGGTACCCGGCGCTGAGCACCAGCGAGGCTGAGTTCCTGCGGGCCAGCGGCCGGGCCCTGGCCCGCGGCCGGTGGCGTCGCCGGGCCCTGGCCGGGGTGCTGACCGTGCTGGTCATCGCCGCGCTGGCCGGAGCGGGGATCGCGGTCAAGAACGCGAGGACCAACGCCGCCCAGCAGAGCACCGCGAACATCTCGCAACGCCTGGCCGCGCAGAGCACGGCGCTGGACGCCGCCGATCCGGTCACGGCCGCGCTCCTAGCCGGAGCCGCCTGGCGGCTGTCCCCCACCGCACAGGCCCGGTACAGCCTGCTCCAGTCGCTGGCCCAGCCGGTCCGCGGCATCCTGACCGCGTCGTCGGGCGTGGTCACCGCGCTGGCCTACAGCCCAGACGGCACCACCCTGGCGGCCGGGTACTCCGGCGGCGCGATCCGGCTGTGGGACCTGGCCTCGCACCGGGAAATCAGCGCCACCAGCTGGGATGCTGCCCCTCTGGCCCTGGCCTTCACCGGCGGCGGCAAGCAACTCGAGGTCGCGGACGACGCCGCCGTCGGTACCTGGAACCTGACCGATCAGGCCCGGATCACCGCGCGGCCGTTCGCCAGCCCGGCCCAGGGTAACGCGGTGGCGTTCAGCCCGGACGGCCAGACCGTCGCCACCGGCGGCGCGGACGGGAACGTCCAGCTGTGGGATACCGCCACCCAGCAGGAGATCGGCGCGCCGATGAGCTCGGACGCCCAGCCGGTGGCAGCCGTGGCCTTCAGCCCGGACGGCACGCTGGTCGCGGCGGGCAGCACGGACGGGAACGTCCAGCTGTGGGACACCACCACCCAGCAGGAGGCGGGATCGGCCCTGGTGGCTGGCGCGGCGGAGGTTGACGCGCTGGCCTTCAGCCCGGACGGCAAGCTCCTGGCCACCGGCGGTCAGGACGGTGCCGCCCGGCTCTGGGACGTCGCTACCGGGAGCCAGATCGGCGCGACGATGGCAACCGGCGACGCGGTGAGCGCCCTGACGTTCGGCAGCGGCGGGAACACGCTCGCCAGCGCGGAGAGCGATGGCGCCACCGAGCTATGGGAGGTCAGCACCCAGGCCCAGACCGGCGCCGCGCTGACCGTGCAGGGCTCAGCCGGGGTGAGCGCGCTGGCCTTCAGCCCCGCCGCGGACGCCCTGGCCACGGGGAACGGCAACGGCAGCATTCAGCTGTGGAACCCGGCGGCCTTCCACCAGCCGTCCGCTCCCCTGGCCGTCGGAACCGTCGGCGTGGCCGCGGCGGCGGCCGGGTACGCCCCGGCCGCGTTCAGCGCCAACGGCACCCTGCTCGCGACCAGCGACGGGCACGGGACGGTCCGGGTATGGGACGTGACCGCGAGACGAGCGGTGGGCACGCCGCTGGCCAGCTACCGCACCGTGACCGGGCTCGTCCTCAGCCCGGACGGCAAGACCCTGGCCGTGGCCGGCAGCGGCGTGCAGCTGTGGCAGACGGCCACCGGCCAGCGGATCGGCAGCACGCTGCCAGTGGCCGGGAACGGGCGTTACCGGGCCGTGGCGTTCAGCCCGGACGGCACGATGCTGGCCACCCTGGGGGCGGACGGCACGGCGCGGATCTGGAACGTCACAACCCAGCAGCAGGTCGGCGCGCCCATGACCGTCGACCGGCCCGGCACGCCCGGCGGGGCGGTGGCGTTCAGCCCCAACGGCAGGACGCTGGTCACGGTGGGCGCCGGCGGCCAGACTCAGCTGTGGAGCGTGGCCACCCACCAGCGGATCGGCAAGCCCATGGCCGCGGGCCCGGCCACCACCGTGCTGGCGTTCAGCCCGGCCGGCACCACGCTGGCCACCGCGGCCAGCGACGGCAGCGTCCGGCTCTGGGACGTGACGACCCAGCAGGAGATCGGCGCGCCGATGACCGCCGACGCGCAGCCGGTCTACGCGGCGGCGTTCAGCCCCGGCGGCAGCACGCTCGCCACCGCCAGCGGCGACGGCAGCGTCCGGCTCTGGGACGTGGCCACCCAGCAGGAGATCGGCGCGCCCATGACGGCCGGCATCCAGCCGGTCTACGCGGCGGCGTTCGGCTCCGGCGGCAGCACGCTGGCCACCGCCGGCGGCGACGGCGCGGCCCGGATCTGGGACGTGGCCTTCCCGGGCAACCTCCTGCAGGCCGCGTGCCGCATCGCAGACGTATCGCTTACCCGGCAGCAATGGGCTGACTACGCTGGAACCCAGCCATTCCAGCAGGTCTGCCCCGCGGGGTAGCCCGTAGCACACAACAGGATGTCGCCATCGGACTGAGGGGCAGGCACTCGTCGGGAGTGCCCGCGAGTACCACGGTGGTGCTCGCGGTCGCAGGCGTAGCACTGCTTATAGCCGCTGGCATCGTCGCGGTCTTCACGCTGCGGGGAACGGGCGCCCGCCCGCCCGGGCATGGTGCAGCCGCCGCGACCGAGGCCGGCTCATCCAGCGGACCGCTGACCGCGACGGCCGCGGCGACGGCGAGCTCGCGTGCCCCCCGGCCCGCGGCGTCGCATCACGATCCGCTCGGCTCGGCGGCGGCCTCGTACGTGTCGACCCGGGCCGGCGCGGTCCTGGCCGCGGTCTACGATCTGCGCACCGGCCAGACCTGGCATCTCGGGCAGGGACAGCCGCAGGACGAGGCGAGCGTGGTCAAGCTCGACGTGCTCGAGGCCCTGCTGGCCGAGCGGGGCCGGAGCGGTACCGAGCTATCGGCCAGCGACCGGGCCCTGGCCGAGCAGATGATCGAGGACAGCGACAACGACGCGGCGACCAGCCTGTGGGACGAGGTCGGCGGGGCCAGCGGCATCCGGTCGTTCAATGCCTCGGCCGGCCTGGCCGACACGGTGCCGTCGTCGTGCGTGAACTGTCCCGGATTCCCCTGGCCAGGATGGGGGCTGAGCACGACGATCCCCGGCGATCAGCTGACCCTGCTGCGGGCGCTGGTGGAGCCGAACTCGCTATTGAGCAATACCGAGCGCAGCTACGCGCTGTCGCTGATGGAAAACGTGACGCCGGACCAGCGGTGGGGGGTCTCCGGCGGCGTCCCGGCCCAGGCTACCGTGGCGCTCAAGAACGGCTGGCTCCCGCTGAACAGCGCGGACAACGACTGGCAGATCAACAGCGTGGGCTGGATCTCGGGGAGCGGGCGAGACTACCTGATCGCCGTGCTGAGCACCGGCAATCCGACCGAGCAGTACGGCATCGACACGATCGACCAGCTGGCCGCCATGGTCTGGAACGGCATGGCCATTTGAGACGATGCGGGCCCTAGCCCGCGGCTGGCCCTCGCTGCCGGGCCAGCGCGGCCAGCGTCAGGCCGGCCAGGGCCCGGCATTCCCGGGTCAGGTGCGCCTGGTCGGCGAAGCCGGCCCGGGCCGCGAGCGCGGCCAGGTCGTGGGTGTCCTGCCCGTTCGGCAGGCCGGCGTCGATCCGGGCGACGAACCGGCGGAAGCGAAGCACCCGCTGCAGGGTCTTGGGGCCGTAGCCGACCGTCGTATGGCAGCGGCGGCGCAGTTGCCGCATGCTCAGCCCGACCTCCGCGGCGATGTCTTCGGCCCGCGCCCGCGGATCGGCCAGCAGGACGGCGGCCCGGGTCGCGGCCGGGTCGGGGTCGCCGTCGGCGACCAGGGCGCCCGCCAGCTCCAGCGCCCGGGTCGCGGCGGTATCCGGGTCGAGCGTGCCCGGCAGCCGCCTCGCGTCGCGACGGCGCAGATCCTCCAGCTCGACGCGCTGGTCGCGGAGTTCGCTGAGCGGGACGCCGAGCGCCGGGCCGCCGGCCGAAGGCCGGAAACGGACGCCGATGACGACCGTGCCGGCCTTCATCACGGTGTGAACCGGGCCGGTGTCCGGGCCTGCCACGTACGCGCCCCGGCCCGGTTCCCAGATCAGGTCGCTGCACGCGTCGGGTAGCACCAGGGCGTCCCGGTCAGCGGCGCCGTCCGGGGTGACCTGCGCCCACAGACACGCGATGGCGTGCCGCAGCCCGGCCGGGGCCGGCCATTCCAGGTAGCCGGGCGGCAGGTCCCGCACCCGGGCAGGCTGGGAAGCCACCCTGCCAGCATGCCACGACGATGGCCGTTTCGTTCAAGACGGGAGGCCCCGGCCGTGCTTCGCTGGACCCGTGAATGCTCCTGACTTCGATGCGGCCGCCACTTTTATCGCCGCCAACGCGAGGATCATCGACCGACGCCGGTTCGGCCGGCTGTTCGGCGACGACCAGGCCCAGCCGGTGCGGGACGCGGTGGCCGCCTACCGCAACGCGGACGGCGGGTTCGGGCACGCCCTCGAACCCGACTGCCGCGCCCCGGGCAGCCAGCCGCTGGCGGTCGAGATGGCGCTGCGGATCATGGACGAGACCGGCGCGTGGGACGACGCCCTGGTCGGCGGCGCCTGCGACTGGCTCGCGGCGGTCGCGCCGGCCGAGGGCGGCGCGGCCTTCGTCGAGGGAACGCTGTCCGGCTGGCCGCACGCGCCGTGGTGGGTCCCCGAGCAGGGTCATCCCGCCTCGGTCACCGCCACTGGCCTGATCGCGGGCACGCTGCACGCCCGCGGGGTCAGCCACCCCTGGCTCGACCGGGCCGACGAACTGATGTGGGCTCGGATCGGCACGCTGGCCGAGCAGGGCGGGAACCAGTTGCCAAGCGGGCCGGGCGGCGGCTACGAGATGTTCGGCATGCTGGCGTTCCTGCAGCACGTGCCGGACCGGGACCGGGCACGCCAGGTCTTCGGCCGCATCGGGCCGCTGATCGTCGACCGGGACCTGGTGGCGCTCGATCCCGAGGCAGCCGGTGAGGTGCACTCCCCGCTGGCCTTCGCCCCGCAGCCTGATTCGCTGGCACGCGAGCTGTTCGACGAGGCCACCATCAAGGCACACCTGGATCATCTGGCCCAGGCTCAGCGCGACGACGGCGGCTGGACGTTCAACTGGCTGGCCTGGTCACCGGCCGCGGAACGGGAATGGCGCGGCTTCCTGACCGTCGATGCGCTGCGGCTCCTGCGGGCCAACGGCTACCTGGCCTACCCGTAGAAGAGGGACTCCATGACCGCGCGGGCCCGGCGGGCGGCGCGGCGGTAGTCCTGCTCGAGGGCCTGCGCGGCGTCGCCGGGCGGGTAACCGAGCAGACGGGCCACCGCGGTCAGCTCGCCGTGCCGGGTCGGCAGCGTGTCGCCGGGCCGACCGCGGACCAGCACGATCGCGTTCCTGATCCGCGCGGCCAGTTGCCAGGCGGCCATGAGCGCGGCCGCGTCGTCGGCGGCCAGCAGGCCGTCCTGCACCGCCGCCGCCATCGCCTGGCCGGTCCGGCTGGTGCGCAGCGCGGGCACCGCGTGGGCGTGCTCCAGCTGGAGCAGCTGGATCGTCCATTCCACGTCGGACAGCCCGCCAGGGCCCAGCTTGACGTGCAGCGCCCGGTCCGCGCCGCGCGGGATCCGCTCGGCCTCCATCCGGGCCTTGATGCGGCGGATCTCGCGCACGGCGGCCGGGTCGATCCCGTGCAGGGGATAGCGGAACTCGGCGATCATCCGGATGAAGCGGTCCCCGAGCTCGGGGTCCCCCGCGGCCGGCTCGGCGCGCAGCAGGGCCTGCGCCTCCCACGGCGCTGACCGCCCCCGGTAGTAGGCCCGGTACGCGGCCAGCGTGCGTACCAGCGGGCCCTGCCGGCCATCCGGCCGCAGGTCGGCGTCCACCACCAGGGCCGGGTCGGGTACCGGCAGGGCGAGCAGCCGCCGCAGTTCGGCGGCCACCGCGTGCGCGGCGTCGGATGCCTGCCGTTCCGGCTGGCCCGGGATCGGATCGTGCACGAACAGCACGTCCGCGTCGCTGCCGTAGCCGCACTCGTGACCGCCGAACCGGCCCATCGCGATCACGGCGACCCGGGTCGGCAGCGGCCGCCGCTGCTCATCGGCCACCTTCCGGATGGCCACGGCCAGCGCGGTCTGCACCGCGGCCCGGGTGACGCTGGTCAGCGCCTCGCCGGTGGCATCGAGGCCCGCGGTGACGCCCAGGACGTCGGCGGCCGCGATCCGGAGCAGCTCGCGGCGGCGGACCGAACGGATCGCCGATACCGCGGCCTCCGCGTCGTCGTCGTAGCGCTGGGCCGCGGCCATCATCTCCGAACCCAGCGCGGCCAGGCCGCGCGGTGCGAGTTCGGCGTCGTCGGCGAACATCGCGACCGCGTCCGGCGCGCGCAGCAGCAGGCCTGTCGCGTACCGGCTGGACGCCAGCACGTGTGCCATCCGCTCGGCCGCCTTGGTTTCGTCCCGCAGCAGTCTCAGGTACCACGGGCTCTCCCCCAGCGCCTCGCTGACCTGACGGAAGGCCAGCAGGCCCGCGTCGGGCTCGGCGGCGTCGGCGAACCAGCCGAGCAGGACCGGCAGCAGCGTGCGCTGGATCGCCGCCCGCCGGGACACGCCCGCGGTCAGCGCGTCGATGTGGCGTAGCGCGCCCGCAGGGTCGACGTAGCCGAGGGCCTCGAGCCGGGCCCGGGCCTCGGCCGGCGTCAGCCGGGCCGCGTCCGACGGGAGCCGGGCTACCGCGTCCAGCAGCGGCCGGTAGAACAGCTTCTCGTGCAGCCGCCGGACCTGCCGGGCGTGCAGGCGCCACATCGCGTCGAACTCAACCGCCGGGTCGGCGCGGTTCATGGTGGTCGGGGGCAGGTACCACGGCCCGTTCGGCAGATCAAAAGATCGCATCGCCCGGCCGAGCCTGCGAAGTACGGCGGGATCCTCGGGCAGGGTGTGGGTCCGGCTGAGCCGGTGCAGCTGCAGCAGGTGCTCCGTGCGGCGCAGGAACCGGTAGGCGGCGGCCAGTTCGTCCGCGTCGGCGCGGCCGACGTACCCTCCTGCGGCCAGCGCGGCCAGCGCGGGCAGGGTCGCGGGCGCGCGCAGCGCCTCGTCGGTGCGGCCGTGCACCAACTGCAGGAGCTGGACGGCGAACTCGATGTCCCGCAGTCCGCCGGGGCCGAGCTTGAGCTCGCGCCCGGCCTGCCGGGCGGGCAGGGACTGCTCCACCCGGCGGCGCATGGCCTGGGTGTCCTCGACGAAGTGCTCGCGGCGCGCCGCCTGCCAGACCAGCGGGGCGAACGTGTCCGCGTAGGCCTGGCCGAGGGCCATGTCCCCCGCCACCGGCCGGGCCTTGAGCAGCGCCTGGAACTCCCAGGTCTTGGCCCAGCGCTCGTAGTAGGCCCGGTGGCTGGCCAGCGTGCGGACCAGCGGGCCCTGGCGGCCTTCGGGCCGCAGGTTCGGATCGACGGGGAAGATGCTGCCCTCGGGGGTAGACCGGGCGCAGACGCCGATCAGGCCCGCGGCCAGGCGACTGGCCGTGGCCAGCGCCGCGGTCTCGTCCCCGGCCCCGCCTCCGTCCCCGACCCCCGTCCCGGACCTGCTCCCCGGGCCGTTCCCGGCCGGGCCGGTGACGGGCTCGGCGACGAAGATCACGTCGACGTCGCTGGCATAGTTCAGCTCGCGGGCGCCGCACTTGCCCATGGCCACCACGGCGAGCCGGCACGGCGCGGACCCGGGGGGCAGCTCGGACCGGGCCACGGCGAGCGCCGCCTCGAGCACCGCGGCGGCAATGTCGGCCAGTTCCTCAACCACCTCCTCCACAGTGACGACCGCGGTCATGTCGCGCACCGCGAGGTGCAGCAGCCGTCGCCGGTACGCCGCGGCCAGCGCCGCCACCGGCTCGTCTTTGGCGTCCGGGCTCGCGACCGGCTCGGCCAGGCGCGGGTTGGCGCCGACCGCCTGCAGCATCTGCTCGCGCAGCTCGGCCGGACCGGGGCGGCGGACGGTCCCGCGCAGCAGCTGGTAGTCGCCAGGGTGCCGGGCCAGGTGGTCGGCCAGTCCGGCGCTCACGCCGAGGACGGCGGTCAGCCGGTCGCGGAACTCCGGTTCGTCGCGCAGTGCCCGCCGCAGGGCGGGCCGGTCTTCGGCCGCGGCGAACAGCCGGGCCAGCCCGGTCAGGGCCAGGTCGGGATCGGCCGCGCCGGCCAGCGCGGTCAGCAGCGGGTCGGCGTCCGGCTCGCTCCCCGCGCCGTCCGGATCGGTGCCGCCGAGATCGGTGAGCAGCAGGCGTTCGGCCCGTGCGGCGTCCGCGAAACCCATCCGTGCCAGCCGCCCGGCCAGCGTGGTCCGCGAACCGCTCACGCCAGCAAAGGTAACCGGCGAGTTGCTCCCCGCGGAACCCCGGGGAGCCTTAGCGGACGCTTGGCTTGGCCGGGTGCGCTGATTCCCTCGCGGCTAACCAGCGGCAAATTCCGATATTCCTCTAATACTCGCCCCCGTATATTGCGGCATTCGGATCGCAAAAGGGGACACCGGACCTTGCACCGCTGCCCCACGGATATGAGGAGAACCCTTGCCTAGTATTAACCGTTACCTGGGCGGCCCGCTCAAGAGCCGCTCCAGACGGATCATGGCGGCGGGGGTTGCAGTTCCGGCCCTGCTGCTAGCGGTGACGGCGTGCGGCGCTGCCGCATCGGCCTCCCCGGCCAGAGTCACCGCGCCGAGCCCGGGCAGTTCATCGGATCCGGGCGGCGCGAGCGCCTATTTCAACTGCCTGCGCCAGCATGGCGTGACGGGTTTCGGCGGAGGCAGCTCGAGCGGAAGCAGCTCAAGCGGAAGCAGCTCAAGCGGAAGCGCGCCGAGCAGCAGCACGATTAACAACGCCCGTCAGGCCTGTGCCTCGCTGCGCCCGTCCGGCGGGTTCGGCGGATCGGGCGGGTTCAGCGCCGCATTCGGCAAGTTCGAGAGCTGCCTGTCCGCACACGGCGTGACCCTGCCCAGCCCGTCAGCCTCGGGGGGAGGCTTCAGGAGCCTGTTCAGTGAACTGCAGTCCACCCCGGCGGGCCAAGCGGCGCTCAACGCCTGCAAATCCGACCTGCCGTTCACGCCGGGCAGCGGCGGCTATGGCGGCAGCGGCGGCAGCACCGGCGGCGGCGGCAGCGGCAGCACCGGCGGTGGCAGCACCGGCGGTGGCACTACCACCACCTGACCGCCAGGGACCGGCCCTGTCTATAGTGGCGACGTCGGCGACAACGGACCCACAGGAGCAGGGCATGAAGAACCTTTACATAGCTGGAAAGTGGGTCCCGGCCAAGGACGGCGGCACATCACAGACCATCAACCCGTTCGACGCGACCCCGCTGGAGACCCTCGCCGAAGCGTCCGGTGCGGACGTCGACGCGGCCGTGGCGGCGGCCCGGGAGGCGTTCGACGAGAGCCCCTGGCGCCGGTCGACGATGACCGAACGCACCGCGCTGCTGGCCAAGATCGCCGACCTGCTGCAGCGAGACCGCGAGCAGCTGGCCCACACCGAGAGCCTGGATACCGGCAAGACGCTGAACGAGGCGCGAGCCGACGTGGACGACACGACCGCGGTGTTCCGGTACTACGCGGGGATGGCGGGCTCGCACGCGGGACGGGTGGTCGATCCGGGCCGGACCGGCGTGGTCAGCCGGATCACGCACGAGCCGGTCGGTGTGTGCGCGCTCATCGCACCGTGGAACTACCCGCTGCTGCAGATCTCCTGGAAGCTCGCGCCCGCGCTGGCCGCGGGCAATACGACGGTGGTCAAGCCCAGCGAGCTGACCCCGCTGTCCACGGTCGCGCTGGTCGGGCTGTTCGAGGAGGCCGGGATCCCGGCGGGGGTGCTGAACCTGCTGCTCGGCCAGGGCGGAACGGCGGGCCAGGCGCTGGTCGCGCACCCGGGCGTCGATCTGATCTCGTTTACCGGCGGGCTCGCCACCGGCGAGGCGATCATGGCCTCGGCCGCCCACGGGGTGCGGCGGGTGGCGCTCGAGCTGGGCGGCAAGAACCCGAACATCGTCTTCGACGACACCGACTTCGACACCGTGGTCGACAACGCGCTGACCGCGGCGTTCCTGCACTCCGGGCAGGTGTGCTCGGCCGGCGCCCGGCTGATCGTGCAAGACCGCCTGCACGACAGCTTCGTCGCCGAACTGGCCGCCCGCGCGGACCGGATCCGGCTGGGCAGCGGCCTGGACCCGGGCACCGAGTGCGGTCCGCTGATCTCCGCGGCGCACCGGGCCAAGGTGGAGCGGTACATCGCGCTCGGCCTGGCCGAGGGGGCGTCGCTGCGGGCCGGGGGCGCGCGGCCGTCGTCGCCCTCGCTGGCCCAGGGGTTCTTCCTGCGGCCGACGGTGTTCGCCGAGTGCCACCGGGAGATGGCAGTGGTGCAGGAGGAGGTGTTCGGGCCGATCGTAACCGTCGAGCGGTTCGGCACCGAGGACGAGGCGATCCGGCTCGGTAACGACACCGCGTACGGCCTGGCGGGCGCGGTGTGGACCTCGGACGCGGGCCGGGCCGAGCGGGTCGCCGGCGCGCTGCGCCACGGCACGGTGTGGATCAACGACTACCACCCCTACCTGCCGCAGGCTGAGTGGGGCGGCTTCGGCCGGTCCGGCATCGGCCGCGAGCTCGGCCCTTCGGGCCTGGACGAGTACCAGGAGAAGAAGCACATCTACCACAACACGAGCCCCGCCCCCGCGCGCTGGTTCTCGGGTTGAGGCATTTTGCGACGCGGTTGTCTCCTGTCAGCGAACCCGGTGGCTGGCCGGTCGGGGCGCTCCGGCCCGTGTGATAGGCATGGGCCATGGTTGATCTCATCCCGCGCATGGTGCTGTTCGGCAACCCGGAGCGCGTCAGCCCGCACATCTCCCCCGACGGCACCCGTCTGGCCTGGATCGCACCGCACGAGGGGGTGCTCAACGTCTGGGTCGCGCCGATCGGGGCGTCCGGCGTCGACTGGGACGCCGCACGGCTGGTGACCGACGACACCGACCGCGGCATCCGGGCCTACGCCTGGGCGCGGGACGACCGGCACCTGCTGTACGTGCAAGACACCGGCGGCGACGAGAACTGGCGACTCTACGACGTCGACCTGGAGACTATGGCCAAGCGTGACCTGACGCCGTACGACGGCATCCAGGCTCGGATCATCGCCACCCGCAAGAGCCACCGCGACGAGATCCTGGTCGGGATGAACCGGGATAACCCGCAGCTGCACGACGTCTATCGGCTGGACCTGAAGACCGGAGAGCTGGCCAAGCTGATCGAGAACCCCGGGTACGCCGGCTGGCTCGCGGACGAGGACATGGTGGTACGCGGCGCACTCGCCCCGCTGCCCGACGGCGGCTTCGACCTGCTGGTCCGCGACGACGCCGAGGGAGACTGGCGGATCCTGGTGACCATCCCGGCCGACGACGCCCCGGCCAGCGACGCGCTAGCGTTCACGGGCGACGGGAAGTCGCTGGTAGCCATCAGCTCGGTCGGGGTGAACACCGGCCGGCTGGTCAAGGTCGACCTAGCTTCGGGCGACGACCGCGTGCTGCTCGAGGACCCCGACGCGGACGTGGCGGGCGCCATTTTGCATCCGGACACCCGCGAACCGCAGATTGCCCTGGTACTCAAGGACCGCGCCGAGTATCACGTGCTCGACCCGGCGGTGCAGCCCGACTACGAGGCGATCCGGGCGCTGCACACCGGCGATCCGCAGCTGGCCGGCCGGGACGAGGCCGACACCACGTGGCTGGTCGCCTTCACCGACGACGCCGGCCCGGTCCGGTACTACGCCTACGACCGGGCCACCCGCACCGGTAGCTTCCTGTTCGACAGCCGCCCCGAGCTCTCACGCTATGAACTGGCCCGGATGGAGCCGTTCTCGTTCACCACCCGGGACGGGATGACCGTGCACGGGTACGTCACGTTCCCGCCGGGCGAAGGGCGGTCCGGGCTGCCCGCCGTGCTCGACGTGCACGGCGGCCCGCAGGTGCGCGACGTATGGGG
Source organism: uncultured Actinomycetes bacterium (assembly GCA_963834685.1). GTDB lineage: Bacteria > Actinomycetota > Actinomycetes > Streptosporangiales > Streptosporangiaceae > Palsa-504. The sequence continues at coordinate 30,559 of CAWICW010000049.1, read as the reverse complement.
CTGGAACCCCGAGGCCCAGTGGTTCGCGAACCGGGGCTACATGTGCATCCAGGTGAACTACCGCGGCTCGACCGGCTACGGCAAGGCGTTCGTCAACGCCGGCGACCGCGAGTGGGGCGCGAAGATGCACGACGACCTGATCGACGCGGTCGGATACGTGGTGGCTCAGGGCTGGGCGGACCGGGACCGGATCGCGATCTACGGCGGCTCCTACGGTGGCTACGCGGCGCTGGTCGGCGCGGCGTTCACCCCCGACGTGTTCCGCTGTGCGGTGGACATCGTCGGACCGTCTAACCTGCAGACGCTGCTCGAGACGATCCCGCCGTACTGGGCGCCGGTGAAGGCGCAGCTGTACAAGCGGGTCGGCAACCCGGAGACCGACCAGGAGTTCCTGTGGTCGCGCTCGCCGCTGTCCCGGGTCCGTGACATCCGCATCCCGCTGCTGATCGCCCAGGGCGCCAACGACCCGCGGGTCAAGCAGGCCGAGTCGGAGCAGATCGTCGCCGCGCTGGCCGAGGCCGGGATCGACTACGAGTACATGCTGTTCCCCGACGAGGGCCACGGCTTCGCCAAGCCGGAGAACCGGCTGAAGTTCTACGCCGCGGCCGAGCGCTTCCTGGCCAAGTACCTGGGCGGGCGCTTCGAGGAGTGAGGCGGCGGTCAGAGCAGGGGAAGGTAGCGGCTCAGCTCGTACTCGGTGACCTGGCGGCGGTACTCCTGCCACTCCTCGCGCTTGTTGCGCAGGAAGAAGTCGAAGACGTGCTCGCCTAGCGTCTCGGCGACGAGCTCGCTGTCCTGCATGGCCTTGATCGCCTGGTCCAGGTCTTGCGGCAACGGCCGGATGCCGAGCGCGCGGCGCTCGGCGGAGGTCAGCGCCCACACGTCGTCCTCGGCGCCGGGCGGCAGCTCGTAGTCCCCTTCGATGCCCTTCAGGCCGGCGGCCAGGATCACGGCGAAGGCCAGGTACGGGTTGCAGGCGGCGTCCAGCGAGCGGAACTCCACCCGGGTGGAGTTGCCCTTCTGCGGCTTGTACATCGGCACCCGGACCAGGGCGGAGCGGTTGTTGTGCCCCCAGCACACGTAGGCCGGGGCTTCCCCGCCCGCGCCCGCGGTCCGCTCCTCCGCACCCCACAGCCGCTTGTAGGAGTTCACCCACTGGTTGCAGACCGCGGTGATCTCCGGCGCGTGCCGCAGCAGGCCGGCCATGAAGGCCCGAGCCGTCTTGGACAGCTGGAACTCCGCGCCCGCCTCGTAGAACGCGTTCTTGTCCCCCTCGAACAGCGACACGTGGGTGTGCATGCCGGAGCCGGGATGATCGGTGAACGGCTTGGGCATGAACGTGGCGTACACGTCCTGCTCGATCGCCACCTCCTTCATCACCAGCCGGAACGACATGATGTTGTCGGCGGTGGTCAGCGCGTCGGCGTAGCGCAGGTCGATCTCCTGCTGCCCGGGCGCGCCCTCGTGGTGGCTGTACTCCACCGAGATGCCCATCGACTCGAGCATGGTGATCGCGGTACGGCGGAAGTCGTGCGCGATGCTGTGCGGCGTGTGGTCGTAGTAGCCGCCGGTGTCGATCGGCCGCGGCCTGGCGCCCGGCTCCGGCCGCTCCCGGAGCAGGAAGAACTCGATCTCCGGGTGCGCGTAGAAGGTAAAGCCGAGCTCGGAGGCCCGGGCCAGGTTGCGCTTGAGCACCCAGCGCGGATCCGCGTACGACGGTGACCCGTCGGGCAGCAGGATGTCGCAGAACATCCGCGCCACTCCGGGGTATTCCCCGCGCCAGGGCAGCAGCTGGAACGTCGACGGGTCCGGCCGGGCGATCATGTCCGCCTCATAGACCCGGGCGAAGCCCTCGATCGCGGAGCCGTCGAAGCCGATCCCGTCGGCGAACGCGCCCTCCAGCTCGGCGGGGGCGACCGCCACCGACTTCAGCGTGCCGAGCACGTCGGTAAACCAGAGCCGGACGAACCTGATGTCCCGCTCCTCCAGCGTGCGCAGCACGAACTCTTCCTGCCTGTCCACGGCTACCACCCTAGACGTTCTCTGGCGCCCGACCGTCCGCTGTGAGTCTGCCTGGCTGGTGTTTCGGCGAGGTTACAGTGGCCCGATGCCTCATGCTGGATCCCTGAGTCGGGGCGGGAAGCCACGCTCCGTTCGGCCGAAAAGACCAAGCGCACCGGGGCGGGAGGGACAGCTGGCCACGGCCTAGGCTGGAGGCGTGACGAAGCTGAGGATCGCGCTGGCCCAGGTCAATGCCACGGTCGGGGACCTGGACGGGAACGCTGAGCTGATCGTGGCCTGGACGCGGCGGGCCGCGGAGCGCGAGGCCCGGGTCGTGGTGTTTCCCGAGATGATGCTCACCGGCTACCCGGTGGAGGACCTCGCGCTGCGGGCGTCGTTCGTCGAGGCGTCCATCGCGACGCTGCACGCGGTGGCGGCCCGGCTCCAGGCCGAAGGGCTGGGCGGGCTCGCCGTGGTGACGGGGTACCTGGACCGGCGGACCGACCTGGCGGCGCGCACCGGGCTGCCGGCCGGCGCGCCGCAGGACGCGGCGGCGCTGATCTACGAGGGACGGGTCGTCCTCACCTCGGCCAAGCACCACCTGCCGAACTACGGAGTGTTCGACGAATTCCGGTACTTCGTGCCGGGCAACACGCTGCCGGTGTTCCGGGTGCCGGCCGCGGACGGCCAGAGCGTAGAGGTCGCGATCGCGATCTGCGAGGACCTGTGGCAGGACGGCGGGCCGGTTTCGGTGTGCCGGCGGTCGGGGGCGAGCCTGCTCGTGGTGCCGAACGCCTCGCCCTACGAGCGCGGCAAGGACGACGTGCGGCTCGACCTGGTAGTGCGGCGGGCTCGCGAGGCGGGGGCCGCGCTGGCCTACGCCAACATGATCGGCGGGCAGGACGAGCTGGTCTTCGACGGCGACTCGATCCTGGTCGCCGCGGACGGCACGCTGGTGGCGCGCGGTCCGCAGTTCGAGGAGGCGCTCGTCGTCGCGGACCTGGACCTGCCGGCCGCGCCGCCCGGTGAGGTGCCGGGCGACCAGCCCGTGGACGCCGAGGACGGCACGATGATCACGATCAAGCGGGTGACGCTGCCGGGTGTCGGCGCTGCGCCCGCTGACCAGCCGGAGGACGCCGAGGGACCATTCTGGCCGCGGCTGTCGGATCCGGCCGAGGTGTATGCGGCGCTGGTCACCGGGGTCCGCGACTACGTGAATAAGAACGGGTTCCGGTCGGCCATCCTGGCGCTGTCCGGCGGCATCGACTCGGCGCTGACGGCGACGATCGCCGTGGACGCGATCGGCGCGGACAACGTGCACGTGGTGCTGATGCCCAGCCGCTACTCCTCCGAGCACTCGGTCAGCGACGCCGAGGACCTGGTCAAGCGGCAGGGCGTGCACGCGGCGACGATCCCGATCGCCACGGTGGTGGACGCCTTCGTCGCGGAGCTCACTCCGGCCGGGTTCCCCGAGACAGGACTCCCGGCGGAGAACCTGCAAGCCCGGGTGCGCGGCGTGGTGCTCATGGGGCTGTCCAACGCGGACGGGCACCTGGTCCTCACCACGGGGAACAAGAGCGAGCTGGCGGCCGGCTACTCGACCCTGTACGGCGACTCGGCCGGCGGGTTCGCGCCGATCAAGGACGTGTTCAAGACGATGGTGTGGGAGCTGGCCCGATGGCGCAACGCCGAGGCGGCCCGGCGGGGGGCGACTCCCCCGATCCCGGAGAACTCCATCACCAAGCCGCCCAGCGCCGAGCTCGCGCCGGGGCAGCTCGACACCGACTCGCTGCCGCCGTACGAGGTGCTCGACGCGCTGCTCGACGACTACGTGGAGAAGGACATGGGCAGCGCGGAGCTGATCGCGGCCGGCCATGACCCGGCGCTGGTCGAGCGGGTCATCCGGCTGGTCGACGCGGCCGAGTACAAGCGGCGCCAGTACCCTCCCGGCCCGAAGATCAGCCAGAAGAACTTCGGCCGCGACCGGCGGCTGCCCATCACCAACCGGTGGCGCGAGCACTGCGGGCCCGCCTGATCACGGCGGTGGACGGCACAGGTCAGCTGAACAGCAGGACCGCGTAGGCGGCGAGCCAGTGGGTGACCATGTAGTCGTCGACGACCACGTGCGGCAGGGCCGCCTCGGCGTGCGTGCGCGTGGCGGCCACGCAGACCGGGACGCGCGGATCGTCGGCGGGCAGGGTCTCGGCCAGCCGCCGCCAGCACCAGGCCCGGCTGAGGTTGAGGCCGTGCAGGTGCGCGATCTGCCCGTCGCTGGAGTCCGAGACGACCGCGGGAGTGAACAATGCGGCCGGCTCTCCCGCTGCCAGGCCCGGCAGGAACGCTCCGAGCCAGGCGCTGAACTCGCCGGCCGGCAGCAGCCGGGCCATCAGCTCGGCCTCGGTCAGCGCGGGTGAGAGGAAGTCGTGGCCGGACGGCTCCCAGCCGCCCGGGTAGCCGGCGTCGGTGGCGTACCAGCGGTGCGCGGCCTGCCCGATGGCCCGGACGAGCTCCGGCCGTCCCGTGCCGGCCAGCATCCGCGCGTGGGGCAGGGTCCGCGACAGCGCGAACGAGCTGTTGGCGTGCACTCCGACCCGGATCGGGTAGGTGGCCTTGGGCAGCCAGCCGAGGAAGTTGGCCGTCGCCGCGGAGGCTAGCGGCTCCATGGCCGCGGCCCAGCGCCGGGCGTCGGCGTCGCTGGGCCAGCTGGCCAGCTCGTGCATCAGGGTCAGCGCCCAGCCCCAGCCGTACTGCCGCAGCCCGGTTCCGCTCAGCTTGGCGTACTCGGCCTCTTGGCTCAGGCCTTGCGGGGTGAACTGGGCGTCGAGCGCGGACCTGATCTCGGCCGCCGGCACGGCGTCGGCGGCCACACGGAGCAGCCTGACCAGAACCCAGTGCATCTCCACGCACGAGTGCCAGTCGAAGCTGCCGTAGAACACCGGGGCCCGGTCCCGGGGCCGGGACGGGAACTGGCCCGGCGTGGTCATCAGCGCCGAGACCAGGGCGGGGAACTCCCGGGTGATGTTCTGCAGCGCCAGCCGGGCGTACCCCTCGGCCTCGGGCCGCAGCCGGTCCAGCCATTCAGCGGCGAGATCCACGGTCGGCAGCCTAGTGCACCAACTCGTAAGTCCTTGACGGGGTGTCGCAGGCTTGCGTGTTCCTCGCTGTTAGGCGAGCGACTCCCCTGGTGCCGCCGCCGTCCGGCGGCGGTGCGGGGGCGGGCCGGTGCCGGCCAGGTGCCCCCGGGGTGCGGGCCGTGATGAGGGCCGGCGGCGGGGGTCACGCCGCGCCGGGTGCACACCGGGAAGGTGCCGATCTTGTGCTCGACGGCCCAGGCGATGACGTCTTTCGCGGCCTCGTGGCGGGCCTGCCGGACCCGCCGGGCGTGTCGGGCCTCCACCTTCCGCTCGCTGCGCCGGTGCTGCCGCCACCGCCGCGACCCCCGCTCACCGGGCCTGGCAGCGCGGGCCGCGGCGGCCCTGGTCCGGCCCTTGCGGTCACGCAGGTGCTAGCGGTGTTCCGCGCGGATGGCCCGGCCGGAGATCAGCAGCCCTTGCCCGCCCGGTCCCGCGACGGCGTAGGGGTGGATGATGCCCAGGTCCACCCCGGCCACCCGGGACGGATCTGGGGCCTCCCCGGCCGGGTAGCCCGCGACGGGCACCTCGGCGGTCATGTCGACGTACAGCCGACCGGCGTCGAAGCCGAGGGTCACCGACCGGACCTGCTCCCGCGGGTACGGGATGTCCCGGTCCAGCCGGATGGTCAGCGGCGGGCAGCCCCTCGCGACCGGGATCCGCAGCCGCCGCCCGTCGAGGGTGAACGTACCCGAATACCAGCGGACCGGGACCAGGCCCCGCCGTCGGCGCGGGTAGCGGGCGGTCTTGTCGCCGTCCTTGCGGCGCCTGGCGGTGGCGAACCAGGCGTCGCTGTAGCGGCGCAGCACCGACCGCGCCCCGGTGGTGTCCAGTTCGCCGAACGTGCCGGGGCCGGAGGCGGTCAGTTCCCGGCACAACTCCCGGTACCCGGCCAGCGGCGCGTCCTGCCGACGGCGGCGCCAGGCGGCGAGTTCCAGGACGCAGCACCACACGTCGCCCGCCGACCGCAGCAGCCCGAACACCCGGTCCCGCTGGTGTTGGGTCAAGCGCAGCCCGCACCGCGCGGTGCGGTGGACTACCCGCGGCGCGTCTCGGTCACGCTTTCGAGGCATGGCGTAATCATGACACGGCACACAGACAAAACCGCGAACACCACGCCGACGGCCAGCGAGTCGGCAGGCCCGGGAATACGCCGCACCACCGGTCACCGGTAGCGACCATCTCGCAGCCATCCCGTAAGGAACTTATGAGTTGCTGCACTAGGACGCCGGGGTCAGCCGCGGGCCGACAGGCCCAGTAGCAGCCCGTCGACGAGGCGGGCCGCGAAGTCGCCGTCGAACGTGCCGTCCGGGGTCTTCTCGTGCGCCATGATGGCGCCGGTCAGGGTGAGCATGGCGATCTCGATGTCGGTGCCGGGGCGCAGTTCGCCGGTCTGGACGCCACGGCGGATGACCGCCCGCATCGCCTCGCGCCGCGGCTCGACGACCGTCTCCTTGTACCGGGCCATCAGCCGCGGGTACTTTTCCCCCTCGCCGAGCAGCAGCGCGTACCGGCGCGCCTTCCTCGGGTCGGCCTTGTCCGCGCACATCACCTCGACCATCGCGAGCAGGTCGTCGCGGGCCGAGACGCCCTTGGGCTCAGGGAACGGGGACTTCAGCGAGCCGAACGCGGCGAGCAGCAACTCCTCCTTGTTCGGCCAGCGGCGGTAGATGGTGGCCTTGCCGACCCCGGCGCGGGCCGCGACGGCCTCGACGCACACGCCCTCGAAGCCCTGCTCGGCGAACAGGTCGAGCGTGGCCTCGATGATCGCCTGCTCGGCCTGCTCGCTCCGCGGACGGCCGGGCCGGCGGCTGGCCGGCCCGGCTTCTGTGTCAGTGCTTTCGGTGTCTGGGCCAGGCCCCTGATCCAGGATCACGGGCTGCATGGCTGCTCATCCCTCTCGGTTCGCGGTCTCGACCATGTTCTCTTCCATTATGGCCAGCTCGGACTCATACGAGTCCTCGCTCGCCGCCGCGATCTCGGCCGCCGGGCGCGGCTTGCCGGGCATCCAGCGCACCACCACGAACCCGCCCGCCAGCGCGACCAGCGCCGCGACCAGCGTGGTGACGTGCATGGCGTCGACGAACGCGGTGTTCGCGGGGGCCAGCAGCGACCGTCCGGCCGGGCCCAGCTGCTGGGCGACGGCCTGGGTGCCGGTGATCGACGAGGACGCCACGTCCCGCGCCGCGGCGGGCAGCCCGGCCAGCGAGGGGGCCAGGGAGTTGCGGTAGAAGTCGGCCAGGATCGAGCCGAGGATCGCGACGCTGAGCGCGACCGCGACCTGCCGGGCGGTGTTGGTCAGCGCCGAACCCGCCCCGGCCCGCTCGCGAGGCAGCACGTCCATGACGGCCGCGGTGGCGGCCGGCATGCTGATGCCGATCGCGGCGCCCTGGATGCCGAACAGCACCCCGAGCAGCCAGATCGGCGAGTCGGTGCCGAGGGTGGCGTAGCCCGCGATGGCGGCGGCCATGACGAACATGCCCGTCGCGCCGACCGCCTTAGCCCCGTAACGCTGAACCAGGCGGGCGCTGCGCGGCGACATGAGCATCTGCCCGGCCGCGAACGGCACGGTCAGCAGGCCCGCGGCCAGCGGAGTGTAACCCCGGACGTTCTGCAGGTAGAAGCTGGTGAAGAAGAAGACGCCGCCCATGCCGAAGAACACCAGGCCAAGCGCGCCGACCGAGGCGGACAGCCGCCGGTCGCGGAATAGCCGCACGTCCAGCGACGGGTGCTGGATCCGCGCCTCGTAGACAGCGAAGGCCGCGAGGATGACCAGGCCGCCGACGATCGGGCCGAGCACCCCCAGGCTTAGCCACGACTCGCCGTCGCCGCCCTGGACGATCCCGTACACCAGCGACACCAGGCCCGCGATGGACATCAGCACGCCCACGTAGTCGATCCCGCCGGCTTCGCGGTTGCGGGACTCCGGCACCAGGATCGCGACGGCGATGGCGCCGATGACGGTCACCGGCACGTTGATCAGGAAGACCGAACCCCACCAGAAGTGGTCGAGCAGCAGGCCGCCGAGCACCGGGCCGGTGGCGATGCCGATGCCGACCGCCGTGGCCCACAGGCCGATGGCGCGCGGCCGCTCGGCGGGCTCGAAGACGTTGGAGATGATGGAAAGCGTCTGCGGCATGACGGCCGCGCCGCCCAGGCCCATCGCGGCCCGCGCGAAGATCAGCTGCTCGGGCGTCCGTGAGTAGGCCGAGAGCAGCGAGGCGATGCCGAACAGCGCGAGCCCGATAATGAGCATGCGCTTGCGGCCGACCTTGTCGCCGATCACGCCGAACGTGAACAGCAGGCCGGCGAAGACGAGGGTGTAGGAGTTGATCGCCCATTCGAGCTGGCTCTGGCTAGCGCCGAGGCCCCCGTGCGGCTCGGCGATAGTCTTCAGCGCCACGTTGAGCACCGTGTTGTCGATGACAATGGCGAGCAGCCCGACGATCAGCACGCTGAGGATGATCCAGCGGCGACGGTAAATCGTCTGCGTGTCCATGTGCCCCTTCCGGATCACTTGATGTATCGCCCCCGAGGGCGACCCCGGGGAAGTCCGAGCGCGGAACCGGGAAGGCCCGGGACCATCGGTGTGTTGCCACGATCAGGGCCTTGAGGCGCCGCTACTATCGATACGGAACAGTCTCGTATCGGAATCTATTTCCGCGCTGCGGCTATGTGGTCCAGGTCACATTCGGCTGGCGGGCGCGGCTCGCTGCGGGTCCCGCTGAGGCACTGTCTTCTTACGGACCGAACGGAACGTGGTGCGCGCTTGCGCAACCATGATCGTGGCCAGAAAGCGACGCCATCCGGCCCAAACTGGCCACGATCATCGAAACAGAGCGCTCAGCCCACCGGGGCGCCACCATGATCATGGGTCAAAACGGGCGCTATTTGCCCAAAACGACCCACGATCATGAGGACCTTCTTTAGGGGAGTACGTCGGCTTGGCGGAGCACGCCGGAGGCCGGGTCGACGACCAGGGTCAGGATGAGCGTGGCGTGCTCGCCGGCCAGTTCCACGACCACCGAGGCGGCGCCGTCGCCGGCCCGGTACGCACCGAGGCGGGCCGGTCCGGCCCAGACCGCGGCCATCCGGAGACGGCGAGCCAGCAGGCCGGTGTCCACCGTCTCGGCGACCGGGATGGAGTCCGGCCAGTCGCGGTCGGTGCCGTTCAGCCAGGCCACGAGCGCGGCCAGCGTGTCACCCAGCGGCGAGCCCGCCGCGGGCGGCACGGCCAGCGTGAGGGACTGCACGCGGGGCGGGCGTTCCGGGTTGAGCTGGATCTGCGCCTGGACCACGCCGCGCTCCCCCGCCAGCCACCACCGGCAGTGCGCGGGCGTGTCGAACTCGGGGCCGCGGCCGCCATCGTCACCGAAGTCCCCGATGCGCTCCCGGATCATCGCGATGACCTGCTGCCGTTCGTCAAACGGCGCGTCCTGGGCCACGTTGGGCGAGAACAGCCGGGACGCCTGCGTATCGTCCCAGGACCGCAGCAGGCTGCTGACCGCCTCCCGCGCGGCCAGCGTCTCCGGCCAGGGCCCGGCCCCGTGATGCCCCACCGGAGCGAGCGCCACCCTGTAGCCGTGCCCGGCGGGCTCACGGTGCCGTAGCGCCGCGTCCAGCAACCGGGTGGCCAGCGTCATCATGCCGGCGTAGGTGCTGTTGCCGAGCGCGATCACGCCGGTGCCCGAGGCCGGATGCCAGCGCATGTTGCTGCCGAACCCCGGGTACCCGCCGCTGTGGCTGACGATCCGGCCGAAGGCCGGGTGCTCCTCCACGAACAGCCCGAACCCGTAGGCCGACGGCGCGGGCGCCGCGTCGCCAGGGAAGGCGGCCGGCTTGTCCCAGCCGGTCAGGACCTGCGGCAGCTGCATTTCCCGCCGGGTGGCCCGGCGTATTGGGTGCGCGCTGCCGGTCTCGGGCTTACCGGGCGGGAAGGCGGCGGCGAAGCCGGTCACCCAGCGAGCGAGGTCCGTCACGCAGCTGAAGATCCCGCCCATCGGGGCGAACGCCCCGGCCGCGTCGAACCCCACCTCCGCCCAGCCGTCGGGCGTGCGACGGTACCCGCGGGCGGTGCCCGCGGCCCCGGTGCCCAGCAGACCGGGCGTCTCGAACTCCTCCGCCTCATACCCGGAGCGCATCATGCCGAGCGGGTGGAGCAGGCGATGGCGGATGTAGTCCGGGTATGCCGCGCCCGTGACGGCGGTGATGACCCGGCCCAGGATCGCGTAACCGAGGTTGGAGTACTCAAACCGGGTACCCGGCGCCCAGTTGAAGCGCACGCCGCCGGACAGGAAGCGGGCGAAGTCCTCCAGCGGAAGGCCCTGCTGCCGGTCGCCCCACGGGTCGTCGGTCGGGAAGCCGCCCGTCATGGTGAGCAGGTGCCGGATCGACACGCGGACCGAGTCCGGCGTCAGCGAAGGCCAGCCGCGCAGCTCGGGAACGTACTCCTCGGCCGTGTCGTCGAGCTTCAGCAGACCGTCATCACGCAGCGCGAGGATCGCGGACGCAGTGAAGCTCTTGGTCATCGAGGCGATCCGGAAGACGGTCCCGGCGTCCGGCGCGGGCCCGCCGAGGTGCCGCTGGCCGAGCCCGGCCGCGTGCACGAGCTCGCCGTCCAGTACGATCCCGTAGGCCAGCCCGGGCTGCCCGCCGCGCTGCTGATAGGTCGCCGCCAGCCGGTCCATATCCGCGAAATCGGTCATCGCCCAAGTCTTCCAGAGCCGGAGTCTTCCAGAGCCGGCTGGCTATACCAGCGCACCTGGCGCGCGTGCCATCATTGATCACGTCCGGGTACGCCGCGAGGGCGACACGAGACATGGAGGCTGGTGACTATGTCAGAAGAGAATGTGGCCGCGACAGGACAGCGGACCACCCCCGAACCACTGTACGGCGGGACCGGCACCGGGCGCCGGGTCACCGTCCGCGACATCGCCGCCGCCAAGGCTCGCGGCGAGAAATGGCCGATGCTCACCGCGTACGACGCGCTCACCGCCAGGATCTTCGACCAGGCCGGGATTCCGGTGCTGCTGGTCGGCGATTCGGCCGCGATGGTGGTCTACGGTCACGACACCACCATCCCGGTCACCGTCGATGACCTGATCCCGCTGACCGCCGCCGTGGTGCGCGGCAGCAGCCGGGCCCTGGTCGTGGCCGACCTGCCGTTCGGTTCCTACCAGGCCTCCCCGGGTGCGGCCCTGGCCGCCGCGACCCGCTTCCTGAAGGAGACCGGCGCGCACGCGGTCAAGCTCGAAGGCGGGCAGCGCGTCGCGCACCAGGTCGAGGAGCTGGTCGCGGCCGGCATCCCGGTGATGGCGCACCTCGGCCTGACCCCGCAATCGGTCAACGCCTTCGGCGGCTACCGGGTCCAGGGCCGTGGCGAGGACGGGGAGCGGCTGCTGCACGACGCCAAGGTCCTGCAGGCGGCCGGCGCGTTCTCTGTGGTGCTCGAGTGCGTCCCGGCCTCGCTGGCCGCCCAGGTGACCCAGGCCCTGACCATCCCCACCATCGGCATCGGGGCCGGCCCGGCCTGCGACGCCCAGGTGCTGGTCTGGCAGGACATGGCGGGCCTGTCCCCCCGCACCGCCAAATTCGTCAAGAAGTACGCCGACCTGGCCAGCATCCTCGGCCAGGCCGCTACCGCGTTCGCCAAGGACGTCACCTCGGGGGCCTTCCCGGACGAGGAGCACTCATACCGCTGAGCGCACGGGCCCGGCCCAGGTCCATCAGCCTCTCATGGTGTGGCACAGTTGCGGCAGTACCGGACGAGGAGAAAGGGGCTGGCGATGGAGCCGATGCCGGAGGACTGGGACAGGGCCGTCGCGGTGGTAGCGCACCCCGACGATCTGGAGTACGGCGTGGCCTCCGCCATTGCGCGCTGGACCAGGCAGGGGAAGCAGGTGAGCTACCTACTGGCCACCAAGGGCGAGGCTGGCATCGCGGGCATGCCCCCGGACCAGGTCGGGCCGCTGCGGATGGAGGAGGAACGGCGCAGCGCGCAGGTGGTGGGCGTGAGCAAGGTGATCTTCCTCGACGACCATCCCGACGGGCTGGTCGAGTACGGAGTGCCGCTGCGGCGTGATCTGGCCAGGGTGTTCCGCATGCTGGATCCCCAGGTCGTCATCACGACCAGCTTCGACCTCACCTGGGGCGACGAGGGTCCGGTCAACCACGCCGACCATCGCGCCGTCGGGCTGGCCGTGCTGGATGCCTGCCGGGACGCTGCGAACGGGTGGGTGTTCCCCGAGGCCGGGCCGCCGTGCACCGGCATCCGGGACGCCTACGTGGCCACGACGGGCAACCCGACTCACTTCGCGGATGTGACCGCCACCATTGACGCGGGTATCGCGTCGCTGCGCGAGCACCAGGCCTATATCGACGGTCTCGGCCGCGAGTTCGATCCCGACGAGTTCCTGCGTAACATGGCGGGCTACGTCGGGCTGGGGGCCGGGTGTGAATACGCCGTCCCTTTCCACCGTTACCCGATGGGCTAGACATAAACGAGGTTGAACGAGGCCCCCTCCATGTATGAGATGGAGGGGGCCTCGTCGGCACCGCCGTGCCAGGCCGACCAGTCACCCGGCCTTGCTGGCCCTACGGGCCGCCCGCCAGGGCCAGGCACCGGTGCGAAAGCCCGGTTTCCCGGTCTTTCCCGCCTCCCGGAGTTTCCCCCGGATGGTGCCCGTTTCCAACGGTGAAAGTATTTCTATCGCGTCAGCGAGCGTGACGCAAGAGCTTTCCGCCAGCTATTTTTATTCTTTCCGGTATCCACATTATCTCCACAGATCGCGGGCAGTTTTCCGCAAGTGATGGTCGTTATCCACGGAATTATTCACAGCCCGTCCACAGATTACCGGGGGTAACTCGGGAAATACCTAAAATAGCGGCCGCCGCCGGTAATCGGGTGGTCTTCCCGGATCATCAGGCTTACTCGCGGCCGCGGCGCCAGTGCGGCTTGCGCTTGTCCAGGAACGCCCGCATTCCCTCCCGCGCGTCGGGGAGCTGGCTGGTCGCGGCCATGACCTCGATGGCGTAGGCGTAAGCCTTGGGCTGGTCCAGGTCGATCTGGGCGTACAGCGCTTGCTTGCCTATGCCCTTGCTGTCCGCCGACCCGCGGGTGACCCGCTCCAGGAGATCCTGGACGGCGGTGTCGAGCTGCGCGGCCGCCACGACCCGGTTGACCAGCCCCCAGTCCAGCGCGGTGCGCGCGTCGATGACGTCGCCCGACATGGCCATCTCCACGGCCCGCTTGCGGCCGACGTTCCGGGCGATGGCCACCATCGGGGTGTGGCAGAACCAGCCGCCCTTGCCGCCGGGCGCGGCGAAGCCGGCGTCTTCGCTGGCCACGGCCAGGTCGGTACTGGCCACCAGCTGGCATCCGGCCGCCGTGGCCAGTCCGTGCACGCGCGCCACGACCGGCTGGGGCACCTGCTGGATCAGCGTCATCAGCTCGGTGCAGGTCATCAGCAAGGAGCGGACACCGAGCAGGTCAGCGTCGGCGACATCGGCGAAGTCGTGCCCGGCGCTGAACACCGGCCCGCGGCCGGCCAGCACGATGCCCAGGGCGTCGCTGTTCCCGACCTCGGCGAACGCGGCGATCAGCTCGCGCATGTGCTCCAGCGACAGGGCATTGCGCCGCTGCGGCCGGTTCATCGTGATGGTGGCGAACTCGCCGGACCGCTCAACCAGGATGTGCTCGAACCCCATGCCTCAAGCTTAGCCGGGGGGTGCGGGGGGTCGTCCCCCCGCGAGCCAACACTGCCTACGCCGGCCTTCGGTCAGGCGATCGCCTCGGCGAGCAGGGATACCTGGTCGAGCCGGGACGCGGTGGGGACGAAGATGATCTCGTCGCAGCCGCTGGCTTCGAACGCCGCGACGTAGGACTTGACCATCTCCGGGCTGACCGCCGCGCCCCCCGCGATCATGTTGGCGATATCGCCGAGCCAGCCGTAGTAGTGCAGGAGGTAGCCCTCCGCCTGGCTGCGAGCCTCGGGTCCGAGCCCGAAGTAGGCCAGGGTGAGCTTGCGCGGCCGGCCCCGGCGGCCCGCGTCCTGCCAGGCCTTGTCCACGCCCGCCGCGGCCTGGGCGAACATGTCCGGCGTGCCGCCGCCCATGATCCAGCCGTCGGCGATCCGGGCGACCCGATCGAAGGTGGCCTCGGTGGCGCCGCCCAGGATGATCTCGGGGCCGCCGGGCCGGGCGGGCTCGGGCCCGATCGCGCCGGCGTAGCCGAACTCCTCACCGGACCAGACCCGCCTCATCATGGCGATCTGCTCTTCCAGCCGCCGTCCGCGGCCCTGGGTGCTCACCCCGCTGGCCGCGAAGTCGTCCTCCCGCCCGCCGAGGCCCAGGCCCAGGACCAGGCGCCCGCCGGAGAGGCGGTCGAGCGAGGCCGCCTGCTTGGCGAACAACGCCGAGTTCGTGTAGAGCGGCGCCAGCAGCACGCTCGTGGTCAGCCGGATCTGGCTGGTGACCGCGGCGGCGGCGCTGAGGGCGATCAGTTCCTCGTAGTTCGGGTACACGAGCCGGCCGATCGTACCCAGACAGCTGAACCCGGCTTCCTCGGCGTGCCTGGCCCAGTCGACGAGCGTCCGGCCTTCGGTGCCGGGGACCGTGTTGGGCAGGCCGATTCCGATATCCACGCCAACCTCCGCGGGCTTGTCCCGTCTCGCCGTTGCATGTAATTGCTTTCAGCCAATCCAAGCACTGTGGCCGGGTCCTGGTACGGGCGGCCCGTCAATCCGGGGCGCTGGCGGCCGGAATCAGCCGCGCAAGCGGGGAGCGGGCTTACTTGGCGAGCAGGATGAGGCCGGCGATGAGGGCTAGGGCGGCGATCGCGCCGGTCACCCGGCGGCCGTACGGCCACACCCGCGGCTCGGCCCGCAGGCCGAGAATGAACTGCCGGGCCAGCGTGTAAGCGGCCAGCCCGACGACGGCCACGGGACCGGACCGCGCGAGCCCGTCGACCAGCACGACGATCAGGACCGCTCCCCCGCTGATCAGCGCGGACAGCGCCTCCAGCAGCTGGGCGGGCGCCCGGCGGCAGCCCAGCCGGCGGTCCGAGGACCAGACGCCCCAGCGGGCCGCGGTGGGCCGCCCGGTACAGCAGCCGGCCCAGAAGCACCCCGGCCGGCCGATGGCCATGCCGATGAGCAGGGCGGGCGCGGCCGCGGCCAGGTAGGCCCCGGCCGGGATGCCCGGCCCCGCGAGGGCGGCCGCGGCGACCACCACCGCCGCCCCGGCCACGAAGCCCTGGATGCACCAGCCGTCGAACTTCTTGCCGCGGTGCACCGCGACGTACCAGCCCTTCCCGCCGATCACGCCCGCGATGATGGCGATCACCGAGAACAGCATCGGGCGGAACAGCGCGTAGTGGCCATGGTTCAGGAGCAGCGCTTCCAGGCCCAGGCCGACCAGGACGCCCAGGCCGACCAGGGTCGCGTAGGCGAACCGCACGACTCCGGGCACCTTGCTGCGCAGCAGCGTCGAGCTATGGACGGTGGCCGGGGCCTCCGCCGGGATCACCACCCGCCGGGGCGGGGGCACCCGGTAGACGCCGACCGGGTCATGCCCGGGAGGCGGATAGGACCGGTAGGACCGGCCGCCGACCCGCGCGACCGATCGCGCGGTCACCGTCCATTCGCCCGGGTTGATGCCGCGGACCTCCGCGGTGATGGCGACCGGGCCGCTGCCCGGGATGATCCCGTCGACGGTTTCCTCCTGCCAGAAGGAGTCTCGGGGATGGGGCTTCCCGGTCACGTCGGTCCGGCGGCCGGAGAAGCGGATCGTCGCGCTGAACGGCTCACCGGACTCGCCGGGGTCGAGCCAGTAGGTCGGGGTGAGCAGATCCTCAACCGCCTTCGCGGCCCACTTGGGCACGTCGTCCGCGGGGTCGGCGGGCGTCGTCTCGGGTTCGGCGGCCGCCGGGGCGGGGGCCGGCGCGGCTGGCCCGTTTGCCAGCGGGACCAGCTTGGCGTACCCGGCCGTTCCCAGGTCCAGGCCGGCCGGGGAATTCTTGGCCGCCACCAGGCCCGCGGGCAGGTTCTGGCCCGGCGTCTTGACCGGAGCCTGGCCAGGGGGCGCCTGCTTGGCTGAGGTCAGGCCGGGCGGGACGTTCTGGGCCTGCGCCGAGCCGGGGGGCCCGCCAGCCGGGTCGGCGCCGCGCCGGGGCCGCGGCTGAGCCGCCCGGGCCGCGGGGTTTCCGCGCCGGCTGCCCTTCTTGTTCTTCTTCGTCGGCGGCATCGTGTTCCTTCCCCGGCTGGCATCACATCGTTGCCGCCCAGACCGGCCGACTGCTGGACGGGTCGTTGCGTGCGGATGATGTGTCGATGAAGACCACGAGATGGCGGCGTGCACACCACGGGCTGGCTACGGCTGGTGTCCATTTTATCGGCTTCGTCCCGGCCCGGCGCGGGCGGCGTCCGGGGGGCGAGAGCCACGGTCCGTTCGGTAAAAGGTCTTAGATGTCGGTGATCCGGATTCCGGCGTGCGCCTTGTAGCGGCGGTTGATGGAGACCAGGTTGGCGGTGAGGGCCTCGATCTGGGCGCAGTTGCGCAGGCGGCCCGCATAGACGCCGCGCACGCCGGGGATCCGGGCGGCCAGGGCCTGCACCACGTCGGTAGAGGTGCGGTCATCGCCCAGCACCAGCACGTCCAGGTCCATGCTCTCCACCTCCGGGTCGAGCAGCAGGACCGCCGACACGTGGTGGAACGCCGCGACCACCCGGCTGTCCGGGAGCAGCGCGGCGGCCTGCTCGGCGGCGCTGCCCTCCGGGACGGGCAGCGGGTAAGCGCCGCGGTCGTCGAAGCCCAGCGGGTTCACGCAGTCGACCACGATCTTGTCGGCCAGTTCGGGCGCGAGCGGGGCCAGCAGGGCGCCGTGGCCTTCAAAGGGAACCGCGGCGATGACCACGCTCGCCTCCCGGGCCGTGTCGCGGTTGGCCATGCCCTGGACGTGATGGCCGAGCAGGCTGGCCACGGTCCGGGCCCGTTCCTCGCTGCGGGAGCCGATGATCACCGGGTGCCCGGCCCGCGCGAACCTGAAGGCCAGGCCGCGGCCCTGGTCCCCGGTGCCGCCGAGGATGCCGATGACCAGGCCGTCGACGGGCGGGGCTTCGCGCTCAGTCATGGACTGATACTGCCAGACCTCCCGATCCGCCCGACGCGCGGGACCTGGACCCATGGGTGCGGTACCTGCACGTTCGTTCGGATCGCAACCCTGCGTGCCGATATGGCTGCGCGCAAGTACCTTCAGGGGGCACCATAGATACGTGGACGCCAACCAAGTGGCCACTCTCCGTGCGCTTCTAGCCCCCACCGGATGGCTCGACCGGACCCGCGCCTTCGCGCGCGAGCTGCGGAAGGCGACGCGGACGCCGGGAGGACTGCTGCTGGTCGGCACGCCCGCCGAAGAGCCCTGGCACCTTACCGCGCACCTGGACGAGGAAAGCCGACTGTCCGGGATCCCCGAGCTGATGCCCACGCTGGTGCGCTGGGAGGTCCCGGAGGGCGCGCCGCCGCACCTGCGGGTCGGCCTGGAGCGGCTGGAGGCGGCCCGGCGGGGCGAGACAGTGTTCGTCGTGACGCCGGCCACCGCGCCGGTCCCGCTGCTCGAGCGGGTCAGCGACGCGCGGCGGGACGGGGCCACGATCTTCGCGCTCGACCAGGGTGATCCGGAGCTTGACGCGCTGGCCCACGAGGCGATGACGATCGCGCCGGGGCCGGGCGTGCCCGGGATGATGTCATTCGGGGCCGCTCAGCACCTGGTCAGCGCGGCCTGCGGCGAGCTGGGCCGGGACGGGGACTTCGGGGTGGCCAGCGGAGACGGGCGCGTCGGGCGGCCGGGCACCCCCGGTTACCAGCGGTACCGCCCGGGCGTGCGCGGGCTGAAGGACCGGGTGGCGCACCTGCTGGACGTGGTGAGCGGGCCGCCATCCTAGAGGGCCCCGCCTAGCGGACTCCGCCGGTCAGGCGTCCAGGGTCAGGACCATGGTGGGGCGCTCGATGATGTGGTCGGGGCGCAGCGGGCGCACGGCGGTGCCGATGGCGAAGAACTCGGTGGTGTGCGAGCCCCAGGTATGGCTGTGCTGGCGCAGCTGAACGCCGACGATGCCCTCCGCGTGCAGCGCCTCGGCCTCGGCCTGCATCCGGCTCATGGCCAGCTCGCGGGCGTCGTAGAGGGCCTGGGTGAACTGCTCGATCTCCACGTTGCGGCCGATGTTGCCCATCTTGGTGCCGAGCTTCTGGTGCGCGATGTGGTACACGCACGTGCCCATCACCATGCCGAGCGGCGCGTAGCCGGCCCGGATCAGCGTCCAGAAGTCCTGGCCGGACAGGTCCGAGGTAAACGGCTGGTTCTTGTTGTTGCGCCAGTTGTCCACGCCCCCGCCGCCGGCGCCCTCCTCGGCCTTGACCGCCGTGCCGACCGCGATGAACTCGGCGATGTCGGCGCCGAACTCCTTCATCTCCACGTCCAGCCGGACACCGACGATCCCGTCGGCGCGCAGCGCGTCGGCCTCGGCCTCCATCCGGGTCATGGCCAGCTCGCGCGCGTGGTACATGGCCTGGGACAGCACGTCAAGTTCCTGGTTGCGGCCCCACCGGCCGACCTGCAGCCCGACGTGGTAGATCGAGCTGCCCAGCACCAGGCCGAGCGGCCGGAACCCGGCCTCCCGGACCAGCAGGAACTCGTTGACCGACAGGTCGGAGGTGAAGATCGAGCCGGCCCGGCCAGGCTCCAGCTCGGCCAGGCGGCGCATGGCATCCTGCGGGACCCCGGCAGCATCCAGCTCGGTGGCGATGTTCCCCTGGTCGGTCATGCTGTCTCCTATATCCGGATTCTGGCGGCCTGGCGGCGCTGGGGGTCGAGGGACATGACGGCCAGCGTCGGGCGGCTGTGCTGCTGTTCCGCGTGCGTGAACCTGGCGATCGAGGTGCCGATGGTGGTGGCCTCCACGACGTGGTCGCGGCGGCCTTCCATGGCCGGGCATTCCCGTTCGCGGACCCGGATGTCCATGGTGGCGATCACCACGCCCTCGCCGCCGAGCCGGCGGACGTCGCGTTCCAGCTGCTGGCGGGCGTCGTGCCGGGCGTCGTTGACCAGCTCAGTGTAGCCAACCACCTCGGCGTTCCCGGATCCCCAGCGCGTCTGGCCGACGGTCAGCCAGTCGTCGTGCCGGGAGCCGATCGAAATGCCAAGGGCCAAGCCGGCGGGCACCCAGCCCTTCATGATCAGCTTGGCGAAATCCTGCCCGGAAAGGTCGGAGGTGAACGGCGTCCGGCGGCGGCCGGAGGAGTCCTTGTTCCAGTTGGCCAGGGGCGGCACCCCGGGCGCACGGATGGCGGTGCCGATGGCCTTGAACTCCAGCCCGCCGGCCGGGAACGGCCCGATGCTCAGCAGGACGCCGACCACGCCGTGCCCGCCGAGTTGGTCGCACTCGGTGGTCATCCGGTCGATGGCCTTGTGCCGCGCCTGGTACATCGTCTGGACCAGCGGGGCGAATGACCCGAAGCCGCCCTGGCTGGAGACCTGGGTCACGGTCCGCGCGGGAACCCCGTAGCCCCAGGACCCCCAGGCGCCCGGGCAGTTGTAGCCGCCGGTGTAGCCGATGTTGTACACGGCCGCGCCGAGCACCTGGCCGACCGGCTCGAAGCCGACGCTGCGGATCGCGGCGAACTCATCCGAGGTCAGCGCCGAGCCCCACGTGCCGCTGCGCCGGATCTCCTGCATCCGCGCCTCGGCAGCGGGAGGGAGGTGTTCGTTCACGCCTTCAGCTTAGTCCTGCGCGTCCCATTCCTCGTTCCTACGCTGGGCGGTCTCCAGCGCGCGGGCCGCGGCCTCCGGGGTGGGGAAGGGGCCCAGCCGGTCCTTGCCCGGGGTGGGTCCGTCGTCGTCTTCCACGGTGTGGCGCGTAAGGCTGTACCACCATCGCTTCTCGTTGTCCATGCACATTAGACTCCCAAAGCATGGCGACAGTGCTTCATCCGGGCCGGCTTTCACCCACCCGCCAGGTTCCCGCGGACATCCCGCGGCCGGAGTACGTGGGCAAGAAGCACCCCAGGACCGGGGAGCCGGACGTCAAGACGCCCGAAATCATCGAGCGAATGCGGGTGGCCGGCAAGCTGGCCGCCCAGGCGCTGGAGGCGGTCGGTGCCGCTGTGGCCCCAGGCGTCACGACCGATTACCTGGACCAGGTAGGCCACGACTTCCTGATCAGCCACGGTGCCTACCCCAGCACGCTCGGGTACCGCGGTTACCCGAAGTCGCTGTGCACCTCGCTGAACGAGGTAATCTGCCACGGGATCCCCGACGACACGTTGATCAACGACGGCGACATCGTCAACATTGACATCACCGCGTACCTCGGCGGCGTGCACGGCGACACCAACGCGACGTTCCTGGCCGGTGACGTGGACGAGGAGTCGCGGCTGCTGGTCGAGCGCACGCACGAGGCGATGATGCGCGGCATCCGCGCGGTGGCACCCGGCCGCCCGCTGAACGCCGTCGGCCGGGTGATCGAGTCGTACGCACGGCGGTTCGGCTACGGGGTGGTGCGGGACTTCACCGGACACGGGATCGGCCGGACGTTCCATTCGGGCCTGATCGTGCCGCACTATGACGACCCGCACAGCGACGTGATCATGGAACCCGGGATGACGTTCACCATCGAGCCCATGCTCACCCTGGGCGCGATCGACTACGACGTCTGGCCGGACGGCTGGACGGCGGTGACCAAGGACCGGCGGCGTACGGCGCAGTTCGAGCACACCATCCTGGTCACCGAGGACGGCCACGAGATCCTGACGCTGCCGTTATCAGCGGTTAGGCGTCCCTGGTCATGCGTCCCGCTTGCGGAACAGGACGGCGCCGACCACGAGCAGGACCGCGGTGTAGACGGCGAACACGGCGAACTGGTTCCAGGCCGAGAACAAGTACGGCGGCGGCGGTCCGACCGTAACCGACAGGGCCCGGCCCGCGGCATCCGGCAGCCACCTGGCCACGTCCTGGTACCAGCTCTGCGGCAGCAGGTGCGCGAGGATCGGGATCACGAACAGCACCCCGATCACCGCCGTGATGGCGCCCGCGGTGTGCCGCAGGATGGCCCCGACCGCGAACGCGAACAGGCCGCACAGGGTCACGTACAACGCGCTGCCGACCACCGCGCGCAGTACGTTCGGCTGGGACAGGGTCGCGGTGTCGTGCGTGCTGGACAGCAGCGCCTGGCCCAGGAAGAACGAGATGAACGCGGCAATGAACGTGACCACCAGGGCAACGACGCCGAAGACGATGACCTTGGCGGCGTAGACCACGGGACGCCTAGGCATCGCGGTCAGCGAGGTGCGGATCATCCCGGTGGAGTACTCGGCGGTGAGCGTCATCGCGCCAAGCACCACGATGACCAGCTGGCCCAGGTAGAACAGACCGGCCACACTGGCCTGGGTCGGGTCGAAAGAGGCCTGATCCGAGGGCGCCATGTGCGACCAGTTGGCCGCCGTCCCGGCGGTGATGGCCGCCCCGATCCCGACGCTGACCACCAGCAGCACGAGCAGTGTCCAGTAGGTGGAGCGGACCGAGCGGATCTTGGTGAATTCGGAGCGCAGCGTGCCACCGAGGCCGGCCCGCCCGGAGACCGGCGGCAGCGCGCTAAGGATTCGCTGGGACTCCATCGTGACCGCCATCTCAGATCACCCCTTCGCTGACCGGGACGGGTTGTTCCTGGCCGGCCCGGAACTCCACGCTGTCGGCGGTCAGCTCCATGAAGGCCGCCTCGAGAGAGGCCCGGACCACGGTCAGCTCGTGCAGCCGCACGCCGTGATCGAACGCGAGATCGCCGACCTGGGCCGCGGTGAGCCCGTGCACGGTCAGCGAGCCGTCCGCCTCGGTGCTGGCCGTCGGCCTGACCCCGGCGAGGCCCGCCGTGGTGGCCTCGGGGACCGCCTCCGACACCGCCTTGGCCAGCACGTCGGGCTGCGGGGTGCGCACCCGGACGGTCTGGCCGGAGCTGCGCGCGATGAACTCCTCCATGGTGCAGTCGGCCAGCAGGCTGCCGCGGCCGATCACGATCAGGTGATCCGCGGTGTTCTCCATCTCCGACATCAGGTGGCTGGAGACGAACACCGTCCGGCCTTCGCCGGCCAGCGCCTTCATCAGGTTCCGGATCCACAGGATCCCTTCGGGATCCAGCCCGTTGACCGGCTCGTCGAACATGAGCACGGCCGGGTCGCCGAGCAGGGTGCCGGCGATGCCGAGCCGCTGCGCCATGCCGAGCGAGAAGCCCTTGGCGCGCTTGCGCGCCACGTCGGTCAGCCCGACGAGCTCGAGCACCTCGCCCACCCGGCGCTTGGGCAGGTTGTTGGTCTGGGCCAGGCAGAGCAGGTGATTGTAGGCGGACCGGCCGCCGTGCACGGCCTTGGCGTCGATCAGCGCGCCCACCTCGCGCATCGGATAGGCCAGGCCCGCGTACCGCTTGCCGTGGATCTTGGCCGTTCCGGCGTCCGGGTAGTCGAGGCCGAGAATCAGCCGCATGGTGGTGGTCTTGCCCGCACCGTTCGGGCCGAGGAAGCCGGTCACGTGACCCGGCTCCACGTCGAATGACAGGTCGTTGACGGCGATCTTGGCGCCGTACTGCTTAACGAGCCCCCGTACCTCAATCATCGGATGAGTCCTCTCTGGTGGCACCGTCCGAAAAGTGCCACCACGGCCCGTTCAGCCTATTACTTCTTCATGGCCGGCCGGTGAGCACGGGCATGAAGGCTGATCGAATAACCCGCACCCCGGCCGTACAGGCGGTGCCGCTCGCCGTGCACCCGGACCGGGCCGGGGCGCAGCACCCCGCTGGCCGGCGTGCCCTCGGTCGCCTCGCCGGCGATCATCGTGGCCACGTCGCAGTCGCAGCTCTGCCCGGCGTCGCCGGGCGGCAGGATAACGAGCCAGGCCCGGTAGGCCGCGCACTCTTCCACCGTGATCTGGACCGAACGGCCCGGCTCGAAGCGGACCAGGCCCCACCAGCGCTCGGGGGTGGCCGCGATTGACCGCAGCCGGCGAGCGAGGGTGCCGAGCGTCAGCGTGTTCCCGGCGTGGCCTTCCGGGCAATCAGGCTGTTGTGCGGCGGATGCTGCGGATGCGGCGGGCTGCACAGGGACGAGCAGGACGGCTTCGGCGAGCCTGGCGATCTCCGGAGCGACAGACATGTCGGCGGTCAACGGAACATCCTTCGTGAGCTTCATGGGGCGACGATGAGCCCCGGCGGCGACAACGGTCAGCTGAGAGTCGTTGTCAGCAACAACACGAAGGACAGGACACGCGCAGCATCAGGGCGGCGACACCCGAGTGGTCGCCGTATTCGCGGACTGCGCGGCCTGGCATGGCCGATAGCATACACGGCGCGTGACCGCGGGGTGGCGAGGTTCGGGTGTGTGCCGGGACCTCGGCGGGCGGTGCTTCAGCGGGCCGTGCTTTAAGCGGACGGCGCTTCAGCGGGCCGTGCTTTAAGCGGACGGCGCTTCAGCGGGCGGCGTCCAGGCGCTGGGCCGCGGCGCGGGCCGATTCCGCGGTGACGTCGTCGCCGGCCCAGGCCGCCGCGCACAACGCGCGCAGGCCATCGATGCGTGCCCCGCCGCCGGCCAGCTCCAGCCGGTCCCCGTCCCGGCTGGCCGTCCATTCGCCGCAGCGGTATATCCCGTCCTGGCGGGTGACCTCGGGATGCGGTTCGAGCAGCCCGGCCAGATCCTCGGCCAGGTAGGTGGGGCGCTGCGAGGGTGGCGCGAGGATGGCCTCCGCCGGGCTGGTCACTCCGGTCAGCACGAGCAGGCTGTCCGTGTCGACCCGCTGCGCGCTCTCGATGTCGGTGTCAAGCCGGTCGCCGACGACCAGCGGGCGCTTGGCGCCGGTCCGCAGCATCGACTCATGGTGGAGCGGCGGCTCGGGCTTGCCCGCTACCAGCGGCCTTACTCCGGTCGCGGTGGCGATCACCTGGATGAACGACCCGTTTCCTGGCTGAATGCCGTGACGGGTCGGCAGCGTGAGATCGGCGTTGGACGCGACGAACAGAGCGCCTGCGGCGACCGCTAGGCCGCCTTGCTCCAGCAGCGAGTAGGTGATGTCGGGCGAATAGCCCTGAACCACGGCCCGTGGCTGGTCGGCGGCGGTGCTCACCGGGCGCAGGCCGCGTTCCCGCAGCGCCATCCGCAGGCCGCTGCCCCCGACCACCAGGACCGGAGCATCCGGCGGGAGGCGCTCGGCGAGCATCCGCGCGGCAGCCTGGGCGGAGGTCACCACGTCCTGCGCGGCGGCCGGGACGCCGAAGCTGGTGAGCAACGCGGCGATGGCGGCGGGCGTGCGGGAGGCGTTATTCGTCACGTAGGCCAGGCGCATGCCCGCCGCGGCGGCCTTGCGGAGCGCCTCGGCCGCTCCGGGGATCGCGGCGCCGCTCAGGTAGACGGTCCCGTCCAGGTCGAGCAGCGCGACGTCGTAGGCGGTATCGAGAGCTTCGGTACTGCCGCGCAGGACGTTCGGCGTGGGCGTCATCGGTTGTCTTCCGTCGTGGCGTCGGGGCCAGCCTGCGTCGGGGTGTCGGGCCCGGCCTGCGTACTGGCGGCAGGGCCCGCCTGGCGGGCCGGGCCGGCCTGGCGGGCCTTATCCTGGGCGCGCAGGGTGGCGCGGACCGATCGCAGGGCTTCGGTGTAATGCGCCGCGTCGGGTCGCATCGCGGCGGCCAGGGCCAGGTACTCGGCCGCCGCGGCGTGGTGCCCGGTCCTGGCCAGGGCCAGCCCGAGACCGAAGTGCGCGTAGTCGTCCGAGGGGCTCGCCTCCACGATCATCCGGAAATTGTCGGCCGCCTCCGCGTACCGGCCCGCGTCGAACTGGGCCCGCGCCAGAGCCTCCCGCACGCTGCGGGAGGTCGGCTCGGCGGTCGAGGCGCGCTGCAGTACCTGGGCCGCGGCGGCGGGGCTGCCGCGGCCGAGAAGTTCCAGGCCGCGCCGGTACCACTCGTGCACATCTCCTTCGGGAAGGGCCTGGCCAGGGAAGTTTTCCGCGGGACGGGAATCACCGCTCGCGCTCGATCCTTCTGACATGGTGTGCAGACCCTTCCGTCCGACTCTGGTTCCGGCCTTGTGCTGGCACCCTTCCGCGGCATCCGTTACGCCCGTGACCGGGTGAGCGGCATCGCAAACGTCACCTCCCCACCGTACGACGTGATCAGCGGAGGCATCCTCCAGCACCTGCGGGCGGCCGACCCGCATAACGTTGTCCGTCTCATCCTGCCAGGCGAGGACGCCGGTGCGAGCCGGGCCGCGGCCGGCCTGCTGCGCGAGTGGCTGTCGGCGGGCGTGCTGATCAGGGACCGGATGCCCGCGCTGTACCTGTACGAGCAGGCCGATGAGGCCTCGTCGTGGCTCCAGCGCGGCATTATCAGCCTGGTCCGGCTCGGCTCGCCCAAGACGGCGGGCATCCTGCCGCACGAAGGCGTCATGCCGGGCCTGGTGGCCGACCGGAAGACGCTGATGGCGGCGACGCGGGCCAACCTGGAGCCGATCTTCCTGATCTACGACGGCGAGGGCGCCGGGACCCGGGCCGACGAGGCCGGGCCCACGGCCACCGAGATCATCGACCACGTCGCGGCCGAGCACACACCGATCGTGTCGATCACCACCGAGGACGGAGTGAAACACCGGCTGTGGCGGCTCGGCCATCCCGACGAACAGGACGCCATCGTGGCCGACCTGGCCGGACGCCGCGCCCTGATCGCGGACGGCCACCACCGGTACGCCGCTTACCTGGACCTGCAAGCTGAGAAGCGGGCGTCTGGGCTCGAGGCCGGGCCCTGGGACTATGGGCTGGCGTTCCTGGTCGACTCCGACGCCTACCCGCCGCGGCTGGGACCGATCCACCGGGTGCTGCCGGGCTTGCCGCCGGACCGTGCCGCCGAGCTGGCCAAGGCCGCATTCTCGGTGCAGGACCTGCCCGCGGGCTGCAGCCTGGCCCGCGCGCGGGAGTGCCTGGCCGCGGCTGGGCGCGAGGGGACCGCGTTCCTGCTGGCCGGCGGTTCGGCCGAGGCGCCCGGCTTCTGGCTGCTCAGCCAGCCGGACCCGGTACAGATCGCGGCGTCGATGCCGGCCGGCGCCTCCGCGGCCTGGCGGTGCCTGGACGCGTCGGTGATGCAGCAGCTGCTGATGGGCCGCCTGTGGGGCATCACCGACAACGAGCGCGGCGTGTTGATCAATCATGACGCGGCCGACGCGGTGCGCGCGGCGGCCAGTACGGGGGCGACCGCCGTGATCTGCAACCCGCCCTCGTTCGACGCCGTCATCCAGATCGCCGCGCAGGGCGAGCGAGTGCCGCGCAAGTCCACGTCGTTTGGGCCCAAGCCGCGTACCGGGCTGGTCCTGCGCACGTTCGGCCCGGCCGACTGAGGCCGGCCGTCTGCGACAATGACCCGGTGGACGAAGACATTACCCCGCTGGGTCATGAGGTGTTCCAGATCGATACCCGGATGGCCGGGTACGACGGGATAACGGCAGGCTACCTGATCCGCGGCGACCGGCCGTGCCTGGTGGAGACCGGAACCGCGCCGTCGGCCCCGGTGGTGCGCGACGCCCTGGCCCGGCTCGGGATCGGCCCGGCAGATCTCGCCACCGTGGTGGTGACGCACATCCACCTGGACCACGCCGGAGGCGCCGGCGACATCGCAGCCCTGTATCCGGGGGCTCAGATCGTCGTCCATCAGCGGGGCGCACGGCATCTCGCCGACCCGAGCAGGCTCATGGCCAGCGCCCGGATGGTCTACGGCGACGCGCTCGACCATTTCTTCGGTGTGCTCGCGCCCGTCCCTGCCGATCGCATCGTGGCCCTGGAGGACACCGGAACCGTCGATCTCGGCGGCGGCCGCCGCCTGGACAGCTATTACTCCCCCGGCCACGCCAAGCACCACGTGGGGCTGGTCGACTCCGACACCGGGGACCTGTACACCGGCGACGCGGCCGGGGTCTACATCCCGGATACGGGAGACCTCCGGCCCGCTACCCCGCCGCCCGACTTCGACCTCGAGATTGCGCTCGCGTCAGTGCGTAGATTCGCCGCGCTGCGGCCCACCCGGCTGCTGTTCAGCCACTACGGGCCGGTCACCGAGGTGGCACAGACACTGGACCGGTCCGCGGAGGAGATCCGGCTCTGGGTGGAGGAGACGCGGCGGGCACGCGCGGCGGGCCTCGACCTAGACCACGCCGTCGCCATGGTGGTAGAGCGCACCAGGGCCCGCTACGCCGCCTTCGACCCGGCCGCGGATCCCGCTCTGGCTGTGAAGTTCGACCGGATCAGCGGAAGCGCGTCCAACGTCAGCGGGATAATGCACTGGCTGGACCAGACCGAGGCCGCGAACCCAACGCCTTAGCCCCCGGTGATGATCTCGGTACCGGGATCGACGGCCAGCGGCGCGCACAGGTACAGGACAGCCGTTCGGCCCATGGGATGGTGCTGTTTAGGCGGCCGCTAGCTCGGGCTGGGGACGGGCGGGCAGCAGCAGGTCGTCGACCGGCTGCCTAGTACGCGGTGCGGCCTCGCGTGCGGCGAATGGCTCGGGCAGGTCGGCGGTACCGTCACGACGGCCGATGGCCAGGATGACAACCGGGGTCAGGGTGTCGTCGAGGCCGAACTCGGAGCGGACGGCGGCTGTGTCAAAACCGCCCATCTGGTGCACCGAGAGTCCGTCGGCTTGTGCCTGGGTGACCAGCGCGGCGACGGCCTGCCCGGTGTCGTACAGGGCCCAGGGCTGTGGACCGCCGTCGTCGGTGGCGGTGCGGGCCGCGACCAGGACCAGCGCGCTGGCCGTCCCGGCCCAGGCCTGGTTGCCGGGTGCCAGAGCGGCGAAGAGCCGGCCGTGGGCATCCTCACCGCGCCGGGTGACCAGGAATCGCCAGGGCTGGCTGTTCTGGGACGACGGCGCCCAGCGGGCGGCCTCCAGCAGCGCGGTCAGGGCCGGGTCACCGAGCTCATGCGCCCGGTCGAACCCGCGCGGGCTCCACCGCTCGGCGAGCAGCGGGTGAACCGGGACCGTGGTGCTGGCGGGCTTGGCCAATGGATGACGTGTCATGCACCTGCCAACATATATGACACGTCATTAATTCCGGTACCATGAAGCTGTGGCCGACCGGTGGCTGAGCGCGGACGAGCAGCGAGCCTGGCGCGCCTACCTGCGCGCAGGACCATTGCTGACCGCCCGGCTGAACCGGCTGCTCCAGGCGGATTCCGGGCTCTCGCTGCCTGAGTACGAGGTACTCGTGCAGCTCAGCGAGGCGCCTGACGGCAAACTCCGCCCCTTCCAGCTCGGTCTGGCCCTGAACTGGGAGCAGAGCAGGCTCTCACACCTGCTATCCCGCATGAGCCGCCGCGGCTTCGTCGTGAGGCAGGACTGTGCCGGTGACCGGCGTGGCGCGGAGGTCGTGCTGACCGGCGCCGGACGCGCGGCGATCCAGTCCGCGGCTCCCGGGCACGTGGACGCCGTCCGGCGGCTGGTCTTCGACCAGATGGATGGCGAGCAAGCCGCGGCGTTCAGGCAGGTGTTCGAGGTCATCCTGGCCGGGCTGGAGGATTCTGGCCCGCGGTTACCGCGCTCGGTCCAGCGTCAGAGGACGGGCGCGCAGGGCAACGCTTGCCCGGCGGGCCGTGCCACACGCTCAGACCGGATCGGCCGTGACGTCCTCCGGGTCCTCGGCTTCGTCGGCCAGATCCTCGAACTCCACACCATCGAGCTCGTCCAGCCGGTCAGCCGCGTCGGTCTCGCCGTCAGCATCAGCGGCCGCAGCCCGGGCGAACGCGTCCCTGGCCTCTTCCGTGCGCCCGGCCGCGAGCAGCGCGTCGGCGTAGGCATAGAAGAGCCTCACGGACCAGGGGCGCAGCCGCGCGCCGGTCAGCTCGGGTACCTGCAAGGCGACCACGGCGGCGTCGGCGAGCCCCTGATCCCGGCGGATGCCGGACTCCACGATGCGCAGCTCGATCTGCGTGGCGCGATCGAGCGTGCTGGTGTCGGCCTCGCGGATCAGAGCCAGTGCCCGGTCCAGCCGGCCGAGGGCGCGCTCGCTATCGGCCATCAGGGGGACGTAATCGTCGCGCCCGGTCATCCGCCGCGCGGCCCGGAGCTCAGCCAAGGCGTCGGCCCACCGCCCGGTCTGGTAGGCGGAGATCCCGGTCGCCTCCCTGACCACGCCGACCCGGGCGGCTAGGCGCCGCGCGACCTGGGCGTACTCGTAACCCTGCTCTGGGTCGTCGGCCATTCCCGCGGCGACCAGGTAACGGGCCACGGTATCGGCCAGGTCGTTCGGCAGGCTGTTCAGCTGGGCCCGTGCCTCGGGGTCGAGTTGCGCCGCGCTGATCGTGTCCGGGAGGCGGGGGCCGCTCTCTCGCGGCGCGCTCTCTCGCGGCCCGCCTTCCCGGGGCCGGTACGCCGCGCCGTCGCGGTCGGCCGCCGGAACCCGGGGACCGCGCGGCGGCACGTAACCCGATCCGGGCCTCGCGGTCCGGGATCGATCCGTCCCAGGCGCCGACGTCCGGGATCGATCTGTGCCAGGCCTCGCGGCCCGGGATCGATCTGTGCCAGGCCTCGCGGCCCGGGATCGATCCGTTTCGGGCCTCACGGTCCGGGATCGGCTA
The DNA here is from genome assembly GCA_963834685.1 of uncultured Actinomycetes bacterium. Classification (GTDB taxonomy): domain Bacteria; phylum Actinomycetota; class Actinomycetes; order Streptosporangiales; family Streptosporangiaceae; genus Palsa-504. The sequence continues at coordinate 784 of CAWICW010000049.1, read as the reverse complement.
GGCGCGGGTCGTTCGGCGGTCCGGTCGCTGCTCCGCCCCCCAGCCGGAGCCCCGTCCGGGTCCCAGGACCGGCGTCCGGCGCCAGAAGGCGTCCGTCGATCCCCGCCCTCGCCAGATCGCGTCCGCGGCCCTCGCTCGAAGCCGGCGCTACCCTCGGCTGAACCTTCCTCCGTGCGGCGGGGCCCATCGCCGCGGGAGGTCCGGGTGCCCGGTCCGGTTCCGCGGGTCCCGGTGCCGAACGACCGCCCCGGTGTACGCCTGGTCCCATCGGCCGCCGACCGACCCGATGTCCGGCGGGCCCCATCGCCGAACGACCGGCTCGCTGCCGGACGGGCTCCTTCGCGCGCGGGTGGCCGAGCGGTCCGGCGAGCCCCCTCGGATGCGGGCGGCCGAGCGGCCCGGCGAGCTCCCTCGGGCGAAGACGGACGCGACGTTCGCCGAGCTCCGTCGGTAGCGGTCCCCCGGGTTCCTTCGGTCGCCGGCGGACGCGGGGTCCGGCGGGTCTCTTCTGTCGCGGGCGGACGCGCGGTGCGCCGGTTTCTATCGGCTGCGGGCGGACGCGACGTTCGCCGGGTCCCCTCAGCATCACGGTCCGTGGTCAACCCTCGCGCGCGGCCTGGAGACGATGTCCGGGTCGTTCGGCGCGGCCCATCGGCGGCAGGTGTCCGGGGGCCACGCCGAGCGCCGTCGCCCGTTGCGCCATCGCGACCGGCGCCGCCGGAACCGGTACGCGGTTCCTGCCCGGCGCGTCCGGAGGCCGTCCGGCTCCGGCCGTAGCTCGTGG
>CAWICW010000048.1:0-32986 GCA_963834685.1 uncultured Actinomycetes bacterium | reverse complement strand
CGGACGAGATCGCCTCATGGCGTGCCGTCGGCGACGAAGTGCTGCCCCGGCTCTGGCAGCACCTGCGGCGCCGGTGACCGGCCGGGCCGGGCGGCGGCGGAGGGTGAGCACCAGGACCGCGGCGATGGGGGTCCACCAGACCCACGGATTCCGCCACGAGCTCTGGGCGAGGAACGTGAGCACGGTGGCCGTGACGGCGGCCGGGAGAAGGCGGAGCCAGTCCCGCGACGCTGCCACGAGCGCCACCGCCAGCGGCGGCCACACGTAGTACGACACCATCACGGGCTCGAACATCGTACGCAGGGCCAGGGTCACCGCGATCCACCACAGCAGCGCGGCCAGGTCGTCCGGGCGCCACGCGCCGGCCAGCCGCGCCGTCTGCCACCGGCGCCAGGTGATCACGCCGCACCCGCAGGCGACCAGGACGGCCAGCGCCCGGGCGGGCCCGGCGGCCACCGATCCGCCGCTCATGTGCGGGGCCAGGAAGCTCAGGTAGATCCACGGCGTGGGGTGGTCAATGCTCGGCGCATTGGGCTGGTTGGTGACCGCGTGGATGGTGGCCGTCCAGTTCGCCGCGGCCGCGGCGGCCAGCAGGACTACCGCGGGGGTGGCGGCCCGGGCCACAAAGCCGGGCAGACGCCGCGGTTCGACCGCCGCGATGGCCAGCAGCGGGAAGGCGAGCAGCGCGAGCGGCTGGACCGCCACCGCGCACCCGGCGAGCCAGGCGGCCCGGTTGGGTCGTTCGTTTGAGAGCGCCAGCACCGCGTACAGCAGGAGCCCGATCGCCACCGCGTCTTCGGGATGACCCCAGCGCACCGAGACGTTCCACAGCGCCGTCGCTTCCGCGGCGGCGAGCAGGAACCGCTTGAGCAGGTTCACGCCCATGCGCTGAGCGAGCGCGTCGGCGGCGAACAGCACCAGGGCCGAGAGGATGGTCTCCAGCGGCCCGGCGAGCAGCCATCCGGCGGGATGGACGCCCTGCCGGCCGGCTGGATCGGGATTCCGGCCAGGTCCATGAGCGCCGCGACCGGGACCAGGATCACGGCGGCGCCCGGGAAGCTGACCAGGTTGGTGGGCGCGGTGTACAGGCCGGCCAGGTCCAGGTGCAGGAGCCGCTGGGCCGCGACCAAGGTGGCCCACAGGTCGTCGGGAACGGCCCAGGCCTTCTCACCGTAGTAGACCGGCCCCCAGATCGTGCCCGCCATGCCGATAAGGATGAGCCCCAGGGTGGCGATCAGCGGAAACGCCCGCCTGACCGGCCAGGGCGGGGACGGGTCGGCCGGGGAGCCCGGCATAGCGGTCACGGGAGCCCGCTCACGCGTCAGGTGTCATTGCGCTGTGCATCGCCCACCAGGTTAGCGATGCTCGGGAATAGGTGCTGAACGCGCTCGATCCAGATGGTCATGTCTCCGCTTTTCCGGGCAGGGTCGCTTCGATCAGGAACCCGCCGCCTGCGGCGGCGCCGCACCGCAGCGACCCGCCTGCCGCGACGGCGCGCTCCCGCATGCCGAGCAGCCCGTGCCCGGCCGCCGCGACAGATGGACCCGGGCCGTTGTCGCGGATCCGGAGCCACAGGGCCTCGTCGGTGTAGCGGAGCTCCACGTCGACCGCCGCGCCGGGTGCGTGCCGGCGAGCATTGGTGAGCGCCTCCTGCACGATCCGGTAGGCCGCCAGCTCGACGCCGGGGTCCAGCGGCGCGATAAAACCGCTGACAATCAACCGCACCCCGCCGCCTGACGCCGCCCGCGATTCGTCGAGCAGCGTGGTGAGCTGCGCGAGGCCGGGCTGCGGGCGCCGGTCCGCGACCTCGCCCGCGGCGTCCTCGCGCAGGACGCCGAGCAGCCGCCGCATTTCGGTCAGCGCGGCCCGCGCCGTGTCCCCGATGGCCAGCAAGCGCGCAGCTCCCGCGGTCGGCATCCCCGGCGTGGTGAGCCGCGCAGACTCCGCCTGCACCGCGACCATGGAAATATGGTGCGCCACCACGTCGTGCAGCTCGCGGGCGATCCGGGCCCGCTCGCCGCGCGCGGTGTGCTCCAGCAGACTGCCGGTGAAGTCCTCCTGCGCGGCAACCCGGGAGACCGCCGCCCGGCGTTCGCGGAGGGCGACCCCGGCGAAACCCGCCGTCGGAGCGAGGGCGGCGAGCAGGATCGAGTACGGATTGGCGGCGGGCCAGGCCAGGGCCAGCACCAGGAACGGCGCGCCGAGCAACGGGGCCGTGAACCGGGCCAACTGGTAGAGGGCGACCAGCAGCGCGATCATCCCGGCGGCGGTAACGAAGTGGAACAGGAGCAGGGATGCGATCACGGCGACCACGATGGTCACGGCGGATCCAGCTGGCCCCAGAAACACCAACGGAACCGTGGTAAAGACAGCCACCAGGAACAGCAGTCCCAGCACCGGAGCGGAACTAGGCGGCGCCGCGTGGACGATGACAGCACCCGCGTGCGCGCCGATCTGCGAGGTACTGCTGCTGAAGCTCTCGGTCAGCAGGTTGTGACCGACAGTGCCGGGTGCCCAGACCGCGCGGGCTGCCGACTCCGCCACCGCGGCGGCGGTCAGCACCGCTCCGACCAGGACACCTTGCCTCACGTCACCAAGTATCGCCGCGGGCCGGGGCGAACGCGTCCCCCACGTGAGCGACACCGAAGACCCCTCCCCAGCGGGACGACGCGGGCATAGGCGAATCCGTAGCGTGAGCCACCATGGAAGCAACCATCGAAGTCTCCGGACTCCGCAAGCGGTTCGGCTCGGCGGTCGCGTTGGATGGGATGACGTTCACAGTGCGTCCGGGTCAGGTCACCGGTTTCGTCGGCCCGAATGGCGCGGGCAAATCCACCACGATGCGCGTCATCCTCGGCCTCGACGCCCCCGACGAGGGCGCCGCCCTGATCAACGGCCGGCCGTATCACCAGCTCAAGCACCCGCTCCGGCACGTGGGCGCACTCCTCGACGCGGGCGCCCTTCAGCCGGGCCGCAAGGCGCGCGACCACCTGCTCTGGCTCGCGCACTCGCAGGGCCTGTCGGCCGCGCGCGTCGACCGGGTCGTCTCCGAGTCCGGGCTGGGCGGCGTCATCCGGCGCAAGGCCGGCGGCTACTCCCTCGGCATGCGGCAGCGCCTTGGCATCGCCGCCGCGATGCTCGGCGACCCGCCCATCTTGATGATGGACGAGCCGTTCAACGGCATGGACCCCGAGGGCATCATCTGGATGCGCGGCTACCTGCGGGCTCTCGCCGCGCAGGGCCGCGCCATCCTGGTCTCCAGCCACCTGATGAGCGAGGTGGAAGACACCGCTGACCACCTGGTTGTCGTCGGCCGTGGCACGGTGATCGCCGACACCTCCGTCGCGTCGCTCATCGCTTCGGCGTCCAACGGGATGGTGATGCTGCGTACGACGGCCCGGACGGAGGCCATGACGGCGCTGGCGCACGCGGGGGCCACCATCGCCATCACCGGGGCCGAGACGCTGACGGTTACCGGGCTGCCGTCGTCCCGCGTGATCGAGCTGCTGAACTCGGCGAGCGTTCCGTTCTCCGAGGTGTCCGCCCACCGGGCCAGCCTCGAAGAGGCGTATATGGAGCTGACCAGGGACTCGGTGGAATTCAGCGCGGGAGACCTGTCATGACGATGCTGACGTACCAGTCTCCCGTCGCCGACAGCCGGGACAGCTTCGGCCAGACCGTCCGCGCCGAGTGGACGAAGTTCCGCACCGTGCGCGGCTGGCTCATCGGCCTGCTCCTCGCCGCCGTGCTGCCGGCCGGGCTCGCGTCTCTGTCCCGCAGCGGGTGCGCCGTAAGCACATCGGGGCCGAACGGGAAGTCGGTCACGACCGCCTGCCCCGGTCCTCCGACCGGGCCGAGCGGCGGGGCGGTCGAGGACGACTTCTACTTCGTGCACCAGCCGCTGACCGGGAACGGCTCGCTGACCGCCCGGCTGACGTCCCTGACCGGGCGGTACCCGTCGGGCGGCTACAACACGACCACCGGCACCGCCGGGTGGAGTTCCGGCCTGCAGCCGTGGTCCAAGGCCGGAATCCTCATCAAGGAAAACACCACGCAGGGATCGACGTACGCCGCGATCATGCTGACGGGTGGTCACGGGGTTCACTTCCAGTACAACTTCATTCACGACGTAACGGGAGGCTCCAGTTCCCTCAAGGCCCCGGTCTGGCTCCGGTTGACCAGGTCCGGCGACACGATCACCGGGTACTCCTCTGCTGACGGAGCGCACTGGTCGCTGGCCGGCTCGGCGACGCTGACCGGGCTGGGTTCGACGGCGCAGATCGGGATGTTCGCCGCGTCTCCCCCGTACACCAAGCCCACCTCCAGGGGCAGCGGGTTCGTAGCACCCAGCCAGGCGACCGGGGTATTCGACCGGGTTGGTCTCTCCGGCGCTGGCGGGTCATGGAAAGGCACCGTCATCGGCGGCGGCAATACCGATCCCGTGGATACGGGAGTTGACGCGTGGACACGGTCCGGCGGCACCGTCACCGTGCAGGGAGCCGGGGATCTGGTACCCGACGTCGGCATGGCCGCACCCGGCGGCGGCGGCTCCGGGCAGCCGATCGATCTCACCCTGGTCGGCGACTTCGTCGGGCTGATCGCGCTCATCGTGATCGCCGCGATGTTCATGACCTCGGAATACCGTCGCGGCCTTATCCGGGTCACGTTCGCGGCGTCACCGAACCGAGGCCGGGTGCTCGCTGCCAAGGCCATCGTGATCGCGGCGGTCACCTTCGTGGCGGCGCTGATCGGCACCGTGCTGGCGCTGGTGGTCGGCGTGCACATGCTTCATTCCGGGGGCGTCCCGGTCCTCCCGGTCCCGAAGCCGACGCTGGTCCGGATCGTGGCCGGTACGGCGGCGGTGTTCGCCGTCGCCGCGGTGCTGATCCTCGCCCTCGGCGCGCTGCTGCGGCGCACCGCGGTGGTGGTGGTGCTCGGCATCGTCGTCTTCATCCTGGGGTGGCTGCTGACCAGAGGAGGGCTCCTGCCGATCAGTGTCGCGGACTGGATCCTGCGGCTTACTCCGGCGGCGGCGTACGCGGTCCAGCAGTCGATCCCGGCATATTCGTTCGTCACCGGGAATTACACGCCCGCCAACGGCTTCTATCCGCTAGCGCCGTGGGCCGGTTTTCTTGTGCTCTGTTTGTGGGCCGCCGCGGCGCTCGGCGTGGCGATCTACGTGATGAACCGGAGAGACGCGTAATGGTCGTCGCACTGCACGCCGAATGGACCAAATGGCGCACCCTGCCCGGCCAGGCATGGCTGATCCTCGGCATCATCGCGGTCACCATCGGGGTGAGCTACGCGGCCATCGCCTCGCAGCATTGCCCGGGCGTCGGCGGCTGCGTCTCCGACCCGGTGAAACAGTCGCTGGTCGGCATCGAGGCGGGCCAGGCTGTCGTCGCAATCCTCGCCGTGCTGACGGTCACCGGAGAGTACTCGACCGGAATGATCCGGGTGACGTTCGCTGCTCTTCCTCGCAGGCTGGTCGTGCTGTCTGCTAAGTCGGTTGTCGTCGTCGGGCTGGTGCTGACCATCGGCGCGGTCTCGGTGCTTGGCTGCGTACTGGCCGGGCACCTCATCCTGCCGGGCAACGGGTTCACCCCCGCCAACGGCTACGCGGCGTACTCCCTCGATAACTCCACCCTGCTGCGGGCCGCCTGCGGCGCGGTGCTGTACCTCGTGCTGATCGCGCTGATGAGCATCGGCGTGGCCACGGCGGTCCGCGAGTCCGCCGTGGCCATCGGGGTGGTCCTCGGGCTGCTCTACCTGTTCCCGATCCTGCTCATGGTGGTCACCAACACGACCTGGCACCGCCACCTGGAACAGGTCGCCCCGATGATCGCCGGCCTGGACATCATCTCCACCACCGACCTGAAGTCGCTCCCGCTCACCCCCTGGCAGGGCCTCGGCGTCATGGCCGCCTGGGCCGCGGGCTGCCTCCTCCTCGGCGGCACGCTCCTCCGCCTCCGCGACGCCTGACCCCCACATGGGCGTCGGGGACAATGACTGCATGATTGGCATCGTCGTGGCCGACGACCATGAGGTGGTGCGCGCCGGCTTCGCCGCGCTGCTCGACACGCAACCGGATTTCACCGTGCTCGGCACGGCCGCGGACGGCGCGGAGGCAGTGCGAACATGCCGCGAGCTCCGTCCCGACGTGGTCCTGATGGACGTGCGCATGCCCGTCATGGACGGCATCGAAGCCACCGGACAGCTCGCCGGATCCGGGCCGGACGGGAGTCCGGGGCCACGGATCCTCATCCTGACGACCTTCGACCTGGACAGCTACGTGTACGACGCGCTGTGCGCCGGGGCCAGCGGCTTCCTGCTCAAGGACGTCACCGCCGAACGGCTGTTCGAGGCCGTGCGGGTGATCGCGGCGGGCGAGGCGCTGCTCGCGCCTGCCGTCACCCGGCGCCTGATCAGCGAGTTCGCCCGCCTGCGCCCCAGGCCCGAGGCCCCGGCCGCGGGGGTGCTGGCTACCCTCACCCCGCGCGAGACGCAGGTCCTGCGGCTCGTCGCGGAGGGCCTGTCGAACCCGGAGGTAGCCGCCCGCCTGGTCGTCACCGAGGAGACGGTCAAGACGCACGTGAGCCGCATCTTGACCAAGCTCGGGCTGCGCGACCGGACCCAGGCCGTGGTCACCGCCTACGAGCTGGGACTGGTGGTGCCCGGTCGCGCGGCAGGCATGCCATGATCGGCGGCATGACGGCATCTGGGGTCGACCAGTAGACGCGCCCGGGAAGCTCAACGGGCTCCTGGTGTCGTGGCTGCGCTAGGCGCCGTGGGGTGTCGGGCCGCCGGCCACCTGGGTCGGGGCGGCGGCGAGTACTGCAAAGGACAGCGTCGCGCCGTTGAGCACCAGCGTCTCGCCGCCACCCAGAGCGATGGTCTGGCTGTGGCCGGCATTCATCGCGCCCGCGATCTGGCTAGAGAGGCTCATCGGGTCGACATCGCCTGCCAAAACATACCCGACATGTCCTGCCGACGGGCCGGTCGCGGTCGGCACGTAGATGATTCCTCCGGAAATACCCAGAGGTGGCGGTGGCGTCCCGGAAGGCACATTGAAGACGGCGACGGTGGCGACCCTGGGCGAGAGCACCAAGATCCCTTCGATGGGCGCGAGGCTCGTGACGGTCAGCGGCTGCTCCCCGGTCAGTTCGCTCGTCGGAAGCTGGTCGGTAATCCACCACTTCGTCGGGTCGCCTTCGATCTGTATGTAACAGGGCATGCGTGCTCCTTATCGTGTTCGTGTCATTCCTGCGGCGCTAGCCCGCTCATCCGTGGGGCGTCGGGCCGCCGAACGCGCCCGGGCCGGTTACGGCAAAGGGCAGCGTCGCGCCGTTGAGCACCAGCGTCCCGCCTGCGCCACCGAGAGTGATGGTCTGGCTCTGGCCGTTGCGCATCAAGGCCTGGATCTGTCCAGCGAGGACGTCCGGGTCGACGGTATCCCCCAGCTCATACCCGACGTGTCCTGCGGACGGACCGGTCGCGGTCGGCACATAGATGATTCCTCCGGGAAGATCCAAAGGTGCCGGTACCAAAACGGGAGGCGGAGTGAAGATGGCCACGTGGGCGGCCTTGGGTGAGAGCACCAAGTTGCCGTGGATGGGATACCAGGTCAGGACGTTCAGCGGCTGGGTCAGCTGGCTCGGCTGAATCGGCTCAAGGAGCCACCATATCGTCGGGTCGTCTCCGATCTGAATGTGACAGGCCATGTGTACTCCTTATCAGGTTGTTCTTATCGGGTTGTTTCAGCGGGATCGGCGGACCGGTTTAGGTGTTCTGGGGGCGAGCCTGGCCCGGCGGGCGAGGTCGTCGGCCCGGGTGAGCAACGGAGTAGCCTGCAGTTCCCGGGCCGCGCTCTGGCATGCGGTCAGCGCGCGGGTCGCCTGCTCGCGCCGGCCTGCTTTGAGCGCGGCGGCAGCCTCATTCAGCCGCGCATACGCCTCCCGATAGGGCCAGCCCGCTACTCGCCAGGCTTCGGCCACCGCGCGCCACGTCTCGGGGGTATCGCGCCCGAGCCGACGCGCTTCCTCGCTGGCTACCTGGGCGCCGAAGGCGACCAGGTCCGGTTGCCCGTCCCCGTGCTCGGCCACGATGAGCCCAGCCCGCTCGGCGAAGGTGGCGGCCAGTTGCGCCCACCTGTCGGGGATGTCCCGTGGTCTTGCTGACGCGGGCAGCAAGGCCAGATCGGCGGCCAGCCGCGCGCCGGCGGCCAGCAACCGGATCTCTTCTTCGGCCATCGCGGCCTCGGCCAGCGCGGCGAGTCCATCGACCACCTCGACCGAGGCTACCGCCAGGTCATCGGCGTTCAGGGCCTGCTCGGCCAGGCACGCGTGCAGGGACCCGACGAGCCTGGGATCGTCCGGGGACTTCCGCAGCGTCGCGGCCAGGTCGGCGGCGCGTTCGGCCTCACCCCGGCCGACCGCCAGCTCGAGTTGCAGCAGCTGGAGGTAGCGCGTGAAGTTCGTGGTCGACTCGGCGACCAGCTCGGCCAGCAGCTCATCGGCCTCCGCCCACCGGCCGCTGGCGAGGAGCGCCCCCGCGGCGTTGTTGCCGATCCCGGTGGTGATCGCCGGCGGCGCGCCCATGCCGGACACCGCGCTTCGGCCTGCGCGCGCGACCTCGACCGCCTCGGCGAAGCGGCCCACGCGGTACAGCAGGTAGACGCGATTCGCCGCCGCGCGAATCGCGTCCTCAACGCTGCCGACGCGGCAGGCGAGCGTGAACGCCGACTCCAGATCGGCCAAGCCGTCCTCCAGGTCGCCATACTGCGCTTCGATGACCCCCAGCGTCGCCAGGCCATGCGCGTACACGGCGTCCGCGCCAGCTTGCTGAGCAACCTCCATCGCCTTGGTGACCAGGGGCAAGGCGGCATCCGCCTCACCAAGCAGCACCCGCCAGGTGGCCAGCGCGGCCAGAACACGAGCCTGCAGCTGGGACGGCGGCTCTGGATCGAGAATGATCACGGCCTGCTCAGCGGCGTCGACCGCTGCCTTGAGGTCGCCCATTTCCCACCGGTAACGCCCGAGCCGCTCCAGCACCCTGGCCCGGTCCATAGGTGCGGCCGCGCCCGCTCGGGCGAGCGCGTCCGCTGCCCAGGTAGCGGCCTGTTCGGAATCGCCCGCCCAGCTAGCCGACCGCGCCGCCTCCTCCAGCAGGTCAGGACCGGCTTCCGGCAGCCAGTTCATGAGTTCGATGGCCAGCCCGTAGTTCTTCGCCGCCTCCGGGTAGGCACGGAGGGAGACCGCGTGCCGGGCCGCTAGTACCGCGGCGGCCGCCGCACGATCCGGGCAGCCGGCCCGATGCCAGTGCCAGGCCAGCAGGCCCGGATCCGAACCCGGCCGGTCAGCGAGCACCTCGGCCAGACGCCGGTGCAGGAGAGCCCGCTTGCTCGGGAGAGTCTGGAAGTAGACGACCTGGCGGATCAGCGCGTGGGTGAACGAGTATCCGTCGCCGGCCGAGGTCAGCAAGCCCGACTCGACCGCGGCCCGGACCGCGGCAAGTAGGCGCGCCTCGGGCAGCTTGACGGTCACGGCGAGCAGTTCGTGTGACATGCCGCCATCGGCCACCGACACCTGATCGATCACCGCACGAGCCTGAGCGCTGAGGGCGAAGGCCTTGGCCAGCACGGCGTCGGCGATCGAGGCGGGCGGGCCGCCCGGATCCGCGTAGGCGAGCTCCTTTGCGAATAGTGGGTTGCCGTCGGCCGCGGCGACCACCGCCGACACCTGGTCGGGACGGGCGCCGTCCGGCATCGCGCCGGCGACCAGCCCGGCGATCTCGGTGTCGGTCATGCGGCCGAGCCGCAACCGGATCACCCGCGGACGGTGCTCCAGCTCGGCAAGCCACCGCCGGACCGAGTCGGTCAGGTCCTCCTCGCGCAGCGTCCCGACGATCATCACTGGTTCCTCGCGCAACCGGACGGCCAGGAACGTGAGCAGCTCGCGGGAGGACTCATCGGCCCAATGCAGGTCCTCCAGGACCAGCACCAGCGGCGACCGGGCGGCGAGACCGGCCAGCAGCCCGAACACTCGCACGAACAGGCGGTGCCGGGCCGCGAGCATGTTGTCCGTACGATCATCCGCCAGCAGCCATTCCGCCTCATGACCCAGCGCGGCGACGAATGGCCCGTAGGCCAGTGCCGTCCCGGCCATCGGCGCCGACTCGCCCACCTTCACCCGCGCCCCGTCAGCAGCCGACCGTACCCAGCCGGTCAGCTCTTCCACCAGCCTGGTCTTGCCGATGCCGGCCTCACCGGTGATCAGCATCACCTGCGACTGGCCCGCCATCGCCCGGGCATAGGCGGCAGACATGATCTGGATCTCCGCGGTCCGTCCCACGATGGACGGCAGCACCGGCGCTGGCGCGGTGTGCTGCGGGGGCGGCTCGGCGGCGGCCTCGGCGACCGTGAGCTCGAAGAGGCGGACCGGCCGGTCGAGGTCCTTCAGCCGGCGCTCGCCGAGTTCCACCAGCGCGAATCCGAGTTCTTCCTCCTCCTCGTCCTCGATGAGCGTCTGCGTTGCCTGGGAGACGAGGACCTGGCCGCCACGGGCCGCGGCGCAGATCCGGGCCGCGCGATGGACGGCCAGGCCCGCATAAGCGCCCTCGACTGGGATCGCCTGGCCCGTGTGAATGCCCATCCGGACGCGGACGGCCACCCCGGACGGCCACTGGTGGCCGGCCAGCGCCCGCTGCACCTGCAGCGCGCACAAGACGGCCTGCTTCGCACTCGCGAACGCGACGAAGAACGCGTCACCCTGCGTGTCTACCTCATGGCCAGCCTGACTGGCGATGGCCGTCCGGACCAGGCGCCGGTGCTCGGCCAGAACCTGCGCGTACCGCTCCCGCAGCACCTTGACCAGCCGGGTCGAGCCCTCGATGTCGCTGAACAGGAAGGTGACGGCCCCGCTCGGGAGGTTAGTCATGGAACCGGCCGACGGCATGGGAGCATGGGCCGCCGGCGTAGCATCCCTCCCGACGGCCGATCCGATAACGGGCGGCTCATCTGCCACATACGAAAGTGTCCTCGCTGCGGGGGACGGTGTCGATACCGCCCGCCGCCCGGCCAACGCGGCCGTTACGGTCTCCCCGGCGGAAAATGTCATTCCGCGGTTTCCGCACCGTGAAATGCGGGGCGGATCAGGCCGATCCGCTTTCCTGACCAGCAGCCAGCGCGACACTTTGCGGCCGGGTGAACTGCCCGCGAGGGCGTGTCTGCTGGGTCACATCGGGCTCGCTCAGGACCAGCAGGACGTCGTCGGCGAGCCGCCCGCCCGCGTGCTCGAGGAGCAGGCCGGCCACCTGACCGATGGCGGCGTCCAGGTCGGGCTCGGCCAGTGCCGCCGCAACCATCGGGTGGCCCAGGTCGAAGAAACGGCCCGCACGGTCGCGGGTCTCGACCAGGCCGTCGGTGTAGAACAGCACCCGGTCGCCCGGCTTCAGCGTGATGTCCTGACGGACCGGAAGGGGATGCAGGCCCAGCGGCGGGGCGGCCTGTCCGGGCGCCATCAGCTGCCATTCGGCCGAGTCGCCAGATACGTTCCCGGTTAAGGGGGGTGCATGGACAATGGCACGTTTTCTCGGTACGTGGGAATGTCAGCCGCCGACCTTGGTGGCCCGCTCAGAGCCCTGGCCGTGACGAGCATGCACAAGCCTGCGAGGCAGCACGCCGTCTTCGTGACCGTCGCCGTCCAGGGTCAGGGCCACGGCAGCGCGACGCAGAAGGTCACCCTCGACGTCCTCGGCCCGGACACCGGGAGCGCGTCGCGGAATGTGACCATTAGCTGCTGAGGTAGAGGGCGGATCCGGATGGCGGAATGGGATGTTCCCGCCGCCGGGTGGCTGAGGCCGGCGTCGGCTTAGCAGGGCGCCGTTGGCCGGGCGCCGAAACGCGTGACGACCGAGGCGGCGATGCGCACGGCGAACTCCGCCGCGTCGACCAAGTCCGTGATCCGCGGGTCCGGGCCGCCCGCGAGCCACCGGCTCATGAAGGCACCGCAGAACGCGTCGCCGGCACCGGTGGTATCTCGCGCCTGCGCCGGGTGGGCCGCGACCCGGACCGGAGCGTGGCCGGGCACCGCCAGCATGCAGCCGACGGCGCCCAGTTTCAGCGCCACGACGCGGTAGTGCATGGTGAGGCGGGTGGCCATGGTGGCCGGGTCCGCCTCGCCGACCAGGACGGCGGCCTCGTCGCGGTTGGGAAAGCAGACCGCGGCGCCGTCGGTCCAGCGCAGGAAGGCCCGGGGTTCCATCCGGGCCAGGAAGGCGGCCGAGCCGGGATCGATGGTGACGGCCAGGCCGCGGGACCGGGCCTGGCCGAGCAGCCAGAGGGCCACCTCAAGCAGTGGCGGCTCGAAGAACGTGTAACCGGTCAGGTGCAGCACGTCCGCATCGTCCAGCAGGCGGGCCGGGAGGTCCTGGATGTTTAGGTTATGGTTCGCGGCCCGGTCGGTGAACATGGTCCGCTCCCCGTCCGGGGCCACCATGATCACGATCGAGCCGGTGTCCGCCGCCGGGTCGACGGCCAAGTGCGCGCGGACGCCGACCCTGGTCAGCTCGCGCCGGTGATAGGCCTCGTCACGGGCGCCGACCCGGCCGGCGAAGGTGACCCCGGCGCCAAGATGGGCCATCCAGGCCGCCTGGTTGGCCGCGGCGCCACCCGGGCAGGCCCGGATCGCGGCCCGGGTGTCACTGCCGGGCGTGACGCCGTCCAGCGGCTTGACCAGGACATCATTGATCACGTCACCGCAGACTAGGATCCGTCGGCCGGCGGTCAGCAGGGCTCACCAGTCCGCGCGGCCCACGACGTCGCGATCTGGCCCGCGAGCTCGATGTTGCCGCGCGCGATGGCCAGGTTCACCTCGACGCTGGCCCCGCCGGTCACCTGCTGGATGCGGTCGAGCAGGAACGGGCTGACCGCCTTGCCGCGGATGCCCTGCTCGGTCGCGAGGGCCAGGGCCTCCCCCATCGCGTCGTCGAGCACGCCCGGGTCCAGCTGCAGCGCGGCCGGCAGCGGGTTCGCCACGAGCAGGGCGGACGACTCGCCGAACGCGTCCCTGGCCGCCATGATGTCGGCGATCTCGTCCGGGGAGTCGACGCGCCAGTCCAGGTCATAACCGGAATCCGAGAGCCAGAAGGCCGGGAACCGCGAGGTCCGGTAGCCCAGGACCGCGACGCTCAGCGTCTCGAGCCGCTCCAGGGTGGCCGGGATGTCCAGGATCGACTTCACCCCGGCCGAGACGACCGTGATCGGCGTCCGGGACAGGACGGTAAGGTCCGCGGACTCGTCGAAGGTCTCGGCCGCGCCGCGGTGCACGCCGCCCAGGCCGCCGGTGGCGAACACCCGCAACCCGGCCCGCGCGGCCAGCACGGACGTGGCCGCGACCGTGGTGCCGCCGGTCACCTTGCGGGCCATCGCGATGGCGATGTCCCGGCTGCCGACCTTGATCACGGAGTCATCAGCCGCGATGCGCTCCAGGTCGTTGGCCTCGAGGCCGACCTTCGGCACGCCGTCGACGAGCGCGATGGTGGCCGGGGTCACGTTCTGGGCCTCGAGGATCTCCTCGAACCGTTGCGCGGCGGCCAGGTTGTCCGGACGCGGGAGGCCGTGCGAGATGATCGTGGACTCCAGCGCGACCACTGGCTGGCCGGCCGCGAGCGCGGCGCTGACCCTCGGGGACACCTCGACCAGGGAAGACGGCACGGCACGATTGTCTCATCGCCCGGCCGCGCGCGGTCAGTAGCCCCGCTCGCCGACCACGTTGTGCAGCGGCTCGCCCGCCGCGTAACGGGCCAGCTGATCCCAGACGATGGCCCGGGCCCGCGAGATGGTCTGCGTGCTCACCCCGGCTACGTGCGGAGTGAGCAGCAGGCCCGGCGCGGACCAGAGCGGATGCCCGGACGGCAGCGGCTCGGGGTCGGTGACATCGAGCGCGGCCCGCAGCCGCCCCGAGATCAGCTCGGCCAGCAGCGCGCCGGTGTCCACGACGGCGCCGCGGGCCGCGTTGACCAGTAGCGCGCGGTCGCGCATGCGGCCGAGGAACCGCGCGTCGGCCAGCCCGACGGTGGCCGGGGTGACGGGGACGAGCAGGATGACGATGTCCGCTCGCGGCAGCAAGGCCGGCAGGTCGCCGGGGCCGGACACGCCGGGCCGCGCGTGCCGGGCGACGCGTTCGACGGTCACCCCGAACGGGACCAGCAGGCGCTCGACCGCCTCACCGATCGAGCCGTAGCCGACGATCAGTGCCGTCCGGCCGGCCAGCGGCTCGCTCGCCGCGGGCGCCCAGGTGCCCGCTTGCTGCGCCTTGACGTAATCGGGCAGCGACCGCAGCTGAGCCAGGATCACGGCCATGATCCACTCGGCCACCGCAGGATCGTGCGCGCCCCGGGCGTTGCACAGGGTGACCCCGGCCGGGACGTAGGGAATCACCCGCTCGGCCCCCGCCGACATCAGCTGGATCAGCCGCAGCTTCGGCAGCTTGCCCAGTACCGGAAGCCGCGATCCCGGCACTCCGAACGGGATTACGACGATCTCGACCTCGCCGGCCGAATCGGGCAGGTGCTCGCCGCCGGCCCAGACGTCGGCGGTCATCCCGTCGGGCAGGCCGCCCATCGCCTCGACCCAGCCCGGCTCGGGCAGCCAGACCGTGATCGTCCTCGCGGTCGTCATGACCGCGACGCTACCCCAGGCTTACCTGGCCGCGGCCGACCCCTGCAGAGCGCGCCGCCGCGACCGGGGGACGTGGTCGCCGCGATCCGGCTCGGCCGTGGCGGCCGGACCGATGATGACCACGGGACACGGGGCAGCCCGCAGGCACGCCCGGATGACGGGACCGGCCCCGCGGTACGGGTCCGGTCCGTGCGCGGTACGGCCGAGGACCAGCATGTCGGCCTCGCGCGCATGGTCGAGCAGCACACGCGCCGCGAGCCCCTCGGTGATCTCGGTGCGTACGCTGACACCGGGATACAAGCTGATCGCCTCGCTGACCGACTGGCGCAGCACCTCACGGGCGGCGCCCCAGCTCCCGCTGGAGTGCCGCGGGGCCGGCACCGCATAGCTGGCGACCTGATGACATGCGGATTCCAGGGCGAGGACCGCATGAACCTCGGCGGCACCCAGGCTAGCTTCCTTGCACGCCCATCTCAGAGCGGCCACGGACTCGGCCGAGCCGTCGACACCGACCACGATGCGCCGAACACCGGGATCTATTGCCATGACGAATTCCCATTCCTACCCGGTCGCCACCTCTGACACTTCCGTCCGTTCCGCTGCAGCCGGACCGTCAGAGTTTTATAAATCTTTGACTGACAGTTTCCGATGGTAAGCCGGCGCAAGGTCCCGTGACGAGGGGGGCCGGCCGCTTTTCGCGGCCGCATGCAGCCACCATGGAACGTCTGGGTCACCGTATCGTTATTAGCGGCATCTCGGACGTTTGGTACTTATGGGTCAGTTGAGCATCGTCCTGACGTGGAACGGCTGGCTCAGCATGTGGAACTGGAGCATGGCGTCGGCTACCCGCTGGACTCGGGACAGGTCGATGTCGGGAGCGACGCTCAGCGGGTAGTTCTCCAGCGACATGACGGCCGCGATCGACGGCGCGACGGTGTAGGGAGGGGGCAGTTCCTCCATGGCCTGCTCGACCGCGGACCGGTCGGTGTCGGCGATCTCCTGCCCCTGCCGCAGGGCGGCGAGGAACGCCTCGAGCGTCCGCGGGTATTTCTTGGCCCACGCCTTGGTGACCACGTACCAGCCGACGGGGAAGCTCGTCGTCGCGCCCTGGTCGAGGTCGGCCACTTCCTGAAGGCCGAACTTCATCGCGTCCGCGCTGCCGAACGGCTCGGGCAGCCAGGCCACGTCGATCAGATGCTGCTGCAGCGCCTGCGCCATGCCCGGGAACCCGGTCTTGATCGCCACGAAACGCACGTCGCGGAGCGAGATCCCGTGCTCTTCGAGGACCGAGCTGATCAGCAGGGTGCCGATGTTGTTCACCGCGTTGACGCCGATCCTGGCGTGCGCGAGGTCGGTAATACTCGTGAGCGGAGATCCGGGCAGGGTGTACAGGGCCTGGTTGTTCGGCTGCATCAGCGAGCCCTCGGCGACGATTTCCAGGTTCGACCGGCCGCTCACCTGATCCTGGATGTAGGAGACCGAGTTGCCCGCGGTGATGTCGTAGGTGCCGTTGTTCTGGTCCTGGGTCGCGAGCGCGCTGCTGACGATGGAATCGATCCTGACGTCCAGGCCCGCGTCCCGGAACAGCCCCTGGTCTTCGGCGATGTACAGGCCGGCCTCATCGGCGACGGGTACCGCGCCCACCGTGAGGGTGGTCTTCTCCAGACCGGTCAGCCGGACGGTGGTCCCCGAACTCCCGCACCCGGCGGTAAAGATGACACATATCCCGACGCTCGTCAGGCTGATTACACGCAGAAATGGCCGTCCCATGAGCCCTCCAGCGTCATTAGTGTACGAGGAGGGAGAGCGCCTTTCCCGTTCCTGACAATTATGTCATCCGGGTACGGACGGACAAGTGGCTGCCGGAGCGACCCTTGTGCACGCGGATCTGGGCCGGGATGCGCTGCTTCAGCTCGGCCACATGGCTGACGATGCCGACCATCCGGCCTCCCTCACGCAGGCCGTCGAGCACGGTCATCACCTCGTCCAGGGTCTCCTCGTCCAGGCTGCCGAAGCCCTCGTCGACGAACAACGCCTCGATCCTGGTCCCGCCCGCCTCGGCGGTGACCACATCGGCCAGGCCGAGGGCCAGGGCCAGGCTGGCCAGGAAGGTCTCGCCGCCGGACAGGGTGCTGGTATCGCGGTCCACGCCGGTCCAGGCGTCGCAGGCGAGCAGGCCGAGCCCGGAGCGGCCCGCGCCGCGGCGCGCGTCGGTGTGGATCAGCGAGTACCGGCCCGAGGTCATCGCGAGTAGCCGGTCGCTGGCCGCGGCCGCCACTTCTTCCAGGCGGGCGGCGAGCACGAAGGCGGACAGGGTCATCCGCAGCGTGTTGGCGCCCTGCCCGGCCGCCAGGTCGGCCAGGCGGCGGGCCTCGTCGGCCCGGTCGGCCAGCGGCGTCAGCTGGTCGAGGCTCTCGGTAAGGCGGGGCGCGAGCTCGGCCAGCTGCTCGGCCCGGTGCTGGGCAAGTCGGGACGCGGCCAGCGCGTCGTCGTGGGCCTGGCGGGCGGCGTCCACCGCGATCAGGGCTCCGGCTACGTCGGCAGGCGGCTCGGCCGGTACGTCGAGGTCGGGATCAGCCAGCAGCTCGGCGTTGGCCTTGGCCGAGGCCTCGTAGGCCCTGATGTCCTGATCGGCCGCGTCCCGCCAGCCGGCAGGACGCTGCGCGTCGCGGACGGCGTCCAGATCCGGGAATCCGGCGGTGGCCGCGGCCTGAAGCGCCCGTTCCTGCGCACCGCTGGCCGCTTGCTCGGCGCGGGCGGCGGCGTCGGCCGCGTCGGCGGCTGCGATGAGCGCGTCGGCCGCCGCGCGGGCCGCGCGCAGCGCGGTTTCCAGGTCAGGCAGGCCCTCCAGCTGGGCCAGCAGCGATTCACGGTCCCGGGCCGCCCGCTGATCCGCCTCGGCGGCCTGGCGGAGCTCAGCGTCACGCTGCTCGGTGAGCTCGGCCAGGAGCCTTCCGGTGCCGGCGATGTCCTGATCGAGCGCGTCGAGTGCCGCCTGGACCCTGCTCAGGCGGGCCGCGTCGGCGGTCAGCCGGGCCGCTTGCGCGGCCATCTCGTCCGCGCGGACGGCCAGGCGGGCTGCCTCGGCCTCAAGCGTGGCCAGATCCGCCGGGACGGTGAAGCCGGCGGCTTCCAGCCGGGCGGTCAGGTCGCCGACGAGGATGTCCGCCGCAGCCAGCTTGGCCCCGAAGATCTCGGCCCGGTCGGCAGCGGCGGCCGCTTCGGCGTCCGCGGCCTCTTCCTGCTCCCGGGTCACCCGCTCGCCGCGGAGCTCGCACAGCTCCGGATGGTCGAGCGAGCCGCAGACCGGACAGGGTGCGCCGTCGACCAGGGTGGCCGCGAGCTCAGCACGCATGCCGTCGATGCGCGTCTCGCGCAGCCGCGACGCCTGGTCGCGAAGATCGGCGGTTTCCAGCCTCGCCCCAAAGTACGCATCCTCCTGGCGGCGCGCGTCGGTCCGGGCCTTGACCAGGGCACTGGCGTCGTCCGCGGCCCGGCGGCAGGTGCCGGCCGCTGCCGCGTGGGCGGGCAGTTCCTGGCCGGCCTGGCGAGCCTGATCGCGCTCGGCGACGAGCCCGGGGCGTTGCTGCTGCCGAGTGGTGAGCAGGGCTTCGGCGTCGGCGAGCTGCGCGGTCAGCGCATCCGCGGCCACCCGAGCGGCTTTCGCGTTCTCGTCCTCGTCCGCCGCTTGCTGGTCCAGGGACCGCAGCGCATCCAGGCGGCCGAGCCGCGCGACGTGCTCCTGGCCGGCGGCCCGCAGCTCAGGGGCGGTGACCATGCTATCGGCGCAGGCGAGAACCTCGACGTGGGCCCTGGCCTGCTCCTGTTCGGCCCGGGCTTGGGCCAGCGCGTCGCTGGCGCGCTCGGCCTCGCCGAGCGCCCCGGCAGCCTCGGCGGCGCGGGTAGCGGCGGCGAGCTCGCGGTGCAGCTCGTCGACGCCAGGCTCGGCCGCGGCCAGCTCGTCGCAGGCGCGGAGAGCCTCGGCGCGCCGGCGCTGGCGGTCGGCCAGGCGCTCCGCATCGCGCCGGCGGTCCTGAGCCTGATCGAGCTCGGCGCGGCGGGCGCGGACCTCAGCCTGGCCGGCGGCGGCCGCCGCGGCGGCGGTCTCGGCCAGCCGGGGAGCCCAGGCGGGATCGGGCGGCGCGTCCGGGTCATCGCTACCCGGGGAGCCGACGACCTGGGCGACGCGGGCGGCTAGCTCCTTAACGGCGAACTCGGATTCCTCCACCGCGCGGGCCGTGGTGCGGCGGCGGTCGGCGAGCCAGTCCTCTACGGCTCGGAACCGGTCGGTGCCGAACAGCTTCTGCAGCAGCCTCTGGCGATCGGTGGCGTCGGCGTGCAGGAACTGCGCGAACTGGCCCTGGGGCAGCAGCACGACCTGGTAAAACTGCTCGGCGGACATGCCCATGAGGTCTTTGATCTCGTCATCGGCCTCGCCGGCCCGGGTGGAGACTGGCTGCCATGCGCCGCCATGAGCTTCCTCAAGCAGGATCTTGGCCTGCTCGGTAGTGGTCCCGCCGCCACGCCGCTTCGGGCGCTGCTGCTCGGGCTTGCGGGTGATGCGCATCCGGCGGCCGCCCATGGTCGCCTCGAGCTGGACCTCGGTCGGCGTGCCGGACGCCGCGTGATCCGAGCGCAGCCGACGGGCCTTGCCGCGCTCGCCGGGGACCCGGCCGTACAGAGCGAACCCGATCGCGTCCAGGAGCGTGGTCTTGCCCGCGCCGGTCTCGCCGTGCAGCAGGAACAGGCCCGCGCCGGCCAGGTCGTCGAAGCACACCTCGACGGTGCCGCCGAACGCACCGAACGCGGTCACACGCAGCCGGTGCGGGCGCATCAGCCTGCCTCCTCCATGCGGACGGCCTCGAACGCGTCGGTGAGCAGCCGCCGTTCGCCGTCGGTGGCCGGGGCGTTCCTGACGTGCTGGACGAACTCCTCCGCGATGGCCCGGTCGTCGCGGCCGGCGACCCGGGCCCGGTAGCAGCCGGCGTCGGGCACGGCGCCTTCGGGCTCGAAGGCGAGCACCAGGATGTGCGGGAACCGGGCGCGCAGCGCGTCCATCGGGCCCTCGGGCCGGCTGGATCGGTGAGGGTGACCGACACGAAGTCATCCTCGAATTCGGTGTGCTCTGGGGAGCCGAGCAGGTCGGCGAGCCGGCCGCGGAGCAGGCTGAGGCGACGATACTGCGGCGCGGGCACGCGCTCGGTCCGCGCGATGCCGTCCGCGTCGAGTTCGACTAGCCAGCTGCCCTTGCGGTGGGTCGCCTCGGAGAACGAGTAGGGCAGCGGCGAGCCGCTATAGCGCAGGTGCCCGGCGAGGGTCTGCTGGCCGTGCAGGTGGCCGAGCGCGACGTAGCTGAACCCGCCAAAGATGTCCGCGGGCACCTGCCCGACCCCGCCGACCGTGATGTCGCGCTCGGATTCGCTGGCCGCTCCCCCGGTGACCCACCCGTGGGCCATGACCACCCGGCGGCGCACGCCTCGGGCGTCCGCGTCGGCCTGGATGCAGCGGACCGCGTAGCCGAGCACCCCCGGGTGCCCCTCGAGGTCATGGGGAAGCTCGCCGCGGACCGCGTCGGGTTCGGCGTAGGGCACACCGTAGACGGCCACCGGCCCGTGCGCGTCCTCCAGCAGGACCGGCCGGGCCAGCGCGCCGACCCTGGTGCGCAGGTGCACGCCGGCCTGGTCGAGCAGGCCGCTGCCGAAGCCGAGCCGGCGGGCGGAGTCGTGATTGCCGCTGATCAGCACGATCCTGGCCCCGGTGCCGTGCAGCCGGAGCAGGGCTTCCTCACACATCTCGACGGCGTCCACCGGGGGCACGGCCCGGTCGTAGACATCCCCCGCGACCAGCACCACGTCCACCTTCTCGGCACGGACGGTATCGACCAGGTGGTCAAGAAACGCGGCCTGCGCCGGGCGCAGATCGGCCCGGTGCAGCGACCGGCCCAGGTGCCAGTCGGACGTGTGCAACATGAGCATGGCCCGGAACATAGCGGAGGGGACCGACATTACGGCCCGGTACGGCGCGATGCCGCGTACCCTTCTTGGACATGAGCCTGGCCAACAGAGCCGGCCCTGTGGCCATAGCGCTGGCAGCGATGCTGGTCACCGGGGTGCTGAGCGCGTGCAGCTCGTCGCCGCAGCCGCAGACGACGTCGGACGCCTACTTCGCCGCGTGGGCCAAGCAGGACTGGGCCGCGATGCAGCAGCTGGTCTCCCAGCCGCCCGCCGACTTCACCGCGGTAAACCAGGCGGCGTTCACCAACCTGGGCGTGCACCAGGCCAGCTTCGCCCCGGGCACGATGGTCACCACTGGATCGACGGCCACCGAGCCGTTCACCGCGCGGCTCGCCCTGTCCGGCGTGGGCACGATCACGATCAGGTCCACCCTGCACCTAGCGCAGGTCCAGGGCCACTGGCTGGTCAACTGGACGCCCGCCACGATCGCGCCGCCGCTGCGGGCCGACGATCAGCTTTCGCTACGTGTGACCTGGCCGGCCCGCGCGGCCATCCTCGGCGCGGGCGGGGCACCCTTGGTAACTACGGGCGATGTGGTGACGATCGGCGTGGAGGGCGCCCGGATCAAGGACGCCAAGGCCGTGCAGGCGGCGCTCGTCGCGGCGGGCGCCACGGAGGCCGAGGCCAGCAGCGCGATCGCCGAGGCCAAGATCCACCCGACGTTCTTCGAGCCGGTCTTCACCGTCTCCCGGGACCGCTACAACCAGCTGGAACCGACCATCTACCCCATCCCGGGCACGGTGTTCCAGTCGGGCAACGCGCGCAGCGCCATCACGCCGGGCCTGGCCGCGGGCGTGGTCGGCACGGTCGGGCCGATCACCGCCCAGGAGCTCAGCCAGCTCGGCGCGCCCTACAGCGCGGTCAGCGTCGTCGGTCAGACCGGACTGGAGCAGGCCGACGAGCGCCAGCTGGCCGGCCAGCCGGGCGCCACGGTGACGGTGGTCAACAAGAGCGGCACGCGGGTCGCGACCGTGGCCACGCTGCCATCCCACCCCGGCACCCCGGTCACCACCACGATCGACCCGGCCACGCAGCACGCCGCCGAGGCGGCGCTGGCCGGGGAGCGCAAGAGCGCCGCGCTGGTCGCGGTGAACGCCTCCAGCGGAGACATCCTGGCCGCGGTGTCGGTCAACTCCGGCGGCTTCGACCAGGCCATCGACGGCGGCTTCCCGCCTGGCTCGACGTTCAAGGTGATCACCTCGGGCGCGCTGATCACCCACGGGCTGACCCCGAAATCGGCGGCCAGCTGCCCGAGTACCGCCATCGTGGACGGCGAGGTGTTCCACAACGCTGAGGGCGAGGCGCCGGTCAGCACGCTGCTGCAGGCGTTCACCGAGTCGTGCAACACCGCGTTCATCCAGCTGGCCACCGGCCACCTCACCGCACCGGACCTCCCGGCCGCCGCGACCATGTTCGGGGTGGGCCGCAGCCTGCACCTCGGGCTGGTCTCCTTCGGCGGCTCCGTCCCGCAGCCGTCCGACCGGGCCGACCTGGCCGCCACCTCGATCGGGCAGGGCCGGGTCCTGATGTCGCCGCTGTCCATGGCGATGGTCGCCGCGGCCGCCGACACCGGGACCGTGCGCTCGCCGCAGCTGGTCACCGGCGCGTCCGCCGGGGCCGGCGCGACGACCAGCACACTGCCGTCGGACGTGGTCCGCGACCTGCACGAGATGATGGCGTCCGTGGTAGCCAGCGGCACCGCGGCGGGCCAGGGCCTGCCGGCCGGCACCTACGCCAAGACCGGGACCGCCCAGTACGGGACGACCAGCCCGCTCAAGATCGACGCCTGGCTGATGGGCTTCAAGGGCGACGTCGCGTTCGCGTGCCTGGTGGTCAACTCCAACGGGAACGGCGGCCCCACCTGCGGCCCGATCGTGGCCAGGTTCCTCAGCGATCTGCCCTAGCACGGGCCATGCGGATCCATGAAACGCATCGGCTGGCTGGCCGGCGCTTACGTCCTATCCGCGGCCAGCTGCTGCCTGGCCACGGTGACGAGCCGGGCGGCGTTCGGTGACCTGTCCATCTACGCGGCCGGCGGCGCGGCGGTGCTGCACGGGACGCCGCTGTACCAGCTGCGGTTCGCCTTCGGCCTGCGGTTCACCTACCCGCCGTTCGCCGCGCTGCTGTTCGCCCTGCTGGACTGGCTGCCGGTCACCGCCGGCCAGGTGCTGGTCACGGCGGCCACCGTGCTCGCGCTGCCGGTCACCTCGTACCTGGCCCTGCGGCTGCCGCCGGGGCCGGCCCGGCTGGGCCAGGACCGGGCGGTACAGCTGGCGCTGGCCTTCTCCGCGGCCGCGATCTGGCTGGAACCGGAACGGACGAACCTGAAGTACGGCCAGGTCAACGTGCTGCTCACGCTCCTGGTGCTGGCCGACCTGGCCTGGATTGAGCGAGGTCGGCATAGCGGGCTCGGGGGCGCGCTGATCGGGATCGCGGCCGGGATCAAGCTCACTCCGGCGGTCTTCGCCGTCTACCTGCTGGCCACCCGGCGGTACCGGGCGGCGGCGACGGCCGCCGCGGCCTTCGCCGGGACGGTGGCGATCGCCTTCGCGCTGG
Organism: uncultured Actinomycetes bacterium; assembly: GCA_963834685.1. Classification (GTDB taxonomy): domain Bacteria; phylum Actinomycetota; class Actinomycetes; order Streptosporangiales; family Streptosporangiaceae; genus Palsa-504. The sequence continues at coordinate 9,739 of CAWICW010000048.1, read as the reverse complement.
TCCCGGGCGACGCCGCCCAGTACTGGGACCTGAGCTTCCTCGACCCGGGGCACGTGGGCCGGATCCAGAACGTGGCCAACCAGAGCCTGCTCGGCGCCCTGGCGCGAGTGCTGGGCACGCTGTCGGTCGGGTCGGTGTGGCTGCCGGTCGCCGCCGTGGCCGGCGTGGCGGGGATCGCGCTCGCGGCCCGGGCCGGCCGGGCCGGCCAGGCGGCGCAGGCGTTCGCGCTGTGCGCGGTAACCAGCCTGCTCATCTCGCCGATCTCCTGGTCGCATCACTGGGTGCTCGCCGTGCCCGCGCTGCTGGTGGCGGCGGTGGCCGCGGCCAGGCGGTGGCCGAGCAGATCCGCGGTGGCCGGACTGGCCGCGCTGGCGGTCGTCGCGGTAGCCGGGTGGGCCGGGATCATCTGGCGGGTGCCACTCGGCGGCGGCCACTACGCCGAGCTGAACCTGACCCCGGTGCAGCTCATCGCCGCGGACGCCTACGTGCTGGCCGGGTTGGCCAGCGTCGGATTGGGCCTGGTGCTGGCGGCCAGCCAGGCGTCCACCTCGGCCTTCCACCGGCGCTTGTCCGCGTCGGGGACGAAGCAGGCGTCGAACGAGTTGCGGGCCAGCACCGCGAGCGCGGCGTCGTCGAACCCGAACGCGGCCCGGACCGCGGCCAGGTTGTCGTCCACGTATCCGCCGAAATAGGCCGGGTCGTCGCTGTTCACGCAGGCCAGCAGCCCCGCGTTGAGCATGGCAGGCAGCACATGCCGGTCAAGGGTGTCCACCACGCGCAGCGCCACGTTGGACAGCGGGCACACGGTCAGCGCGGTCTGCCGGTCCCGCAGCTCCGCGACCAGCCCGGGGTCCTCCATGGACCGCACGCCGTGGTCGACCCGCTCGACGTGCAGCAGGTCGAGCGCCTCGTGCACGGTGTCCGGGCCGCCTTCCTCCCCGGCGTGCGCGACCAGCCGCAGGCCCTCGGCCGCGGCCACCTGGTAGGTGCGGGTGAACAGCGCGGGCGGGTAGCCGATCTCGGTGGAATCGAGGCCGACGCCGATGAACTGGTCCCGGAACGGCAGCGCCGCGCGGAGCGTCTCAGCGGCCGCGTCGGCGCCCAGGTCGCGCAGGAAGCACAAGATCAGGCCGGACGATATCCCGTGCTCGCGCTCGCTGTCGGCCAGCGCGGCGGTCAGCCCGCCGAACACGGCGGCCAGCGGCACCCCGTGCCCCAGGTGCGTCTGCGGGTCGAAGAAGATCTCGGCCCGGCGCACCCCGGCCGCCGCGGCCCGGGTCAGGTACGCGTGAGCCAGGTCGTAAAAGTCCTGCTCCTGCCGCAGGACCTTGAGGTTCGCGTAGTGCAGGTCCAGGAAGGCCTGCAGGCTGTCGAACTGGTACCTAGCTCGCAGCTCGGCCACGTCCGTGGTCGGCAGCGCCACGCCATTGCGCGCCGCCAGCTGGACCAGCAGCTCGGGCTCGAGCGTGCCTTCGATGTGCAGATGCAGCTCGGCGACCGGAAGCATGCCTGAGATTCTGCCGCACGCAGCACGTTCCGTTCGGCATAAAAAAATTAAGAACCTTCGCCGATGAGGACGGTTCAGCCGGTTCGTTACGTTCACAGTAAGGTCGGTGGCACGGGGATGTTCGGGAGGACTCATGGCTGACGGCCGGCCCGCGATTCTGGTGGAGGACCTGACCAAATCGTTCGGGAACGTGCACGCGCTGCGGGGCATCGACCTGTCGGTCCCGCACGGGACGATACTCGGGGTCCTGGGACCCAACGGGGCGGGCAAGACCACCGCGGTGCGGATCTTGACTACCCTGCTGGAGCCGGACGGGGGACGCGCGGTGGTCGATGGTTACGACGTGGTGCGGGAGGCCGCCGCGGTCCGCCGGTCGATCGGGCTGTCCGGGCAGTCGGCCGCCATCCAGGAAGAGCTGACCGGCCGGGAGAACCTGGAGATCATCGGGCGGCTGTACCACCTGCGCTGGCCGCACGCGCGCAGCCGGGCCGTCGAGCTGCTGGAGCAGTTCGGCCTGCTGGACGCGGCCGACCGGGCGGCCAAGACCTACTCCGGCGGCATGCACCGGCGCCTGGACCTGGCCGCGAGCCTGGTCGGGAAGCCGCGGGTGCTATTCCTGGACGAGCCGACCACGGGCCTGGACCCGCGGTCGAGGCTGGGGATGTGGGACATCATCCGGACGCTGGTGGCCCACGGGACCACGATCCTGCTCACCACCCAGTACCTCGACGAAGCCGACGAACTGGCCGACGAGATCGTGGTCATCGACCACGGGCTGGTCATCGCGGCGGGCACGGCCGAGGACCTGAAGGGCCGGGCCGGCGGGGACGTGGTCGAATTCACCGTGCCGGACCGGAGCCGGATCGAGGAAGCGGTCAAGGCTGTTGCCATCTTGGGCGAGCCGCACGCCGACCCGCAGACCGGCGTGGTGAGCACCGGGGTCGGGGGGCGCGGGTCGGACGCGCTGGTCGACGCGGTCCGCGCGCTGGACGCCGCGGGCGTAGTCACCCGCGGGCTAACGCTGCGCCGTCCGTCGCTCGACGACGTGTTCCTGACCTTGACCGGGCACGCCGCCGAGGAGGAAGAGCAGCCGAACGGGCGCAGACGTAGGAGTCGGCGCCGGGACCTGGATACCCGGGGGGCCGCATCATGACCGCGATCGCGGAGCGGACCGCGCCTGCTGGCCCGGGCGCGCGCACGCGGTTCGGCTGGGCGGTGGCCGACACGCTCACCATCACCCGGCGTAATCTGCTGGTCTGGATGCGGGTGCCGGCGTACCTGGTGTTCACCGTGGTCCAGCCGGTGATCTTCGTGCTGATGTTCCGGTACGTCTTCGGCGGCGCGATACGGGTGGGTTCGTCGGTAAGCTACGTCGACTTCCTGCTGCCGGGGATCATCGCTCAGACCGCGGCGTTTGCCTGCTTCGGCACGGCCATCGCGCTGGCGGTCGAGCTGAAGAAGGGCGTGATCGATCGGCTGCGGTCGATGCCGATGGCGCGTTCGGCGGTCCTGGGCGGACGCCTGCTGGCCGACACCCTGCGGATGACGGTGACGATCCTGATCGTCCTCGCGGTGGGCTACGCGGTCGGGTTCCGGTTCAACAACGGCGCCGTGGCGGCCATCGCCATGATCGCGCTGGCGATCTTGTTCGGCGTGGCCATCGCCTGTATCTCGGCGTTCACCGGGCTGGCCATCGGCGACGAGGAATCGGTGCAGGCGTTCGGGCTGATCTGGATCTTCCCGCTCACGTTCCTGTCCTCGGCGTTCGTGCCGATCGCGACCATGCCGGGCTGGCTGCAGGCGTTCGCGAACAACCAGCCGGTCACCTACACCATCAACGCCATGCGTGCGCTGGCCCTGGGCGGTCCGGTCGCGGACAACCTGTGGAAGAGCCTGGTCTGGCTGGCGGCCATCTTCGTCGTGTTCGTGCCGCTGTCCGTTCGGGCCTACCGGCGGGCTTCCTGACGGGGTCGCGAGGGGGTGGTGTTTCGGGCGTGCGCCAGGGTCCGTTCGGAGGAATGATCTTTCTAGGGCACGGCCGGGGGGCCGCTGCCGTAGGGGCGGGTCAGGATCTCCAGCAGGTGCCCGTCGGGGTCCTCGAAGTACAGGCCTCGGCCGCCATCGCGGTGGTTGATGGCCTGGCGCTGGGTCCGGCCGGGATCGGCCCAGTAGGGCCGGTCCTGTTCGCGGAGCCGGTCGAAGGTGGCGTCGAACTCGATCTCGCTGACCAGGAACGCGTAGTGCTGCGGAGTGATCTGGCCGCTGGTCTCGGCGAAGTCGAGAGAGACGCCGTTGTCCGCCTCGACCACGAGGAAGTGCCCGAAGCGGGTGGCCGGAGGCAGGCCGAGGACCCCGGTGAGGAACGCCGCCGAGCGCTGCTGGTCGCGGCACGAGACGATGGTGTGGTTCAGTTGCACGCTCATGCCTGGCTCTCCCTCAGCTGGCGTTGCATCAGCTCGACGAGCTTGGTCAGGCCGCGCATGGGCCGGACCATCACGGTGAAGCTGACCAGCCGGCCGTCGTCGTTCCAGCGCAGCATGTCGACGCCGTGGACGTACATGCCGTCGAGTTCGGCCTCGAACTCCAGCACCGCGCTGGACGGCCCGTACCATTCGCCGATGTAGCGCAGCGAGGGACCTAGGACCGCCATCGCGCCGCGCAGGTAGCGCGCCGTCAAGTCCTTGCCGGGCTGCGGCGCGAACACGGCGGGCGACCGGAATACCACGTCATCGGCCAGCAGGCCGTCCAGCAGGGCCGGGTCCCCGGACTCGACGACGGCATGCCAGGCCTTGACGACCTGTGGTTGCTCGGACATGGCTGTACTCAACCCGAGGCTTGAGGAAACCGCAAGGCGGCGGTCGCCCTTGCGGGGGTGACCACGAACCCGCTCTGCGGGGCCGGAAAATCGCTCTCGGTCATGCGGAACCTCCCGGTTGATGTGCCCTCCTGGGTCCATCCTCCCGCCCTCGCTAGGCGAAGGGGCCGCTGGGGCGTCAGGGAAAGCTCACCTCGATGTCGAGGCCGCCCGCGGGGTAGGCGGTGGCGGTGAGCGCGGCCTTGTGGGCGGCGGCGATCGCGCGGACAATGGCCAGGCCCAGTCCGTAGCCGTCGCCGTGACGGATCCGCTCGTGGCCTAGCTGCTGGAACGGCTGGAACAGGCGATCCATCTCAGAAGGCGGGACCACCGTCCCGGTATTACGGACCCGGATGCTGGCCCTTCCGGCCGCCATGGTGGTCGAGACCTCGACCCGGCCGCCCGGCACGTTGTGCCGGAGCGCGTTGTCCACGAGGTTGGCTACCAGGCTCTGGACGAGGTTCGGGTCGCCGGTGGCCGGCGCGCCGGTGAGGGTCGTCTCGACGTGGACGCCGCGGCGCGCCGCTTGCGGGCCGCGGTCCATGATCACCTTCGCGGCGACGTCAGCGAGATCGAAGGGCTCCCACTGTTCGACGCCTCGCTCGCTGCTGGCCAGGGTGAGCAGCGCCTCGATAAGACACTCCTGCTGACCGCCGAGAGCCAGGATCTCCTGACAGGTCGAACGGAGCGTCTCCACGGTCGCCTCGGGATCGGCGAGCGCCACCTGGAGCAAGGTCCGCTCCGCGGCCAGCGGGGTGCGCAGTTCATGGGAGGCGTTGGCCACGAAATGCCGCTGCGACTCGAACGACGCCTCGAGCCGCTCGAACAGGCCGTCCAGGGTCTCGCCGAGCTCCTTGAACTCATCGTCACGGCCGGTCAGGGCCAGGCGGCGGTTCAGGTTACGGGCCGAAATGTCCCGGGCGGTGGCGGTGATGGTGCGCAGCGGGCGCAGGAACCGGCCGGCGATCAGCCAGCCGGCCACCAGCGACAGCACCACCAGGCCGACGAAGATGGCCACGGCCCGGATGACCTGCGCATTGGTATTGGCCTGGATCCCGGCGAGGACGCGCCCGTCGGCCCCGGCCGGTACCGACTGGTGGATGGTGAGCACCGGGACCAGGAGCAAGACCGCACCGCAGGCCAGGAAGCCGGCGTAGAGCAGGGCGAGCTGCATCCGCAGCGTGATCCGGGGCAGGCGGAACACCGAAGCCGGCTGGCCGGGATGGGACATCACGCTTCTCCGATCCGGTATCCGCCCTCGCGGACGGTGTGGATAAGGGGCGGATCGCCGAGCTTGGCCCGCAGCCGGCGGATCGTGCTCTTCACCGCGGTGGTGAAGGGGTCGGCGGCTTCGTCCCACGCCCGTTCGAGCAGATCCTCGGCGGAGACCAGCCGGCCAGGCGACGACAGCAGGCACTCCAGGACCGCGAATTCCTTGGGGCTGAGGTCGAGCCGCCGCCCGGCGCGGAACGCCACCCGGCGGCTCGGGTCCAGGCTCACGTCGGCCGCTTCGAGCACCGGTGGCAGCGGCGCGGCGGAGCGCCGGGCGAGCGCGCGAACGCGCGCCACGAGCTCGGCGAAGTCGAACGGCTTGGCCAGGTAGTCGTCGGCGCCCAGGCCAAGGCCGTCGACCCTCTCCTTGACCGTACTGGCCGCGGTCAGCATCAGGACCCGGCTCCCGGACGGCCCGGCCACGAGCCTGCGGCAGACATCGTCGCCATGGGTGCCGGGCAGGTCCCGGTCCAGCACCACCACGTCATAGCGGGTGACGGCCAGGTGCTCGAGCGCGTCGTCGCCGTCGAGGACGACGTCGACGGCCATGCCCTCACGGCGCAGCCCGGTCCCGATCGCGGCGGCCAGGACCTCGAAATCTTCGACGACCAGCACCCTCATGGGTCCCATGGTGCCAGGTCGCAGGTGTCAGTCCAGTGTCAGCGACGGCCACCGTGCCGACACCGGCCGCGGCGTAGAACCGCCGTGTGAGCTTCAGTTACCGGCCCAGAAGGACGATCACATGAGCGACGCGACCATTGCCGTCAGCGGACTGCGCAAACAGTTCGGGGCGACGCTGGCCCTGGACGGGATGTCCTTTGCCGTCCAGCCCGGCCAGGTCACCGGGTTCGTCGGCCCCAACGGGGCCGGAAAATCCACCACGATGCGGGTCATCCTGGGGCTGGATGCCCCGGACGCAGGCACAGCGCTGATCGGCGGGCAGCCGTACCGTTCGTTGCGGCGCCCGCTGAGCCAGGTCGGTGCGCTCCTGGACGCGGGCGCGCTGCAACCCAGCCGGTCCGGGCGGAACCACCTGGTGTGGCTGGCCCGGTCGCAGGGCCTGGCGGTCCAGCGGGTCGACGAGGTGGCTGTCTTGGTGGGCCTGGAGTCGGCGATCCGGCGCAAGGCAGGCGGGTATTCGCTGGGCATGCGGCAGCGGCTGGGGATCGCCGCCGCGCTGCTGGGCGACCCGCCGGTGCTGATCCTGGATGAGCCGTTCAACGGGATGGATCCCGAGGGCATCGTGTGGATGCGCGGGTTCCTGCGGGCGCTGGCCGCCGAGGGCCGTTCGGTGCTGGTGTCCAGTCACTTGATGAGCGAGCTGGAGGACAGCGCCGATCATCTGGTCATCGCCGGGCGCGGCAAGGTCATCGCCGACACCAGCGTGGCTCGGCTGATCGCGGCGGCGTCCGGGGACCGGGTCACGCTGCGGACGTCGGCGTTGGACTCGGCGGTCACGGCGCTGGAACGCGCGGGGGCCGCCGTGACCGTCACCGGAGACGACACGGTGACCGTGTCCGGGCTGGCCGCGGAGCGGGTCGTGGCGCTCCTCGGCACTCACGCGGTGCCCTTCTCCGAGGTGTCGGCGCACCGCGCGACGCTGGAGCAGGCCTACCTGGACCTCACCCAGGAGGCGGTCGAGTACCGCGCTCGGACCGAGACGGCCCGGCAGGTGACGCGATGACGGCTCCGACGATCGCCCCGTACCGTTCGGCCGCACCGGCCGGGAACGACGGGTTCGGGCAGCTGGTGTGGGCGGAGTGGACCAAGTTCCGGACGGTCCGCGGCTGGGTCATCGGGTTGATCGTCGCAGGGCTGCTGACCGTGGGGATCGGGCTGCTGAGTCACAGTGAGTGCGGCTCGCAGGCCAGCCCGTCCGCACCCGTCGTGGTGGGCGGGCCGGCCTGCACCAGTCCGCTGGGGCCCGGCGGTGAGGCGGTGACCGACGGCTTCTACTTCGTGCACCAGCCGCTGGGCTCCGACGGCAGTATCACCGTCCGGGTGACGTCCATGGCCGGCTCGTACTCGCCGGAGGGTGTCTCGAGCCAAGACCTGAAGCCGGGCCTGCAGCCGTGGTCCAAGGCCGGGATCATCATCAAGGCCAGCACCGACCCGGGATCGGCCTATGCGGCGATGATGGTCACCGGCAGCCACGGGGTCCGGATGCAATGGGACTACACGGGTGACACCGCGGGCCTGGCCGGCGCGGTCTCCGCGGCCTCGCCGCGCTGGCTCCGGCTGACCCGCTCCGGGGACACCATCACCGGCTACGACTCGGCGGACGGTACGCACTGGTCGGTGGTTAGCACGGCGACCCTGCCCGGGATGCCGTCTACCGCCCCGGCCGGGCTGTTCGCCGCCTCGCCGGACTATTCCGTGATGACCAGCCAGTCTCTCGGTACCGGGAGCGGCAGCGGCGGTCCGAGTCAGGCCACCGCCGCCTTCGACCACGTCACTCTGGCGGGTGCCTCGGGCACCGGGGAGTGGACGGGTACTGCCGTGGGTGGCAGCTCTGGTGGCCCCTACCCGCTGCTGGGGTATCACCAGTCCGGCGCTGGGCTGGTGGTCAGCGGGTCCGGTGATATCGCTCCGGTGACGGCTTCCGGAGCGAGTTCGGTGGCGGACACCCAGATCGGCACGTTCGCCGGGCTGATCGCGATGATCGTCGTGGCGACCATGTTCATCACGGCCGAGTACCGGCGGGGGCTGATCCGGGTCACGCTGACCGCAAGCCCGCGGCGGTACCGGATGCTGGCGGCGAAGGCCATCGTGATCGGGGTGGCCGCCTTCGCGGTGGGAGTGCCCGCAGCCACCGCGGCGCTGCTGGTGAATGAGCGTCTGGCCCGTTCCCGCGGCATCTTCTTTGACCCGGTGAGCGCGCTCACCGAGATGCGCATCCTGGCCGGCACCGCGCTGCTGCTGGCCGTCACCGCCGTGCTGGCTCTGGCCCTGGGCGCCGTCCTCCGGCGCAGCGCGGCCACGGTCACCGCCGTCATCGCGATGATCGTCCTGCCGTACTTCTTCGCCAGCCCCCTGGCCGTGCTGCCCGCTGGCGCCGCCGACTGGCTGCTGCGAATTACCCCCGCCGCAGGCTTCGCGATCCAGCAGCCATATCCGGCGTACCCGCAGGTCACCGCAGGTTATACGCCGCAGGACGGCTACTACCCGCTGGCTCCGTGGGCGGGCTTCGCGGTGCTGTGTGCCTGGGTGGCGCTGACCCTGGGGCTGGCCATGTACCTGCTGCGGAGGAGGGACGCGTGAGCGTGTCGTCGTCCGGGTCGGGGCTGGGAGACCCGCTGCAGGCGGAGTGGACGAAGGCGCGCACGGTAGCCAGTACCGGCTGGCTGCTGCTCGCGGCGGTCGTGCTGACCGTGGCGGTGAGCGCCGCGGTGGCCGCGGCCGTCACCTGCCCGGCCGGGAACTGCGCCGAGGACCCGGCCAAGATCAGCCTGACCGGTATCTATCTCGGCCAGGCGGTGGTGGCCATCTTGGCCGTACTCACGATCAGCGGCGAGTACAGCAGCGGCATGATCCGCGTCACGCTGGCGGCGATGCCCCGCCGGAGCACGGTCCTGGCGGCCAAGGCGGTCATCTTGACCGGGCTGGTTCTGGCCTGCGGCGCCGTCGCGGTTCTGGCGTGCGTGCTGGCCGGGCAGATCATCCTGTCCGGCCACGGCATCGACCCGGCCCATGGCTACCCGTCGCTATCCCTCGGGAACGGGCCGGTGCTGCGCGCGACGATCGGCTCGGTTGTCTACCTGGCCCTGATCGCGCTGCTCAGCCTGGGTACCGCTACTGCCGTCCGGGACTCCGCGGCCGCGATCGGGATCGTCCTCGGGCTGCTCTACCTGTTCCCCATCGTCGGCGCGGTCCTCGGCGGCTCGCAGCTGGCCCGCCATCTTCAGCAGATCGGTCCGATGACCGCCGGGCTGGCTATCCAGGCCACCACCGGCCTTAGCAGCCTGCCGATCAGCCCGTGGGCCGGCCTCGGCGTCCTGGCCGCCTGGGCCGCGGCGGCCCTCCTGGCCGGGGGCCTCCTATTGCGCCTGCGCGATGCGTGACCGGCTCTTCTTCGCGTCGGTCAGGTTGCTCGCGGAGTCGCTTCG
>CAWICW010000047.1:0-28830 GCA_963834685.1 uncultured Actinomycetes bacterium | reverse complement strand
CCACGGCCCGTTCGGAAGATTGGTTTTAATAATTCATCGCCGTGCGCAGGTTATCGTCCAGGGCGGCGAGGAACTCCTCGGTGGTCAGGAACGGGGTGCCGCGGCCGACGAGCAGGGCGAGATCCTTGGTCATCTTGCCTTCCTCGATGGTGTGCACGCAGACATCCTCCAGCGTGCGGCCGAACAGGGCGACCGCGGGAGTGTCATCCAGCTTGCCGCGGTGCTCCAGGCCGCGGGTCCAGGCGAAGATCGACGCGACCGGGTTGGTCGAGGTCGGCAGGCCCTGCTGGTGCTGGCGGTAGTGCCTGGTCACGGTGCCGTGCGCGGCTTCGGCCTCGACCGTGCGGCCGTCCGGGGTCATCAGCACGCTGGTCATCAGGCCGAGCGAGCCGAAGCCCTGGGCCACCACGTCGGACTGCACGTCGCCGTCGTAGTTCTTGCAGGCCCAGACGATGCCGCCCTCCCACTTGAGCACCTGGGCGACCATGTCGTCGATGAGCCGGTGCTCGTAGGTGATCCCGGCCGCCTCGAACTCGGCCTTGAACTCGGACTCGAAGATCTCGGCGAAGATGTCCTTGAACCGGCCGTCGTAGGCCTTCAGGATCGTGTTCTTGGTGGACAGGTAGAGCGGGAACCGGCGGTCGAGCGCGTAGCGCATGGTGGCCCGGGCGAAGTCGCGGATCGAGTCGTCGAAGTTGTACATGGCCATGGCCACGCCGCCGCCGGCGAAGCGGGCCACCTCCATCTCGATGGGCTGGCCCTCGTTGTCCGGCACGTAGCTGATCGTCACCGTGCCCGGGCCCGGCACCACGAAGTCGGTGGCCTTGTACTGGTCGGCGTGCGCGTGGCGGCCGATGATGATCGGCTTGGTCCAGGTCGGGACCAGCCGCGGGATGTTGGAGATGACGATCGGCTCGCGGAAGATGACACCGCCGAGGATGTTGCGGATGGTGCCGTTCGGCGACCGCCACATCTTCTTCAGGCCGAACTCGGTGACCCGGGCCTCGTCCGGGGTGATCGTGGCGCACTTGACGCCCACGCCGTGCCGCTGGATGGCGTGCGCGGCGTCGATCGTGACCTGGTTGTCGGTCGCGTCGCGGTGCTGCACGGAAAGGTCGTAGTACTCCAGCTCGATATCCAGGTAGGGCAGGATCAGCTGGTCCTTGATGTACTGCCAGATGATCCGCGTCATCTCGTCGCCGTCGAGTTCGACGACGGGATTGGCTACCTTGATCTTGACCATGTGTGCCTCGTTCCCTTTCATCAACAGCTGCTTATGGCAGCGACAGCGCGACCGCGAGCACCGCGGCGCCGAACACCGCGAAGGCCGCCACGTCCTGAGCCTTCCCCCGCGTCGCCAGCGGCCCGGCGTAGCGCGGCGGCAGAGCCAGCCGGGCCACCGCGGCCGCGAGCAGCGCGGCACCCACCACCCCCGCGCCCCGCCCCGCGTACCACGCGCCCTGCGAGGCGATGAACAGCCCGGCGCCCGCGCCCCCGAGCACGATCAGGTACGGCAGCCAGGCCACGATCCGGACCGCGGGGCTGGGGTTTGCCGCGCGGCCGGGTGTCGTCCTCCGGATCCGGGGGACGTCGTGGTGGTGGACGGGTGGCGGCATGGCGGCCGGTCCTGGCTGCGGACCAGCGCCGTGAGCACCGGCGTCCGCCGGCCTATTCGCCATGCACGTGCCTCCCGGCTTTCCGCTCGGAAGTTTACCGGGGGCCGGCCGGGCCTGGGCCCGGCGACATGCCTCGGTTCGAGACGACATCTCGCCGTAAGACCCGTGACACCGGGGGTGACCAGATGGTGAGATATCACTATCGGATCCGTTAGCCGGGAGGACCGCCGTGGATACACCGTTTCTCCGCGTCGAGGACGGCGGCGAGGTGATCTCGCTGCGCGGGGAAGTGACGACCGTCGGCCGGGGCCGGGGCGTCGACATCCATCTCGACGACCCCAGCGTCTCGCGGCTGCACGCCGAGCTGATCCGCCGCGGCCCCTACGTCTACGTCGTCGACCTCGGTTTATCACGCAACGGCACCCGGGTTAACGGCCGGCCCGTCGCCCGCCGCGTGCTCGACGAAGGCGACGTGCTGAGTTTCGGCGCGGCCCGCTGCCGGATCGGCGGCATCCCCCAGGAGGATCTGGCCGAGGAGGCCGAACTGCGCCGGGCGGCCGCGCCCGAGCTGACCCGGCGCGAGTTCGACGTGCTCACCTCGCTGTGCCGGCCCGCGCTGTCCGACGAGGCCTTCGCGATGCCCGCCACCGCCCACGAGATCGCCGTCGACCTGGTCGTGACCGAGGCCGCGGTCAAGCAGCACCTGCTGCGGCTGTACCAGAAGTTCCGGGTACCCGAAGGGCCGAACCGGCGGACCCGGCTGGCCAACGAGGTGGTGGCGCTGGGGCTGGTGAAGCCCATGCCGGTGGCCGACGCGGGCGACCCCTCGGGCGGGCCGGCCTCAGGCGCGCCGGAGCAGCCAGTTCGCCGCCGACGAGAGCAGGCCTCCTAGGCGCGGCCTGGGCAGCGCTGCGTGCAGCGCGGGCAGGTGCAGGTTGCCGATCAACGGCCAGCCGTGCAGCGCGGGCAGGTGCGGGCTCATCACCGGCCAGTAGTACGGGACCTGCGACGCGGCGAAGATCACCGCGCCCACGGCCAGCGCCCACACCGCGAGCGCGGTCAGCGCTGCGGTCAGCGGGGTGCGGGCCAGCGCGCCCGCCATCCGGTTCAGCTGCCGGCGCGGCCGGCCCGAGCCGGGGCCGATTCCGTACCAGGCGACGACGGCCGCGGCCGCGTACGCGCCGGCCCGGGGCAGTTCCAGGCGGCCGGTGAACGCGAGGGTGGCGATGTAGACCACCGCGCCCGCGGCGAAGGCCAGCGGGGCCATCAGCGCCTCGGTGAGCAGCGCCCGGGCCACGCTCAGCGGCGCGGTGACCGCCACGACCAGCAGGTCCCTGGCCCGCGGTCCGTGCACCGACCGGCGCACGGCCAGCGCGCTCTGCGCCCGGTCGGCCGCGCGGAGCAGGGTGATCATGACCAGCGAGACGACCAGGCCGGCCACCGGGAGGATCAGCGTCAGCGCCACGGCCGCGATCATGATGGCCAGGCCGGCCAGGGTGGTCCGGCCGCCCTGCGGTGCGGGGCGGGCGTACGGACTCGGGGGCACTTGGGGGTTCCGGGGCGCTTGGGGTCCTTGAGATGCTTGGGGTCCTTGAGATGCTTGGGGTCCTTGAGATGCTTGGGGGCCCTGGGGTGCTTGGGGTGCTACCGCGGTGGCCGCCGGGCCGGCCGCGGCGAGGTCCAGGGCGCTGGCCTGGGCGCTCAGCCAGTCGGCCGGCGGGCGGTGGGCCGGATCCCGGGCCAGGGCCGCGGCCAGCAGCGGCACGAGCGGCGCGGGGACGCCGGACAGGTCGGCGTGGCCGGAAACGATGCGGTAAAAGATCGTCTGGAAGGAGTCGCCGCCCCCGCCGTAGGGCGCGCGGCCGGTGGCCGCGTACGCCATCGTCGCGCCCCACGAGTGCACGTCCGACGCCGGGCTGCTCGGCTGGCCCTCGATGACCTCGGGGGCCAGGTAGCCGGGCGTCCCCATGACCAGCCCGGTCTGGGTCAGCCGGGTGGCGTCCGGGGACTGGGCGATGCCGAAGTCGATCACCACCGGCCGGTCGTCGGTGAGCATCACGTTGCCCGGCTTCAGGTCGCGGTGCACCACGCCCGCGGCGTGGATCGCGGTCAGCGCCTCCGCCGTGCCGTAGGCCAGCCTGCGCAGGCCCGCGCCGGACAGCGGACCGCGGCTGCGCACCATCGCCTCCAGCGTCGGCCCGGGCACGTACCGGGTGACGATGTAGGGGAACTCGCCGGTGACGTCGGCGTCCAGCACCTCCGCGACGAACGCGCTGCGCACCCGGCGCATGGTCTCGACCTCGCGGGCCAGCCGGAGGCGGCCGTTGACGCTCTCGGTGGTGGCGGGGTGCAGCACCTTGATGGCCACCAGGCCGCCCTGCGGATCGCGGGCGAGATGCACTACCCCCATGCCGCCTTCCCCTAGGCGGTCCTGAAGGCGATACGGGCCGAGAGTCCCCGGTAGTCGATCCGTCGCAGGCATCCCAGAATCCAGAGTACGAAACAGATGCCGCATTGGGGAGGGAACGAGAAGTTGCCTATCGGTAACGGATCAGCCCGCCGACTAGAATTCGGCCATCGCTAGCTGTGAGGCTGCGGGACGGCTACCTGTGGGACGGACCGATGACTGAGCATGACGACGCGCTCTCGCTGGACATGGTGACCGCCGCGCTGCGCGCCGACAGCACGGACGTGGCCATCTACGCCCGGGTCCTGACCCAGTCGCTGGGCGAGGCACTGCCCCGCGAGTTCGTGACGGTGGACCGGGACCGCAGCGTGTCGGACCGGATGCGCGGGCGGCCCGGGGAGATCTCCCGGATCGCGGTGCAGCTCGGCGACCAGCAGATGACGCTGTCGGTCCGCAACGGCCAGGCGGTGGCGGAGATCTGCCGCGCGGTGCGCGGCGTGGTCCTGTCCCGGCAGACGATTCCCGTCCACGAATGGGCCGCGGCACTGGCCACCGCGCTGGTCGCCTACGCCGAGCAGAACGCCCAGGCCGCTCAGGCCCTGCGCCGCCTGGTCGCCGGGGGCACCGACAGCATCGGCGGCTGAAGCGGGTCCAGCGGCCGGTTCAGCGGCCGGTGAAGGCGGCTTTGCCGGGGCCGTTCTCGAGGAAGCTGCGCATGCCGGCCCGCTGGTCTTCGGTGCCGAACAGCGCGGCGAACTGCACCCGCTCGATCTCCAGGCCGGTGGCCAGGTCCACGCCCAGGCCGTAGTCGATGGCCTGCTTGGCCGCCCGCAGCGCGAGCGCGGGGCCGGCCGCGTACCGCCGCACCAGGTCCAGCGCCGCCTGGTACACCGACTCGTCCGGCGCGACCAGGTCGACCAGGCCCATGGCGTGCGCCTCGGCCGCCTTGACCATCCGCCCGGTGAACACGATGTCCTTGGCCTTGGCCGGCCCGACCAGGCGGGCCAGCCGCTGCGTGCCGCCGGCCCCGGGGATGACGCCGAGCAGGATCTCGGGCTGGCCGAGCCGGGCGGTCTCGCCCGCGACCCGGAAGTCGGCGGCCAGCGCCAGCTCGAGCCCGCCGCCCAGGGCGTACCCGGTGATCGCGGCCACCACCGGCTTGCCGATCCCGGCCACCAGGGAGAGCGCGGCCTGCAGCCGCCCGGACCGCGCGGTCATCGCGGCGTAGTCCGCCTCGGCCATGTCCTTGATGTCCGCGCCGGCCGCGAACACCTTCTGGCCGCCGTACAGGATCACCGCGCGGACCTCGGCCGAGCTCTCGGCCGAACTGGCGGCCGCCGCGAGCTCGGCGGTCAGCTGGTCGTTCAGCGCGTTGACCGGCGGGCGGTCCAGCCGGATCGTGCCGATGCCGTCCGCGACCTCCAGCCGGACGAACTCTGTCATGGCGGTAATCCTCTCCTCAGCGCAGGTCACCGTTGGTCATGCCGGCCGGCTCCTGCGGGTAGGTGACCAGCCCGAGTTCGGCGCGGCTGTCCAGCAGCCGGTGATGCGGCAGCACGCGGACCGTGTAGCCGAACGGCCCGGGCCGGTCCAGCGACACCTCACCGGAGTACCGCACCGCGCTCTCGGCGGGGTCCAGGGACGCCTCGGCGGTCAGCGTGGCGTAGGCAGGGCGCACGATCTCGTCGTCCTCGTCGGGCCGCCCGTACACCACCTCGACGGCCACGTCGTCCCGGGTCAGCTCGCCCAGCGCCACCGAGACCCGCACGGCCAGCGCCGAGCCGAGGCGCTGGCCCATGGACCCGGGCGCCTCGGACTCCACGTGCTCGATCCGCACCTGCGGCCACGCCTCGATCACGCGCTTCTTCCAGGCGGCCAGCTCCCGGGCCGGGCCGAACCCGTCGGCGTCGGTCAGCGCCCGGGAAGAGACCGCGGCGGGCACGTACAGCGCGGTCACGTACTCGCGGACCATCCGCTCGGCCTGGACCTTCGGCCCCAGCGAGCGCAGCGTGTGCCGGATCCGCTCCACCCAGCCCTGCGGGATACCGTCCGCGTCGCGCTCGTAGAACAGCGGCGCCACCGACTTGCCGAGCAGCTCGTACAGCGCCTGGGCCTCGAGCTCGTCCCGGCGCCCGACGTCGGCCACGCCGTCGGCCGACGGGATCTCCCAGCCGTTCCCGCCGTCGTACCACTCGTCCCACCAGCCGTCCCGCACGGACAGGTTCAGCGCGCCGTTCAGCGCGGCCTTCATGCCCGAGGTGCCGCAGGCCTCCAGCGGGCGCAGCGGGTTGTTCAGCCACACGTCGCAGCCCTGGACCAGGGTGCGCGCCATGGCCATGTCGTAGTCGGGCAGGAAGACGATCCGGCGCCGCACGTCCGGGTTGTCGCTGTACCGGACCATCTGCTGGATCAGCGCCTTGCCGCCGTCATCGGCCGGATGCGCCTTGCCCGCCACCACCACCTGCACCGGCTGGGACGGGTCGTTCAGCAGCTGGCTGAGCTGGGCCGGGTCGTTGAGCATGAGCGTGAGCCGCTTGTAGGACGGCACCCGCCGGGCGAACCCGATGGTGAGCACGTGCTCGTCGAGCACGTCGTCGATCCAGGTCAGCTCGGCACCGGACGCGCCGCGCAACCGCCAGGAGGCGCGCAGCCGCCGCCGGGTCTCGGCCACCAGCCGGGATCGCAGCACGTGCCGGGCGGCCCAGATCTCGGCGGCCGGGGCGGCCGCGGCCTGGTCCCAGTCCCAGCTGCCCGCCCCGTCGGCCAGGAAGCCGACCTCGGGCGCGATCCAGGTGGGCGTGTGCACGCCGTTGGTGACCGAGCCGATGGGCACCTCGCGGGTGTCGAACCCCGGCCACAGGCCGGAGAACATCTCCCTGCTGACCTGGCCGTGCAGCAGCGAGACGCCGTTGACCCGCTGGGCCAGCCGCATGCCCATGACCGCCATGTTGAACACGTCCGGGTCGCCGCCCGGGTAGGTCTCCGCGCCGAGCGCGAGCACCCGGTCGACGGGCAGCAGCGGGTCGTCGTCGAAGTGCTGGCGGACCAGCTCGCGGCCGAACCGGTCGATGCCGGCCGGGACCGGCGTGTGGGTGGTGAACACCGTGCCGGCCCGGCACACCTCGATGGCCTCGTCGAAGCTCAGCCCGCGCTCGGCGTACTCGCGGATCCGCTCCAGGCCGAGGAAGCCGGCGTGCCCCTCGTTGGTGTGGAACACCTCGGGCGACGGGTGGCCGGTCAGCGCGCAGAAGGCCCGCACCGCCCGCATGCCGCCGATACCGAGCAGCAGTTCCTGCCGGAGCCGGTGGTCGCTGCCGCCGCCGTACAGCCGGTCGGTGACCTCGTGCAGGTCGGGCTTGTTCTCCTCCACGTAGGAATCCAGCAGCAGCAGCGGGATCCGGCCCAGCTGCGCCACCCAGACCTGGGCGGACAGCTGCCGGCCCGCGGGCAGGCTGACCGCGACGTGGACCGCGGACCCGGCCGCGTCGCGGAGCAGCTCGAGCGGCTGGCCGTTCGGGTCGTCGCTGGGGTAGCGCTCGGCCTGCCAGCCGTCGGCGGACAGCGACTGGGTGAAGTACCCGTGCCGGTACAGCAGCCCGACCCCGATCAGCGGCACGCCGAGGTCACTGGCCGACTTCAGGTGGTCCCCGGCCAGGATGCCCAGGCCGCCGGAATACTGCGGCAGCGCGGCGGTGATGCCGTATTCCGGGGAGAAGTACGCCACCGCCGCGGGACCGGCCTCGCCCGGCCCGGCGTCGGCGTACCAGCGCGGGCCCGACATGTAGTCGCGCAGCCCCTGCTCGGCCTCGTGCAGCCGGCCGAGGAAGTCCGCATCGTCAGCCAGCGCCGAGATCCGCTCCGGCGGCAGCGCGCTGAGCATCGCGATCGGGTCGCCGCCCGCCGCCTGCCAGGCATCCGGGTCGATCGACGCGAACAGGTCGGCGGCCGGGGCATGCCAGGACCAGCGGAGGTTCAGCATCAGGCCCAGCAGCGCGGCGAGCGGCTCCGGCAGGGTGACGCGGACGGTGAACCGGCGAATCGCTTTCACGGGCAGACCATATTCGGTCCGCGCTCACCACGCCGAACCGTTCTCGCATCGCGGACTGCTGGCAGCCGGGCCGTTAGGTAAAAATGAATTCAAATTATGCCTAACGAACAGCGGTGACAGGGCCCGGACTGGCTCCGAGAAAACCGCGGTCGCGGCGCGCGCTTGATACCTGCACCCGCGCTAGCATGAAGCGCCTCGCGGTCGGTAGCGTAACCAGGGTGATTGGACGAATCCCGATCCTTGACGTCGAGCCGGCGGTGGACTGCGGCAGCCGCCCGGCGAAGGCGGTGGCCGGGGAGACCTTCGGCGTGAGCGCGACGGTCTTCCGCGACGGGCACGGCATGATCGGCGTCGGCGTGGTGCTGCGCGACCCGGCCCGTAACCCGAGCCCGGTCGTGCCGATGCGTGAGCTCGCGCCCGGCACGGACCGCTACGGCGCGGACGTGACCGTGACCGGGACGGGACGGTGGCGCTTCCACGTGGAGGCGTGGGCCGATCCGGTCGCCAGCTGGCACCACGACGCGGCGATCAAGATCCCGGCCGAGCAGGACGTGGAGCTGATGCTCACCGAGGGCGCGCTGCTGTTCGAGCGGGCCGCGCGGCGGATCCCCCAGCCGCCCGGCGCCAGAGCGCCGGCGGCGGCCCGGACCGCGCTGCGCGCGCTGGTCGCGCGGATGCGCGACCGCTCGCTGACGCCCTACGAACGGTTCGCGGGGTCCGAGGATCCCGCCATCGCCGCCATCTTGGCCCGGTGGCCGCTGCGCGAGCTCCTGACCCGGTCCCGGGCGCTGACCGTGCAGGTGGACCGGGAGCGGGCACTGTACGGGGCCTGGTACGAGTTCTTCCCCCGGTCCGAGGGGGCTCAGGTCGACCCGACCGGCCAGACGCCGCCGGTCTCGGGCACGCTGCGCACCGCCGCCGGGCGGCTGGACGCGGTCGCGGCCATGGGCTTCGACGTGGTGTACCTGCCGCCGGTACACCCGATCGGCACCACGTTCCGCAAGGGCCGGAACAACACGCTGATCCCCGTCGAGGGCGATCCCGGCTCGCCGTGGGCGATCGGTTCCCCGGACGGCGGGCACGACGCCATCCACCCGGACCTGGGCACGTTCACGGACTTCGACGCGTTCGTGGCCCGCACCCGTGAGCTCGGCATGGAGGTGGCGCTCGACCTGGCCCTGCAGGCCTCGCCGGATCACCCGTGGGTGAAGGAGCACCCGGAGTGGTTCACCACCCGGGCGGACGGCTCCATCGCCTACGCCGAGAACCCGCCGAAGAAGTACCAGGACATCTACCCGCTGAACTTCGACAACGACCCGGAGGGCATCTACCACGAGGTGCTGCGGGTGGTGCGGCTGTGGATGGACCACGGGGTCAGGATCTTCCGGGTGGACAACCCGCACACCAAGCCGGTGCGGTTCTGGGAGCGGCTGCTCACCGAGATCCGGGTCAGCGACCCCGACGTGCTGTTCCTGGCCGAGGCGTTCACCCGCCCGGCCATGATGGCCACCCTGGCCAAGATCGGCTTCCACCAGTCCTACACGTACTTCACCTGGCGGAACGAAGAAGACGAGCTGACCGAGTACCTGCGCTACCTGTCGGTGACCGCGGCTCCCTACATGCGGCCCAACTTCTTCACCAACACCCCGGACATCCTGCACGCCTACCTGCAGTACGGCGGGCTGCCCGCGTTCCGGATCCGGGCCGTGCTGGCCGCCATGCTCTCCCCCACGTGGGGCATCTACTCCGGGTTCGAGCTGGGCGAGAACGTCCCGCTGCGGCCCGGCAGCGAGGAGTACCTGGATTCGGAGAAGTACCAGTACCGGCCGCGGGACTGGGCGGGCGCCGCCCGGCATGGCTACGGCATCGCGGACTACATCACCGAGCTCAACCGGATCAGGCGCGGGCACCCGGCCCTGCACTGGCTGCGAAATCTGCGCTTCCACCGGGTCGACCAGCCGGAACTGATGTGCTTCTCCAAGCGGGCGAGTAGTATCCCGCCAGGCCCGGTGACGGGCGGTGGGCAAGCGGACACTGTGCTGGTCGTCGTCAACCTGAACCCGTACCGGACCAGGGAGGCGACGGTCTGGCTTGACCTGCCCGCACTCGGCGTGGACCGCGAGTTCATCGTGACGGACGAGCTGACCGGCGAGTCCTACGTATGGGGGCAGGCCAACTACGTCCGCCTCGACCCGGCAATCCGGCCCGCGCACATCTTTACCGTGACCCCCCGCATGTAAGACCGTGTAAGTAGCGCACCTGAACAGTAAAGCCAGGAGATCGGCAGTGACAGAGCACCACGAGGCGATAGCCGACTCGTTCGACGCGGACCAGCCGCGCGACCCGGAGTGGTACAAGCGCGCGGTGTTCTACGAGGTGCTCATCCGGGGTTTCCAGGATGACAACGGCGACGGCACCGGCGACCTGCGCGGCCTGATCTCCCGGCTGGACTACCTGGAGTGGCTCGGCATCGACTGCCTCTGGCTGCTGCCGATCTACCAGTCCCCGCTGCGCGACGGCGGCTACGACATATCCGACTTCATGTCCGTGCTCGACGAGTACGGGAACATCGGGGACTTCATCGTGCTGGTCGACGAGGCGCACAAGCGCGGCATCCGGGTCGTGGCCGACCTGGTCATGAACCACACCAGTGACCAGCACCCGTGGTTCCAGGCCTCGCGCAGCGATCGCGACGGCCCGTACGGGGACTTCTACGTCTGGTCCGACACCGACGACAAGTACTCCGGGGCGCGGGTCATCTTCGTCGACACCGAGGCCTCCAACTGGACCTTCGACCCGGTCCGCGGCCAGTACTACTGGCACCGGTTCTTCTCCCACCAGCCGGACCTGAACTTCGAGAACCCCAGGGTCCAGGACGCGATGATCGAGGTGCTGCGGTTCTGGCTGGACCTGGGCATCGACGGCTTCCGGCTGGACGCGGTGCCCTACCTGTACGAGCGCGAGGGCACCAACTGCGAGAACCTCAAGGAGACGCACGAGTACCTGAAGCGGATCAGGGCCGAGGTCGACAAGCTCTACCCGGACAAGGTGCTGCTGGCCGAGGCGAACCAGTGGCCCGCCGACGTGATCGAGTACTTCGGCGACCCCTCGGTCGGCGGGGACGAGTGCCACATGGCGTTCCACTTCCCGCTCATGCCGCGCATCTTCATGGCCGTACGCCGGGAGCAGCGCTACCCGATCTCGGAGATCCTGGCCCAGACCCCGCCCGTCCCGGCCGGCTGCCAGTGGGGCATCTTCCTGCGCAATCACGACGAGCTGACGCTGGAGATGGTGACCGACGACGAGCGCGACTACATGTACGCCGAGTACGCCAAGGATCCCCGGATGAAGGCCAACATCGGGATCCGGCGGCGGCTGGCGCCGCTGCTCGACGGCGACCGGAACCAGCTCGAGCTGTTCACCGCGCTGCTGCTGTCGCTGCCCGGGTCGCCGGTGCTGTACTACGGCGACGAGATCGGCATGGGCGACAACATCTGGCTGGGCGACCGGGACGGCGTGCGGACCCCGATGCAGTGGACGCCCGATCGCAACGGCGGCTTCTCCCGGACCGACCCGCAGCGGCTGTACCTGCCGCCGATCATGGACGCGCTCTACGGCTACCAGGCGCTCAACGTGGAGGCCCAGCAGCGCAACCCGGCCTCGTTCCTGCAGTGGACCAGGCGCATGATCGAGATCCGCAAGCGGCACCCGGTGTTCGGCACGGGCACCTACGAGGAGCTGACCTCCTCCAACCCGAGCGTGCTGGCCTTCGTCCGGCTGCCTTCTGAGTCGGCGGACGGCGATTCCGACGGCTCGGATCGCATCTTGTGCGTGAACAACCTGTCCCGGTTCCCGCAGCCGGTCGAGCTGGACCTGCGGCGGTTCATCGGCGTCACGCCGGTGGAATCCATGGGCGGGGTGACCTTCCCCCGGATCGGCGAGCTCAGCTACCTGCTGACGCTGCCCGGCCACGGGTTCTACTGGTTCCAGCTCCCCGCCGCCCGCGAAGAACGGGCGGCGGCCGCCAAGCGGGAGCCCGCGGGCCCGCAGCTGTACCACGGTTGATGCCGGATCCGCCGGGTAAGGGCAGGCTCATGACCTTCGAAGACGTACTGGCAGCATGGCTGGTCAGGCAGCGGTGGTTCGCCGGCAAGGGGCGCACCGTCCATGACCTCGCGGTGGTGGCCGACACCGAGATCATCCCCGGTGACCCGGGGCTGCGGCACCTGCTGGTCACCGTCTCGCACGGCGCGACCTCCGATTGCTACCAGCTCTTCGTCGGCCTGCGCGCCCGGCTGCCCGCCCGGCTCCGGCACGCGCGGATCGGGACCTACGAGGGCCAGCAGGTCTACGACGGGCTGCACGACAGCGACCTGACCCGGGTACTCCTGGACGCGATCGTGGCCGGCCGGACCGTCGGCGCGCTGCGGTTCTGCCCGATCCCGGAGGCCGACCTGTCCTGGGTTCTGGAGTCCGAGTCCGGACCGGACAGCCTGGTGCTCACCGGCGAGCAGAGCAATACCAGCCTGGTGTTCGGCGAATCGGCCATCTTCAAGGTGTTCCGCCGGGTCGCCCCGGGCCCGAACCCGGACCTGGAAGTGGCCACGGCCCTGACCGAGCTCGGCTCGACCCACATCGCGGAACCCTACGGCTGGGTCGAGACCCGGATGGACGGCGCGACGACCGTGCTGGCCATCTTGTCCCGCTACCTGCGCGCCGCCTCGGACGGCTGGGCGCTGGCCGCCACCAGCGTCCGCGACCTTTACGCGCTGGTTCTTGATGCTGCGGGGGTTGGCCTCGCGGGCGAGGCGGGCGGCGACGCCGCGGGTGCCGACGCCGCGGGTTCTGGCCTCGCGGGCGAGGCGGGCGGCGACTTCGCGGGCGAGGCGGAGCGGCTCGGCATAGCGACCGCGCAAGTCCACCGGGACCTAGCCGATGCCTTCGGGAGCTCCGAACTCCAACCGGATGCCATCCGCGAGCTGGTCGAGCAGATGTTCCGGCGGCTGGACATGGCCATCGCGGCCGTCCCCGAACTTGCCCGCTACGCGGACATGATCGGCGACGCGTTCTCCAGCCTGGCCAAGCTGACCGAGCCGGTGCCGGCCCAGCGGGTGCACGGCGACTACCACCTGGGCCAGGTGATGCGGACCCAGACGGGCTGGGTGGTGCTCGACTTCGAGGGCGAGCCCGCCAGCCCGCTGGCCCAGCGCCGGGCCCGCTCCTCGCCGCTGCGGGACGTGGCGGGCATGCTCCGCTCGTTCGAATACGCGGCCCGGCACCAGCTGCTCACCCATCCGGAGCGGGCCAGCCTGACCCCGGTGGCCAGTGACTGGGTCCGGCGCAACGGCGAGGCGTTCTGCGCGGGCTACGCCGAGGCCGGCGGGCTCGACCCGGCGTGCAACGCCGTGCTGCTGCGGGCCCTGCTGCTGGACAAGGCGGTCTACGAGGTCATCTACGAAGCCAGGAACCGCCCGACCTGGCTCGCCATCCCCCTGGAGTCGATAGCCGAGATGCAAATATGACCGATACCGAAGCCGGCCTGGGCGAGCTCGAGCGGCTCGCCTCCGGGCAGCACCACGACCCGCACTCGATCCTCGGCGCCCACCCCGGCCCGGACGGCGTCGTCGTCCGGGCGCTGCGCCCGCTGGCCAGGTCGGTGACGCTGGTCCTCGACGACGGCCGCCGACTGCCCATGGCGCACCTGTACCAGGGCGTGTTCACGGTCACCGTGCCGGACGAGAAGGTAACGGACTACCGGATCGCCACCTCGTACTCCCCGGACGGGGAGGACGAGACGGTGACCGAAGACCCGTACCGCTTCTTGCCCCTGCTCAGCGAGTACGACCTCTACTTGATCGGGGAGGGCCGGCACGAGGAGCTGTGGCGGGTCCTCGGCGCGCACGTCCGCGAGGTCGGCCCGGTTGACAGCACTGTCACCGGGGTGTCCTTCGCCGTCTGGGCCCCGAACGCCCGCGGGGTGCGCGTCGCCGGCGACTTCGACTACTGGGACGGCCGCGGGTTCCCGATGCGCTCGCTCGGCGTGTCGGGCGTGTGGGAGCTGTTCATCCCCGGCGTCAAGGACGGCGCGCGGTACAAGTACTCGGTCTGCGGCTTCGACGGGGTGTGGCGGGACAAGGCCGACCCGCTCGCTCGTCTTGCCGAGCGGCCGCCGGCCACCGCGTCGGTGGTGTTCACCTCCCGGTACGCCTTCCAGGACGCGGACTGGATGGCGGCCCGCGCCGAGCGCGTGCCGGTCCGCGAGCCGATGAGCATCTACGAGGTGCATCTCGGCTCGTGGAAGCCCGGGCTGACCTATCAGGAGCTGGCCGTTCAGCTGGTTGAATACGTCAAGGACATGGGCTTCACGCACGTGGAGTTCCTGCCCGTGGCCGAATACCCGTTCGGCGGCTCGTGGGGCTACCAGGTCACCTCGTACTACGCGCCCACGTCGCGGTTCGGCGACCCGGACGACTTCCGGCATCTGGTCGACGCGCTGCACCAGGCGGGGATCGGCGTGCTGCTGGACTGGGTTCCCGCGCACTTCCCGCGGGACGACTGGGCGCTGGCCCGGTTCGACGGCACGCCGCTGTACGAGCACCCCGACCCGCGGCGCGGCGCGCACCCCGACTGGGGCACGCTCATTTTCAACTTCGGCCGGACCGAGGTACGTAA
Source organism: uncultured Actinomycetes bacterium (assembly GCA_963834685.1). Classification (GTDB taxonomy): domain Bacteria; phylum Actinomycetota; class Actinomycetes; order Streptosporangiales; family Streptosporangiaceae; genus Palsa-504. The sequence continues at coordinate 14,087 of CAWICW010000047.1, read as the reverse complement.
CTTCCTGGTCGCCAACGCGGTCTACTGGCTCGAGGAGTTCCACATCGACGGACTGCGCGTCGATGCGGTGGCGTCCATGCTGTACCTGGACTACTCGCGCAAGCCCGGCGAGTGGGCGCCGAACGAGTACGGCGGCCGGGAGAATCTCGACGCGATCTCGTTCCTGCAGGAGGCCAACGCCACCTGCTACAAGCGCGTGCCCGGCATCTCGATGATCGCCGAGGAGTCAACCGCGTGGCCGGGAGTGTCCCGGCCGGCGTACCTGGGCGGGCTCGGGTTCGGCTTCAAATGGAACCTGGGCTGGATGCACGACACGCTGAACTATCTCTCGCTCGACCCGATTTACCGGCAGTACCACCACAACGAGATGACGTTCTCGATGATGTACGCGTACACGGAGAACTTCGTCCTGCCGCTGTCGCACGACGAGGTGGTGCACGGGAAGGGCTCGCTGCTGGGCAAGATGCCCGGCGACGAATGGCGCCGGTTCGCCGGGCTGCGCTCGCTGCTGGCCTACATGTGGGCCCACCCGGGCAAGCAGCTGCTGTTCATGGGGTCCGAGTTCGGCCAGGGCAGCGAGTGGTCGGAAACCCGGGGGCTGGACTGGTGGGTACTGGACTTCGACGTCCACCAGGGCGCGCAGCGGCTGTCCCGCGACCTGAACGCGGCCTACAAGCAGCACCCCGCGCTGTGGCAGCTCGACGCGTCACCGGACGGGTTCCGCTGGATCGACGCCAACGACGCCCAGGGCAACGTGCTGTCCTTTCTGCGCTTCCCGGCCGCCGACTCCGCCTCGTCCGCTTCAACCGCCTCCGCCTCGCCCGGGGCCATCGCGTGCATCGCCAACTTCTCCGCGGTCCCGCACCTGGACTACAAGGTGGGCCTGCCTGCGGCGGGCCGCTGGCGCGAGGTCATCAACACCGACGCGATCGTGTACGGAGGCAGCGGCGTCGGCAACCTGGGCGGCATCGAGGCCGCGGCCGAGCCCTGGCACGGCCTGCCGGCCTCGGCCTCCATCACCGTCCCGCCGCTGGGCGTCCTCTGGCTTACCCCCGAGGAGTAACCCCGCCCGGCGGGCGGCGGTCCGGCGGGCGACTACCCGGCCGTCGGCCAGCCCGCCCCGCGCGGCTACTCCGAACGGATGTCGTAGTCGTCTTCCTCGACGACGTGCATGGCCGCTTCCTCGGCGGTCGCGCCGCCGCCGTCGATCCCGACCTCGGAGGCGACCAGGTCCTCCTCCTCGTCCGGATGGGCGCCCTCGTCCTCGGCCACCAGACGTCCGGCCCGCGGGTCCGGGCCATCATCGAGCAGGAGGCCGTCCACGTCCTCGTCGCCCGCGTCGTCGTCCTCGTCGAAGTCCTCGGGGTCTTCATCGTCGTCGAGGTCCAGGGAGTCGTCCGGCTCCTCCTCGGCCAGCAGCTGGTCGAGGGATTCGCCTTCCTCCTGCTCCTCGGCCGTCACGCCGTACCGGATTCCGGCCGACCACCGCTCTGGCGGCACGACGCCGCGCTCCAGGGGATCGTCGCCCGGCGCGCCGATCAGCGTGTCGGTGCTGTCCTCGACCTCGTAGTCCTCGAGGTCCTCGGACTCGTGGGGGGTCTCGTCAGGCATCTGTCAGCTCCTCTCATGCTTTCAGGCGGTGGCCAGCTGGCCGCCGTCGACGACCAGGACCTGGCCCGTCATGTAGGACGACGCGTCGCTGGCCAGGAACACGGCGGGGCCGGCCATCTCCGCGGGCCGGCCCAGCGGCCCATCGGGACGTTCGCGATGGTGGACCGGCCGCCGTCGGGCCCGTCCCACAGGTTCCGGTTCAGGTCGGTGGCGGTCCAGCCGGGGCACAGCGCGTTCACCCGGATCCCGGACGGGGCCCATTCGACGGCCAGGGTCTTGGTGACCGAGATGACCGCGGCCTTGGACGCGCCGTACGGGGTGAGGCCGGGGGCCCCGGACATGCCCGCGACCGACGCGACGTTGATCACCGAGCCGCGGCCGCGCTCGCGCATGTGCGCGCCGGCCGCCTGGCAGACGTAGATCGTCGAGTCCAGGTTCAGCCGCATGATCTTTTCCCAGCCGGAGATGCGCATGTCCAGGAACGGGACCATGAAGTTCATGCCGCCCGCGTTGTTGACCACGATGTCCAGCTGGCCGAGCAGCCGGACCGCCTCGTGCACGGCGGCGGTGACGTCTTCCTGGCGGGTCACGTCGAGCGGGAAGACGAAGGCCTTGCGCCCGAGGTCGGTCACCTCGCGCGCGGTCTCGGCCAGAGCGTCCTGGCTGCGGGCCGCGATGGCCACGTCGGCCCCCGCGGCGGCCAGCGCGACCGCGATGATCCGGCCGATCCCGCGGGACGCGCCCGTCACGAACGCCTTCTTCCCGGTCAGATCAAACGCGGTCACGATTCCTCCCACTGTGTCGGTAGCGTCATCGTAGGCGGCACCAGCGCGGCCGGGTTGACCCGGCGCACGATCTCGCTCAGCGCGATGCGCACGTAAGGTTCCCCGACCCACAGGTGCTTGGCCCCGGCGACGGCGACGACCTCGGCCTGCGGCACCCGCGCGAACCGCCGCCGGGCCTCATCGGGGCGCAGGTAGTCGTCGAGCTCGGGAACCAGCGCGACGAGCGGCTTGCCCGAGGCGGCCCAGCGGTCCAGTTCGGCGTCGCCGGCCCGGCGCAGCGGCGGGGACAGCAGGATCGCGCCCTCGAGGCCGCGGCCGCCTGCTTCGGAGTCCAGGCCCCACTTCAGGGCCAGCTCGGTGCCGAACGACCAGCCGAGCAGCCACCGGGCGGGCAGGCCCTCGTCGGCCGCCCAGGACACCCCGGCCGCCACGTCGTACCGTTCGGACTCGCCGGCGCCGAACTCCCCCTCGCTCATCCCATGCTCCGAGGCCGTGCCGCGGGTGTTGAACCGCAGCACGGCCAGCTGGGCCAGGGCGGGCAGGCGGAAAGCCGCCTTCTTGAACAGGTGGCTGTCCATCATGCCGCCGTGGGTGGGCAGCGGGTGCAGGCAGATCAGCGTGGCGACCGGATCGGCGTCCGCGGGCAGGGCCAGCTCCCCGACCAGCCGCAGCCCGTCGGCGGTGGGCAGGGTGACCGGGGTGCGCTTGGCCGGCAGCACGGTGGACGCCCTGATCTCGTTCATGGGTCTGTTCTCCTTACCCCGGGGGGCCCGCGGCGCAGCCGGTTCTGCCAGCACGCGCGGTGCCAGTGCCTGCGCTCATCGATGCCGACGTTGATCCCGTCGGCGGGCCAGGCGACCACGTGCGGCGTGCCCGGCGCGATCTCCTGGTCACAGCCCGGGCAGCGGTAGGTTTTCGTGGTGCCCGCGCCGGGCTGCTGCCGCACCACCCAGTCCCCGTCGGGCCAGGATTCCACGCGCTCGGGCCCGGGCACCGGCGCCGGCGGACCAGAGCGCTCGCGGCGGATCCTGCGCGGGCTCACACCTGTCCACCCTATGTGGCTACGCTCACAGCGTGATCGCGACGTGGGACCCGGCGACGGCGGGCGTGCTGCGGCTGCCCTCGGGCCGGCTGGTCCGCGGCCGCGCCCTCGTCCGGCCCGTCCCGGCCGGCCCGGACCGGCCAGTAGAGTTACCCGACGTGCGGCTCGTCATCGCCCGGTGCAGCGTCGACTACGTCGGCAGGCTCACCGCCCACCTGCCCCCGGCCCTGCGGCTGCTCATCGTCAAGGCCGACGGGTCCGTGCTCGTGCACAGCGACGGTGGCTCGTACAAGCCGCTGAACTGGATGTCGCCGCCGTGCCGGCTGACCGAGGAGCCGGGCCAGTGGTCGGTCACCAACAAGGCCGGCGAGACGCTCGTCATCACCATCACCGAGGTGATCAGCGACACCTCCGTCGAGCTCGGCGTCGACCCGGGGCTGAAGAAGGACGGCGTGGAGGCGCACCTGCAGGAGCTGCTGGCCGCCCAGCTCGAGGTGCTAGGGGACGGCTGGCGGCTGGTCCGCCGCGAGTACCCCACCCCGATCGGCCCGGTGGACCTGATGTGCCGGGACGACGCGGGGCAGAGCGTGGCGGTGGAGATCAAGCGCCGAGGAGAAATCGACGGCGTGGAGCAGCTCACCAGGTACCTGGAGCTGCTGAACCGGGACCCGCTGCTGGCCCCGGTGCAGGGGGTGTTCGCCGCCCAGGAGATCAAGCCGCAGGCCCGCGTGCTCGCGGTCGACCGCGGCATCCGCTGCGTGACCCTGGATTACGACCGGATGCGCGGCCTGGAGCCGGAGGACACGCTCTTCTGAGGGCGGCTAGCCGTGGATTAGCCCGGCGCAGTGGCCGTCGCGCAAACCCTGCGCGAGCTGTCAAACAGATCGAGGCCCCGCCGGGAATCTTCCTGCAGGGACTCGATCGCTGGATCGCCGGCCGCGTCGGCCGCTCGCGTCCATGTCCGGAGGCAGCCCCAGCGCTCGCCGGACAATCTGGTCACGGGATGCGGAACGGCCCATCTCCGCGTACCACCGATCGAAACCATCGGCGTTCCACGACATGACCAGCCTCCCTGACTTCTGCCTGATCTCAGCCTACCCCGCAGGCTTCCTACCTGCGATAACTGCCGGTCTTCCGGACCACGTCAGCACGCCGGCCGCGGCCGCGACCAGGAGCGCGAGGGCGGCCGGGATGAGCAGCGCGTCGCGCAGGCCCACGCCGGAGGCGGCCGCGCCGATGGCGACCGGGCCGCCGAGCAGGCCGCTGTAGGCCACCGCCGCGATCCGGCCGATGTTGCGCCCGGCCCGGGACGGGTCCAACCGCACCGCCGAGGAGACGATCTGCGGGAAGATCCCGGCCAGGCCCGCGCCGAGCAGGGCGAACCCGGCGATGGCCGCGACCGGAGTGCCGATCAGCAGCCCGGCCGCCAGGCCCAGGCCGGCCACCAGGCCGCTGCCGCGGACCAGCCGCGCCGAGCCGAACCGGGCCGCCAGCCGGTCGCCGGCCATCCGCCCGGCCGCCATCGTGACCGAGAACGCGGCCAGCCCGGCGGCCGCCAGGGCGGCCGACGTACCCAGGTCGACATGCAGGTAGACGGCGCTCCAGTCACCCGCCGAGCCCTCGCCGACCTGCCCGAACAGCGCGAGCAGGCCCAGCACCCAGATCACCGCCGAGATCTGGCCCGGCGAGCGGCGCGGCGCGTCGCCGGGCAGGGGGCGGACCTCCGGCGGGGCCGGCGGGATGACCATCCGCGGGCCTGCGAACAGGCCGCCGGTGATCAGCACGAGGGCGGTCGCGGCGAAGGCCCGCAGCGGGCTGATGCCCAGCGCGGCGGACAGGGCGCCGATCCCGGCGCCGGCCAGGCCGGCGATGCTGTAGGCCGCGTGCAGCGAGGACAGGATGGGCCGGCCGTACGCGATCTCCAGCCGGGCCCCGCAGGCGTTCATCGACACGTCGAGCAGCCCGGCCACCGCCCCGTAGCAGGCCAGGGCGGCCACCAGCACGGCCACGTCGCCGATCTGCGGGCCCAGGCCGATGAGGACCAGTGCGGCCGGGCACGCCGCGCCCGCGATCCTGGTCACCCGGACCGCGCCGAACCGGTCCGCGATCCGCCCGCTGAACGGGAGCGTCACCACGGCGCCCGCGGGCACCGCGAACAGGACCAGCCCCAGGCGGGCGTCGCTCAGGTCCAGCGCCGACTTGATGGCCGGCAGCCGGGCACTCCAGGTCGCGGTGGCGGCGCCGAGCACGAAGAAGTAGCTGAACACCGCGATCCGGGCCCGCCGTAGCTCAGGTGCCGTCACGCGATCACGGACGGGGTTCGGCAGGCGCGCGGTCATCAGAGTTCCAGGTGGGCGTTGACCGAGCGGGCGCGGCCGGCCAGGCCGGGGAGCTCGATGACCTCCAGGCCGGCGGCCCGGAGCTGCTCGGCGCCGTCGCCCGCGGTGAATACGGGGGGCTCGCGCCAGGCGAAGACGACCCGGGGGATCCCGGCCGCGACGATGTGCTGGACGCAGGTCACCGGGCGCGAGGCGCGCGCCCCGCAGGGCACCAGCGAGCTGTAGATGGTGGCCCGGCGCAGCCGCGGGTCGTGGAAGCCCAGCTTGCGCAGGGCGACCTCCTCGGCGTGGTCGTGCTCCTCCTGCTCGCGGGAGAACCCGGTGCTCAGCACCTCGCCGTCCTCGCTGACGAGCACCGCGCCGACCGAGAAGGCCGACTCCGACGGCGGGCACAGCCGGGACAGCTCGACCGCCCAGCTCAGGAACCGGCGGTCGGGGCCGCCGGGGCCGAGCAGGTACCGCAGCACGGTCACGCCTTCCAGCCGCTGGACCCCGGCGAGGGTCATGGGGTTCCCGGGACCGTCCGGGCCGGGCTCGGGGTCGAAGCGCGGGGCGGCGGGGTCGGCGACGAAGAACGGGGCGATGGCCAGGTGCAGCTCGTCGGGTAGGTCGCGGGCCAGGAACTCGGCCAGGACGTGCGCGCCGCCTTCGACCAGGAGACGAGCCACGCTGCGTTCGGCCAAATCTGAAAGGACGAGATCGAGGGTCAGGGGGTCACCGGCGTCGATGATCACGGCGCGGTCCCCGATCCGGGTGCGGGCGCGGCGCAGGGCCCCGGTGGCGCAGTAGACCAGGCGGTCGGCGCCGGGGGCGAAGAAGCGGGCCCGGGGATCCAGGTCGCCGGTAGCGGTGAGGGTGACCCGGGCGGGGTGCTCGGGTCGGCCGCGGGCGGCGCGGCGGGCGCGGCGGCGCGGGTCGCGGACCAGCAGCCGGGGGTCGTCCTGGCGGACCGTGCCCGCGCCGACCAGGATCGCGTCACAGCCGGCCCGGACCTCGTCCACGCGGTCCAGGTCCGCCGGGCCGGACAGGATCAGGCGCTGCGGGCGGGCATCGTCGAGGTAGCCGTCGGCAGAGGTGGCACAGCTGAGGATGACATACGGGCGTGGCAGCAAGCGGGGGTCCCCCTCTCACGCAAAGCGTAGCTTCGGTGCTTTACTGGTCACCGATGCTTGAAACAGTCAATCCCGCGACCGGAGAAGTGCTGGCCACCTTCCCGGTACACGGCCGCCGCGAGGTCGACGCGGCCGTCACGGCCGCCCGCGAGGCGGCCAGCTGGTGGGCCGGGCTCGGCTGGTCCGGTCGGCGCATCCGGCTGCTGGCCTGGAAGTCGCACCTGGTCCGGTACATGGGCCGACTCGCCCAGCTGATGCACGAAGAGACCGGCAAGCCGCTGGACGACGCCAAGCTGGAGATCATCACGGCCGTGCTGCACATCGACTGGGCCGCGCGGCACGCGCGCCGGGTGCTGCGCCCGCGCCGGGTGCACAGCGGGCTGGCCGCCATCAACCAGGCCTCGACCCTGGAGTACCTGCCGCTGGGCGTGGTCGGCGTGATCGGGCCGTGGAACTACCCGGTGTTCACCCCGGTGGGCTCGATCGCCTACGCGCTGGCGGCGGGGAACGCGGTGGTGTTCAAGCCGTCGGAGCTGACCCCGGCGACCGGGGAGTGGCTGGTCCGGTCGTTCGGCGAGGCGCTGGCGGTGTTCGGTTCGTCGCAGCCGGTGCTCCAGCTGGTCACCGGGCCCGGGTCGACCGGCGAGGCGCTGGCGCGCAGCGGCGTGAGCAAGATCGCCTTCACCGGGTCGGCGGCCACCGCGCGGAAGGTGATGGCCGCCGCGGCGGACACCCTGACCCCGGTGCTGGCCGAGTGCGGCGGCAAGGACGCGCTGCTGGTCGCGGCGGATGCCGACCTGGACGCGGCGGCCGACGCCGCGGCCTGGGGCGCGATGTCGAATGCGGGGCAGACCTGCACGGGGATCGAGCGGGTGTACGTGGCCGACGCGGTGTACCACAGCTTCCTGGAGCGGCTGACCCAGCGGGTATCCGGGCTGCGGCCGGGTTCGGACCCGGAGGCTGCCTACGGTCCGATGACCCTGCCGGCGCAGACCGACGTGGTGGCCAAGCACGTGGCCGACGCGCTGGCCCGGGGCGGGAAGGCGGTGGTGGGCGGGACCGACTCGGTGGCCGCGCCGTACGTGCGGCCGGTCATCCTGACCGACGTGCCGGAGAACAGCGCGGCGGTGCAGGACGAGACGTTCGGTCCCACGGTGACGGTCAAGCCCGTGGTCAACATGGCCGAGGCGGTGTCGTACGCCAACGCGGGGCGGTACGGCCTGGGCTCGGCGGTGTTCGCTCGCGATCGTCGCGCGGCCATGGCCGCGGCCCGGTCGCTGCGCACCGGGATGACCTCGGTGAACTCGGTGCTCGGCTTCGCCATCGTGCCCGCGCTGCCGTTCGGCGGGGTGGGGGAATCGGGGTTCGGGCGGATCCACGGCGCGGACGGGCTACGCGAGTTCAGCCGGCCCAAGGCCATCACCCGGCAGCGGATGCGGCCGCCGATCACCTTGACCTCGTTCGGGCGGACCGACCGGGACATGCACCGCATCGTCACGCTGGTCACGCTGGTGCACGGGCGGCTGTACCGGCCGCGGGGATCGCGGCGGGCGCACTAAGGCTCGTTACTGAGCGTGCCCGCGGCCGCCGCGGAGCTGTCGGCCAGGGTGAAGCGGTCGGCCAGGCGCGCCTGGCGCAGGTGCCGGCTCAGGTGGTCCGGTAGTCCGGCCAGGACCATCCGGGCGGGCGGGCTGGCGCTGATCCGCCGCTGCGCGGTGATCAGGGCGGCCAGGCCGGCCGAGTCCCAGCCGGCCAGGCCGTCCAGCTCCAGGACCAGCTTGAGGCCCGGGGTCTCGCCGAGCAGGCGCTCTATCGCCTGGCTGAGCTGACCGGCCGAACCGAGGTCGAGCGGGCCGGTGACGGCCAGGACGGTGCAGCCGCCCAGGTGCCGCTGGTCCAGGCCGAACGGCCGGCCGGGCGGGCCGAGGGCGAAGCTGATCGTGGCCAGCGTGCCCGACGGGCCCGAGCGCAGGCTGGCCTGGTCGGCGACCTGACGGACCAGCGAGAGCCCGTGGCCGGGCTCGGTGCGCCACTGCGCGGCGTCCGGGACCTTCGCCGCCTGCGGCACGCCGTCGTCGCCGATCTCGCAGAGCAGCGCCTGGTCCGACCTCCAGATCCGGAGCCGCCCGTGCCCGGCGCCGTGCCGCACCGCGTTGGCGGCCAGTTCGTGTACGGCGATGACCAGGTCGTCGGCCCGGCCCGGCGGCAGGCCGGCCTCGGTCGCGTGCGCGGCCACCGCCGCGCGCAGCGCGTACAGGGAATCGGCGTCGAAGGCCTGGTCGAGAATCGGGTCACCGGGCGCTGGCCTGCTGTCGGGCGGGCCGGGCGCTGGCCTGCTGTCGGGCGGGCCGGGCTGCGGCAGGCCGTCGCCGTCACTGGTCATTGACGCTCACCAGGCTGAGGGCGGGGATGTCGGCCGCGCCCAGCAGGACGAACCAGGCCGCCAGGGCCGGACGGCAGCGCAGGATCATCCGCCGGGGCGAGGGCAGGCCGCGCGCGGCGTCCAGGATCATCCGGGCGCACGGGACGTCGATGAAGGCCAGCGGGACCAGGTTGACGGTCACGTCGCCGTCGAGCCGGATCGCCTCGGTCAGCGCAAGCGCGAGGGACTCGGTGGCCTGGTAGTCGAGCTCCCCGGCCAGCCGGATGCCGGGCGGCGCGTACTGGCGGCAGATCCGCAGCATCACGTCGGCGTGGTACGTCGCGGCCGCGACCGAGCGGGTATGGAAGGCGGCCACCGAGGCCAGCGTGACCGGGTCGAAACGCTCCCGGTCGTACTGGCACAGCACCGACACCGTGGTACCGGCCACCGCCGCCGCCACCTTCTCCTCGAACTCCGGCAGCTGCTCGACCCCGGTGACCGGGCCCAGCGCCCAGCTCATGTCCACCGCCAGCCGCAGGCCCTGGTCGCCGCGGGCCTCCATCTCGCGGGCCAGCCAGGTCATCGCCTGCCCCGCGCTGAACACCTGCCCGGCCAGCAGCCGGCCCTCGTAGCCGACCGTGACCAGCTGCCCCGAGGCCAGCGCCGGCCCCACCGCGATGCCGCGCCGGGCCAGCTCGGCGGTGGCCCGGTCTGGGGTGGCGTCGCTGAGCCACACCACCTTCAGGCCGCCGTCCAGCCCGTCCCGGACGAACGCCGCGGTCAGGTCGAACAGCTCCTCGGGCTCGCCGAACGTCAGGCAGGCATGGTCGTTCACGGTCAGGTCGGTGATCTGCGTATCGGCGCTGATCGTCACCCCGTCACCTCCGGTCCGCGTCGCTAGGCCGCGCTGCCCGCGGTCGCCATGGCGTCCACGGGGTCGGCCGGATCGGCGGGGGCCAGCGGGGCCCGGCCGGCGATGAGATCGGCGGCGCGCTCGGCGATGGCGATCGTCGGCGCGTTGGTGTTGCCCCGGGGCACGGTCGGCATCACCGACGCGTCGACCACGCGCAGGCCGCTGACCCCGCGCACCCGCAGCTCCGGGTCGAGCACGCTGCCCCACCGGGTCTCGCTGCCCATCGAGCAGGTGCCGACCGGGTGGTACAGGGTGACCACGCTGGACCGCACGTAGTCGAGGAGTTCGGTGTCGGAGCGGACGTGCGCGCCGGGGGCGATCTCGCTCCGGCAGATGGCGGCCATCGGCCGGGCGGTCACGAACTCCCGGGCCATCTTCAGCCCGGCCACCAGCGCCCGGGCGTCCCCGCCGCCGTCGGACAGGTAGCCGGGGTCGATGGCGGGCCGGTGCCGGGGATCGGCGCTGCGCAGCCTGATCCGGCCCCGGCTCTTCACGTCGACCAGGCCGACCAGCACGGTCATGGCCCGCTGGGCCGGGTCGGCCAGGCCCTGGTCCTTGAAGGCCGCGGCCAGCACGTGCAGCTGCAGGTCCGGCGCGGGCAGGCCAGGCTCGGAGTGGGCGAAGCCGCCCGATTCGGCCACGTTGCTGGCCACCGGGCCGCGGTGGGTCAGCTGCCAGCGCAGCGCGCCGGCGTTGCCGGTCTTCTCCCACAGGCCGCGCAGCCGGGGCGTCGACCAGATGACCGGCAGCACGGGATGATCGCTGAGGTTGGCGCCGACCCCGGGGCTGTCGGCGTGGACGCCGATCCCCATCTCGATCAGGTGGTCGGCCGGGCCGACGCCGGACAGCATGAGCAGCTGGGGGCTGTTGACCGCGCCGCCGCACAGGATGACCTCCCCGTCGGCGCGGGCGGTCTCGGTCTCGCCGTGCCGGAGGTAGGTCACACCGGTGGCCCGGCCGCCCTCGATGATGATCTTGGTGACCAGGGCGTCGGTGTGCACGGTGAGGTTCGGCCGGGACATGGCCGGGTGCAGGTAGGCGACGGCGGCCGAGCAGCGCCGGCCCCGGCGCTGAGTGACCTGGTACCAGCCCACCCCGTCCTGGCGCGGGCCGTTGAAGTCCTCGTTGGCCGTGGCACCCTGCTCGCGGGCGGCGGCGATGAACGCCTCGCACGCGGACGACTTGTACCGCGGGTCGCTGACCGCCAGCGGGCCGCCCGCGCCGTGGTACGGGGAAGCGCCGCGCGAGTTGTTCTCGGCCCGCCGGAAGTACGGCATGAGGTCCTCGTAGCCCCAGCCGGTGCAGCCGTGCTCGTCCCGCCAGGTCTGGAAGTCCTGGCGGTTGCCGCGGATGTAGATCATCGCGTTCATGCTGCTGGATCCGCCCAGAACCCGGCCGCGCGGCCAGTAGACGGACCGGCCGCCCGCGCGGTGCTGCGGGACCGTGGTGTAGTTCCAGTCGTAGGCGCTCTGGAACAGCCTGCTCAGCGCGGCGGGCGCCCGGATCTCGTCGGCGTCATCGGCCGGGCCGGCCTCCAGCAGCAGGACGCTGACGCTGGCGTCGGCGGACAGCCGCGCGGCCAGCACGCAGCCCGCGCTCCCGGCGCCGACGATGATGTAGTCATACACGGCGGTCTCCTTCTCGGGGACAAAGGGAACAATAACGCGCCGTGGTCGTTGCTGGGGGCCTTGGGGGGTTGCCGGGCGGTCCCGGGCCCTCCCTTAGGGTGGGCTCATGGCGCCTAACCGCAGCGAGAACCCGGTCGTGCTGTCCCGCATCTACACCCGCACCGGTGACGACGGAACGACCGCGCTCGGCGACGGCAGCCGCACGGCCAAGACCGACTCGCGACTGGCCGCCTATGCCGACGTGGACGAGGCCAACAGCGCGATCGGCATGGTCATCACCTTCGGCGAACTGCCGGCCGATATCGTCGCGCTGCTCACCCGGGTGCAGAACGAGATGTTCGACGTGGGGGCTGACCTGGCCACCCCGGTGGTCGAGTCGCCGCCCTACCCGCCGCTGCGCATCGACCAGGCCTACGTCACCCGGCTCGAGGGCGAGTGCGACGCCTACAATTCCGGCCTGCCCACCTTGCGCAGCTTCCTGCTGCCGGGCGGCAGCCGGGGATCGACGCTGCTGCACGTGGCGCGGACGGTGACCCGCCGGGCCGAGCGCAGCGCCTGGGCCGCGGCCGACGAGCACGGCGACTCGGTGAGCCCGTGGCCCGCCCGCTACCTGAACCGGCTGTCCGACCTGCTGTTCATCTTGTCCCGGGTGGCCAACGCGGGCCACGGCGACGTCCTGTGGAAGCCGGGCGGCGACCGGGGCTGAGCGCAGGGGCCCCAGGGCAACCGTGACGGTCCACGATCCCGGGAAACGCTCAGAGGGCCGCGTCCAGGCGGAAACCCGGGGGGGCGGCTTCGAGCCAGACGAGCAGGCCGGTGAGGGCCGACTCGGCCAGGGCCAAGTCCACGGTGCCGGCCCGGCCGGCATCGCCGGGTCCGCCGACCCCGCCAGCCTCACCCGGGCCGCCAGCCCCGCCGCTCGCACCGCTCGCACCGCTCGCCCCCAGCTGGCATTCGGCCACGATGCGGCCCGGGCCGAGGACGGTCACCTCTTCCTCGGTGGGCGCCCGGCGCGCCACCACGGCCAGGTCCCGGCGCGGGAAGGCCTGCTCGGGACGCATCGAGAAGCCGAAGACGCGGTACCAGCAGAACTCGTCTAGCTGGTAGGAGGCCAGGCCCAGGCGCCACGGCCCGCCCGGCCGGCGCAGGCCGCACTCGACCGTGGCGCCGCGCCGCTCGAGCAGGAACCGCCGCACGGCGATGCCCGAGGCAGCCAGGACAAGCAGGATCAGGAAGGCGGCGAAGAGCCAGGCCGCATCGAGCGCCAGCGCTTCGCCCAACCGAAACCCCGTCAGGCCTGACCTGCGGCCCGCAGCTGCGCCCTGGCGTACTTGGCGTCGGCCGGTTCCTCCGGGCCGGGGCTGGCCTCGGCGAGCGCGGCATCAAGCTCGCGTCGCGCCTCCTCGGCGTCGACCTCGGGGCCGAGCTGAGCCTGCGCGGCCAGGATCGACACCCGGTCGTCGGCCACGGACAGGAACCCGCCGCTGACCGCCGCGCGCACCCTGGTCTCGTCATTGACGATCTCGACCAGGCTGCCCTCGGCCAGGACGCCGAACACCGGCGAGTGCCCGGTCAGGACGCCGATGTCGCCCTCCGTGGTCTTGGCAATCACCGTCGTGGCCTCGCCCGACCACAGCTCGCGGTCGGGCACGACCAGCTCAACGCGCAGGGTCACCGCTCCAGCCCCTTGGCCTTCTTCTCCACGTCCTCGATCCCGCCGACCATGTAGAACGCCTGCTCGGGCAGGTTGTCGTACTTGCCCTCGCTGATCGCCTTGAACGAGGAGATCGTCTCCTCGAGCGGCGTGAACACCCCGGGCTGCCCGGTGAACTGCTCGGCCACGTACATCGGCTGGGACAGGAACCGCTCGATCCGCCTGGCCCGCTGCACGGTGATCTTGTCTTCTTCACCGAGCTCGTCGACGCCGAGGATGGCGATGATGTCCTGCAGCTCCTTGTACCGCTGCAGGATCCGCTGCACCTCGCGGGCCACGTCGTAGTGTTCCTGGCCGATGTACCTGGCGTCCAGGATCCGTGAGGTGGAGTCTAGCGGGTCGACGGCCGGGTAGATCCCCTTCTCGGTAATGGCCCGGGACAAGGTGGTGGTCGCGTCGAGGTGCGCGAACACGGTGTGCGGCGCGGGGTCGGTGATGTCGTCGGCCGGCACGTAGATGGCCTGCATCGAGGTGATCGAGTGGCCGCGAGTGGAGGTGATCCGCTCCTGCAGCTGGCCCATCTCGTCGGCCAGCGTCGGCTGGTAACCGACCGCCGACGGCATCCGGCCCAGCAGGGTGGA
>CAWICW010000046.1:0-18381 GCA_963834685.1 uncultured Actinomycetes bacterium | reverse complement strand
AACCCTCCGCTGGTTACGTCGCTCCGGGCGGGGTAGCGGGCCGTGATGACTGTGAACACGACCCAGACGCTGACCCGCCCGGAGCCTGCGGCGGTAATCGCCGGGACCCGGCCCCCGCGTGAATCCTCCGCGGGCGACGTGGTGCTGGCCTACCTGCGGACCCAGGCTCACGCGCTCAGGACGCTCGAACCCGCGGTGCGCGCCGACGAGTTCGACTCGGTGCACCAGATGCGGGTCGCCACCCGCCGGCTGCGCGCCGCTCTGCGGACCTTCGGCCAGGTCATTACCCGTACCGACAGCGCGCACATGGCCGGTGAGCTGCACTGGCTGGGGCGCACGCTCGGTGCGGCCCGGGACAGCGAAGTGCTCGCCGGGCACCTGCGGGACAGCCTGCGGCCGACGCCGCCCGAACTGCTCATCGGGCCGGTCCAGGCCCGCGTGCAAGGCCACTTCGCTCCCCGCCGGGCCGCCGCGCGTACCGCGCTGCTCGAGGCGCTCGACTCGCCCCGCTACGCCCGGCTGCTGGCCGAGCTGGACCGGGTCACGGCCGGGCCGGCCCGCGGCCCGCTCGCCGCGGCCCCGGCCCGGGAGGTCCTCCCGGCGGCCGTCCGGCGCGTCTACCGGCAGGCCAAGCGCCGGATGCGCAAGGCGCGGCACGCGCCGTCCGGCCCGGCCCGGGACGCCGCCCTGCACCAGGCCCGCAAGTCGGCCCGCCGCGCGCGCTACGCCGCCGAGGCGGCGAGCCCGGCGGCCGGGAAGCAGGCCCGCGGGTTCGCCCGGCAGATGAAGAAGGTCCAGTCGGTGCTCGGCGACCAGCACGACGCGGTGCTGGCCCGCCAGGCCGCCCGGGACCTGGGCATCGGCGCGCACCTGGCCGGCGAGAACGCGTTCACCTACGGCCTGCTGTACGAGCGCGAGCTCTGTCACGCCGAACGCCGCCAGGCCGACGCCCGCCAGGTCTGGCGACGGGCCGCCCGCCCCCGGTACCGCCGCTGGATGAACTAGGACCTGAAAATGCCATCCTGGCGAATGAACTAGGACGTGAAAATACTGTCTCGAATACTGAGACAGACGTCTTGCGGGCTGTCCGCGGCGAGCGGAAGTCAGGTAGCGTGGCAGGCACTATGCGGCGCTTCGTACTCGTAACCAGCCGCAGCGGGAACCTGTAGCGACCTGATCCAGGGCAGGCCGGCCGCCCGCTGCGGGTGAGGCGCTGGCCGTAAGTCCCGCTCTGGTGTCCCGATCAGGAGTTCCTCTCGTGTACGACATGTATCCCTGGGACAAGGGCCCCACGGCCGGTTCCGCCTCGGCCGACCCCGCCCTCAAGGCGGTGCAGATCGCGCTGGACCGGCGCGACAACGGCGGCGACGCGACGGCCGAGGTAGGCGCGGCCACTACGCCCACGGCAGGCCCGACCCGCCAGTAAGGTTCTGGCATGGGTTCACGAACGATCAGGCTCGCCGTCATCGGCGGAGACGGCATCGGCCCCGAGGTGGTCGCCGAGGCGCTCAAGGTGCTGCGGGCCGCGGCGCCCGAGGTCATCATCGAGGAGACCGGCTACGACCTCGGCGCCCGCCGCTGGCACCGGACCGGGGAAACGCTGCCCGACGCGGTGCTCGAGGAGATCCGGGGCCACGACGCGATCCTGCTCGGCGCGGTGGGCGACCCGACCGTGCCCAGCGGCGTGCTCGAGCGCGGCCTGCTGCTGCGGCTGCGCTTCGAGCTCGATCACTACGTCAACCTGCGCCCGGTGCGCCTCTACCCGGGCGTCGCCTCCCCGCTGGCCAGCTCGCGAGCCGATCCGGTCGACATGGTAGTGGTCCGCGAGGGCACCGAGGGCCCGTACACCGGCGCCGGCGGCGTGCTGCGCAAGGGCACGCCCGCGGAGATCGCCACTCAGGAGAGCGTGAACACCGCGTTCGGGGTCCAGCGGGTGGCCAGGTACGCCTTCGCCAAGGCCCTGGCCCGGCCGCGCCGCAAGCTCACCCTGGTGCACAAGACCAACGTGCTGACCTACGCCGGCGACCTGTGGCAGCGGACCGTCGACGGGCTGGCCAAGGAGTTCGCCGACGTGGCGGTCGACTACTGCCACGTGGACGCCGCGTCGATGTTCTTCGTGTCCCAGCCCGAGCGGTTCGACGTCATCGTTACCGACAACCTGTTCGGTGACATCCTCACCGACCTGGGGGCCGCCGTGGCGGGCGGCATCGGGCTCGCGGCCAGCGGCAACATCAACCCCGAGGGCGCCGCGCCCAGCATGTTCGAGCCGGTGCACGGCAGCGCGCCGGACATCGCCGGCCAGAGCAAGGCCGACCCGACCGCGGCCATCTTGTCCGCCGGGATGCTGTGCGAGCACCTGGGCCTGACCGCCGAGGCGGCCCGGATCGAGCAGGCCGTGGCCGAGGACCTGGTGGAGCGGCAGGGCGCCTGGGCGGCCCGTACCACCGTCGAGGTGGGCGACGACATCGCCGAGCGAGTAGTCGGCTGACCCCGCAAGTCGGCGTGAGCCGTGCGGGGTCAGGCAGGCGGCTACTGTTGATACCACGGCGATGAGGAAGCACAGATCATGATTGATTTCGATATCCGCCCCTCCGGTCACCCCGTGCCCGACGCTGAGCGCGAGGCCATCCTGGCCGCGCCCGGGTTCGGCCGGGTCTTCACCGATCACATGATCACGCTGCGCTGGTCCGCCGACCGCGGCTGGCATGACGGCCGGCTGGAGCCGTACGGGCCGTTCACCTTCGACCCGGCCACCATGGTGTTCCACTACGCCCAGGAGTTTTTCGAGGGCCTGAAGGCCTATCGGCAGCCGAGTGGGTCGATCACCTTGTTCCGGCCGGACGCCAACGCGGCCCGGTTCAACCGGTCGGCGCGCCGGATGGCCATGCCCGAACTGCCCGAGGAGACCTTCGTCCGGGCCCTGGAACTGCTGGTCGCCCAGGACCGTGACTGGGTGCCCGCAGGCGAGGGGAACAGCCTGTACCTGCGGCCGTTCCTGATCGCGACGCAGCGCGGCCTCGGCGTCAACCACCCGTCGAGCGAGTACCTGTTCTGCGTCATCGCCTCGCCTGCCGCGTCGTACTTCAGCGGCGGGGTCAAGCCGGTCACGGTGTGGCTGTCCGAGGAGTACACCCGGGCCGCGCCCGGCGGCACCGGCGCAGTCAAGTGCGGCGGCAACTACGCGGCCTCCTTCGCGGCCCAGCAGCAGGCCGTGGGGCAGGGCTGCGACCAGGTGGTCTGGCTGGACGCCGCCGAGCACCGCTGGGTCGAGGAAATGGGCGGCATGAACCTGTTCTTCGTCCGCGGCGCGGACAGCGCCGGCAGTCCGCACATCACCACCCCGCCGCTGACCGGGACCCTGCTCCCCGGGATCACCCGCGACTCGCTGCTCCGGCTGGCCCCGGAGCTCGGCGTCAAGGCCGTCGAGGACCGGATCTCCATCGAGCAGTGGCAGGCCCAGTGCGCCTCGGGCGAGCTGACCGAGGTGTTCGCCTGCGGGACCGCGGCCGTGATCACCCCGGTGGGCCGGGTCAGGGGCAAGTCCGCCGAGTGGCTGATCGGCGACGGCACCCCCGGCCCCGTCACCACCCGCCTGCGCGAGGAACTGATCGGCATCCAGTACGGCCGCCTCCCCGACCCCTTCACCTGGATCCACAAGGTCTGCTGAGCCGCACTCCGGCTCGCTTGCCCATGATCATGGGTGGAAAGCGGCAAATAGCGCCCGTTTTGGCCCATGATCATGGAACCTTCCCATCTCGTCTCGGATGGTGAGACAAATGTGTCAGGAACCGAACCCGTATGGCAGACTGACGCCGTGACGTCAGGCCGCATCATTATCGGCTGGCGCGTCGGCACCTAGGGCCCTAGCCCTAGCGCCGGGAACACGAACCCGGCCCGTCGGCGCGCAGACCTCTCGCGTACTCGCGAGGGGTCTTTTGTTTTGGCCGCAACAAGCCGCATAAACCCTGGAGAACCCGAAATGCTCGACGACAGCTTCCACGTCTACGACACCACCCTGCGAGACGGCGCGCAGCAGGAGGGGCTGAACCTCACCGTGGCCGACAAGCTCGTCATCGCCCGCCAGCTCGACGAGCTGGGCGTCGGGTTCATCGAGGGCGGGTGGCCGGGCGCGATCCCGAAGGACACCGAGTTCTTCCGCCGCGCCACCACCGAACTGGACCTCAAGCACGCGCAGCTCGCCGCGTTCGGCGCGACCCGCCGGCCCGGCGTCAAGGCGGCCGATGACCCTCTGGTCGCCGCGCTGCGCGAATCGGGCGCGCCGGTCGTGACCCTGGTAGCCAAGAGTCACGACCGGCACGTCCTACTCGCCCTGCGGACCACGCTGGACGAGAACCTGGCCATGATCGCCGACACGATCACCCACCTGCGCGAGAACGGCCAGCGGGTGTTCCTGGACGCCGAGCACTTCTTCGACGGCTACCGGTCCAACCCGGACTACGCCCTCGAGGTGATCAGGACGGCCGCCCAGGCCGGCGCGGACGTCATCGCGCTGTGCGACACCAACGGCGGCATGCTCCCGGACCAGCTCGGCGACGCCGTAAGCAGGGTAAAAGACGCCACCCAAGCCCGCCTGGGCATCCACTGCCATGACGACACCGCGTGCGGGGTGGCCAACACCCTGGTCGCGGTGGACGCGGGCGTCACCCACGTCCAGGGCACCGCGAACGGCTACGGCGAGCGGGCCGGCAACGCCAACCTGTTCAGCGTGGTCGCGGGCCTGCAGCTGAAGAAGGGCCGCCAGGTGCTGCCGCAGCAAGGGATAAAGGAGATGTCCCGCATCGCGCACGCGATCAGCGAGGTCACCAACGTCGCGCCGGACACCCACCAGCCCTACGTCGGGCTCAGCGCCTTCGCGCACAAGGCCGGCTTGCACGCCTCCGCGGTCAAGGTCGACCCCATGCTCTACCAGCACATCGATCCCGCCGTGGTCGGCAACGACATGCGGATGCTGGTCTCGGACATGGCCGGCCGCGCCTCGGTCGAGCTGAAGGGCCGCGAGCTGGGCTACGACCTGTCCGGCGACAAGGAGGTCATCGCCAAGGTCACCGACCGGGTCAAGGACCTGGAGGCCAATGGTTACACGTTTGAGGCCGCCGACGCGTCCTTCGAGCTGCTGCTGCGCGACGAGCTCGGCCAGCGCCGCGAGTACTTCGCCGTCGAGTCCTGGCGGGTCATCGTGGAACGCCACCCGGATCAGCGGATGACCAGCGAGGCCACGGTCCGCCTGGAAGCCAAGGGCGAACGGCTGGTCGCGGTGGGGGAGGGCAACGGCCCGGTCAACGCGCTGGACAAGGCGCTGCGCGCCGCCCTCGAGCAGATCTACCCCGAACTCGCCTCCCTCGAGCTCACCGACTACAAGGTCCGCATCCTGGCCGGGACGCACGGCACCGGCGCCGTCACCCGGGTGCTGATCGAGTCCGACGACGGAACCGGCGACACCTGGAGCACGGTCGGCGTGGACGAGAACATCATCGCCGCGAGCTGGCACGCCCTCGAGGAAGCCGTCACCTACTGCCTGCTCCGCTCCGGCCGCGAGCCCAGCTAGCCGCGCCCGGACCGCCGCCGCCCTAGGCTGAACCCGTGGACCGGCTCGACCGCCTGGACCTGAACCGCGCCACCCTGGACCGCCAGCTGCTGCTGCGCCGGGCCGCGCTGCTGGCCTGGAACGCCATCGAGCACCTGGGCGGCCTGCAGGCCCAGGCCCCTCTGGCGCCCTACGTCGGGCTGTGGACGAGGCTGGCCGGCTTCGGTCACGAGGACCTCAAAGATCTTTTGACCGAACGGATCGTGGTGCGCGCCCACGTCATGCGCAACACGGTCCACCTGGTGACCGCCGAGGACTACGTCTGCTTCCGGCCGCTGTTCCAGCCGCTCATGGACCGCGCCCTGGCCGGGCACTTCGGCCCGCACCTGCACGGCATCGACCTGGACGAGCTCCAGGCCGTCGCCACCCGCCTGCTGGCCGGGACCCCGCTGACCCGGGGCCAGCTCGCCGAGCGGCTGGCTCCCCGCTGGCCGGATCACGACCCCGCCTCGCTGGCCTACGCGGCCACCCACCTGCTGCACCTGGTCCAGGTGCCGCCGCGCGGCCTGTGGGGCCGCGGCGGACAGGCCACCTGGTTCCTGGCCAGTGCCTGGCTGCAGGACCCGAGCCTGGCTGTGTCCAAGCCGGCCCGGGCCCTGGAGCAGCTGGTCCTGCGTTACCTGGGCGCCTACGGGCCGGCCACGGTGAACGACATCCAGGCCTGGTCGGGCCTGTCCCGGCTGCGCGAGGTGACCGACCGCCTGGGGGCGCGGCTGCGCTCGTTCACCGGGCCCGACGGCGCCGAGCTCCTGGACCTGCCCGACGCGCCCCGGCCCGGCCGCGACGTCCCGGCCCCGCCTCGGTTCCTGCCCGAGTACGACAACCTGCTGCTGTCCTTCGCCGACCGGAGCCGGATCATCCGGGGCGCCCGCCCGGTGCCGCTGCCCCCCGGCAACGGCGCGACCACCGGCACCTTGCTGGTGGAGGGCTTCTGGGCGGCCGACTGGACGATCACCCGGGGTCCGGACCGGGCCGTCCTGGAGATCCGCCCGTTCCGGCCGTTCGGCGTGGTCCGGCAGGACGCCGCCGGCGCCGAGGGCAGCCGCCTGCTGGAGTTCGCCGCGCCCGCGGCCGCGCACGACGTCCGCTTTAGTCCGGTTTCGTGATACCCGGACCGGAAGTGTCACCCCGATTCGTTCGGGCTCATAATTAGACCCCACGCCGCAGCGGGGCGGCCGGGGACTTACGGTAGGGGCATGGACGACAAGGAGATCCTGGCTCACATCGACGATCTCATCCAGACCGAGCACACCCTCCGCGAGCAGCTTGCCGCAGGTCAGCTGAGCAGCGCGCAGGAGCGCGAGCAGCTGAGGGCCGCCGAGGAAGCCCTCGACCAGTGCTGGGACCTGCTCCGGCAGCGCCGGGCCCGCGCCGAGTTCGGGGAGAACCCGAACGAGGCCATCGCGCGGCCCGCGGGTGAGGTCGAGGGGTACCTGCAGTAGGTAGCCGAGCCGGCTGTCCGAACCGAAGAGGAGTGGCGTGCGTATCGCGAGATTCGCCAAAGGCGACGGGGTCGCGTACGGCGTGGTGGAGGGCTCCGGGCCCGGGGTGACGATCGCGGAACTGTACGGGCACCCGTTCGGGGTCGACCCGGGCGGCGTCCGGCTGACCGGGCACCGCTATCCGCTGGCCGAGGTGCGGCTGCTCGCGCCGGTGCTGCCGAGCAAGGTCGTGGCCGCGGGCCGGAACTACGCGTCGCACGCGCGGGAGATGAACGGCGAGCCGCCCGCCGAGCCCGTGCTGTTCCTCAAGCCGTCCACGTCGGTCACCGGGCCCGGCGACGCGATCAAGTACCCGGTGAAGCTCACCGAGCGGGTCGACTTCGAGGGCGAGCTCGCGGTGATCATCGGCCGGCTGTGCCGCGGCGTGCCCCGGGAGCGGGCCGAGGAGGTGATCTTCGGCTACGCCTGCGCGAACGACGTCACCGCGCGGGACCTGCAGGCCCGGGACGGCCAGTGGACCCGGGCCAAGGGCTTCGACACGTTCTGCCCGCTCGGGCCGTGGATGGAGACCGGGACCAACCCGGCCGACCTCGAGCTGGTCACCACCGTCAACGGCGCGGTCCGCCAGCAGGCCCGCACGTCCGAGCTGCTGTGGGGCGTGCCCGCGCTGATCGCCTACGTCAGCCAGGTGATGACGCTGCTGCCGGGGGACGTCCTGCTCACCGGGACGCCGGCCGGGGTCGGCCCGCTGACCGACGGGGACGAGGTGTCGGTCACGATCGAGAGCATCGGGACGCTGACCAACCGGGTCGTCATCGGCGACTGAGCTCGGCGCCGAACTCCCGCGGGTGCTTCAGCTGGCGCTCGACGTGCGCCGCGGGCACCTCGTGGCCGGTGAAGGGGTGGACGGCAATGTCCCGCCGCCGTAGCCGGTGAACTTCACCACCACTCATGCGGTCGAGCCACGGCGCGCGCATCAAGCCCTACCATTTTCCTTGTGACGGCGGACCCCCAGGCGAGCGGCGATCAGCCGCGGCGCGCGCCCCGGGGCGCCCGGGGCCGCCGGGCCGCCGCGGTGATCGCCCTGGCGCTGGGCCTGGCGGGGTTCGTCATCTCGGCCACCGGCATGGCCACCCAGCTGCTGCCCCGGCGGTTCAGCGCCGCCCAGCAGCAGCAGATCGAGAACTGGGAGATCGCCGGGCGGTGGCAGCAGCTGAGCGCGGGGCAGATCTTCCCGTCCTCGGTCAGCTACCAGCTGTCCGCCACGGTGCTCCAGGACGCCACGCCGCTGAACCTGAACGCGCTGCGGGTGGCGATCGCGCCGCAGGGCGGCTGCGGCACGGGCGTCACCACCTCGGCCGCGGCCGAGGTGCTGCGCCGCGACGGGTGCAAGGCCGTCCTGCGCGCCACCTACGTGGACGCCACCTGGAGCTACGTCATGACCGTGGGCGTGGCCGTGCTACCCAGCGACGCGGCGGCGGCCAAGGCCTACCACGGCCTGTCCCAGCTGCGACTGGCCGCGGCTCGCGATCCCGGCGTCGGCCGGCTGGCGGCCGGCGTGCTGGTGGTGCGGTACCACGGCACCGCGGCCGCGATGTACGACTACAGCCGGCAGATCTCCGCCAGCTTCCCCGACGGCCCGTACCTGGTCATGTACGCCGCCGGGTACGCGGACAGCCGCCCGCGCGTGCCGGTGGCCTCCGACCGCTACTCCTACGCGGAGATGACCAGCCTGGCCGAGGGCGTCGCCCAGTCGGTGGCCGGCACGCTGGGCGCCCCGCCCGCCAGTCCGCACTGCCCGGGGACCCCCGGATGCTGAGCCGCCGTCCGGTGCCGGGCCGTCCGATGCGGGGCCGGCGGAGGCCGGGCCGCCGGGGGAGCGCGGTCCTGGCCGCGCTCGGCTGCGCCGCGTCGCTGGCGGTGCTGCCCGGCACCGCGGCGGCGGCCGACACCATCCGGAACAGCCAGCAGTGGGTCCTGGACATGATGAACGTGCCGGCCGCCTGGCAGCTGACCCGCGGCGGCGGGGTCACCGTCGCGGTGATCGACAGCGGCGTGAACCCGGACGTCAGCGACCTGGCCGGGTCGGTCATCACCGGCCCCGATTACACCGGCGTCAGCACCCGGCCGTCCAACCCGGACTGGGGCGTGCACGGCACCTGGATGGCCTCGCTGATCGCCGGCCACGGCCACGACGGCGGCGACAGCGGGGTCATCGGCATCGCGCCGAGGTCGACCATCTTGTCCATCCGGGTCATCCCGGACCGGGCCGACCCGCACTACGGCCGGTACTCCCACGAGCAGGAACCGGACATCCAGAACTCCCTGGCCCAGGGCATCGACTACGCGGTGCGGCACGGCGCCAAGGTGATCAGCATGTCCATCGGCTACAGCGCCCCGAACGGCGCGGTCAAGCAGGCGCTGGCCGGCGCCTTCGCCCGCGGGGTCGTGGTGGTCGCCTCCGCGGGCAACTCCGGTGCCCCCGCCGGGGCGAGCGACGCCATCCAGGCCCCGGAATCCTTCCCCGCCGACTACCCCGGCGTGATCAGCGTGGGGGCGGTCAACCAGGTCGGGGAGGTGGCCGGCTTCTCCAGCGACAACCTGTCCGTCCAGGTGGCCGCG
Source organism: uncultured Actinomycetes bacterium (assembly GCA_963834685.1). GTDB lineage: Bacteria > Actinomycetota > Actinomycetes > Streptosporangiales > Streptosporangiaceae > Palsa-504. The sequence goes on along the minus strand of CAWICW010000046.1, from coordinate 8,712 downwards.
CCGGGCGTGAACGTGCCCGCCCAGGGCCGGGACGGACAGTACTGGCTGGTCAGCGGGACCAGCCCGGCCTGCGCGCTGGTGGCCGGGGTGGCCGCCCTGATCAAGTCCAGGTACCCGGATCTGGCCCCGAACCTGGTGGCCAGCGCGCTGACCTCGACCACCACCGGCCGGCCGGCCGGCGGCTACAACAGCCAGGTCGGGTTCGGCATCGTGGACGCGGCCGCAGCCCTGGCCGAGGCGGCCGAACTGGCCGGCGACCCTCCCGCCCCAGCCGGCATCGCCCCCGCCACCCGGTTCGGCGGCGGCCCGGCCGCCGTCGCGCAACCCCCGGTCCACTCCCGCGGCTCCGGCCAGCTGTTCCTGTTCGTCCTGCTCGCGCTGACCTGCCTGGCCCTGACCGGCGCCGCCGGCACCCGCCTCGCCATCCTCAGCCGGAGCCCCCGTTGACCGACCGCGGCGAATCGTCCGCGGTCGATCATCCCCCGGGATCACCGCCGCTGGACGACTTTGCCAGCCGGGTGCTCGATGTGGTGGACTCGATCCCGGCCGGCCGGGTCATGTCGTACGGCGACATCGCCGAGTATCTCGGCGCGGGCATGGGCCCGCGGCAGGTCGGCCGGGTGATGTCCGTCTACGGCGGCGCGGTGGCCTGGTGGCGGGTGATCCACTCCGACGGCACGCCCGCTCCCGGTCACGACAGCAGGGCCCTCCGGCACTACCTGGCCGAAGGTACGCCGCTGCGCTCAGCCCGGCCGCCCGTCCGGGTGGACATGCGCCGCGCCCGCTGGTCCGGTCGGCCATAGCGCGTCATCGCATAACGCTGGTCACCGCGAGCCAGCAGCCCGTCGAAAGCCACCTGCCGCGAGCCGCATAACCAGATAGCCGCCTCCTGACCAGCCCATTCCTAAAACGATCTTGATCACCTGCAAGTTGAGTCACCCGGACCTGAGGGAACCATCGCGAAATGTCGGTGGCGTCTGCTGGAATCGGCAGTGATGGAGCAAGCCCACGCGCCCGCGTACCGCCTGGTCCGCCGGCCCGTGCCGACGGCCCCGCCGGCGCGCCTGGACGAAGCGCAGCAAGCCGTGGTGGACCACGCAGGCGGCCCGCTGCTGGTGCTGGCCGGCCCCGGGACGGGCAAGACGACCACCATCGTGGCCGCGGTCGCGGACCGGATCGAGCGGCGCGGCCTGGACCCCGAGCGCGTGCTCGTGCTCACCTTCAGCCGCAAGGCGGCGGCCGAGCTCCGCGAGCGGATCACCGCCCGGCTGCGGCGGACCACCCGCGAGCCGCTGGCCATGACCTTCCACAGCTATGCCTACGCGCTGGCCCGCCGGGAGTTCGTGCTCGCCGGCGACGAGCCGCCCCGGCTGCTGTCGGCGCCCGAGCAACTGCTCGAGGTGCGCCGCATGCTGCGTGGCGAGGCCCAGGACGGCGGGGCCCGCTGGCCCGAGGCGTTGCGGCCGGCCCTGGCCACCCGGGGGTTCGCCGAGGAGGTCCGCGACCTGCTGCTGCGCGCGGCCGAGCGCGGCCTGGACGGCCGGGGGCTGGGCCAGCTCGGCAAGCAGCGCGGCCGCGACGACTGGGTGGCCGCCGCGGCGTTCCTGGACCGGTACGCGGCCCGCTTCGACCTGGCCCCCGTCCCGGCCTACGACTACGCGGAAATCGTCCGCATCGCCGCCGCCCTGCTCACCCGCGAGGACATCAGGCAGCGCGAGCGCGCCGCGTACGACGTGGTGTTCGTCGACGAATACCAGGACAGCGACCCGGCCCAGGAGTCGCTGCTGCTCGCGCTGGCCGGCGACGGCCGCGAGCTGATCGCGGTCGGCGACCCGGATCAGTCCATCTACGAGTTCCGCGGCGCCGACGTGCGCGCGCTCGCCGAGTTCCCGGAGCGGTTCCGCACCGCGGCCGGCCAGCCCGCGCCCGTCATCCCGCTGCAAACCTGCCGCCGCAGCGGCCCGGTCCTGCTCGCCGCCTCCCGCCGGGTGGCCCGGCGGCTGCCGCGCGGGCCCATCGGCCACCGCGACCTGATCGCCGGGAACCCCGCGCCAGGTGAGATCCGCATCCTCATCGCGGACAGCTCCACCCAGGAAGCGGCTCTGGTCGCCGACACGCTGCGCCGCGCCCACCTGGCCGACGGCGTGCCCTGGTCCTCGATGGCGGTGCTGGTCCGGTCCGCGGCCCGCCAGGTGCCGCTGCTGCGCCGCGCGCTGACCGCGGCCGGGATCCCGGTCACCGTGGCCGGCGACGAGCTGCCGCTCGCCGACGAGCCGGGCACCCGGCCGTTGCTCATGCTGCTCCGCTCCGCGCTGCGGCCGGCCATGCTCGACGACCAGGCCGCGGCCGAGCTGCTCTGCGGCCCGCTCGGCGGCACCGACGCCCTCGGCCTGCGCCGCCTGCGCCGGTCCCTCGGGCTGCTGGCCGAGGCGGCGGGCGACCGGGCCCGGGGCGGCGCTGGCCTGCTCGCCGAAGCCCTGCTGAACCCTCGGGACCTGGTCGCGCTCCCGGACAGCGTGGCCGGCCCGGCCCGTCAGGTCGCCGGGCTGCTCACGGTGGCCAAGGCCGGCATCAAGGCCGGCGGCAACGCCGAGGATGTGCTCTGGGCCATCTGGGACGCCTCCGGTCTGGCCCCGCAGTGGCAGCAGGCCTCCGCGGCGGGCGGCGCGGCCGGGGCGGCCGCGGACCGCGACCTGGACGCCGTGCTGGCCCTGTTCGACAAGGCCGCGCACTTCGCCGACACCATGCCGCCGGGCTCACCAGCCCTGTTCGCGGACAGCCTGGCCGGGCAGGAGATCGTCGGCGACACGCTGGCCGAGCGCGCCGTCCGCGACGACTGCGTCCGGGTCCTGACCGCGCACCGGTCCAAGGGCCTGGAGTGGGACGTGGTAGTGGTCGCGGGCGTCCAGGAGGGGACCTGGCCGGACCTGCGGCTGCGCGGCTCGGTGCTCGGCGCGGGGGAGCTCGCCGAGGCCGCGCGGCCCGGTGGGGCCGCCGGCGGAGCCCAGGGCGCGGACGTAGACGCCGCGATGCTGGCGGCCAAGCTCCTGGCTGAGGAACGCCGGCTGTTCTACGTGGCGGTCACCCGGGCCCGGCGGCGGCTGGTGATCACCGCCGCGGGTGGCGAGGACACCGACCTGCGGCCGTCCAGGTTCTTGACCGAGCTGGCCGGTGACGACGTGCCGATCGAGCGGGTCGGCGGCGGCCACGGAACGCACCGCTGGCTGTCCATGCCGGCCCTGGTCGCCGACCTGCGCCGGGCCGCCGCCGACACCGGGCGCCCGCTCGACGTCCGGCGGGCCGCCGCGGCCCAGCTGGCCCGGCTCGCCGGTGCCGGGGTCCGCGCCGCCCACCCGCGGGACTGGTATGCGCTGACCGAGCTGTCCGACGCGAGCGCCATCGTGGCCGGCGGCGAGACCGTCCGGCTGTCCCCGTCGCAGGTCGAGTCGTTCACCCGGTGCGGCCTGCGCTGGCTGCTCGAGGCCGCGGTCGGCGCCGGACGATCGGATGTCCTGCGCCACCTGGGCACGGTCATTCACGCCGCCGCGGTGCTGGCCGCCTCCGGGGCGACCGAGCAGCAGGTGTCGGACCGGATCGACGAGATCTGGCACCACCTGGACTTCGGCAGCGCCTGGTACAGCGCCAAGCAGCGGTCCCTGGCCGAGCGCATGGTCCGCAAGTTCCTCGACTGGCACGCGGCCAACCCGCGCGACCTGGTCGCGGTGGAAGAATCCCTCAAGGTCCGGATCGGCCAGGTGGAGATCACCGGCCGGGTCGACCGGCTCGAATCTGACGACGGCGGCCGTGCGGTCGTGGTCGACCTCAAGACCGGGGCCAGCGCGCCGCGCGAGGACGAGCTGGGCCGGCACCCCCAGCTCGGCGTCTACCAGCTGGCCGTGCTGCTCGGCGCGTTCGAGCAGTTCGGCCTGTCCGAGCCGGGCGGCGCGGAGCTCGTCCAGGTCGGCAAGGCCGGCCTGACCGCCCGGGCCAAGGTGCAGCGGCAGGACGCCCTGGCCGATGACCCGGAGCCGGGCTGGGCCAAGGACCTGGTGGAGACCGTCGCGGCCGGCATGGCCGGCCCGGTCTTCCAGGCCCGGGTCAACCCCGGCTGCCGGACCTGCCCCGTCTCCTCCTGCTGCCCGGTCAGCCCCGAAGGCGAGCAGGTCACGCCATGATCCCAGTGGCTGGCTGGACCTGCCGGGGCGAGCCCGGATCTGATGGTCCGCTCGGGTTGCCATGACGGTCACGGACGTGGTAGACAGCCGCGTCCGCTAGTCAGCTGGAGCCAGAATGGATTACCTCGAATCTCTGGACGCTGCCTTCGTCATTGACACGTTCCTGCTGCTCCTGATCGGCATCGGGCCCAAGATCGCGCTGGTGCCCTTTCTCACGGTCACCGCGGACATGCCAGAGGCGATCAAGCGCCGGGTGCTGCGCAAGATGGTGGTCACCGCCGCCACGGTCGCCGCGGTCCTGCTGGTCCTCGGCGGCCTGCTGACCAGGCTGCTGCACTTCTCGCCGGGTGCGCTGGGCGTGGCCAGCGGGATCATCCTGCTGATCATCGCGGTCGCCATGGTGCTCAGCCAGCAGAACTGCGGCACCGACAAAGAGATCTGTTCCTTGGGACTCATCCCGCCGGGGTGATGCGCGCCGCCGCTGGCCGGGGCCACGCTGACGGGATGCCGGCCATCCGCGAACCGCGGGTCGGCCGAGCTCGCGGCGGTAGCGAGCGAACGGCGAACGACATGATCGATGAGGAGCGTCAGCGATGGGCACGATGCTGACATGACCGGGTGGCCGGAAAAGCCGGTGATCTACGAGGTCAACACCGCGATCTGGCTGGGTGACCTGTCGCGGGCCGCCGGGCGGCGGGTGACGCTGGCCGATGTGCCGGCTTCGGCCTGGGACGACGTCACGCCGGCCGGCATCGACGCGGTGTGGCTGATGGGCGTGTGGGAACGAAGCCCGGCCGGTCTTGAGCTGGCGAACGCGAACGCCGGGCTGCAGGCCTCGTTCCGTGATGCGCTGCCCGACCTGCGGCCTGACGACGTGATCGGATCGCCGTACTGTGTGCGCCGGTACGTGGTCGACGACTCGTTCGGCGGCCCTCGGGCCCTGGCCGTGGCTCGCGCCACGCTCGCCGCCCGCGGCATCCGGCTGCTCCTGGACTACGTGCCCAACCACGTCGCGCCCGACCATCCCTGGGTGACGAGCCGCCCTGAACTGTTCGTCAACGGCGACGAGGCCGACATCGAAGCCGAACCGGCGGCCTGGGTCCGGGCCGCCGGGCACATCCTGGCCCACGGTCGCGACCCGTACTTCCCGCCGTGGCCCGATGTCGTGCAGCTCGACGCGTTCTCCCCCGCCCTGCGCGCGGCGACCGCGCAGACCCTGACCGACATCGCCGCGCAGTGCGACGGGATCCGCTGCGACATGGCCATGCTGATGACCAACCAGGTCTTCGCCAAGACCTGGGGCGGCCGGACCGGCCCGGAGCCGGACGAGGAGTTCTGGCCGGCCGTCATCGCCAGCCTGCGCAGCCGGCACCCGCAGACCGTGCTCGTCGCCGAGGCCTACTGGGATACCGAGTGGACGCTTCAGCAGCAGGGCTTCGACTTCTGCTACGACAAGCGGCTCTACGACCGGATCCTGGGCCGGGACGTGTCCGGCGTCCGTGATCACCTGCGCGCCGACCTGGCCTACCAGTCGCGGCTGGTCCGCTTCCTGGAGAACCACGACGAGCCGCGCATCGCGGACAAGCTGCCCGGCGACGCCGAGCGGGCCGCCGCGGTGGCGATCGCGACCCTCCCGGGTGCCACGTTGTGGCACGAGGGACAATTCGAGGGTCGGCGCGTGCGCCCGCCGGTCTTCCTGTCGCGCCGGCCCGGCGAGCCACCCGACGCCAGCCTGGCTGGCTGGTACCGGCGGCTGCTGGCCACCGTCGCCAGCGACCGCGTCCGGGCGGGCACCTGGCAGCTGCTCGAGGTCGGGGGCTGGCCCGACAACGATTCCTGCCGCAACGTGCTCGCCTGGTCGTGGTCCGCTGCCGACGTCGGCGGCGACGTTGCTGACGCCGCCGGCCGGCACCTGGTGGTGGTCAACTTTTCCGCTGAGCCCGCCCAAGGGCGGGTCGGACTCGGCTGGACCGACCTGCGCGGCCGCGGCTGGACTCTCGCCGACCTGCTCGACGACCGCGTATTCGACCGGACCGGCGACGAGCTTGCCGAGCAAGGACTGTTCGTCGCCATGCCGCCGTGGGGCTGCCACCTGCTCGCCGTGCGCTGACGTCGTTCTCGCCAGGCGCTGACCCTGGGCCGCGCTTCACCCTCTGCGGGTGAGGTACCCGGCCGCGCCGCGGGAGAGGATCATGCCGCGACGGGAGCGCAGAAAACTGCCTCCAGCCGCGGTCACGGTCTGCAACGCGACCCGGCCTCGCCGGCGTCGCCGCGCCGGACCCGATCGACGCGTGCCCAGGGATAAGGATCGAGGAGGCCGCCATGTCAACGGAAGACCAAGAAACGCCGCTGGGGTTTATCGCTGCCAGCACCTGGCAGACGACGCTCTTCCTGGGCGTCGTGACGGTGATAATCGGGCTGATCGTGAGCTTTCGTCCGTCCGGCTCGCTTAACGTGATCGCCGTCCTGCTCGGCATCCTCATGATCATCTCGGGGATCTTCCACCTGATACGGGTGTTCGACGGCGCTGAGCAGCACCGCGTCTGGCTGGGTATAGCCGGGCTCCTGTACGTCGTCATCGGCGTGGTGCTGATTCGCCACCTGCACCTCACCGTGGCCCTCATCGGCCTGATCGTCGGCATTACCTGGATCGTCCAGGGACTGTCGGCTCTCTTCGGCGGCGTTGCCGGCTCCCGTGAGGGGCGTGGCTGGTGGATCTTCTTCGGTATCGTCAGCCTCATTGCCGGGATCGTGGTGGTGTCGGCCCCGGTCTCGTCCGTCACGGTGCTCGCCGTCCTGCTGGGGATCTGGTTCATCGTCATGGGCTTGTTCGAGGTCATCGCGGCCTTCATTATCCGGCGGGCTGTTTCGGCGGCCCCTCCCGCGCAGCGGTTTGCTGACGAGGGAGCAGCAACGCTTTAACGAGGCCCGCCAGCGCGATCGGCAGGAGCGCCACCATGGACAGCGCGAACGAGTCGTTTCCGGCGGCCGGGCCCGATGCGCTTGCGTCATCGGCTGCGGTGGCCGATCCGGCCTCGCTGACGGCCGAGGAACGCCGACTGCAGGAGGCCCGGGCGGGCGTTCAGTGGCGTGCCTGGGGGCCGTATCTCAGTGAGCGCCAGTGGGGGACGGTCCGGGAGGACTACAGCGACAACGAAGACGCCTGGTCGTACTTCAGTCATGATCAGGCGCGGTCTCGCGCGTACCGGTGGGGCGAGGATGGCATTGCCGGGATCAGCGACGACAAGCAGCGGCTGTGCCTGGCTGTCGCGCTGTGGAACGAGCGGGATCCGATCTTGAAGGAACGCCTGTTCGGCTTGACCAACGCCGAGGGCAACCATGGTGAGGACGTGAAGGAGTACTACTTCTACGTCGATAACCTGCCTACGCACAGCTACCAGCGCTATCTCTACAAATACCCGCAGGCCGAATTCCCCTACCACGAGCTGGTGGCGGTGAACCGGGCCCGGTCCACGCATGAAATGGAGTACGAGCTCATCGATACGGGCGTCTTTGACGACGGCCGTTATTTCGACGTCGAAGTAGAGCACGCCAAGGCCGGTCCCGAAGACATCCTCTGCCGCGTCACCGTGCACAATCGCTCGTCCCGGGACGCGGCGCTGCACGTGCTGCCCACGCTCTGGTTCCGCAACGTGTGGTCCTGGGAAAAAGGTCAGCCTAAACCCCGGCTCGCTCGCGTCGAGGCGGCCCATCCGGTCGTCCGCGCTGAGCACCACAAGGTTGGCGTTTTCTACCTCCACGCCGAGCCGGAAGCGGCCCTGTTGTTCTGCGAGAACGAAACGAACGTGGCGCGGGTATTCGGCGGCGAGCCCACGACGCGCTTCCCCAAGGACGGCATAGCCGACCACGTCCTGCACGGCGCGGACACCGTGAATCCCGACGGCGAGGGGACCAAGGCGGCGGCTCACGTCCGGCTGGTCGTGCCAGCCGGCGGGCAGGCCGCGATGCTGGTGCGGCTGACCCGGGAGGGTCCGGAGACCCTCACGGCGCCGTTGGCCGGCGCGGATGAGCTGATCGCGCGCCGGCGGGCCGAGGCGGACGAGTTCTACGAGGCCATCACGCCGCCGACGGTGACCGATGATGCGAAGGCGGTCATGCGCCAGGCCCTGGCGGGGATGCTGTGGTCCAAGCAGTGCTATTACTTCGACGTGGACCGCTGGCTGCGTGAGCGCCACCTCCACCCGCTGCGTTCTCCGGCCAGGCGGGGGACCCGCAACGAGTCGTGGTTCCACATGTTCAACCACGACGTGGTGTCCATGCCGGATAAGTGGGAGTACCCGTGGTACGCCGCCTGGGACCTGGCGTTCCATTGCATCCCGCTCGCCATGATCGACCCGGACTTCGCGAAAAGCCAGATCGACCTGATGCTGTCCCGGGAATACCTGCACCCGGGCGGTCAGATGCCCGCCTATGAGTGGAATTTCGGCGACGTGAACCCCCCGGTGCACGCCTTCGCGGCTCTCTTCCTGCAGAATCTGGAGGCTGACCTCGGCACGGTCGACCTTCCGTTCCTGCA
>CAWICW010000045.1:0-73809 GCA_963834685.1 uncultured Actinomycetes bacterium | reverse complement strand
GATGCGGACGCTGGGGACGAGCATCTCCCGGCCATCCCGGTGTCAGCTGGGGCACTGATCTTCGACCGGGCAGGGCGGCTGCTGATCCTCAAGCCGACCTACAAGAGCGGCTGGACGATCCCTGGTGGCGTCATGGAGGCGGACGGTGAGACGCCCTGGGAGGCATGCCGACGCGAGGTGCGCGAAGAGTGCGGCATCGAGGTGGGCCGCGCCCGGCTGGCCTGCATGGACTTCCGTCGGCCGAAGCCCGACCGGGCGGGCGGCATCCGGTTCCTGTTCGACTGCGGCCGGGTCGATGACCAGGCACTGGCCGGGATCGTAGTGCAGCCCGAAGAGATCTCCGCGTACCGGCTCGCGGCCGTTCCCGACGCTCTGGGGCTGCTCCGCGGCCCGATCCGACGGCGGGTCCGCGAGGCCACCGGCCGCAAGGGGCTGGTCTACCTGGAGGACGGCCGTCCGGTCCCCGGGGTCGGGAAGCCGGCCTGAGGGCCGGACCGGCCAGTCACGACGGCTAGCGGACCACCAGGCAGAACGGGTGCCCGGCCGGGTCGCGGTAGACCCGCCACTGGACCGGCTCACCGGTCGGGCCCGGACGGGGCGAGACATGCTCTTCGACCAGCACGGCGCCCACGGACAGCACCCGGTCGTGGGCCGCGCCCAGGTCATCGACCAGGATGTCGAAGTGAACCCGGGAGGTGCCCTCGGCCAGGGGCGTGCTGCTGGCCTGGAAGGAGAGCCGCTGGCCGTGCGGGGGCGGCTCGAGCGTGACCCATCCCGGATACCACTGGACCGGGGTGCCGCCGAGCAGCCCGGCCCAGAAACGCGCCAGGGCCCACGGCTCCGGGCAGTCGAGCACCACTTCCCTGATCCAGCCGATGACCGCTTCGCCGCTCATCCGATCATCATGACCCGGCCCGGGCTGCCGGGTCAGCGGGCCGGTTCGTAGGTCAGGTGGACGACGCCGGTGCCGAACGCCTCTGAGTTGGTCAGCGTGAGCGGCACCGGCCCGTCCGGCTCGCCGAACAGGCGCTTGCCGCTGCCCAGCACGACCGGGAAGACCAGCAGGTCCAGCCGGTCGAGCAGGCCGTGCCGCAGCAGCCAGCTGACCAGGGCGGAGCTGCCGCTCATGCCGATGTTCTGGCCCGGCTGCCGCTTCAGCTCGCTGATCCGGACGGCGACGTCAGCGTTGATCAAGGTCGAGTTCTGCCAGTCGGCGGAGGTGAGCGTGCTGGACACCACGTACTTCGGCGTGTTGTTCATCTGGTCGGCCATTCCGCCCGACTGGCCGCCGAAGGCAGCGGCGAAGCCCTCGTAGGTGACCCGGCCGAGCAGCATGGCGTCGTTGGTCGCCATCAGGGTTCCGACGGCCTGCCCCACCTGGTCGTTGAAGTACGGTCCGGTCCAGTTCTCCGGTGCCTGCACCACGCCATCGAGCGAGATGAACAGGCCGGCGGTTATCTGTCGCACCGGTGCGTTTCCTTCCTAGTCGCGAGCGGTGAAGAACTCGGCCAGCACGGGAGCGATGGCCTGGGCCTTGACCATGTGGTTCTGGCCGGGGAGCGTGCGGTACGTCGCGTCGGGCAGGGCGCCGGCGAGCGCGCGCGTGCTGCTGGTCATCCAGGCCGGGCTCTTGCCGCCCACCGCGACCAGCGTCGGGATCTTGATCGCGGCCCACTCCGCCGAGGTGAGCGGCGTTCCCTTCTGATGCTCGTGCACGATCGTGATGTCGTACGGAAGGGTGGGCGCCGCCGCCTTGAGCTTGCCCCAGACCGGCGTGAACGGCATCACCGCGGTGAAGATGGCCGGCGTGCCCACAAACCGCATGAACATCTTGACCGCGTCGCCGGGATGCCCGTCCGCGACCAGCCCCTTGAGCCGGGGCAGCCAGTCGTCCGGCATCGGCGTCCGGGTGTCGTCGACGATGAACGGGGGCTCGTATACGGCCAGCTTCGCGATCGAGCGGATGTGCTTGGCCGCCTCCAGGGCCAGGGCGGCGCCGGAGGACGTGCCGTGCAGGTACACGGCGTCGCCGGTCAGGGTCACCAGCGCCTCGAGGTCCTCGACCTCGCGATCGGGCGAGTAGGGACCGGTGTCGCCACTGTCGCCACGGCCGCGGCGGTCGTAGGTGTACACGGTGAAGTGCGGGGCCAGCCGCTCGGCGAGCTTGGGCATCGGCCCGAACGACCGGCTGCACAGGGCGCCGTCGACCAGGATCAGCGGTGGACCCTGGCCGGCCCGGGTGTACGCGACGGTCGTGCCGTCGGCGGAGCGAACGGTGTTCATGAGGGGTCCTCCCGTTAGTGGTAAAGCTCGGACGGTCAGGCCAGCGTCCGGCTGAGCCAGGCTTCCCAGACCTGGCGGGCTTGGTCGGGTTCGGCGTCTTTGGCGAACAGGTGGTGGGCTGCGATCACCGGCTTGCCGAAACCGCGCATGAACCGGTACAGCGCATCGGCGGTGCGCACGCCGATCGCATGCGCGTTGGCGAAGTAGACCACGCCGTCCGCGGGCCCGATCTCACCGGTGAACCGCACCGGGTCGCCGGGCTGGGGCGCCTCGGCCAGGCCGAGCTCGCGGCAGAGCAGCGACCGGTCCCGGGGCCAGGTCGCGCCGGGCGGGCCGAGCGCGGTGACCGGCGTGGCGAACCGGCCGGCGAAGTAGGTGAGGTACTCGACCAGGGTGCGGAAGTAGAGTGCGCCGCCCAGGGTCATCGCCTCGAATTCGTCGGCCCAGTCCTCGCCCGGCAGGAAGCCGCTGGTGACGGTGCGCAGCACGGCGCTGCCGCCGGCGCGCCCCTCGATCAGGAACTCATAGGCGATGAACCGGCCGTCCGGGGCCTGGCCGCTGCGGTAGGCGAACCGGTGCGCCGGGTCCCATCCGGTGATCTCCAGCTCGGGGGTGTACTCGCCGAACACGGTGCGAACGGTGCCTGCCGTCACCTCGTTGCGGCCCATGAACCAGGAGTCGATCCCCGGCCCGGTCGCGATGGCGGCCCAGACCTCGTCCGGGCCGGCCGGGACCTCGGCCTCGTGGTGCTGCGCGAACTGGTGACCCATCAGGATCCCGCTTGCTGGACTTCGGCGTCCGGCCGGGCCGTGACACTCGGATGGACGGCGACGACCAGATGGTGCTCGCGCCCGCCCGCGGCCTGCTCGTCGTGGTACTTGGCCACCAGCGAGGTCACCGCCTGCATCAGCTCGGCGGTGAAGGCGGCCCGGTCGGCCGCGGATGCGAACCGCACCGTGCCGTCCATGGCGAACGTCGCGAGCTTGCGCTGCGCCCGGGTGGCCCCAGTGATCAGGTCACCCACGTCGCGGACGAGCTGAGCGGCCAGCGCGAGCAGCCATCGGGCGGACAGGCGGTCCGGCGCGCGGGCCGGGTCGGGCGCGACGGCCGCCAGCGCGGACGGCGAGATCACGTAGGAGGCCGCGGCCGCCTGCAGCAGCCGCTCGGTCACGTTGCCCTTGCGCCGCTCCTCGACCAGCTCCACGAGCCCGTGCTGCTCCAGCGTGCGCAGGTGATAGTTGACCTGCTGTCGGGGAAGGCCGACCGCGGCGGCCAGCATGGTTGCTGACCGCGGCTCGGTCAGCTGAGCCAGCAGCCGCGCCCGCGCTGGGTCCAGCGCGGCTTCCGCCGCCGCCGGGTTGTCGATCACTGCCACGTCGATCATGGACTCAGTCTCGCATCCGACAAGAAGATTTGTCAAGAAAAATTAACTTGTCGGATTGGATACCTGGAGAGAGGCGGCGGGGGGGCAGCAAGCGGGGGGCAGCAAGCGGGGGGCAGCAAGCGGAGGGCAGCAAGCGGAGGGCAGCAAGCGGGGGCGGCAAGCGGGGGCGGCAAGCGGGGGCGGCAAGCGGGGGGCGGCAAGCGGGGGGCGGCAAGCGGGGGGCGGCAAGCGGGGGCGGCAGGCAGAGGGGGCGGCAGGCAGAGGGGGCGGCAGGCAGAGGGGGCGGCGGGCAGAGGGCGGGAGCGGGAGGCAGAGGGCGGGAGGGTTAGCGGGCGGGGAGGGCGGTGCGGCGGGCTAGTTCGGAGTGACCGGCAGCGCGCATGGGTTCCAGGGGGGCGGGTTCGAGGCCGGTCATCAGCTCGACCTGGCGGGCAGCCTGGTGCAGGAGCAGGTCGAAGCCGCTGACCACGACGGCGCCGGACTGAGCGGCGGCAGCGGCCAGCGGGGTGGGCCACGGGTTGTAGACCACGTCGAGCACGGCACGGGGGCGGGCGCGGGGATCAATGGCCCGTTCGGCATAAAAGTCGGCGGCACCGGCCGGGACGGTGGAGATCAGCAGGTCGCCGTCGCGGACCTGGGAGCCGAACGGCCGCAGCTCGACCGCCAGGCCCAGACGGCGCGCGGCAGCCAGCAGGTTGCCGGCCCGAGCCTGATCGCGGACCTGGACCACAGCGGCAGCCAGGCCGACCGCGCGCAGGGCGGCGAGCGCGGCGCAGGCGGTTGCGCCCGCGCCGAGTATGGTGGCGCCGGGCGGAGCGGTCACCCCGGCCTCGGCCAGGGCGGCCACCATACCGGGGACGTCGGTGTTGTAGCCGTGCCGCTGGCCGCCGGCGAAGACGACCGTGTTGGCCCCGCCGACCCCGACGGCGAGCGGCTCGGTGCGGTCCAGCAGCGGCAGCACCGCGCGCTTAAGCGGCATGGTCAGCGACAGGCCCGCCCACCGGCTGTCGCGCGAGGCGAGCAGGGCAGGCAGACCGGCCTCGTCGCACTCGATCGCGGTGTAGGTCCAGTCGTCCAGGCCGAGCGCGGTGTACGCGGCCAGATGAAGCACGGGCGACAGGGAGTGCGCGATCGGCGAGCCGAGGACCGCAGCCCGGCACGGGGCGGGCACTGCTCAGCCCTGACCCTGGCCGAGGTTGTGCTCGAGTTCGGCCCGGTACTGCTCGAACTGGGCCTGGCTCGCGGTGAACAGGGTCTCCCCGGTCTTGGGGTTCACCGTCACGAAGTAGATCCAGTTCCCGGCGGCCGGATTCAGCACGGCCTGGATCGCGGCGGCGCCGGGGCTGTCGATCGGGCCGGGCGTGAGGCCCTTGTGCTTGTAGGTGTTGTACGGCGAGGTGCTGTTGAGCTGCTGGTCGCTCGCGATAATGCCGTACGTGTTCAGCCCGTAGAGCACGGTGCTGTCCAGCTGCAGCGGGATGTCCTGGGCCAGCCGGTTGTAGATCACCCGGGCGATCTTCGGGTAGTCGGAGGTCCGGCCTCCCTCGGCCTCCACCAGGCTGGCCATGATGATGACCTGGCCTTCGCTCAGGTGCACCTGCTTGGCCGCGGTGGGCAGGTTGACCTGCGTCGCCTCCTGCTCGAACCGCTGGACCATACCGGACAGGACGCCCAGCGCGGTCTCGTGCGGCACTACCTCGTAGGTCGCGGGGAACAGGTAACCCTCCGCCTTGCCGTTCGCGTAAGCGGGCAGGTGCAGCTGGGCCGGGTTCTTGAGGACCGCCTGGTAGGCGCTGGCCGGGATGCCGGACTTGGCGCCCAGGTAGGCCACGATCTGGCTGAGCCGCCAGCCCTCCGGGATCGTGACCGTGACCTGCACCAGGTTCTTCTGGTTGAGCAGCAGCGCGTAGGCCAGCGATGCCTTCATGTGCTGGTGCATGCCGTAGAAGCCGGGCAGCAGGCCGTTCGGGTTCGAGCTGTGCTCGGCGGCCAGGACGAACGAGCGGGCGCTGGCCACCACGCCGAGCCTGACCAGCTGCGGGCCGAGGCCGGTCGGCGTCTCGCCCGAGGTGACCTGGACCACGACGTGACCGGTGCCCGCGCCGGAGTAGTCGGCCGGGTGGTACTTGTTCATGTACAGGCTGTAGACGTACGAGCCGCCGATGCCGATCGGGATCAGGATGACGAGCAGGGCGATCAGCGGCGCGATCCAGCGGAGCCGGCGCCGCCCCGGCCGCCGGGGTTCCTTCGGGCCCCGGGACCGTTCACGCGGGCGGCGGGCGGAGCGGCCACGGGCGGGGGGATCGTCCTCGTCGTCCTCGTCGCCGTAGTCGCCGAACCCGGGGACGAACCGGTCCCCGGTGTCGTAGCGGTCGTCGTAGCCCGCTTCGCCGCCATCCTCGCGGTAGGGCTCCGGGTCACCGTACTGGCCGCCTGGCGGGTAAGGCTCCTCGCCGCCCGGGCCTGCGTCATAGCTGGCGGGCGCGGGGTGCCATCCGGTGGCTTCGGGGCGGGAGAGCCGCTGGGTCCGGCGCCACGGCGAGTCCGCGGTGCGCTGCGGATCGGTCGGCCGCGGATCGCGGTCTCGCGGGTCGTGGTGCAGCGGCTGCGGCGGCTGGATCCCGGAGGGCGGTTGCACACCGCGCGGCGGCCGGATTCCGGGCGGCGGCTGGATCCCGGGCGGCGGCTGGATCCCAGGCGGCGGCCGGAACAGGCGGGGGTCCTGGTTCGGGGGCCAGGGGTTTCCGTTCTCGCTCACGCGCCGGCTCCCCCGTTGAGCGTGACGAGCTGGCCCGGGGGACGTCCGGTGGCGCGTTCGGTGTCCAGGGCGGCTTGCAGGAGCACGGCGGCCGCCGCGGCGTCGACCACGCCGCGGCGGGCGCGGGAGTCCTTGCCGCCGCGGCGCAGCGCGTCGTGCGCCTGGGTAGTGGTGAAGCGCTCGTCGACCAGCCGCACCGGGATGGGGGCAAGCCGGCCGGCCAGGTCCGAGGCGAAGCTCCGCGCGGCGGCCGCGGCGATGCCCTCCCGGCCGGACAGCGAGGTGGGCAGGCCCACGATGACCTCGATCGCGTCGGCGCCGGCCGCCAGGGTAGCCAGCTCGTCCAGCTCACGGGGGCCGGACCGGACCACGGTCAGCGGGCTGGCCAGAACGCCGCCCGGATCGCTGCGGGCCACCCCGACCCGGACCGAGCCCACGTCCACGGCCAGGCGCACGCCTTCCCTCACCGATCTGGCCCGGGAGACACGTGACGGAGGCCGGGTCGCAGGGGGGCGCGCCCGGGCAGGGCGCGATGAGGCCCCGCGGGGGCGCAGCAGCATGGCAATACGTTACCTAGCGGACCCGTGTATGTCCCGCAAAGCGGCACGAACAGCACCAAACGCCTCATCGACCACGCTCGAGTCGGGCGCCAGCGGAGCGCCGCCGCCCTGGGCGACGTCGGGCCGCCCGCCACCGCCGCCGCCCAGCGCGCGGGCGGCGATCCCGACCAGGTTCCCGGCCGACAGCCCGAAGCCCCGGCCCGCCTCGTTGACCGCGATGACCACCACCGGCCGGTCCGCGGGCACGCCGACGATCATGACCACCGCGGGCTGGCTGCGCGGCATCCGGCCGCGTACATCCAGCGCGAGCTTGCGGATGTCGTCCGCGTCGGTCCCGTCGGGCACGCGGTGCGCGACCAGGGCCATCCCGCTGATGTCCTCCGCGGTGGCCGCGACCTGCTCGGCCGACTCCAGCAGCCGGGCGGCCCGCAGCCGCTGGAGCTCACGCTCGGCATCGCGGAGCCTGGTCAGCACGCCGGAGATGCGCTCTCCAAGCTGCTCGCGGGGCGCCTTGAGCTGCTCGCTGAGCTGGTTCACCAGCACGCTCTCCCGGGCCAGGAAGCGGAACGCGTCCAGGCCGACCAGGGCCTCGATCCTTCTTACGCCCGACCCGATCGACGTCTCGCCCAGCACCTTGACCAGGCCGAGCTGGCCCGAGCGGACCACGTGGGTGCCGCCGCACAGCTCCCGCGAGTAGTCGCCGACCTCGACCACCCGGACCCGGTCGCCGTACTTCTCGCCGAACAGGGCCAGCGCCCCCATCTCGCGGGCCTCCTCCTGGGAGGTGTAGTAGGCGTGCACGTCCAGGTCGTTGACCAGCACCGCGTTGACCTCGTCCTCGCTGTCCCGCAGGACGCTCAGCGGGACCGCCCCCGAGGCGGTGAAGTCGAACCGGAGCCGGCCGGGCGAGTTCTCCGAGCCCGCCTGCGCCGCTGTCTCCCCCAGCGCATTGCGCAGCGCGCGGTGCACGAGGTGGGTCGCGGTGTGCGACCGGGACAGGGCCCGGCGACGTTCGATGTCGATCTCCGCGTGCGCGGGCGCGCCGGTGGTGATCTCGCCGGAGCGGACCCGGCCGCGGTGCACGATGAGCCCGGTCAGCGGGATCTGCACGTCGGAGACGTCGACCACGCCGCTATCCACCGTGATGACGCCGGAGTCGGCCAGCTGGCCGCCGCCCTCGGCGTAGAACGGGGTGCGGTCCAGGACCACGTCCACTTCGGTACCCGCTCCCGCTGCGTTTACGAGCACGCCGTCGACCAGCAGGCCGAGGACGGTGGCCTCGCCCGAGATCTGGTCGTAGCCGGTGAAGGCGACCGAGCCGGACCGCTCGAGCACGTCCGCGAACACCGAGATGTCGACGTTGCCGGTCTTCTTCTCCGCCGCGTCACGCCGGGCGCGGTCCTTCTGCTCGGCCATCAGCCGCCGGAACCCGTCCTCGTCGACGGACAGGCCCTGCTCGGCCGCCATCTCCAGGGTCAGGTCGATCGGGAAGCCGTAGGTGTCGTGCAGCTGGAAGGCCTGAGCGCCGGAGATACTGTTCAGGCTCTTGCGCTGGTTCTCCTCGACCGCGGCCTCGAAGATCGCCGTGCCGGTGCGCAGCGTGCTGCCGAACGCCGTTTCCTCGGCGTCCATGACCGTGTGGATGTTCGCCGCGTCCCGGCGCAGCTCCGGATATAGCGGCGCCATGGCCTCGATCGCGACCGTGGTGAGGTCGTGGATGAAGTGCTCTTGGTGTCCGCCGCCGCCACGCTGGGCTCCGGCCAGCAGGCGCAGGTTCCTGATGCTGCGCCGCATGATGCGGCGCAGCACGTAGCCGCGGCCCTCGTTGCTCGGCAGCACCCCGTCCTCGATCAGCATCACCGCGCTGCGCACGTGGTCGGCGATCACGCGCAGGGCCACGTCGGCCTTGTGGTCCCGGCCGTAGCTCTGCTCGGTCAGCTCCGCGGCCCGGTCGAGGATCTTCCACGTGGTGTCGATCTCGTACAGGTTGTCCACGCCCTGCAGGATGGACGCCATCCGCTCCAGGCCCATCCCGGTGTCGACGTTCTTGGACGGCAGCGGCCCCTCGATGTCGAAGTCGTCCTTGGCCCGGAACTTGCTCAGCTGGTCCTGCATGAAGACCAGGTTCCAGACCTCCAGGAACCGGTCCTCGTCCGCCTCCGGGCCGCCGTCGCGGCCGTACTCGGGCCCGCGGTCGTAGTAGATCTCCGAGCACGGCCCGCCCGGGCCTGGCACGCCCATGGACCAGTAGTTGTCGGCCAGGCCGCGGGCCTGGATCCGGTCTTCGGGCAGGCCGATCTGGTCCCGCCAGATCGCGAACGCCTCGTCGTCGCCGTGCAGGACCGTGGCCCACAGCTTGCTCTCCGGGAACCCGAAGCCGCCGTCGGCCTCGGACTTGGTCAGCAGCTCCCAGGCGTACCGGATCGCGCCTTCCTTGAAGTAGTCACCGAACGACCAGTTGCCGAGCATCTGGAAGAACGTGGCGTGCCGGGTGGTCTTGCCGACCTCTTCGATGTCCAGCGTGCGCACGCACTTCTGCACGTCGGCCACCCGCCGGTGCGGCGGCGTCTGCTGACCGAGCAGGTACGGCTTGAACGGCTGCATGCCCGCGATGACGAACAGCACCGTGGGATCATCGGCGACCAAGGAGGCCGAAGGCACGATGGTGTGCCCTTGCTGCTTGAAATAGGCAAGGAAGCGGCGGGCAATCTCTGCCGACTCCATCAGCGGCCATCCTTGGGTCGAGGGTCGTGGTTGGTCTGGTCGTTAACCGGGAGATCCCGGGACGGTTTACGGCCCGGCGCGTCTCGTGTTCCGAGGGTAGAGCCTGCAGGTGCCTGATGCCGAGCCATATACAGGTCCATGCCTTCCCGCACGTCGCGGGTGAACCGGAATGTCTCCCGGGTCACGCCGACGGCGGCGCGCCGTCCCTGCCGGGCCAGCCTGGCGCCCTGGGTCAGCGCGGCGCCGGGTTCTGCGGGGTTAAGGCGGGCAGACAGGCGGCGGCCGACGGCGGAGACACGCCGGTAGCCGTAGATGCCGGTCACCGCCCCGGCGGCCAGCCAGAAGCCACGGCGGATCACTTGGCGGCCCTGCCGTGCGCGAGCTCACCGCGTTCCACGACGCGGCCGGGGAGCGTGTTCTTGGGCCCGCCCCGGCGCAGGCTGACGGCGTGGCGTACCCCGTAGGCCAGGGCGCCGACCCGGCCCGCCGGCCCGCTCGCGACGGCGCGGCCCAGGCCTGCCAGCGCGGTGACCTGCCCGGCGAGCTCGGCCATTCCGGCGTCGAGCTCGTCCATGCTGGCGGTCACGGACTCGGTGCGGTCCAGTTGCCGGCCCGCCCGGTCCACGGCGGCCTGGGCTCCGTCCACGGCCACCTGCGCCCGTTGCAGCAGCGTGTCACTGCGCTCGCGCAGCTCGGCGACCAGCCGGCTCGACTCGGACAGCAGCCGGCCCAGCCGGAACAGGACGAAGACGCCCACGCTGACCAGCAGCGCCCAGAAGACGGCGGCGATCAGCGCGGCCGCTTCGGCCGCGTTCATGACTGTCCCGTCCGCGTCATGGCTGCTCCTTGTGGTTTGGCTTGCTCGGCTTGCGGAGGATGGCCCGGATCCGCCCGGCGCGTTCGGCGACGCGGGCCTCCTGGCCATGTCCCGACGGCTCGTAGTAGATGCGGTCCGCCACCGAATCGGGAGCGTAGCGCTGCGCGACGATGCCGTCGTCGAAGTCGTGCGGGTACAGGTAGCCCTCGCCGTGGCCGACCTTGCCCGCCCCAGGATAGTGCGCGTCGCGCAGGTGTGCGGGCACGGCACCTATTAGCCCGTTTCTTACGTCGGCGTCGGCCGCGCCGATGGCCTTGATCACCGCGTTGGACTTGGGCGCCAGCGAGATGTGGATGACCGCCTGGGCCAGGTTGATCCGGGCCTCGGGCAGCCCGACGAACTCGACCGCCTGGGCCGCGGCGACCGCGGTCAGCAGCGCGGTCGGGTCGGCCAGGCCGACGTCCTCGCTGGCGTGCACGATGAGCCGCCGGGCGATGAACCGCGGGTCCTCCCCCGCCTCGATCATCCGGGCCAGGTAGTGCAGCGCCGCGTCCGCGTCGCTGCCCCGCATGGACTTGATGAACGCGCTGATCACGTCGTAGTGCTGGTCGCCGTCCCGGTCGTAGCGGACCGCGGCCCGGTCCACCGCGCGTTCCAGCGTCTCGATGCTGATGCTTCCGCCTCTCGGCAGCCCCAGAGCGGCCGCCTCAAGGTAGGTGAGCGCGCGCCGCGCGTCGCCGCCCGCCAGCCGCACGAGGTGCTCGGCGGCGTCTTCGTCGAGGGTGACGGCGCCGCCCAGGCCGCGCGGCTCTGGTTCGGCCATCGCGCGGTTGAGCACTTCGCGCACGTCGTCGTCGGACAGCGGCTGCAAGGTGAGCAGCAGCGACCGGGACAGCAGCGGTGAAACCACCGAGAAAAACGGGTTCTCGGTGGTGGCGCCGATGAACGAGACCCAGCGGTTCTCCACCGCCGGGAGCAGCGCGTCCTGCTGGGTCTTGGAGAACCGGTGCACCTCGTCGATGAACAGCACGGTCTGGGTGCCGCTCATGCCCAGCGTGCGGCGGGCCGCGTCGACCGCCGCGCGCACGTCCTTGACCCCGGCGCTGACCGCCGACAGTTCCACGAAGCGGCGCCTGGTCACCTGGCTGACGACGTAGGCCAGGGTGGTCTTGCCGGTGCCGGGCGGGCCCCACAGCAGCAGCGACATCGGCGCGTCATTGTCGATCAGCTTGCGGAACGGCGTGCCCGCGCCGGTCAGGTGCCGTTGGCCGATCACCTCGTCCAGGGTGCGCGGCCGCATCCGGACGGCGAGCGGCGCGGCCGCCTGGGCGGCCGTCTGCTCCGCCTCGTCGAACAGGCTCTCGGACCGGCCTGTGTCTGATCCGGGCATCTTCAGACCCTATCTCCGCCCGGGTTATACCACGGCCGGGCCAACTCGGCACTAGTTATCCACAGGCGAAGGCCTGCTGGCTTAGGTTATCCACAGGTTTGAACTGTCCCGCCAGTACGGCACCTGAGGTCAGCATTATGAGCTTCCGTGTCGACCGAACCCTCCTCACAAGACCACCCCGCCCAGGCTGACGCCATCGCCCGGCGCCAGAGTCAGCTGGTCGGCATCGTTCCCGACACGATGCGCAACCGCGTACGTAGTGGTCGCTGGCAGCGGCTTCAGCGAGGCGTGTACGCCACCTTCTCCGGGGAGCCTCTTCGCGAGACGGTGCTATGGGCCGCTCTGCTCCGGGCTGGGCCTGGTGCGGTCTTGAGCCACCAGACGGCGGCCGAGCGCCACGGCCTGATTGACGAGCCCAGCCCGGTCATCAGCATCACGGTCCCGGCTTCCCGGCACCCGGCGCAGGTAAGGATCCCAGGTGTCGTCGTTCGCAGGTCAGACGCGATCCTGCGGACACGACACCCCGCCATGCTCCCGCCATGCACTCGGGTTGAAGACACGGTGCTAGACCTTATACAGGTCGCATCTAGCTTCGACGACGCGTACGCGTGGATATGCAGGGCCATCGGCCGTCGGCGCACCACCGCAGACCGGATCGCTCTGGCCATGGCTGCTCGCAAGAAGATGCGCTGGCGCCGGGAGATCGGGATCGCGCTGGGCGACGTTGAAGCCGGTGCTTTGTCGGTGCTGGAGTACCGCTATGTGCACCGGGTGGAGCGCCCGCATCGGCTGCCGGTGGCGCGCAGGCAAGCGAGAATCAGGCACGGGACGGGCAGCCGGTACCTCGACAACCTCTACGAGGGATTCGCGGTATGCGTGGAACTCGACGGGACCGCAGCCCACCCGGCAGACGAACAGTGGCGTGACAAGCGGCGAGACACGGCCAACGCGGTCCGGGGCATCCTAACGCTCAGGTTCGGAATCCTCGATGTGGGCGATCGTCGCTGTCACACTGCCATCGCCGTCGCCTCGGTGCTGCGCTCACGCGGCTGGCCAGGCACCCCACACCCCTGCTCTCGCCCCGGCTGCCCGGTCACACCATGATCGTGGCCAGTTTGGGACAAATAACGCCCGAAACTGGCCACGATCATGAAGTGGAGCCCTGACGACTAGGTCTATTTGGTGGGAGGAACTGAGGAAGTGGAGGCGGCGCTCGGGCCAGGACTAGGCGGGGTGGGGGGAACCGTCGAGGTGGGAACGCCAGGTGAGGTAGGGCTGGGTGGAGCGGATGGAGCCGTCGAGGTGGAGGCGGCGTATGGGCTGGGGCTGGGTGGAGCAGCAGGAGCCGTCGAGGTAGGCACGCCATGTGGCGTAGCGGGAGCCGCAGAGGCTTGCGGCACGGCGTCGATGCCGGCTTCGCGGCGCTGGGCGGGGGTGATGGGGGTGGGGGCGCCGGTTAGGGGGTCGAGGCCGGAGGCGGCCTTGGGGAACGCGATCACGTCACGGATGGTGGCCGCGCCGGCCAGCAGCATGCACACCCGGTCCCAGCCGAACGCGATGCCGCCGTGCGGCGGCGGGCCGTATTTGAACGCGTCGAGCAGGAACCCGAACTGCGACCGCGCCTCGGCGGGTGACAGCCCGATCACGTCGAACACGGCCTGCTGCATGGCGGCCTGATGGATACGGATGGACCCGCCGCCGATCTCGTACCCGTTGCACACGATGTCGTAGGCGTCGGCCAGCGCGCCGCCGGGCTCGGCGACGAACTTGTCCGCCCATTCGGGCAGCGGCGCCGTGAACGGGTGGTGCACCGAGGTCCAGCCGCCGTCGCCGTCCTCCTCGAACATCGGCGCGTCCACCACCCACAGGAACGACCAGGCCGACTCGTCGATCAGGCCGCAGGTGCGCCCGATCTCCAGGCGCGCCGCGCCGAGCAGCTCCCGGGCGGCCGAGGCCGGGCCCGCCGCGAAGAACACGCAGTCACCCGGTCCGGCGCCGGTGGCGCCGGACAGCCCGGAGCGCTCGGCCTCGGACAGGTTCTTGGCCACCGGCCCGGTGATCTCGCCGTCCGGTCCGAGCAGGGCATAGGCCAGGCCGCGGGCGCCTCGGGACCGGGCCCACTCCTGCCACTGGTCCAGCTCGCGCCGGGACTGCGACGCGCCGCCGGACATGACCACGGCCCCGACGTACGGGGCCTGGAAGACCCGGAACTCCGTGCCGGCGAAGTACTCGGTCAGGTCGGTGAGCTCGCAGCCGAAACGCAGGTCGGGCTTGTCCGAGCCGTACCGCGCCATCGCGTCCGCGTAGGTCATCCGGGGCAGCGGCCGGGGTACCTGGTAGCCGACCAGCTCGGACCACAGCAGCGCCACGATGTCCTCGGCGACGTCGATGACGTCCTGCCGGGTGACGAAGGACATCTCGATGTCGATCTGGGTGAACTCGGGCTGCCGGTCCTTGCGGAAGTCCTCGTCCCGGAAGCACCGGGCCAGCTGGTAGTAGCGCTCCAGCCCGCCGACCATGAGCAGCTGCTTGAACAGCTGGGGTGACTGCGGCAGCGCGTACCAGTTACCCGGCCGCAGCCGGACCGGGACCAGGAAGTCGCGCGCGCCCTCCGGCGTCGACCGGGTCAGGTACGGGGTCTCCACGTTCACGAACCGGTGCTCGCGCATCACGTCGGACAGCAGGTAGGCGGCCCGGGACCGGGTGCGGAGGGCTCGCGCGGTGTCCTCGCGCCTGATGTCCAGGTACCGGTACTTGAGCCGGATGTCCTCGCTGACCTCGGCGGAGCCCTCGACCGGGAACGGCAGCGGGTCGGACTCGCTGAGCACCTCGACCTCGTCCGCGGCCACCTCTATGTCCCCGGTGGGCAGCTCGGGGTTCTCGTTCCCGGCCGGACGCTGCCGGACCGTTCCGGTCACCAGCACGCAGAACTCGGCCCGCAGCTCGTGACCCACGGCCTCCTCGCCGCGCCACACCACCTGGACCACGCCGCTCGCGTCGCGCAGGTCGATGAACACCACGCCGCCGTGGTCCCGGCGCCGGGCCACCCAGCCGGCCAGCACCACGTACTCTCCCGCGTGCGACGCCCGCAGCGTCCCCGCCTCATGGGTGCGGATCATCGCGCTCTCCCCTTTCGCCAGCCACGCCGCCGCCTGACCCGTCGGGTCGATCGGGCCGTGGCTCATGGTCAGATCTTTTTATCCGAACGATCCCGGCCGCGTGCTCCCGGTGCTCACATCCCCCGGGCCGGGCCGGACGCGGGCACCAGGTCGGCCAGGAACGGATTGGTGCGGCGCTCGGCACCGATGGTGGTCCGCGGCCCGTGGCCGGACAGGACCAGGGTCTCGTCCGGCAGGGTCAGGCAGACCCGGGCCAGGCTGCGCAGCATCGCCGGGTAGTCCCCGCCGGGCAGGTCGGTCCGTCCGATCGACCCGGCGAACAGCAGGTCACCGGAGAACAACAGGTCCCCGGAAGGGTCTATTTTGCTTTTGCCTTGTGCCGTAATCGGTGCTTCGGGCGCGGCGTCGAGAGGCAACCGGAATGTCACCGAGCCTTCGGTATGACCGGGCGCGTGATTCACGACGATCTCGAGTCCGGCAACGCTCACCGTCATCCCGTCGGTGAGTTCTTTCACGTCATCCGGCTCGGTGAATTCCAGCCCGCCGAACAGTTCCTGGCCTATCCCGAGCGGGAAACCGCGGCCCGGATCACTGAGCAATACGCGGTCGGCGGGATGGATATAGGCCGGGATGCCCCGAGCGCCGCATACCGGCGCGACCGACCACACGTGGTCGATATGACCGTGGGTGAGCAGGACCGCGGCGGGCCTGAGCCGGTGCTCGGCGAGGATCTCCTCGATTCCGCGCTCGGCGTCCTGGCCCGGGTCGATGATGACGCACTGCTCGCCGGGAGCGGTCGCGACCATATAACAGTTCGCGGCGAACGCCCCTGCTGGGAACCCTGCGACGAGCACAAGCGTCCTTTCTCTCGGTACGGTATCTCAGGTTACCGAGGTGACCCGCATGGCGGCGAACCGATAACGAAGGGTACCGGTCCCGGCATCTGGAAGGTACGATTCGCGAGCGATCGCGAACTATGCGGGGGTTCTGGGGGGTTGTCCCCCGAGCCGGTGCCAGCCAGGTTCCGGGATCAGCGGTATACGGGTTCGTCGGCCTGCCTCCCCGTGAATACCAGCGGTAGTCAGATAGCACAACAGGCCAAGGAGGACACGACCGGTGGCGGGTAACAGCGAACGCCAGCGCAGGCAAGCCAGGGAAAAGCACCGCCGCCAGCAGGAGCTGCGGATGGCCAGACAGCGCCGGGTCCGCAAGCGCTGGCTCACCGGGCTCAGCGCGGCGGCGGCCGTGGGACTGATCGCCGCGCTGCTGGTGGTGTTCCTCCCGGGCGGCAGCGGCAAGAAGGCATCGGCCTCGGCCAGCAAATCGGCTTCGGCGTCGGCTTCGGCCGCCACCGTGGCCGAGCCCGCGCATCACTGCACCTACACCAAGGCCACCCCGGTCTCGAAAAAGGTCAGCCTTCCGCCGGCCACCCCGGACTACACCGCCAGCTACACCGCGACGATCAACACCAACCTGGGCCCGATCACCCTCAACCTGCTCAACAGCAAGGCGACCTGCACGGTCAACTCCTTCGTCCACCTGGCGGAGGCGGGCTTCTTCAACAACACCGTGTGCCACCGGATGCTGACAAGCGGTCCCTACGTGCTGCAGTGCGGCGACGCTTACGCTACGCCCACCGCCAAGCTGGACTGCAGTACCACCAGCACCGTGGGCACCGGGACGCCGGGCTACGAATACGCCAGCGAGAATCTCACCAACGCCAAATACCCGGCGGGAACGGTCGCGATGGCGAACGGAGGCGCGACCAGCAACGGCAGCCAGTTCTTCATCGTGTACCAGGACAGCAGTTCCACGCTGGGAACCACCTATCCACCCTTCGCCACGGTTTCATCGGGGCTGGATATTGTCCAGAATGTGGCGAAGGATGGAGTGTCGTGTACATACCCTCAGGTCGGCGGCGGCGTTCCGAAGAAGAAGGTCATCATTGACACCGTGACGATCAAGAAAACCTGACGAGGAAGACACGCAGGAGGTTCGCCGTGAGCACCGCCGACCATCCGTGGGGCCGGGTTGACGCCGACGGGACGGTCTATGTCCGTACCGCCGATGGCGAGCGGGTGATCGGATCCTGGCAGGCGGGCAGCCCGGAGGAGGCCCTGGCCTTCTACCAGCGTAAGTACGAGGCGCTGGAGACCGAGGTGGTTCTGCTCGAACAGCGGATCAGCGCCACCGACATGGCGCCCGCCCAGGCCGCGGCGATCGTCCAGCGTCTGATCGGCAACATCAGCGACGCCAATGCGCTCGGGGACCTGGACGGCCTGCGAGCCCGCATGGAGCGGCTGACCGAGGATGTCGGCCACCGCCGCGAGGAGGCCAAGGCGGCCCGCGAGCAGGCGCGGGAACAGGCCAAGCAGATCAAGGAGCGGATCGTCGCCGAGGCCGAGCAGATCGCCGCCGAGGCCACCCACTGGAAGAGCAGCGGCGAGCGGATGCGCGAGCTGCTCGAGGAGTGGAAGGCGGCCCCGCACGCCGACCGGGCCGCCGAGGCCGTGCTGTGGAAGCGGCTGTCCGCGGCCCGCAACGCGTTCACCAAGCGGCGCAAGGCCTTCTTCGCCACGCTGGAAGCCGAACGGGAGGACGTCAAGGCCCGCAAGGAGCAGCTGTGCGCCGAGGCCGAGGCCCTGTCCGGATCAACCGACTGGGGCCCGACCACCAGCGCGTTCCGCGAGCTGATGCGCAGGTGGAAGGCGGTCGGCCGGGCCGACCGGGAGGCCGAGACCGAGCTGTGGAAGCGCTTCCGGGCCGCTCAGGACAAGTTCTTCACCGCGCGGGCCGAGGTGTTCTCGGCCAAGGACGCCGCGCTGCGCGAGCACGCCGAGGCCAAGCAGCAGCTACTGGACCAGGCTCAGGCGCTGCTGCCGGTGACCGACATCCGCGCCGCCCGGTCCGCACTGCGCGGCATCCAGGAGCGCTGGGAACAGATCGGCGCCGTGCCGCGGGACTCACGCGAGCACCTGGAGTCGGGGCTGCGCCGGGTCGAGGAGGCGGTGCGCAAGACCGAAGAGGCGCAGTGGCGCCGCTCCAACCCCGAGGCGCTGGCCCGGGCCGAGGACACGGTGGCCCAGCTGCGCTCGACCATCGCCCAGCTGGAGAGCCAGCTGGCCAAGTCGCGCGAACGGGGTGACGCCCGGGCCGTGGAAAATGCCGAGGAAGCTCTCACCGCCCGTCGCGCCTGGCTCGAAGAAGCCGAGCACACGCTGGCTGAATTCTCCAGCTAGCGAAGCTAGCTGGCGGGGGGACGACCCCCCGGACCCCCCGCATTCCCGCTACGGTGGCTCGCCGTAGTACCACGCGGCTGGGGGCCCGTAGGGCCCCGCAGCCGCGCGGGTTAGTTAGCTCGTTATACGAGCGACGTCGTATACGCCGTCGATGGCGCGGACGGCGCGCAGCACGTGGCCGAGGTGCTTGGGGTCGCCCATCTCGAACGTGAAGCGGCTGACCGCCACCCGGTCCCGGCTGGTCGTGACCGTCGCGGACAGGATGTTGACGTGCTGGTCGGACAGCACCCTGGTCACGTCGGAGAGCAGCCTGGTCCGGTCGAGCGCCTCCACCTGGATGGCGACCAGGAACACCGAGCCTTCGGTCGGAGCCCAGTGGACCTCGACCATCCGGTCCCGCTGGGTGCCGCTCAGGTGAGCCAGGTTCACGCAGTCCGTCCGGTGCACGGACACGCCGTGGCCGTGAGTGACGAAGCCGCTGATCTGGTCGCCGGGCACCGGCGTGCAGCATCGCGACAGGCGAACCCACACGTCCGGCGCGCCGGTAACCTCGACGCCGGAGTCGGACGTGGTCCGTGGCTGGGGTGCCTTGGTCGGCAGCGTGGTCTCGGCCAGGTCCTCCTGTGCGCCGGCCAGCCCGCCGACCGACCTGACCAGCTTCTCGACCACCGACTGGGCGCTGACCCGGCCCTCGCCGACTGCCGCGTAGAGCCCGGATACGTCGGGGTAGCGCAGGTCGCGGGCCAGGGTGATCAGCGTGTCGGCGGCCGCCAGCCGCTGCAGCGGCAGGCCCTGCTTGCGCATGGCCCGGGCGATCTGGTCCTTGCCCGCCTCCACCGCGGCTTCCCGGCGCTCCTTGGAGAACCACTGCCGGATCTTGTTCCGCGCCCGGGGGCTCTGCACGAACTTGAGCCAGTCCCGGCTCGGCCCCGCTTCGGCCGTCTTGGCGGTGAAGATCTCCACCGTGTCGCCGTTGTCCAGGGTGGACTCCAGCGCCACCAGCCGGCCGTTGACCCGCGCGCCGATGGTCCGGTGCCCGACCTCGGTGTGGATGGCGTAGGCGAAGTCCACCGGGGTCGAGCCCTGCGGGAGCGGGATCACGTCGCCGCGGGGGGTGAACACGTATACCTCGGCCGTGGCCAGGTCGAAGCGGAGCGACTCAAGGAACTCGGCGGGGTCCTCGGTCTCCCGCTGCCAGTCGACCAGTTGCCGGAGCCAGGCCATCTCCTGCGTGTCGTCCTTGGCACCGGAGGACCGGCCGCTGAAGGCCGTCTCCTCCTTGTACTTCCAGTGCGCGGCAACGCCGTACTCCGACCGCTGGTGCATGCGCCAGGTGCGGATCTGCAGTTCCACAGGCTTGCCGCCGGGGCCGATGACCGTGGTGTGCAGCGACTGGTACATGTTGAACTTCGGCATCGCGATGTAGTCCTTGAACCGTCCCGGGACGGGGTTCCACCGCGCGTGGATGCTGCCGAGGGCCGCGTAGCAGTCGCGGACGGAATCGACCAGGACGCGGATGCCCACCAGGTCGTAAATGTCGTCGAAGCCGACGTTCCTGGCGATCATCTTCTGGTAGATCGAGTAGTAGTGCTTCGGCCGGCCGGTCACCGTGTTCTTGATCTTGGCCTCGTGCAGGTCGTCGCGGACGTCCCGGATCACTTCCTGCAGGAAGGCCTCGCGGCGCGGCGCCCGGCTGGACACCAGGCGCGCGATCTCGTCGAACCGCTTCGGATAGAGCGTCTGGAAGGCCAGGTCCTCCAGCTCCCACTTCACCGTGTTCATGCCGAGGCGGTGGGCCAGCGGGGCGTAGATCTCCAGGACCTCGCGGGACTTGCGCTCCTGCTTCTCCCGCTTCAGGTAGCGCAGCGTCCGCATGTTGTGCAGCCGGTCCGCGAGCTTGATGACCAGCACGCGGATGTCGCGCGACATCGCGACCACCATCTTGCGGACGGTCTCCGCCTCGGCCGACTCGCCGTACTTGACCTTGTCCAGCTTGGTGACGCCGTCCACGAGCGCGGCGATGTCCTCCCCGAACTCGCCGCGCAGTTCGGTCAGCGTGTACGGGGTGTCTTCCACGGTGTCGTGCAGCAGCGCGGCGCAGATGGTGTCGGTGTTCATGCCGAGCTCGGCCAGGATCGTCGCCACGGCCAGCGGATGGGTGATATACGGGTCGCCGCTTAGCCGCTTCTGTTCCCGGTGCCAGTAGGCGGCCGTGTCGTAGGCCCGCTCGACCAGCCGGACGTCGGCCTTGGGGTGCGTGGCGCGCACGGTCTTGATCAACGGGTCGAGCACCGGGTTGAGCGTCGCGCCGCGCTGGGCTCCCAACCGGGCCAGCCGCCGCCGGACCCCGACCCCGGACGCCGCGACGTCGGCCGCCTGGCCCTGCACCGCCGCGACCGCCGCCCGGGCCCGGCTCGTCCTGGCCGGGCTCTCGGGGGCCTTTGGGCTCTCGGGGAGATCAGGGCTTTCGGAGGTCTCCGCGGCGCTGTCGGCCGTGCGGGTACCGGGCACGTCGGTTGCCCCTGCCTCGGCCTGTTCCGCATCGGTTACGGGATCGGTACCCCGTGGCGCGTCCACCCGGGCAGGCTCGGCAGCCCTCATGCCGGTCGTAATGACATCACCGGCCACAGTGCTCCTCACATCTGCCAAGCCACCATTCTACTTAGATGCGTTAAACACCTGATCACATGCGTGCAATTCCCGGTGGGATTTCACGCGCGCCCGGCCGATGGCTCTTACGGCGCCCGGCCGGTGGTGCCGCCCTGGTCAGCGGCCTGTGGGACCGGCGGGGCCGACTGCGCGGCCGGACCGCTGCAGGCATGCCCCGGGCGTGATATCGGCGCGCATCCCTAGACGGTGATCAGCGCAGTGACCGGGAGGTCGGGGAGCTTGGCCCGGCCGTGCAGGAAGGACAGTTCCAGCAGCACGGCGATGCCCGCCACCCGGGCCCCCGTACGCTGCACCAGGTCGGCCGTGGCGCGGGCAGTGCCGCCGGTGGCCAGCACGTCGTCGATGACCAGGACGCGATCGCCGGGGTCGAAGGCGTCGGTCAGCACCTCGATCGTGGCGGTGCCGTACTCGAGCTGGTAATCCTCCGCCAACGTGGTGCCGGGTAGCTTGCCCTTCTTCCTGATCGGAATGAACCCCGCGCCGAGCCGGGCCGCCACCGGGGCGGCCAGGATGAAGCCGCGCGCCTCGATGCCCGCCACCTTGTCGACGGGCCCGTAGGTCTCGGCCAGGACGCCGATCACCGCACGGAACGCCTCACCGTCGGCCAGCAGCGGGGTGATGTCCTTGAACACCACGCCGGGCTGCGGGTAGTCAGGGATGTCACGTATCCGGGCCGCGATGAGGCGGGTCAGCTCGCGTTCCCCGGCGGGGGCCTCCGCCCGGTCGGCCATGCTCAGCGCCGCTTCTTCTTGCCCGTCGGGCGATGCCGGGCCGAGCCGCCGCTCCGCCGCGGCTGCTGCCGCGGGCCGGGGCGGGCCGTGCCCGGCGTGCCGCGAGCGGCCGGGACCCGTGACGCGGTGGTGGTCAGCTCGCTCGCGGGCGGCGCGGCGTCGTCGGCGTAGTCGGCGTCGGCCTCGACGTCGTCCGCCTCGTCTTCGGGCAGCGGTGCCTGCCCGGTCGCGATCGCGGTCCGGCTGCCCGCCTTGGTGGCGGCGCGCTTGGCCGCCCGGCCGCCGGCCGCGCGTACGCTCACCCGCTTGGCCAGCGCCTGGTACTGCGGCTCCCGCTCCTTCAGGTCGGCCAGCACCGGGGTGGCGATGAAGATCGAAGAGTAGGTACCGGACAGCATGCCGACGAACAGCACCAGCGCCAGGTCCTTCAGCTCGCCGGCGCCGAGCAGGCCGCCGCCGACGAACAAGATCGCGGCCACCGGTAGCAGCGCGATGATCGAGGTGTTGATCGACCTGACCAGGGTCTGGTTCAGGGCCAGGTTCGCGGCCTCGCTGTAGGTGCTCTTGGCCCCGCCGAGCAGGCCGGCGGTATTCTCCCGGACCTTGTCGAAGACGACCACGGTGTCGTACAGCGAATAGCCGAGGATGGTCAGCAGCCCGATGACGGTCGCGGGGCTGACCTGGAATCCGGTCAGCGCGTACACCCCGGTGGCGATGACCAGGTCATGGATGAGCGCCACCAAGGCGGCCACCGCCATCTTCCACTCGAAGGCGATCGACAGGTACAGCACGATCACGATCATGAACGTGATCAGGGCCTGCACCGCCTTGGTGGTGATCTGGCTGCCCCAGCTCGCCCCCACGAACGAGGTGCTCATGTTCTTGGCGCCCAGCTCGCTGGTCAGCGCGTTCTCGACCGTGTAGGTCTGCTGGCTGGTCAGCGAGTCGGTCTGGACCTGCCAGGTCTTGTTGCCGAGCTTGCCGGTCAGCTGCTGGACGACCGCACCGTTAACGCCCTCGTGGCTGACCGTCTCCTCGACCTGGGTCTGCGTCGCCGCGGGCGCGGTGAACTGGAACACCGCGCCGCCCTTGAAGTCCACGCTGAAGTCCAGGCCGCGGGTGAACAGGGCCACGATGCTGATAAGCAGGATCGCCCCGGAGATGGCGTACCACCGGCGCTTGTGGCCGACGAAGTCGTAGGAGACCTCGCCCCGGTAGAGCCTGCCGCCGAGCTGGCCGAGCCGCGACATCACACCTCCCCGGTGTTGCGGGACACTGGGGTACGGGGCGCCGTGTCCGATCGCCGCCTGACCTGGGTGCGCCGGACCGAGGATCGCCACGGGGTACGGGCGCCCAGCCGGGCCGGGTCGAGACCCGACATCGGGCGGCCGTCGCCGTAGAACCTGGTCCGGGCCAGCAGGGTCACCATCGGCTTGGTGAACAGGAAGACCACGATGATGTCGATGATCGTGGTCAGGCCGAGGGTGTAGGCGAAGCCCTTGACCTCTCCGATGGAGAAGTAGTACAGCAGCACCGCGGCGATGAACGAGACCGTGTCGGAGACCAGGATCGTCCGCCGGGCCCGTTTCCAGCCCGCCTCGACCGCCGGGCGCAGCTGTTTACCTTCGCGGACTTCGTCGCGCAATCGCTCGAAGAACACGACGAACGAGTCGGCGGTGATGCCGATGGCCACGATCAGGCCCGCGATCCCGGACAGCTCCAGGGCGAAGTTCTGGTACTTGGTGAGCAACATCACCGCCAGTACGGCCAGGGTGCCGGCGATCAGCAGGCTGGAGACCGACACCAGGCCGAGGCCCCGGTAGTACAAGAACGAGTAGATCACCACCAGGAACAGCCCGATCGCGGCCGCGATCAGGCCGCCGACCAGCTGTGCGTGGCCGAGGGACGCCGACACCGTATCCGCGGTGAGGATCTCGAAGTTCAGCGGCAGCGATCCGTACTGCAGCACGTTCTGCAGCTGGGTGGCCTCCGCCTGGGTGAAGCCGCCGGTGATCTGCGCCTCGCCGTTGGGGATGGCCGAGGTGGTCTCCGGCGCGGTGACCACGTTCCCGTCCAGGACGATCGCGACGGTATCCAGCCAGAAGTCGTTGGTTTCGGGGTTGTCGCCGCCTGCGGTGTAGTACTTGGAGAACTGGTCCGAGGTCAGGGTGGACCAGGGGCCGACCGCTGAGTTCTTGAGGTTCAGCAGGACTTCCCACTCGTTGCTGGTGGTGGACAGCTCGGCGGTGGCGGTGCTGATCTGCTGGCCCTGCACCTTGGCCACGTCCAGGGCGTACTTCCCGCCGCTGCTGTCGCACGAGACGATCTGCACGTTCGGGTTGTCGTAGTCCTCGGGAGTGGTGTACCCCGCCTGTATCTTCCACGCCGTCGTGTCACCCGGCTTGCAGGTCACCTTGTTGAACAGCGCGAGCGTCTCCTTGTTGACCAGGCTCGCGTCGCCGAGGGCAATGGCGCTCGAGGGCTGGCTCGCGCTCGCGCTCGGACTCGGGCTGGCCGACGCGGACGCCTTGGGCGAGGCGGAGGCCTTGGCCGTGCTGGTGGCGCTGGCCGACGGGGACGGCGTCGCCTTGGCGGTGGAGCTCGAACTGGCCGAAGGGCTGGCGCTGGCCGACGCGCTTGACGTGGCGGACTTCGCCGACGAGCTGCTGGTGCCGCTGTAGGGCAAGTAGAGCAGCGTCTGCCGGAAGTTCAGCAGGGCGGTCTCGCTGACCAGTTTCTCGGTCTGCTCGGTGGTCTTGCCCGGGACCGACACGTTGAGGATATCGTTGCCCTGGGTCTGGACCTGGGCGCCGGTGTTACCGCTGGCGTTCACCCGGGACAGGATGATCGTCTTGGCCTCGTTCATGTCGTCGGTCGTCGGGGTGCCCCCGGTCAGGGTGGTCGCCTTCATGCTCAGCTGGGTGCCGCTGGACAGGTCGAGCCCGAGGCCGATCCGGAAGTCCTTGTGCCACTGGGACGGGCTGAACAGGTTCCCGCCGACGAGGGCCAGCAGCATGATCACGATGAGCGCTGCGAGCGCTGCGAGCGCCCGTCCCGGATGCGGGACGGTCTTGGTAGGGGCTGCCACTTCTCCGCCTGTCCCTAGATCGGTCGTTCCCCGTAAGACCCTGCTGCCAGCCGGCGGGTCAGAACACGTTGTCCTTGTCGGACTTGGCCAGGTCGCTGTCGTGCGAATCGGCGAGGCCCGCTTCTGCGGACTCGGCGTGGTCGTGGACCTCGGCGTCCTCCGGCTCGTCGTCGGCGTAGCCGTCGGCGTCTTCGGGCTCGGTGTCCTCGACCGTCTCGGTCTCCTCGTCCTCACCGGGGCTGATGACCTCCGTGACGGCGCGCCGCACGTAGCGGACGTCCACGCCGGGCGCGACCTCGAGGATGACGTCGTCACCGTCCACCGCGGAGACGGTGGCGTACATCCCGGCCGTGGTCCGGACCCGGGCCCCGGGGGTGAGGGTGCGCTGCTGCTGCTGGGCCATCTGCTGACGGCGCCGCTGCGGCCGGATCATCAGGAAGTAAAAACCGATAAAGACCAGCGCGATCAAGAGCAGGAACGTATAGGAGCTGCTGCTTGACTTGGTCGAGGTCGCCGCGACGACCGCTGAGAAACTCCCCATGACCGGGGCATCCTTCCAGTTGGTTCTGCATGCATGGTCGCGGCGAAGGCCAACGACCAACTGCCGAAGTTTAGCCGCGCTTTGACCGCGCACCAACAGGCTACGAGGTTTTACGGGCGATCGTAACCTCGGCGCGATCTTGCCCAGCCGGGACTAATCGAACAGGCTCGGCAATTCGGCCAGCGACGGCGGGGGCGTGAGGCCCAGATGGGTCCAGCCGGCCGCGGTGGCCACGCGGCCGCGCGGGGTCCGCGCCAGCAGGCCGCACCGGACCAGGAACGGCTCCGCCACCACCTCGACCGTCTCCGCCTCCTCACCCAGCGCCACCGCGAGCGTGGACAGGCCGACCGGCCCGCCGCCGAACCGGCGGACCACCGCCTCCAGCACGCCCCGGTCGAGCCGGTCCAGGCCATGGGAGTCCACCTCGTAGAGCTCGAGCGCGGTGCGGGCGATGTCCCTGGTCACCACGCCGTCCGCCCGGACCTCGGCGTAGTCGCGCACCCGGCGCAGCAGCCGGTTCGCGATCCGCGGCGTGCCCCGCGACCGGGTGGAGAGCTCGGTCGCCCCCTCGTCGGTGAGCGTCACCCCGAGCAGGCCGGCGGACCTGCGGATGATGTGCTCGAGCTCGTCGGGGGCGTAGAAATCCAGGTGCGCGGTGAACCCGAACCTGTCCCGCAGCGGGGCGGGCAGCAGCCCGGCCCGCGTGGTGGCCCCGACCAGCGTGAACGGGGCGATCTCCAACGGGATCGCGGTCGCGCCGGGTCCCTTCCCGATCA
This sequence comes from uncultured Actinomycetes bacterium, assembly GCA_963834685.1. Lineage (GTDB taxonomy): Bacteria > Actinomycetota > Actinomycetes > Streptosporangiales > Streptosporangiaceae > Palsa-504. Next base: position 47,729 of record CAWICW010000045.1, on the reverse strand, counting down.
CCACGTCGACCCGGAAGTCCTCCATGGCCAGGTAGAGCATTTCCTCGGCGGGCCGGGCCAGGCGGTGGATCTCATCGATGAAGATCACCTCGCCCTCGCTGAGCGTGGACAAGACCGCGGCCAGGTCGCCGGACCGCTCGATGGCCGGGCCGCTGGTGATGCGCATCGGCGCGCCGAGCTCGGCGGCCACGATCATCGCGATCGTGGTCTTGCCCAGGCCGGGCGGGCCGGACAGCAGCACGTGGTCCGGCGGCCGGCCCCGGCGCAGCGCGCTCTGCAAGATCAGCGACAGCTGCTCGCGCACGCGGGCCTGGCCGGTGAACTCGGTGAGCCGCTTGGGCCGCAGTGCGCTCTCGATGGCGCGCTCGTCCGCGTCCGCCAGCGCGGACACCATCTCGTCGGGTTCGCGGTCTATCCGCCGGCGGCGGGCGGCGAGCTCGGCGTCTTCGGCCCTGGCCAGGGAGTCCCCGCCCATCTCTTCATGGCCCGTCATGGTCATTGTCTGCTGAGCTTGCGGAGCGCGGCCCGCAGGACCACGGCGACGTCGACGGCCTCGCCGTTGGCGGCGCCGATGGTGCCCTCCTCCTCCAAGGCCGCGATCGCCTGGTCAGCGTCGCGGACCGGCCAGCCCAGGTTCACCAGGCCGGACTGTACCTGATCCCGCCACTGGGCGGCCCGCTGCGGCCGGGCGCCGGGAAGGCCGCCCGCGACGCCGCTCTCGCCGGGCGGGCCGAGCCGGTCCCGCAACTCGAGCGCGATCCGCTCCGCTCCCTTCTTGCCGATGCCCGGGACCATGGTCAGCGCGCCGAGGTCCTCGGTCGCGACGGCACGGCGCAGCGCGTCGGGCGTATGCACGGCCAGCATGGCCAGCGCCAGCCGGGGACCGACGCCGCTGGCCGTCTGCAGCAGCTCGAAGACGTTCCGCTCGTCGTCGGAGCAGAAGCCGTACAGGGTCAGCGAGTCCTCCCTGACCACCAGGGAGGTGGCGACCTGGGCCGGCTCACCCAGCGTGAGCGTGGCCAGGGTGCCCGGCGTGCACTGGACCCGCATCCCGACGCCGCCGACCTCGATGACGGCGCCGTCGGGCGCCACCGCGGCGACCGTGCCGTGTAGATGAGCGATCACGCCCCACCCACCTCCCCAACCCCCTTCATTCTGCTGGCCGCGAGCGGTACACCGGTGCTCATCGGGGCCCCGCCGCGCCAGATGTGACAGATGGCCAGCGCCAGCGCGTCGGCCGCGTCCGGGGGACGGGGCGGGTCCGAGATCCGCAGCAGCTTGGTCACCATGGTCGTCACCTGGTCCTTTCCGGCCCGTCCGTTGCCGGTCACGGCGGCCTTGACCTCGCTCGGGGTGTGGGTGGCGACCGGCAGCCCGCGGCGGGCGGCGCACACGATCGCGACCGCGCCGGCCTGAGCCGTGCCCATTACGGTCCGCACGTTCTGCTGGCTGAACACCCGCTCGACGGCCACCGCGTCGGGCTGGCACGCGTCCAGCCACCGCTCAAGCTCGGTCTCGATGGCCAGCAGCCGAGCCGCTATGTCGTCCGCGGCCGAGGTCCTGATGACCCCGACCCGGACCAGGGTCAGCGCCCGGCCCGGCGCCCCGTCCACCACGCCGACGCCGCACCTGGTCAGCCCGGGGTCGACGCCGAGCACCCGGACCGGGTGCCGCGCATAGGTCAGGGCCACCAGGTGCTCCGTTCGGCGCGCAAGGTCCACGAACATCTGTTCGCTACGAACCTACCGGCCCGCGGCGGCCCGGTCGCGCACCGAGTCGGCGTGTTGCGTGAATTGGCCTCCAGAAGGCGTCGCATCCGGTTGGTCGGCCACGACCACCCACCGTACGGCAGGGGCCGGTCCTCGCCGGACGTCAGCCGAGCTTCTCCATGATCTCGTCGGAGACCGAATAGTTGGCGTACACGTCCTGCACGTCGTCGGAGTCCTCGAGCGCCTCGATCAGCCGGAACACCCGCTTGGCCTGCTCCTCGTCGAGGTCGATCTCGACGCTGGGCAGGAAGGCCACGTCGGCGGAGTCGTAGTCGATCCCGGCGTCCTGCAGCGCCGTGCGGGTCGCCACCACGTCGGACGGCTCGGATACGACCTCGAACGACTCGCCGAGGTCGTTGACTTCCTCGGCGCCCGCGTCGAGGACGGCCGCGAGCAGGTCGTCCTCGGTCACGCCCTTCTTCTCGACGACGACGACCCCCTTGCGGTGGAACAGGTACGACACCGACCCGGGGTCGGCCATCGAGCCACCGTTGCGGCTGAACGCGGTGCGCACGTCCGAGGCGGCCCGGTTCCGGTTGTCGGTCAGGCACTCCACCAGCACCGCGACGCCGCCCGGGCCGTAACCCTCGTAGGTGATGTTCTCGTACTGCGCGCCGCCGGCCTCGGCACCGCTGCCCCGGCGTACGGCGCGGTCGATGTTGTCGTTCGGGACCGAGCTCTTCTTCGCCTTCTGGATGGCGTCGTACAGCGTCGGGTTCCCCGCCGGGTCTGCCCCGCCGGTACGCGCGGCGACCTCGACGTTCTTGATCAGCTTGGCGAACAGCTTGCCGCGCTTGGCGTCGACCACCGCCTTCTTGTGCTTGGTGGTGGCCCACTTGGAGTGGCCGCTCATGTGTTGTCCTTCACAATGTCTACGAATAGCTCATGGATGCGCCGGTCCGGGGTCAGCTCGGGGTGGAAGGCCGTGGCCAGCAGTTGTCCCTGCCGCACCGCGACGATCCTACCGGTGTGCTTCTCGGTGCCCAGGACGGCGACGTTCTCGCCATTCTGCTCCACCCAGGGGGCCCGGATAAAGACCGCCCGTAGTGGCCCGGCGTCGTCTGCGCCCAGGCCGGACAGCGTGATGTCGCTCTCGAACGAGTCGACCTGGCGGCCGAACGCGTTCCGGCGCACGGTCATGTCGATCCCGCCGAAGGTCAGCTGCCCGGTCACGCCGTCGGCGAGCCGGTCGGCCAGCATGATCATCCCGGCGCAGGACCCGAAGGCGGGCAGGCCGGACGCGATCAGCTTCCGCAGCGGCTCGAGCATGTCGAACGCGACGGACAGGCGCCACAGCGTGGTCGACTCACCACCCGGGATCACCAAGCCGTCGAGCTGATGCAGCTCTTCGGGGCGGCGCACCGGCACCGCCCGGGCGCCGGCTTCCTGGAGCGCGCGCAGGTGCTCGGGCACGTCGCCCTGCAAGGCGAGCACTCCGATGGCGGGTCCTGCGGGCTTCATCATTCCTCCTGACGCGTTGCCGCCCTGCGGGAGGAGGCCGGGGCAGCGCGACGCTGAGGCAGCGCAGCCTCAGAACGCGGGATTAACAAAGGTAAAACACTAAAACCGGTGCTCGTCTTCCCTACCAGCCGCGGCCGGCGTAGTGCTGGTCGGCAGGCAGGGTGTCCAGGTTGATGCCGACCATGGCCTCGCCCAGGCCGCGGGAGACCTTGGCTACCACGTCCGGGTCGTCGTGGAAGGTGGTGGCCTTGACGATCGCGGCGGCGCGCTTGGCCGGGTCGCCGGACTTGAAGATGCCCGAGCCGACGAATACGCCCTGCGCGCCGAGCTGCATCATCAGCGCGGCGTCCGCCGGGGTCGCGATGCCGCCCGCGGTGAACAGCACCACCGGCAGCCGGCCCGCCCGGGCCACCTCGGCGACCAGTTCGTACGGCGCGCCGAGCTCCTTGGCCGCGGTGAACAGCTCCTCGGCGGGCAGGCCGGACAGCCGCGCGATCTCGGACCGGATGGACCGCATGTGCCGGGTCGCCTCGACCACGTTGCCCGTCCCGGCCTCGCCCTTGGAGCGGATCATGGCCGCGCCCTCGGCGATCCGCCGCAACGCCTCGCCCAGGTTCGTGGCGCCGCACACGAACGGCACCGTGAACTTCCACTTGTCGACGTGGTGGGCCTCGTCGGCCGGGGTGAGCACCTCGGACTCATCGATGTAGTCGACCCCGATGGCCTGCAGGACCTGCGCCTCGGCGAAGTGCCCGATCCGGCACTTGGCCATGACCGGGATGGACACCGCGGCGATGATGCCGTCGATCATGTCGGGGTCACTCATCCGGGCCACGCCGCCCTGGGCGCGGATGTCGGCGGGCACGCGCTCAAGTGCCATCACCGCGACTGCTCCGGCATCCTCAGCGATCTTGGCCTGATCGGGCGTGACCACGTCCATGATCACGCCGCCCTTGAGCATCTCCGCCATGCCGCGCTTCACCCGTGCGGTCCCGGTGGCCGACTCGATGGTGTTTTCAGCGTTGACAGTGGACACTCGAAACCTCGCTTGATCAATCAGGACTGCTTGAGACCATCGTATGGCCAGCGGGACCTGCCCAGGCGCCGGGCTTCTCGGCGATGAGGGAGTCGTCCATCTCGAAGAACACCGGGGCTTTCGCGCGGCCGGACAGGTGCAGCACGCGGGCCAGCGGCCGGTTCCGGGCGTCCCGGGTCACCGCGGCCAGGTCGTTGTAGAACTTGCGGGCCACGAACACCTGGTGGGCGGCCTCCTCGACCTCGGCCAGCAGCTCGTCGGCGCCTTCCTTGCCGCTCAGCGAGGCCCGGAAGCCCGGCTGGCTGAAGGCGGCGCGCAGCGCCCGGGTCAGGTCGCTCTCGGCCAGATCCCGCGGCCGGTCCCCGCCGCGGGTGCCGTAAACGGCGCCGGCCAGCAGCAGGCTGGTGGCCGGGTCGAGCAGCCCGGAGGTGGCCAGTTCCTGGGCCACCGAGCTCCGCCGCAGCAGGGTTACGTCCAGCGCGACACGCGCTATGTCCACCCGGGCGTGCAGCCGGTCGATCCGCCCGGCCCGCCAGGACACGTACACCCCGACGAACAGCGCGCCCGCGATGACCAGGATGATGTCGGCGATCACGCGAAATCTCCGCTGTCCTGGGCCACGGCCACGCGGGTGCGGCCGAGCATGACCGTCTCGTAGACGCGGATCACGTCGCGGGCCACCACCGACCAGTCGTACTGGGCGACCGCGGCCAGCGCGGCGGCCGACAGCTCGGCGCGGCGCGCCGGATCGTCCAGCAGGCGCCCGGCCGCCCGGGCCAGGTCGCGGGCGTCGCCGGTGGTGAACAGCTCCCCCGCCTCGCCGCCGTCCAGCACCTGGCGGAACGCGTCGATGTCGCTGGCCATGACGGGCAGGCCGGCCGCCATCGCCTCGGCGGTGACGATGCCGAACGACTCACCGCCGGTGTTCGGCGAGCAGAACACGTCGACCGAGTGCAGCACGCGGACCTTGTCGTCCTCGCTGACCTGCCCAAGCAGCGCGACACGGTCCCGCAGGCCGGCGGGCACCCGGTGCAGCACCTCCTCGGCATCCGCGGTCGGCCCGGCTACCAGCAGCCGTAGCCCGGGCCGTTCCGGGCCGAGGATCTCGAACGCCTTGAGCAGGACGGCCAGGCCCTTGCGCGACTCGTCCAGCCGGCCCAGGAAGCCGATGGCGCCGCCGGGGCCGGGCCAGCCGGGCAGCGGCTCGGCTTTGCGGTAGCGGCGGGTGGCCACCCCGTTGGGGATGACCACCGCGTCGCCGCCGATGTGCTCGACCAGCGTGGTGCGGGCCGCCTCGGAGACCGCGATCCGGCCGTTGATCTTCTCCAGCGCGGTGCGCAGCACCGGATAGGTGACCACGAGGACCCGGGAGCGCGGTATCGCGGTGTGCACGGTGGCCACGATCGGGCCCGAGGCCACCCAGCAGGCCAGCAGGGACAGGCTCGGGATGCCGGGTTCGTGGACGTGCAGCACGTCGAACCCGCCCTGGTGTAGCCAGCGCCGGACCCGGCTCACCGACAGGAAGCCGAACGACAGCCGGGCCACCGACCCGTTGTAGGGCACGGGCACCGCGCGGCCGGCCCCCACCACGTAGGGCGGCAGCGGCGTGTCGTCGTCGGCCGGGGAGATCACCGAGACCTCGTGCCCCTCGTCGATCAGGGCCTCGGCCAGGTCCCTGATGTGCTGCTGGACGCCGCCGGGCACGTCCCAGGAGTACGGGCAGACCATCCCTATCTTCATAACTCGGCCTTCCGGGACGCGGCGAGCCGGGCCGGGTCAAGGTCGGCGGTGAAGACCCGCTGGAGCATGTGCCAGTCCGCCGGGTGCTCGGCGATGCCGGCCTCGAAGACCCGGGCCAGCTGCTGGCTCATCGCCGCGACCTTCTCCGCCCGGGTGCCCGACTCAGGCACCGGGATCTCCTGGTAGATGTGCGCGCCCCAGTCCTGCCCCTCGAACCAGGTCGCGACCGGCATCAGCGCGGCGCCGGTTTGCACCGCCAGGGCGGCGGTCGCGGCCATCCGCGCCTTCTCCCCGAACATCTCGACCTCGACGCCGGTGTCTTTCAGGTCGCGGTCGCTGACCAGGCAGACCAGGCCGCCCGCGCGCAGCCGCTGGGCGAGGATCCCGAACGGGCTGTGGCCGCCGGTCAGCGGCAGGACTTCCATGCCCAGGCTCTCGCGGAACCGGACGAACGCCTCATACACCGATTCCGGCCGCAGCCGTTCCGCGACGGTGGTGAACGAGCCGGCCCCGGCCGCCACGACCCAGGCCCCGGCCTGCTCGAAGTTGCCCATGTGCGGGAGCGCGATGACCACGCCGCGGCCGGCCTTGAGGTTGGCGAACATGGCCGCCTCCCCGGCCGGGTCGATGTGCATCCCGGACACGATCCGCTCGACGGGAATCACCGGCAGCCGGAACGTCTCGAGCCAGTACCGCGCATAGGAGCGCAGCGCGGCGCGGGACAGGGCCCGCAATTCCTTGCCGTCCACGTCCGGGCTGGCGTCGTTGTAGACGAGCACGCGACGCAGGTTGGCCTCCAGCACCTGGACCTTCGGGCCCTGCCGACGCCAGGCGACGTCGGCCACCGCGGTGAAGGCCCACCTGGCCCATGACTCCGGGACGCGACAGATGAGCTTCCAGCCCAGCCGGTAGGCGAACCCCGTCAGCCGCTCGCTGAGCCGCCGACCTAGCCCCGTGGACCCAGATGAACCCGCCACGCCCGGCTGTCTCTTCACCCGCCCGACCCTTCCCTACCGTCCGGAGCTACCGGTGTCCGGGCAGCCCGGTAGACCGCGTGCACCCGCTGGCCGAAAGTAAAGGCGCTTCCCACCGCGAGCGCCCAGAGCCCTACGTTGAGAATGTACGGCACGCCGAGGCCGGAAACGCCGACCGCGATCAGCGATATGAGCATGCGCTCGGGCCGTTCGATCAGGCCCACGTCGCAGCGCAGCCCGAGGCCCTCGGCCCGAGCCTTCGTATATGACACTAGGATGCCCGCGACCAGGCAGAACAGCGACACCCCGCCGAGCAGCGGGTCGTGGCCGCCACGGAAGAACCAGATCACCAGACCGCTGAAGATGCCGGCGTCGGCGATCCGGTCCATGGTCGAGTCGAGGAACGCTCCCCAGGCACCGCTGGTGCCCTTGATCCGGGCCAGCACGCCGTCCAGCATGTCCAGGAGCACGAAGATCGTGCAGGTAAGGGCGCCAGGGAACAGCTCGCCGATCGGGAACAGCCCGAGCGCCCCGCCCGCCACGCCCACGGTGCCGACGATCGTGATCGCGTTCGCCGTAACCGGGGTACGCGCCAGGACCGCGCCGACCGGGGTGAAAACGCGCGTCATGACGGGCCGTAGCGGGTTCAGCATGGCCGTCCGATAATACGGCGTCGGCCGGGGAGGCTTTGCGCTGGGCCTGGTAGGACGTCGGCTTCACTTTTCGGTCACCGGGAAGATTCTTTGCGTGGGGGTTGTGGTCACGGTACTCACGGGTTAAGGCTGGTCGTGCGCATCAGCGAATCGCAAGGAGGCGAAGGCAATTGGCAACAACAGGCAGTGGGGCGGGAGGAGCCGCTGGCAGGGCACCGGCGGCCGACCAGGTGCGGAACGTGGTACTGGTCGGCCATTCCGGGTCGGGGAAGACCAGCCTGGTCGAGGCGCTGCTCGCCGCGACGGGGACCATCCAGCGGCAAGGCAGTATCGAAGAGGGCACCACGGTCAGTGACTTCGACGAGGTCGAGATCAGGCAACAGCGCTCGGTCAACCTGACCCTCGCGCCCCTCGTGCACAACGGCATCAAGGTCAATCTGCTCGACACGCCCGGCTACGCCGACTTCACGGGAGACCTTCGGGCCGGGCTCCGGGCCGCGGACTCGGCGCTGTTCGCCGTCTCCGCCGCCGAGGGGATCGACGGCCTGACCCGGATGCTGTGGGAGGAGTGCGCCGCGGTGGGCATGCCGCGCGCGGTGGTCATCACCAAGATCGACCATCAGCGCGCCGAGTTCGACGCCACCCTGGACGCCTGCCGTGAGGCCTTCGGCGACGCGGTCGCGCCCCTGTACCTGCCGGTCGGGGCCCCGGTGGACGGGCTGATCGGGCTGCTGTCGCAGAAGCTGTACCGATACTCGGGCGGAATCCGGACCGAGGACGCGGCGCCGGCCGCGGACCAGGACCGGATGGAGGAACTGCGCGGGGAGCTGATCGAGGGCATCATCACCGAGAGCGAAGACGAAAGCCTGATGGACAGGTACCTGTCCGGGGAAGAGATCGACCCCAAGGTGCTCATCGAGGACCTGGAGAAGGCCGTCGCGCGCGGCAGCTTCTACCCGGTGCTCGTGGTGTCCGCGCCGCAGCGGATCGGCATGCTCGAGCTCCTCGAGGTGATGACCGAGGCCTTCCCCTCCCCCGCCGAGCACCCGCTGCCCGCGGTGACCACCCCGGACGGCAAGCCGGTCAGCGGGCTGTCCTCCGACCCCAAGGGGCCGCTGCTGGCCGAGGTGGTCAAGACCACCTCGGACCCGTACGTCGGCCGGATCAGCCTGGTCCGCGTCTTCTCCGGCACGCTGCGCCCGGACGCCTCCGTACACGTGTCCGGCCACGGGCGCTCCTCCCGCGGCCACCAAGACCACGACAACGACGAGCGGATCGGCGCGCTGACCTCGCCGCTGGGCAAGCAGCAGCGGCCCGTCACGCAGTGCGCGGCCGGCGACATCTGCGCGGTGGCCAAGCTCAGCACGGCCGAGACCGGCGACACGCTGTCCGAGAAGGAACACCCGCTGCTGATGGAGTCGTGGTCGATACCGGAGCCGCTGCTGCCGGTGGCGATCGTGGCCAAGTCCAAGGCGGACGAGGACAAGCTGTCCCAGGCCCTGAGCCGGCTGGTGGCCGAGGACCCGACGCTGCGCCTGGAGAACAACCCGGAGACCCACCAGCTGGTGCTGTGGACGATGGGCGAGGCCCACACCGACCTGTTGCTCGACCGGCTCACGCACCGGCAAGGCGTCGCGGTAGAGACCACCGACCTGCGCGTCCCGCTGCGCGAGACCATCGGAGGCAAGGGCCATGGCCTGGGCCGCAACGTGAAGCAGAGCGGCGGTCACGGCGAGTACGGCATCTGCCACATCGAGGTCGAGCCGCTGGAGGACTCGGCCGGCTTCGAGTTCGTCGACAAGATCGTCGGCGGCGTGGTGCCGCGCCAGTTCATCCCCTCGGTGGAAAAGGGGGTGCGCTGGCAGATGGAGCAGGGCGTGACGGCCGGCTACCCGATGACCGGGGTGCGGGTCACCCTGTACGACGGCAAGGCGCACTCGGTGGACTCCTCGGACATGGCGTTCCAGAAGGCCGGGCGGCTGGCCCTGAAGGACGCGGTGGACAATGCCCAGCCGCTGCTGCTCGAGCCGGTCGACGAGGTGCACGTGCTGGTGCCCGACGACTACGTCGGCGCGGTGATGTCCGACCTGTCCTCGCGGCGTGGCCGGGTGCTCGGCACCGAGCCGGTCGGCGTGGGCCGGACCCTGGTCAAGGCGGAGATCCCGGAGCTGGAGATCACCCGGTACTCCATCGACCTGCGGTCGCTCTCGCACGGCACGGGCTCGTTCACCCGGGAGTACGTCCGCCACGAGCCGCTGCCGTCGCACCTGGCGGCCAAGGTCGCCGCGGAGGCCAAGGACAACTAAGAGGTAGAGGGGCAATACGGCGAATGGCGCGGGGCGCCGCCCCGCCATCAAGCGGTCCGCGAGGGGCCTCCGGCCCCTCCGGCCGCGTGATATTACGGCGAGGGCCGCAGCGGGGCGCGAAGCGCACCGGGGGGTTCCGGGGGGTCGTCCCCCCGGGCTAACACCGCTAACCACGCGTCGGCTAGGAGCTTGCGGGTGTCGGCCAGGAGCTGGGGCAGGACGCGGGTGCGGCCGATCACGGGCATGAAGTTGGTGTCGCCGCCCCACCGCGGTACCACGTGCTGGTGCAGGTGGGCGGCGATCCCGGCGCCGGCCACCGAGCCGAGATTGATGCCGATGTTGAAGCCTTGCGGCCCTGAGGCCTGGCGCAGGGCGCGGATGGCGTGCTGGGTGTACTCGGCGAACTCGGCCGTCTCCGGGACGGTCAGGTCCGTGTAGTCGGCCACGTGCCGGTACGGAACGACGAGCAGGTGCCCGGCGTTGTACGGGTACAGGTTGAGCACCACGTAGACCAGCGAGCCGCGCGCGACGATCAGGGCGTCCTCGTCGCTCAGCGTGGGCGCCAGGTCGAACGGGCAGCCCTCGGCCTCGCCGGGGCCCGACGGCTTGCCCGCCCCCTTGATGTAGGCCATCCGGTGCGGCGTCCACAGCCGCCCGAACGCGTCGGGGACGCCCGCGAAGACCTCGTCTGTGCTGGCTCCGGGGGGGACGACGCTGCTGGCCTGGCCGCCTGCGGCGGCGGGCCCGGGCCCCCCCGGAACCTCGTCAGGTGGGTCGGCCGGCACCGGGCTACACCTGGACGCGGTCGCGCACGGCGGCGGCGATCTCCGCGATCGCCTCGGCGACCGGGACGCCGTTCCGCTGCGACCCGTCGCGGTAGCGGAACGAGACCGCCCCCTTGGCCACGTCGTCGTCGCCCGCGATCAGCATGTACGGGACCTTCTGCCGCTGCGCGGTCCTGATCTTCTTCTGCATCCGGTCATCGCTCGCGTCGACCTCGATCCGGATGCCGTGCTCGCGCAGCCGGTCCGCGACCAGCGACAGGTACGGCACGTGCGCGTCGGCGATCGGGATGCCGACCACCTGGACCGGGGCCAGCCAGGGCGGGAACGCGCCCGCGTAGTGCTCGACCAAGATGCCGAAGAACCGCTCGATCGACCCGAACAGCGCCCGGTGGATCATGATGGGCTGCTGCCGGGTGCCGTCGGCGGCCTGGTACTCCAGCCCGAACCGCTTGGGCAGGTTGTAGTCGACCTGGATGGTGGACAACTGCCAGGTCCGGCCGATCGCGTCCCGGGCCTGCACCGAGATCTTCGGCCCGTAGAACGCCGCGCCGCCCGGGTCGGCCACCAACTCCAGGCCGGACTCCTCGGCCGCCTCCTGAAGTTCCCAGGTGGCCTGCTCCCAGTCCTCGCGGCTGCCGACCCACTTCTCCTTCTCGTCGTCCCGGGTGGACAGCTCCAGGTAGAAGTCGTTCAGGCCGTAGTCGCGCAGCAGGTCCAGCACGAAGGCCAGCAGCCGCCGCAGCTCGACCCCGGCCTGCTCTCTGGTGCAGAAGATGTGCGCGTCGTCCATGGTCAGGCCGCGGACCCGGGTCAGGCCGTGCACCACGCCGGACTTCTCGTACCGGTAGACGGTGCCGAACTCGAACAGCGGGAGCGGCAGGTCCCGGTAGGACCGGCCGCGCGAGCGGTAGATCAGGATGTGCATCGGGCAGTTCATGGGCTTGAGGTAGTACTTGGCGCCCTCGACCTCCATGGGCGGGAAGATGTTCTCCCCGAACCAGCTCAGGTGCCCGGAGATCTCGAACAGCTCCGACTTGGTGATGTGCGGGGTGTTCACGAACTCGTAGCCGGCCTCCTCGTGCCGGCGCCGCGAGTAGTCCTCCAGGATCTTGCGGACCAGGCCGCCCTTGGGATGGAAGACGGGCAGGCCGCTGCCGATCTCGGTCGGGAAGGAGAACAGGTCCAGCTCGGCGCCGAGTTTGCGGTGGTCGCGCTTCTCGGCCTCGACCAGGAACTCCAGGTACTGATCCTGGCGTTGGCGGGACTCCCAGGCGGTGCCGTAGATCCGCTGCAGCTGCGGGTTCTTCTCGCTGCCGCGCCAGTAGGCGCCGCCGCTGCGCATCAGCTTGAACGCCGGGATCTGCTTGGTGGTGGGCACGTGCGGGCCGCGGCACAGGTCCTTCCAGCGCAGCTCGCCGGTGCCCGCGTCCAGGTTGTCGTAGATGGTCAGCACGTCCCCGCCGACCTCGACGCCCTCGCTCAGCTCGAAGTCCAGCGAGCCGGACCCGTGCCCCTTGAGCCCGATCAGCTCCAGCTTGTAGGGCTCGGCGGCGAGCTCGGCCCGGGCCTGCTCGTCGGTCACCACCCGCCGGGAAAACCGCTGGCCCTGCCTGACGATCTGGCGCATCCGGCTCTCGATGGCCTTGAGGTCCTCGGGAGTGAACGGCTCGGGCACGTCGAAGTCGTAGTAGAAGCCGTTTTCCACCGGCGGGCCGATGCCGAGCTTGGCCTGCGGGAACAGCTCCTGCACGGCCTGGGCCATGACGTGCGCGGCGGAGTGCCGCACGATGTAGCGGCCGTCGTCGCTGGCGATGTCTACCGGCTCCACGACGTCCCCGTCGGCGAGCTGGCAGGCCAGGTCGCAGAGCTCGCCGTTGACCCGCGCGGCGATGACGTCCGGGCCGCCGTGCACCTTGGCGGCTGCGCCGCGGGCCAGGGCCGCGCCCGCCGTCGTACCCGCCTCGACCACGTGCTCGCTTCCGGCGAGGGTGATACGAAGCTGCAGGCTGGGCACGGCTGACTCCTTGATGGTCGGACTGGACTGGTTACCCGATGCTACCGGTGGGCGGGCGCTTGGGGGTTTTCGGGACCAGCCCGGCCCGGCGTAGCGCGTCGGCCAGCGCGCCCTCGCCGTCGGTCGGGCGCGGACCAGCGGAACCGCTGGCGCGGGGGCGGGGGCGTGAACCACGCTCCGTTCGGCCCGACTGGCCTGAAGGAAGGCCCGGGCGGTCCGCGGTTCGTTCGCGGCCGCCCGCCGGACCCGGTGCCTCGTCGTCCAGCCGCAGCGTGAGCGAGATCCGGTGCCGGGGCACGTCTACGGACAGCACCTTGACCCGCACCACGTCGCCGGACTTGACCACCGCATGCGGGTCGGAGACGAAGTTCCTCGACATGGCGGACACGTGCACCAGGCCGTCCTGGTGCACGCCGACGTCAACGAACGCGCCGAACGCGGCCACGTTGGTCACCACGCCCTCCAGCACCATGCCGGGCCGCAGGTCCTGCAGGGTCTCCACGCCCTCGGCGAACGTCGCGGTGGCGAACGCGGGCCGCGGGTCGCGGCCGGGCTTCTCCAGCTCGCGCAGGATGTCGGTGACGGTCGGCAGGCCGAACCGGTCGTCGGTGAACTGCCCGGGCTTGACCGCGCGGAGGGTGGCGGTGCTGCCGATCAGCTGGCCCGCCGTGGAGCCGGTGGCGGCCAGGATGCGGCGGACCACCGGGTAGGCCTCGGGGTGCACGCCGGACGCGTCCAGCGGGTCGTCGCCGCCGCGGATGCGCAGGAAACCGGCGCACTGCTCGAAGGCCTTGGGGCCGAGCCGGGGCACCTGCATCAGCTGCCGGCGGGTCCGGAACGGTCCCTGCGAGTCGCGGCGGGCCACGATCGCGGTGGCCAGGCCGGGGGTGATGCCGGAAACCCGGGCCAGCAGCGGCTGGGAGGCGGTGTTCAGGTCGACGCCGACCGCGTTCACGCAGTCCTCGACCACGGCGTCCAGCGAGTGCGACAGCTTGCCCTCGGTGACATCGTGCTGGTACTGGCCGACGCCGATGGACTTCGGGTCGATCTTGACCAGCTCGGCCAGCGGGTCCTGCAGCCGCCGCGCGATGGACACCGCGCCGCGCAGCGAGACGTCGAGTTCGGGGAGCTCGTGCGAGGCGTAGGCGGAGGCCGAGTAGACCGACGCGCCTGCCTCCGACACCACGACCTTGGTCAGGTTGAGCTCCGGGTGCCGCTTGATCAGGTCCGCGGCCAGCCGGTCGGTCTCCCGGGAGGCGGTGCCGTTGCCGATGGCGATGAGCTCGGCCTGATGGTGCCGAGCCAGCCTGGCCAGGACGTCGAGGGCCTCGTCCCAGCGCCGCTGCGGCTCGTGCGGGTAGATGGTCGCGGTGCCGGTCACCTTTCCGGTCCCGTCGGTGACGGCGACCTTGACCCCGGTGCGGAAGCCGGGATCCAGGCCGATCGTGGCCCGCGCGCCCGCCGGGGCGGCCAGCAGCAGGTCGCGCAGATTGGCCGCGAACACCCGGACCGCCTCATCCTCGGCCGCCTGCCACAGCCGGACCCGGATGTCGACGCTCAGGTGGGTCACGATGCGGGTGCGCCAGGCCCAGTGCACGGTGGCGCCCAGCCACGGGTCCGCGGGACGGCCTTCGTCGCGGAGGCCGAAACGCTCCGCGATGCGCTGCTCGATCGCGGCGTCGTCGGTACCGGGGTCCAGCGTGAGGTCGAGGACCTCCTCCTTCTCCCCGCGGAACAGAGCCAGGATGCGGTGCGCGGGCAGCCGGGCGAAGGGCTCGCTGAACTCGAAGTAGTCGGCGAACTTCGCGCCTTTGGCTGTGTCCTCGGCGCCCTCGCGGACCTTGGAGATCAGCGTGCCGCGGGCGGCCATCGCCTCGCGCAGCTCCCCGATCAGGTCGGCGTCCTCGGCGAACCGCTCGACCAGGATGGCGCGGGCGCCTTCCAGCGCGGCGCTCGCGTCGGGCACGCCCCTATCGGGATCGACGAATCTCGCTGCCTCGTGTTGCGGGTCACGACTGGGGTCCCCGAGCAGCAGGTCGGCCAGCGGCTCCAGGCCTGCCTCGCGGGCGATCTGGGCCTTGGTGCGCCGCTTCGGCTTGTAGGGCAGGTACAGGTCCTCGAGCCGCGCCTTGGCGTCGGCCGCGCGGATCTGGGCTTCGAGCTCGCCGGTCAGCTTGCCCTGAGCCGTGATCTCCTTGAGGATCGCGTCGCGGCGCTCGTCGAGCTCGCGCAGGTAACGCAGCCGCTCCTCCAGCGTGCGCAGCTGGGCGTCGTCGAGCGTGCCGGTGGCTTCCTTGCGGTACCTGGCGATAAACGGCACGGTCGCGCCGCCGTCGAGCAGTTCCACCGCGGCGCTGACCTGCCGGACGGCCACGCCGAGCTCGTCGGCGATCCGCTGATCCACCGACCGGGTTCTGATTCGCAGTCACCAGAGCAATTGTGCCAGCGGGCCGGCCGCGCGGCGTCCGGCGTGACGGGCGCGAAGCGCTGGTACGGCTGGGGCGGGCGGTCATCCTCGGTGCTGGTGTTGTTTCGAGCTTCAGGCTCGCGCTTAATCACCCTGGGCGGATGAGGCGCCGGGAGCCGTCTGTGGGAGCATCTCGCCATGGGCAGACCGTCGTCCCGGGCCGGTCATGATCGCTGGTCCGGAGGGCCGGCTCATCCTGTATCGCGCCGTGGCGCCCGACAAGCGCCATTCCCATCATGGAGTCGCTAATGCCGCTCGCAAGTTCCTACTCCTACCCACTGCTCGGAGCGTTCTGGACGATCTTCGAGATCTTCCTGTGGGTGATCTGGATCTGGATCCTGATCTACGTCTTCATCGACATCTTCCGCAGCCGCGACCTGTCGGGCTGGGGGAAGGCACTGTGGTTCATATTCGTGCTGTTCATCCCGCTGATCGGCGTCCTGGTCTACCTGATCGCCCGCGGCAACTCGATGCACGAGCGGGCCGTGCAGCAGGCCCAGCAGCAGGATCAGGAGGCCCGCCAGTACATCCAGCAGGTCGCGGGTTCGTCGAACTCGGCCGACCAGCTGGCCAAGCTGGCTGACCTGCGCGACCGGGGCGTTATCACGGCCGACGAGTTCGAGCGCGAGAAGGCCAAGATCCTGGCTGCTTGAGTTAAGGCGGGGCGTATGACCGAGAACCTCGCCGAGAGGGATAGCTCCACCGCGGAGCGGCACCTCCTGCGCGGGTGGCGTTCGGTCATATTCGCCCCGGTCGGCAGCGGCCAGCGACGCCGTCGCGGGAGCGACGGCGTGCGGCTGGCCGCTGCCGTCCTCGCCCTGGCGTGCTGCCTGCTGGTGATCCGGTTTGACTCCCGGGTCGACCGGGCCATCACCCAGGTGATCCACCCGCCGCCGTGGAGCATCACCTGGCTGGTGACGGTGGTGTACCAGGCCGGATCGTTCGGCGTGGTGATCGTCCTGGTGGCCTTGGCCCTGCTCGCGCGCCGCTGGGAGGTCGCCCGTGACCTGGCGCTGAGCGCGGCCGTCGCGGCCGCGGTGTGCGGGATCTTGATCGTGTTTCTCGGCAGCAGCGGCGGCCGGCCGGCCGGGATCGTGATCGACGACTACGTCCTGCGCTTCCCGGTCTTGCAGGTCGCCGTGTTCGCCGCGGTGGCCACGGCGGCGCTGCCGTACCTGGCGCGCGGCGTGCAGCGCCTGATCGAGATCTTCATCGCCCTGGTCGCCTTGGCCTGCGCCGTGGGCGGCCACGGGCTGCCGCTGAACGTCGCGGGGAGCCTGGCCATCGGATGGGGCGCCACCGCGATAGTCCGGCTGGTCTTCGGCTCCCCGCTCGGCCTGCCTTCGGCGGAGGACGTGCGGCTACTGCTGGAGGAACTCGGTATCCGCTCGGGCAACGTGCACCCGGCGGCCCGGCAGGTCTGGGGGGTGGCCAAGTTCGAGGCCACCGAGACATGGCGAACGGGCCGGGCTGATCGCCTGACCATCGCGGTCTACGGCCGGGATGCGGCCGACGCCCGGCTGCTCACCAAGGCGGGCCGGTTCGTGCTCTACCGTGACTCCGGGCCGAGCATCACGCTCACCCGGCTGCAGCAGGTCGAGCACGAGGCCTACCTCACCCTGCGGGCCGGGCAGGCCGGCGTCGCCGTGCCGGAGGTCGCCGAGGCCGGGACGGCCGGGCCGTCCAAGGACGCGCTGCTGGCCTGCCGGCTGCCGGCGGGGGTGCCGCTGGCCGACGCGGATGCCGCCGAGATCAGCGACGCCGCCCTGGATGACCTGTACCGGCAGCTGCTGATCCTGCGGCGGGCCCGCATCGCGCACGGCGCGATCAGCGGGGACGCGGTGCTGGTCGACCCGGCCGCCCAGACCGTCGTGGTGGGGGACTTCCGCAACGCCGCGGCGGGCGCCTCGCCCGATCAGCTCGACCGCGACCTGGCCGGGGCCCTGGCGGTCACGGCGGTGGCGGTCGGCGCCGACCGGGCGGCCGATGCCGCGGCCCGGTGCCTGGAGCCCGGCCTGCTGGAAGGGGCCCTGCGGCACCTGCAAAAGCCAGCGCTCGACCCCCTGGTCGGCCGGAGCCTGCGGGGTCGGCGCGGGCTGCTCCAGGAGGTCCGCCAGCGCGCCGCCCAGGCCGGCTCGATCGAGCTGCCGAAGCTGGTGGAGCCCCGCCGGGTGAGCTGGCCGACGCTGATCATGATCATCGGCACGCTGATCGGCGGCTGGGCCCTGATCGGCGTGCTCATCGACGTCTCCAAGTCCTTCGACACCGTGATCGGGGCCGAGTGGCTGTGGGTCATCATGGCGCTGGTCCTGGCCCAGCTGGCCTACGTGGCCAGCGGCGTGGAAGGCATCGGCAGCGTGTCCGGGCCGCTCCCGTTCGGCCGGGCGGTAGCCGTCGAGTTCGCCAACGCGTTCAGCGCCCTGGCCGGCGGCACGGCGGCCGTGTTCGCCACCCGGGTGCGCTTCTTCCAGCGGCAGGGCTACGACGCCACGGTGGCGCTGAGCTCGGGCGCCATCATGGCCACGTCCAGCTGGATCGCCATCGCCGTGCTGTTCCTGGTCTCGCTGCCGTTCGCCTGGGGGAACATTCACCTCGAGGTCACCCCCGAGTCCGGCGGGGACTCGAAGCTGGTCTGGATCATCCTGGCCGTGGTGGTGCTGGTCGCCGTGGCGGCCGGCCTGCTCCTGGCCGTGCCCCGGCTGCGCCGGCTGGCCGCCGACAAGCTGCGCCCCAAGGCGCGCGACATCTGGGGCAACCTCAAGCAGGTCGCCAGTTCTCCGTACAAGCTGGCGCTACTGGTGGGCGGCTCGTTCACCCAGGAACTGCTGGTGGTCATGGCCTTGTCGGTGTCGCTGCGGGCGTTCGGCGACCATCTCAACCTGCCCACCTTGTACGTGGTCATCTTCCTGGCCGGGATCATCGGGGGCATCTCGCCGTCACCGGGCGGCATGGGGGTGGTGGAGGCGGGCATGATCCTCGGCCTCACCGCGGCCGGGGTCTCAGAGGCCGACGCGACCGCCGCGGTCTTCATCCAGCGCCTGTTCACCTCGTACCTGCCACCCATCTGGGGCTGGATGACCCTCGTCTGGATGCGAAAGAGGGAGTACCTATGACAGCGGGAGGCGTCGTGGAGGAAGACTCGGGCCCGGCCGTCGGCGTGCCGATCGAAGGCGCAGGGCCGTTCGCGTCCTCGTGGCGGCGCCGGCACCTGTCCGTGGACGAGCGAGTCGCCCGGGGCCGGGCCGCGCGCCGGGAGGCGCCGCGGTCGGGTCACGGACGGTGGCAGCCTGCCCCCGATCGCCCCGATCCGATCTCGCTGCTGGAAGAGCAGGGGGCGAGCCGGGTACCCGAACTGGTCCCGATCCGCTACGGGAGGATGCTGGCCTCGCCGTTCACGTTCTACCGGGGTGGGGCGCTGATCATGGCGGCCGACCTGGCGGCCACCCCGGTGACCGGGGTCACCGTGCAGTTGTGCGGTGACGCCCACCTGTCGAATTTCGGCCTGTTCGGCTCGCCCGAGCGGCGGATGCTGTTCGACATCAACGATTTCGACGAGACCCTCCCGGGACCGTGGGAGTGGGACGTGAAGCGGCTGGCGGCGAGCTTCGAGATCATGGGACGTGACCGCGGCTTCTCCCCGGACGACCGCCGCGCCGTGGTCATGGCCGGGGTCCAGGAATACCGGAGCCGGATGCGCCGGGCCGCCGGGATGGGGGGCCTGGACGCGTGGTACGAGCATTTCGAGGCCGGGATGCTGCTCAAGATGGTTCGCAAGGAGGTCCGGGTCAGGCGGGTCGGCCGGAGCGAGGCCGAGGCGGTCGAGGAGATGGTGGCCAAGGCCAGGACCCGCGACAGCACCCGGGTGTTCGCCAAGCGAGCAGACGAGGTCGAGGGCGAGCTGCGCATCATGGCCGACCCGCCGGTCATCATCCCAATCGAGGACCTGGTCCGGCCGGGTTCGGAATGGGAGAATCCGACCCCGCTCATCAAGAAGCTGCTCAGCTCGTACCGGCGCACGCTCGGGCGCCACCACCACCCCCTGGAGGAGTACCGCTACGTCCACTCGGCGTACAAGATGGTGGGCGTGGGCAGCGTCGGGACCCGCTGCTACATCATGCTGATGCTCGGCCGTGACCATGACGACCCGCTGTTCCTCCAGGTCAAGGAGGCGCAAGCCTCCGTGCTCGAGCGCTTCCTGGGTGCGAGCACCTACCGGCATCACGGGGAGCGCGTGGTCGCGGGGCAGCGGCTGATGCAGGCGGCGACGGACATCTTCCTGGGCTGGCAGCGCATCAGGGGCATGGACGGCGTAACCCGCGATTACTACGTGCGCCAGTTCCAGGACTGGAAGGGCAGCGCGGATGTGGACACGCTCCTGGTACCGGGAGCCACGCTGTACGCGCGTATCTGCGCAGCGACCCTGGCCCGGGCGCACGCCCGGTGGGGGGACCGGATCGCCATCGCCTCCTACCTGGGCAAGGGGGAGGCTTTCGACCGGGCCATAGCGGACTTCTCCGCGGCCTACGCGGACCAGAACGAGCGGGACTACGCCGCGTTCGCCGCGGCCGTCGACTCGGGGCGACTGACCGCCGTGACCGGCGTGTAGGCGCTTTCCCTAAGGCGGAGGCCTAGTTCGTGACCATGAACGACAAGCCGGCGGCGCCGGGCAAGCCATCCCTGGCCGTCAGGATCGATCAGGAGAAGTCGCACCCGCTGGCCTGGAAAACGGTGGCCAAGCGCGCCGCGGTGGTCGCCGTCGCTGGCATCGCCATCTACCTCGTATTCCCGGCGATCACCGAGGTGTTCGCGTCCTGGCCGCGTCTGTCCACCCTGAACCCGTGGTGGCTCAC
Source organism: uncultured Actinomycetes bacterium (assembly GCA_963834685.1). GTDB lineage: Bacteria > Actinomycetota > Actinomycetes > Streptosporangiales > Streptosporangiaceae > Palsa-504. The sequence continues at coordinate 27,674 of CAWICW010000045.1, read as the reverse complement.
CGCGGCGATCGCCGCCGAGATCGCCCACTTCACCTGCACGTTCGCGCTGCAGCGCCTGGCGTTGCGGACCAAGCCGTGGTTCCCGGTGATCACGTCCACGCTGGCCGGAAACGCGATCAGTCTCATCATGCCGGGAGGTGCGGCGGTCGGTGCCGCGACGCAGTTCCGGATGCTGGCGACCAGCGGCATGGACACCAGCTCGACGGTGGGCGGGCTGGCGGCGTTCTCCCTGCTCGGCGTCGGCGGCCTGCTCGCCCTGCCGATCTTCGCCCTGCCCGTCATCCTGATCGGCGCGCCGGTCAACCGCGGGCTTGAGAACGCGGCGCTCCTGGGCGCGGCGGGATTCGTGGCCTTCGCCGCCTTCGGCGCGGTGGTGCTGTTCTACGACGCGCCGCTACGCTGGGCCGGCCGGACGGCACAACGGCTCAGGAACTGGGTCCTGCGGAAACGCCCCCCGCTGGAAGGGCTGGACGAGACCCTCCTCTCCCAGCGCAACAACATCCGGACGGTCCTCGGCAGGCAGTGGTGGCAAGCACTGCTGCTCTCCGCCGGCCGCCTGGCGTTCGACTACCTGTGCCTGCTGTTCGCGCTGCGGGCCACCGGGAGCCACCCGCGCCCCTCGCTGATCCTGGTGGCCTACGCGGCGGCCGGCATCGTCGGGATGATCCCGGCTACCCCCGGTGGTCTCGGGCTGGTGGAGGCGAGCCTGACCGGGCTCCTGGTGCTGGCTGAAGTGAACTCCAGTCAGGCCCTGCTGGCCACGCTCACCTACCGGATCGCCTCGTACTGGGTGCCGTTGCTCGCCGGGCCGATCGCTTACGGCCTGTTCCAGATCCGGTACAGAAAACGCGCGGTGGCGCCAGCGGCGCCAGCGGCGCCGGGCGGCTAGGCATCCTGGAGTCCGGCGCTCGGTGTCCATCAGCTGGGTTGGGTCCGCTCGGGTGTGACCAGGACGGCGGTCCGGCGCTCCTCGGCCATGACCCGGTCGTAGGTGGGCCAGTCGTCGTGCGTCCCGCCCGCCGCGGTGAAGATCTCCCGCAGCAGCAGGCGTAGCCGCTCGGCGTCCACGCCGGGCAGCGGGTCGCCGGGCCCGGCCAGTTCGACCGGGCCTTCGGCCGACGCCCACTGCCAGCCCGCGCGGATCACCACCGTGGCTCGCGGCCGGGCCCGGAGGTTGGTCAGCCGGTGCGCGTCACCCCGGCTGACCAGGCCGACTACCGGAGCTCCGGTGACCGGGTGGGGCAGGACGCCCGCGTTCACCACCGACGACTGGATCGTCCCGTCCGCCCGCAGCGTCGACACCACGACCAGGCCGTGATCGCCGTCAACCAACCGGGCGAACTCCTCAAGTCCGCTCATCGCGCCAGCGTAGCCTGTCCCGGCCCGTACAGGCCGACACGTGAGCCGGCTCCAGGGCCTGCGCTAGGTCCGGAACGTTATCGCGGTTGGGTAACTTCGGAAGAACCGGATGACGAGCGGAGGATCATGCGCGAAGAACCGGTCCCGGCGAACACGATGTCCGCGGTGGCGGCGGCGGACGACGCGTTCGGCGCGGACTTGTACCGGTTGCTGACCGAGGATGCCCGGGAGACGGTCTTCTCTCCGGTGAGCGTGGCCGCCGCGCTGCGGATGGCGCTGTGCGGAGCGCGCGGGCGGACGGCGGCGGAACTGGCCGGCGTGCTGCACGAAGCGCCGGACGCGGCGGGCGAAGGGCTGCGCGCGACCTCGGCCGCGGTTCGCGACGTGGGGGCGGACGGGTCCGTGACGCTCCGGGCTCCGAACATCGCGTGGGTGCAGTCCGGCCTGCCGCTACTTCCCGGGTTCACCAGCCAGCTGGAGGATGCCGCGGCGGCCGCCATCGCGCAGGTCGGCTTCGCCGAGGCACCAGAGGCGGCGCGGGCCGAGATCAACCAGGTCATCGCCGAGCAGACCGCGGGGAAGATCACCGGGCTGCTGCCGGCCCGCGCGATCAGCGACAAGACCCGGCTGGTGCTTACCAGCGCCATCTACCTGAAGGCCGCCTGGGCCGAGCGGTTTCCCGAGGCGGCCACCCGCGACGCGCCGTTCTACCCGGATGGCCCGGACCGCACGAGCCTGACCGTGCCGATGATGCGGGGCACCGCGGCGCGCGCCTACCGGCACGGCGACGGATACCAGGCCGTCGTGCTCCCCTACCGGGGCGGCCGGCTGGCGATGGCCGTGGTGCTGCCGGACGGGCCGCTGACGGCGCTGCGGCCCACGATCGCCGCGGGCGGCCTGCGCGGGCTAGTGGCCGATACGTCCAGGTATCAGGTCACGCTGTCCATGCCGAGGTTCCGGGTGGAGGCCGCGTTCGACCTGGTCCCGGTGCTGAGGCGGCTCGGGGTGGCGGAGGCCTTCACCCACCAGGCGGACTTCACCGGCATCACCGAGGCCGAACGCCTAATGATCAACGCGGTCGCGCACAAGGCCTACGTCGACGTGGACGAGCAGGGCACCGAAGCGGCGGCGGCCACCGGGATCACCTTCCGGCCCACGGCCGCGTTCCGGGCCCCGCCTGCGGTCACGATGACCGTGGACCGGCCGTTCCTGTTCGTGATCAGCCACAGCCCGACCGGCCTGCCGTTGTTCGCTGGCCAGGTCAGCCACCCGCGGGCCCGGTGAGGGCCAGGCCGCAGCACGCGTGGCTGGCCCTGAAGGAGACCGTGGAACGCGCCAGAAATTGTTGACAATATTGTTGGACATTTTCTAGGATCGGCCACGTGCGAGCGCAGGAGGGCATGACGTCGGTGCTGGCCGGGGAGCCAGGACGGCGGTTCGCGACCGAGCGGCTGCGGCAGGCCATCCTGTCCGGGGACATGGTCCCCGGACAGCGGCTGGTCGAAGAGGAGCTGGCCGGGCTGCTCGCCGTGACGCGGGCCAGCCTGCGGGCGGCGCTGTTCGACCTGACCGCCGAGGGGCTGGTCGAGCGGATCCCGAACCGTGGCGCACGGGTCCGGGCGGTGACCCTGGACGAGGCCGTCGCCATCACCGAGTGCCGGATGGCGCTGGAGGGATTGTGCGCGGCCAAGGCCGCCGAGCTGGTCACCGAGGCGCAGGCCGCCCGGCTGCGTGAACTGGGCGAGGAGATGACGCGCAGCGTCGCGGACGGCGAGCCGCTGAAGTACTCGGCGCTCAATCACGAGCTGCACCGGCTGATCAGGCAGATCTCGGCGCAGACGGTCGCGGCCGACATGCTCGAGCGGCTGAACGGGCAGCTGGTCCGGCATCAGTTCCAGCTCTCGCTGCGGCCGGGCCGCCCGCAGGCCTCGCTGCCCGAGCACCTGGCCATGATCTCGGCCATCACCGGGCGGCGGCCGGGCGAGGCCGAGGAAGCCACCCGGAGCCACCTGCGCAGCGTCATCACCGCGCTGCGTGAAACGGAGGAAGCCCCATGAGACGCCTGATGCGTCACGTGATCGTCACCGGCATCCCCCGGGCCGACCTGGCCCTAGTCGACCAGCTGGCCGCCCTCGGCGTGGCCACCGTGCACGAGGCGATCGGCCGGGCCGGGTACCTGGGGCCGGGACTGCGCCCCATCCAGGACGGGACGCGGACCGGCGGGACCGCGGTCACCGCGCTGTGCTGGCCCGGCGACAACCTCATGATTCACGCCGCGGCCGAGCAGTGCCAGGCCGGGGACGTGCTGGTGGTGACGACCACCTCGCCGTGCACCGACGGGATGTTCGGCGAGCTGCTGGCGACCTCGCTGGCCGCCCGGGGCGTCCGCGGGATCGTGATCGAGGCGGGCCTGCGGGACGTGGCCGAACTGCGGGCCATGGGTTTCCCGGCCTGGTCGGCCGCGGTCAGCGCGCAGGGCACGGTCAAGGAGACACCCGGTGCGGTCAACGTGCCGCTGTCCGTGGGCGGCCAGATCATCCGGCCCGGCGACGCGATCATCGCCGACGACGACGGCGTGGTGTGCGTACCGCGGGGCGAGGTGAGCCAGGCGCTGGCCGCCGCGCAGGCCCGGGTGGCCAAGGAGGAGCAGACGCGCAAGGCGCTGGCCGACGGCCAGCTCGGCCTGGACCTGTACGGCCTGCGGGCCAAGCTCGCCGCCCTCGGCGTGGAGTGGGTCAGCGCCGCGGACGAGGGAGACCGCCGTGGGTAACGGGGTGCGGTGCATGCTCATGCGGGGCGGCACGTCGAAGGGCGCCTACTTCCTGGCCGAGGATCTGCCGCAGGACCCCGCCGAACGCGATGACGTGCTGCTGCGCATCATGGGCAGCCCCGACGCCCGGCAGATCGACGGGATCGGCGGAGCTCACCCGCTGACCTCCAAGGTGGCCGTGATCTCCCCCTCGGCCCGCGCCGACGCCGACATCGACTACCTGTTCCTGCAGGTCGGCGTCGAGGCGGCGGTGGTGTCCGACCGGCAGAACTGCGGCAACCTGCTGGCCGGCGTGGGGCCGTTCGCGGTCGAGCGGGGCCTGGTCAGCTCGGCGCCGGTCCGGATCCACATGGTCAACTCGGGCAGCGTGGCCACGGCCAGCTTCGCCGGGGCGGACGGCGTGGTGGACTACGACGGCGACGTCGCGATCGCCGGGGTACCGGGGACGGCCGCGGCCGTGGTCCTGGACTTCGCCGGGACCGAGGGCTCGGCGACCGGCGCGCTGCTGCCGACCGGGCACGCCACCGACGTCCTCGACGGGATCACCGTCACCTGCATCGACAACGGCATGCCGGTAGTGGTCGTGCCCGCCGCCGCGCTCGGCCGCACCGGGTACGAGACCGTCGCCGAGCTCGAGGCTGACTCGGAGCTGGGCCGGCGGGTACAGGCGCTGCGGCTGGCGGCCGGGCCGCTGATGGGCCTAGGCGACGTAGCCGCGGCCTCCGTGCCGAAGATCTCGCTGATCGCCGCGCCCGCCGACGGCGGCACGGTCTGCACCAGGACCTTCATCCCGGTGCGGGTGCACGATTCGATCGGGGTGCTCGGCGCGATCAGCGTGGCGACCGCGCTGCTGCTGGACGGGGCGGCCGGCGCTGACCTGGCCGCAGTCAAGCCGGGGCAGACGCGGTTCGACATCGAGCACCCGACCGGCCACCTCGAGGTCGAGGCCGAGGTCGACACGACCAGCCAGCCGCCCACGGTGATCCGCTCGGGAGTGGTGCGTACCGCGCGCAAGCTCTTCGAGGGCACCGTCTTCCCCCGGAGGTCCCGGTGACCAGCCCCCAGCACCCGGCGGCCCAGTACCGGGCGGCACAGCACCCGGCGGCGACACGGCCGCCGCGGCACGATGTCGCGCACCTCGGGCATGTCGAGCTGCTGACGCCCAAGCTCTGCGAGAGCCTGTGGTTCTTCGTGGAGGTGCTCGGCCTGACCGAGACCTGCCGCGAGGGCAACTCGGTCTACCTGCGCACCTGGGACGACTACGAGCACCACACGGTCAAGCTCACCGCGCACGAGACCTCGGGCATCCGGCGGGTCGGGTTGCGGGCCTCCAGCCAGGCCGCCCTCGAAGCCCGGGTAGCGGCGATCGAGGCGGCCGGACTCGGCATCGGCTGGAAGGACGGCGACCCGGGCATCGGGCCCACGTACCTGTTCGGTGACCCGGACGGGCACGAGCTGGAGCTGTACTGGGAGAGCGAGTGGTACACGCCGCCCGATGAGCTCAAGCCGTTGCTGAAGAACCAGGCCCAGGCCTACCCGGGGCGCGGCGTCTGCGTCCGGCGGCTGGATCACGTGAACTACCTGGCCCGGGAGGTCCCGCCCTGCGGAGAATTCGTCCGGGACGTGCTTGGCGGGCGGGTCACCGAGCAGATCATGCTGGACGACGGCACGATCTCCGCGCAGTGGCTGCACTTCACCAACAAGGGCTACGACCTGGTGTACACGCGGGACTGGACGGGCAGCACCGGCCGGCTGCACCACGTCGCGTTCGCGCCGGACACCAGGGAGGACATCCTGCGCGCCGCGGACATCTGCCTGGACCACGGCGTGTTCATCGAGACCGGGCCGCACAAGCACGCGATCCAGCAGACGTTCTTCCTGTACGTCTACGAGCCCGGCGGCAACCGGATCGAGCTGGCCAACCCGGTCGCGCGGCTGGTCCTGGCGCCGGACTGGCGCACGATCACCTGGACCGAGGCCGAGCGGGCCAAGGGCCAGGCCTGGGGGCTGAAGACCATCGAGTCCTTCCACACCCACGGGACCCCGCCGGTCGGGTAACAGGGGCACGAACCACGGTCCGTTCGGCATAAAAAGACTGGAGGGGCCGTGAGCGTGAGCACGGCCGCCTCCCTCAGCGGACCGGGCCCTACCTGGCAGGCGGCATGATCAGCGAGAAGACGGCGCCGTGGTTGTCGGCGACGACGCCGATCCGGCCGTACGGGCTGTCCCTGGGCGGCTCGACGACGCGCCCGCCGAGCTCGGTGACCTTGGCCGCCGCGGCGTCGGCGTCGGTCACGGCGAAGTACGTGGCCCAGGCGGCGGGCATCTCCGCGGGGGTGCCCTCGGGGTACTCGCCCATGCCGGCGACCTCGTGGCCGTCGACCATGAGCGTCGCGTACTTGAAGCCGTCGGCGCTCATGTCCTGATAGCCGTAGCCGAACACGGCCCGGTAGAAGGCCTGGCTGCCGCTCAGGTCGCGGCTGAACTGCTCGTTCCAGGCCAGCGCGCCCGGCTCGTTGGCCACGCCGAGCCCGGTGGTGTTCCCGCCCTGCCAGAGCCCGAACACGGCGCCGGCCGGGTCCATGGCCACCGCCATCCGGCCCTCTTCCATGACGTCCATCGGCCCGGCCAGCACCTGGCCGCCCGCCGCCTTGATCTTGGCCGCGGTCGCGTCGGTGTCGTCGGTGGCCAGGTAGGTGGTCCAGACGGTCGGGGCGTCGGGGGCGCCCATCTTGGGGCTGATGGCCGCGACGATCGGGCCGCCGGAATGAGCGATGGAGTAGCCGCCGACCTCGGGGCCGCCGAGCTGGATGTCCCAGCCGAACAGGGCCTGGTAGAAAGCGATCGCCTTCGGCACGTCGTCCACGCTGACGTCCACCCAGCAGGGCGTACCGGCAGGCCACCGCGTATCGCGCGTTACCACTTGTGTTACCTCCCCAGGTTGATCCAGTCGCCGCCGACGCTAACACAGGGCACTGACAACGGGATCTCTTACACTGAGCGTTCATGTACGCCAAGACCAACCCGAGCGCGGGGCGCCTGTCGCCGCGGCAGAAGCGGGTTTTCGCGGTCGTCGGCGTGCTGGTCCTCTTGGTGCTCGGGGGTCTGGGCCTGTGGGGGGCACTGGCTCCGGACACTTACTCCAGCTCGGGCCACGGCTGCGTGAACCTCACCGTGCCGAGCTCTACCGGCGGCGCGACGCTGCATTACTGCGGCTCGGCGGCCCGGTCGTTCTGCCAGAAGTCGTTCCGGGCGCAGGATCAGATCTCGCTGCGGGCCCGGCCGCAGTGCGTGCTGGCCGGGCTCGGGCCGGCTGCGGGGGCCAGCCCTTCCGTATCGGGTTAGAGCCGTCACAGGTCGACGATGATGGTGACGGGGCCGTCGTTGACCAGCGACACCTTCATGTCGGCGCCGAAGACGCCGGTCTGCACCCGGGCGCCAAGGTCACGCAGGGCCTGTACCACGGCGTTGACCAGGGGCTCGGCGACCGGGCGCGGCGCGGCGGCCAACCATGACGGGCGGCGGCCCTTGGCCAGGTCCGCGTAGAGGGTGAACTGGCTGATCACTAGCAGCGGCGCGGCGATGTCGGAGCAGGACTTCTCGCCGTCGAGAATCCGCAGTCCCCACAGCTTGGCGGCCAGCTTCGCGGCCAGCTCGGGGGTGTCGTCGTGGGTGACGCCGACCAGGACCAGCAGGCCAGGCTCGTCGATGGTACCGACCACCTGGCCGTCCACGGCGACACTGGCCCGGCTGACCCGCTGCACCACCGCTCGCATAAGACCGCAGGGTACCGGGCGCCATCTGGTCGCCGGAACAGGGCAGACTACGATCGTGACGATCATTCCGGAACACAACGACGTGAACCCTGTCGTCGCCGAGGTCGTGCGGTCCGGTTTCGCCGAGTCCCGGCACCGCGGCGCGGTGGCGGCGGTGGCCGCCGACGGCCAGCCGGTCATCAGCGCCGGCCGGACCGACGTCCCGTTCCTGCCGCGGTCGGCGAACAAGCCGCTGCAGGCGACGGCGATGCTCCGCTGCGGCCTGAACCTGGACGCCGAACTGCTCGCGCTGGCCGCGGCGAGTCATTCCGGCGAGGACTTCCACGTCGACGGGGTCCGGAAGATCTTGTCCGGGGCCGGCCTGCGCGAGGACGACCTGCGCTGCCCGGCCTCCTGGCCGCTGGAGACACAGACCGCGCACCGGATGATCGCCCGCGCCGAACCCATGTCCCGGATCCGGATGAACTGCTCGGGCAAGCACGCCGCGATGCTGGCGACCTGCGCGGCGAACGGCTGGCCTACGGCCAGCTACCTGGACCCCGGTCATCCGCTGCAGCAAGCGATCCGGCACGCCATCGAGGACCTGGCCGGGCAGCGGTCCACCGCTACCGGGGTGGACGGCTGCGGCGCGCCGCTGTTCGCGCTGACGCTGGGCGGGCTGGTCCGGGCGTTCCGCGCCCTGGTACTGGCCGGGCCCGGCACGCCGGAGCGCCGGGTCGCCGACGCCATGCGCGCGTACCCGGAATGGACCAGCGGCACGGACCGGGACGAGCGCCGGCTGATGACCGCGGTGCCGGGCCTGCTGCTCAAGAGCGGTGCCGAGGGCGTGGACGCGTTCGCGTTCGGTGACGGCCGGGCGGGGGCGGTCAAGATCGACGACGGCGCGCAGCGGCCCCGGACCCCGGTCACGGTGGCGGTGCTGCGCCTGCTGGGCGCGGCGGTGCCGGACGACCTGGCCACCGTCCCGATCACCGGCGGCGACGCCGTGGTCGGCGCGGTGCGCGCCGTCGGCCTGAATGCCGCGGCTGCGCCGTAGGATGGCGCGGGTGAGCAAGAAGAGCAGGCCACCACGACGGACCGCCCCAGCCAGCGCCGCGGCGCGTGAGGATCCCGGCACGCTCGTCGAGCGGATGATGGGCAGCTTGTGGCGGGCGGTCGCCGCAGGCGATCTGCTGCGTGCCGAACTCGAGGCGGCGACGTGCATGGCGCTGCCGCGGGTGGGACGGCTGGATCCGGACGACGCGCAGGCCTTCATCTCCAAGGTGCTGGTGGACGAGGCAATCCGCGAGCCCTCGGCGGAGGGGGCCGCGATGCTCCGGCTGCTGATGTCATTGGGCTCGCCGGCCACCAAGAGGGCGGTGAGCCAGGCGCTGGCCCGGCTGACCGAGGCCGGCATCTACCCGCCGGACTGGGTGACCGGGGCCGGGAAGGCGGTTCCGGACCGAGCCTGGCGCCGGTACGACGTATTCGGCGACGACGAGGCCGTCGCGGTGACGTTCCGCTACGGCGAGGCGGAGCATGGCGTCGTGGGGCAGATTGACCTGACCGGCATCCCGGTCGCGGTCGCGGTCGGCGTGGCCGCCAACGCGGACAGCCTGATCGAGGCCATGAACCGCGAGGACGACCCGTTCGATCGCACCGAGCAGATCGGCCTGGCCGAGGCACGCCGCCGCCTGGAGGCGCCGCTGGCCCGGGGTGACGAGGAAGCCGACCAGGGCGTGTCCGTGGACACCGTCGCGTACCTGCCGGTGGCGCGGTCCCGGGTCCGGCGCCTGCCCACCGAAGACGCTGCGGCGGCCCCGGTCTTCACCGCCGCCGATCGCGCGGCCGCGGTGGAGGACTTCCTGAAGAGCCCGCTGGCCGCCGACGCCGTGGCGGCCGACGAGGATACCGCGCGGTTCTGGGCCGAGGTGCTCACCGGGTACAGCAGCCGCCTGGCCGGCGAGCCGCCCGGCCAGGTCGGCCCGCGCAAGATCGCGCACCTGCTGCTCGGCCACGTGCCGAACACCTTCACCCTCTCCCCTGCGCAGCGCGCGCACCTGGAGCCGGCGGTGACCGCGTGGATCCGCTGGTCGGCGGAGCACCGCGGCCTGGACGAGGCCGCGACCGCGCGCCTGATGGAGAGCCTGCCCGAGGTGTTCGGCCGGTTCGGCCCGGCCTACGACGACCCGGAAGCCGTGACCGGTCGCAGCTACCTGGCCGACCTGGCGGTCAGTGACGCCGATGTGTCGGGGCTGGCCACCCACGTGGCGCGCCGCATGTTCGCCGTGCCGCCGCCCGGCCCGGCCGCGGACGGCGCCCCGGTGGACGTCAGCGATCCTGCGGTCCGGCGCGCGCTGGCCGAGGACGAGTTCGGCACGTGCACCCCGCACGCCGGCCTGACTCAGGAGGAGTTCCTGGCCGCGGTGCACCGCATCATCGCCGAATTGTGGGACGACGACCCGCGGGAGACCTTCCAAGCGGCCCGGCGCATGTTCGCCTCCGGCGCCGACCGGCACGACATCATCCACACGCTGGCCGAGACGCCCACCGCCGCAGGCGGCCAGACAGGCCCCGCCGCCGCAGGCGGCCAGACAGGCCCCGCCGCCGCAGGCGGCCAGACAGTCAAGGACTAGGGGTCCAGCACTGCGCAGAGCCGGGCGAGCGCGGTGGTGTAAGCGTGTTCGGGCGGGCGGCCGTAGCCGATGACCAAGCCGGCCCGATCGGCGCTGGCCCCGGGGGCCCGGAAGCTTTCCAGCCCCTGCAGGGCTAGGCCATGCCCGGCAGCCCGGGTAATGAGCTGCCGCTCGGTGCCGGCGCCGGGCAGCTCGAGGACCGCGTGCAGGCCGGCGGCGATCCCGGTGACGTGCCGCTCCTGGCGGCGCAGGGCGGCCGCCAGGCGGTCACGGCGGCGGCGGTAGGCGAGCCTGGTGCGGCGGATCTGCCGGTCGTAGCCGCCGGAGTCGATGAACTCGGCCAGGATGAGCTGATCCAGGCCCGACGGGCCCGCGGTGAGCTGGGCAATCACCGCGTCCAGCAGCCGCTGCGGGACGACCAGCCAGCCCAGCCGCAAGGCCGGGGCCAGGCTCTTGCTCGCCGTGCCGGCGTAGATGACGTGATCGGGCGCGAGCGCCTGCAGCGCGCCCACCGGCTGCCGGTCGTACCGGAACTCCCCGTCATAATCGTCCTCGATCACCACCCCGCCCCAGCGCGCCGCTTCCCGTCGGCGCTGCGGATGGAGGGTCACCCCGAGCGGGAACTGATGGGCCGGGGTCAGCAGCGCGGCGCCCGTCCCGTGGACCGCGCCGATCACGGCGCCGCGGCCGTCGACGGGCAGCGGGCGCAGGCGCAGGCCCTGCCCTTGCGCGAGGTCGCGGTGGGCCTGGTGGCCATAGGCCTCCACGGCGAGCGTGGCCGTCCCGGCCGAGCGCAGCGCCGCACAGGTGACGGCCAGGCCGTGCGCGAAGCCCGCGCAGATCACGATGCGGCCCGGATCGGCGGCCACGCCCCGGGCTCGGGCCAGGTAGCCGGCCAGCGCCGTCCTCAGCTGCGGGAGCCCGCGCGGATCCGGGTAGTCCAGAAGCAGGCGGGGAGCGGTGGCGAGGACCCTTCGGGCCGTCGCCAGCCACGCGGCGCTCGGGAAGGCGGACAGGTCCGGGACGCCCGGACGCAGGTCATAACGGGGAGCGATGATCTCGGGGCGGGCCAGCGGGCCCGGGCCGGGCTCGGCGGCGCGGCGTTCGGCGACGGAGGTGCCCGAGCCGGTCCGCGCGGTCAGCCAGCCCTCCGCGACCAGCTGGCCGTAGACCTCGGCCACCGTGTTGCGGGCCAGGCCCAGATCGGCGGCCAGGGCCCGCGAGGACGGCAGCCGCGTGCCGGGGCCGAGGCGGCCGGTCCGCACGGCGTCGCGGAGTGCCGTCTCCAGTCCTAGTCGGACGCCCTTCGGGTTCTTGGGTCCGGACAGGTCCAGGTGCAGGTCGACGCTGGCCTGGCCAGCGTGGTCGGCATCTTTGGCCCATGTTTCTGGCATAGAAATGGACCTTATCTTGGGCCGCTCACCGCCCTAGGGTCGGTGTCATGACCATGACGAGCGACACCACGCAGATACCGGTCCGGCTGGAGTTCGACACCTTCGGCGCGGGCTTCGCCCGCGCGATGGCGCACCTGGACCAGGCCGCGACCAAGGAACTCGACAAGGCGCAGATCGATCCCCGGCTGCGCGAGCTGATCCGGATCCGCGCCTCGCAGCTCAACGGCTGCGCGTACTGCATCGACATGCACACCAAGGACGCGCGCGCGATCGGCGAAACCGAGCAGCGCATCTACGGGCTGGCCGCCTGGGCCGAGACGCCGTACTTCACCGCCCGCGAGCGCGCCGCGCTGGCGTTCACCGAAGCCGTGACGCTCCTGGCGGACACGCACGTTCCCGATGAGGCCTACCAGGCCGTGGCCGCGGAGTTCAGCCCGCAGGAGATCGCCGCCCTGGTCAGCCTCATCGTCACCATCAACGCGTGGAACGCGATCGGGGTCAGCACCCGCGCCTGGACGCCCGGCTCGTACCAGCCCTGAGGGCGGGCTAGCTGGTGAGGGGGGCCGGGTGCGGGCGCCAGGCCGACGGCGAGCGGCCGGGCAGCTCGGTACGGCCGCCCGCCCAGAGCAGCGACGTCCATGGGTCGGTGTCGGCGAACTCGGCAGGGGCCTGCGGGTACAGCCGGGCCAGGACGCGACGGCACACATCGCGCGGCGGGTCGAGGCCGAGGCCGAAGCCCTGCGCGATGTCGTTGCCGTGCAGGAGCGCCTCGTTGCAGCCCAGCGCGGCGAAGCCTTCCGGGTCGGCGGTCCCGGCCGGATGAAAGGCCCGGACGTGCGCGGGTGACGTGCGCACCATCGAGGCCAGGACCCGCCCGCCGGTGACGGCGAACTCCAGCACCTCGGCCGGGGAGGCGTCCTTCTGGGCCGTGGCCACGGCCCGCACGTACCGCGCGGTGGGCTGGACAGCGAGCTGCCAGGCGTAGGAGAGCAGGCAGTCGCCGATGTGCTCGGCGGTATGCCAGCAATCCCACTCCAGGCTGCCCGCCCGCACCGACCAGTCCCGGTCGGTCACGGGCAGCAGGCCGCTCATGATGCACGCGAGCGCAGCGTCAAGGTCACCGGCGGTTACGGTCATGATGCTCCGAGCCTACGATCATGGGTGGCCGAGCATGAGGGGTTCGCCAGTAGTGACGCCCATTAGGCCGGGTTCTGGTCAGGACTGTCCGGGTCAGGCGCCGGTCGATACGGGCCAGCGCGGGCAGGGCCAGGATCCCGCAGAGCACGGTGGGCACGCCGCCGATGACCAGGGCCCACCGCGCTCCGGCGTCCTGACCGACCCAGCCCACGATGGGACCGCCGATGGGTGTCGACCCCAGCCAGGCCAGGGCCCACAGGGCCATGACCCGGCCGCGCATGGTCGGCTCGGCCGCGAGCTGCAGGGTGGTCTTGGCCAGGGAGTTGAAGGTGATGCTGCCGTAGCCGACGAAGACCAAGGCGGCCAGCTCGAGCGGCAGGCTCGGCGCGGCCGCCGCAGCCAGGATGGCGATGCCCCACCCGATGGCGGCCAGGCACAGGGCGCGCGCGCGTGGACGCGGGCGGGCGGCGGAGATCAGCCCGCCGACGACCGCGCCGGCGCCCATGACCGAGGCCATCACGCCGTAGGCGGCGGCCCCGCCACCGAAGACCTTGTTCGCCATGAGCGGCAGGGAGACCTGGAACTCCCAGGCCAGCGTGCCGATGACAGCGATCATGAGCAGCGGGATGAGCAGTTCGGGCTTGGCGCGCACATACCGCAGACCCGCCCGCACCTGCCGTTTGCGTCGCGGGACCCGGGTGGCGGGGAACAACTCGGACCCGCGCATCGCCGCGAGCGAGATCAGCACGGCCCCGAAGGACAGCGCGTTGACCGCAAAACACAGGGCGAGACCGAGGGCCGCGGCGAGCACCCCGCCCAGCGCGGCGCCGAAGACGCGGGCCATGTTCATCGCGACGGAGTTGAGCGTCACGGCGTTCGGGAGGTCCTCCGCCGTCACCATCTCGGAGATGAAGGCCTGACGCGCCGGGTTGTCAAATACGTTGACGAAGCCGAGCGCGAGGGCCAGCAGGTAGACGACCCACAACCGGATGGAGCCGGTGCCGACCAGGACGGCAAAAGCCCCCGCGAGAAGCCCGGACAGCGTCTGGGTCAGGTAGAGCACCCGCCGCTTGTCCATGCGGTCCGCGAACACGCCGCCCAACGGGCCGAACAGGAACATCGGCAGGAACCTGGCCGCGGTGACCAGGCCGAGCTGGGTTCCGCTGTGGGTGAGGTCCAGCACGACAAACGACTGGGCCACGGTCTGCATCCAGGTCCCGGCCACGGAGACGAGCTGCCCGAAGAAGAACAGCCGGTAGTTGCGCTGCCGGAGCGATGAGATCATCTGCCGGGGCTGGAACCGTACGCGGCCCGCCGGAGAGGTGAGGTGCACGAGCTCCCGATCGCCGGAGATGAACAGGGCTTTTACTTGCCTGATGGCAAGTATATACCCTTAGCTGCGCTAAGGAGTTTCGCTGGCGTGCAGCTGCGCCTTGATCTCGGGCTTGAGGACCTTGCCGACCTTGGAGCGGGGCAGGTCCGGCCAGAACTCGACCTGCTTGGGGGCCTTCACGCTGCCGAGGCGTTCCTTGACGAAGGCGCGCACGTCGTCGCCGGTCACGGCCTGGCCCGGACGGAGCTGGAGGACCGCGGTGACGCGCTCGCCCCACTTTTCGTCGGGCAGGCCGATGACGGCGCAGTCCTGGACGGCGGGATGTGCGAGGAGGACCTGCTCGACCTCGGCGGAGTAGACGTTGAAGCCGCCGGTGATGATCATGTCCTTGGCGCGGTCGACGATGAACAGGTAGTTGTCGTCGTCGAGGTAGCCGATGTCCCCGGTGTGATGCCAGCCGTACCGGGCGGCTTGCGCCGAGGCCTGCGGGTCCTTGTAGTAGCCGGCCATGACCAGTGAGCCGCGGACCACGATCTCGCCGCGCTCGCCCCGGCCGAGCAGGTGGCCCTCGTCGTCCATGATCGCGACGGTGGTGAGCGGGGTAGGCCGCCCGGCCGAGGACAGGCGCTCGGTGGCGAGCGACCCGTCGTCGCGGAAGTGTTCGGCCGGGGCCAGGGTGGAGATCATCATCGGGGCCTCGGACTGGCCGAACAGCTGGCCGAGCACCGGGCCGATCCTGGTCAGGGCCTCCTCCAGGCGGGTCGCCGACATCGGGGCCGCGCCGTACCACAGGCACTGCAGGCTGGTCAGGTCGGTCCCGGCCAGGCCGGGGTGATCGAGGAGCATGTAGATCAGCGTCGGCGGCAGGAACGTATGGGAGACCCGGTGCCGCTCGATCAGGGCCAGGAAGTCGGTCAGGTCCGGCTTGGGCATGATGACGATCTCGCCGCCCAGCGTCATGACCGGGAAACACAGCACCCCGGCCGCATGGGTGAGGGGCGCGAGGGCCAGGTAGCGAGGGCGCGGGCGGAACGGATAGCTCATCAGCGTCAGCGCGGACATCGTCTCGATACTGCGGCCGGTGAGGATGACGCCCTTCGGGCGCCCGGTGGTGCCCCCGGTGCCGACCAGCATGACCATGTCGCCGGCCGGCTCAGCCTGCCAGGGTTCGGCGGGCTCGGAGCCTATCCACAGGTCGAAGGGCGTGGCCTGGCCCGGATCGCCATCGAGGCAGACGAGGGTGGTGAGCCTGGGCAGGCCGGACCGGATCTTCGCGACCAGCGGGGCGAACGCGGCCTGGAAGATCAGGCACGTGCAGTCGAAGAAGTCCAGCAGGTCGCGGTTCTCGGCCGCCTCGTTGCGCGGATTGACCGGGCACCACACCGCGCCCGCCCGGGAGATGCCGAACACGCAGGCGAACGCGACCGGGTCGTTCGAGGACAGGATGGCGACCTTGTCGCCGGGCCCGACCCCGGATCGGTCAAGCGCGCGGGCGACCCGCCAGGAGAGCCGCTGGACGTCGAAGTAGGTCAGCGTGCGCCCGCCCGTGGTCAGGCACGGCGCCTCCGGGCCGAGGGAGGCGCCCTTGTCGAGGTAGTCGGTCAGGCGCACGCCGTCTGTCCTCTAGTGGTGGACGGTGAGGTTCGGCTCCATGACCAGGCCGAAGCTGCGCAGCACGCCGAGCAGCTCATGGTGGCCGAAGGCCTGGCAGCCGGACGCGAACCCGACCCGCCTGGGCGGCTGCTGGAGCAGCGAGTACGCCCCGTAGGCCTGCATCAGGCCGGTCTGCTTGTAGTTGGAGTTGCCGTGGATCACGCAGTGGGCGCGGCCCAGCGGCCCCGAGGCGTGCACCGAGTCCAGGGACGTGTTGATCCTGGTGGCCTCGCGCGGCGGCATCTGGTTCATGACGCCGGCGGCCTGTTCGGTCAGGACCCGCAGCTTCTCGCTTTCCGGCAGGCCCTCGATCTGCTGCAGGACCGCGGCCACGATCTGCGGGACGCCCAGCATGAGCGCGCGGTTGAACACCCCGCCGAGCACCTTGACGTTGGCCACCCGCGGGTCCCGCTTGAACCACACCGGGTGCGAGGTGCCGCCCCAGGGCAGCGCCAGGCCGGTCTCGTGCTGGCCCGGGACCACCACGTCGTAAAGCCCGGCGTCGGCGGGCCATTCCACGTACTGGTTCTGCTCCAGGTAGTACGCCTTGGCCAAGGCCGCGTTGACCAGGATGGTCCGGGTCGAGGCGATGGTCGGCATGCCCTTCCAGAAGACCAGGATGTCGAGCGTGTCGACGCCCGGCTTCTCCAGGCAGAGCTGGGCGGCGATCTCGCCGGTCGTGTACATCTGGGCGACGCCCGGGGCGAGCAGCAGGCCCTCGGCGGCCATCCGCTGGCCGTACTCGTCGTCGCAGGTGATCAGCCAGTCCTGCTCGCCCGTGGTGTCCAGGTAGTGGCAGCCTGCGGCCAGGCAGGCCTCGACCACCTCACGGCCGTACTGCGCGAACGGGCCGACGGTATTGCAGACGACCTGCGCCCCGGTGAAGAGCTCGGTCAGCGGCGCGACGTCGTGGGCGACCTCGACGATGTCGTGCTCGACGGTGTCGATGCCAGGGACCTTGTCGAGGGCTTCGGCGATCCGGGCCTTGTCCCGGCCGGCCGCGACGAACGGGACGTTGTACTCGCGCAGGTACTCGCAGATGAGGCGGCCGGTGTAGCCCGAGGCGCCGTAGACGATGACAGGTTTGTCGGTGCTCATAGCTAAGTCCTCTCGCTCACATGCCCATGCCGCCGTCGACGGGCAGGCCCGCGCCGGTGATGAAGCGGGCCGCGTCGGAGGCGAGGAACACCACCGCGTCGGCCATGTCCGCGACTTCGCCGAGGCGGCCCTGCGGGGTCAGGCCCACCACGGTGCCGACGGCCTCTTCCACGCTGGGGAACAGCCCGATCGTCACCACGTCCTGGGCCAGCTGGTTGCCCATCTCGGTGGGTACGAGGCCGGGGTAGATGCAGTTCACCCGGACGGCGTAGCCGAGCTTGCCGGACTCCATGGCGGCCACCCGGGTCAGCCGGTCGATCGCGGACTTCGTCGCGGAGTAGACCGCAATGCCGGGGAAGGCGATCGTGGCGGCGACCGAGGCGATGTTGACCACCGCGCCGCCGCGGCCCGCCGGGCCGCCCGGGCGCATGGCGCGGAAAGCGTGCTTGATCCCCAGCGACGTACCGAGCACGTTAACCTCGAGCATCCGGCGGATGTCGTCCGGGTCGAGGTCGATGACCAGGCTGGTGATCTCGAGCCCGGCGTTGTTGACCAGGATGTCCAGGCCGCCCAGCTCGCGGATCGTGTCGGAGATAGCCAGCTCCCAGCTCGCATCGTTGGTCACGTCGAGCGGGAGGAACGAGGCGGTGGCGCCGGACTTCTTGAGCTCGTCGGCGGTCGCCTGGCCGAGGTCTTCGAGGATGTCGCCGATGACCACGCCCGCTCCGGCGCGGGCCAGCGCCTCGGCCGTGCCAGCGCCGAGACCACGGGCCCCGCCGGTGACCAGGGCCTTGCGTCCGGTCAGGTCGTACACGCTCATGCTGCATCTCCTCCTCGAGACGGCGGTGGCCGGCGGCGCTTGGCGGGGCCATGCGACGTAGGTCACAGCGTAACGAAATCTGGACAGTCGTCAAGACTTTCTTGGACACCTGTCAAGTTTGTTCTGGGCCAGGCCCGGGCGCCGAGATACAGTGGGTTCGGGCTCGCATGGTGCGAGCCTTCGAGAGCTGACGGGAAAACCGCTGTGACGGACGTGGCCCACGTGGTCAATGAGACCGGCGTAGACGGCGTGGTCCGCCTGCCCGATGAGGTCCGCGCGGTTGAGACGAACCGGGAGCGGATCTCACGGCGGCAGGTCGACAAGTTCGCCGAGCGGCGGGCGCAGCTGGCCGACGCCGCACTGCAGACGCTGGCCGAGCTCGGCTACGCCCGGACCAGCCTGCGGGAGATCGCACAGAACTCCCAGTTCTCCCACGGCGTGCTGCACTATTACTTCAGCGACAAGCAGGACCTGCTCACCCACTGCGTGCGCCAGTACGAGGCCGCCTGCGTCACCCGCTACGACGAAATCGTGGCCACGGCCAGCTCGGCCGAGGAGCTCAAGCGCGAGTTCAGCGCCGCGATGGCGCAGACCCTGCGCACCGACGCGCCCATGCACCGGCTCTGGTACGACCTGCGCAACCAGAGCCTGTTCGAGGAGTCTTTCCGGACCGACGTGCTGGAGATCGACCAGCGCCGCGAGGAGATGATCTGGCGGGTCATCAGCCGCTACGCCGAGTTCGCCGGGATCACCGTGGCCGTCTCGCCCGGCGTGGCCTACGCGATGCTCGACGGCCTGTTCCAGCAAGCCCTGCTGCATCAACTGGCCGGGGACCAGGACGCGGCCGACGACCTGGCCGCGAACGTGGTGCGGGTCCTCGACACCGTGGCGGTCGCGGAGCCGTCCGGGTAGAGGTTTTGGCGCCGTCGTGCGACTTAAGCTGCGTGATTCTTCGCTGTCCCGCGGCGACACCTGCGACCTTCGACTACCTTTGCGCCCGTGACCAGTGCGGCGATCTAGTCGACACGGCGGCGATACTGGTGGCTATGGGCGCGGAGGTGGGCGGTGGGTGATGACAGATTCACACCCGACGACGCCGACGAACTCGCCCGCTGCTTCGCGGCGCACGCGCCCAGGCTGTTCGGCTACGCCTGCGTGCTGGCCCGCGGCGACCGGGCGCTGGCCGAAGACCTGGTCCAGACCACCTTCGAGGCCGCGGCCCGGGCCTGGCAGACGACGCTGCGAGGCCTGGCTGAAGAGCAGCTCCGGGCCTGGCTGTGGACCACGCTGGCCCATTACACGGCGAGCAGCTTCCGCCGCGAGGCCGCGTTCCGCGACCGGCTGTCCAGAATCGAGGCCCGCTACCGGAAGACCCCGGCCGACCCTTCGGAACAGGCCTTCTCGTCGATTGTGCTGGAGCGATGCTGGCGGATCATCCAGGAGATGCCGGACCGGCAGCACGCGGTCGCCTTGCTGCGCTGGCGGCTGGACATGAAGGAAGCCGAGATCGCCGAGATCCTCGGCATGGCCGAGACGACGGTGAGCACGCAGCTGCACCGGGCGCGACGCAAGCTGATCGAACAGCTGGGACCGGAGCATCCGTTCATCCCCGACGACCCGGAAGGAGGATCGTCATGAGGGGCGGCGGCGGAACCGCCAGCTGGCCCGACGATGAGCTGCTGTCCCGCCTCTATCAGCAGGTCGCCGAGGCGCAGGAGCCGCAGTTCGCGGCGGGTTATGACCTCCAGGCGGGCCTGGACCGGTACCGGGGCTGGCTCCGTGAGCACGCGGAACGCGTGGAGTGGAGCGCGGACCTCGCGGTCATCGAGCTGTACACCTTGCAGTACAAGGCGCTGGTCCGGCTGGCCGCCATGCTGGTCCGGGATACCTCGACCGCCGAGGAGGTCGTGCAGGACGCGTTCATCGCCATGCACGACGGATGGCATCGCCTGAAGGACGCCGAGAAGGCGCTCGCCTACCTGCGGCAGACCGTGGTGAACCGGTCCCGTTCCGTCCTGCGGCACCGGATGGTAGTCGAGAAGAACGCGCCGAAGCCGGCGCCGGATATGCCGAGCGCCGAACACGGGGCCATGGCCCTGCTCGAGCGCTCCGCGGTCATCGCCGCGCTCCGCGACCTGCCCGAGCGGCAGCGGGAGGCCCTCGTCCTGCGCTACTACGCGGACCTGTCCGAGGCGCAGATCGCCGCCGCGATGCGGATCAGCCGCGGCGCGGTGAAAAGTCATACCGCGCGGGCCATGGCGGCCCTGCGGGCGGCCCTGGAGCAGGACGCCTGATGAGCGAGGGCCAGCCGGACCACGGCGGCGTCTCCGGCCCGTGAACCGGCACGCCGGCGCCGCCCCTGTTCGGCGACGCTCGCGGTTGACCCGGGCGAAGCGCCACGATCCGTTCGGCAGAAAAAGGAGGCGTCCGATACGGTCACCGGGCACCTTCGTCGGCACCGCCGCGGGACCGACCTAATATGGGCGTTATGACCGCCCAGGACGAGACGAGCCGCGCTGCGATCCTCACCGTCGACGACGACCCGGGGGTGTCCCGGGCGGTGGCCCGGGATCTGCGGCGGCAGTACGGGGATCGGTACCGGATCGTGCGGGCCGAGTCGGCGTCGGACGGGCTGGACGCGCTACGGCAGATGAAGCTGCGCGGGGACGTGGTGGCGGTGATCCTGGCTGATTACCGGATGCCGGAGCTGAACGGGATCGAGTTCCTCGAGCAGGCGATGGATATCTACCCCGGGGCGCGGCGGGTGCTGCTGACCGCGTACGCCGATACCGGGGCGGCGATCGACGCGATCAACGTGGTGGACCTGGATCATTACCTGCTCAAGCCGTGGGATCCGCCGGAGGAGAAGCTGTACCCGGTGGTGGATGCGCTGCTGGATGCGTGGCTGGAGTCTGATCACCGGCCGGTGCCGGAGACCAAGGTGGTCGGGCACCGGTGGTCGGCGCGGTCTTCGGAGGTGCGGGAGTTCCTGGCCCGTAACCAGGTGCCGTACCGGTGGTACCAGTCTGATGAGCCGGAGGGCCAGCGGCTGCTGGCGGCGGCCGACGCGGACGGGCTGGCGCTGCCGGTGGTGATCACGCCGGACGGGGAGCCGATGGTGGAGCCGTCCGATGCTGAGCTGGCCGCGCGGGTGGGGCTGGCCACGACGCCGTCGAAGGACTTTTATGACCTGATCGTGATCGGCGGCGGGCCGGCCGGGCTGGGCGCAGCGGTGTACGGGGCGTCCGAAGGGCTGCGAACGGTGCTGGTCGAGCGGCTGGCGACCGGCGGGCAGGCGGGGCAGAGCTCGCGGATCGAGAACTACCTGGGGTTCCCGGACGGGGTGTCCGGCGCGCAGCTGACCGACCGGGCCCGCCGGCAGGCCACCAAGTTCGGCGCCGAGGTGCTCACCACCCGCGACGTGGTCGGCGTGGAGGTCCGCGGTTCGGCGCGGCGGGCGACGTTCGCGGACGGCACCTCGATCGACGCGCACACCATCATCTTGGCCACCGGGGTGTCCTACCGCCAGCTCGACGCGCCCGGGCTGGCCGACCTGACCGGACGCGGGGTCTACTACGGATCCGCGCTCACCGAGGCCAACGCCTGCCTGGGACAGGACGTCTATATCGTCGGCGGCGCGAACTCGGCCGGGCAGGCCGCGGTATACCTGTCCCGGCACGCCAAGTCGGTCACGATCCTGGTCCGCGGATCCTCGCTGGAAAGGTCGATGTCCTACTACCTGATCAGGCAGATCGCGGACATCCCGAACATCGCGGTACGGACCTGCACCGAGGTCATCGGAGCCTCCGGCCAGGACCACCTGGAGCAGCTGACGCTGCGGGACACCGCCACCGGGGCCACCGAGACGGTGGACGCGCAGCTGCTGTTCCTGTTCATCGGCGCGGCGCCGCTCACCGACTGGCTGGATGACGTCGTGGTCCGGGACGCCCGGGGGTTCGTGGTGGCGGGCCCGGACCTGTCTCCCGGCGGGGAGCGACCGCGCGGCTGGGAACTGGACCGGATGCCGTACCACCTGGAGACCAGCGTGCCCGGGGTGTTCGTGGCCGGGGACGCACGTTCGGAGTCGGCCAAGCGGGTCGCTTCGGCCGTCGGGGAAGGCGCGCTGGCGGTCATGCTGGTACACCGCTACTTGGAGAAGAGATGAGCGAGGCTGCCGCCGCTGAGGCTGGTGCGCTGGAGTGCGGGATCGACGAGCTGCGCGCCCTGTTCCTGTTCGAGAAGCTGACCGACGACCAGCTGCAGTGGCTGTGTGAGCGCGGGCACGTGGAGCTGCTCCCGGCCGGGCCCGTGTACGCGGAGGGCGACCCGGCGACCTGCTTTTATGTCCTGCTCGACGGCACCGTGGTGATGTCGCGGCGGGTCGGGGCCGACGACGTCGAGGTGGGCAGGACATCGGAGCGCGGCTCGTACGCCGGCGCGTGGCAGGCTTACATGGGCGACCGCGTCCCGCAGGTCTACAACGCCTCGATGCGGACCACGGTGGCGTCGCGGTTCTTCGTACTGGACGCCGGCACGTTCGCCGAGCTGATGAACGAGTGGTTCCCTATGGCGGTGCACCTGCTCGAGGGGGCGTTCTTCGGCAACAAGAACTGGGCGCAGGCGATCGGGCAGCGGGAGCGGCTGCTGGCGCTCGGCTCGCTGTCGGCCGGCCTGACTCACGAGCTGAACAACCCGGCCGCGGCCGCGGTCCGGGCCACGTCGGCGCTGCGCGAGCGGGTAGCCGGGATGCGGCACAAGCTGGGCATGATCGCCGGCGGCTCCTGGGACCGGACCACGCTGGTGACGCTGATCCGGCTCCAGGAGGAGGCGGCCGACCGGGTGCCGAAGGCGCAGGCGCTGACCCCGCTGGAGGCCTCGGACCGCGAGGACGCGATCACCGACTGGCTGGAGGCCCACGACATCGGCGACGGCTGGCAGCTGGCGCCGACGTTCGTCGCGGCCGGCCTGGATTGCGCCTGGCTCGAGCACGTCGAGGCGACGGTCGACCCGGGGACGCTCGAGAGCGCGCTGCGCTGGCTGAACTACACCGTCGACACCGAGCTGCTGATGAACGAGATCGAGGACTCGACCACCCGGGTCTCGACCCTGGTCGGCGCGGCCAAGCAGTACTCCCAGCTGGACCGGGCCCCGTACCAGGTCGTCGACGTGCACGAACTGCTGGACAGCACGCTGCTGATGCTGTCCGGGAAGTTCCCGCCGGGGATCACCGTGGTGAAGGACTACGACCGGGGGCTGCCGCAGATTCCGGCCTACGCCGGCGAGCTGAACCAGGTGTGGACGAACCTGATCGACAATGCGGTGTCGGCCATGGGCGGGACGGGTGTCTTGACCGTCCGGACCGGACTGGACCGGGAGTTCGTGTTCGTGGAGTTCGGCGATACCGGGCCGGGCGTATCGCCGGAGATCCGCGAACGGATCTTCGAGCCGTTCTTCACCACCAAGCCCGTAGGCGAGGGGACCGGGCTCGGGCTCGACATCAGCTGGCGCATCGTGGTGAATAAGCACCACGGCGACATCGCAGTAGAGTCGGTCCCCGGCGACACCCGGTTCCGGGTGCGGCTTCCGGTCACCCCGCAGGAGGAGAGCTGAATGACGGAGATTCCGGGCATCGACCCTTCGGTGCCACCGAGCGGGACGGGCTGCGTCGAGTGCAACGCCAGCGGCGGCTGGTGGGTCCACCTGCGCCGGTGCGCCCAGTGCGGCCATATCGGGTGCTGCGACAGCTCCCCTTCGCAGCATGCGTCCGCGCACGCGAAGATCGCGGGGCATCCGATCATCCGCAGCTTCGAGCCCGGCGAGGACTGGTTCTGGAATTACGAGAGCGAGGATTCCTTCGCGGGCCCGGAGCTCGCTCCTCCGGAGTACCATCCGCTCGACCAGGGCGTCCCGGGGCCGAAATCGCGCGTGCCGCGCGACTGGCGGTTCCACGTGCACTAGCTCGGTCATCCCGTGTCGTGGGGCCGCCTCCGGGATGGCGGGCCGGTCCTGAGATAACGTTTCATCGCCGCATCCGATGACGGAGGTGAGTGGTGGAGCCCGACGGGACAGCGCAGATCGCCGTGTTCGTGGATTTCGAGAACCTCGTGCTCGGCGCGGTCAAGGAATTGCCCGACCAGGCGAACCCCGCGCCGTATGAGGCGATCACGCGGCTCTGCCGGGGTTACGGCAACGCCTCAGTGCGCCGCGCGTACGCCGACTGGGCCAATCCGCGCTTCGGCGGCCATCAGGAGGACCTGGCCATGAACGGCGTGGATCTCATCCAGGTGGCGCGGGTCGGCATCCAGAACAAGAACGCCGCCGACATCAGGATGGCCGTCGACGCCATGGAGACCCTGATCGTCCATCCCGAGGTCAGTGTGTTCGTGCTGGTCAGCGGGGATGGAGATTACTCGCCCCTAGTGCAGCGGCTACGGGAGTTCGGCAAGTGGGTGGTGGGCGTCGGCACCGAGGCCAACGCCAGCCGCAAGCTGGTGTCGGTCTGCTCGGAGTACAAGTACTGGGGCACGCTGGTCGCCGAGGTCGAGCCCGACGCGCGGCCGACGGCGGCCTTCGACATCAGCGAGGCGGAACAGGTACTGGTCCGGGCGTTCGAGGAGTCCAGCTCCGAGACGATGACGGCTGGCGGGCTGAAGAGCAAGATGCTGGCCCTAGACCCGGCCTTCGACGAGCACAATTACGGCGCCCGGAGCTTCCGCGCCTTCCTGACCCTGCTGCCCAAACGGGTTCAGGTCGTGGAGACCTCCGGTCCGGACATCACGGTCAAGCTGATCGAGCAGCCGCGAAAGCCCGTCAGGACGAGAACCCGCAGGTCCTAGGGGGTGCTTATGTGCCCCGGACGGGGCCGGGTAGGCAACGGGGAAACGCCATCGTTGTAGCCAGGAAAATAGCCTATACTCTGGCCATGGAGGTACTTTCGCTTGCCGAAGCCAAGGACAAGCTGTCAGCCGTCGTCAATGATGTCACCTCGACACACCAGCACTACACGATCACGCGCAACGGGAAGCCCGTGGCCGTCGTGCTGCCGATCGACGATCTCGAGGCACTCGAAGAGACCATCTTCTGGCTCGAGCGCGAGATGGCCAGGCTACGGTCGGGGGAGCCGACAGCGGATGCCGCGGAGGGCGGAGACGTCACCGGCGAGGAGATGGCCGAGCTGATAAGCCGACGGCGCCGCGAAACCGGCACGGCGTGAGCGAGCGCTACGACCTGATCATCAAACCCCAGGCGCGTCGGGCCCTCGCGGAGGCACTTGCCCCGTCGGTTGCCTTTGCCGCTTGGGAATTCATCACCGGCCCCCTTCGCGACAATCCGCGGCGCGTCGGGAAGCCACTCCTGGCGCCGTTTCAGGGTGACTGGTCGGCGCGCCGCGGGCACTACCGGGTCTGGTATCGCATCGATGATGACAAGAACGTGATCACCGTCATCGATATCGCTGACCGGACCGATGTATACCATCCGGGGCGGGTCTGAGCTGTTTTCCCGCCGGTTCTCAGTCGACCCGGCTGGCACCTCCCGGGCCGCCCATGCCGGCGGCCAGGACGCGGAACCGGTCGTCGGTCGAGATGCGGTTATGCCGGTAACATCGGTGCTACAAGCCGTGAGGGCGCTCCGGCTCCCGGCCGGGCCGCGCCGCATCGGCTGGCTGGTCGTTGTTCCGGTGGTGTGCCACGCGCCGCAGGCAGTTCCGGCCGCAGGCCGCGAGCGGTGGTGCTGTGCGCCCGCGCGGCGTCGGCCGCGCGTCATGCGCGGAAAGCAGCCGCTCATGGTGGACTGCAATCCGCCCCACGCGGCCATGGCCCGGGCCGCGACCGGCAGGCCGTTCCAAGCCGAGCCCGTGACGGCCAGCAGCCCCTCGACCGGGTCCAGCCCCTTCGCCGATGCGATCCCGCCCACCGCCCACCTGGCGCCCGGGCGCCGAGGAGCCGGTCCAGCGCCGCAGCGGGCGAGCCGGGGTGGACGATCCTCTCGATCGCGCGGCGGTCATCGGCCGCCACCGCGCGCCACAGCCTTTCGGCCACCGTGACGGTGGCCTTCTGCTGCTCCTTGCGCACCTTTCGACGAGATCTTCAAGGCGTCCTGATGCCGGACCGCCGACGTCAAACCGTAACGAGCTTGGACGGGACGATGGTCACCGGGAACGGGATCGCCGCACGGTACTCCTCGGCGCCGGTGACGTGAGCGATCTGTTCGTATGCGCCCGAACGCAGCTCGAAGACGGTCAGCCCGGGACGGTCCCGGTCCGGCTCGACGATCCAGTACGCGGGGATGCCGAAGCCCTGGTAGACGTCCTTCTTCCGGTTCCTGTCGTAGAGCCGGGTACGGGGAGAGGCGACCTCCACCGCCAGCTCCGGCGGGGTCTCCTCGAAGAAAGTCTCAACGGAGCCGGCGCGCACCACGGCCAAGTCGGGTACCCGGTGCTGGAACCTGGTGATGTTGACGCCGACGCCGGGTAGCACGACGAGCCCGGCCGGACACGCCACGCTGAGTATCACGGTGAGGCGTGCCACCGCGAGTTGGTGGAGCCTGGACGGAGCCGGGGACACGATCAGCACCCCGTCATCCAGCTCGTAGCGGAACTCGTCGTCGGGCATCGTCTCCATGTCCTCGACGGTGAGCATGCGGTCCTGGCCTGACCAGACGTCCGGAACGGTCATGACACCCATGGTGCCCTCCTCCTGTCATGTTCGCCACCATGCCCGGTGGTACTGACATTCCAGGGCGACCGCAGGGCAACATCGATGAGCTCTCGTACCCGGCGGGCCCGGATGACGGGGTATGACGGCGAGAGGCGGGGCGGACGGTCAGGGAGGCGCTCCGGCCGCTTAGCTCCTGCTGGCGCGCCTGCGAGAGCAAGAAGTCGTAGAACGCCTGGAAGGACTTGCCCCGGCGCTCCCGGTCTCGTTCCCGGCGTCGGCCGGGGCGGCACCAGACGTCATCAGGTCGTTCGATTTGGGCCGCCTGTAGCGATTCGCTATGACTTAAAGTGTCTATATGATTACATTTTGTACTGCCCGGGAGTTGTGGTGGGAGCCGCAGAACGTCTTATGCCGCTTCGCAGAGGCCAACGGGTGGCTGCAGCGCGTTCGCTGGGGATGGGCCAGGTCTCGGCGGGTACGCCGGGATGGGTCGTCAAGATCGGATTCTTCGGCAGCTATGACGTGAACTTCGGCCGGGGCCGTGTTCTACACGGCCTTAGCCGCGACGCGCTGAGGATCCCTAGCGGCAGATCGTGGTGGGCACCCCGCCGACGGCGGTAGACCCGGCTCTCGGCCGATCTCCGAACAGGCCGTGTATGGCTCAGCCGGGCGCTGGTCTGCGTCGCTGATGCCCGTTGTTCCGACCGGCTACAGCAACACGCCCGCCATCATCCGGTCCGTACCTTGCCTCTCTGTTCGGCGGGTTCATTATCTAGTCTCCGCGTTGCAGGGCTGTTACCAGCTCGGGAGCCGTTCATCAGCGATGGCCCGTGGCCTCAGCCGGTGGTGACGGCAAAGGCTAGCGGGAGGACCGCGGGGGCGCCGACCTCACGGAGCTGCTTGGCCGCGATGGTCATGGTCCAGCCGGTCTCGATGCGGTCGTCGATGAGCAGGAGCGGACCGGTGAGCCGGCTGAGTGCCCCGCGAAGGTCGTCCGGGACGGTGAGCGCGTGCCACAGCGAGCCCAGCCGCTGGGCGCTGTTGTGGCGGCGCGGGCCTGGG
>CAWICW010000044.1:0-59168 GCA_963834685.1 uncultured Actinomycetes bacterium | reverse complement strand
GCGGGCGATCGTGGACTTGCCGCTGCCGCTCTCCCCGGCCAGCGCCACGATCTCGCGTTCGCCGATGCTGAAGCTGACGTCGTCCACGGCGTGCAGCGTCCGCCGGGACAGCACCCCGCCTATCTTGAAGTGCCTGGTCAGGTGTTCGGCCCTCAGCAATTCGCTCATCTGCTCAGGCTCCCCTCCTGGTCGGCCTTGGGCAGGGTGCCGTCCTGGCGGCGCAGGCAGCGCACGAGGTCTCCGTCCACCGGGTACAGGTCGGGCGCGGTCGCGGTGCACCGTTGGACCGCGTGCGGGCATCGCGGATGGAACCGGCAGCCGGTCGGGATCGCGGCCAGGTCCGGCGGACTACCCGGGATTCCCTTGAGCGGGACGCGCGGGCCGCGGATGGACGGGAAGGCTTCCAGCAGGCCCTGGGTGTACGGGTGCAGGGGCCGGTCGAAGATCGTCCTGGTGTCGCCGAGCTCGTCGATCTGGCCGGCGTACATCACCATGAGCCGGTCGGAGAAGTGGCTGATCAGGGACATGTCATGGGTGACGAAGATGACCGCGAAGCCGTAGGCCTGCTGGAGCTCCTTGATCTGGGTCATCAAGGCGCGCTGCGCTACCACGTCCAACGCGGAGGTCGGCTCGTCCATGATGACCAGGTCCGGGGTGAACAGCATCGCCATCGCGATCATCGAACGCTGCCGCATCCCGCCGGACAATTGGTGCGGGTAGCTCTTCAGGTGCACCGGGTCGATGCCGACCATCCGCAGGACCTCGGCCGACCGGGTCGCGATCTCCTCTTTCGACGGCTTGCCGTGCGCCTGCAGCGCGTCCTTGAACTGCGCGCCGATCGACTTGACCGGGTTCAGCGCGTTCATGGCGCTCTGCATGACCACCGACATGTCCCGCCAGCGGATGGCGGACAGCTGCTTGTCGGTCAGGCCGACCAGGTTGGTCCCCTCAAACTTGACGCTGCCCGCGGCGATAAGAGCCGGGGGAGCGAGCAACTGGGCGACCGCGAACAGCAGCGTGGACTTCCCGCAGCCCGACTCGCCGACGATGCCGAGGAACTCGCCTCGGTCGACCGTAAACGAGACGTCATCGACCGCCCGGACGTCATGCCGGGGCAGCACGTAGTCGACGGACAGGCCGCTGACCTCTAGGATCTCATGCCCCTCGGACACGCTTGCTCCTTCGCACGGGCCGCAGCGCCGGATTGCCGATCTCGTCGAACGCGTAGTTGAGCAGGGCGAAAGCGGCGCCGAGCAGGGCGATACAGAAACCTGGCGCGATAGCCCACAACGGCTCATTAGTCTGCAGCGCGGCGTTGTTCTGCGCCCAGTACAGCGTGGTGCCCCAGCTCACCGTGTCCGGGTCGCCGAGGCCGATGAACTGCAGGCTCGACGAGAGCAGCACCGCGTACAGGGCGTTGGTCAGGAAGCTCGCCACGATCAGGGAGGTCATGGTGGGGATGACTTCCATCACGATGACGTAGAGCCTGCGCTCGCCGCGCACCCGCGCCGCCTCGAGGAAATCTCTGTTACGCAGCGTGAGTGCCTGTGAGCGGAGCTGGCGCGCGGTGTAGGACCAGCTGGTCAGGGTGATCGCCGTGATCAGTACGAGGGTGCCCTCGCCGTGCGCGTAGGCGGCGATGATGATCAGCAGCGGGAACAGCGGGATGACCAGGAGCACGTCGGTCAGCACGCTGAGCGTGCCGTCCCAGCCTCCGCCGAGGTAGGCCGCGGCGACGCCGATCAGGACCGCTAGCCCGGTGGTAGCCAGCCCGACCACGAACGCGATGATCAGCACGTTCCTGGTTCCCCAGACCACCTGCGCGAACAGGTCCTGCCCGTAGGCGTTAGTGCCGAGGAGGTGAGCGGACGAAGGGCCCAGGCGCGGCGGATAGGCGTCTTGCGTCGGGCTGGCATGGGCGATGACACCGGGGAAGAGCGCGATCAGGATGAAGATCACGAGCAGGATGGTCCCGGTGGTCGCCTTGCGATTGGACCGGATGGCGCGGCCGATGCGGGCCAGCGCGTGGCCGGCAGGCACCTGCGCGGCGGGGATTTCGGCGGGGACACCGGACACGGGCATGGCCATGGCTAGCGCGCTGCCCTGGTCCGAGGGTCAAGTATCGCGGTGAGGACGTCGGCGGCCAGGATCGCGAACAGCACCGCGACGGTGATCAGCAGGAACAGGGCCTGCATCAGCGGGTAGTCCTCGCCGGACACGGCCTGCAGCAGCATGTAGCCGACGCCGGGATAGTTGAACACGTACTCGACCAGGATCGCGCCGCTGACCACGAAGCCGAGCGACATCGCGAAGCCGACCAGGTTCGGCAGGATCGAGTTGCGCGCCGCGTAGTCGAGCATGATGCGCCGGCCCGGCAGTCCCTTGGCCCGGGCCATCCGTACGTAGTCCTCGGCCAGCGTGGTGATCATCGTGTTCCGCATGGTCAGGATCCAGGTGCCGATGGTGGTGATCAGCAGGGCCATCGCGGGCAGGAAGGCGTGGTTGACCACGTCCTGGAAGAAGGTGAGGTTCAAGCCGGGGGTGTCGGTGGTCACGTAGTAGCCGCCCTGGCTGGGGAACCAGTGCAGGGTGATGCCGAAGACCAGGACCAGCACCATGGCCACCCAGAAGTACGGGATCGCGGAGGTGATCACGAACACCGGCGGCACGATGCTGTCCAGCTTCCCGCCCCGGCGCCAGCCCGAGACGATGCCCAGACCGGTGCCGAGGAGGAAGGCCAGGATGGTGGTGATGCCGACCAGGCCGACCGTCCACCAGATCGCGCTGCCGATGACGGACGTGACCGACGCCGGGTATTCGGAGAGCGAGATGCCGAAGTTGCCGGTAAACACGTCGTGCAGGTAGCCGAAGTACTGCGAGAGCAGGCTCTGGTGCGTGTTGACCCCGAACAGTGTCTCCAGGGCATTCAGCTCACCCGGGCCGAGCTCGCCGTGGAACTTCGACATCATGGCCAGCGCGGGATTGCCCGGCATCAGCCGCGGCAGCAGGAAGTTAAGGGTAAGCGCCACCCACAGCGTGAGGACGAAGAAGCCAAGGCGGCGCAGCGCGTATCTCAAGCTCGTCTGATTCCTGGTTCGATCGGAGGACTGCGGGTCGGCGGGTTAGCGGTTCGCGCCGCGTGCCAGGTTCCCAGGTCGTGGAGGCTGGTCCCTGGCACGCGGCGTCTAACTTACTTCGGCGCCAGGTGCAGCAGCACCTGCTCGTTGTCGGGATAGGAGTAGGCGGACGGCTGGGCGTACGGGTTGCCGGGCGTCGGCCAGCCGGTGAATGACCCGGTGTCGTACTGGTACCAGTCGACCGCCTCGACGACCGGGATAATCGGCACGTCATTGACCATGACCTGCTGAACCTGGTTCAGGATCGACTGCTGGGTGGCCGGGTCCGTGGTGGTCGCGTACTCGTTGAGCAGCTTGTCGGTGGCCGGGTTACTGTAGCGCTCGTAATTGCTGGCCGCCACCTTGCCGATCGGCGCCGTGTTCGCGGAGTTCAGCCAGTTGTTCAGCTCGTAGTACGCGCTCGGACCGAAGGTCTGCTGGTCAGCGTAGGCGAGCTGGTACTTGCCGTAGAAGAAGTCGGCGTCGTAGTCGGTGTTGGACAGGTTGTCCGGCGTGATCGAGATGCCGACCGCCTTGAGCTCCTGCTGGATGACCTGCACCGAGGCGACCCAGTCGGAGTAGTCACCGATGTTGAGCACGGTGAAGGCCAGCTGCTGCCCGGCCGCGTTCACCATGATGCCGTTGGAGCCCATGTGGAAGCCGGCCGATTCCAGCAGTGACGTCGCCTTGGCCGGGTCATAGCCATTGCCCCAGGCCGAGACGGCCGAGCTGTCTTGTGAGCTGGAGAACGTCGGCGTGACGATGCCGGTCTGGTTCGCGGGCGGCTCGTAACCGGACTCGCCGATGGTGGAGACCTTCGCCCGGTCGATCGCGTACGACATGGCCTCGCGCACCTTGACGTTGGCCAGTAGCGGGTTGGTCAGGTTCGGGACCAGCGACACGTTCACGGTCGGCGGGAACCAGTAGTTGTAGTCCGGGCTCTTGGACTTGTAGAAGGTGTCGATGGCCGGGATGTACTGGGCGCCCCACTGCGCGGTCCCGTTGGCCAGGTCATTGTTGGCCGTGGTGTTGCTCGTGTAGGCCGGGTACTCGATCTTCTTGATCTTCGGCAGGCCCGGCTGCCAGTAATTCGGGTTGGCGGTGTAGGTAATGTCCGACGGGCTGCACTTGCTCATCAGGAACGGACCGGTGCCCACGGGGTGGGTGATGGGGTCGGTGGTCGGGTTGGACAGCGTCGACCAGATGTGCTCAGGCACGATCGGCGTCTGGTCCGCGATGTAGTAGAAGTAGGGCACGGCCACGGTGCTGAAGTCCATGGTGACCGTGTTGCCGGTCGTGGTCACGCTGGACAGCACCGACCAGACCCCGGTCAGGTCCAGGCCTGGGTACTTCTTGATCAGGTTGAAGGTATACGCCACGTCGGCCGCGGTCATCGGCGTGCCGTCGCTCCACTTGACGCCCTGGCGGATCGTGAACGTGAGCGACTTGTTGCCGGCTCCCCAGGTCCAGGAGGTAGCCAGCATGGGTGTGGTCTTGCCGTCCTGCAGCGGGTTCACGTAGACCAGCGGCTCGTACATGAAGCCGACCGACAGGAGGGTGTCGGAGGCGTTGAGCGGATTGAATCCGCACGTCCACAGCGCGCCGTTCTCGTTGGAGATCGTCAGCGTGCTGTTCGTCGATGTATTGCCGCTAGCAGAGCCGGAACTTGAGCTGGAACCGGCGCTGCAGCCGGCCGCGAGCAGGCCAGCCGCAGCGAGGATAACCCCGTATCTTGTGAGACGTCTCATGCCGCTTCGTCCTTACTGCCGTGTTTGGTCCTGAGGGCACGTCTACGGCCTTGCGCTGGGGGCATGTCTACGGCGAATACCGGGTTGCCCCTTCCGTTTAATTTGTTAGGACAGTATCCTAACTATCTGTCCGGGGACAAGGGCCAGCAGGCGTAATCCGCCTGTGCGGTACCAGGGCCTTGCCCCGCAAGACTAAGGGCGGCCGTCGATGGTGATGTGCGCCCTGGGGTGCGAGCCGTCACCCACAATGGTCGAGGAGGTGACCGTGACAGCCCTGTCGGCAGGCACGTCCGCAGTCGCGGCCGACGACGCGCTGCCCGCGCCGGCATCGGCGTCGGCTCTGCCGCCCCCTGAGGGGACCGGGGCAAGCCTGTTCGCGGCGCGTCCCTCGCTGATCAGGGCGATGAACGAGCAGCTGCTGCTGGAGTACATCCGCCAGCGCGGCCCGTGCTCGCGGGCCGAGCTGGCCCGCGTCTCCGGCCTGTCCAAGCCCACCGTGTCCCTGGCGCTGGACAACGTCGAGCGGGCCGGCCTGGTTCGCATCGCCGGTCAGCGGACCGGCGTGCCCGGTCGTTCGGCCCGGCTCTACGAGATCCGCCCCGACGCCGGGCTGGTGCTGGGCCTGGACCTCGGGCACGAGTACGTCCGCGGCGCGATTGCCGACCTGACCGGCGAGATCAGGACCAGGGCCTCCCTGCGGGCCCACGCCACCAGCGTGCGGGCCCGGGTCGCCGAGCTGGTCGAGCTGGCCGGCCTGCTGTGCGAGAACGCGGGCGTGACCCGTTCGGCCGTCACCCAGACCGTGATCGGCAGTCCCGGCGTCTACGACCCGCGCCGCAACGCCATGAAGCTCACCGGCGGGCTGCGCGGCTGGGACCGCCCGGCGGCGCTGGCCGGGCTGCGGGAGGCGTTCGGGCCATCGCTGGTCATGGAGAACGACGTGGACGCTGCCGCCCTGGCCGAACGCGCTCTCGGCCACGGCCGGGAGGTCGACAACTTCGCCTTCGTGCACATCGGCACGGGCATCGGCATGGGCCTCATCCTCGGCGGCCAGCTGCTGCGCGGCGCGCACGGCGTCGCAGGCGAGATCGCGTTCATGCCGCTGTCCGGAGGCGCGGGTGCCGATGAGCACGAGGCGCGCAAGCGCGGCACGCTCGAGGCGGCGGCGTCGGCCGCCGGGATCGTCCGGGCCGCGCGTCACGGAGGTATGCGCGGCCCGGTCTCCGCGCGCCGCGTCTTCGAGGCCGCGGCGGCCGGCGACGAGCGGGCGCAAGCGGTCGTGGCCGAGGAAGCGCGGCTGGTGGCCAAGACGATCTGCGCGGTCATCACCGTGGTCGACCCGGACCTGATCGTGCTCGGCGGCGGGATCGGCCGGGCCCCGGGCTTCGCCGAGTCGGTGACCGCCGAACTCGAGCGGATCGCACCGGTCATGCCCGCGATCAGGGTCAGCGCCCTGGGTACCGACGCCGTTACCGACGGCTGCCTGGCCGGCGGCACCGAACTGGCCTGGGGCCAGGTCATGACCGCGCTGCCCACCGCCCCTTCGGGCGACGGCGTGCGCCCGCTGCTCTGAGCCGCCATACCTGGTAACAGGCTAGGAGCGCAGGTAGGAGGCTCCGTTGAGGTCCAAGATGGCACCGCTGGCCCATTCGGCCTGGTCAGAGGCGAGGTAGACGACCGCGGCGGCGATCTCCTGGGGTGCCGCGACCCGGTTGAACGGGCTCTGTGCGCGGATCTCCTCGCCCCGCGCCGAGTTCAGGTCGGCCGCCGCCATCTCGGTTTCGACGTACCCGGGCGCCACCGTGGCGACCGAGATGCCGTGGGGCGCGAGCGCGCGAGCCATGGACTGCCCGAACGCGTTCAGCCCGGCCTTGCTGGCCCCGTAGGCCGGGTGCCGGGGCTCACCGCGGAACGCGCCGCGTGAGGTCACGTTGACGATCCGGCCGCCGGTGTCCTTCATGTGCTGGACCGCGCACCAGGTCGCGTTGGCGGCCCCGGTGAGGTTGACGGCCATCGTCTGGTGCCACACCTCCTGCCACTGCTCGTAGGACACCTCGGTGATCGGGTGCCATAGGTAGATCCCGGCGTTGTTGACCAGGACGTCCAGGCCGCCCAGATCGGCGGCCGCCTGGTCTACCATCTGCCTGACCGCGGCGGCGTCGGCCAGGTCTGCGCGGACGACCGTGTGACCCTCGCCCGGCAGCCCGGCCAGCACGTCCCGGGCCAGCGCCGCCGAATCGCGGTGATGCACCGCCACCCGGTCGCCCTGGCTGGCGAACGCCTGCGCCACCGCCCGGCCGATGCCGCGGGACGCCCCGGTGACCAGGACCGCGCGGCCTCTGGGCCTCACTTCTCCTCGCACAGGGCCAGCAGCTTGGTGGACGTGGACCAATTCCTGGCCGTGGCCACGACGCCGTTCTTCAGCCGGCGCGCCGAGGATGCGGAGCACCACCTGGGCCAGTTCACTTGTGCCGTAGCCGTCCGGCGTGTGCAGGAACAGGGCCGGGCCGATCGCGGTGACGGTGTCCCGGCTGCCCTTGGCCGCGGCCGCGCTCTGCGCGGCCTTGAGGCGGTCCAGCACGTCGGGCGGCGCCTCGGCGTTCAGGAATACCACGTGCACGAGCTTGGGGTTCGTCTCTTCCGGATGGGGATTGGTGTCCAGGACCCGGGCCAGATCCTCCCGCGACAGGACCACGACCGGGGACTGCACGCCGAACGTTTCGGCGATCGCCGCCTCGAGGGCCGCCGCCAGCTTGGCCGTGTCGTCCTCGGAGGTGGTGAACAGCACGTTGCCGCTCTGGATGTAGGTCGTCACCCCGGTATGGCCGAGCGAGGTCACCACGTCGCACAGCTCGGCCATGGGGACCTTGTTCTTGCCGCCGACGTTGATCCCGCGCAGTAGTGCTACGTGTGTTGCCATGTCGTCATTGTGCCGGTCGCGCCGATCCCAGGTGATGTCTGAGCGGAAGCCCCGTCCGCGCCGGGGTCTCTTATTTTTGTGCCGAACGGACCGTGGCTCGTGCTTCCGGGACCGATCACGAGTGCGTCCGGTGGTAGTGCTCGGCCAGCACGTCGTCGCCGAAATCGCTGCGGGGGCGCCGCAGCACGGTGTGCGCGTGGTTCCCGTCGCTGGTGGTGTCGTACTCGATGAGCAGGTCGTCGCCCTGCACCCGGTAGTAATGCCGGGCGGTGGACCGCGCCGGTCCCTCCCAGGCGAAGTACTGCTCGCCGCCCGCGAGGCGGGCGGCCTCCCGGGCCGCGAGCTCGGCGGGCAGCCGGTCGAGGTAGAGCGTGACCAGCTCGCCGAGCACCGCCCGGGCGCCGGACCCCAGCTGGCCGGTGGCCACGCCGAGCGGCTCGATGCCTTCCCGGGCCCGGGGACTCGTGCCGGTGCGGATGTCGCCCGGCGGCTGCCCGGAGACTACGGCCAGGTCCCGTTCGGCCGGCGCCATCGCGTCGAGCAGCACCTGGGCCAGATCCTCTTCCGGGGCCAGCGGCCGGGATACCGGCCGCCCGGCGTAGCTGACGCAGGCGGGGTTGGCGCCGAAGAAGACCGGGGCGGGGGAGACCTGGCCGTCGGCCACGGTCATGGTCACCGACAGGTGATGCCCCTCGAAGCGCCACGACCACGGCGCGTCCCCCGCGGGGTCGCCGAAGACGCTTACCCAGTAGTCGTTGCTGTGCCGGCCCCGCCGCCACTGTTCCCGCCGGTCCAGCACCTCCTCTAGGGCGATGATGCTCATCGCCTGCGCGTAGGCGTGCTCGCTGAGCCCGGTGGATAGCAGCCGGTGCGCGGCCTTGCGAGGGGTTTCATCCATGTGGGCGATGGAAGCGCCGGGCCGGCGGCGCGGCCGGTACTCCAGCCACCGGCGCGCCGCATCGTCCTCGAATGGCTGAGCGGCAGACACCCGCTGCTGGTCGTCCAGCGCGGCCAGCAGCGCGAGCGCGGCCGACCGCATCGGCCCGGATAGTCCATCGGCAGCCATATTCCCGGTATACCAGCCCGGCCTCCGGACGGGGATGGCCCGGAGATCACCGATAATGGGCTGGTGACCACGCCGAGCTGGGACGCCGCGTACGCGGGGAGCGTGCCGCCGCCGTGGGATGTCGGCCAGCCCCAGCCGGCCTTCGTCCGGCTGGCCGGACAGGGAGCGCTGGCCGGTCAGGTGCTGGACGTCGGCTGCGGCACCGGAGAGCAGACCCTGCTGGCCGCCTCGTCCGGTGCCGATGCGCTGGGCGTCGACGTCTCACCGCTGGCCATCGAGCGGGCCCGCGGCAAGGCGGCCGCCCGCGGGGTCCCCGCCGCCGAAGGCGGCCAGACTGGCAAGGCCCGGTTCGAGGTCGCCGACGCCCTGAGCCTGGGAGATCTGGGCCTGAGCTTCGACACCGTCATCGACAGCGGGCTGTTCCACGTCTTCGACGACGACCGCCGGGCCCGGTACGTCGCCAGCCTGGCCTCGGTGCTGCGCCCCGGCGGTCACCTGTACCTGATGTGCTTCAGCGACCGGCAGCCCGGGACGCTCGGGCCGCGCCGGGTCAGCCAGGACGAGCTGCGGGCCGCGTTCGGCGACGGGTGGACCATCCTCGCCATCCAGGCCGATACGTTCGCGGTCAATCCCGGCATCTTCCCGGCCACGACCGTGCAGGCCTGGCTGGCCACGATCAGCCGGGCCGTCCCGTAGAGCCAGCCCTGACCGTCGGCTCGGTCCGGGCCGGACCGGGCAAGAGCCGGTTACCCGGCCACATGCCCAGCCGGCAGATCAGCATGGCCAGCCCCAGCGTGGCGAACACGGCCAGGGCGCTCGCGGCCAGCAGGTACACCGGCGCGAGCAACGAGCGCAGGAACGGCACGAGCAGGATCAGGGTCACCACCATGATCGCGAGCGCGACGCGGCCCAGGTCGCCGAACACCGAGCTGATCGAGTCGGCGATCAGCGCGGTCTGACCCGCCACCTCGAACCGCACGCCGGACAGCCCGGCCGTGCGGCCGAGCAAGGCCAGGAGGCCCTGCAGCGCGCGCACGCGGCTGATCGCGGTCGCGTCGAGCGGATCGGTCTTCTCGACCACGACAAACCGGGCGGCAGCGAGATCCCCATCCGCTGGGCCGTCCAGGCCACGATCCGGACCGCGAGGACGTACGCCGTGCCGGCGCAGGCCAGCGCGGCCAGCGGCGCGCCCGCCGACCTGAACCGCAGGCCCAGGATCAGCGCGATCGCGAGCACGGTGAACGAACGAGGTGCCGGGCCGGAAGTATAGGAACGTGATGATCGTGGTGGAGTGCTCCGCCGTGCCTGCCAGCAGGCCCGCGGTATTCGGCAGCGGGAACGCTCCGGCCAGGCCCGCGATGCCGCCGGCGGACCCGGGCTGATCGGTCCGGTCAGGCCGGCGGTACTCAGGTGCTCGGCCCGGCCAGCGCCTCGGCCGTATCGCCACTACCCAAGATCGGGCTCGCTACTGCTCCCATCGCGCGCCGTCGGTGAACCGGCAGAAATCCTCAATCGCACGGTCCGATGCCCGGAGGTCGGCTAGAACGGATCGGGTGCGGGATCGGAACGACAGAGGCGGGACGCGGCGCAAGCCGACCCGGGTGCTGCTCGCGGGCGGCGCCCTGCTGAGCCTGGCCTGCTCAGGGTGCGGCATAGGGTCAGGCAGCCCGCCGCCGCACCCCGCGACCAGCGTCGCGACCGCGGGATCTGACCCCGCCCGGACGTCCGCAGCGTCCGCGGCGCCCGCGTCGGCGCAGGCCTCCTGCCCGGCCCAGGTCTTCGCCCGGATGAGCGAGGCCCAGCGGGTCGGCCAGCTGTTCCTGGTCCGTATCGCCGGAGCCCCGGCCGCCGACGTCGCCCAGGCCGTCCGGACGTACCACTTCGGCTCCCTGCTGTGGCAGGGCACGAGCACGGCGGGCGTAGCCGGGGACCGGCAGGCGAGCCAGGCCATCCAGGCGCTGGCGTCGTCCGCCGCGACGGCCGGGGTCCGGTTCTTCATCGCGGCCAACCAGGAGGGCGGCCAGGTGCAGGAACTCCAGGGGCCCGGCTTCGCCGTGATCCCGCCCGCGCTGACCCAGGGGCAGCTGACCGCCACCGAGCTGCAACAGCAGGCCGCAGCCTGGGGTCGTGAGCTGCGCTCGGCGGGTGTCAACCTGGACCTGGCCCCGGTGATGGACGTGGTACCGAGCGCCACCGCGAGCTCGAACGCGCCGATCGGCGCGCTGCAGCGCGAGTTCGGCTACAACCCCCAGACCACCGGGACCCACGGCGCGGCGTTCATCCGCGGCATGAAACAGGTCGGCGTCGCAACCACCGCCAAGCACTTCCCGGGTCTGGGCCAGGTGGTCGGCAACACCGACTTCACCTCCGGAGTGGTCGACACGACCACCGGTCCGAACAGCCCGTACCTCACGTCGTTCCGGACGGCCATCAAGGCCGGGGTGCCGCTCGTCATGGTCGCCCTGGCCACCTACACGCGCATCGACCCGCACCACCTGGCGGCGTTCTCCTCCCGGGTCATGCGCGGGCTGCTGCGTCAGCAGCTGCACTTCAACGGCGTGATCGTCTCCGACGACCTGGGCGCGGCGGCCGCGGTGGCCGGCCTGTCGCCGGCCACCCGCGGCATCGACTTCCTCGGCGCCGGAGGCGACCTGATCACCTCCCAGAGCCTGCCCGCGGCCATCGCCATGGACCAGGCCGTCCTGGCTCGCGCCGCCGACGATGCTTCCTTCCGCGCCACGGTGAACTCCGCGGTCATGCGCATCCTCGACGCCAAGCGGGCCTATCACCTGATGCCGTGCCGCTGACTTAGGTACCGCTGAGCGGCTGGGTGAGGTCGTAGACGGTCTGCCCGCCGACGGTCTCCTTCTTGAAGTGGGCCGCCACCCAGGACGCGATGGCCGAGGATCCCCGGCCGCCGCCGAAGCTCTCGCTGCCCTGGCCCACGTAGTAGTGCACCTCGTGCTTGGCCACCAGTTCTTCGAACACGGCCAGCGTGGGCCACGGATCGGTGCCGTTGAACCCGCCGATGGCCATTACCGCGTCCCCGGTCGCGAGCTCGAGCGGCGCCGCTTCCTCGGAGCCCTCGGTCGCGGCCACCCACTTATAGGACGACACGTCCTGCTCGAGCAGCTTCGCCAGCGCGCTGCTGACCTGGGTGCTCCCGCCCAGCCCGCCGCCCGGGCCGCCGATGCCGCCCCGACCGCCGGTGCCGCCCGGAGCGCCGGTACGACCTGTCCCGCTGGCCGCCCCGGTACCATTCGTACCGCCCGTACCGCCCGTACCGCCAGATCCGCCGGCCTGCGTGCTACCGGATCCGCCGGGCCCGCCGGCCTGCGTCCCGCCGGCTCCTCCGGGACCGCCGAACGACCCCGCCCGTCCGCCCGGGAACCCGTTGCCCGCGGTCCCGCCCGGCCGCGTCCCGCCCGGCCGCGCGCCTGCCAACCCGCCACCCCCGCCGGGCCCGCCACCGAACCCGACCGTGGCCGGCCCCGCGCTCGGGATCGCGCCCGTGTGCGCGGTGCTCACCGTGTCCAGCGCGTAGGCGGCCGGGCCAGCCAGCCCCGCCACCATGGCCAGCCCCACCGGCAGCAGCACCAGCCGCCGGAACGAGACCAGCCGGGCCAGCGACGGACCCGCGAGTACCGCACCAGCGCCCAGGACGCCCGCCAGCAGTACCACCCAGCGCAGCCACGGCAGCCAGTCCGGTGTCCGGTCCAGCAGTACGAACGACCACACCGCCGTGACCAGCACCGTCGCTGCCGCCACCGAACGCCCGGCCCAGCCGAGCCGCCTATCCCACAGCGCCATCGCGCCGATCCCGACCAGCGCGCCGATGCCGGGGGCCAGCGCGACCATGTAGTACGGGTGGATGATGCCGCTCATGTAGCTGAACACCAGCCCGGTGACGATCACCCAGCCGCCCCAGAGCAGCGCGGCGGCCCGGATCCGGTCGGTGCGCACCGCCCGCCGTGATACCCACGCCATGGCGGCCAGGCAGATCAGCGCCGTGGGCAGCAGCCAGCTGATCTGCCCGCCGAACTCGGTATGGAACAGCCGCAGCAGCCCGGTCGCGCCGCCGAACCCGGTGCCGCCCGCGCCTCCGCCCCCGATGGACCCCGTTCTCGTTGCCGTCGAGCCGCCCGAGGCCGTTGTACCCGATGGCGAGCTGCAGGATGTTGTTGTCGATCGAACCGCCGAAGTAGGGCCGGTCGGCCGCGGGCGTCAGTTCCGCGATCGCGATCCACCAGCCCGCGCCCAGGATGATCCCGACGCCCATCAGCATCGTCTGCCACAGGCGCCGCAGCCAGGCGCGCGGCGCCCCGGCCCACAGGTAGGCGATCGCGAAGCCCGGCACGACCAGGAACGCCTGCAGCATCTTGGCCAGGAACGCGAAGCCCAGCAGGACTCCGCAGAACACCAGCCACCGCGTCCGCCCGTTCTCGATCGCGCGCACCAGCGCGTACGCCGCCGCGGTCATCAGGAGCACCAGCAGTGCGTCCGGGTTGTTGAACCTGAACATCAGGGCCGCTACCGGCGTCAGCGCGAGCACCAGCCCGGCGACCAGCCCGGCCGGAGGCCCGAACCACCGCCGCACCGCCGCGTACAGCAGCCCGACCGAGGCCACGCCCTCCAGCGCCTGCGGCACCAGCATGGACCACTGGCTGAAGCCGAAGATCCGGCCGGAGAGCTCCATGACCCACAGCGAGGCCGGGGTCTTGTCCACGGTGATGAAGTTGGACGAGTCGAACGAGCCGAAGAAGAAGGCCTTCCAGCTCTTGGTCCCGGCCTGGACGGCCGCCGCGTAGAAGTCGTTGGCCCAACCGTTCCTGGTCAGGTCCCACAGGTAGAGCAACGCCGTGAGCGCCAGCAACCCGAGCAGCGCCGGACGAGCCCAGCGGGGGTCGGTGTCAGGCCCGCGCAGCAGGCGCCGGGCCTGGTTCCGCGCGGGCCGCGGACGGGTGCGGATCGAATGCCTCGCCACGGAGGTGGTCGTGCTCAATTGGTCTCCTGTTAGGTGTCGGATGGTCATGACTGGGCTTGGACGTGCCGAAGACCCAGGTCCGGTACAGCACGAACCTGATGACGGTGGCCACCAGGTTGGCGGCGACGAGGACCGAGATCTCGAGGCCGCGACTGGAATGCACGGGCAAGGCGGCCAGGGCGCCGGAGGTCAGGACGAGCCCGATGCCGAACGCGATCAGCCCCTTGACCTGATGCCGGGCCGCGTGCAGCCGCCCGCTGATCCCGAACGTCAGCCGGCGATTGGCGGCGGTGTTGGCCACCGCGGTCACCAGCAGGCTCGCCGCGTTGGCCGCCTGGGCCGACATAACGCCGCGGAGCAGCAGGTAGAGCAGCACGTACGCGATCGTCGAGGCGATGCCTACGACCGCGAAGCTCGTGATCTGCAGCAGCAGCTCGCTCAAGGCGGCGCGCCGGGCGCCGCCGTTCGGGCCCGCCGGCGCGGACCCCCGCAGCTGGGGGACCTTGATCGTGCCACGCGCGAACCCGCTGCCGAGCCGCACCACGCCGCGCAGGTCGGCGACGGCGGTGGCCACGACGTCGACCCGCGAGTCGAGATCGTCGATCCAGTCGACCGGGATCTCATGGATGCGCAGCCCGGCCCGCTCAGCCAGCACCAGCAGCTCGGTGTCGAAGAACCAGCCGGTGTCCTGGGTGAGCGGCAGCAGCGCCCGCGCCTGGTCGCGCCTGATCGCCTTGAAGCCGCATTGGGCGTCCGAGAACCGGGCTCCCATGCAGGCGTGCAGCAGCATGTTGTAGCAGCGGGAGATGAGCTCGCGCTTGGGCCCGCGGATCACCCGCGATCCCCGGGCCAGCCGGCTGCCGATGGCCACGTCGCTGTG
The DNA here is from genome assembly GCA_963834685.1 of uncultured Actinomycetes bacterium. Lineage (GTDB taxonomy): Bacteria > Actinomycetota > Actinomycetes > Streptosporangiales > Streptosporangiaceae > Palsa-504. The sequence continues at coordinate 44,454 of CAWICW010000044.1, read as the reverse complement.
ACCGGACAGGAGCGGCGCGACCAGCGGCAGCAGCGCGTTCAGGTCGGTCGACAAGTCGACATCCATGTAGGCGAGGACCTCGGCGTCGCTCTGCGACCAGACGGCCCGCAGGGCGCGTCCTCGTCCCGGCTGCTCCATGTGCACCGCTCGCACCTCGTCAAGGTCGCGGGCCAGCCGGTCGGCGATGGCCCAGGTGCCGTCGGTACTGCCGTTGTCCGCGATCGTGACTCGCGCGGTGAACGGAAAGCCCTCCCGCAGATAGCCGACCAGCCGGTGCACGCTCGGTGCGAGATCATGCTCCTCATTGCGCACAGGAACCACAATGTCCACCTGCAGAACTCTCATGGTCATGAGAATCGGCGACCATGCTCCGCAGCGGCTGAAGCGATCTTATGTACGCCCTATGAGCAAAAATGCGACCGAGCCGGTGCGGGAGGTCGATGACGACCCGGGCGTTAGTCTGCTGCGGATAGTGCGGCGTGGTTCGGGTCGGTACTAGACGGCAGGCTTGATCAGCGGCGCGTCCCGCGTGAACTGCCGGAATCCGACGCCGTAGTACAGCCCGCGCGTCTGCGGATGCCCCGGCGCCCCCAGGCAGGCGACCGTCATGTGAGTGGCCCCAGCCTCCCGCGCGAGATGCATCCCGTGCAGGAGCTGGACCGCGGCCTCCGGCCCGGCCTCGTCGGCGGTTCGGAACCGGAATCCATCCGGCAGCACCGGCTGCTCCACCTGGGTAAGGTCCCGCTCGTTGAGCTGAGTCCATCCTCCCTTCATCGGCGTGTCTCGGCCACTAGGGCGAGCTATTTCGCTATCCTGTTTGATATAAGATCATTCATCCGAACGGATCGTGGCGTATGCACCAGGAACCGGTTCCCCCAGGCCCCGGGCGAGACGAGGGCCCCGGCCGCGTGCCGTCGTGGCCGGCCTGGATGGACGACCCGGCGTACCTGGCCGTCCGGGCCGCGGATGAGGATCCCGGTGACCTGGACCTGGCTGGGGACCCGGACGACGCGCCGCCGCCCGACGTGGATCACGAGGAGCTGATCGCCGAGGCGGAGGAGATCGCCGCGGAGCAGGCCCGGGTCGCGGCGGTCATGGCCGCCCTGGGTCAGACCGCAGCGATGGCGGCGGTCGCTGCGGTGGCGGCCGGGCGGCGGGGTCCGGGGATGCCCGGGTCCGCGGAGTCCTTCCCGGGGGTGTATGCCAGCCGGGCGTCGGGGTTCGCGTCGGGTAAGCCGCTGGATGCCGCGCCGGGGTGCGTGACCTTGGCCCGGTTCGCGGAGGAGGCGGCCGGGCAGGATGACCGGTATCCGGGCGTCTCCGATGATGAGCTGCTGGGGGTGATCGCCGCGTGGGACCGGGTCGAGGCCCACGCCGGCGCGCGGAAGCACGCGGCGGTGGCGGAGCTGATCCGGCGCCGTCCCGAGCGGGGGTGCGCGCTGGAAGGCCCGGCGCAGATGCCCGGGGCCTTTGATGAGTTCACCGCGCGGGAGCTGGGCGCGGCGCTGGGTGAGTCCGGCCGGATGGCCGAGGGCCTGCTGTGGCTGGCCCGTGAGCTGGAGGTCAGCCTGCCCGGGACGAAGGCGGCGTTCGGGTCCGGGGTGCTCAGCCAGCGTAAGGCGGTGATCATCGCCGAGGCGACGGCGCTGCTGGACCCCCGCGAGGCCCGGGCGGCCGAGGCGATGGTGCTGGACCGGGCCGGGTCGCTGGCCCCGCCCGGGCTGCGGGCCGTGATCAACCGCGCCGTCATGGAGGTCGCGCCGGAGAAGGCGAAGAAGCGGCGCGAGCATGAGGCGGAGAAGACCCGGGTGGAGCGGTGGGCCGAGGCAAGCGGGAACGCGGGGCTGGCCGGGCGGGAGCTGCCGCCCGCGCAGGTGCTGGCCGCCGATCAGCGGGTGACCGCGTGGGCCAAGGAGCTGCGCAGGGCGGGGCTGGAGGGCGGCATGGACGCGCTGCGGGCCCGCGCCTACCTGGACATCTTGCTGGGCATGGACTCCCGGCCTGCTGCTGGCCCGCCCGGCGACGGCCAGACAGCGGACCGGCCGGGAGGCGGCACCGGCGGCGGGTCCGGGCCCTGTGATCCTGCTGGACCGCGGGCCCCGGCGCCGGGCGGGCCGCCGGCCGGGATGATCCCGCCGGGATTCGCCGGGCATGTCACCCTCACCGTCCCCGAGGCGACCCTGACCGGCCGGGCCCACCGCCCCGGCGAGCTGAGCGGCATCGGGCCCATCGACCCCGACCTGGCCCGCGACCTCGCCGCTGCCGTGGCCCGCAACCCCCGGTCGACCTGGTGCGTGACGGTCACCGATCAGGACGGGCACGCGGTCGGGCACGGCTGCGCCCGGCCCGTCAGACGACGCAAACCGGACGGGCCTGATCCCCCCGGCGAACCCTCGTTTACCTTCACCCCCGCCGATCAGCCGGGGCCCCCCGGCGGGTACGGCACCTGGCGGTTCACCACCGGGCAGCAGGACCTGCTCATCCAGATCGGCCCGCTCCCCGCCGGCGAGTGTGACCACCGGCACCAGGCCCGGGGCCACGATCCGGGGGTGATGCTCCGGCACCTGGCCGAGGTCCGGCACGCCACCTGCACCGGGCCCGGCTGCCGGCGCCCCGCCCGACGGTGCGACTTCGAGCACAACATCCCCTACGAGGCAGGCGGGCGGTCGTGCCTGTGCAACGGGAACCCGAAGTGCCGGTTCGACCACCGCCTCAAGCAGGACCCGCGATGGACGGCCGAGCAGCTCCCCGGCGGAGACGTACGCTGGACTGCGCCTTCCGGGCGGCAGTATGTCACCGAGCCGCCGACAGCGGAGATCCGCCGGCGCGTCGCGAGCCGCCGACGAGACCCCCGGTGAACCTCCTGGACCCCCGCCGCTTCGGCGGCGCAGGAGGAAGCGGACCCGGACGAGGACCGGCCGGCCGCCGCTCGCCGCAATCGCCTAGAACCAACTCACGCAACCCGCGTGAATGGGCGTATGTTACTCCGTGAATCCTCCCTTCATCGGCGTGTCTCGGCCACTAGGGCGAGCTATTTCGCTATCCTGTTTGATACAAGATCATTCATTCGAACGGATCGTGGCGTATGCATCAGGAACCGGTTCCCCCAGGCCCCGGGCGGGACGAGGACCCTCGCCGCGTGCCGTCGTGGCCGGACTGGATGGATGACCCGGCGTACCTGGCGGTCCGGGCGGCGGATGACGATCCCGGTGACCTGGACGAGGACGACGCGCCGCCGCCGGAGGTGGATTACGAGGAGCTGGTCGCCGAGGCGGCGGCGATCACCGCGGAGCAGGCCCGGGTCGCGGCGGTGCTGGCCGGGGTGGGTCAGACCGCGGCGATGGCGGCGGCTGCGGCGATGGGGGCCGGGCGGCGGGGTCCGGGGATGCCGGGGTCCGCGGAGTCGTTCCCGGGGGTGTACGCCAGCCGGGCGTCGGGGTTCGCGTCGGGTAAGCCGCTGGATACCGCGCCCGGCTGCGTGACCTTGGCCCGGTTCGCGGAGGAGGCGGCCGGGGAGGATGACCGGTACCCGGGCGCGTCTGATGATGAGCTGCTCGGCGCGATCGCGGCGTGGGACCGGGTTGAGGCCCACGCCAGCAGCCGCAAGCATGCCGCGGTGGCGGAGCTGATCCGGCGCCGTCCCGAACCCGGGTGCGCGCTGGCAGGCCCGGCGCAGCTGCCTGAGGCCTTTGATGAGTTCACCGCGCGGGAGCTGGGCGCGGCGCTGGGTGAGTCCGGCCGGATGGCCGAGGGCATGCTGTCGCTCGGCTATGACCTGGCGGTCAGCCTGCCCGGCACCGGGGCGGCGTTCCGGTCCGGGGTGCTCAGCCACCGTAAGGCGGTGGTCATCGCCGAGGCTACGGCGCTGCTGGACCCGGCCGAGGCCCGGGCGGCTGAGGCGAGGGTGCTGGACCGGGCCGGGGCGCTGACCCCGCCCGCGCTGCGCGCCGCGATCACCCGCGCGGTGATGGAGGTCGCGCCGGGCAAGGCGGCGAAGCGGCGCGAGCATGCGGCGGAAAAGACCCGGGTGGAGCGGTGGGCCGAGGGGTCCGGGAATGCGGGGCTGGCCGGGCGGGAGCTGCCGCCGGCGCAGGTGCTGGCCGCGGATCAGCGGGTGACGGCGTGGGCGCAGGAGCTGCGCACGGCCGGGCTGGAGGGCGGCATGGACGCGCTGCGGGCCCGCGCCTACCTGGACATCTTGCTGGGCATGGACTCCCGGCCGCTCCCGTCCGGCGACGGCCAGACAGCGGACCGGCCCGAGGCGCCGCTGCGGCGGGTCCGGCCCCTTGATCCTCCAGGGCCGCGGCCCCGGCGCCGGGCGGGCCGCTGGCCGGGGTGATCCCGCCCGGGTTCGCCGGGCATGTCACCCTCACGATCCCCGAGGCCACCGTGACCGGCCGGGCGGACCGGCCCGGCGAGCTGGGCGGCATCGGGCCCATCGACCCCGACCTGGCCCGGGACCTGGCCGCTGCCGCGGCCCGTAACCCCCGGTCCACCTGGTGCGTCACGGTCACCGATCAGGACGGGCACGCGGTCGGCCACGGCTGCGCCCGGCCCGCAGACGACGCAAACCGGACGGGCCTGATCCCCCCGGCGAACCCTCGTTTACCTTCACCCCCGCCGATCAGCCGGGGCCCCCCGGCGGGTACGGCACCTGGCGGTTCACCACCGGGCAGCAGGACCTGCTCATCGAGATCGGGCCGCTCCCCGCCGGCGACTGTGATCACCGGTGGCAGGCCCGGGGCCACGATCCGGGGTGATGCTCCGGCACCTGGCCGAGGTCCGGCACGCCACCTGCACCGGGCCCGGCTGCCGGCGGCCCGCCCGACGGTGCGACTTCGAGCACAACACCCCCTACGAGGCAGGCGGGCGGTCGTGCCTGTGCAACGGGAACCCGAAGTGCCGGTTCGACCACCGCCTCAAGCAGGACCCGCGGTGGACGGCCGAGCAGCTCCCCGGCGGCGACGTCCGGTGGACCGCGCCGTCCGGGCGGCAGTAAGGAACCGGTTCCCCCAGAGCCCGGGCCGGACGAGGGCCCCCGCCGCGTGCCGTCGTGGCCGGAGTGGATGGATGACCCGGCGTACCTGTCCGCCCGACCCGAGGACCTAGACCTAGACCTGGACGAGGACCCCGACGACGCGCCGCCGCCCGACGTGGATTACGACGAGCTGGCGGCCGAGGCGGAGCGGATTACCGACGAGCAGGCCCGCGAGGCGGCGGTGCTGGCCGGGCTGGGGCTGACCGCGGCGATGGCGGCGGTCGCTGCGGTGGCGGCCGGGCGGCGGGGTCCGGGGATGCCCGGGTCCGCGGAGTCCTTCCCGGGGGTGTATGCCAGCCGGGCGTCGGGGTTCGCGTCGGGTAAGCCGCTGGATGCCGCGCCGGGGTGCGTGACCTTGGCCCGGTTCGCGGAGGAGGCGGCCGGGCAGGATGACCGGTATCCGGGGGCCTCCGATGATGAGCTGCTGGGGGTGATCGCCGCGTGGGACCGGGTGGAGGCCCACGCCTGTGCCCGGAAGCACGCGGCGGTGGCGGAGCTGATCCGGCGCCGTCCCGAGCGGGGGTGCGCGCTGGAAGGCCCGGCGCAGATGCCCGGGGCCTTTGATGAGTTCACCGCGCGGGAGCTGGGCGCGGCGCTGGGTGAGTCCCGCGGGGTGGCCGAGGACATGTTGTCGCTCGGCTATGAGCTGGCGGTCAGCCTGCCCGGCACCCGGGCGGCGTTCGGGTCCGGGGTCCTGGGCCGCCGCAAGGCGGTGATCATCGCCGCCGCGACCCGCCTGCTGGACCCGGCGGAGGCCCGGGCGGCCGAGGCGATGGTGCTGGACCGGGCCGGGGCGCTGACCCCGCCCGCGCTGCGCGCCGCGATCACCCGCGCCGTCATGGACGTGGCGCCGGACAAGGCGAAGAAGCGGCGCGAGCATGAGGCGGAGAAGACCCGGGTGGAGCGGTGGGCCGAGGCGTCGGGGAACGCGGGGCTGGCCGGGCGGGAGCTGCCGCCCGCGCAGGTGCTGGCCGCCGATCAGCGGGTGACCGCGTGGGCGCAGGAGCTGCGCAGGGCCGGGCTGGAGGGCGGCATGGACGCGCTGCGGGCCCGCGCCTACCTGGACATCTTGCTGGGCATGGACTCCCGGCCCCTCGGCGGCACGCCGGACGGCACCCGCCAGCCCCAAGCCCAAGCCTCGGCGGCGGCGCCGGGCGGGCCGCCGGCCGGGATGATCCCGCCCGGGTTCGCCGGGCATGTCACCTTGACCATCCCCGAGGCGACCGTGACCGGCCGGGCAGACCGGCCCGGCGAGCTGGGCGGGATCGGGCCCATCGACCCCGACCTGGCCCGCGACCTCGCCGCTGCCGCGGCCCGCAACCCCCGGTCGACCTGGTGCGTGACGGTCACCGATCAGGACGGGCACGCGGTCGGCCACGGCTGCGCCCGGCCCGTCAGACGACGAAAACCGGACGGGCCTGATCCCCCCGGCGAACCCTCGTTTACCTTCACCCCCGCCGATCAGCCGGGGCCCCCCGGCGGGTACGGCACCTGGCGGTTCACCACCGGGCAGCAGGACCTGCTCATCCAGATCGGCCCGCTCCCTGTCGGCGAGTGTGACCACCGGCACCAGGCCCGGGGGCATGATCCCGGGACTATGCTCCGGCACCTGGCCGAGGTCCGGCACGCCACCTGCACCGGGCCCGGCTGCCGGCGGCCCGCCGGACGGTGCGACTTCGAGCACAACACCCCCTACGAAGCCGGCGGGCGGTCGTGCCTGTGCAACGGGAACCCGAAGTGCCGGTTCGACCACCGGCTCAAGCAGGACCCGCGATGGACGGCCGAGCAGCTTCCCGGCGGCCACATCCGGTGGACCACGCCGTCGGGGCGGCAGTACACCACCGAGCCGACCCGGTACCCCATTTAGGAGCAGCCCGCCTATATGGAGGGTGACCTCCAGAAACGGGAGGCGGCTGGGCTACGATCGCACTGACGGCACGATCGTGTCGTGTCCAGTTTACGGGGGGAGCAAAGGAGGCCCTTCATGGGTAACTGGCAGCTCGATCCGTACCACACGCAAGTCGAATTCTCCGCCAGGCACCTGGGCATGATGACGGTGCGAGGCTACTTTGACGAGCTCAGCGCGATCGCCGATATCGACCCCGAGCATCCGGAGACCGCGTCGGTCGAGGTGACCATCTCGACCGCCAGCATCCGTACCAACAACGGAATCAGGGACAACGACCTCCGCTCCTCGAACTTCCTCGAGGTGGAGAAGTACCCGGAAATCAAGTTCAAGAGCACCAGCGTGGAGCCGTCCGGAGGCGACCATTACAAGCTGACGGGCGACCTGACCATCAAGGAGACCACCCACCCCGTGGTACTTGACGTGGTGAAGTACGGGGAGTTCAACGACCCGGCGATGATGGGGCACCGCATCGCCTACGGCGCCACCACCAAGATCAACCGGAGGGATTTCGGCGTCAGCCTCAGCATGATGCTGGACGGTCGGCTGGTCGTGAGCGAGGAAATCCAGATCACGATCGAAGGTGAGCTCGTGGAGCAGAAGCAGGCAGCGGAGACCGCCAGCAGCTGAGCCGCGGTCTTATAAGGCAGTGAGCAACTACTTGGCCCCCAGGCCGACCCGGGAAGGTCTACCTGGGGGCTTCGGTCACTGAAGGAGCTAAAAGATGGCTGTTCGGCACATAATGCGTGCGCGGTCGTGTTCGGGAGCCGCCACGATTACGACGGCTGGGCAGCCGCGGGCAACCGGCTGGTCAGCGCGGGACCTCCTGCCGCTATTCGCCTCGGCGTGGAAGCAGTTGCGGGTGCGGCGCGTCAGCCCCGATGAGCTACCCCCGTTCCAGCGCGTCTGCCAGGACGCGATCGCGGTGCACGGGATCCCAGGCGTGGATGACCTCAACGACCTCGAGGAGAACGCCGGCGTCGGCCCAGCCGGCGTCCATGGCCCGTCTCGCCCCCGAGCATTTGTCAGGTCCCGTGTACTGATCAGCGTGGTCGGACTTCCCAGGCGGGCCGCTGGGGCTCATCGTTGTGCACGATGATGTCGGCGTGATCGGTCGGGCGGACCGTAGCGAAGTAAAGCTGTTGGGCGGGGATGTACCGGTCGCGGAAGCGCCGCTCGACTTCGGCGATAGACCCGAGTCGCGCCTGGTCTCGGATCCTGCCGCGATCCAGCGCCCGCTCGAACGCGGCGGACACAAAGATGCGCAGGTCCCATCGGTCAATCAACTCCGGGCGCAGGAGGAACACACCGTCAAGGAGCAGCACCGCGTCCCCGGAGGCCGTCGCCACCGGCTGGGACAGGGCGGTGTCCGTACCCATGTCGTAGACCGCCTGCTGGTAGCGCCGGTCGCCGCCCGGGCCCAGCGGATCGAGCAGGACCCGGCGGAGGGTGTCATAGTCGAAGGAGTCGTGGTAGCAGCCTTCGGGTGAGAATTCCCCGCGCCGATAGCGCTGTGCCCGAGGCAGATGGAAGCTTTCAGCCGTCGCGCGGATGACTTCGCGGCCCTGCGCGCGCAGGACGACGGCGAGCTCGTCAGCCAGCGTGGTCTTGCCCGCGGCGGGCGATCCGTCGATGGCGACCCGCGTCGGGTGCGTGATCGTGACGGATCCGACCGCCTCGGCCAGGCGGCTGAGCAGCTCGTCGCGGGTGCCGTTGTTAGCTGCGGCCCGCATCGATGTGCAGGACCTGGTCGATGGCCGCGATGATCACCTTGGCCGCTCCGTCGATCGCCTGCGCCACCGGGCTGGCTGGCGTGCCGAGCTGGCTGGCGATCTGCGCCGCGGACAGGCCGGCCAGCACCTGGGGGTCGTACTGGGCCCCGGCCAGGATGTACCGGTTCCCGATGTCGAGGAAGGGCACGGCGCCGGACTGGTCCACGCTGTTGACGTAGGGCGGCACGTCATAGCTGGCGATGAGCCTGGCGTCCAGCGCGGTCTGAGGCTGCAGGGGGTGGCCGACATTGTCGGTCAGCTCGGTGGTGCTCAGCGTCAGGTCCGAGCTGCGATAGCGGGCCGCGCGGAACGACAAGGTAGCGGTGTTCGGGTAGATGTCGGTGGCCGAGGACCTGGTGATGCCGAGCTGACTCCAGGTACCGAACTGCGACAGGGCGACGGTCAAAGCCCAGCGCTCCGCGGCGCAGAACGGACAGGACTCCTCGCTGACGAAGACGATCGCCGGCTTGCCGTCGATGGTCAGCAGCGGGCCAGGTGTCTTGACCTTCTCCGGCAGGGTGACCGCCTGGCCCGGGCTCACCTGCGCCATGGTGGCGGCCGGCACGGTGGTGACCTGCCGGACGAGAGCGGCGGGCGCCATGGCTTCACTCGCGGCCCGGTGCGCGGGACTCGCGGTCAGCTTGACCGCGATCAGCGCCACGACGATAGCCAGCACCGCGGCGATCGCCCCGGCCGCGGCCAGAAACCGCCGGCGCGCTTCGGCGCGCTTCCTCGCCGCCCGCTCGGCGGCGATCCGCTCGCGGGCGGGCTGCCTGGCCGGTGCGGTGTTCACACGCACGGCCGGCTTACATACCGTACGGCGAACCCGGTTATCTGCCACTTATCTTCCTCCTTGCTCGCATGGGCCGATCGGGCTGTCCTATCTCGGATAGGACTTGCTAGGGGGTCAGTCGATGCTGCCTGGCCTTAACGGACCGGGCGGAGCGGCCGATCCTGGTCAGCCGGGCTTTCGGCCCTCCCGGGCAGGACACGCAGCACACCGGGCCTGCGGGGGGCATGCGAGGCGCGGATCCAGGCCTGCCAGGCGCCCCAGCCGGCCGCGAGCAGGATGATCAGCGTCTCGACACTGAGCGCGGCGATGCCCAGCGGGCAGCGCCAGTTGCCGACGTCGCCAGAATCACCGAGGAACCCCCCGGACAGGGCGCGAGTCAGCACGTAGCCGCCCATGGCGGCGACGGCCAGCCCGCCGGCGACCGCCCAGGCCAGCCAGTGGGACCGGACGATCATGACCGCTCCCGCCAGCGTCGCGACGGCGATGATCCCGACGTACCCGATGCCGACCAGCGGGGTTGGGCCCAGCGTGCCCGGCAGGTCGACGATGTGAATTACCGCCAGAGCGGCCAGCGCCACGCCCGCGACCGCACGCGCCACAGCATCCGAGTCCTGGGCCGGCCGGGACTGGCCGAGACAACCGATCATCAGCATTCTCCTGTCGTCCGAACCATTGCGTCTTCTGTCTACTAAGACGCATAGGAGACAGTAAAGGTTCGGCTCCGGGGAGCGGAGCGGGTGCGACGCGCGTCACACGGGCTAGGCGCGTCACACGGGCTAGGCGCGTCACACGGGCTAGGCGCGTCACACGGGCTAGGCGCGTCACACGGGCTAGGCCAGGGTTTCGCTGGATCCCCCTATGGCGTGGGGTCTCGTTGGATCCCTAGGCGTGGGGAACGCGTCCCAGCGCGAGCGCCAGGACGGCCGGGGCCAGCGCCATGACCAGTGGCCCCAGGATGAGCGCGGCGGCCATAGCGCGCAGGAGCAGCCGCCGGGACGCAGTAGGCGGCCGGCAGTGCGTGCTCCACGAGCACGGCACCGAGGGCCGGCTCGGGCCGTCCGACGAGCCGGGCGGTCCGGGCGTGCTGCAGGGCCTGCCGCCGGGTGACGTGCAGGTGGCCGGCCGCGGTGAGCGCGGTACGGGCCGCGACCACGCCGGTCAGGACGAGTCCGGCCCCGGCCGCGGCCATGCCGCCCGGCGTGGCGTAAGTGGCGCGCAGCCGCAGCACGCAGGCCCCGATCAGCTGGCTCAGCGTGCCGCCGAGGGCAGTCGCGTGCACGGCCAGGGTCAGGCCGGCCAGCCCGAGCGCGGCGACGACGGACCAGGCCGCCGCCAGGTAGATGAGGATGCCCAGCAGGGGCGCCCGGGCGGTCCAGCCGGCCCGGGCCAGCAGCCGCGCGCCCAGCGTGCCGGCGCTGGCCGCGTAGGCCAGCAGGGCCGCCGCCACCGTCACCGGGAGCCACCTTCGTCCGGCTGCCCGCGGGATGCGCCTCGCGCCTGGCCCGGGGCCTGATCCCGGATCTCGCCGCGCGCCTGGTCGAGCGCCTGCTGCAGCAGCTTCACGTCATGCGGGCTCATCTGGAGCACGAAGTGGGCCAGCGCCGTGCGGCGGTCCGCGCTGGTGCCGAGCGCATCGTTCATCAGCGCGGCGGTGTACGCCGACCGGGAACCGGTGGGCTCGTAACGCCAGGCCCGGCCGTCTCGCTCCCGGCGCAGCCAGCCCTTGCGGTACAGGTTCTCCATCACCGTCATCACGGTGGTGTAGGCCAGCGGCCGATCGCGGCGTAGGTCATCGACCATCTCGCGGACCAGCGTGGGGCGGCCCCACCCCCACAGCCGGTCCATGATCACGGCTTCCAGCTCGCCGAACTGCCGCATCCCCGCTCCCGACCTGACCGCGCCGGTCGGCATGAGCCAGCGCCATCTACTATCACGCATAGGGTACGGCAACGGTTCAGGCGCTGTGGAGGCGAGGGTGGAGGGGCCTACGGCAACCGGTCGGGCGCGGTGAACCGCGGGGGTGAAGCGGCTACGGCAAACCGGTCAGACGCCGTGAGCCGCGAGGGTGAAGCGGCGGTCGGGCGCGGTGTCCCCGCAGGCCAGGTCGGCGGCGATCTCGCCGGTGAGCGGAGCGAACTTGGCGCCGTGGCCGGAGCAGGCCGAGCAGACTACGAACGGGCCATGCCGGTCCAGGATGAAGTCCTCGGTCGGCGTCGAGGTGTACAGGCAGGTCAGCTCGCTGACCGGGTCCGGATCGAGGTCCTCGAGCGTGTCGCGGACGAACGCGCGGACCATCTCCCGGCCCGCTGGGCTGACGATCCCGTCGCGGCCGTCCCCGGTGGTGACCGGGCCGTGGCCGTGCTCACCGATCTTCACCGTCCCCGGTACCTCGCCATCGCGCCCGGCCAGCAGCCCGTAGAGGGCGGCCACCTCGCTGCGGTAGATGAAGACCGGCCGCGGCCCGGCCGCGGCTCGCGGCGCGAAATGGAAGGCCTGCTGCTGGGTCACGACCAGCGGCGGCAGCGGAACCTGCCCGCCGAGCAGCGGTTCCACCCAGGCTCCGGCGGCCACGACCACGGCGGGCGCCTGCCACGACCGGTCGGCCGTCCGTACCACCGCCCCCTCCGCCGAGGCCGACACGCTTAGCACCGGCGAGTCGTAGTGGACCTGCACTCCGCGCGCCTCGGCCAGTGCGCGCATCGCGCGCATGGCGCGCTCCGCGTCGATCACCCCGGCGTCGGGCTGGAACATGACCGGATCGGTCCCGAACGCCACGCCGGGCCAGCGCTCGGCGGCCGCGCCTGGCGGCAGCAGCTCCGCAGCCACCCCGAACGTCCGCAAGATCTCGTACATCTTCTCCTGCTCGCGGACCGGGCCGAAGTCGATCCCGCCCGTGGTCAGCACGAGCTCCTCCCCCGCCTCGTCGCCCAGCTGCCGCCAGAGCCGGTGCGCCTGGCCGGTCAGCCGGACGTAGAGCGGGTCGGGGTAGGCGCGGCGGAAGATCCGGGCGCTGCCGTGCGAGCTGCCGCGCCGATGCCCGGGCTGGAACGCCTCCAGGACCACCGCCGAACGTCCTCGGCGGGCCAGCGCCCACGCCGCGGCCGATCCGGCCAGCCCCGCTCCGATGATCACCACGTCGACCCGGTCAGCGCCCATGGCTCAACGGTAACGCTGGCGGTGATCCTGGCCAGTCGGGCCGCCGGGCAAGCAAGGCGACGATCTGGTCCAGCACGCCGCCGCTGGTCGCGGCGGCCCGGGGCGCGAACGCTGCCCCGGGCCGCCGCCTCTCCCCGTCCGGCACCGCCTGGGCGATCGGCACGGCCGCCGCGAGCACCTCTGGTTCGAGGTCGTAGCCCAGGCCCAGCGCCCGCGCGACATCCCACCCGTGCACCACGTAGTCGACGAAGTGGAACCCGATCGCCTCCACGGCCGGGAACCGCAGCTTCGGGCTGATCTCCGGGAGCACGAATTTCCCGCCCGGGACGCCCGCCGCCGCGAACGCCGCTATCACCCGCTCCGCCGCGGCGGCGTACTCCCCGACCGGGTCGGCCACTGGCGCCCCTGTTTGCCAGTGGACGAGATCCGCGCCGTCTCCGGCCGCCGCGGCAGCGAAGCCGTTGTGCTGCGCCGTCATGTGCGCGAGCAAGTCGGCGAGCGTCCAGGCTGTGCACGGCGTGGGCCGGGCCAGATCCGCGGCGCTGGCCTGCGATACGACCTGGACGCTGGCCCGCACGGCCCGGGCGTCCAATCCCACGAGGTCCCTGCCTATTCCCGGGGCCGACATGCCTGCGTACGCCTCCTCATATGATAAGCTTACTCATATCGTATGAGACAGTTTATTATCTGCGCAACCCTGTTATCATGCCGCCACGATGAGCGCGTTCCCGGACGACCGGAGGGACCTCGCCGCGATGTTCGCGCCCCTGACCAGGGCGCTGATCGCGCGCGAGGAACCGGTGCTGCACGCGCACGACATCTCGATGTGGGGGTACATCGTGCTGACCGCGCTGGTCGAGCAGCCGGTGCGAACCCAGGCCGCGCTCGCCCAGGCCATCAACGCGGACAAGAGCCGGATCATCAGCGTCCTGGACGAACTACAGGAGCGCGGGCTGATCCACCGCCAGCCGGACGAGGCCGACCGGCGGGTGCACCTGCTGTCGCTGACGCCGGCCGGCGACCGGCTGCGGCGATCCGTGGAGTCCGCCATCCGCCACCGGGAGGAACAGGTCCTCGCGATGCTGCCGCCCGCCGATCGGGACGCGTTCCTGCGGTCACTCAAGGCCCTGTATGAGCACCGGGATGAGACCATGGGAGGCTAGGTACACCAGGGTCCGGCTCCGGAGGTAAGCGCTGTGCAGATCGGCCTGCAGATCCCCGACTTCACCACCCCCGACGGCCCGGCCCGCCTCGGCGCGGACCTGGGCACCGTGGCCCGCACCGCGGACGAGGCGGGCTTCGACTTCATCGCCGTGATGGACCACTTCTTCCAGATCGGCGCGATCGGGGCGGCCGAACGCGAGATGCTCGAGGCATACACCACGCTCGGCTACCTGGCCGCGTGCACGTCGCGGGCCAAGCTCCTGACCCTGGTCACCGGGGCCGTGTACCGGCACCCCGGCATCCTGGCCAAGACCGTGACCACGCTGGACGTGCTGTCCGGCGGGCGGGCCTGGCTCGGCATCGGGGCCGCCTGGAACGAGCAGGAATCTCGCGGGCTGGGCATCCCGTTCCCGCCGGTCGCCGAGCGGTTCGAGCGGCTTGAGGAGACCCTGCAGATCTGCCGGCAGATGTGGCGCGGCGACGAGAGCCCGTACCACGGCGTGCACTACCAGCTGGAGCGCCCGATCAACTCCCCGCAGGCCCTGACCAGGCCCCATCCGCCGATCATGATCGGCGGCGGCGGGGAGAGGAAGACCCTGCGCCTGGTGGCCCGGTACGCCGACGCGTGCAACCTGTTCCCGACCCCCGACCTGGCCCGCAAGCTCGACGTGCTGCGCGCGCACTGCGAGGCCGAGGGCCGCGACTACGACGAGATCACCAAGACCTGCTACTTCATCTTCGATGTGGGCGAAAAGGGCGAGAAGGCGGCCGAGGTGGTCGACCAACTCGGCCGACTGGCGGACCTGGGCTTCCAGGCCGCGATCGGCGCGGTGGTCAACGTGTGGCAGGTAACCCCGCTCGAGGTGATCGCCTCAGAAGTCATCCCCGCCGTAACCAGTCTTTAGTTAGCCGAACGAAACGTGGTGCCTCGGCTCGGTGAGTGGTGCGAGTGTGCGGGGGGCGTCGGTGTCCGGCGGCCCGAGGGCGGGGCGTCGGTGCCCGGCGGTCCGAGGGTGCGGGGGCGTCGGTGCCCGGCGGTCCGAGGGTGCGGGGACGTTAGTGTCCGGCGGGAGCGCCATTCACGCGCTCGGCGTTGGCGTGCTCGACGGCGGTAGCCATCGGATCGTCGCCGCGGGCGGCCAGGCCATCGACGATGCCGGCGATGTCGCCCACCGGGCGGTTCTGGCTCAGCTTGGCCTTGGCCTCGATCCGGGTGATCTCCAGCTCCAGGCCGACGATGGCGCGCAGCTGGCCCTCGATGAACGCGCGCGGCGCGTCGTCGGGCGACCAAGGCATGTGCTGCCCAGGCGAAGCCAGGCGGGCGGCTTCGTGCTTGGCCGTCAGGCGGCGTACGACGTCTTCGACCCACCGGGGGTCGTCGTGCACGATCAGCCGCCCGTAAACGTGGGCCGTGACGTAGTTCCAGGTGGGGACCACCCGGCCGTGCTCGGCCTTGGCCGCGTACCAGGACGGGGACACATAGGAGTCGGGGCCGCGGACGATAGCCAGCGACTCGCCGCGGGCCGGCTTGCGCCACTGATCGTTGTTGCGGGCCACGTGCCCGTACAGGGCGCCGCGGGAGCCGGCCGACGGCTCGTAGGCGAACGGCAGCATGGTGGCCAGCAGGCCGTCCTCGGTCAGCGTGATCAGGTCGGCCGCGCCGTGCCTGGCCAGCAGTTCGTCGACCGCCACCGGGTCGACCGCGAAATGAGCGGGAATGTACATCGTGCCTCCGCGTTAAGGCTACGTCCTGAACGATCGTGTCAGGTTGCCCCAGACGGCGTCGTAGTCCTGCTGACGGTGGCCGGCCCGCATGGCCTGCTGGGTAGGGATGATCATCCACCGGCTCTCGAACATGAAGGCCAGCGTGCCGTCGATCTTCTGCGGGCGCAGCTCGGCCGTGCTGGCCCGGGCGAACGTCTCGGCGTCCGGGCCGTGCGAGGTGAACGTGTTGTGCAGGCTCGCCCCGCCGGGCTCAAACCCCTCGGCCTTGGCGTCGTAGACGCCGCGCACCAGGCCCATGTACTCGGACATGACGTTGCGGTGGTACCAGGGCGGGCGGAAGGTGTCCTCGCCGACCAGCCAGCGCGGGGGGAAGATCACGAAGTCCACGTTGGCCAGGCCGGGCAGCTCGCTGGGTGAGGTGAGCACGGTGAAGATGGACGGGTCTGGATGGTCGAAGCTGATCGTGCCGATCACCATGAAGTTGGCCGTGTCGTACTTGTAGGGCGTGTAGTTCCCGTGCCAGCCAACCACGTCCAGCGGCGAGTGGTCGTAGTCGGCGGCCCAGAGGTTCCCGCCGAACTTCTGCACCACCTGCACCGGGCCCGT
This sequence comes from uncultured Actinomycetes bacterium, assembly GCA_963834685.1. Classification (GTDB taxonomy): domain Bacteria; phylum Actinomycetota; class Actinomycetes; order Streptosporangiales; family Streptosporangiaceae; genus Palsa-504. Next base: position 28,294 of record CAWICW010000044.1, on the reverse strand, counting down.
ACCGTCCTCGTAGCGAGCCGCCGGGACCAGGAAGTCGCGCTCGTTAGCCAGGCCGTTCGCGCCGATCGGGCCGCGTTCGGGCAGGGTGAACGCGGCGCCGAAGTTCTCGCACAGGTAACCGCGGACGGGTCCGGCCGGCAGCTGGACCCGGAACCTGATGCCGCGCGGGACCACCGCGATCTCGCCGGGCGCCACGGCCAGTGGCCCGAGCTCGGTGTGCAGGGTGACCGGGCCTGCTTCGGGCACGAACAGCAGCTCGCCGTCGGAGTCGACGAAGTACCTGCTGGTCATGGACTGGTTCGCGGCGTACTGGTGCACGGCCATCCCGTTGCGGGTGCGCAGGTCGCCGTTACCCGCGACGGTGTAGAGCCCGTCGATGAAGTCGGCGTCCGCGGCCGGCATCGGGAGCGGGTCCCAGCGCAGCCGGTTCGGGTCGGGCTCGATCTCGTCGAACGGGGTGCCGCGGAGCGTCCCGTTGCCGATCCGCGCGAACCTCGGGTGCGCCGCCGACGGCATGATCCGGTACACCCAGGTCCGGCGGTTGACCGCCCGCGGCTGGGTGAACGCGGTGCCGCTGAGCTGTTCCGCGTAAAGGCCGAGCGGCGCGCGCTGGGGCGAGTTGCGCCCCGCGGGCAACGCTCCCGGCACCGCTTCGCTGGCGAACTCGTTCCCGAACCCCTGCTGGTAGGTGTACTCGCTCACGGTCCCATGAAATCACTGGGCGCACCCGAGGATGGCCTCGGCCACCAGTGCCGGGCTGTGCAGGTGCACCGCGTGGCCGCTGCCTTGGACGACGATGTAGGTGCCGCCGCGCTCGGCGGCCAAGCCGACGTGCAGAGCGGTCCAGCGGCGGCGGACTCGGACCGGACGTCCCTCGGTGGCGCTGAGCACCACCACGGGGAGCCGGGGCCTGCCGGGAGCGCCCAGCGCCCCGCGGATGATCGGCTCGCGCAGCGCGTCGAGCACCAGGTCGGTCATGATTCGGCGAGGTGCATCCTGATCACGGAGTCGAAGTCGGGGTCGGGGGCCAGGCCCAGCCGGGCGGCCCGCTCGGCCTGGATCCGGGCGGGCCAGGTCGCGAACATCCGCGCCACCGCTGGATCGGGGACCCAGTCGATCAGCGCGCTCACCTGCGGCCCGGCAACCCGGGTCAGGGCGGCGGCCATATCCGCGACGGTCAGGGTCAGTGCGGGCATGGTGAGGGCGGGGCGGCCGCCCCATGCCTGGTCGGAGAACGTGGCGGCGCACAGCAGCGCGCCGATGGCCTTGGCCGGCGAGGCCAGCGCCACCTCGGTGCCCGGATCGACCGGGCAGACGGCGCGCTGGCCGGCCAGCGGCTCCCGTATGATGCCGGACAGGAAGCCCGAGGCCGCGGCGTTGGGGCGGCCCGGGCGCACGCTGACGGTCATCAGGCGCACGGCCCGCCCGTTCAGGAAGCCCTTGCGGGTGTAGTCGGCCAACAGGTACTCGCACATGACCTTCTGCGTGCCGTAGCTGGTCTGCGGGGTGGGCCAGGTGTCATCGGTGATGACCGTCCCGGCCGATCCGCCGAACACGGCGACAGAACTCGCGAACACCAGTACAGGGCAGGTCCCGAGCGCGCGGCAGGACGCCAGCAACGCCAAGGTGGCCTGCAGGTTGGCCCGCAGGCCGAGGTCGAAGTCGGCCTCGCATTCGCCGCTGACGGCCGCCGCGAGGTGGAAGATCAGCTCGGCACCGGCCAGTGCGTCCCGGGCCGTCGCGTCGTTGTCCAGCAACTCGGCGAGGTCGCCGCGAATCACGCTGACCCGGCCGTCGGCGGCCAGGTCCGGTGGCGCGGGCGCCCGGTCGATGAGCGTCAGGCGGGACAGCGTGCGGGGCGCGCCGCCCGCGACCGGCAGCGCTCCGGTCGCCAGCAGTTCGCGGGCCAGCCGCGAGCCCAGGAAACCGGCACCTCCGGTCACCACCACGTGCATCCCGGCATCCTACGTGCCGGGTGCCGGGCGGGAGCTACCGGCTGGGGCGCTTGGCCGGCATCAGCCGGCGCAGCCGTACGATCTCGGTGTCCCGCGCCTGCAGCACCGGCTCGATGACGTTCATGGCCGCGTGCACGGCCACCTCGGGATCCCCGGGGACGCCGTAGCGCAGGAAGCTGCGCGCCAGCGCCCGCCGGAGCCGGTGCGCGGTGACGGTCAGCAGATCCGGCGGATCTGACAGGCCGTCACGCTTGGCCCGACCCGCGGGACCACGCGGGCTCGCACGCCGGCCGCGGCCGGGCGGACGCGCCGCCCCGCGCCCGGGGATAACCGGAGCCGGGACCGGGGCAGGCTCGTCCTCATCCGGCACGCAGAACAACGGAGTCATCACCCACGGTTGCGGGGCCGATGCGGCGGCACCCCGCTTTGGTATGGTCGGCTCCGGGAGCATTGGCGTGGCCTTCCTATCTGGAATGTCTGCACAGCGCTGATGCTCCCCCTTTAATGCCCCCGTGTCACAGATGTCCAGGTCACACGGCGTGTCACCGAGGTTCCGCAGCGTCCTTTAGCCTGGTGGCATGAGGTACTTGAGCGCCACCCCCGACCCCGCGGTCGCGCGGATCTCCCGGATCGGGCTGGGCACGTGGCAATTCGGCTCGCGGGAGTGGGGTTACGGGGCGTCCTACGCCGGGCAGGAGGCGCACGCCATCGTGCGCCGGGCGCTGGAACTGGGCGTGACCCTGTTCGACACCGCCGAGATCTACGGTTTCGGCCGCAGCGAGCGCATCCTGGGCGAAGCCCTCGGCGAGGACCGGGAGTCGGCCTTCCTGGCCACGAAGATCTTCCCGGTCCTGCCGGTCGCCCCGGTGGTGGAGCAGCGCGCGGTGGCCAGCGCGAACCGGCTCGGAGTCCGCCGGCTCGACCTGTACCAGGTGCACCAGCCCAATCCGCTGGTCCGGGACGGAACGATCATGCGCGGCATGCGGGCGCTGCAGCGCGTCGGGCTGGTCGGCGAGGTCGGGGTCAGCAACTACTCCCTGGACCGCTGGCGAGCCGCCGAGGCGGCGCTGGGCGGCCGGGTACTGAGCAACCAGGTCCAGTACAGCCTGGTCGCCCGGTCGCCGGAGCAGGACCTGCTGCCGTTCGCCGCGTCAACCGGTCACCTCGTGATCGCCTACAGCCCGCTCGCGCAGGGACTGCTCTCCGGCCGGTACGACCGGGATCACCGGCCAGTGAACCGGGTCCGGACCGCCAGCGCCCTGTTCCTGCCCGAGAACCTGGAGCGGGCCGGCGACCTGATCGCCACCCTGCGCGAGGTGGCGGACGCGCACTCAGCCACGCCCGCCCAGGTCGCCTTGGCCTGGACCATCCACCGGCCTGCCGTGGTGGCGATCCCGGGTGCCTCGAACCTGGAGCAGCTGGAGAGCAACGTGGCCGCCGCCGACATCGACCTGACCGACGACGAGTACCAGGCCCTGGGCGCGGCATCGGCCCGGTTCCGGCCCGTCACCGGTCCGGCGGCCCTTCCCCGCCTGGTCCGGGCGCGCTTCCCGTAGCGTATTGGCCATGCAAGCAGAGCCCGGGCCCCAGGGGCCGCAGTGGCGCCCGCTGAAGCGCCACGACAGCCTATTCGCGGAGCAGATGGTGGAGCGGGCCGCCGAGTTGGCGCGCGATTCCCACGCCCGGACCCGGCACGCCGCGGTGCTGGTCAAGGACGGCAGCATGCTGGGCTGGGGCACCAACGGGGTGCCGTTCCCGGGCGAGGACCACTGCTACTGCAAGGTCGCAGACTTCGGCCAGCACGACCAGTGCCGGACCCACGCCGAGCAGCGGGCGATCACGCTGGCCCGCGAGGGGGACGGCTGGCGGCTGTTGCCGGGCGCGAAGCTGATCTACGTGCGGCTCGAGGCGGACGACTCGGTCCGGCTGGACGAGCCGCACTTCTGCGCTCGCTGCAGCCGCCTGGCGCTGTCGCTCGGCGTGGCGGAGTGGATCTTCACGCTATCGGCAGGCCTGGTCGGCTACGCCGCGGCCGACTACGACATGATCGCCCAGCTCAGGTGGTAGTGCGCTGGATCGGGCCACGTCAGCGTAGTTGCCCGGACGCCTTGAGGTCGTCGAAGAGCAGCTGGTCAACCGGGGGGACCCGGGAGCGGTCCGCGTAGCAGAACCAGGCCAGCTCGTCGATCTCGCTGCTGGCCGCGAGGGTCCCCGCATAATCCCCGGTGTAACAGCTCATCCGCACCTGGCCGGCCTGGTAGGTGCCGACGTACCGCACCGTCTCGGGGAGCAATGTGACCGTGAGCTCCTCGGCGATTTCGCGCCGCAGCGTCTGCAGGTCGGTTTCCCCGCCTTCGCGCTTCCCGCCAGGGATGTAGAAGATGTCCTTCTCGCGGGGCCGCGCGCACAGGATCCGGTCGCGCTCCAGCCGTACCCAGGCCACGGTGTCGATCACGACCGGAACGATACTGCTCAGTCCCGGATCAGGACCACGCGCGGGCCGGATTCGGCCGAGGCGGTCCAGGCCGAGGCCACGTCGGACAGCGGGAAGGTCCGGAACGGCACCTGGACCGAGCCGCCGGCGATGAGCTGAATGTAGCGCGGGAGCTGGGCCTTGATCTCGGCCGCGGGAATCGAGCCGGCCCCGCTGCCCGAGATGGTCAGCTTCCGGCTGCGGAGCAGCGCGGAGGGTACGGCGGCCTCGGCTCCGGCGAGCGCGCCGATCTGGACGTACCTGATGTCCGCGGTGTCCTCGCGCGGACCCCGGCGGCCGAGGGCCCTGAAGGCGGTCTCGGCGACGGAACCCCACACGAAGTCGAGCACCAGGCCGGGTGCGTCCCCGTCCAGGGCCGTGGCCAGGGCCTCGGCGTCGGTGTCGCGGTCGCCGGTAAGGGCGACGGCTTCTGCGCCGGCGGCGGCGGCGCGGTCCAGGCCCGGGCGGCTGCGTCCGGCGCCGACGACGCGAGGGGCGCCGAGCAGCCCGGCGTTCTGCGCGGCGAGGAAGCCGGACATCCCGGTCACGCCGAGGATCAGCACCGTGGTGAGCTTCCCGGCCTCGGCCTGCCGGGCCTGGAGCGGCAGCCAGGAGGCCATACCCGGGTTGACGCCCGCGGCGACGGCCTCGGGCGAGGCTCCGTCCGGCAGCGGGAACCGCATCGCGTCGGGCGAGGCGATGCGCTCGGCGAAGGTGCCGTACGGCGGCGGAGCGGAGGAGGTGAAGACCAGCTGGCCGTCCGGGGTGCGGGCTACCGCGTTGAGGCCGGGGACGATCGGGTAGGCCCCGTTGCTGCCGTAGTGCCGGCCAGCCGCTACCGACCGGGTGACGTGATGGATGCCCGCGGCCACCAGCTCCACGACCTGGATACCCGGGCCGGGCCCCGGCTCGGCGAAGTCGCCGTAGACCGGAACCGAATCCGCTGAAAGCACCACTGCCGCCTTCATCCCCGACCTCCTTAACGTTGTTAAGTGACGATGCCAGAATGCCTTAACGCTGTTAAACTGTCAAACCATGCGTGCCGGACTAACCAAGGCCGCCATCGTGCAGGCGGCCCTCGACCTGCTGGACGAGGCGGGGATGGACGGCCTCACGGTGCGCGCCCTGGCGTCCCGGCTGGGGGTCCAGGCCCCCGCGCTCTACTGGCACGTGCGGAGCAAACAGGCGCTGCTCGACGAGATGGCGACCCAGATCTGGCGGCGGATCGGCGACGAGATGGCCGGGCTGCCGCCCGACCTGCCCTGGCCCGAGGTGATGCGGACCTACGCCGCGACCGTGCGGAAGGAACTGCTCGGCCACCGCGACGGGGCCAAGGCCTTCAGCGGTACCACGCTGACCGACCCGGACGTGGTCCGGCGGCAAGAGGTCACCTTCGGCACCCTCGTCCGCCAGGGATTCACGCTGCCGGACGCCACCCGGGGCCTGGTCCTGCTGCACGACTTCACCATCGGCTTCTGCGTCGAAGAGCAGGCGGTCAGCCAGGCGATCGCGGGTGGCGACGAGCGCTACTCCCTGGGCCGGCGGGCCGAGATGATCGGCGAGGCGAACGCGCCGCTGGCCGTCGAGGCCGGCGCGGTAATCTTCGGCGAGCCCGACACCCGGTTTACTGAGCTCGTGGAGCTGTTGCTGGATTCCGTCGCGCGGATGCGCTCACCGGGGGGCCTGGCATGACATACGAGATTGAGGTAGCCGCTCAGCCGCACCGGGCGATCGCGGCGGTGGCTTGGACCACCAGCTGGCAGAAGTTCCCGGGCCAGTGGCGCGGGAACCTCGACGAGGTATACGCCTGCCTGCGCCAGACCGGAGCGCACGGCGGCTGCAACGTGATGCTCTACCGGGACCTGCCCGGCTCGGACCGAGTCGCCGTCGAGGTCGGCGTCGAGGTCGCCGGCCCGTTCGCGGCCGCCGGGCGGGTCCGGCCATCCGCGCTGCCGGCGGGCCTGGCCGCCGTGACCATCCATCGCGGGCCCTACGAAGCGCTCGGCGCGGCCCATGAGGCGGTCCTGCGCTGGTGCGCGGCCCGGGGCCGGGACCTCACCGGCGAGCGCTGGGAGGTCTACGGCGACTGGCACGAGGACCCCAGCCTGCTGGAGACCGAGATCTTCTACCGGCTGGCCGAGGCGTCCGAGCTGAAGTGAGCCGCCAGCAGAAATTAATCAGAAATGGGATGCTGGACGGACCGGCGAGTGGAGGTGAGCAGTGGCGGACAAGTGGCTGACGTTCGACTGCTACGGGACGATCGCGGACTGGAACACCGGCATGGGCGGGCCGCTGGAGAAGGTCGCGGGGCGTGACGCGGACCGGCTGCTCAGCGCCTACCATCAGGCCGAGCTCGAACTCGAGGCGGGTCCGGGCTGGATGCCGTACCGGGAGGTGCTGACCGCGGGGCTGGCCTCGGCGGCCCGGCACGAGGGGATCACCCTGCCCGACGGCGGCGAGGCGACGTTCGTCCGGGCCTGGCCGGACATGCCGGTATTCGAGGACGCGGGGCCCGCCCTGGCCGCGCTGCGCGGGCAGGGCTGGCGGCTGGCCATCCTGACCAACTGCGACGACGACCTGTTCGCCACCACCCGGCCGCACCTGCCGGTGCCGTTCGACCTGGTGGTGACGGCCCAGCAGGTGGGCAGCTACAAGCCGGACCTGGGGCACTTCCGGGCGTTCGCCGACCAGACCTCGGTGACCCCAGCGAACTGGATCCATGTGGCCAACAGCTGGGTACACGACATGCTGCCCGCGGCCCGGCTCGGCCTGCGTAAGGTCTGGGTCGACCGGGACGGCACCGGGCATCCGGCCAAGCTGGCCGAGCGCCGCGTGACCAGCATGCGCAGGCTCCCGGAGGCGGTCGCCGACGTCGGCGCCATCGTGCCGCGCTGACGCGTACGACGGCCAGGCTCAGGGCCCCGTGCTTATGGACTGAGCGGGCCGGCGAAGGCTGAGCTGTCGCTGGCGCAGCTGGCCGCCGCGGTGATGCCGCCGTTGGACTGGGCCAGGCTGGCCACGGCGGAGCCGGACGCGCTGGGGCTGGCCGAGCCGCTCGGGCTAGCTGAGCCGCTCTGGGTGGCCGAGCCGCTCTGGGTGGCCGAGCCGCTCTGGGTGGCCGACGTGCCGGGGGTGGCGGAAACCTGGGCCGCGGGGCTCTGCGGGGCCAGGCCGGTGAAGTCTGAGCCGAGGATCAGCTCCACCGTGCCGGGCGTCAGGGTACTGTCCTGCAGGTCGGTGACGTTGGTCAGCTGCTGCTTGAGGGTGTTCACCGCGGCCAAGTCGGCGGTGGAGGAGTACTCGATCACCGAGTTGGTGTAGGCGAAGCTGGCGGCGTTCCCGGTGCCGGTCACGTCGAAGCCCCGGCTGGTCAGCCCGGTCGCGGCCTGGCTGGCGATGCCGGCCACGCCGGAGCCGTTGAGAATCTTGACCTTGACGTTGGACGGGCTGGTGGTGAGCACCTGCGCCCCCCCGGACGAGGGTGTGGCCGACGGCGTGACCTTGACCTTCGGCACGGTCACGTCGTGTGCGATGGCGGAGAACACCTCGTCGGCCTGCGGCTGCGCGAACTGAACGCGGGCGGTCGGGTCGGGCGGCCAGGCCTGGTTCGGCGCGGTGATGAACTGGACGTTCTTACTTGATACGTTGCGCAGGCTCTCGGCGATGCTGACCAGGTCCGAGACGGTCATGCCGCTGTCGGTCGTCATCGAGGCGGCGGCGTCGGTGACCACGGAGAGCAGCCGGAGCGGGTTGGACAGCAGCCCGCTGCTCAGCACCCCCTTCACCACCTGCGCGGACATGAACTGGTCACGCTGGATCCGTTGCAGGTCCGACCCGGTCCCGATGTCCTCCCGGGTCCGCCAGAAGGCCAGGGCCTGGACCCCGTTGATGTGCTGCTCGCCGGCCGGGAGGCTGAGGCCGGACACGGGATCGTTCACCTTATACGGCACGCAGACATTGACGCCGCCCAGGTCGTTGACGACCTTGACGAAGCCGAGCATGCCGAGCCCGATGAAGTGGTTGATGAAGATGCCGGTCTGCTGCTCGACCGTCTTCCACAGGCACACCGGCCCGCCGATCTCGAGCAGCGCGTTGATCTGCACGTAGGAGTTAGGGTCGGCCTGCTGGCCGGTGTAGCCGGGCCCGCTGTCGCACTGGTACATCGGCACCATGGTGTCGCGCGGGATGCTCATCACGGTGACCTCGTGGTGACCCGGCGACAGGTGGATGATCATGATGGTGTCGGTATTATCGGTCTGGTCGCTGCCGGTGTGCAGGATGTACTGCTCGTGCGCATCCAGGCCCTTCCGGCTGTCATCGCCGTAGACCAGGATGTTCTCCGCGGCAGTACTGAACTCCTGCGGGCGCTGGCCGAGTTCGGACCCCGGAACGGTGACCCGGGTGATGCTGTCGTAGACCGCGCGGTACTTCAGATAAGCGGCCAGCGTGCCCGCGGCGAGGATGACGACCGCCCCGACCGCAACCCAGCGGAGCACGTGCCGCTTACGCTCGCGCGGCGCCGCCCGCATGCCCGACCTCCCGCTGTGCCTACCCCCACTGTCCCTACCCCCGCTGTGACCGGGTAAGCCAGTCCCCTGCCCAACGGCTCAACACTTCCTGTAGTTCCCTAAGTGTTACCCAGCATCACGCGTCAATATCCGTACCAGCACCCGGAGTTAATGTACCGGTAAGAGGGTTAATGCCCCGGTAAGGAGTCCGCGGCCGAAAGGCGGCGCAGCGCGGCCCGGACCAGTGCCGGGTCGGTGGTCGTCCAGAACGGCGGCAGCGACGCGCGGAGGAAGTCGCCGTAACGCGCTGTCACCAGCCGGGGATCGAGCACCGCCACCACGCCGCGGTCGGTCATCGTGCGCAGCAGCCGGCCGGTGCCCTGGGCCAGCAGCAGCGCCGCCTGCGCCGCCGCCACCGTCATGAACCCGTTGCCGCCGCGCGCCGCCACCGCGCGCTGCCGGGCCGAGGCCAGCGGATCGTCGGGCCGCGGGAACGGGATCCGGTCGATGACGACGAGCCGCAGCGAGGATCCGGGCACGTCCACGCCCTGCCACAGGGACAGGGTGCCGAACAGGCAGGTCGGCTCGTCCTCCGCGAACTGCCTGACCAGCTGGGCCGTGACGTCGTCGCCCTGGCAAAGCAGCGGCTGCTCGACGCGTTCGCGCAGGGCGCCAGCCGCCTGGACGGCCGCCCGCATGGACGAGAACAGCCCGAGGGTGCGGCCGCCCGCGGCCTCGATCAGCTCCTCGAGCTCGGTCAGGTAGGCCTCGGGCAGGGCGTCCCGGCCGGGCGGCGGGAGATGCCGGGCCACGTACAAGATGCCGCTGCGCGGATGGTCGAACGGGGAGCCGACATCCAGGCCGGTCCACGACAGCTGATCGCCGCCGGGAAGGTTCAGGCCCCACTGGCTGGCCAGGGGGTTGAAGGAGCCGCCGAGGGCGAGGGTAGCCGAGGTGAGGGTGACGGTACGCTCGCCGAACAGGCGCTCGCGTAGCACGGGGCCGACCTCGAGCGGCGCTACCCGCAGGGCGGGCGGCCGCCGCGCGTCCTCGATGAACGGCCGGTCCAGCCAGACGACCTCGGGGCGGGTTTCGAGCGCCTCGGTGAAGGAGCCGAGGATCCGCCCGGCGGTTCGGTGCAGCTCATCAAGGGAAGCCAGCGTCATCCGCGCCGCCGCGAGCCGGGGCGGGTCTTCCTCCAGGCCCGCCGCGCTGGCCGTGATCGCGTCGGTGCAGGCCTTGGCCGCGTCTTGGACCGACTTCAGCGTCGCGGCGAGCGTATCGGGCAGCATGTCCATCCGGCCGGCCGGGGCGTCACCCAGGTCCACGGTGAGCGCTGCGGCGGCCTGACGCAGTTGATCGGCCACGGCCGGGGCTCCGCCCGCCGCGCCACCCGGCTCGGTCAGGCGCCCGGCGCGGCGGGCGGCGGTATCGACCGCGGAGCCGGACAGCTCGCCGGTCGTGGCCGAGGTGACCCGGTCCACCAGGTCGTGGGCCTCGTCGATGATCACTACGTCGTGTCCGGGCAGCACCTCGATGTCCGAGGTCGCGTCGATGGCCATCAGCGCGTGGTTGGTGACCACGACGTGCGCCTTGGCCGCCGTTTCCCGGGCCTTCTCGGCGAAGCACCGCGAGCCGAACGGGCAGCGCGCGGCGCCGATGCATTCCTGCGCGCTGACCGAGACCTGGCGCCAGGCCGCTTCCGGCACGCCGGGGACCAGCTCGTCCCGGTCCCCGGTGACGGTTTCCTCGGCCCACTCGTGCAGCCGCTTGACCTGCCGGCCCAGCGGTGAGGCGGGGCCGGTGTCCACCGGCTCGAACAATCCGTCCTGCGGGTCGTCGGCCGGGCCGCCGCGCTGGCGGTGCAGGCACAGGTAGTTGCGGCGGCCCTTCAGGATGGCGAACGCCGGCTCCTGGCCGAGCACCGGCGCCACCGCGGCGACCAGGCGCGGCAGGTCACGGTCGATCAGCTGGCGCTGCAACGCGATGGTGGCCGTGGCCACCACCACGGTGCTGCGGGTGATCACCGCGTGACGGATGGCCGGGACCAGGTAGGCCAGCGACTTCCCGGTGCCGGTCCCGGCCTGGACGGCGAGGTGCTCGCCGGTGTCGATGGCGTGCTGCACCGCCTCGGCCATCGCGACCTGGCCGGGTCGTTCCGCACCGCCGATGCCCGCCACCGCCGCGGCGAGCAGTTCGGTCACCGAGGGAACGTCCGCTGGGGTGGGTCCGCGGGGACTAACACAGTCTGGGCCGCCTGCTGACACGATCGGAACGGTACCTCGCGCGGACCGGTGCGGCGACCAGGCGGCGCCCGGGCCAGGTAGGCGCGGCGTGTCACCAGGGGCGTTCGGGGATCCGGGCGGCGGAGGGGGTGCCCGGAGTGAAGCAGAATGGCCGTTCCGATAAATTCTGTTTTTGAATTTGAAAGGGGTACACGGCTGTGACCACGGCGGAGCTTTTGACGGACGCTTTCGGACGAGTGCAGGAGACCGTGCACGAAGCGGTCGACGGGCTGTCCGCGGCCCAGCTGGCCGCCCGGCTGGACGAGGACGCGAACTCGATCGCGTGGCTGTGCTGGCACCTGGCCCGGGTCCAGGACGATCACGTGGCCGACGCGTTCGGGGTGGAGCAGGTGTGGCCCGGTTTCATGGACCGGTTCGGGCTGCCGTTCGATCCGGGCGCGATCGGCTACGGGCACAGCTCCGCGCAGGTGGCCCTGGTCCGGGTCTCCTCAGGGGACCTGCTCACGTCCTACCACGACGCGGTGAACGCGCAGACTGTCGCTCTGGTGTCCGGGGTCACCGACGCGGACCTGTCGCGGGTGGTGGACGAGCGGTGGGACCCGCCGGTGACCCTCGGCGTCCGGCTGATCAGCGTGATCGCCGACGGCCTGCAGCACGCCGGGCAGGCCGCGTTCATCCGCGGCATCCTGCTCCGCGCGGGCTAGGTGGGTGGACGCTCCGGCTACGACCAGGAAAGGCCCCCGCCGGGTAGGCATCTCAGCAAGCGCTTGCACGTCACCATGGCGCCGTGAATAATGTTCGCAGCGCGGCGGCGGCAGCCGACCCCGCTTTCCTTTCCGGGTCCGGAGACGTGGCCCGCCCTCCAGCGATGAATGGGCGGTGGTTGCCATGTCCCACGAGCACTATCCGGTGCTTTGGATCGGCCAGACCGCGGTCGTGACGCTGCCCGCGGAGATAGACATCACTAATGCCGATCAGGTCCGCGAAGACCTGCTCTCGGTCCTCAATCAGGGTGCGGCCTTGCTGATCGCCGACCTGAGCAGGACCACCTTTTGCGACTCGGCCGGAGTGAGCGCCCTGGCTCGCAGTTTCCGGCGCGCCGAGGCCAGTCAGAGTGAGATCCGCCTAGTCGTCAGCACGGTGGCGGTACAACGGGTACTGGCCCTTACCGGTGTCGATCGCCTGCTGGACACTTATCCAAGCGTGGCCGCGTCGCTAGCGGCTTCGCCCGTTCAGGGCTCAGCGTGATTCAGCAGCTTCCCGTGATTCGGCGGCGCACCGCGACAATGCGTTCGGCGGGAATGCCACGACCACGGCAGATACCGACGGCGGGGCCGCCTAGAGAGATAATAATCACTAGGACTTTTACCTGGTTTGACGGCCATTACCTGGCGACCACGGACCGGTAAGTCATCATCGAAGGTCGGCGACGGCTGCGGGGGCTCGCCGCTGACACTAGTTACGATTGCGCTGGCAATGGCACGCAGTTTTACGTTTCTGTTCTGCGATGCGGAGCGCAGGATAGCGAAGGCACGGGCCTGCGTACACTGCTCCCGGGCCATGACTATCCCGAGTGCCTGATCGATCACGGTCCGGGAGACCAGGACGAACGCAGATGTTCGATGAGGGCCGCATGCGAGGCCAGCCGGATGGCGAGCGTCAGGGCTCCCGACGCGTTCTCGGCGAAATCGGCGGCGCGCTGGGCTTCGGCTGCGCCGAAGGCCGACGCGTCGCGCGCGTACAGGTCGAGAGCGCTGACCCTCCGGCCCTCCGACCTCAGCGGCAGCGCCAGGCACGATCGGATTCCGTGGGAGGCCGCCCGTTGCTCGAACTCGGGCCAGCGCGCCTTGTCCGCGGTGTCCTCGATGCGGACCACGTGGCCGTCGCGCATGGCGTGCAGGCACGGCCCGTTGTCGAGTTCGTACTGCACCGCATCTACCGTCGCGGCCACCGGGTCACTGCACGCCACCGTGACCGGCCGCCCGTTGGACCGCATGGTCATCCCGCAGGACAGGTCACCGCCGACCAGGCGGGCCGCCAGGACGGCCATTTCGTGCAGGAACTGCTCGACGCTGTCGGTATTTACCAGTGCATCGTGCAGCTCTTTGAAATCCTCGGGGAGATGCCCTCCCGCTTCAGTCACCATTCGCACACCCATCCTCGCTGACAATCTGGCTATCACCTACCCGCGGCGGGCAGGTTAAACAGCGCTCAAGCGGGTCAGGCGACACGCCGCTCAACGTCGAGAAAGCAAACATCGTTGTCGACGCATTTCCCGCTATCGACACGCAGGGCTTTTCGCCCAGACTGGAGGCCGACTGGTGGCCGGCGCTGCGCGAGCGGTACCCGGCGCCCCCATCCGGGCTTCCGCCGGATCAGTGGACGCCGGATCAGCGCGCGGCCCGCTTCATCCATGTTCCGCTTACGGTTCCGGACGAGCTCGCCGAGGACTATCCCTCTCACCTGCACATCAACCTGGTGCCGAGGCTGCAGTCGCAAGGACTGGGACGGCAGCTGATGAACACGCTGATGCGCGCGCTGCGAGAGCAGGGATCGGCGGGGCTGCACTTCTTCGTCTGGCCCGCCAACCAGCGGGCGGTCGGCTTCTACCGGCATCTGGGCTTCACCGTGATCTCCGCTGCGGGCCCCGTCGTCTTCGCGATGGATCTGCGCCCGGCCGCCTGAGGGTGTCCATCCAGGCCGTCCCGTGTCCACCGATAAAAGCTCTACACGGCGGGCGAACGTTCCAGCTGACCAGCCACACAGCAGACGGCAGGACCAGAGAGGCAAGACCCATGCCGGTTATCGCACTGCGGCCGATCGAAGATGCCGACCTGGACGCGCTGTTCGATCAAAAGCGCGACCCCGAAGCGGTGCGGATGGCCGCATTCATCCGTGAGAACCCAGATGACCGGCACGCCTTCGACGCTCACATGGCCAGGGTGAGAAGCTCGCCCGACATTACGCTGCGGGCCATAACCTGTGACGGGAGTAAGACCCCAGCCGCCCAGCCAGCTACTACGGCTCGGGTAGTTCGTTGACGCCGAGGACAGCCCAGCGCCCGCCGCGCCATTCCAGCGTGTTGTAGCACCCGTTGTCCTGCGGGATCGCGTCCGGATCGCCCAGGCCGGCATCGAACGCGGCCAGCGCCTCGCGGTTCACGGCGTCATGACTGACCACGACCACGGTGCCGCCAGGGTGGTGCCGGGCGATGCCTGCCAGCCCCCGCACGGCCCGGTCCCGGACCGCCGAGCGCGGCTCGACACCCGGGGCCCGGTCGACCGAGCCCCACCGGTCCGTCACCGACTTACCGCTGATGCCTGTCCATGGCCCGTAATCCCGGTCGAGCAGGCACTGATCGACGGCCACTTCCAGCCCGGCTCGCTCGCCGACCGGCTGGGCGGTCTGCCGTGCCCGCAACAGCGGACTAGACACAACGGAGGCCAGTCCCCGGGGCCCCAGTGCGGCCCCCAGCCGCCGAGCCTGGCGACGCCCGATCTCATCCAGCGGCGGGTCAGCCAGGCCGCGCAGCACACCGGACTCATTCAGCGGAGTCTGCCCATGCCGGACCAGATAGACCACGGTAAGGCCGAACGATCCCGCATCCGCAGACGCCCCAGCCGACATCCTCCTGTCCCTTCCGGGCCCGCGCGGGTGAACTAGCCCACGATGGCGACGATTATCCACCCACGGTCAGATGAGCCGGCCACGGGCCGCTCGGATCATCTTCTGCCCCTCGGCACACCTCCGCCGGAAGGCTCATAGCCGGCGTGCGCGCCGGGCGGATATGAGTCCGACCTCAAGGTTCCTAGTGGGTCCAGGGGCGTCACAGATAGGCGGTTGGACCCGTTGCCGGTCATAGTTGGTCGTTGCCGTACGGTGCGGTTTATTGCACTTCTCCATCGTCGCTGACACTTAACCGTCAACCGTTAAGGACGGCTCCGTCGGCTCGACCACCGCCGGGTCGCGATCCCATCCCTCGTTCTCGAGCTTGAGGCGCTGGATCGTGACGGCGTTGGCGTTCGCGTCGAGGTCGGGAAGCACCTCGTACTCCGACACCCAGCAGCGGTATATGTGGTAAGAGACCGCCTTCTGCCCCGCCTCGTTGAAGAAGTCGATGATCACGTCCTTGCGGAAGTCGGTAAGTGACACTTCCGGGTCGGCGTTTTGGGCCTGCGCATTCTGGTAATCCCATACCTTGCTGGCCCACTGCTGGAAGGCGAGATCGTGGGTCACGCCCCGCTCGAGCGTGATCGCCTCGTATTCGGTCCGGCCAGGTGACTTGTGGCTCGTGCTGGGATCACCGCCGTCGCGGTGCTTGACGACTTCGTCGGGGGCGGGGATGAAGGTCTACGCCGCCGGGATCACCCTGGCCGGATGAGGTACGTCCCGGTAAAAACCTGCACTGTGGCAGAACGCCAAGCAGAGCGGATGAGGTACGTCCCGGTAAGAACCTGCACTGTGGCAGAACGCCAAGCAGAGTGCGTTCAGCGAAATGACCATGGTCAGCGAAATGATCACCGCGGCAGCGAGACCTACGTTGTCCTGCGGAATCGGCGGAGGTGACTGTGTCGGATATCGGCGGTGAGCCGGAATCGGTCGCCGAGAACCCCGAGCCGGGCGCGGCCGCCGAGCACCACGAGCTAGACCAGGACGAGCGAGCTGAGCTGGAACGTCTCCGTGCCGAGACAGCCGAGACGCACGAGCACCAGGCCGCCCCGGCTCATCGGCGGCACTTCAGCTGGCGAACCCCCGTTTCCATTGTGCTCATCGTCCTGGGCTGCATTCTTTCTGTGATGGCCGTTATCGGCGTCTGGGCTGGCAACGAGATCTCCAACACCGATCGGTACGTGGCGACCGTGGAGCCGCTGATCCACGACCGGGCCATCCAGGACTACCTGACCGACGAGATCACGACCCAGGTCACCAGCCGCCTTAACGTAACCGGGGTCGTCAATCAGGCCGCCGCCCAACTCAACGCCAAGGGCCTGACCCGGATAAGCTCACTGCTCCAGCAGTTCGGCCCGCAGATCGCCAGTTCGGTTACCAGCTTCGTCCACAGCACGGTGCACTCGGTCATAACGAGCCAGGCCGTAGTCACCATCTGGGTGCAGGTCAATACCGCTGCGCACCGGTCGCTGGTCCAGGTGCTCTCCGGGCAGGGCAACGGTGCCGTCAGCGTACGCAACGGCCAGATCGTCCTCAACCTCGGCCCCATCATCGCCGTAGTCAAGGAGGACCTCGTAGCGCACGGGTTCAAGCTCGCCAGCAACATCCCGCCGGTCACCCCGACCCTAGCCCTGTTCCAGGCGAAGGACCTCGGGAGGGCGCAGACCGCCTACCGGCTGGTCAAGACCCTCAAGATCGTGCTGCCCATACTGGCGCTGCTCCTCCTCGCCGCCGGGGTGTGGGCCGCCCGGGGCCGCCGACGGGCCCTGGTCGGAGCCGGTCTCGGCCTTGCTGCGTCCATGCTGATCCTTGGCATCGGCCTGAATATCGCCCGCGCCATCTACCTCAGTAGCGTCCCCAGCAGCACGTTCCCCACCGATGCCGCGGCCTCCGCGTACGACGCGATTGTTCATTTCCTCAGGGAGGGACTGCGTGTCGTGCTGGTGGTCGGGCTGGTCGTCGCCATCGCGGCGTTCTTTACCGGGCCCTCTCACACGGCGGTCCAGACCCGCTCGGCCTTGACGTCGGGGGTGGACTGGATCCGGCATTACGGCGAGCGCAGGGGGGTGTCCACCGGCCCGGTCGGCCAGTGGACGTACCTGCACCGCAGAAGCCTGCGCATCGGGGCGGTGGCCCTCTTCGCCCTGATATTCGTCTTCTGGGGCGAGCCCACTATGCTCGTGGTCATCGTGCTCGTCATCCTCCTGCTGGTGGTCCTCGGACTGATCGAGCTGATCGGCAGGCCCATCGCCGAGCCTGAGGCCGCCAAGGAACCCGAGACCGCGAGTCACACCTGACCGCGGAACGTAGGCGCTGGCCGTTCGGAGACGATGGTGCGAGCTCTCTCGGGTCTGATGGAGCGGATCAACAGCCTAGGACTCGACATAATCGACGTGAGCCTGGTGGCGCCACCGCCCGGGCGATAACCCGTGCAGGAGCTGAAGCGAATGCCAGGCAGCGGCCGTTGGCGGCGCGTTCGCCAGAGCTATTCAACTGACAGCTCCGTCCGTGGAAGGGAACGCCCATGACCGATCGACCGGAGGGCCAGGGCCCGCTGGCTACGAGAAGCGCCCTGAGGACGCCCCGCGCGGCCGCGGTCGCCGGCATCGCCTTTTCCGCGCTCCTGATCTCATCGCTGGCCCTGCTCAGGGTTTCTGTCCCGGCTAATCCTGCCGTCCCCGGCGCGTGGCTGACCGATTCGGGAAAAAGAGCCGCCGTGGTGACCGGGCTGAACCTCGTCCCGTTCGCCGGAATCGCCTTCCTGTGGTTCATCGGAGTGATCCGGGACCGGATCGGAGCGCACGAGGATCGCTTCTTCGCCACCGTGTTCCTGGGCAGCGGCCTGCTGTTCGTCGCCATGATGTTCGTGGCCGCGGCGGTGGCCGGCGGCCTCATCGCGGACATGTCTTCATCCGCCCCGCCGGGTGCCGACACCCTAGCCCTGGGCCGCAACGTCACCTCGCTCCTGCTGAACGTCTACTCAATGCGGATGGCGGCAGTATTCACGCTGACCACGGTGACCATTGCGCGGCGCACCAAGATCGTGTCCCGCTGGCTCACCATTGCCGGGCTTGCGACCGCGCTGGTCCTGCTGGTCGGCATCGGCATCTCACCGTGGGCGGAATTGCTGTTCCCGGCCTGGATCCTGGCAATCAGCATCGATATCCTCGTAGCCGGCCCGAGGGCCCCTTCCGGCACCACCGAAACGGCCCCTCAGAGTTGATCGCCGTCATTGGCCGCCCAGTCTCTGTCCGTGGCTGCGCATGACCCGACGTCGGGGATCTCGCAACTGCTTGCACCTGGCCCGTTCTACGCCTCGTCCGGTAGAGACAGACCGAGGGCCACCATGAGCTCGGGCGCGGCCGCCACCGTCTTCGGCCCGCCGACCTGCGGTGCGACGGCTATCAGCACGCCCATGAGGTCCGCCGGCGTCGCCCCGGCATCCAGCGCGTTAGCCACCTGCCATAGGTAGGAGGCCGGGGGGGCGTCGAGCGCTATGAGGGCGGCGATCTTGACCAGCGCGTAGCTACGAGCGTCGAGGCCGCTCCTGGTTTGCCATTCTGCACGCAGTTCCAGGCCCTCGGCCAAGAGGTCATGATCGCCCACGGCCAATCCGGCCAGCGTCTCCCTTGTGGCTTCGTCGACATCTACCTTGGATGGCATGTTCATGATTAGATTCCTTTCCGTCCCAGGCGCGGACTCCTTGCGCGCAGCGCCCTATGTGGTAGCGCCGTGCAGGGCGTCCTGGAGTTCCTGTTCGCCTTCCTTGGACAAGGAGGTCTTCAGTACGGTGCCGCCGCACTTGCTCATGGCCGCTGCGGCCTTGTCGGCGGTTAATAGGCCTTACGGTTCCGCACAAACCGGGCGCGCGCCTCGCCCATCCAGGGGTGAACCACCGCTCCCGCATCGCGGGGCGCCAGCTCCCCGCGCACCCAAGACGGCGGCTGGGCGAGGCGAGGCAGCCGGGCAGCGCACAGCTTGCCGGGACAGCCGAGCGTGCTTCACCCCTCGAAGGGTGATGTGCCACCGGCCAGCCCGCGGGGATGCTGCCGGGACAGCCGGGCGGACCAGGAACGTCGGCGGACCTGCCGGGACCGGCTACCCGGCCGGATGAATGGGAACGAACATGGCGATTGGGTCCCTGCAGCTAGGTCCTGCAACGACAGCCTCATCAGCCCCGCTCGACCCTGTGCGATCGGGTTGCTGTCGGCAGGGCGCTTTCCCGGGCCGCTGCTGATGCGCGGCATACTGCCGCCCGGGACCCCAAGCGCCCCTCGATACCGGCCGCCGACCCGCCACGGGGCGGAGTCGGAGTTGTGAAGAGAGCTGCCAGGCCGGTGCTGCGGGCGGGTCAGGGGATGCGGCGGGTGAGGCGATGAGCGAGTCGGATCTGGCGATCGTGGCGGCGCTGGTGTTCGCGTGGGGGACTCTGTCGGCGCGGCTGGAGCGGTTCGATGTGACCGCGCCGATCATCTTCGTCCTGGCTGGCTTGGTGCTGACCCACGCGCCGCTGGCGGTGCTGAGCGTCACCCCGGCGCCGGAACTGGTCAAGGGGCTGGCAGAGGCGACGCTGGTGCTGGTGCTGTTTTCCGACGCCTCCCGGGTAGGGCTGCGGGAGCTTAGAGCGGATGCGGGCCTGTACGCCCGGCTGCTCGGGGTGGGGCTGCCGCTGACGATCGGCCTGGGTACGCTGCTGGCGCTGGCCCTGTTCGGCGGCATGAGCGTCTGGCTGGCCCTGCTGGTGGGCGCGGCGCTGGCGCCGACCGACGCGGCGCTGGGTGCGGGCATGATGGTCAACCCGGCGGTGCCGGCCCGGATCCGGCGGCTGATCAACGTGGAGAGCGGCCTGAACGACGGGATCGCCACTCCGTTCGTGCTGGTCGCAGTGGCCGGCGCGCAGACCGCCGAGCATGCTCACGCGGCCGGCCCGGGTGAAGCCGTGGCCGAGTTGGCGGTGGGCCTGGTCATCGGCGCGGCGGTCGGCGGGGCGGGGGGCTGGCTGGTCAAGCTGGCGCGGCGGCGTGGCTGGGCGGCGGAGGGGTTCGCGGGATCCGCGGTGCTGGGCCTGGCGATCTGCGCCTATGCGTCCGCGCTGGCGCTGCACGGCAACGGGTTCATCGCCGCGTTCGTGGGCGGCCTCGCTTACGGCGCGATCGGCGGCCGGCGCGGGACGCGGCTGGTGCCGTTCGTGGAGGAGACCGGCGCGCTGGTGTCGCTGCTGGTCTGGCTGGCGTTCGGCGCGGTCGCGGTCGCGACGGCGCTGCAGAGTCTGACGTGGCAGGTCGTGGTGTATGCCGTGCTCAGCTTGACGGTGATCCGGATGGCGCCGACCGCGGTCGCCTTGGCCGGGGCACGGCTGGGCCGGACCGCCGTCGTGCTGATCGGCTGGTTCGGCCCCCGGGGCCTGGCCTCGGTGGTGTTCGCCCTTCTCGCCCTGGAGGAGATCGGCCAGCCCGCCGCCAGCCAGGCGGTGGCCGTGATCACCGTCACCGTGCTGCTCAGCGTGGTAGCGCATCGCGCGACCGCCGATCCGCTAGCCCGGCGGTTCGGGCCTCGGATCGCCCAGCCCGTGGGGGCTGATCAGGCCGACCTGCCCGATGTACCCGAGCGCAGGCTCATCCACAGGGCACCCACCGCAGCATCAGGGACCGGCGCGGACCCGGCCCGCCGGGACTGATGATCAGCCAGCCCAAGCCTGTGCCCGATCGCGCAGTCCGCGTCCGAGCCGACCGAACAGCTCGAGCGTCACGCCGCCGTGGTAACGCCGCGTGCGGCGCACTCCGGGCTCCAGCCGAAGCCGTCAGCGCGTTGCCGTGTTAGGCGGCGTCCACGTTCTCGCGGCTGCCGTAGGCGCACAGCCCCCACAACGCGACCACGTCCACGGCGATGATGGTCAGCGCCCAGAACGGGTAGGCCGGGATGAAGAACATCATGTCGATGGCGTTCAGCCCGACTACGGCCACCGCGAACCAGCGTGCCAGCTGGTTGCCCATCAGCACGCCGCCTGCCGCGACTAGTTGGAGGGCCGCAATGATGAGCGTGACCCACCCCCAGGCGCGCAGGTCGCCGATCACGTAGTGCGCGTTGGCGACAAAGACATGCGAGTTGGCGATCGCGGCGATGCCGTAGATCAGGTTGAAGAAGCTGATTACGAGTAGCAGGACGGACGCGAAGATGAGCAGGCCGTAGCCGCGGCCTGCCGCGTGCCGCCCTCCTGCGCCACTGGCCGGCCTGATTGTCGCCGATGTCATTGATAACCTCCTATGTCAGAACTGGCGGGTTACTGCGCGGCTGCCTGACCGCCGTGCAGGGCGTCCTGGAGCTCCTGCTCGTCTTCCTTGGACAGGGAGGTCTTCAAGACCGTGCCGCCGTACCTGCTCATCGCCTCCACGGCCTTGTCCGGGGTCACCTTCTCCACCATCAAGAACAGCGCCGAGGTGCCCGGCTGGAGCATGCCGCGGACCTGGTCCTGGAACTGCTTGTCGATGCTGGTCTTGGCCACCTTCCCCATCAGCGCGCCCATCCCGGCGCCGATGGCCATCCCGAAGACCGGGATGAAGAACAGCAAGCCGAACAAGAACCCCCAGAACATGCCCCAGGTCGCCCCGGCACCGACCGCGTGGTGGTTGGTGTGGACGCGGTAGCTGCCGTCCGTGTCCCGCACGATCACCGCGATCGCGTCCGGCTGGATGATCAGATCAGATGCCAGCCGGCGCGCCTCATCGGCAGCGGCGTCAGCCGTCGTCAGGTCCGGATACCCGATGGCGATCAGGTCAGCCATGGTATTCCCCTTCCTCGTCTCATTTCCGTGCGGCCTTGCGCCGCCGCTCAGGCGACGAGTCCTGATCCTGCCCCCGGCCCGCCGGGGATTCCTCACCCTCCCGCGGGTGAATCGCGCCGGTTACCCGCAGCCGGGACAGCCATTCGGCGTAGGACTGACAGTGACCCAGGTCAAGTTCCATACCGCCGGGCGGAGCCTGGGCGAACATCAGCGCGGCGGCGCCCTCCAGCGTGCTGCGCAGCAAGCCCGCCGGACCGGTCGCCTCGAACCCCAGGGACCACCAGCTCTGGCCGGCACCGCCGGGTTGGCCATCATGCCCGCGCCGAGGGCGGCGTCGGCGCTTATCCGAGGGTGGCGACGAGGACGGCCTTGATGGTGTGCAGGCGGTTCTCGGCCTGGTCGAAGACAATGCTGGCTGGTGAGCGGAACACCTCGTCGGTCACCTCCAGGCCGGAGGTCATGCCGGTGTGCTCCATGATCTCGCGTCCTACGACGGTGTTCGCGTCGTGGAACGCGGGCAGGCAGTGCATGAACTTGACGGCGGGATTCCGCGTCGTGCGCAGCAGGTCGGCGTTGACCTGGTAGGGAGCAAGCAGCCGGACCCGTTCGGCCCAGACATCTTTGGCCTCCCCCATCGAGACCCACACGTCGGTGTGGATGAAGTCGGCGCCGGCGACCGCTTTCGCGGGGTCCTCGGTGATCGTGACGCGCGCGCCGGTGCGCCCGGCGATTTCCCTGGCCAGGTCGGCGACGTCCTTGGGCGGATGGAGCTCGCCGGGACCGGCGAGGCGGACGTCGCTGCCCAGCAGCGCGCCGGTGACCAGCAGGGACCGGCCCATGTTGAAGCGGCAGTCGCCCACGAAGGCGTACGCGAGGGCATCGTAGGGTTTGCCGCTGGCCTCGTGCATGGTCAGGAAGTCGGCAAGCATCTGAGTGGGGTGCCATTCGTCGGTCAGCCCGTTGTAGACCGGCACGCCAGCGTGGGCGGCGAGTTCCTCGACGTCGGCCTGCCGGTTGCCGCGGTACTCGATCGCGTCGTACATGCGGCCTAGGACCGCGGCGGTGTCGGCGATCGATTCTTTGTGGCCGAGCTGGGAGCCGGACGGGTCCAGGTAGGTCACGTGCGCGCCTTGGTCGTACGCTCCGACCTCGAACGCGGACCGGGTACGGGTCGAGGTCTTGGCGAAGATCAGCGCGATCTCCTTACCCTCGAGCCGTTTGACCTCGGTGCCGGCGTACTTGGCCAGCTTGAGCGACTCCGCCAGCCGCAGCAGGTAGCGCAGCTCGTTCGGCTCGAAGTCGATCTCCTTCAAGAAGCTGCGGTTCTTCAGGTTGTAGGACATGTGGGGCTCCAGGGTATGGATCAGAACGCGGGGTCGCGTTGCAGCGGGCAGGTCATGCAGTGGGAGCCGCCCCGGCCGCGGCCGAGCTCATATCCCTCGATCGTGATCACCTCGACGCCGGCTTTGCGCAGCGCCGTGTTGGTGCCGGTGTTGCGCTCGTAGCCGACGACGACGCCGGGCTCGAGGGCGACGACGTTGTTGCCGTCGTCCCACTGCTCACGTTCGGCCTCGAAAGAGTCCCCACCGGTCTCCACCACGCGCATCTTTCCCACGCCGAGGGTCTTGGCCATCACCTCGGGTAGGGTCCCGCTCTGCTCCTCCACCACCAGGTCCTCGGCGGACTCGGCGGGGCGGATCGTCCAGATGCGCGCTCCGTAGACGACCTGCGGGAACAGCGTGACCAGGTCGCGATCGCACATCGTGATGACCGTGTCCAGGTGCATGTAGCTGCGAGACTTCGGCAGGTGCACGGCGAGCACCTGGCGGGCTGACCCGGCGCGGAACAGCGACCGGGCGATCCACAGCACCGCCTGGGGGGTGGTGCGCTCGCCCATGCCGATCATCGCCGCGCCGTTGCCGATCGGCTGCACGTCGCCGCCCTCGACGTGGCAGCGGCCCCAGTTCTCATCCGAGCCGCCCAGCCAGACCTGGAACTTCTCGGCGGCGAACATCGGGCAGAACCGGTAGATGGTCTCCATGATCATCGTCTCGGGCTTGCGGGCCGGCTTGGTCATCGGGTTGATAGTGACGCCGTCGTAGATCCAGCACGACGGGTCACGCTGGAACAGGAAGTTCGGCAGCGGCGGCAGCAGCATGGATGTGGGGTCGGCGGCTTCCCACACCAGCCCGACGTCCCGGGCCACGTCGGCCTTGGTGATCCCGCCGATCAGGAACTCCGCCACCAGCGCGGGTTCCGCCGACCCGACCCATTCGCGGGCCCGCTGCGCGGCGGCGATACCGACCTCGCGCTCGTCCAGGATGTGGCCGCAGACCCAGTCCCTGGCCTCCGTCTTGGCCAGTGCCTCGGCCAGCAGCGTCTCGGCCTCGAAGAC
Source organism: uncultured Actinomycetes bacterium (assembly GCA_963834685.1). Classification (GTDB taxonomy): domain Bacteria; phylum Actinomycetota; class Actinomycetes; order Streptosporangiales; family Streptosporangiaceae; genus Palsa-504. The sequence continues at coordinate 4,267 of CAWICW010000044.1, read as the reverse complement.
CTCCACCCCGCGCTCGCGCATCACCTCGGCGAACATGTCGTGCTCGGCCTTCGCCCGAGCCACCCACAGCACATCGTCGAACAACAGGTCCTCAGCGTTCGACGGGGTCAGCCGCGTGTGCTCAAGGCCGGGCCGGTGGACCATTACCTTGCGCAGCTTGCCGACCTCGGAATGCACCCCGAACGGCATCGTGATCACCTCGTTTCTTGATGGCCGGGTGCGGTGTGCCGCCGCGCCGACCGCGGTCCCCGCTCCTGTCCGGGACCGGTCGCTTGCCGATCCTCCTTCAGCGGTCACGCGGATGTCGTCACCCTGCCGGGGGTGAACTCTGGCCATTTCCTTTGGCCTGCCGGGCACGCGCAAATAGGCCCGGTTAACTCGCCGAAACGACCGGTACCCGTGATTCGATTACTGGACATCGTCTGTTCATGGATCGTTCATAAAACCGTCGGGTTTCGCGGCTGCGGAGGTGCACAGCCCTGCAGCGCGACGATGCCCATGGCGATGATCATCAGTGACTAACGCTCCGGGCGCGGCGAGGAGTCGCGGGACGGTTGGCTTTGCGGTAAGTCGGCTTTGTCATTGTGAAATCGCAGCCTTCGGAAGCGGGCAGGAATCACCCGTGAAAGGGTGATGATGCCCCGGCGCGATTGGAGCACGCTGCAGGAGTCAAATTTCGCGATCCTCTCCTGGGGGTGCGCTAATGGTGCGGGCACTAAGCGCCTGGCCGGCGATCTCCGCGGACCGGCGGCGGGCATCATGACGACCGATACGCAGACCCGCCAGGACGACACGACCGCCGAGCCCAAGCGCCGGTTCAAGTTCCCGACCGCGTTCACCGTGCTGTTCTTCGTGCTGGTGCTGGTCTGGATCTTGACCTTTGTCATCAAGCCGGGCACCTACTCCTACGTCAGCTGCGACGGGGGGCCGCCCAAGCCGGTCCCCGGCACCTACCACAGCGTCACTCTCGACCGTTCCTTCCAGGAGCGGCTGTATGACCTGTGGGTGTCGCCGGTTAACGGCCTGTACGGGATCCGGACGCCGTCCGAGGTCATCGCGGATCCCAGCCCCGATCTCCTCAAGAAGGGTCAGGCGGCCTGCGGGACCGTGGCGGGCAAGCAGGTCCCGGCCGAGATCGTCACCGCGCCGGGGGACACCGGGCCGTACAACAGCGGGGATCTGGCCGGCGCGGTCCAGGTGTTCTTCTTCGTCCTGGCGATCGGCGCGTTCATCACCGTGACCATCAAGACCGGGGCGCTGGATGCGGGGATCGGCCGGGTCACCGACCGGTTCCGCGAGCGCGGGCTGCTGCTGATCGTGATCTTGATGGTGATCTTCTCCGTCGGCGGGACCACCTACGGGATGGCCGAGGAGACGCTGGGGTTTTACGCGATCATCGTGCCGGTCATCGTCGGCCTGGGTTACGACCGGCTGGTGGGGGTGGGGATCATCATGGTCGGCGCGGGGGTGGGGACGCTGGCCTCGACGGTGAATCCGTTCGCGACCGGGGTGGCCTCGGATGCCGCCGGCGTCGCGCTGGGGGACGGCATCGGGCTGCGGCTGATCATGTACGCCGTCATGACCACGGTCGCCGTGTTGTATGTGCTGTGGTACGCCCGGCGGGTCAAGAGTGACCCGGCCCGGTCGATGGTGCCCGCCGTCGAAGGGGACGACGCCCTGGCCAGTGGCCCGGCCGGGCCGCCGCAGCCGATGACCGGCCGGCAGAAGACCGTGCTGTGGATCTTCGGGCTGACGTTCGGGCTGATGATCTTCTCGGTGATCCCGTGGGGGGACTTCAGTTCCTCCCTGCAGCCGATCACGCTGGGCTGGTACTTCCCCGAACTGGCCGCATTGTTCCTGGTCGGCGCGGTGCTGGTCGGGCTGGTGGGCGGGCTCGGCGAAGAGGGCACGGTCACCGGCATCATCTCCGGCGCCGGCGATTTCATCGGCGCCGCGCTCATCATCGCCGTGGCCCGCGGGGTGACCGTCATCATGAACAACGCCGGGATCACCGACACGGTGCTGCACGCCCTGGAGGGCGCGGTCAGCGGGCTGTCCTCCGGGGCGTTCGCGGTGGTCATGTACCTGGTGAACATCCCGCTGGCGTTCCTGGTCCCGTCCTCCTCCGGGCACGCGACGCTGGCGATGCCGATCATGGCCCCGCTCGGCGACTTCGCCGGGGTGAGCCGGGCGATGGTCGTGACCGCCTACCAGTCCGCGTCCGGCTGGATGAACCTGTTCACCCCCACCTCGGCGATCGTGATGGGCGGGCTCGCGCTGAGCCGGGTCCGCTACGACCGGTACCTGAAGTTCGTCGCGCCGCTGCTGGGCATCCTGCTCGTCCTCACCTGCCTGTTCATGCTCCTGGGCGTCGCCGTCCCCGCTCTGGGAGGGTCGGTGAAATAAATGAGCACCACAATCTCCCCCCGCTCCCCAGGCCGCCCGGCCCGCTGGCTCCGCCGGCCTGGCCGGATCCTCCTGGCCGTCGCCGGCCTCGCGACGGTCCTGCTGGTCGGCGCCTGCGACACGGCCCAGCAGGTGCCATGGGTCACCTACAGCTCGCAGCTACAGCAGCAGATCGACGCCGCCGCGGCTACCGGCAAGTGCGCCGTGCTGCAGGTCCTTCTCACGACAGCCGATGCCACCAGCCGTGGGCACGAGAAGGCCACCGGGTACCCGAACGACGCTCTCGTGGCGTACATCCAGGCCGCCCAGCAAGAGGCGGGCTGTCCGGCGTCGCCGGCGGGGTAAACGGAGCCGGAGCCTGTGCCTCGGTGTTGATCAACGGCTGCTGGTACCGAGTGAGCTCTTCGACGGAATGGTACCTGGTGTGGTCTACTTCAGGCTTTGTCGCCGCGATTTCGTCGAGCAGTTCGCTTTCGCCGTGCTCGCCACGCGCTTCTGCCCTTCCAGAACTACTTTCCATTCCTCAGGTGAAAATGCAGCTTTTATCGTCATGCCACGCTCCTTGGCTCATCTGCCTGTGCTCACAGACCTCCTGATCCGGATGACGGCCCGACGAGCCTGGTCTTATTACTCCTATTACGGTTGCGCGTCCAGCGTCACCGTCGATGCCGAGGAGTCCGCCGCAGATTCACTTCGGCTGTGTGTGGGTGTCGGGCTCGGTGTTCTGAGCGGTGCGGGCCTGGCGCTGGTGTCGTAGCTGGAGGACCTTGTCTGCTGCGACGACGGCGGGGGCGGGGAGGGACAGGGCGAGCACGATGATCCATTCGCGTCCGGTGAGGGAGGTGGTCTGGAGCAGGCGCTGGAGCATGCCTAGTTCGACGGCGGCCCAGGTGAGGATCCAGCCCAGGATGATCCAGCCGAGGTAGGGGAAGACCGGGGAGGACCACGGTGCCTGGCGTTCGCGGCGCATGACCAGGCCGATGTTGACCGCGGACAGCGAGACGATGGCGAAGGCCATGGTCATGTTGACCGAGGCGTGGGTGGTGCTGGGCTTGCCGGGGCCCCATTCGAGCACGGCCAGGGCGGTGGCGGCGACCACGAACCCGAAGATGAACCAGCGGATGATCCACGGCCGGGTGACGATCTTGGTGCCGGGCCTGCGCGGCGGCCGGTGCATGACGCCGGGGTCGGGGACGTCGACGATGAACCCGATGACCACGGTGATGACGACGAAGAACTTGCAGAACAGCAGCTGCAGCGGGAACAGGGCGACGCCGCCGTTGATGTTCAAGATGGTGGCGTAGACCATCAGCTGCAGGACCGAGGACAAGATGGTCAGCTGCATCCGGATGTAGGTGGAGATCCGCCGGTAGATGTCGCGGCCGAGGTCGACGGCGCGGACCAAGGTGGCGAAGTTGTCGTCGGTCAGCACGATCTTGGCGGCCTGCTTGGTGACCTCCGAGCCGCTGCCCATGGCCACGCCGACGTCGGCCTGTTTCAGCGCGGCGGCGTCGTTGACGGCGTCGCCGGTCATCGCGACCACGTCGCCGGATTGCTGCATGAGCCTGGCCAGCCGCAGCTTGTCCTCGGGCGCCACCCGGCCGAACACGTGCAGCTGGGGAAGCCGGCCGATGACTTCATCGTCGGTCAGGTGCTGCAGCTCGGTGCCGGTGATCACGCCGGGCCCCAGGCCGAGCTCGTCGGCGATCGCGCGGGCGGTGATGGTGTGGTCGCCGGTGATCATCCGCACGTCGACCCCGGCGCCCAGCGCGGCGCGGACCGCGTCCCTGGCCTCGGCGCGCAGCGGGTCCACGATCCCGACCAGCGCCACGAAGACCAGGCCGGTGACGGCGGCCATCGG
>CAWICW010000043.1:0-21896 GCA_963834685.1 uncultured Actinomycetes bacterium | reverse complement strand
GGTCCTAGAGCCAGCCGGCGCGGATGACGGCCGGGGCCGGGTCGTGCGGGGCCTGGTCGTGCGGGGCGGTGCCCAGTTCGCCGGCCCGTACCTGGTCCAGCAGCCGGCGCGCGGCGGCCACGATCTCGGGGGCGACGCCTTGCAGGCGGGCCGCGTCGTCCGGGCCTGCCGTCTCGGGCGGGAAGCCGGCCGCGGCCAGCAGGCCGTCCAGGTCGGCCAGCTGCTCGCCCAGCCAGCCGAGCGGATCGGCGGACAGCTCGCGGACGAAGACCCGGCTGGTCGGGTCCCAGTCGCGGAACACCGGGTGATGGTGGGTGCGGTCGAAGCTGCCCGGGCGCCCGTCGACCGTCTCCAGCAGGTCGGCGCGCCAGATGGGCTGGCCGACCTCGATGGGCTGGGCCGAGTAGATCGACCCCTTCAGCGCGCCGCGCCGCAGGACCCGGAGCTCGACCCGGACGCCGTGTTCGGCGCCCTCCTGCCCCTTGGCCGGCCGGGGATCCACGAAGTACAGGTCGCCGACCACGACACCGACCCGCTCGAAGCCGAAGGCGTACAGCATGATCCCTACTATCTCAGTTGTCCAGGTCTGGGCGAACGAGGAGGAAGTTGGTCGCAGTGGCCCGCATGACCGTCCGGCCGTCCTGATTGACCGCCTCGATCACGGTCTTCAGTATGCCGCGGTCCGGCTTGCTCAGCGACCGGCGCGCCTCCACTGCGGTAGCCCGGACACGGAGCGTGTCCCCCGGCCGGACCGGATCGGGCCAGCGCATCTCGTCCAGCCCCGGGCTGCCCAGGCTCGCCTCGGCCGACAGGTAGTGATCCACGAGTTGCCGCATGACCAGGGCGGCCGTGTGCCAGCCGCTGGCGATCAGCCCGCCGAACGGCCCGCGGGCCGCCGCCCCGGGATCGACGTGGAAGGGCTGCGGATCGAACTGGGTCGCGAAGGAGATGATCTCAGCTTCGCTGACGCTGACGTTTCCGCAGTCGTAGGAAGTCCCCGGCAGGTAGTCGTCGAAGTACCTCGGGCCTTGATCGGTCACTCCTGAAGTATCCCAGGCTCACCCGGGTTGCTCAGCCAAGATCACAGATGCATTACAGAAATAACTCGAATTGCCTGCGAGGCCAAGTTGGTTGCTGCCATGCTTCCGCAGACGGCACAGACCGCCGGATAGCGAATATAAGCCTCAGCATCACAGGCAGTGACAGGCTCGCCGACAGGCCCTCCCGCGGGACGGGTAGGCGGGCGCGGAAACTACTTGGGGAGTTCTGTGGATTCAGCGCACTCGCACCGCCGCCCGACGAAGATCCGGCGCACGGGCAGGCACACCCAACCTTCGCAAGTCGAGAAGGTGGCCGTTGTCGCCACCAAGGCCGCCCCCGCGGTGGCCATCGCCGGCGCGCTGGTCGCCACGGCCCCGCAGGCGCAGGCCGCGGTCAGCCTCTCGGCCAAGACCACGACGGTCGCCGGGCAGGTACACACCGACGCCGCGGTCCGGCACAAGCAGCCCGCCACCCGCACCTACACCGTCCGCTCCGGTGACACGCTGTCCTCCATCGCGCAGCGCTTCTACGGCAACCCGGCGGACTGGACCTGGCTGTACCACGTGAACTCCTCCGTGGTCCACAACCCCAACAGCATCTACGTAGGCGAAGTGCTGAAGGTCCCGACCGACCCGCCCGCCAACGCCGCGTCCTACGCGCCCAAGCACGCCAAGACTTCGACCACGCTGACCTCCTCGGTCAGCCACCTGAGCGGCACGCTCGGCTGCTCCGGTCTCGAGGCCCTGTGGGAGGCGGCCGGCGGCTCGCACGGCGAGGCTTTCATGGCCGCCGAGATCGCCATGGCCGAATCGGGCGGCAACCAGTACGCGCTGAGCCCGACCAACGACTACGGCTACTGGCAGATCAACGGCTCGCACGGCCCGGCGATGGCCACCTTCAACGCGATGGGGAACGCCAAGGCCGCGATCGCCATCTCCGACGACGGGCACGACTGGGACCCGTGGACCACGTACGTGACCGGTGCCTACGCGGGGCGCTGCTAGGCGCTGGGGCCGGGACTACCGTCCGGCACCCGCTGTCCGTAACTCGCCAGCTGGCCGGCCACGAGCGCGATCTCGTCGGCCGGCAGCAGCCGCGGACCCGCCGGCTGGCCCGCGGCTAGGGCGCGCAGGTAGACCTCGCAGAGCCATTCCAGGTAGCGGGTCCCGATCAGGGCCGACCTCAGGTCGGGTCCGGTGGTCAGGGCCCCGTGGTTGGCCATCAGGCACGCGGTCCGGTCGCTGAGGGCCGCGGCCACGTTGCGGGCCAGCTGCTCGCTCCCGTAGGTGGCGTACGGCGCGACCGGCACCGGGCCGCCGAACATCGCCACCTGGTAGTGGATGGCCGGGAGCTCGGCGGTCAGGGTGGACAGGGCCGTCGCGGCCACCGGGTGGGTGTGCACGATGGCCCCGGCCCCGGTGGCGGCGTAGACCGCCAGGTGCAGCGGCAGCTCGCTGGTCGGGCGCAGCGGGGCTTCGACCGGGGTGCCGTCCGGCCGGTGCACGCCGACGAGTCCGGCGGTCAGGTCCGCGTAGTCCAGCCCGCTGGGCGAGACCGCGATCAGCTCACCGGCCCGGACGCTCACGTTGCCTGAGGTCCCCACGACCAGGCCGGCCGCGGCTAGCTCCCGGCAGGTCCGGACCACGTCGTCCCGCGCTTGTTCCAGCAGCATAGGTTCAACGGTATGGACCACCCTGACGTGCTCGCCTGGCGGGACGGGCATATCGAGGCGCTCGACCAGACCGCGCTGCCGCACCAGGTCCGCACGCTGCGGATCGGCACCGTGGACGAACTGGTGCGGGCGATCGCCAGCCTGGCCATCCGCGGCGCGCCGGTGCTCGGCGCGGCCGGCGCCCTGGGCGTGGCGCTGGCGCTCCGGCAGGGGTCCGCCGAGGACTGGGACGACACGCGGCTGGCGACGGAGATCGGGCGGATCGCCGCCGCCCGGCCCACCGCGGTGAACCTCAGCCGCGAGGTGGCCGCGGTCGCCGCGCGGATCGGAGAGGGCGACGCGGCGGTGGAGGCCGCGGCCCTGGCCGTGCTGGACTCCACCGCCGCGACCAGCCACCAGATCAGCGCGCGCGGCGCCGCGTACCTTCTCCAGGCGTGCGGCGCCGGACCGCTCCGCGTGCACACGCACTGCAATACCGGCACGCTGGCCTGCCTGGGCTGGGGGACGGCGCTCGGGGTGATCCGCGCGCTGCACGTAGCGGGCGCGCTCAGCCACGTCATCGTCGACGAGACCCGGCCGCTGCTCCAGGGCGCCCGGCTGACCTGCTGGGAACTGGGCCAGCTCGGCATCGAGCACCAGCTGGCCTGCGACGGCGCGGCCCCGTTCCTGATCAGCCAGGGCCGCGCCGACGCGGTAGTGGTCGGCGCCGACCGGATCGCGGCCAACGGCGACGTGGCCAACAAGATCGGCACCTACAGCCTGGCCCTCGCGGCCCGCCAGGCGGGCATCCCGTTCGTGGTCGCGGCGCCCGAGTCGACCATCGACCGGGCCACGCCGACCGGGGCGGCGATCCCGCTCGAGCAGCGGGCCGACGAGGAGGTCACGGCCCCGGCCGCCCCGGCCGGCACCAAGGCGGTCAACCTGGCCTTCGACATCACCCCGGCCGAGCTGGTCTCCGCGGTGGTCACCGAGGAGCGGCTCATCCCCGGCGGGCGGCCAGCTTGACGGTTCAGCCTGACGGTCCGGCCGCGGGCGGGCGGTCCAAGCTGAGCTGGACCTCGCGGGGGGTGAAGCCGCAGGCCCGGTAGACCCGGATGGCCACGTCGGCCGGGTCGGCCACGATGACGAACGTCCTGATGCCCAGGACCTCGCGCCCGTACCGGGCCGCGGTCCAGACCAGGGTCCCGGCCAGGCCGCGCCGGCGGGCCTGCGGGTCGGTCTCGACATGCTGGTAGCGGGCGTAGCCGTCCCCCACGTCGAACAGCCCGAGCTGCGCTTGCAGGCGGCCGACGGCGAAGGCGCCGAACCAGGCGCCGGCTCCGGCCTGGGTCAGCCGGCGCCGCGCGATCGCCCGCCGCTCCAGGAAGCCGGCCGGCTCATCGCCGTCGAAGCAGCGGATGGCCAGGTCGACAGACTGCCGCCAGTCGGCGTCGGAGTCCAGCGGCCGGATCTCGGCTTCGGCGTTGAGGCGGGCCGGCGGGTTCGGCTGGGCGGCGGTCAGCACGGTGGCCCGCTCCGCCTCGAGCCCGGCGGCCGCGAGGTCCTCGGGCAGCGCGGCGTCGGCGGCGGTGTCCATGCCGAACGCGACGTGCCGGGCGGCCGGGAACTCCGCGGCGAACCGGGCCAGCCAGGCGCCGGCCTGGCCGGGCGGCGGGACGCTGGCCAGCAGCAGGAAGTTACCCCACCAGAAGCTGGGGTTGCCGGGGGTGCGGACGACCAGGTAGTCGCCGCGGTCGGTGACCTCGCCGCCCTCCAGGACCCGCAGCGCCACGTCGGTCCGGAAGCCGAGCGATGTGACCCGCACTCGAACGAGGCTAACCGGCGTAGGCCGTCCGCAGGGCGCGCAGGAACACCTCGGCGGGCTGGGCGCCGGGGATGCCGTACTTGCGGTCGATGACGTAGAACGGCACGCCGTTCGCGCCCAGCGCGTACGCCTCCTCGATGTCGGCCCGGACCGCGTCGGCGTACTCGGTGCCCTTGAGCACCGCCCGGACCTGGTCCGGATCCAGGCCGATCTCGGCCTCGCCGAGGATGCTGGCCAGGGTGCCGGGATCGGAGAGGTCGGCGCCTTCGCTGAAATGGGCACGCATGAGCCGTTCCTCGGCCGCGGAGGCCACGTTCCGTTCGGCAGAAAAATGAAGCACCCGGTGGGCGTCGGCGGTGTTCACGGTCAGTGCGGTGCCGAGGTTCAGGTCGAGGCCCTCGGCCCGGCCCAGGTCGGCGACCCGGGCCACCATGTCCTGCGCCTGGGGCCCGAACCGCCGGGCCAGGTAGTCCAGGGTGGGGATGGCCTGGCCGACGGGCGCGTCGGGGTTCAGCTGGAAGCTGCGCCACTCGATCTCGACCTCACCGGCGTGCTCGAACTCGCCGAGCGCGCGCTCGAGCCGGCGCTTGCCGATGTAGCACCAGGGGCAGACCATGTCGGACCAGATCTCGATCTTCACGCTCACGGTCAACCGGGTCGCTTGCGGGCTTGTTCCTGGCGATAGGTTCCATAGGCGGCTAAGGATGACGCGGCGGGTCCGGGCCGGGCGGGGCAGATCGGGGCGGCGGGGGTGCTGGGCGCGCTGGCCGGGGCGGCGCTGGCCGCGCACCGCGGCCCGCGGGCGGCGCTGGCCGGGGCGGTGACCGGGGCGGCCGGGCTCGCGGTGGTGGACGCGGTGGCCCGGGCCCGGCAGCGGCCGGGCGAGATTCCGGCGCTGTGGTCGCGGATCATCGCCAGCGGCGCGGTGGCGGCGCCGCTGGGCTGGGCTGCTGACCGTGTGATGGGGATCGGGCCGGTGCCGCGCGCTGGCCCAGGTGCTGGGCGGCACGTACACGCCTGACGTCGAGGACATCGGGATCGTGGCGTCACTGGACACGCTGGCCGGGCCGTCCTTCGACCCGGCCGGGGTCGATCCGCTGGTCCGCGAGTTCTACGAGCACACCACCAGGTTCGCGCTGGACATCGTGCCGGAGTGGCGGCTGTGGGTGCGGCCTGGCTACCTGCTCTACCGGACGCTGCTGGCCCGGCCGCTCGGGCAGGCCAGTTCTGCTGGGTAAGTTCTGCAGGGGGATCAGCTCGCGGACGAAGCCGTCGACGAACTCGCTGAAGGGTTCGGCCGGGGCTGCGGGCCGGATCACGAACTTGCTCAGCCCGGCCTCGACGTACTGCTCGATCATCCGGCGGGCGCCGTCCCAGCCGGCCGCGACCAGCAGTTCCGGATCGATGTCCGGCCGGCGGCGGCTGATCGAGGCAACTTGGGTGTCGGGGATGCCGCCGTCTAGCACGACCGGCAGGCTGAGGCCGAAGTGGTCGTCATCGACGTGCCGTCCGGCGTCGGCGGCGGCTTCGTTGATGGTGGCGACCGCGGTTTGCGCTTCGGCCGGGGTGAGCAGCGAGCCGAGCCACCCGTCGGCCAGGCGTCCCACCCGCCGGAGCCCGCCGGGCGCCGAGCCGCCCAGCCAGATATCCAGCGGCTTGGCCGGCCGCGGCCCGACGCTCGCGCCTTCCACGGTGAAGAACTCGCCGTGGAAGGATACGGTCTCGGTGGAAAGCAGCAGGCGGAGGAGGGTGAGCGATTCGTCGAAGACGGCGGCGCGCCGACCGCCGGGCACGGGGAACAGCGCACGTTCGGCGGGCTGGGCCGGCTGCAGGCCGAACACCGGCAGCACGCGCGCCGGGGCCAGCCCGGCCAGCGAGGCCAGCTGCTTGGCGACCAGCACCGGATGCCTCCCGGGCAGCACCGAGATCCCGCTGCCCGCCTTCAGCCGCCGGGTCCGGGACAGCGCGAACGCCATCCCGGTGAACGGCTCGACCGACGGGGAGTACACGTTCTCGGGCAGCCACAGCGAGTCCACCCCGGTCTGCTCCAGGAGATCGACCGCCACGGCGAACTGGTCAGGGCGGCTGGCCGGGCCCAGGGACACTCCGATCCGAACCTTCATGACGTCATCCGATCACAGTGCTCTCTGGACGGGTCAACGTGGCTAGCGCCTGGGATCTGACCGCAGTTACCTGAGTAGATCACTGTGATTCAGGCCGGGAATCAGGAACAAGGTGGCGGCCGGGCCGTGTTTCGCTGGCATGCCTCTTACCGGTGAATACGAACCCAGCGCGGCTTCGTGGGCGCGCGACCAGGTTGACCTCTACGAGCGGTCCGGCGGGACCGAGGGAACGGACATGCGCGGCCACCCGGTGATCATCTTGACGTCGGTGGGCGCGAAGACCGGGAAGATCCGGAAGACCCCGCTGATGCGCGTCGAGCACGACGGCGAGTACGCCGTGGTGGCGTCGCTGGGCGGGGCGCCGCAGCACCCGGTCTGGTACTACAACCTGGCCTCCAACCCGCACGTGGAACTGCAGGACGGGCCGGTCAAGAAGGACTATCAGGCCCGCGAGGTGCACGACGCCGAGCGCGCGGGCTGGTGGGAGCGGGCCGTGGCGGCCTGGCCGGACTACGCCGAGTACCAGAAGAAGACCACCCGGACGATCCCGGTCTTCGTGCTGACGCCGGCCGACGCGTAACGGCCCGCCGAGCGGGCCATGACAGCCAGCGACGGCCGGGCCGACCTGGTTCTTACCGGCGGGAAGATACGCTCCCCGGCGCACCCGTCCGGGTTCGTCCAGGCCCTGGCCGTGCGCGGCGGCCTGATCCAGGCGGTCGGCACGGACGAGGAGATCAGGCAGGTCACCGGTCCGGGTACCCGCGTGGTCGAGCTGGGCGGGCAGCTGGCGGTGCCGGCGTTCGGCGATGCGCACGTGCATGCGGTGGCCGGCGGGCTGGAGAGCCTGCGCTGCAACCTGCTGGGGCTGCGCACCCGGCAGGAAAGCCTGGCCGCGGTGGCCGCCTACTGTGCCGGCCTGGGACCGGACGCCTGGGTACTCGGCGGCGGCTGGACCATGTCCGCCTTCCCCGGCGGCCTGCCGACCGCGGCGGACCTTGATTCCGTCACCGGCGGGCGGCCGGCCTTCCTGCCGAACCGCGATCATCACAGCGCCTGGGTCAACACCGCGGCCCTGGAGCGGGCCGGGGTCGAGGCGCGCACGCCTGACCCGCCCGACGGGCGGATCGAACGCGACCCGGCGGGCCGGCCCACTGGCGCGCTGCACGACGGGGCCATGCGCCTGGTCGCGGAGCTGGTCCCGCCGGCCGGCGCGGCTGAGCTGCGGGCCGGCCTGCTCGCGGCCCAGGCGCACCTGCACTCGCTGGGGATCACCAGGTTCCAGGACGCCTGCGTGGGGGCCGCCGCCGAGCTCGGCATCCCGGACGTGTTCGACACCTACCGGCAGGCGGCCGCGGACGGCGTGCTCACCTGTCACGTGGTCGGCGCGCTCTGGTGGGACCGCAGCCGCGGGCTGGGCCAGATCGATGACCTGCTGGCCCGCCGGGAACGGGCCGACCGGGAACCGGCCCGCCGGGAACGGGCCGGGCGGCGGGGCCGGTTCCGGGCCACCACGGTCAAGCTGATGCTAGACGGGGTGTGCGAGACCTTCACCGCGGCCATGTCCGCCCCGTACCTGGGCCGGCACGGCGAGCGGGGCAGCTTGTTCATCGACCCGGACACCCTGCGGGAGGCGACCGGGAGGCTGGCCGCGGAGGGGTTCCAGCTCCACTTTCACGCCATCGGCGACCGCGCGGTCAGCACCGCGCTGGACGCGCTGGAGGCCCTGCCCGTCGGGCCGCGCCGGGCTGGGCGGCACCATCTCGCGCACCTGCAGTTCATCGCGCCGCAGGACATGGACCGGTTCCGGGCGCTGGACGCGGTGGCCAACTTCCAGCCGCTGTGGGCCTGTAACGAACCGCAGATGGAGGAGCTGACCCTGCCGTTCGTGGGTCCGGAACGCGCGGCCTGGCAGTACCTGATCGGTTCGCTGGCCCGCGGCGGGACCCGGATCGCGTTCGGCAGCGACTGGCCGATATCCAGCGCCGATCCGCTGCAGGAGATGCACGTGGCGGTCAACCGGGTCAAGTCCGAGCGCCTGGGGCGGCCCGGGGAGCCGGAATGCGAGCATCCGTTCCTGCCCGCGCAGGCCATCACCGTCGACGACGCGGTCGGCGCCTTCACCTCGGGCGTCGACTGGGTGAACCACGAGGAGCACGCGGCCGGGATCCTGCGGCCCGGGATGCGAGCCGACGTAGCCGTGCTCGACCAGGATCTGTACGCCATCCCGCCCGGCGAGATCGGCAGCACTTCGGTGGTGATGACGGTGGCGAGCGGGCACGTGGTGTACGGCGACCGCTGACCGGAGACTAAACGGCACCCGGCCGGATCATGACGGCAGCGAAAAAGGGTACGCCGGGGACGCCCCCCTCGTGACCTGACGCCGGGAATGTGCTGTCCTTGTAGGGTGACCAGCGAATCTGCTCAAGCGTTCAACGCACTGCCCGAGGACTGGGCCTCCGACCCCACCCTCATCGCCGGCCTGACCGTGGACGACGAGGACGAGCACGACGATCCGGTGCTGCTCTGGCACGGCCGGGAGGTCGACACCTGGCGGGAGGACTACCCGTACGCGGAGAGGATGTCACGGCAAGAGTACGAGTACCTCAAGCGCCCGCTGCAGGTGGAGCTGGTCAAGCTGCAGAACTGGGTGAAGTCCACCGGACAGAAGATCGTGATCATCTTCGAAGGCCGCGACGCGGCAGGCAAGGGCGGCACGATCAAGCGCTTCACCGAGCACCTGAACCCGCGCGGCGCGACGGTCGTGGCCCTGGTCAAGCCGAGCGAACGCGAACGGACCCAGTGGTACCTCCAGCGGTACGTGCCGCACCTGCCGGCCTCGGGCGAGATCGTCATGTTCGACCGCTCGTGGTACAACCGGGCGGGCGTGGAACGGGTGATGCACTTCAGCTCGAACGCCGAGTACGAGGAGTTCATGCGGGAGGCACCGGATTTCGAGCACATGCTCATCCGCTCCGGGCTGTACCTGACCAAGTTCTGGTTCTCGGTGACCCGCTCCGAGCAGCGGACGCGCTTCATCATCCGGCGGATCGACCCGGTCCGGCAGTGGAAGCTGAGCCCGATGGACATCGAGTCGCTGGACAAGTGGGACGACTACACCGACGCCAAGGAGGCGATGTTCCACTACACCGACACGGCCGTGGCGCCGTGGACGGTGGTCAAGAGCAACGACAAGAAACGGGCCCGGCTCGAGGCGATCAAGCACGTGCTGCTGAAGTACGACTACGACGGCAAGGACACCTCGGTCATCGGGGAACCGGACAAGCTCCTCATCGGGCCGCCGTCGGTGCTGTCCGAGCACAACCCGGAGCGCGTCTATCCGCCACTGTGAAACCGGGGTCCGCCGGTTATCGTCGTGTCATGCCTGCGACGACGGGGATCGTCATCGCCGGGGCCGGTTTCGCCGGCATCGGGATGGAGATCGCGCTGAAGAAGGCCGGCTACCACGACTTCGCGGTCCGGCGCGCCGCCTACGCGGTGAGCCAGTGAGCGCCGGGCAGGCGGCACCGGCCGTCCGCCGGCCCGAGCAGGTGCCGGCCGACTCGCTGGCGCCGGGCGTCACCGGCGCGGAGATGCTGAATGACCAGCACGGCTGCCGGGGGCTGCACCAGCGCCGGCTGCGGTTCGACGGCGGCGCCGCGCTGACCGGGACGGCCGGCGGCCGGGGCGAGGCCTGGTACGTCATCCGCGGGTCCGGGATGCTGGAGGCGGGCCCGGCCGGGACCGCCGGACTGCGGCCGGACGCGGCCGGGACCGTAGAGCTGCGGCCGGGCACCGCCGTGTGGCTGAGATCCTCGCTGGATTACCGGTGCGCGGCCCAGGCCGAAGGGCTGGAGGTCCTGGCCATCACCGTCCGCGCGGACGCCGGGGAAGGTCCGGTCCTGCACGTGACCACGCTGGACGCCTGCCCGGTGGAGCGCACCGGGGACCGGGAGTTCCGGGTGCTGCTGAGCGCGGGGCTGTCCATCACGCAGTTTGCCGGGCTGATCCCGCCCGGACGGGCCCCGGAGCACCATCACGCCTACGACGAGGTGGTGCACGTACTGGCCGGGCAGGGCGTGGTCCACCTGGACGGCAGGCAGACCGAGATCGGGCCGGGCACCTCGATCTACCTGCCGCCGTACCAGCAGCACTGCCTGGAGAACATCGGCGCCGAGCCGCTCCAGGTGCTGGGGGTCTTCTACCCGGCCGGCAGCCCGGCCGCCAAGCAGACCACTTAGGGCGGGTTTGGGGGGAAAGCAGGGCATGCTCGCCATCATCCTGGCCTTGGTGTCGGCCATCGGCTACGGCGGCTCGGACTTCGCCGCGGGGCTGGCCTCGCGCACCGCCAGCGTCATCCAGATCACCCTGCTAGCCAGCGTGGCGGCCACCGTGGTAGTGCTCGCGGTGCTGCCCTTCGCCGCCGGCCACCGGCCCAGCGGAGCCGCACTGGCCTGGGGGGCGGCGGCGGGCGCGGGGGGCACGCTGGGCGCGTTCGCGCTGTACCTGGGGTTCCGGTACGCGGCGTTCAGCGTGGCCGGGCCGCTCAGCGCGGTCGGCACCGCCGGGTTCTCCGTGCTGGCAGGCCTGCTGTGGGGCGAGCGGCCGAGCACCCTGGCCCTGATCGGGATCATCGTGGCCCTGCCCGCCATCCTCAGCGTCTCGGCCAGCGCGGCCGGAGAAGCCGCGCAGGACCGGGAAGGCGAGCAGGACCAGGAAGGCGAGCAGGAGCGCGGGCCGGGCCGGCCGGCCGCCGGGGTGGCGGCGGGGCTGATCGCGGGCGCGTGCTTCGCGCTGCTGCTCATCGGGCTGAACCGGGCCGGGCCGGGGGGCGGCCTGTGGCCGGTCGCGGCCGCGGAGTTCACCGAACTCGCGGTGGCGGGAGCCGTGGCCGCGATGACCCGGAACCTCCGGCTGCCCGGCGGGCGCCCGGGCCGGCTCGCGGTCCTGGCCGGGGTAACCGGGGCCGCGGGCACGCTCTTGTACTTCTACGCCTCGCACGACGGCTTCCTGGCCGTGACCGCCGTGCTGACCTCGCTCTACCCGGCTAGCACGATCGTGCTGGCCCGGGTTCTGCTCGGCGAGCGGCTGACCCGGCTGCGGCTGACGGGATTGTCGCTGGCCGGGGTGTGCGTGGCGCTCATCGCGGCGGGAGGGGCGGGCTAGGGGAGCGGCCAGCTGTGGACCGGCTCGTTGGTGTGCATGTGCTCGATGTAGCGCTGGGTCATCTGGCGCAGCGCCTCCCAGCGGTCCAGCCCGCCGCGCCGGGACAGGTCGGCCACCGTGGCGACCTGCCAGGCGGCGCCGGTCTGGCCGGTCAGGCAGCGCTGCTCGACGATGCCGAGCAGCCGGTCGGCGTGGGCCTGGCTCACGTCCCACCGGCTGAGCCCCTCGCGGGCCTGCGGCAGCAGGCGGCGCAGGATGAGCTCGGCGGCCGGGGTGTCGCCCACGCCGGGCCAGTACAGCTGGGCGTCCAGGCCGTAGCGCGCGGCCTCGTGCAGGTTCTCCGCGGCGGTGGTGAACGACATCTGGGTCCAGATCGGCCGCTGGGCTTCGGACAGGTAGCGCACCAGGCCGTAGTAGAACGCCGCGTTGGCCATGACGTCGGCGATGGTCGGGCCGGCCGGCAGCACCCGGTTCTCCACCCGCAGGTGCGGCGTCCCGTCAACCACGCCGTAGACCGGCCGGTTCCAGCGGTAGACGGTCCCGTTGTGCAGGCTCATCTCGGCCAGCTGGGGGCTGGCGCCGGCGTCCAGCACGGCGAGCGGGTCCTCGTCCTCGCAGATCGGCAGCAGCGCCGGGAAGTACCGCAGGTTCTCCTCGAACAGGTCGAACACCGAGGTGATCCAGCGCTCGCCGAACCAGACCCGGGGCCGCACGCCCTGCTCCTTCAGCTCGTCCGGCCGGGTGTCGGTGGCCTGCTCGAACAGCGTGATCCGGGTCTCGCGCCACAGCTGCTTGCCGAACAGGAACGGCGAGTTGACCCCGAGCGCGACCTGCACGCCGGCGATGGCCTGGGCCGCGTTCCAGTAGTTCGCGAAGGCGGCCGGGCTGACCTGCGTATGCAGCTGCACGCTGGTGCAGGCCGCCTCGGGCGTGATGGAGTCGGCGTGGGTGAGCAGCTGCTCGGCACCGTCGATGGCGATCCGCATGTCTTCCCCGCGGGCGGCGAAGATCTGCTCGTTGAGCACCCGGTAGCGCTCGTTGGCCGACATGGCGCTCTCGTTCACGTCCTGCTCGCCCAGCGTGGGCAGGATGCCGATCATGACCAGGTGGCTGCCCACCGTGCGGGCCTTGCCGTCCGCGGCGTTGAGATCGGCGCGGACCTCCCGCTCCAGCCCGTCGAACGCGTCGCCGCCGAGCTGGCGGGGCGGCACGTTGATCTCCAGGTTGAACTGGCCGACCTCGGTGGCCCAGGCCGGGTCCGCGATCGCCTCCAGCGCCTCGGCGTTGCGCATCGAGGGCAGGCCGGTGGCGTCGACCAGGTTCAGCTCGATCTCCTGGCCCACCATCGAGGGGTTCTCGTCGAACTGGCGCTCGCGCAGCATGCGGGCGAACGCGTCCAGCGAGCGCCGGACCTTGTCCCGGTACCGGCGCCGGTCCTCGCCGGTGATCTTGATCGCCTCGATGTCACGGCCCATGGAGGTCTAGTCCCCCGTTTCAGGCATTGCTACGCAGCCGGGCGGTTTCCTCGCGGACCCACAGCTCCATGAGCCCGCGCAGGTGGGCGGTGAACTGCTCATGCTCGTGCTCCGGGTACACCGAACGGACGGTCCGGACCAGCAGCTGGTCGAAATCGGGGCCGGCAATCCAGTCCAGGACGACCTCGTCCAGGCGGGCCTGCAGGCCGGACCAGAAGTCGTAGTAGCGCGCGGAGTCGAAGTAGGCGTCGGCCAGGTCCCGGTAGACGTCCAGCTTGTCCGCGTAGGGCAGGCCGGGCTCGTCCGCGACGGCGAAGAACCGGTCGGTCTCCAGGTCCAGCCGGGCCCGGCGGCCGGTCACCAGGGCGAAAACGCACCACTTGACCAGCGCCTTCATGGCCCAGGGGAAGTAGTAGTGCAGGCTGGTCAGCGCGACGTCGGGGCAGGCGTTGGCGTAGTCGATGGGGTACACCTGGTCGCCGGAGACCAGCGTCTCGCACGAGTTGAACTCCCACCGGAAGAACGCGTTGACCAGCCGCCCGATCGCCACCACCTCCGAGCCGACCTCCGGGGACAGGAAGCTGTGGTCCACGGCATAGCGCGAGTGCATGGGCAGGTCGGGCTGGAAGCGCATGACCATGGTCTCGGCGCCGATCGACAGGGACCGGGCGAACACGTCGTAGTCGATGGCCTTCTGCAGGTGCATGAGCATCTCGCCGCTGGCGTCGTAGGCGGCGTGCAGCTCGGCCGGGTTGTTGATGCGGGATACGCCGCGCCAGGCACCGCCGTCGTACGGCTTCATGAACAGCGGGTAGCCGATCTTCTCCGCGACGGCGTCCAGGTCGAAGGACTTGTTGTACCGGGCCGCGGTATAGGCGTAGCGAGCGTTGTCGAGCGGGTTCTTGTACGGCACCAGCACCGTCTCGGGCACCTTGAGCCCGAGCCGCATCATCGCGCAGTAGGCCGCGTGCTTCTCCATCGACTGGAAGGTGAACGGGCTGTTCAGCAGGTAGACCCCGTCCATCATCGAGATCTTCTTCAGCCACTCCCGCGGGTGGTAGTACCAGTACGCGAGCCGGTCGATGACCAGGTCGTACCGGGGCCGGGCACGCAGGCTGAACGGCTCGATGGTGATCCGCTCGGTCTCGAAGGCGTGCTGGCTGCCGCCCGGGCCCGGCACCGGCCCCAGCCGGCGCAGGATCTCGGTGAACGCGGTCGGCCAGTCGTCTTCGGTACCGAGCAGCAACCCGATCAGGTGCCTGGTGCCGGTGGTGGGCACGGTCAAGGCAGGCTTCCTCCTCAGCAGAACGGTGTCAGCAGAACCGCGGCATGTGATGGGCGAACTGGGCGCGCCAGGACGGCCAGTCGTGGGGCACATCGTGGCCCCACACGTCCAGCTCGTGCTTGATGCCTTTCTCGGCCAGCAGGCCGGCGAAGCGCCGGGTGCTGGCCAGCGCCCCGGTGGTGTCCTCCCACTGGCCCTGACCGCAGACCAGCAGCAGGCTGACCTGGCTGCGCAGCCACTCCAGGTGGTCGCCCGCCAGGTGGCCGACGTAGTCCATAGGGTTGTTGAAGTAAACCTCGTTGCCCCGCTCGCCCCAGGCGTGCCAGGCCGAGGGGTCATAGTTGCCGGAGAAGCACATGGCCAGCGGGAACAGGTCGGCCCGCTTGAGCGCGAAGTTGGCCGCGTGGAACGCGCCCATGCTGCAGCCCACGGTGATGACCTCGGCCGGGCCGCCGCAGTCCCGGTAGATCCACGGCACCACGTCGCCGACGATCCACGACTCGTACCGGCCGTGCCGACGGGCACGTTCCTCGAGCGGCAGGTCGTGGTCCGACCAGGACGCGGCGTCATAGCTGTCGACGCAGTAGAGCTTCAGCCGCCCCTCGTCGATCAGCCCGCGCACCGCGCCGACCATGCCGTTGTTCTCGAAATCCCAGGCCCGGCCCCGCTCGGAGGGGAACACCAGCACCGGGCGTCCCCAGTGGCCGTAGCGGATGAGCGTGCCCGAGGCGCCGAGAGCCGCCGACCATAGCTCGGTCATCTCCCGGTTCACGCGCGCACCTGCATTCGCACATCGTGCCTGTTCCGCGCCGGTGATGACAATAGCGGGCCGCCGCAGCCTCCAGCGCGACGGCCCGCTACGCGGATCCGGCCGGGATCAGGCCCGGCCGGCGGATAACCAGCGGTACCAGCGGCTCCGCGATCCGCCCTCGCCCACCCGGATGAGAAAGCCGAGGATCCAGACGACGAGGACGATCAGGGCGATCCACCACAGGATGTGGACCGCGAAACCCAGCCCGCCCAGCAGCAGGGCGAGGAGGAGCACCAGCAAGATGAGCGCCATGGGTGGTTTCCTTCTTTCTAGATGGCGGCCCAGAACTGCCCTCGGCTACCCGGAGACCGGCGGTCCACACCTGTCTGGCGGATCGGCCGAGCAGGCCACGTCGAAGGACAGCCGCAGCGGGGTGGTCATGAGGGTGGCTCGGTGTTCTCCGCCAGCAGGCGGAACCGGCGGGCGGCCTCGCCCCAGATCTGCTCCAGGTAGGCCTGGACCGCGCGTAGTCCCTCTTCGCGCAGGTGGTAGATCCGGCGGGTGCCCTGGGCCTGTTCGGCGACCAGGCCGGCCTCCTTCAGCAGGCGCAGGTGGCGGGAGACCGCGGGGCGGCTGATGGGCAGCGCAGCGGCGATCTGGATCACCGGCTTGTCCCCCTCGCTGAGCAGCCGCAGGATATCGCGCCGGTGCGGATCACCGAGCGCCTCGAACGGGTCGCCGGAAGCGTGCGCCCGGGTCATGGTCCTGGCTCGCCCTCCGGATCCGTTGGTAACGACCAGGCTACCGTAACACGTGAGTTACCGAACTTACCGTTCGGGGGTCATCAGGCCGCGGTTGAAGGCCTCGGCGACGGCGGCGGCGCGGTCGCCGACGCCCAGCTTGGCGTAGATGTTCAGCAGGTGGGTCTTGACGGTGGCTTCGGTGATGAACAGGCAGGCGGCGGCCTCGCGGTTGGTTTTCCCGGCGGCGACCAGCTCGAGGACCTCGAGCTCGCGGTGGCTGAGCGGTCCGCTGCCGGGGGTCCGGACCCGGCTCATCAGCCGGGTGGTGACCGCCGGGGACAGCACGGCCTGGCCCTGGGCCGCGGCCCGGACCGCGTGCAGCAGCTCGGCCCGGGGGGCGTCCTTGAGCATGTAGCCGGTGGCGCCCGCCTCGATCGCGGGCAGCACGTAGCTGTCGGTGTCGTAGGTGGTCAGGACCAGTACGCGGGCCGGGACGCCGCGCCGGGCCAGCTCGGTGATGGCGGTCAGGCCGTCCATGCCGGGCATCCGCAGGTCCATCAGGATCACATCCGGCTTGAGGGCCTGGGCCAGCTTGACCGCCTCGGCGCCGTCGCGGGCCTCGCCGAGCACCTCGAAGTCCGGGTCGCGGGCGAACATGGCGCTCAGCCCGTCCCTGACCACGGGGTGGTCGTCGGCGATGAGCAGGCGGATGGGGACGCTGTCCCGCTCGGGGGTGCTCACGAGCGGGCCTCGGCGGAGGCGACCGGGATGCAGGCCGAGATCCCGGTGCCGGTGCCCGGTTCCGATTCGACCTGCAGCGTGCCGGCCAGGCTCTCGATGCGCTGCCGCATGGAGACCAGGCCGAAGCCACCGTCCGGTTTTCCTGCCTTTCCTGCGGCCGGGTGGCGCAGGTCGTCGGCGACGGACAGGCCGACCAGGCCGGTCACTCCGTGGACGTGGGCGACCGGAGCGACCGCGGCGTGGCCGTTGGCCGCGGCCGCCTCGGCCGCCTCGGCCGCCTCGGTGCAGAGCTTGGCCGGGTCGAAGCCGCAGCCGTCGTCGCGGACATCCAGGGCGACGTCGTGCTCCATGTAGGACAGGGTCACCCCGACCCGGGTCGCGCGGGCGTGCTTGGCCACGTTGGCCAGCGCCTCCTGCGCGGTGCGCAGCAGCGCGAACTCGGCCTCGGGCAGCATGGGCCGGGCCGTCCCGGTCGTCGTGACCCGGGCCGCTATCCCGTGCAGGGTGGACCAGCGGCCGGCCGCGTCGGCCAGCGCCTCGCTCAGCCTGCCGGTCTCCAGCGACTCGGGCCGCAGCGCCTCCACCGACCGGCGGGCCTCCGACAGGCTGTCGCGGGCCAGCCTGGTCGCGGCGTCGAAGTGGCGGCGCCAGCCGGGCGGATCGTCGGCGGCCTGCTCGGCCGCCTGGAGCTGGGTGATGATCCCGGTCAGCCCCTGGGCCAGGGTGTCGTGGATCTCCCGGGCCATCCGCTGCCGCTCGTCCAGGACGCCGGCCTCCCGGGCCTGAGTCAGCAGCTGCTGCTGCAGGCCCGCGTTCTCGGCCAGCGTCGCCTCGAGCTTGCGGTTGGCCGTGCTGAGCTCGGCCAGCGCGTGCTTGCGCCGTTCGTCCAGCACCGTGCTGGTCCACCGGGACCAGGCGTAGGCCAGCGCGATGGCCACGTTCACGGCCACGATGATCAGGTAGATCACCACGCCGGAGGCGGTGTCCTTGTTGACGCCGTAGGCCTGCGAGGTGCCGGCCAGGACCGCCACCGCGGTGGCGCCGAGCAGCCGCCACGGCCACACCAGGTACCGGATCACGAAGAGGTAGATGGTGAACGTGTAGAGCCCGAACAGGGTGTTGTCGAGGACCAGGAGCGCGCCGAGCACGGTCAGTACCGTGATGAAGACCGCCATCGTCCGCGGGCGGCGCCGCCACGCGGGATGCAGGGTGTACATCCACAGTATCCACGCCGCGGACGCCGCGCTCAGGACGAGCCCGGTGAGCTGCGCGTCCTGGCCCGGCGTGTCGAACGAGAAGGACAGCAGGACGCAGAAGACCAGCATGCCGTAGGGCAGGACGGCGAGCACCGGGTGGTCACGCTGGATCAGCGGGTCCGGGTGGGGGAGGTCCTGGGGCATGGGACTGGTCATCTGCGGCCTCCACATTGAAATCTACTCCCAGCGGGTCCACCGCCACCGTGTCCCGGTAGCGCTTGTGCAGCTGCCGCACCTCGATCACTGGTGAGATGCTGTCCTCCCGGGCTTCCGCTTGTTATGCGTTCAGCGTCGCAACCCCAGCCCGGGGGCACATCGCCCGTTGGGCCGGGCTCGCGGCTGAATCACCGGATCGGCCGGGCGGCTGAGGCGATCCACCGATCGGCTGACCGGGAGCGGACCGCTTAATGAGCGTCTGATCGCTGCTGACGGCGGCCCGGTGGTCTGGACCGGGCGGTCATCGTGTCGCCGATTCAGCGCCTGACCCCGGCGATGCTGTCGGGGACGGGCAAGGGTGGCGGGGCTGAAGTGATCCGGCCGGGTGATGCATTCCTCCCGATGCGAGCTGTGCGCCCCACTCGACTCCTAGCCTGCCGCCGTCCGACCTGGTCCTTCAATCACCTGGTGCGGGCCGCCTGGTATGCCGGGTTTACCTGCACCGATGTCACCAGTTAATCGCCAGCACCCCCGCCGAGGCCTTTATCGGGAGGGGGACCAGCTTGCCGCCGGAGATCCAGCCGAACTGCTCTGGATCGTTCCAGAGGAGCCAGTGCTGTGCCTGGCCATCGGTGGAAAGCACGGGAACAAGCCCCGCATATGAGCCGACCGAGGGGGCCGAGCGGTACAAGATGCCGCTCGGCTGCCCGGTGGCCAAGGAGAGCTGCAGCACCAGCAGGCGATACCAGGGATCTCCGGGGTGGCTCGGGAGCGGCGGCACAGAAGTCTCCGCTACCGCGGTCAGGGTGGATCCGCCGGAGCTGATGAGCGCGGTGTACATGCAGACAGTGCAGCTAGCGCCCTGGCTGAACAGCAGGTGGCTGTGAGCTTGCAGTGAACCGCCCGAGCTGGTCGCGTCCAGGCCAAGGACAGCCAGGTCGGGAGATCCTTCCTCCGGTTCCCACAGATAGTCGGCAACCACGGTGCGGCCGTCGGCCGTCCAGGACATCGCCCCGATCTGGGTCGTGACCCGGGCCGGGATGGCGGCGGACACGGTGTTGTGCCAGCTGCGGACGGCGCCGCTGGTCAAGTTCATGACGTGGATGACGCCCGCGTACGAGGCCGCCGAGGCAGCTTCGGGGCAGCCCTGCTCCGCGTACGCGACCTCGGTGCCATCCGGTGACGCGGCGAACTCGCTGACCGGCTCGCCAGTGACGGGTTTGCCCACCGCCCGCAGGCCGGTGACGCGCCCGGTACTCATCACGCTGAACTGGTAGAAGCGCGTCTGGGTCGAAGTCGAAGATGGGCACACCGTGGGCGTCTCGGCCGCGAGGGTGAAGGTGCGGTCATCAGCGGTGACCGAGATGCTCCGCCCTAGGATCCAGCCCGCGGGCAGCGCGGGCAAGGTCCCGGTGAGCTGGCCGTCGCTCGTCCGGCGGACCTGCGCTGTCATCAGCTGGCGACCGGTCCGGGTGATCCCCATGCTCACGATGGTCACGTAGAACGCCGGCGGCGGCGTCCGCGTCCCCGGATCGGACGGCACCCCGGCGCTGGCCGGAGCCGGGTCCGTCCCCCGAGCCGGGACCGTCCCCGGCTGGCCGGCCAGGGTCACGACGGTCAGGATGATCGCGGTGACGCTGGCCGCGGCGCCGACGGGAACCAGCCAGGCGCGAAGGCGGCCCATCCGGCGCCGGAGCGGTCTCAAAGCCGGCGACGCGAGCCGGCCGGGTACCGGGCTGCTGAGCGCGTGGGCCTCGTCCGGGGGCATGACCGCGGCCGCGGCGGCGAGCGCGTCGGTCAGCCGGTCCGCGGTCGCAGTCTTCTCTTCCGGCGAAATCATCGGGTCTCCCTCAGTGCGCGAGCGAGGGCCGCGAGCCCGCGGGCCGCGGTGGACTTGACGGTCCCGGGGCTGATGCCGAGCGTGGTGGCTATCTCCGCCTCCGACAGCCCGAGGTAGAACCGGAGCACCAGCACCTCCCGCCGTCGACGGGAGAGCCTGGCCAGCGCGGCCAGCACCTGCTGCCGGTCCTCGGACAGCAGCACCGACTCCTCGGCGGACAGCGGCGGGCTCGGTGAGTCATGATCGGCGCGCCGCTGGGCTCGGCCACGCCGCTTGATCGCCGAGCGGCAGCCGTTGACCACCGCCGTCCGCAGGTAAGGGAGCGGGTCACCCGGATCGGCGAGCATCTCCCAGCGCTGGTGCAGCCGAGTGAAGACGTCCTGGACGACGTCTTCCCCGGTGGCCCGGTCACCGACGATGAACGCGGCCAGCTTGACCAGTCCGGTATCCACGATCCTGCGGTCACCCCGGCTGGAGTGTCACAACCACCGGTTGGGCCCGCCCCGCGCGTGTGACGCGACGGGCGGGCGGGGCTCCGGTGCGCGGATCCGGGTCAGGGATCCGGACCTTAGGCCGAGACCACCTGGATGACGGTACGGCCGATCTTGATCTTGTCGCCCTTTTTCAGTCGCTGGGCGGCGAACATACGGCGTCCGTTGAGCCAGGTGCCGTTCGTCGAGCTAAGGTCCTCGACGTACCAGGCGCCGTGCGCGAACTGGAAACGGGCGTGGTGGTTGGAGGCATGGTCATCGCCCAACGCCAGGTTGCCCTGGCGGCCCGCGGTGAAGTCGGTGCTGAAGACATGGGTCTGGTTTCCCGCCTGGACGACGAGCGACGGGGTGGGCCCGGCGTCGGCCAGGGTGGCCTCGCCGTGGTTGCTGACGGCGGACACGGCGGCCCGCCAGGATTGCTGCTCGGTGTCGGAGATCTCGTCCCACCGCGGGACGGAGCCCTTCTGGGCCCGGCGGTAGGCGTCGTAGGCGGTTCGAGCGAGGACTTCAAGGTCAATGCTTGCCACCTATCGATTTTGCCAGAGGCGGTCGGGTGATGGCCGGGCAACGTTCAGCCCGATGGGTCAGCGCCGCCCGCTCAGCGGTTCCGGGCGCGGCCGCGGCGGGGCCGGCGGCTTGGACGACAACACCGCGCCGATGAAGGTGAACAGCATGATGACCAGGAACCCGCCGTAATAGCTGAGGAAGGTGGCGCCCAGCGCGATCGCCAGGACGACCGCGCACGCGCTCCACGCGACGACCTTCTTGCTTACTCGTCTGCGGGCGGGAGCCGGGACGGTCTTCGTCTTGGCCGGCACCGGGCGGGCGGTCAGGCCGCCGGTGATCGCGGCCAGCTCGGCGTAGGTCCGCGCGCTGAGCGCCCGGCCGGTCCGGACGCTGAGGTCGTCCCGGGTCAGCGCGCCCTGGACGAACGCGGTCTTGAGGACGTCGATGGCCCGCTCGCGGTCGGCGTCGGCGGCCAGGAACCGGCCATGACCCGGCGTCCCCGCCCTCGTCGGGTCCCACGGGCCTGCCGCCACGGCGCCTCCTACCAGCAGAATGCACCGTCAGGATAACCCGGTGGTTCCCTGGCGGTCAGCTCTGGACCGGGTCAGCGCGGTAGCCAGGTGGCCGCAGGCCGGCGACCGAGCGCAGCGTCGAAGGACGGAGGCGCGAGGCCAGCGCCCCGGGCTTAGTGCTCTGGCACGGAATTTCGGGTGACGTATCCGAGCGCGTGTCCTGGTAAAACGGGGCGGCCGCCGCCTGAATGCTTCAGGCGCGACCGGGTTCGGGTCGGCGATCGAGCTCCCTCGAACGCCATCAGCGCCTCCTCGGCATCACTAAGGCATCAGTAC
>CAWICW010000042.1:0-14465 GCA_963834685.1 uncultured Actinomycetes bacterium | reverse complement strand
GTGCGGGTGGCTGTGGCCGTGGCCGTCGCCCGCGGACGCCTCCTGCTCCTCCGGCTTCTCGACCACCAGGGTCTCGGTGGTCAGCAGCATGCCGGCGATCGACGCGGCGTTCTGCACCGCCGACCGGGTGACCTTGACCGGGTCGATGATGCCCTGGGCCATCAGGTCGCCGTATTCGCCGGTGGCCGCGTTGTAGCCGTGCCCGGCGGGCAGGGTGGCGATCTTGGCCACCACGACCGAGCCCTCCGCGCCGGCGTTCAGCGCGATCCAGCGGGCCGGCTCGGACAGCGCACGCTCGACCACGCGTACACCGGTCCGCTCGTCGCCCTTGCGGCCCAGGTCGCCCAGGTCGGTGGCCACGTGCACCAGGGCGGCGCCGCCCCCGGCGATGATGCCCTCCTCGATGGCGGCCCGGGTGGCGGAGATGGCGTCCTCCAGGCGGTGCTTCTTCTCCTTGAGCTCCACCTCGGTGGCGGCGCCGGCCCGCAGCACGCAGACCCCGCCGGACAGCTTGGCCAGCCGCTCCTGGAGCTTCTCCCGGTCCCAGTCGGAATCGGTGTTCTCGATCTCGGTCCGGATCTGCCTGATCCGGTCCTCGATCTCGGTCTTGTCGCCCGCGCCGTCCACGATCGTGGTGTCGTCCTTGGTGACGACGATCCGGCGGGCGCGGCCCAGGGCCTCCAGGCCGACCGACTCCAGCTTGATGCCGAGTTCCTCGCTGATCACGGTGCCGCCGGTCAGGACGGCCATGTCGGCCAGCATGGCCTTGCGGCGGTCGCCGAAGCCGGGCGCCTTGACGGCCACCACGTTCAGCAGGCCGCGGATCTTGTTGACCACCAGGGTGGCCAGGGCCTCGCCCTCAACGTCCTCGGCCACTACCAGCAGCGGCCTCTTCACCTGCGCGATCTTCTCAAGCAGCGGCAGGAAGTCCTGCATCGAGGAGATCTTGGCCTGGTGGATCAGGACGTACGCGTCCTCCAGGACGGCTTCCAGGCGCTCGGGGTCGGTGATGAAGTACGGCGAGATGTAGCCCTTGTCGAACTGGAGGCCCTCGGTGAACTCCAGCTCAAGGCCCATCGTCGGCGACTCCTCGACGGTGATGACACCGTCCTTGCCGACCTTGGCGAACGCCTCGGCGATCAGGTCGCCGATCTTGCTGTCCTGCGCGGAGATCGTCGCGACGTGCGCGATCTCGGTCTGCTCCTCCACGTCACGCGCGGACTTGAGCAGCCGGTCAGAGACCTCGGCCGCGGCGGCGTCGACGCCGCGCTTGAGGTCCATCGGGTTGGCGCCGGCCGCGACCGAGCGCAGTCCGTGGTGCACCATCGCCTGGGCCAGGACCGTCGCCGTCGTGGTGCCGTCTCCGGCGATGTCATTGGTCTTGGTGGCGACCTCCTTGGCGAGCTGCGCCCCGAGGTTCTCGTACGGGTTCTCCAGCTCCACCTCCTTGGCGACGGTTACGCCGTCGTTGGTGATGGTGGGGGCGCCCCATTTCTTGTCGATGACGACGTTGCGGCCGAGCGGGCCGAGCGTCACCTTCACGGTGTCGGCGAGCTTGTTGACGCCGCGCTCTAGCGAGCGGCGGGCGTCCTCGTCGAACTCCAGGATCTTGGGCATTTACTACCTCAACCTACGGTTGGATCGAGTTCATGGGCGTCCGGCGGGGCAGGCTCCTGGCCTGCCCCGCCGGACCGCGAGCTCTACTTTTCGATGACGGCGAGCACGTCGCGGGCGGAGAGCACCAGGTACTCCTCGCCCGAGTACTTCACCTCGGTGCCGCCGTACTTGCTGTACAGCACCACGTCGCCGACCTTCACGTCGATCGGCACTCGCTTGGTTCCCGCGTCGTCGAAGCGACCCGGGCCCACGGCCAGGACTTCGCCCTCCTGGGGCTTCTCCTTGGCGGTGTCCGGGATCACAAGTCCGGACGCCGTGGTCTGCTCCGCTTCAAGCGTGCGGACCACGATCCGGTCTTCGAGCGGCTTGATTACTACTTTGGTGGCGGTCGTCACGATCTGACCTCCCCCTCCGGAAAGGCTAATGGTGAGTTGCTAGAGAGGGCGAACGTGGCGGTCTGCCGTCGCGGGGATCAGACTGCCTCGTCGCATTAGCACTCTACACTAGTGAGTGCTAAACCCGAACAGTAGTGGCGCCGGGCGGACTCGTCAACACGGGCCCGCCGGACAAGGCACGCGATTCTGGGTGAAAGGCGGTCGCGGCGGCGCGTTATCGTGTGCGGTATGTCCGAGGTGCTGCTGGACCGGGCGTACGCCGGGAAGCTGGACGCGGCCGATCCGCTGGCCGGATACCGTGAGCGGTTCCTGCTTGAGGATCCGGCGCTGATCTACCTGAACGGCAACTCGCTCGGCGCGCTGCCGCTAGCCACCCTGCGGCGGATGGAAACCGTGTTCCGCGAGGAATGGGGTGCCGCCCTGGCCCGGTCCTGGGACCACTGGGTGGACCTGCCGGCCGGGCCGGCGACGTGGTGGGCGAGCTGACCGGCGCCGCGCCCGGACAGGTGATCGTCACCGACAACACCACGGTGAACCTGTACAAGCTGGCCGCCGCGGCGCTGGACGCGCGGCCCGGGCGGCACGTGATCATCACCGACCACGACAACTTCCCCAGCGACCGCTACGTCATGGCCGGGCTGGCCGCCCAGCGCGGCGCGGAACTGCGCATGCTGGCCACCGACATCAACGAGGGCGTGCACCCGGACCTGGTGCGCGCCGCGGTAGACGAGGACACGGCGCTGGTGAGCCTGTCCCACGTGGCCTACCGCAGCGGCGCCCTGGCCGACATGGCGGCCATCACCGCGATCGCGCACCAGGCCGGGGCGCTCATGCTCTGGGACCTGTGCCACTCGGTCGGGGCGGTGCCGGTCGACCTCGACGGCTGCGACGTGGACCTCGCGGTGGGCTGCACCTACAAATACCTCAACGCGGGGCCGGGCGCCCCGGCGTTCGCGTACGTCTCGGCCCGGCTCCGGGAGGTGCTGCGCCAGCCGATCTGGGGCTGGTTCTCCCAGCGTGACCAGTTCGGCATGGGGCCCAGCTACGATCCGGCGCCGGGCATGGCCAAGTTCATGACCGGCACGCCGTCGATCCCCGGCACCGCGGCGGTGGAGGAGGGCGCGCGGCTGCTGCTCGAGGCGGGCCCGGAGCCGATGCGGGCCAAGAGCATCCGGCTGACCGCCTACCTGATCGAGCTGGCCGACGCCTGGCTGGTCCCGCTGGGGTGCACCATCGCCACGCCGCGGGAGGCCAGCCGCCGCGGCGGCCACGTCAGCTTCTGCCATCCCGAAGCCGAGCGGATCGTGGCGCGGCTGGCCGAGGGCGGCGTCATCACCGACTACCGCACGCCGGACCGGTTCCGGCTCGGGCTGTCCCCGCTCACCACACGCTTCACCGACGTGTGGGACGCCGCCGACGCCGCCCGCGCGCTCATCGAGGGGCACGCCGACCATGGCTGAGCCCGTCACCTACGCCAGCTACCTGCGGCTGGACCAGCTGCTCGGGGCCCAGCAGCCCCGGTCGGACGAGCACGACGAGATGCTGTTCATCGTCATCCACCAGATCTACGAGCTGTGGTTCAAGCAGCTGCTGCACGAGCTGGCCAAGCTGCAGGCCCAGCTCGAGTCCGGCGAGACGACGCACGCCATGCGCACGCTGCGCCGGACGCTGGCCATCTTGAAGATCGTGGTGGCTCAGCTCGACGTGCTGGAGACCATGACGCCGACCCAGTTCACCGCGTTCCGGGAGGCGCTGGGCACCTCGAGCGGCTTCGAATCGGCGCAGTTCCGCGAGCTCGAGGCGGTCCTGGGCCGCCGGGACCGGATGATGCTCGCGCAGCACGCGGCGGACAGCGCGGAGCGGGCCCGGATCACGGCCGCGATGTCCCGGCCGTCCCTGTTCGACTCGTTCCTGAGCTATCTGGCCGGCCAGGGCTACGACGTGCCCGCGGACATCCGCGCCCGCGATGTCACTCAGCCGCTGCAGGCTTCGGACGGGGTGCAGCAGGTGCTGAAGAAGGTCTACGACGACGACACCGACGCCACCGCGGTGTGCGAGCTGATGGTCGACCTCGACGAGGGCATGCAGGAGTGGCGGTACCACCACATCAAGATGGTGGAGCGGACCATCGGCGCGCGGCGCGGCACGGGCGGCTCGGCCGGGGCCACCTACCTGCAAACCACGCTGGGGACCCCGACCTTCCCAGACCTGTGGGCGATGCGAAGCCTGGGATAAAGACCGGCCGCCGCGGCCCAGGCGCAGGCCGGGGACCAGCTGGGGCACCCGCTCGGGCTGGCTGGGCGGGGGCCGGGGGCGGAGGCCACGCTCCGTTCGGCAGAAAGGTCTTTCACTCCCACTCGATGGTGGCGGGAGGCTTGCTGGTGATGTCGAGGACGACGCGGTTGACCTCGGGAACCTCGTTGGTGACCCGGGTGGAGATCCGGGCCAGCACGTCCGCGGGCAGCCGGGCCCAGTCCGCGGTCATGGCGTCCTCGCTGGTCACCGGGCGGAGCACGAGCGGATGGCCGTAGCTGCGGCCGTCCCCCTGCACGCCCACCGAACGCACGTCGGCCAGCAGCACGACCGGGCACTGCCAGACCAGGGAGTCGAGCCCGGCGGCCGACATCTCCTCGCGGACGATGGCGTCGGCCTCGCGCAGGACCGCGAGCCGGCCCGCGGTCACCTCGCCGACGATCCTGATGGCCAGACCGGGTCCGGGGAACGGCTGCCGGCGGACGATGGCCTGTGGCAGGCCGAGTTCGGACCCCACCCGGCGCACCTCGTCCTTGAACAGCGCGCGCAGCGGCTCGACCAGGCGGAACTTCAAGTCGTCGGGCAGCCCGCCCACGTTGTGGTGAGACTTGATGTTCGCGGTGCCGGTGCCGCCGCCGGACTCGACCACGTCCGGGTACAGCGTGCCCTGGACCAGGAACTCGCACGCCTCGCCGTGCTCGCCGGCCTCGGCGGTGATCTCCCGGGCGGCGCGTTCGAACGCGCGGATGAACTCCCGGCCGATGACCTTCCGCTTCTCCTCCGGGTCGCTCACCCGGACGAGCGCGGTCAGGAACGCGTCGGCCTCGGTGGCGACCTTGAGCCGGACGCCGGTGGCGGCCACGAAATCCTGCTCGACCTGGTCCGCCTCGCCCTTGCGCAGCAGACCGTGATCGACGAACACGCAGGTCAGACGGTCGCCGATGGCGCGCTGCACGAGCGCGGCGGCGACCGCGGAGTCCACCCCGCCGGACAGCCCGCAGATCGCCCGGCCGCCGCCGACCTGCTCGCGGATCGCTGCCACCTGGTCCTCGACGATGTTCAGCATCGTCCAGGACGGGCGGCACCCGGCCAGTTCCAGGAAACGGGCCAGGACCCGGGTGCCGTACTCGGTGTGCATCACCTCCGGGTGGAACTGCACGCCGAACAGGCGGCGGTCCGGGTTCTCCACCGCCGCCACCGGGGTGGCGGCGGTCCGCGCGGTGACCCGGAAGCCCGGCGGGGCCGCCGTGCAGGTGTCGCCGTGCGACATCCACACCTGCTGCTTCCCGGGGGTGCCGGAGAGCAGGCGGCCGCCCGAGCTGTCCAGGGTGGTGGCGCCGTACTCGGCCATGCCGGTCCGCTCGACCGTGCCGCCCAGCCCGGCCACCAGCAGCTGGAAGCCGTAGCAGATGCCGAGGACGGGGATACCTGCGTTAAGCAGCCCTGCGGGCGCGGGCGGCGCGCCGTCGGCGTAGACCGAGGACGGGCCGCCGGACAAGATGATGGCCTTCGGGTGCCGGGCCAGCATCTGTTCGGCCGGCATCGTCGAGGGGACGATCTCGGAGTAGACGTGGCACTCGCGTACCCGCCGGGCGATCAGTTGCGCGTACTGCGCGCCGAAGTCCACGACGAGCACGGTATCGAAGCCGCCGGGCACGCTAACCGCCTTCCACCTGGGATTTCTCTGACTCTACCCGGACCCCTGGGCCGCCGGGCACGGTCGCGTTCGCGGCCGGCGCGGCGCCGGGGGCGGTACTGGGCGCGACGCTGGGCGCGGCGCTGGGCGCGACGCGCAGGCGGGCGATCCGGCGGCCGTCGAGCTCGGTCACCGTGATCGTGTGCCCGCCCACCTGCACGCTGGCCCCGGGCGAGGGCAGGTCGCCGAGCGCCGCCAGGACGTAGCCCGCGGCCGTCTCGTAGGGGCCCTCGGGCAGGGTGATGCCGGTCTGTTCGGCGAACTCGTCCAGGTTGAGCAGGCCGTCGACCTCGACCTCGCCCGCGCGCAGGGTGGTGGCCTGGCCCTGCTCGGTGTCGTATTCGTCCCTGATGTCGCCGATCAGCTCCTCGACCAGGTCCTCCAGGGTGACGATGCCGGCCGTGCCGCCGTAGTCGTCGACCACGATGGCCAGGTGGGCCCGCTCGCGGCGCATCTCCGACAGCGAGGACAGCACGGTCTTGCTGATCGGCAGGAACTTCACCGGCCGGGCGATCCGGCCGACGGGCACCGAGCGGTTGGTGACCCCCGGCCCGAGCAGGTCCCGGACGTGGACGAAGCCGGTCACGTTGTCGTAGCTGTCGGTGAACACCGGCAGCCGGGAGTGCGGCACGCCGGCCGCGATCGCGGCGGCCGCGGACACCGGCGTCTCCGCGTCCAGGAAGACCACCTCGGTGCGCGGCACCAGCACCTCGCGGATCTGCCGTTTCCCGGCGTCGAACACCTCGCCCACGATATGCCGCTCGTCCTGGCTGAGTGCCTGCGCGCCGGTCACCAGGTCGCGCAGCTCCTGCTCGGTCATGGCCTGGCGCCCGAGGCGGGGGTCGCCGCCGAGGACGGCGATCACCACGTTGGTCGTCACGGTCAGCAGCCAGACGACCGGCCGGGCCAGCGACGCGATCCGGTCCAGCAGCGGCGCGGCCAGCAGGGCCAGCCGCGGCGCCCGCTGCAGCGCGATCCGCTTGGGCGCGAGCTCGCCCAGCACCAGGCTGACGAACGTGATGCATACGGTCACCACGACGAACGACAGCGTCGCCGCCCAGCCCGCCGACACGTGCTGGCGGACCAGCCACGACTTGAGGAACCCGGCCAGGGTCGCGGCGCCGTAGGCGCCGGAGACCAGGGTGGCCAGGGTCACGCCGATCTGCAC
This sequence comes from uncultured Actinomycetes bacterium, assembly GCA_963834685.1. GTDB lineage: Bacteria > Actinomycetota > Actinomycetes > Streptosporangiales > Streptosporangiaceae > Palsa-504. The sequence goes on along the minus strand of CAWICW010000042.1, from coordinate 7,336 downwards.
GGCGGAGAAGAACCGGGTCGGGTCGCTGGCCAGCCGCGCGGTCCGCTGGCCGCGCCTGCCCCGCTTGGCCAGGGCTCTGACCTGGCCTTCGCGTAGCGAGACGAGAGCCATCTCAGAGCCCGAGAAGAATCCCCCGATGCAGACGATGACCAGGACGACGATGACGTCCAAGAGGATCTTGCTCATTATTGCCTGCCGCTCGCCTCCGGGGCGCCTTCGGATGGCTCGCGGCAGGCCACCGCCGCCGACCGCGCACCGTGCCTAGCCGGTACTGTGTCTGGCCAGTCTAGACGGGATAGCCTATGGCTCTCGTGAGCACCGAGCCAATCTGGAAGGCGAGCACCCGGCTCGCCGACGGGCGCGAGATCGTGTACTTCGACGAAGCGCCGGGTCTGGACCGGGTGCTGACCCGCGACACCCGGCCGCTGCCGCCGCGCCCGCCGGCGCCAGCCGGCCCAGGAGTACCGCCCGCCCCGCCGGGGCCGGTCGGATCGCCCGAGCAGGGCATCCGCTGGGACGCGCTGGCCGGCGAGTGGGTGGTGATCGCGGCCGCCCGCCAGGACCGCACCTTCCTCCCGCCGGCCGATCAGTGCCCGCTGGACCCGTCGGCGCCGGGACGGCCCACCGAGATCCCGGCCGCCAGCTACGACGTGGTGGTGTTCGAAAACCGGTTTCCCTCCCTGCGCGAGCCGCTCGGGCGCTGCGAGGTGGTGTGCTTCACCTCCGACCACGACGCCTCGTTCGCCCAGCTCAGCCCGCGGCGCGCGCGCACCGTGCTCGAAGCCTGGGTGGACCGCACCGAGGTGCTCGGCGCGCTGCCGCAGACCCGGCAGGTGTACTGCTTCGAGAACCGGGGCGAGGAGATCGGCGTCACGCTGCACCATCCGCACGGGCAGATCTACGCGTTCCCGTTCGTGGCCCCGCGCCTTGAGCGCATGGTGGCGCAAGCCCAGGCCTACCAGGGGGGCAACCTGTTCGACGACCTGGTCGCCGCCGAGCTGCGGGCCGGGACGCGGGTCGTCGCGCGCAACGAGCACTGGGTGGCGTTCGTGCCCGAGGCGGCGCGCTGGCCGTACGAGGTCCGGATCTTCCCCGTGGCCCGGGTGCCGGACCTGCCCGGGCTCGGCGAGGCGGCGCGCGGCGCGTTCGGGCCGCTGTACCTGGACGTGCTGCGGCGGTTCGACGGCCTGTTCGGCCGGCCTGCCCCGTACATCGCCGCGTGGCACCAGGCGCCGGTGGCGGACGAGGCGGCGCGCGCGGTGTTCGCGGCCCACCTTCAGGTACTGTCGATCCGGCGTGCGCCCGGCAAGCTGAAGTACCTGGCCGGGACGGAATCAGGGATGGGCGTGTGGATCAACGACATCGTCCCCGAAGAGGCAGCGCAGAGACTACGGGAGCTGGCGGAGGGGACAGGGCCCGCCGCCGCAGGCGGCAAGGTCAGCAGGGTCGACCCCCCGGGAGGGAGAGCATGATGAGAGTGCTCGTCACCGGCGGCGCCGGGTACATCGGCAGCGTCGTCGCCGCGCAGCTGGTCGCGGCCGGGCATGAGGTCACCGTGCTCGATGACCTGTCCACCGGGCACGCCGACGCGGTGCCGGCCGGGGCCGCGTTCATCAAGGGCACGCTGCGCGATTGCGCCGCCGAGGTGCTGGCCGACGGCGCCGAGGCGGTCCTGCACTTCGCCGCCAAGTCGCTGGTCGGCGAGTCGGTGGCGGAGCCGGCCAGGTACTGGTCGGCCAACCTGGGCGGCACGATCGCGCTGCTCGAGGCGATGCGCGAGATCGGCGTGCGGACGATCGTGTTCTCCTCCACCGCCGCGGTCTACGGCGAGCCGGAACGCACGCCGGTCACCGAGACCGACCTCACCCGCCCGACCAGCCCCTACGGCGCGTCCAAGCTCGCCGTCGACACCACGCTGACCGAGTTCGCCCGGCTCTACGGGTTCGGCGCAATCAGCCTGCGCTACTTCAACGTGGCCGGCGCGCACCGGGCGGGCGACGGCACCTGGTTCGGCGAGCGGCACCATCCGGAAACCCACCTGATCCCGAACGTGCTGGCCAGCGTCGTCGCGGGCCGGCGGATGCGGGTCTTCGGCGACGATTACCCGACCCCGGACGGAACCTGCATCCGCGACTACATCCACGTTACGGACCTGGCCGACGCCCACCTGCGGGCGCTGCAGGCCTGCCGGCCGGGCCAGCACCGCGTGTACAACCTGGGCGACGGGACCGGGTTCTCGGTCCGCCAGGTCATCGACGTATGCGCCGAGGTCACCGGGACCGAGATCGGCGTCGACGTGACCGCGCGCCGGCCCGGCGACCCGGCCGTGCTGGTCGCCTCGTCCGAGCGGATCCAGGCCGAGCTCGGCTGGCAGGTAGACCGGGACCTGCGGGCCATGGCCGCCGACGCCTGGGAGTTCGCCCAGGTCCGCGGGATCCGGTGAGCGGTATCCGGTGAGTCCGGAGCCGGGCGCGGTCCGGGAGCTGTTCCGCACGCGGTTCGGCGGCACGGCGGACGGCGTCTGGCTCGCGCCGGGCCGGGCCAACCTGATGGGCGAGCACACCGACTACAACGAGGGGTTCGTGCTCCCGTTCGCGCTCGGCCAGGGCATCGCGGCCGCCGCGGCCCGCCGGACCGACCGGCGGCTGGTGCTGTGCTCGGCCCAGGAACCGGGCCGCGGGGCCGACGTCGCGCTGGACGGCCTGGCGCCGGGCCGCGTCACCGGCTGGGCCGCCTACCCGGCCGGCGTGGCCTGGGCTCTGGCCGCGGCGGGCTACCAGGTGCCGGGGGCCTGCCTCGCGATCGACTCCGACGTGCCCGCGGGCGCGGGCCTGTCCTCTTCGGCCGCGCTGGAATGCGCCACCGCGCTCGCGCTGACCGAGCTGGCCGGGCTGGCCGTTGACCGCCGCGAACTGGCCGCGATCGCCCGCCGGGCCGAGAACGACTTCGCCGGGGTGCCGTCCGGGATCATGGACCAGTCCGCGTCGCTGCTCGGCCGGCCCGGCCACGCCCTGCTGCTCGACTGCCGGTCGCTGGAGACCTCCCAGGTGCCGTTCGACCCGGCTGCGGCGGGCTCGCGCCTGCTGCTGATCAACACCCGGGCCCGTCACGTGCTGAGCGCCGGGGCGTACGGCCAGCGGCGAGCCGAATGCGAACGGGCCGCGCGCCTGCTCGGCGTTCCTTCGCTGAGATACCTGACGGGCCTGGGTGACGTCGGCCGGCTTACCGATCCCGTCCTGCGGCGTCGCGCCCGCCACGTCGTCACCGACGATCAGCGGGTCCTGGACGTGGTGGCGCTGCTGCGGTCTTCGGACGCGGACGTCTACCCCGGGATCGGGCGGCTGCTGACCGAGGCGCACGCGTCGCTGCGGGACGACTTCGAGGTCTCCTGGCCCGAAGCGGACGTGACGGTGGACGCGGCACTGGCGGCGGGAGCGCTCGGGGCGCGGATGATGGGCGGCGGGTTCGGCGGCTCGGTGCTCGCGCTGGTCCGCTCGGACGCGGCCGAACCCGTGCGCGCGGCGGTGGCCGAGGCGTTCGCCCGGCGTTCCTGGACCGCGCCGGAATTCCTGGACGCGACTCCCTCGGCCAGCGCGCGGCGGGTGGCATTAGGGTGAGTTCTCGTTGATCTCGTGGCGAGGAGGACGCAGTGCGGGTACGTGATGAGGCGGCACGGATCTCCGGCGAGATCGCCGAACTGCGGCACGCGATTCACCGCGAGCCCGAGATCGGCCTGGACCTGCCGAAGACTCAGGACAAGGTGCTCGCTGCCCTGGACGGGCTGCCGCTGGAAATCAGCACCGGCGGGGAGCTGAGCTCGGTGACCGCGATCCTGCGCGGGGGCCCCGGGCCGGTCGTGCTGCTGCGCGGCGACATGGACGCGCTGCCCGTCACCGAGGAGACCGGCCTGCCCTACGCGTCGGTGATTCCCGGCGCGATGCACGCCTGCGGGCACGACCTGCACACCGCCATGCTGGCCGGCGCCGCCCGGCTGCTGTCGGCCCGGCAGGCCGAGCTGCCCGGGACGGTGATCTTCATGTTCCAGCCGGGCGAGGAGGGCTACGCGGGCGCCCGGTACATGATCGAGGAGGGCGTCCTGGAGGCGGCCGGTGCGCGGCCGGTCGCCGCCTACGGCCTGCACGTGACGTCGCAGCGGCTGCCGTGCGGGATGTTCTCCACCCGGGCCGGCGCGATGCTGGCCGCCGCGGATCAGATCACGGTCACCGTGCACGGGCGGGGCGGGCACGCATCGACGCCGCACCGGGCCGCGGACCCGATCCCGGTCGCCTGCGAGATGGTGACCGCGCTGCAGACGCTGGTGACCAGGAAGTTCGACGTGTTCGATCCGGTCGTGATCACCGTGGGCAGCTTCCACGCCGGCACCACGGACAACGTGATCCCGGACGAAGCCAGGTTCCTGGCCACCGCCCGCTCGTTCAGCCCGGAATCCCGCGGCGCGCTGGCCGAGCTGGTGCCGCGGCTGATCGGGGACATCGCCCGCGGGCACGGGCTGACCGCCGAGACCATCTACGCCGCGGAGTACCCGGTGACCGTCAACGACGCGGCCGAGGCGGCGTTCGCGGGCGAGACGATCGCCGACGTGTTCGGGGCCGAGCGCGGCGAGCGGGCCGAGTTCCCGCTCACCGGGGCCGAGGACTTCTCGTTTGTCCTGGAGCAGGTGCCCGGGGCGTTCGTCATGCTGGGCGCCTGCCCGCCGGGGAACGACCCGCTGACCGCCCCGACCAACCACTCGGCGCACGCGGTGTTCGACGACGCGGCCCTGGCCGACGGCACCGCCCTGTACGCCGAACTGGCCCTGCGCCGGCTGGCGCGGGGCTGAGGCCGGGAGTGACGGGCCCGGGTGACAGGCCCGGGTGATGGGCAGAGCCTAGAGGCTGGCGACGTCGGCCTGCTTGGCGCGGACGGCTTCGGCGGCGGTGCGCAGGGCGGCCAGTTCGGCCTCGGTGAGGTCGCGCTCGACGACGCGGCGGACGCCGGTCGCGCCGATCTCGGCCTCGACGCCCAGGTAGACGCCGGAGATCCCGTACTCGCCGTCCACCCAGGCGCAGACCGGCATGATCGCGCCGGAGTCCTCGGCCACCGCGCGGGCCATCCGGGCCGCGGCGGCGGACGGGGCGTAGTACGCCGAGCCGGTCTTCAGCAGCGCGACGATCTCGCCGCCGCCGTTCCTGGTCCGGGTGACGAGCTCCTCGATCTCGGCCGCGGGCAACAGGTCGGTCAGCGGCCGCCCGTCGACCGTGCAGGCCGAGGGCACCGGGACCATCGTGTCGCCGTGCGAGCCGAGGGTCAGGGTGCGCACCGAGCCGACCGGGACGCCGAGCTTGTCCGCCACGAAGTAGCTGAACCGCGCGGTGTCGAGCATGCCGGCCTGGCCCATTACCCGGTGGTGCGGGAAGCCGGAGACCTTGGCCGACAGCGCCGTCATCTCGTCCAGCGGGTTGGACACCACGATCAGCACCGCGTCCGGCGCGTACTTGGCGACGTTCTCCACCACGTTCCTGACGATCTTGGCGTTGACCTCGATCAGGTCCATCCGGCTCATGCCCGGCTTGCGGGCCAGGCCCGCGGTGACGATCACGATCCCGGACCCGGCGATCGCCTCGTAGCCCTCGCCCCCGGGACCGGTCGTCTGGCCCGTCACCTTGGTCTCGAAGCCCTCCACCGGCCGCGACTGGTTCATGTCCAGGGCCAGCCCTTCGGGCCTGCCCTCGATGATGTCGGTGAGCACGACCTCGTCGAAGATGTCGTACTCGGCGAGACGCTGCGCGGTGGTCGAGCCGTAGAACCCGGCGCCGACGACGGCGACCTTTCCGGAACGTGCCATCAGGGGAACTCCTTCGGTCCGTGACTGCGTATCAGCGGGCCCGCGAGGGTGCACCACGGCCCGTTCGGAAGATTGGTTTTAATAATTCATCGCCGTGCGCAGGTTATCGTCCAGGGCGGCGAGGAACTCCTCGGTGGTCAGGAACGGGGTGCCGCGGCCGACGAGCAGGGCGAGATCCTTGGTCATCTTGCCTTCCTCGATGGTGTGCACGCAGACATCCTCCAGCGTGCGGCCGAACAGGGCGACCGCGGGAGTGTCATCCAGCTTGCCGCGGTGCTCCAGGCCGCGGGTCCAGGCGAAGATCGACGCGACCGGGTTGGTCGAGGTCGGCAGGCCCTGCTGGTGCTGGCGGTAGTGCCTGGTCACGGTGCCGTGCGCGGCTTCGGCCTCGACCGTGCGGCCGTCCGGGGTCATCAGCACGCTGGTCATCAGGCCGAGCGAGCCGAAGCCCTGGGCCACCACGTCGGACTGCACGTCGCCGTCGTAGTTCTTGCAGGCCCAGACGATGCCGCCCTCCCACTTGAGCACCTGGGCGACCATGTCGTCGATGAGCCGGTGCTCGTAGGTGATCCCGGCCGCCTCGAACTCGGCCTTGAACTCGGACTCGAAGATCTCGGCGAAGATGTCCTTGAACCGGCCGTCGTAGGCCTTCAGGATCGTGTTCTTGGTGGACAGGTAGAGCGGGAACCGGCGGTCGAGCGCGTAGCGCATGGTGGCCCGGGCGAAGTCGCGGATCGAGTCGTCGAAGTTGTACATGGCCATGGCCACGCCGCCGCCGGCGAAGCGGGCCACCTCCATCTCGATGGGCTGGCCCTCGTTGTCCGGCACGTAGCTGATCGTCACCGTGCCCGGGCCCGGCACCACGAAGTCGGTGGCCTTGTACTGGTCGGCGTGCGCGTGGCGGCCGATGATGATCGGCTTGGTCCAGGTCGGGACCAGCCGCGGGATGTTGGAGATGACGATCGGCTCGCGGAAGATGACACCGCCGAGGATGTTGCGGATGGTGCCGTTCGGCGACCGCCACATCTTCTTCAGGCCGAACTCGGTGACCCGGGCCTCGTCCGGGGTGATCGTGGCGCACTTGACGCCTACGCCGTGCCGCTGGATGGCGTGCGCGGCGTCGATCGTGACCTGGTCGTCGGTCGCGTCGCGGTGCTGCACGGAAAGGTCGTAGTACTCCAGCTCGATATCCAGGTAGGGCAGGATCAGCTGGTCCTTGATGTACTGCCAGATGATCCGCGTCATCTCGTCGCCGTCGAGTTCGACGACGGGATTGGCTACCTTGATCTTGGCCATGTGTGCCTCGTTCCCTTTCATCAACAGCTGCTTATGGCAGCGACAGCGCGACCGCGAGCACCGCGGCGCCGAACACCGCGAAGGCCGCCACGTCCTGAGCCTTCCCCCGCGTCGCCAGCGGCCCGGCGTAGCGCGGCGGCAGAGCCAGCCGGGCCACCGCGGCCGCGAGCAGCGCGGCACCCACCACCCCCGCGC
>CAWICW010000041.1:0-23069 GCA_963834685.1 uncultured Actinomycetes bacterium | reverse complement strand
GGCCCAGCGAGCGGTCCAGTTCCTGCTTGTACCCGAACCTGGCCAGCTCGTCGGTGTCTGCGCCCGGCATGGCCATGGTCGCCTCCCTCGCGCGAGCGCCGCGGCGGCCACCCGCGATGACCCTCATTATGAGCCGCTCATAACCCCCGGTGAACCCGTCGGCCCGAGTTGCCCACATGCCGGGACCGCGCCCCATGACGAGCTAACTACGAACGCCAGCGGCCGCCCCGGAAGGGAACAAGACGGCGGGCGGGGTGCCAGCCAGCCTGAACCACGCCGGCACCCGATGGTTGCCACAACCTGATGCGAAGAGCCATCAGGGTGCACAATCACCGGTTGGGCCAACAGGCCCGGCGTGACGCTAGGGGCGAGCGGGGCTCCAGCGTACCGTGTGACGGGCAGCGCGGGCTAGCAGATGCGGGGGAGGGGGTCGCCGACCAAGAGGTCGACGATCCGGGTGCCGCCGAACGCGGTCTTCAGCTGGACGATGCCCGGCTGTTCCTCCCGCACGTGGCCGATGACCGCGGCCCGCTCGCCGAGCGGGTGGGCCCGCAGCGCGGCGACCGCCTGGTCCGCGTCGGCCCCGGGGACGACCGCGACCAGCCGGCCTTCGCAGGCCACGTACATGGGATCGATGCCTAGCAGTTCGGAGGCGCCGCGTACCTCGGCGCGGACCGGGATCTCGTCCTCGCTGACCAGCACGCCCACGTCGGCCGCCCGGGCGATCTCGTTGAGGATGGTCGCCACCCCGCCGCGGGTCGCGTCGCGCATGGCCCGGACCCTGGGCACCGCGTCCAGCAGCCCGGCGACCAGCCCGTTCAGGGGGGCCGTGTCGGAGCAGATGTCCGCCTCGATGTCGAGCTCGCCGCGGGCCAGCATGATCGTGATGCCGTGGTCGCCGATCGGCCCGGACACGATGATCGCGTCACCCGGCTGCGCGTGCGCCACGCCCAGGCTCACGTCCCGCTCGATCAGGCCTACGCCGGCCGTGTTGATGTAGCAGCCGTCGGCCTTGCCCTTCTGCACCACCTTGGTGTCGCCGGTGACGATGTGCACCCCGGCCGCGGCGGCCGCGTCCCGCATCGACTCGGCGACCCGGTTCAGGTCGGCGACCGGGAAGCCTTCCTCCAGGATGAACCCGGCCGACAGGTACAGCGGCGTGGCGCCGGAGACGGCCAGGTCGTTGACCGTGCCGTTGACGGCCAGGTCGCCGATGGTGCCGCCGGGGAAGAACAGCGGCGAGACGACGTAGGAGTCGGTGGTGAGCGCGATCCGGGCGCCCCCCACGGCCAGCTGAGCGGCGTCCTCGAGCGGCTCGAGCAGCGGGTTGCGGAACGCGTCGAGGAAGATGGCCTCGATCAGGGTGTGCGTCGCCTTGCCGCCAGCGCCGTGCGACATGGTGATGCGCTCTTCCCGGACCTTCGGGCGGCGTCGCCGGGCGCGGTCGATGCGGTCGAGCACCGCCTGCTCCCGGTCGGCCAGCGGCAGCTGGCGGCGTCCGGCCGCGTCCACCTCGAGCTGGTCGTGCTCTGCTTGCTCATGCTGGGCCAGGGCCTCGTCGATCCAGCCGGGCTGGCCCGGGCTGGTGCTGTGGTCGTGGCCGGGGCTGGCGGTGCGTCCGGTCGTCATGACCGGCCCGCCTGGGCCGCCTCGGCCACCCGCGTGCGATTCATCCGGCCGAAGTTGTAGTACGCCGCGCAGGCGCCCTCGGGGGACACCATGCAGGTCCCGATCGGGGTCTCCGGGGTGCACGCGGTGCCGAACACCTTGCACTCCCACGGCTTCAGCACGCCCTTGAGCACCTCGCCGCACTGGCAGGCCTTGGGGTCGGCGACCCGGACCCCGGGCACCTGGAACAGCCGCTCGGCGTCCATGGCCGCGTACTTCTCCCGGACCTGGAGCGCGGAGTGCGAGATGAAGCCGAGCCCGCGCCACTCGAAGTAGGGCCGCAGCTCCATCGTCTCGCCGATGACCTTGAGCGCGGTCAGGTTGCCGTCCCACGGCACCACGCGGGAGTACTGGTTCTCCACCTCGGAGCGGCCCTGCGACAGCTGCAGCATGAGCATGTAGATGGACTGCAGGATGTCCAGCGGCTCGAAACCGGCCACCACCACCGGCTTGCCGTAGCTGCGGGCGATGAACTCATACGGCCGGCAGCCGATCACGGTGGACACGTGCCCGGGGCCGATGAACCCGTCGAGCCGCAGGTCCGGCGAGTCGAGGATGGCCTTGATGGCCGGGATGATCGTGACGTGGTTGCAGAACACCGAGAAGTTGGTCAGGCCCTGGGCCGCGGCGCGCAGCATGGTCATCGCGGTGGACGGCGCGGTCGTCTCGAACCCGATGGCCATGAACACGACCTGCTTGTCCGGGTTCTGCTTGGCGATCTTCAGCGAGTCCAGCGGCGAGTACACCATGCGGATGTTGGTGCCCTCGGCGTTGGCGTCGAAGAACGACCCGCCGCTGCCCGGCACCCGCATCATGTCGCCGAACGAGGTCATGATCACGTCCGGCTGCGAGGCCAGGTGGATCGCGTCGTCGACCCGGCCCATCGGGATCACGCACACCGGGCACCCGGGGCCGTGCACCAGGGTGATCGACTCCGGCAGGTAGTCCTCCAGGCCGTGCTTGTAGATCGTGTGGGTGTGGCCGCCGCACACCTCCATCAGCTTGTACTGGCGGCCCGGCTCGCAGAGCGCCGCGATCTTGGCGGCCAGCGCGTGGGCCTTGTCGGCATCCCGGAATTCGTCGACGAACCGCATTGTCCGCTCCTAGTCGATCAGTGATTCCTTCAGCGCCGCGATCTCGTCCTCGTAGGCCTGCCCGATGCCCTCGAGGAACTCCATGGCCGCCGCGGCCTCCCGCTCGTCGATCTTCGACAGCGCGAAGCCGACGTGGATCAGCACCCACTCGCCGGGGACCGGCGGGTCGTCGGTGAGCAGGCCGATGTTGATCAGCCGCCGGACGCCGCTCACGTCCACCTTGGCCAGGTCGGGCTGGTCCGGGTGAAGCTCGATGACCTCACCGGGTATGCCGAGGCACATGTGACACCTCTTCCTGGGTCAGCTCCCACAGCACTTGATAGGTCGTTGTCTGCGCTTCCTGGATCCGGTGCACCGACGAGGACGGCGCCACGAACAGGTAGTCGATGCTGTCCAGCTCGGCCATCTTCCCGCCGTCGTAGCCGGCCAGCCCGATGGTGAGCATGCCGCGCCGGCTCGCCTCGTCGAAGGCGCGCAGCAGGTTGCCGGAGTTGCCGCTGGTGGACAGGCCGACCGCGATGTCGTTCCGGCCGCCGAACGCGGCCAGCTGCCGGGCGAACACCACCTCGACGCCGATGTCGTTGCACAGCGCGGTGATCACCGACGTGTCGTTGGCCAGCCCGAACGCGGGCAGGGGGCGGGCTCGCCCGCCTGGGTTGAGGAACAGAGTGGCGAGCTGCTGGGCGTCGGTGGCGCTGCCGCCGTTGCCGAACGCGAACAGCCGTCCGCCCGCGGCGAACCGGGCCGCGGCCTGCCGCGCGCATTCGGCGATCCGGGCGCCGTCCCGGGTGCAGACCGTGCGGCGCAGCTCCAGGATCTCCTCGGCCTTGGCCACGGTCGACGCGCGGACCTGGGCCAGCACCGCGGACAGGTCCGAGGTGTCGGCGTACAGGAACGGGTAGAGCGCCTCCATGGCCTCGTTATCGCGCGCCATGACCAGGTCCTATCACCGCGATGGCCTCCCTGGCGTGCACCAGGATGGTATCCCCGGCGCCGGCGCTCACCAGGGCCACGCTGACCGTCTCCTCACCCGCGCCGGTGTCGACCACGGCCATCTCGTCCTCGAGCAGCCGCAGCACCGTGACCTGCACCGCGGTGTCGGAGCAGGTGATGCACACGTCGCCGGCGCACTCGGGCAGAGCCTCGCTCACGTGACCACCCCCGGGCCGAGCACGCCGGGCTGCTCGAAGAACACGTGCACCAGCTCCCACAGCACGTGGTAGGCGGTGACGTGCATCTCCTTGACCACCCGCGGGTCGGCGGAGGCGGCCACCAGCACGTGGTCGACCGCCTTGCTGGTCGCGATCGTGCCGCCGTCGCCGCCGGTCAGGGCCACGGTCAGCAGGCCGAGCTCGCGGGCCGTCTCCAGCCCGGCCAGCACGCTGGCGCTGTGCCCGTCCGGGTCCAGGCCCAGGGCGATGTCGGCCGGGTCGGCCAGGAACCGGATCTGGTGGGCGAAGATCGCGTCCACCCCGGCGCGTTCGGCGATGCCGGTGACGGTGGCCACGTCGCTGGTGAGCGAGATGGCGGGCAGCGCGCGCTTGCCGACGATCACCGGATGGACGAACTCCACCGCGACGTGCTGCGCGTCGGTGCTCGCTCCGCCGGTGCCGAACACCACGAGCTTGCCGCCGGAATGGAACCGGACGGCCATCGCGTGGCACGCTGCGGCCACCGCGTCCGCCTGCCCGGCCAGGTCACGCGTGGGCTCACTGCGCAACTCAAATAGCCGACTCGCCGCGGCGCCGTCGTGAACCGGCTCCCCCGGCCCGCTCATAAGCCCAGACCCGCCCGAGTGACCCTGGTCGGCTGCGATGCCATGACAGCCACCGTAGGACACTTGTGGGGGGGCGTCCAGTATCCGGCTGGACACTTCTGGGTGAAGGCCACCGCGAATCCTCCTCAGAGCAACCGTAGCTGACGGTCGCCGGTCCGGCGCGTCCGGTGCGGCGCGACGGGGCCGAGCAGATCGGGGTTGACCGAGGCCAGGAACGGCGACCGGCCGGCCGCCTCCTCGGCGCCGTGCCTGGCCCGCCGGCCCGCGCAGGTGAGCACGAGCTGGCCGCGGGCCCGGGTCATCCCGACGAACAGCAGCCGGCGCTCTTCCGCGGCCTCGTCCGGGGTCAGCGGCCCGGACCCGGGCAGTCGCAGCGGCAGCAGGCCGCGCTCGCAGCCGGCCAGGAATACCACGTCGAACTCCAGGCCCTTCGACCCGTGCAACGTGAGCAGGGGGATCGCCTCGGCCCGCGGATCCAGCGCGTCGGTCTCCGCGCCCAGGGATATCTCGGTCCGGAACCGCTCCGCGTCGTCGCCGCACCGGCGGGCCAGCGGGGCCAGCACCTCGCCCGCGGCTCGGATGTCGAGCACGGTGGCGTCCCGCTCGCCGCGCGCCGCGGCCAGGGACCGCACCGCCGCGGTCAGCTGCGCCAGGACGTCCCCGGCCGGGCTGGCGCCGGGGCCGGCCAGCGCCATCTCGCGCACGATGCCGGCCACCGCGGGCCGCCGGGCCAGCAGGTCGTGCGAGCGCTTCTGGTACGGCAGCCCGGCCCGGGTCAGCGCCTGGCCGAGCGCGCCGGCCTGCGCGTCGGTCCGGTACAGCACGGCGATGTCGGACAGGCCGAGCTTGCCGTGGCCGTGCCCGTCGGCCCGGCCGCTGTCCAGCGAGTGGAACGACGCCCCGCCCAGCAGTTGGTCGATCGCCGCGGCGATCCACGCCGCCTCGGCGTGCTCGTCCGCCGCCTCATGGAGGGAAACGCCGCCGGGCTCCGGCGCCCCGGCGGCCACGGCCGCGGCCGCCCGGCCCGGCACCAGCGTCGAGGGCGCGATGGCCTGCAGGGCGGCGGTCACGATGGCCGGGCTCGACCGGTAGTTCCTGGTCAGCTCCACCGTGGCCGCCCCGGGGAAGTCGGCCGCGAACCGGCTGAAGATGCCGACGTCGGCGCCGCGGAATCCGTAGATGGCCTGGTCCGGGTCGCCGATCGCGGTCAGCCCGGCGCCGTCGCCGCTCAGCGCGCGGAGCAGGTCGTACTGCACGGGGTCGATGTCCTGGTACTCATCCACGCTGACAAACGGCCACCGGGCCCGCAGCCCGGCCGCGATCTCCGGGCGTTCGGCCAGCAGCGCGGCGGACAGCTCGGTCAGGCCGTCGAAGTCCACCAGGCCGCGCGCGATCAGCTCCGCGCGCAGCGCCGGCCTGCCCTCCGGGTCGCCGGCCAGCTTGCGTCCCTCGCGCTCCGAGCCGGTCAGTTCCGCCGCGACCCGTACCAGTGCGGCCTCATCGGCGACCCCGAACGAGGGCGGGAGCCCGGCCGCGCCGGGGTGCTCGCGCAGGATCCGCAGGCCCAGGCCGTGGAACGTGGTCACGGTGAGCTCGTCGGCTGGGCTCGCCCCGACCGGGCCCGGGCCCAGCCCGGCCAGCCGGTCGCGCATCTCCTGCGCGGCCCGCCGGGTGAACGTGATGGCCAGGAACTGCCGGGCGGGCCGGCCGAGCTCGGTGACCTGATGGGCGATCCGGTGGGTCAGCGTCCGGGTCTTGCCGGTGCCCGGCCCCGCGATGATCAGCAGCGGCCCGGCGGCCGTGGCCGCGGCGCGCTGGTCCGGGTCCAGGCCATCGAGCACCGAGCCCGTGGCCTCGGGCGAGGGAGCAGGAGCCGCGCCGCCACGGCGGGCTCGGGGCCGGGGCGCGGCCGGGGGTAGCCCGGTCCGTTCGGCAGAATCCTTCGGGGCCTGAGCCGGCGCGGCCAGGTCGGTCATCGCGAACAGGGCCGAGCCGTCCAGCTCATCCGGACCGAACAGCCGGATGGTGCCGTACTCCCCGTCGTAACCGGCGTCCCTGATCACCTCGCCCCGCCGGAGCCGGCCGATGCCCTCCGCGAACCGCGCGCCGCCGACCCGGCGCAGATCGTCGAGCGGGACCTCGCGCAGGATGCTCAGCTCCGGTCCCAGCGCGGCGACCAGCCGGACCGTCTCGGCGGCCACCTTCTTGCTCTTCGGCCCGGTGCCGACGATCTCCCCGATGATCTGAGGCAGCTGGACCAGGCAGGTGAAGCCCGCCGCGCCGTCGGGCCGGAAGCCGGCCGGGCGGTCGGCCAGCTCGGCGACCCGGTGCAGCACGCCGACGGTCAGCGGCTTGCCGCACGCCGGGCACCGGTCCTCCAGCGCGGTGGTCTGCTCGGGGTCGATCCGGACCCCGCACTTGCGGTGCCCGTCCAGGTGGTACTTCCCCTCCTCGGGGAAGAACTCCAGCGTGCCGTCCAGGCCCCGCCCGGTCCGCAGCGCCGCGGCCATCGCGAAGTAGTCCAGGTCGGTGCCGAACACCGTCGCCTCCCGGCCCAGGGCCGGCGGGGAGTGCGCGTCGGAGTTGCTGACCAGCCGGTAGGCGTCCAGCGACGAGCAGGTCCAGTTCATGGCCGGATCGGAGGACAGCCCGGTCTCCACGGCGAAGATGTGCCCGGCCAGGTCGGCGTAGCAGTCCCGCACCGCGTCGAAGCCGGACTTGGACCCCAGGACCGCGAACCAGGGCGTCCAGACGTGCGCGGGTACCAGGAAGCAGCCGGGCCCGGCCTCCAGGGTGATCTCCAGCAGGTCGCGGGAGTCCAGGCCCAGGATGGGCCGCCCGTCGGAGGCCAGGTTGCCGATCCTGGCCAGCGCCTGCGTGATGCGGTCCGCGGCCTCGAAGCTCGGCGCGTACAGCAGGTGGTGGACCTTGCGGGTCCGCTCGTCGCGGCGGTAGATGGTCGAGATCTCCACCGAGAGCATGAACCGCACGGTGCCGGCGCAGCTGGCCGGGGTGTCGCGGTGCAGCCGCCGCTCGAGGTCCGGCCGGATCCGGAACAAGCCGGGCTCGGCCGGGACCAGCGTGTCCTTCAGCTCCGCGGCCCACGCCGGGTGGGTGAAGTCGCCGGTGCCGAGCACGGTCAGGCCCTTGCGCAGCGCCCACCAGGACAGGTGCTCGACGTCGCAGTCCTTGCTGCACGCGCGCGAGAACCGCGAATGGATATGCAGATCGGCGTGGAACATGTCGCTCTGATAGTGCCACGCCCCACCGTCAGCCGCGGTCGTGATCGCGATCGCGACCGCGCATCCCGGCTACTGGCGGCCAGCGGCCCGGCCGGCCAGCTGAGCCAGGACCACGCGCTGCTCGCGGCCAGCTACCTCGGCGAGGCGGGCGGGGCCGCCGGCTGACCGCCCGGCCCGGTTGTGGTCCGCCCGCGGTGCCCGTCATGCTGAGCCTGCGGCAGCAAAGGAGCGGGACATGACCGAGCAGCGAGTCAGCGTGACGATCACCGACGGGGTGGCGGAGGTCCGCCTGACCCGGCCGGAGAAACGCAACGCCCTGGACGGGGCGATGTTCGCCGGCCTGGTCGCCGCGGGCGAACGGCTCAAGGCCGAGCCCCGGGTCCGCGCGGTGGTGCTGTCCGGCGAGGGACCGGACTTCTGCGCGGGCCTGGACTTCGGCTGGTTCCGGGCCATGCGCGACGGCGAGCGGCCCAGCGCCCACGTCGACCTGCCGCCGGGCGACGGCTCGGCCCGGCCCGGCCCCCTGGGCCCGGCCAGCGGCGCCGGGCAGCGCGCCGCGTACGTGTGGACCGAGGTCCCGGTCCCGGTCATCGCCGCCGTGACCGGGAACGCCCTGGGCGGCGGGCTGCAGGTCGCGCTCGGCGCCGACCTCCGCATCGTCACCCCCGACGCGCGGATGTCGGTGCTGGAGATCAGGTGGGGCCTGGTGCCCGACATGACCGGCACCCAGCTGCTCCCCGAGCTCGTCGGCCGGGACGTCGCCAAGGAGCTGACCTTCACCGGGCGCATGGTGAGCGGCCAGGAGGCCGTGGCGCTGGGCCTGGCCACCCGGGTCGATCCCGACCCGCGCCGGGCCGCCCTCGAGCTGGCCCATTCCATCGCCCGCCGCAGCCCGCACGCCATCCGGGCCGCCAAGCGGCTCCTGGACCTGGCCGGCCGGGTGGACCTGGAGACCGGCTTCGCCGCCGAGCAGAAAGAGATCGGCGCCCTCATCGGCAGTCCCAACCAGGCCGAAGCGGTCGCCGCGGAGTTCGAGCAGCGCCCGCCCCGGTTCACCGACCCCGCCGTCTTACCGTCGGCCCCCTTAACGAAGGTGGTGCTCGGCCAGGTGCGCCCCGAGCACGTCGTAGCCGAAGTCGGCCGCCGGATCGCGCCACACCGAGTGCGCGTGGTTCGCGTGCCGCTGGGTGTTGTCGTACTCGATGAGCAGCCGCGGGCCCTGCACGCGGTAGTACAGCGGCTGGCCCGCGCCGGTGGGCCCGGCCCAGGCGAAGCAGACTCCGTCCAGCGCCGTGTCGCCTCCGTAATCAGGCGGCAGCCCGTCCGGCACCCGCCCCAGGTATGCGCCGAGCAGCGCCCGCAGCAGGTTCCGCTGCCCGGCGTCCAGGTCCCGGGCCGGCAGGCCCTTCGGCGCGCTGGTCAGCGCGACCCGCTGGTAGTCGCCCGCGTCGTAGCCCGAGGCGTGCTCGGCGTCGGCGTCCATCCGGGCGATCCGCCCGGCGAGCTCCGGCTCGGTGAACGGCCGGCGCCACACCTCGCGCAGGTACATCATCTGGTCCCCGTCGGCCAGCCGGGACCGGTTGCCGCCCACGATGTCCGAGGGGGCCCGGTCGAGCAGGATCGCCCGGGCGCCCTGGCCCGGATCCAGTGACCGGACCAGCTCCCGGGCCAGGTCCTCGGCCCCGGCCAGCGGGCGCAGCGGCGCGGAGCCCAGCAGCGGCGAGACCGCCGGGTCGGCGCCCAGGAAGCACGGCGTCACCGCGCGGACCACGCCGCCGGCGATCAGGTTGTTCAGCGAGACATGGTGGCCGCCGAAGCGCCAGCCCCACGGCCCTGCGCCGCCCGGCTCGCCGAACACCCTCAGGTAGTACAGCCCCGGGTCACGCCCCCGCTCCCGGCCCCAGTTCACGCTCCAGCCCTCGACCTGATCGAGCACGTTGTCCAGCCCGACGATGGTGGCCACGGTGACGTACCCGGCGGCGGACAGGCCGCTGGCCACCAGCCGGTGCGCCAGCTGCTGCTGGGCCGGCCGCTGGGCTCCGAGGGTCAGCCCGCCGTGGTCGGTGGGGGTGTAGAACCAGCGCCTGCGCTCCGCGTCCGTCCCAGCGTCCGGGCTGGGCGCGCGCCCGGTGGCCACCGCCCGCTGCCCGGGATCAAGCGAATCGAGCCAGCCGGCCGCCGCGGCCGCCATCCGCGCCGCCACCTCCCGGGCCGCGGCCTCCCGCCCCGCATCCGCCATCTGGCCTCCTCGCCTGCCCGACGCTGTCCCTCCCAGTGTCGTCCGCGCCTCGAACCCGGCGCAGGCGAGGACCGGCAGCCCCGGATAACGCACGAGCCGCTCATCCCACGCCGAACGCCCGCAGCGCAGATACGCGGTGCCTCGGCGCGTCTCGTTGAGCCTGGCGTGCCGGCAGTTCCGGCACAGCCCCGGCTGCGCCCCGAGCTTGGCCCAGGCCGCCTCCGACCCCGGCCCCTGATCCTCCGCGGTCACCGATCGCCGCCCCTTCCGCAGCTCGGCCAGCCGCGATCCCGAACGACAATACCTCTGCCGGGAAGGCGGGCCCGTGGCCGCGCTGAAATAAGATCGCCTTGCCGACGCCATCGCGAACCGGGCCCTCGGCCTGCCGCGTTCCGCGTGAGGAGTAGCTTTCATGGCCATCCGCGACTCCCTCGCCCTCACCGAGGACGAGCGGGCCCTGCGGGACGTCCTGCGCGGTATCCTGGCCGACCAGCTTCCCTCCGCCGCGCTGCGCGCCATGATCGACACCGAGCCCGGCTACCGCCCGGAACTGCACGCCCGGCTGGCTGGCGAGCTGGGCCTGGCCGGGCTGACGATTCCCGGGGAGTTCGGCGGGCGGGGCTTGTCGCAGGCCGAGGCGGGCGTGGTGCACACCGAGCTCGGCCGCGCCCTGTACCCCGGTCCGTTCCTGGCCAGCTGCCTGGCGGCCGGCGTCCTGCTCGCGGCCACCGACGGCGCGCGGGCGGCGGACCGCATGGCGGCGGACCGCATGGCCGCCAAACGATGGCTGCCGCAGCTGGCCGACGGGTCGGTGACCGGGACGATCGCGGCCGCCGACAAGGACGGCCGCTGGTCGTCGGCACCGGGCAGCGTCCGCGCCCACTTGACGCCGCACGGCTGGCGGCTGTACGGCTCCTGCTGGTACGTCATCGCGGCCCACGTGGCGGGCATCCTGGTGGTGTCGGCCCGGGCCGGGTCGGTGCCCGCGATGTTCCTGGTGGAAGCGGGCGTCCCCGGGCTCAGGTCCACCGCGCAGCGCGGCCTGGACATGACCCGGCGGGTCTGCGTGACCACCTTCGACGCCACCCCGGCGGTGCTGCTCGCTCGGGACGACCGCGCCGTCGCCGTCCTGCAGCGGGCCGAGCGCGACTTCCTGCTCGCCACCGCCGCCGAAGCGGCCGGCGGGATCGGCTGGTGCCTGGACACGGCCGTGCTGTACGCCAGGGACCGGGAGCAGTTCGGGCGGCCGGGCGGCTCGTTCCAGACCGTCGCGCACGTCTGCGTCGACATGCTCGAGGCCTTCCAGTCCGCCGAAGCCGCCGCCCGGTACGCCGCGGTCGCGGCCGCGGTCGGCGCGGCCGAGGCCCCGACCGCGGCGCGGGTGGCCGCACTGCGCGCCGGCCAGGCCTACCGCACGGTGACCGAAGCCGCCATCCACCTGTTCAGCGGGATCGGCTCCACCTGGGAGCACGACGCGCACTTGTACTACCGCCGCGCCTGGTCGGCCGAGCGCCTGTCCGGCGGCCCGCAGGCGCACCGCGCCGCCCTGACCGCCCGCCCGCTCGCCGCCGATCTCCGCCAGATCCGTGAGGCCCTCGGCGACCTCGACTGATCCCGGACTCCGGCGGGCAGCGCTCCTCGGATTCCTCCGGCCGGCTAGCCGTTGCCCCTAGTAATCACTTCTCGTCTCATTTCTGAACCCGCGCCCTCTCGCCATCGGGTGCGTTACCCGTAACATGGGCCTGGTGGCGGCGTTCCGCACGCTGGCATCGGGCTTGGCCCGCCCAGCCCCGACGGCAGGCGGCCGGACCGGCCTGGGACCGTTAACCGGCACCCGGCCGGGCCGGTGACTGGCCATGGCCAAGGCCCTGACCATCCGGACCCGGCGCGAGCCGGGGTACGTGGTCGTCACCGTCGCCGGCGAGGTCGATATAGCCACCGTGGCCAGGCTACGCGAGCGCCTGTCCGCCCTGGCGGCCGGCGGCGTCCCGCTGGTGGCGGACCTGGACCAGGTCAGCTTCATCGACGCGACCGGGCTGGGGGCGCTGGTCGGCGCGGCCCGCGAGGCGGCGGCGCAAGGGGCCAGCCTGTACGTGGTCTGCGCCCGGCCGCAGACCCGGCGGCTGTTCCGGGTCACCGGGCTGGACCGTCAGATACCGCTGGCCCGCGACCTGGCCGAGGTGCTCCACGCGATCGAGCCGGGCCGCGATGCCCAGCAGTCGTAAATCCCCGCCTGAGCCCGGCGTCCGTTGATTCCCGGCATCCGCGTCCGGGAATGCCGCCGAAATGCAATTGCCCGCTCCCGGGGAACGACTTACCATAGAGATATGACGACACGGCAGGCGCCGAAACGAGCCGGGTACATGAACCCGGTCTCGCCGCTTCGGGCTGCCCTGACCGGTCCTGGGGTCGGAGTGGTTGCTGGGTAAGCGCCAAGAGGCACTCGCCAGCGACCGCCCCGGGAAAGCCCCGCGGGGCGGTTTTCATTTGCCTGGGGATGAGCCGGCAGATAGGCAGCCGGTTTCCGGAACCGGCCGAATCCGGTGCAACTCCTGCCGTCCCTGCGAGCCTCTTGTACAGGCTTGGTTATTGACACGTCCATAGCGTGAGCACCGTGAAATGACAGGCCAAGACGGATTCGTGGCGGCCTGTCCGTTGGGGGTGACAGCTAAGGTAGCGGTCGCGCCTTGCAAGCGCCGGCGTAGCCGGTTCGATTCCGGCCATCTCCACCGTGCTTTCTTTTTGGCGGGATGTGGTGTAAGGGTTAGCGCCCCTGGTTTGGGGCCAGGAGGACGGGGTTCGAGTCCCTGCTTCCCGACCGATGGTTCTGCGGCCAAGCGGATGTCGTTCAACGGCAGGACGTCAGTCTTCCAAACTGATAATGAGAGTTCGATTCTCTCCATCCGCTCGACGCGCCGCTAGCTCAATGGTCAGAGCAGCAGCCTCTTAAGCTGATGGTTCGGGGTTCGAGTCCCTGGCGGCGCACGATTGCCCACTGTTCCCTAGCGGGATAGCTCAGCGGGACAGAGCGGCGGGCTCATAACCCGCAGGTCGTGAGTTCGAGTCTCACTCTCGCTACGTCAGCGGACGCTGGCCGCTTTCCATGGCGCGTCGTTCAATGGCAGGACGCCTTCCTGTTAAGAAGGTCATAGGAGTTCGAATCTCCTCGTGCCAGCCAGGTCCGCATGGCTCAGCAGCAGTTTCGCGCGCCTACCATCGGGTAGCCAGCCGTGTCATGGGACCAAGCGGCTGGCCTGGGGCGGAAACCGGGGCGTCCTCCGATCCGCCGAAGGAGGGGGAGCCTCCTGATCCGCGGGAGGAGTCCGCGGCGCAGCGCGCCGACCGCAACCTGGGTGAACTCCTCCAGGAACTGCGGGTCGCCGGCCTGGGCGTGCAGGTCCTGTTCGGGTTCTTGCTCTCGCTGCCGTTTACGACCCGGTTCACCCGGCTGAGCGCGGGCCAGCGGGACCTGTACCTGGCCAGCCTGGTGCTGGCGGCGGTGGCGACCGCGCTGCTGGTGGGACCGGTCGCCTATCACCGGCTGGTGTTCCGCCAGGGCCAGAAGGAACGCCTGGTGCGGGCGGCCAGCATGATGGCCATCGGCGGCCTGGCCGCGGTCGGCCTGGCCGTATCGGTCGCGGTCCTGCTGGTGACCAGCTTCGTGGCCGGCGGCCTGGCCGCGGGGCTGATCACCGCCTTCGTCGCGGCCATGTTCGGCCTGCTGTGGTTTGCGTTCCCGCTCGTCCGCCGCCGCTTACGGGGCCGCCAGGCCGCGGCCACGGGCGCCGCCACGGTCTCGAGCGTCGGCCAGGACCGGAACCCGATGGCCAGCGCGATGGTGCCGGCGTAGATGGTCGATGCGGGCCGTCCGGTACACCTTGTGCCGCTCGCTGGCCGGGACGAAGTCGGCCTCCTCGGCCGTGCAGGCCGGCCGCGTGCCGGAACATCAGCCCGAACGCCAGTGGCACGTCGACCAGCCCGACCGCGTTGACCAGCAGCCGGGCCAGCCGGGCCGGCCGCATGACCGCGATCTCCGGGTCCCGGCCGACGATCAGCGTGCCGGTGTGATGCCGGGTGTGGCTTCACCGCCACGTCGTCGGGTCGCGCATGATCATGAACGAGGCCTCGGGCTCGCCGGCCAGGCCCGCCGGGGTTTCGGAGCGCTTCAAAAAGTCTCATCGCCCACCCCGGCTTTGTAAAGACATACGGAACGGACCGTGGTCCCCGCTCCTGACTCTGGACCCGCAGGCCCGGGATACCGGGATACCGGGCCCGGCTCGATATACGTCAGCTGACCGATGTCTCTCACTGCAAGTTGCATCAGCATTTGTCGTGCAACCCGGCAAAAAAGGATCCCCATGACCACGATCGCGCCGCCCCGTCCGACCCAACTCCCCGGGCTCCCCGTCCGCCTGACCGCGGAACCCGCCGCGGTGGCCGAAGCCCGCCGCCAGGTCCGCGCGGCCCTGGACCTCTGGCGCGCCCGGGTCGACCCGGACATCGCGGTCCTGCTCACCAGCGATCTGGTCACGAACGCCATCCGGCACCAGCCGGGCGGGACGATCACGCTCGGCGTGCGGTGCGCCGCCGGCCAGCTTCGCGTCGATGTGCACGGCAGCGTCATCGGGCCGGACCTGATCCTGGTCCAGACCTTCTCCGACGAGTGGGGCTGCTACCCCACCCCCGCGGGCCAGGCGGTGTACTTCACGCTCGCGTTCCAGCACCACGGCCGGGATGCGTGACCCATGACCATTCACGCCCCGTCCGACACGACCTCGTTCGACGCCTGCCTGCGGCTGTTCGAACGTTACCCGCTGGCCGTCACGCCGCACTCGGCGGACGGCGGGTACCTGTCGATGGTCCTGCTCAACCGCGCCGCCGGGCAGGCCGGCTTCCTCGTGCTGATCCAGGCCCGCGACGATCTGTTCGTCATCCGCTCCTGGAACCGCCACGACGGGGTGTACCAGGGCATCCGGCCGGGGGAACCGGTGCCGGGCACGATCCACCAGCTGATCACCGGCAGCATGCCGGTCCCGCGCGACGGCGCGCTGCTCGGCTGGGTCACCCACCGCCAGGTGACCGTGATGCTGGCCGTCTACGCCCGGCAGCAGGAACCCTGGGATGCGCCGGTCCCGGTCCCCGACATCCGGGTCATGCCAATGGTCGGCACCAGCGAGCTGCTGCACTGGCCGCGGTTCACCGCCAGCCCGCTCGACGACGGGCGGCTGTGGGAGTACGTCGAGTGGGGCGAGATCGTGGACATCGGCCCCCTGGTGGCCCGCGGCGCGGGACGCGCGTTCTGGGTCCCGGCCCCGGACCGGCGCGGCGCCCGCCATGGCTGCGTGGTGATCAAGGACAACCTGGTGGCGGGCGAGTACTGGATACCGGCGGGCATCTACGTGGATCACTGGACGCTCCGCGAGGGTCTCCAGGCCCCGCCCGCCAGCGAGCTGCTCGCCCTTCCCGGCGTCACGGACCTGGCCCACCGCCTCCGCTAACCGCCACGCATAAACTCCACGCTTGTTAAATGTTTATGTCGGCGACATACCGTGTTCAGCTCATAGATGAAGTCACGCTGCACGCCCGGTATCGTCCGTAAGTGTGGAGGACGTGATCCTGGCCGGTGATGTCGACGTCGGAGACGTGATCGTGCTGCCTGCCGCCGACGAATACGTCCTGGTCACCCGGGTCCGCTTCGGCCGCGGCGGCCTCATATTCACGGTCACCCCCGCCGACGGCGACTCCCCGGAAGAAGAGCGTCTCGTAACCCTGAGCACCGAAGTCCGCATCCGCAAACGCGGCCGCGACCTAGCCCGCTAAACACCGCCTGGACCTGCTGACGATCGGTGACCGGCCACCATGCAACCACACGGGCCCTGACGGCGTCATGAAGGCATGCACCTGCGCCGAGCGTCCCTGATCGCGATCCTCACTGCCGTCCTGCTCACCGCCGGGACCACGGCCGCCGTGGCCGCCGCCGCCCAGTCGGCCGCGCCGGCCGCCCCCGCCGTACCGGCCGCCCCCGCCGTACCGGCCGCCCCCGCCGCCCGGGCCGGCGTGCCGTGGGACCGCGTCGGCCCCGGCTGGATCCTGGCCCAGTACACCACCGCCCACCCCGAAGGCGGCGGTTCCGGCCCCGAAACCCTGGATCTGATCAGCCCCTCCGGCACCAAATACCAGCTGGCCCGCTGGCCGGACTCGCGGTTCGCGCCGGTGCTGATCGCCTGGTCACCCGACGGGAAGCGCGCGCTGTTCCAGGTTTTCTCCGGCAAGGGCGGCGTCGAGGAGCTCACCTTGGCCACCGGGCAGCAGAGCACGTTCGTCATGCCGGGCATGGCCAACCCGATCGGGTACACCACCCCGGACGGCCTGAACATCGTGGGCGGCCGTCAGTCGGGCAGCCTCACCAGCCTGGCCCGGTACACCCTGTCCGGCCGGCTTACCCACTCGCTCGGCACCTCGACCGACGGCGTGGTGCTGTACCAGCCGTCCGGCACCGAGTTCCTCACCGGTACCAGCCATGGCCTCAAGCTGGTCGGCAACGACGGAACCCTCCTCCGCACGCTGCCGGTGCAACGGACCAGCGTCAACACCTGCGCCCCGGTCCGCTGGTGGAACGCCACCACGGTGCTGGCGTCCTGTGACCCGCCGAACAGCGGGAGCCCCCAGCTCTGGCTGGTCCCGGTCAGCGGTGCGCGGCCGCAGGCGCTGACCCCGCCGCGCAAGGTCAGCAGCGGCGACCTGGGCGACCTGGACGCCTGGACCCTGCCCAGCGGGCTCTACCTGCAGGCCGCTGGGCCCTGTGCCGTGCTGCAGATCTTCAAGCAGGCCCGCAGCGGCTCGATCACGCTGGTCAAGGTCCCGCACACCGAGGGCGATAACGACGTGCTGACCGCGCTCGGCGCGCGGCTGCTGATCCAGGCCCCGACGAGCTGCATCGGCAGCAACTCGCTGCTGTGGTTCGACCCCGGGACCGGCGCCGAGCAGTGGCTCATCCGCGCCCCCGCGAACCAGATCGGCGTCACGGTCGCCATCCCGTTCTACAGCCGTCAGGATGGCAACCTCTGACCTGAGGCCCGGCCCTCGGAAAATCGCCGTGTTTGACTAAGACCAGGCGGGTAGCCAGAGTCCCGCAACCCCGGTCCGTCAGCCGAGCTCTCTCCTGGAGGTTCCCGTGCCGGCTCCAATCACCGACGTCGATCTCGCCCTGGCCGCCGAACTTGCCCAGCAGTTGCGGGTGGACTCGATCCGGTCGAGCACCTCGGCCGGGTCGGGGCATCCGACCTCGAGCATGTCCGCCGCGGACCTGATGGCCGTGCTGGTCGGCCGGCATCTGCGCTACGACTGGGATGATCCGGGTAACGCGGCCAACGACCACCTGATCTTCTCCAAGGGGCACGCCTCGCCCCTGCTGTACTCGATCTTCAAGGCGGTCGGGGTGGTCTCCGATGAGGAGCTGATGACCGGGTACCGGCGGTTCGGCTCCCGGCTGGAGGGGCACCCCACCCCGGTGCTGCCCTGGGTCGACGTGGCCACCGGCTCGCTGGGGCAGGGCCTGCCCGACGGCGTGGGCGTGGCGCTGGCCGGCAAGTACCTCGAGGAGCTGCCGTACCGGGTCTGGGTCTTGTGCGGGGACAGCGAGATGGCCGAGGGCTCCATCTGGGAGGCCCTGGACAAGGCCTCGTACTACAAGCTGGCCAACCTGATCGCGATCGTCGACGTCAACCGGCTCGGCCAGCGCGGCCCCACCGAGCTGAGCTGGGACGTAGACACCTACGCCGCCCGCGCGGCCGCGTTCGGCGCCCGGGTCTTCGTCATCGACGGCCACGACGTCACCGCCATCGACCGGGCCCTGGCCCAGGCGGGCGACCTGAGCGGCCATCAGCCGTCCGTCATCGTGGCCCGCACCCGCAAGGGCCGCGGCTTCTCCGAGGTCGAAGACAAGGAAAACTGGCATGGCAAGCCGCTCCCGCCGGAGATGGCCGAACGCGCCGTCATCGAGCTCGGCGGCGAACGGAACCTGCTCGTCCGGGGCCCGGTGCCGGACCAGGCGGCCCCGCGCCACCCGGCCCGCGCCAGCGGTGCGGCCGAGGTCAAGCTGCCGTCCTACGATCTCGGCCAGAAGGTGGCCACCCGCAAGGCCTACGGCGACGCGCTGGCCGCGCTGGGCGCCCGTCCCGACGTGGTGGCCATGGACGGCGAGGTCGGCAACTCGACCTTCGCCGATGAGTTCGCCAAGGCCTGCCCCGAGCGCTACTTCGAGATGTTCATCGCCGAGCAGCAGCTGGTCGCGGCCGCGGTCGGCATGGGCGTGCGCGGCTACCGGCCGTTCGCGTCCACCTTCGCGGCGTTCTTCACCCGGGCCTATGACTTCATCCGGATGGCGGCCATCTCCCAGGCCAGTATCTGCCTGGCCGGGTCGCACGCCGGGGTCGAGATCGGCGCCGACGGCCCGTCCCAGATGGCCCTGGAGGACCTGGCCATGCTGCGCGCCGTGCACGGCTCCACCGTGCTGTACCCCAGCGACGCGACCAGCGCCGCCGCCCTGGTCCTGGCCATGGCCGACCTGCCGGGCGTCTCCTACATGCGGACCACCCGGGGCGCCTACCCGGTGCTGTATGACGCCGGGCAGGCCTTCCCGGTCGGCGGGTCCAAGGTGCTGCGCCAGGCCGGCCAGGACCAGGTGACCCTGATCGGCGCCGGGGTGACCCTGCACGAATGCCTGGCCGCGGCCGGCCAGCTGGCCGCCGGCGGCATCAGCGCCCGGGTCATCGACCTGTACTCGGTCAAGCCGGCCGACACCGCCACCCTCACCGCGGCCGCCGCGGCCACCGGCGGACGGCTGGTGATCGCCGAGGACCACCACCCCGAGGGCGGCCTCGGCGCCGCGGTGCTCGACGCCCTGACCGGCGCCGGCCGCACCGACCTGGCCGTCGCCCACCTGGCCGTCCGCGAGATGCCCGGCTCCGGCACACCCCAGGAGCTGCTCGACGCGTCCGGCATCAGCGCCGCCCACATCGCCGAAGCCGCCCGCCGCCTGCTCGCGGACGAATGAGCACCGCAGCCCCGCCGCCTTCCCGGTAGGGCTTCCCTCCGCCCCCGACGAGGCAACCGGTACCATTCGGGGTGAACTGAACACGCGGGAGCTCGGGCTGCACCGGGCTGAGAGGGTGGCTAGCCGCGCCACCGACCGTCCGAACCTGTCCGGGTAATGCCGGCGTAGGGAGGCTGCCGTGGCCGCGACGACCACCGACGGGAAAGACCCCTTCGTCACCGTCCCGGGTGACCGCCACTCCGAGGTCGCGCGGACCCTGGCCGAGCCGGTGCCGCAGGCGCTCAGCATGCTGGACCAGTTCGGCCTGTGGGGCAACCTCGGGGTGAGCCTGCTCGGCTTCACCGGCGCGATCTTCGTGCTGCAGCCCGGCGGCTCGGGCACCCCGGAGCTGTCCCTGGCCGCCGCGCTGACCGCGATCGTGGTCGGCACCGTGCTCGGCACGGTGGCGCTCGCGCTGGCCGGCCTGCCCGGCGCCCGGACCGGCGCCCCGGCCATGGTCCTGCTCCGCGGGCTGTTCGGCGCCCGGCTCTCCTGGCTGCCCACCGTCCTGAACATCCTGCAGTGCCTCGGCTGGGGCACCTTCGAGCTGGTCACGATCGCGACCGCCGCCCACACGGTCGCGCCCGCCCTGCCGAAGCAGGCCTATGTCCTGCTGGCCGGGGTGATCACCGGCCTGCTGAGCCTGCGGCCGCTGGGCGCCATCCGGGTCCTGCGCAAGTACGCCGCCGGGGCCGTGCTGGTCGTGTTGTGCTATCTGTTCGTCCAGCTCATGCGGCATCCGCTGCCCGGCTTCACGGACGGGACCTGGTCCGGCTACTGGGCCGCCACCGACACCGTCGTCGCCGTCGCCGTCTCGTTCGCGCCGCTGGCCGCCGACTACACCCGGCACTCCCGCAGCCCGCGCGCCGCCTTCGCCGGAATCCTGGCCGGCTACACCACCACCCAGGTGCTCTGCTACGTCATCGGGCTGCT
Source organism: uncultured Actinomycetes bacterium (assembly GCA_963834685.1). Taxonomy (GTDB): domain Bacteria; phylum Actinomycetota; class Actinomycetes; order Streptosporangiales; family Streptosporangiaceae; genus Palsa-504. Next base: position 3,022 of record CAWICW010000041.1, on the reverse strand, counting down.
CGCCCTGGTCACCGTGGCCCACGGCGACGCGGCCCACATCTACGGGGCGTTCATCGCGCTGCCGGCCGGCGCCGCCTGCTTCGCCATCCTGGCCGCGCGGGAGCTGGACCAGTCGTTCGCCAACGTCTACTCCACCGCCGTCTCGACCCAGAACCTGCGCCCGCTGTGGGACCGGCGGATCCTGGCCGCGGTGATCGCCACCGCTACCACCGCGGGCGCGCTGTGGCTCAACGTCGCCGACTACGAGAACTTCCTGGACCTGATCGGCGCGCTGTTCGTGCCCCTGTCGGCGGTCCTGATCGCGGACTACTTCGTCACCTCGCGTGGCCGCTGGGACTTGTCCGCGACGGCCCGATCCCGGCCCGTGATGCTGCTGCCCTGGGCCGCCGGGTTCGTCACCTACCAGCTCATCAACCCCGGCTACGTGTCCTGGTGGGCCACGGCCTGGACCTCGTTCGGGCACGACATCGGCTTCACCCCGGCCAGCTGGATGTCGGCGTCGATCCTGTCCTTCGCCGTGGCCGCCGCGATCACCCTGCTGGTCGGCTGGCTGCTCGGCAAGGCGCGTCCGCGTGATCTAGGCTCCTGAACAGCTGAGCCGGGAACCCCGCCCCCCGGTTCGTCACCCTGGTCAATATCGTTGGCGGAGTCGGATTATCGTTTCCCCCGCACCGCGGACTGACCTGGGATTGCTCGATGGAACCTACCGCCACCATGCCCGCCGCGCCGATACGCACGGTCGAGCACGAGTCGGCGGCCGTGCGGGCCCGCCGCCTGGCCGCCGCGCGCCGACGGGCCACCGCGCTGCTCGGGGGGGTCACGATCCTGTTCGTGGCCGTGACCGTGGCGGGCGTGCACGGGACCTTCCTCGGCTACGTGCAGGCCGGCGCGGAGGCGTCCATGGTCGGCGGCGTGGCCGACTGGTTCGCGGTCACCGCCCTGTTCCGCCGGCCCCTGGGCCTGCCGATCCCGCACACCGCGGTGATCGTCGAGCGCAAGGACCAGTTCGCCGCCACCCTGGGACAGTTCGTCCAAGAAAACTTCCTCAACGCTGACGTACTGGCCGACCGGATCCGCGCCGTCGGCCTGGTGCCCCGGCTGGCCGCCTGGCTGGCCGACCCGGCCAACGCCGCCCGCTTCGCCGGACACGCCGCCGATCTGGTCGTCACGGTGGCCGAGGCGCTGCGCGACGAAGATGTCCAGCGCATGCTGACCGCCGAACTGACCCGGGCGGTCGACTCCGTCGAGGTGGCGCCGCTGGCCGGGCGGGCCCTGCGGGTCATCATCGCCGAGGGTCAGCACGCCGAGCTGTTCAACGTCATCCTGGCCGCCGCCGACCGCTATCTGGCCGACCACTCCGCGGAGCTGCGCGAGGTGTTCGAGGGCGAGGCCCCGCGCTGGGTGCCCGACGCGGTGTACCGGCGGGTCTTCGACCGGCTCTACCAGCGCTTGCGCCAGCGGCTGGCGGCGATGGCCGCCGATCCGGACGACGAGTCCCGGCGTCAGTTCGACGCGTGGATAGCCGGGCTCCCCGACCGGCTGGAGACCTCCCCGGAGCTGCGCGAGCGCGGCGAGCGCATCAAGCGCGACGTGCTGCGCAGCGCCGGGCTGCGGGACTGGTCGTCGTCGCTGTGGCAGAAGGCCAAGGAGGCGCTGCGGACCCAGGCCGCCGACCCGGACTCCGAACTGCGCCGCCGGATGACCGGCGCGCTGGTGGCGGCCGGCCAGCGCCTCGGGTCAGACCAGCGCCTCCAGGGGGGCCTCGAGCGGATGGTCGAGTCCGGCGCCCGGGCCCTGGCCGATCAGTTCCGTGACGAGCTGGCCGACCTGGTCACCGGGACCATCGAGCGATGGGATGCCGCCGAGACATCGACCCAGCTGGAACTGCTCCTGGGGCGCGACCTGCAGTACATCCGGATCAACGGCACGGTGGTCGGCGCCGGCGTGGGCCTGATCCTGCACGCCATCGTCCTGGCCCTGGCCTGACCTCGGCCCGCCAGCCAGGCACGCCCAGCCCTGGACGCAGCGTCGATATCTCCACACCGCTGACCCGCGTCACGCCGTAGGCCCCGGCCCTTCACCGGTCGCCGGCGCGAAGGCGGCGGAAAACAGGTAGCTGGTCGCCAGGCTGCGATAAGGCCGCCATCTCTCGGCGATGGCCAGCACCTCGTCCTGGCTGGGCCGGTGGTCGAGCCCGTACGCGGCCTGGACCGCCTTGCGCAACGCCAGGTCGCCCGGCAGCACGACGTCCTCCCGCTTCAGCGCGACGAGCAGAGCGCCCTGCACGGTCCAGGGGCCGACCCCCGGGATCGCGGTCAGCTCGGTCATCAGCTCGTCGTCGGGCAGGCTGCTCAGGACGTCCGCGTTCAGCCGGCCATCGGAAAGCCGCTCGGCCAGGTCACGGAGCGTGCTGACCTTCCGCCACGAGAGCCCGGCCTCGCGAAGCTTGCCGGGATCGAGGCTCAGCAGCTCGGCAGGCGCGGGCAGATGGCCGCCGAACAACCCCTCGATCCGCCCCAGGATCCGGCGGGTCGCCGCGACGGACAGTTGCTGCCCGGCGACCTGGAACAGCAGGGCACCGTATAGGTCCATGGCCGGCAGCTGTGTCATCCAGGCCTGCGGGTCGAAGTCCGGCCGCTCGTCGATCAGCCGCGCAAGCACGGGATCGGCGTCGCGCAGGTAGGCGCGCGCTTGCCGCAGCCACGCGGTGCGGTCTGCATCCTCGGTCACGGAGCTCGCTCCCTTCACTCGCGATTATGCAGGCGGACCTCGATCAGGTCGAGGCCGAGCGCCTCGATCTCGGCCGGCACGCCATACAGGGCTAGGCTGGAGTCCCGTTCGGCGTGGACGCTGATGGCCGCAGTCGGGGAGTTCGCCCGCCGCGCCGGGACCGGCCTGGAAGGCGAGTTCGCCGCCGATGAGCTGGCCAGCGAGCTGCACCTGACCCAGCAGTCCGCAGCCGGCCAGATGGACTTCGCCACCCAGGTCGCCAAGCGGCTCCCGAACACGTTCGCCGCGCTGG
>CAWICW010000040.1:0-75766 GCA_963834685.1 uncultured Actinomycetes bacterium | reverse complement strand
AACCAGGCTGTATGGGCAGGCCGGGCCAGGTCACCTACCGTGGGAGGCATGGCCACCACCCTCGTCCGGCGTCAGGACCCGCGGCAGCACCGCGTCCCCTGGTCGCCGTCGGTCTGGCGTCAGGCCTTCTACTTGACCGGCAGCATCCCGGTCTTGCTCGCCGCGCCGGTCCTGGTGGCCGCGGGCTTGCTGCACCCGCCGAAGTGGCTGCTGCCGCTCCTGTTCCTGGTTGTCGTGTTCTTCGCGGTACCGGTCCTGACCACGATCGAGCGGCACCGGCTGCGCACGGCCGGGGTGGGGATCCCGCCCCAGCCGGGCATCGAGCGCCGCTGGACCCCAGCCGGCCTCATCAGCTACGCCCGCTCGCCGGCCACCTGGCGTCAGCTCGGCTACCACCTGGTGGCCGCCCCGGTCGTCGCCGCCGGCGCGCTCGCCGCCTTCGGGATGTGGGTGGCGGGCCTGCTGGGCACCCTGCTGTACGGCTACGCGTGGACGCGGCCGCCGGGCGGCCTGCTGGCCCGCGGCCAGTCCTCGCCCCCCGACCACCTGCACCGGACGCTGCCCGTACCGCTGGACGTGTGGCTGACCGTGGGCGGGATCGTGCTGCTGGCCGGCGCACCGTGGCTCACCGCCGCGGTCGCGGACCTGGACGCCCGGGTCGCGCGGGTCCTGCTGGGTCCCAGCCGGGCCGAGGAACTGGAACACCGGGTGGAACACCTGACCCAGACCCGGACCGGCGCCCTCGACGCGGCCGACGCCGAACGCCGCCGGCTGGAGCGGGACCTGCATGACGGCACCCAGCAGCGGCTGGTCGCGCTGGCCATGCGGCTGGGCATGGCCCGCGCCGAACCCGCCGACGCGGTTCAGGCGCACCAGGTCATCGCCGAGGCGCACGAGGACGCCAAGGCGGCGCTGGCCGAGCTGCGCAACCTGATCCGCGGCCTGCACCCGGCCGTCCTGGAGGACCGGGGCCTGGACGCGGCCCTGTCCGGGGTGGCGGCGCGGATGGCGATCCCGGTCCGGCTGACCGTGGACCTGCCGCGCCGCCCGTCGCCCGTGATCGAGGCGGTGGCCTACTTCGTGGTGTCCGAAAGCCTGACCAACATCACCAAGCACGCCCAGGCCAGCCAGGCCGAGGTGGTCGTGCAGCGGACCGGTGACCGGCTGCACATCATCGTTAGCGACGACGGCGCGGGCGGCGCCGACCCGGCCCGCGGCACCGGCCTGGCCGGGCTGGCCAGACGCGCCGCGTCGGTCGACGGGACGTTCGAGATCGCCAGCCCGCCCGGCGGCCCGACCCTGATCACCGTCGACCTGCCGTGCGCGCGGTAGGCGGGCCCGGCCGCTGGGCCTGGGGCCTGAGAGGTCAGCGGTTCCGTTGATCGACCACCCGGCGCATCTTGCCCGCCGACCGCTCGATGGTGTCCGGGTCGCCCACCGCGACCTGGACCCGGACGCCCACGTGGTCGTGGACCTGGGCGGCCAGTGCCCGCGCCGCCGCCGCCCGCTGCCCGGCATCCAGCCCGGCCCGCGCCTCGACCTGGACGGTCAGCTCGTCCAGGTGGTCCCGCGAGGTGAGCACGAGCTGGAAGTGCGGGGCCAGGCCCGGGACCCGGAGCAGGACCTCCTCGATCTGAGTCGGGAACACGTTGACCCCGCGCAGCACGATCATGTCGTCGGACCGGCCGGTGATCCGCTCCATCCGCCGGTGCGCCGGCCGGGCCGTACCCGGCAGCAGCCGGGTCAGGTCCTTGGTCCGGTACCGGACCAGCGGCATGCCCTGCTTGGTCAGCGACGTGAACAAGATCTCGCCGCGCTCGCCCGCGGCGGCTGGCGCGCCGGACACCGGGTCGATCAGCTCGGGGTAGAAGTGGTCCTCCCAGACGGTCAGGCCGTCCTTGGTCTCCACGCACTCCACCGCCACGCCGGGCCCCATCACCTCGGACAGCCCGTAGATGTCGACCGCGTGCAGCCCGGCCCGTTCCTCCAGCTCGGCCCGCATCTCCTCGGTCCACGGCTCGGCCCCGAAGATGCCGATCTCCAGCGAGCTGGCCCGGGCGTCCAGCCCGGCCCGGTCGAACTCGTCCAGGATGGTCAGCATGTAGGTCGGCGTGACCATGATCACCCGCGGCCGCAGGTCGGCGATCAGTCGGACCTGGCGCCCGGTCATGCCGCCCGAGGCGGGGATGACCGTGCAGCCCAGCCGCTCGGCGCCGTAGTGGGCGCCCAGCCCGCCGGTGAACAGCCCGTACCCGTAGGCCACGTGCACCGTGTCGCCGGGCCGTCCGCCCGCCGCCCGGATCGACCGGGCCATCAGGCCCGACCAGGTGTCCAGGTCGGCCTGGGTGTAGCCGACCACGGTGGGCTGCCCGGTGGTCCCGCTCGAGGCGTGGATCCGCCGCAGCTCGGCCGGCGGGACCGCGAACATGCCGGCCGGGTAGTTCTCCCGCAGGTCGTCCTTGGTCGTGACCGGGAAGGAGGCCAGGTCCTCCAGCGAGCGGCAGTCCTCCGGGCTCACCCCCGCCGCGTCGAACTTCTTCCGGTAGAACGGGACGTTCGCGTACGCGTACCGCAGCGTCCCGCGCAGCCGGTCCAGCTGCAGCGCCCGGAGCTCGTCGACCGACATCCGCTCGGCGGCGTCCAGCTCCGCGGGCGCCGGTGCCTGGCCTGGCCGCATCACTCGCCTCATCCCCTCGGCGTCTTCGCCCAGTTAAGGGTGTCCCCGTACCTAGGGTCAAGGCCGCGCCGGCGCGCCGATGCTGGCCACGGTCGCGTTCGTCGCCCGGACCAGGTCGCCGGGCGCGAGCTCGATCTCCAGCCCGCGCCGCCCGCCGCTGCAGAACACGGTGCCGAACGCCATGGCGGACGCGTCCACCACCACGGGCAGCCGCTTGCGCTGCCCGACGGGGGAGATGCCGCCCGCCACGTACCCGGTGGCCCGTTCGGCCGCCGTCACCTCGGCCATCACGGCCCGCTTGCCACCCACGGCGGCGGCCAGCGCCTTGAGGTCGAGCTGCCCCTCCACCGGGACCACCCCCGCCACCAGGTCGCCGTCCACCGAGGCGATCAGCGTCTTGAGCACCCGGTCCGCGGACACCCCCAGCGCCTCGCTGGCCTCCCGCCCGTATGAGGAGGCCCGCGGGTCGTGCGCGTATTCGTGCACGGTGAACGGGATCTTCGTCCGCTCCAAAGCCACCGTCGCCGTCGTCCCGCGTCCCGCCACGACCGTCACGCTACGGCATGCGAACGACCAGCACGAAAATCATTAGGCGCCCCGTCCGGCCGGTCCGCATAGTGGGGATATGCGCGTGACGTTTCCCCGCCTCCCGGACCACAAGCGCGCCTACGCGGTGGTGGAGCGCGACGACGGAGTGGTGTACCAGCTGTACGGCAGCGACATGCTCGGACCGCAGCTGCCGCACGACATCAGGCACCTGGTCGTGGAGCGGGAACTCGGCATCACTGACGGCATCTGGGGCGCCATCGCGGGCGGCGTGGTGTTCACCAGCATGCAGCACGTCAGCGGCCGCCGCCCGCCGCATGCCCGCGAGCGGTCCAGGGAACTGCTGGCCAGCTTCCGCCAGCGAGGGCTGCGCGCCGAGGTGCTGGCCAACTTCGTGGAGTGCGTGGCCGGCCTCGACCACCCGTCCGACACCCAGATCATGACCCTGGCCGCCACCAAGCTGACCGTGCTCCCGGACGCCGACGCGGAGGTGGAACCGGCCGAGATCGCGGCGGCCGCGCAGGCCCTGCAGGTCGAGGCGGCCCGCTGGGCCCGGCTCCGGGTCGGGGAGGAACTCAGCTACGACTGGCCACGCGAAGCGCGCGCGGCGCAGGCACGAAGGGCCCGAGCGCGTAAGCCACGTATCGTTCGGCCGTATAAGAAGAGAAAGGGGCCCAGGCCGGCATGACCGAACCCCCCGACGACCTCCTCGAGCACGGCCCGGTCACCTTGCGCCGGCACCGGGCGGACGACCTGGACGCCGTGTTCCAGGCCGTGACCGAGTCCCTGGATCACCTGCGCCCGTGGATGCCGTGGGCGGCCGGCTACACCTGGCAGTCCGCGGCGGAGTTCCTGGCCAAGTCGGCGCGGGACTGGGCGGACGGCTCGGAGTACGGCTACGCGATCCTCGCCGGCGGCGTGCTGGCCGGCGGGTGCGGCCTGATGAGCCGGATCGGGCCGGGCGGGCTGGAGATCGGCTACTGGGTGCACCGGGCCTGGACCCGCCGCGGCCTGGCCACCGCGGCGTCGGCGGCGCTGGTCGACCAGGCGTTCCGGCTGCCGGGCGTGGACCGGGTGGAGATCGTGCACGACGAGCTCAACGTGGCCAGCGCCGGGGTGCCGCGCAAGCTCGGCTTCACCGAGGTCGGGCGGCGTCCCCTGGACCTGCGCCCGCCGGGCGGGACGGGCGTCGGCGTGGTCTGGCGGCTGACCCGTCCGGTAGCGTTGGCCGGCATGGGATACGGGCAGGCGGATCGGGCCGACCGGGAGATGATGGCGCTGGCCTTGGGCCAGGCCCGGGCCAGCCTGGACGGCGGCGGCGTGCCGGTCGGCGCGGTGCTCGCCGCGGGCAGTGCTGGCCAAGGGTGGCAGGTCATCGCGGCCGGGCACAACGAGCGGGTCCAGCAGGGCGACCCGGTGGCGCACGGCGAGATCGCCTGCCTGCGCAACGCCGGCCGGCGGCCCTCTTATGCGAGCACCACCCTGTACACCACCTTGTCCCCGTGCCAGATGTGCAGCGGCGCGATCCTGCTGTTCCAGATCCCCCGGGTCGTGGTCGGCGAGGCCGAGACGTACGAAGGCGACCTCGGCTTCCTTTCCGGCCGCGGCGTGGACGTCGTGCTGCTCGACGACCCGGACTGCGTGGCCGCCATGCGCGAGTTCCAGCAGCGCTACCCCCAGGTCTGGAGCGAGGACATCGGCGGCCGCTAAGCCGCGGGCGCGACCGCGGCCGCGCCCGGGTAACGTCCGCCCGCGCGGCGGACACTTAAGAGTGTGACCACTCTCCGAATCGCGCACGCCGAGCCCCGGCCCGGGAGGCTGGCCAACGGCGAATTCCAGACCCGCGGTCACCTGGTCGTGCTGGCCGACGACGCGGGTCACCGGGCCGTGCCAATCTGGATGCGAGGCGACCCGGGCGCCGATGACCTGTCGCATCTCCTCGAACTGCCCGGCCTGCCCGCCGGTCAGGTCATCGCCGCCGATGTGCCGCAGGAACTCACCACCCGGCTGCTCGGCGCGGCCCGCGCCCGGGTGACCGGGGTGGACATCGACGTGACCGAAGCCGGCGCCGCCGAGCTGAGCCCGGAGGTCACCGTGGCGCGGATCGGGCTGGCCGGCCCCGCCGGACCCCGGCAGGTCACCGCGGACCTCGGCCTGGGCCTGGCGCTGGCCGCGGCGTCGGGCGCCCCGGTCCGGCTGGCCGACGCGGTGCTGGACCGGCTGGCCGTCCCGGTGCCGGGCGATGACCTGCTCACCCCGTTCCTCGACCGGGTGCCGCCGGCCGCCCGGGTGCGGCCCGGCCGCGGACTGCCGGGCTGGCCGCTGGCCACGCTGCCCGGCCGGCGGCCCCGTTTCGAGCCGCGCAATCTGGACTTCACCGCGGGCCTGGACCGCTGGGATCTCGACGCCGGGCCGGGCTCAGGGCCGGAAGCCGGGACGGACGCGGAGCCGGACTACTCGGCCGCCGCCGAGGGTCCGTCCGCGGTCCTGTCCTCCGCCGTCCCGCGGCCCGCCGGGTCCGCCGTCCTGGTCCAGTCCGTCTACGCCGACGACTACCGCGGCGCCACCGTCACCTTCAGTGCCGAGATCCGCGCCGATCCCCGCACCGAACAGGCCGGGCTCCGCCTGGAAATCATCCGGAACCGGTGGCGGGCGGGGCGGGCCCGCGAGGACCGCGGCCTCACCGTCGCCGGCCACCGCCCCTGGACCAGGTACGAGATCACGGCGCGGATCCCCGCGGACGCCGACCAGATCCGGTTCGGCATCGCGCTGACCGGTTCGGGCCGGATCGCGCTGCGGAACCCGGACCTGCGCGCTGATCCCCAAGCCGACGCCGAGCCGGCCGCGGGAGCGCTGTGAGCGCGGACGTCTCCGACGGCGACCTGGCCCGGCTGGCCCGCGGCGGTGACCCGGTGGCGTTCCGCCTGCTGGTCGAGCGGCACCAGCCGATGGTCCGGGTCCGGGCCCGGCAGCTGAGCCCCGATCCCGGCGACGTGGACGACATCGTGCAGGAATCGTTCCTGCAGGCGTTCCTGGCCCTGGACCGGCTGCGGGATCCGGACCGGTTCGCCGGCTGGCTGGCCGGCATCGTGTTCAACGTCTGCCGCAGCCTGCACCGCCGCGCCCCGGTCACGCTGCTGGCCGACTGGCCCGAGCCGCTGCACCCGACGTCGGCCGGCGGCCTGCCCTCGGCCGAGGACCTGGACCGGGCCGACGCGCTGCGCGCGGCCGTAGCGGGCCTGCCCGCCGGGCAGCGGCGCGCCGTCACCCTGCACTACTACGGCGACGTGCCCGCCGGCCAGGTCGCCGAGGCACCCGGCGCGGCCCGGGCCAGCCTGCACAAGGCCCGGCTCAAGCTGCGCGCCTACCTCACCGAGCATCGCCCCGACCTCGTTCCCGCCTCCGGGAGGACGCACATGACCACCGTCCGCGTCGCGCGCATCGAGCGCCGCATCCCGCCCGGTCCGGTGCCGGACCGGTTCCCCACCCACGTCATGGTGCTGGCCGACGACGCCGGCCGCCGGGACCTGCCGATCTGGCTGCTCGGCCAGGACAGCCACCGGTTCGCCGGCGATGCGCGTCCCGGGCCAAGCCCGGACGAGCTGACCGACCGGCTGCTGCGCGCAGCCGGGACCCGCGTAACCGCGGTGGACGTCGATGAGCTCGGCCCGGAAGTGACCGTGGCCCGGATCGAGCTGGCCACCCCGGCCGGCCCCGAGCACGTCACCGCGCGCCTGCTCGACGGCCTGGCCGCGGCCATCACCTCGGGCGCGCCGATCCGGGTCGCCGACGCGGTCCTGGACCGGCTTGCCGTGCCGGCCGGGGCCGGCCAGGGCGGCCCGATGCCCGAGCAGACCGCGCGTGACCTGAGCATCGACCTGCGGCCGCGCTATGAGCCGCGCAACCTGACCTTCGCCGCCGGCCTGGACCACTGGGTGCTCGGCGGCAGCTTCACCGAGAACACCCTGCAGTCCCACTGGCAGGACTACTCCGCCGCCGCCGACCACGAGACCGCGGTGCTCTCCGCGGCCGTGCCGCAGCCCGAGGGCTTCGCCTGGCTGGCCCAGGAGATCTTCGCCGACGACTACCGCGGTGCCACCGTCACCTTCCGCGGCCAGTTCCGTACCCCGGAGGGCACGGACCTCGCCGGGCTGTTCCTGCGGATCATGAAGCCGCGGGACCTCCACGGGCCCTTCACCGCGCAGGCCGCCCTGGCCGACCCGGCCAACCACATCGTCACCCTCGAAGGTCCCGGCGACTGGACCACCCACGAGGTCACCGCGCCGGTCCCGGACGACGCCAACACCGTCGCGTTTGGCCTGTTCCTGGCCGGCCCCGGCCGCATCGAGCTGCGTGACCCGGAGCTGACCATGGAGAATTAGCTACCCCTTAACCCCGGTTGCGCATTCCCGGTCCAGGCCGAATGATGCTTACATGCAGGTTCCGTCGCACGTCGAATACGAGCGGGCGACCAGCGTCGAGCACGCGCTGTCACTGCTGAGCCGGCCAGAGACCCGCGTGGTGGCGGGCGGGCACAGCCTGATCCCGATGATGAAGCTGCGGCTGGCCCAGCCCGAGCTGCTGGTCGACATCAACGGGCTGGCCGAGCTGGCCTTCATCAAGCTGGACGGCGGCGAGCTGCGCATCGGCGCCCTGGCCCGCCACGCGGACCTGCTCGACTCGGTGGTCGCGGGCCAGCACTTCCCGATCTTCCGCGACGCCGAACGCGTCGTGGCCGACCCGATCGTGCGGCTATGGGGCACCGTCGGCGGGTCGCTGTGCCAGGCCGATCCGTCCGAGGACCTGTCCGCGGCGTTCGCCGCGGCCCGCGCGACCGCGGTGATCAAGACGCCCGACGGCGAGCGGACGATCCCGGTCCGGGAATTTCACCTCGGCCCCTACGAGACCGCCGTCGGCCGGGGCGAGCTGCTGGCCGAGATCCGGATCCCGGTCCGGCCCGGCACCGGCAGCGCGTACGAGAAGGTGTCCCGCCGGGTCGGCGACTGGTCGGTGGCCGCGGCCGGAGTGGTCCTGTGCCTGGACCACGACGGCACCGTAAAAGAGGCGGGCATCGGCCTGACCGCGGTCGGCGCCGAGCACTTCGTCGCGGCGCAGGCCGAGGACTACCTGCGCGGCCGCGCCGCCGGCGAGGAGAGCTTCGCCGCCGCCGGCGCCATCGCCGCCGGGCACTGCCACCCGGTCGCCGACCAGCGCGGGCCCGAGGACTTCAAGCGCCACCTGGTCGCCGAGCTCACCACCCGCGCGCTGCGCCGCGCCGTCGGCCGGGCGGGCTCGGCAGGATGACGATAAGGGTCGCGATGACCGTCAACGGCACCGAGTACGCGCGCGAGGTGGAGCCGCGGCTGCTGCTCATCCACTTCATCCGCGACGAGCTCGGGCTGACCGGCAGCCACTGGGGCTGCGACACGTCGAACTGCGGCAGCTGCGTGGTGTGGCTGGACGCCAAGCCGGTCAAGTCGTGCACGCTGCTGGCCGCCATGGCTGACGGGCACGCGGTGCGCACCGTCGAGGGGCTCGAGCGGGACGGCCGGCTGGACCCGGTGCAGCAGGGCTTCGTCGAGTGCCACGGGCTGCAGTGCGGGTTCTGCACGCCGGGCATGATGATGACCGCCCGCTGGCTGCTGGACCACCACCCCGACCCGGACGAGGCCGAGATCCGCGAGGTGATCTCCGGCCAGATCTGCCGCTGCACCGGTTACGAGAACATCGTCCGCTCCATCCGCTGGGCCGCCGAGCACGCCGCCGGACACCCCGGGGAGACCGCATGACCGCCGGCTTCGGCCGCATGCTGCGCAAGGAGGACCAGCGGTTCATCCGCGGCCAGGGCCTGTTCGTGGACGACGTGCGGCTGCCCGGCATGCTGTACGGGGCGGTGCTGCGCAGCCCGCACGCGCACGCCCGGATCCTGGCCGTCGACACCCTGGCCGCCGAGGCTCATCCCAAGGTCCGCGCCGTCATCACCGGCGAGACGCTAGCCGAGCGGAACCTGGCCTGGATGCCCACCCTGTCCGGGGACCGGCAGGCCGTGCTGGCCACCGACAAGGTGCGGTTCCAGGGCCAGGAGGTCGCGTTCGTGGTGGCCGAGGACCGCTACTCGGCCCGCGACGCCCTGGAGATGATCGACGTCGAGTACGAGCCGCTGCCCGCGGTGATCGACGCCCGCCACGCGCTGGACCCCGGCGCGCCGCTCATCCGGGACGACCTGCCCGGCTGCGCCAGCAACCACATCTTCGACTGGGAGTCCGGCGACGCGGCCCGGACCGAGGCCGTGTTCGCGGACGCCGAGGTCACGATCGCCCAGGACATGCTGTACCCGCGGGTCCACCCGGCGCCGCTGGAGACCTGCGGCGCGGTGGCCCGGTACGACAAAGTCAGCGGCAAGCTGACCATCTGGGAGACGACCCAGGCCCCGCACGCGCACCGGACCCTGTACGCCATGGTCTCCGGCCTGCCCGAGCACAAGATCCGGGTCATCTCGCCGGACATCGGCGGGGGGTTCGGAAACAAGGTCCCGATCTATCCCGGGTACGTGTGCGCGGTGGTCGGCTCGATCGTCACCGGACAGCCGGTCAAGTGGATGGAAGACCGGTCGGAGAACCTGATGTCCACCTGCTTCGCCCGCGACTTCCACATGCACGGCGAGCTGGCCGCCAGCCGGGACGGGAAGATCCGCGCGGTGCGGGTCACGGTCCTGGCCGACCACGGCGCGTTCAACGGGACGGCCCAGCCGAGCAAGTACCCGGCCGGGTTCTTCGGCGTGTTCACCGGCTCCTACGACCTGGAGGCCGCGCACTGCCGGGTCACCGGCACGTACACCAACAAGGCGCCCGGCGGGGTGGCCTACTCCTGCTCGTTCCGGGTCACCGAGGCGGTGTACCTGGTCGAGCGGCTGGTCGACATGCTGGCCTACGAGCTGGACGTGGACCCCGCCGAGCTGCGCATGCGCAACCTGCTGCGCCCCGAGCAGTTCCCCTACACCTGCCAGACGGGCTGGACCTACGACTCGGGCGACTACCCGCGCACCCTGCGCATGGCCCTGGAAATTGCAGGCTACGACGATCTCCGGAAAGAACAATCGGCCGAACGGGCCGCCGGTCACCTCATGGGCATCGGGGTCAGCTTCTTCACCGAGGCCGTCGGCGCGGGCCCGCGCAAGCACATGGACATCCTGGGCCTGGCCATGGCCGACGGCGTCGAGTTGCGCATCCACCCCACCGGCACGGCGGTGCTGCGGATCTCGGTGCAGACCCAGGGCCAGGGCCACGAGACCACGTTCGCCCAGATCGTGGCCGAGGAGCTGGGCCTGTCCCCGGACGACGTGGAGGTGGTGCACGGCGACACCGACCGGACGCCGTTCGGGCTGGGCACCTACGGCTCCCGGTCCACCCCGGTGTCCGGCGCGGCGACCGCGATCGTGGCCCGCAAGGTGCGCGAGCGGGCCCGGATCGTGGCCTCGGCCATGCTCGAGGTCGACGCCGCCGACCTGGAGTGGGAGCGAGGCCGCTGGTTCGTCCGGGGTGACCCGGACTCCGGTCGCACGATCGCCGAGATCGCGCTGGCCGCGCACTCCAGCCTGGAGCTCCCGGACGGCGTGGAGGGGCACCTGGACGCGAGCTGCGTGTACAACCCGCCCAACCTGACCTACCCGTGCGGCGCCTACATCTGCGTGGTCGACGTCGACCCGGGCACCGGCAAGGTCTCGGTCCGGCGGTTCATCGCGGTGGACGACTGCGGGGTGCGGATCAACCCGATGATCGTCGAGGGCCAGGTGCATCGCGGGCTGGCCGACGGGATCGGGATGGCGCTGATGGAATCGATCGCGTTCGACCCAGAAGGAAACTGCCTGGGCGGTTCGTTCATGGACTACCTGCTGCCCACCGCGCTAGAGTGCCCGGCCTGGGAGCTCGGGGAGACCGTCACCCCGTCGCCGCACCACCCGATCGGGGCCAAGGGCGTCGGCGAGTCCGCCACGGTCGGCTCGCCGCCCGCGGTGGTCAACGCGGTCATCGACGCCCTGCGCCCGTACGGCGTCCGGCACGCCGACATGCCGCTCACCCCGGCCCAGGTCTGGCGGGCCATCCAGGGCCGCCCGCTGCGTACCGACCTGGCGATCAGCTGAATCGCCCGCACTGGATAAACTCGGACCTTGAGCGTTCAATCGACCGAGACCACGTTCGATCGACCGAGACCCTGTGAGCAGCGCGTTGACCCATGACCTGGACCAGCGGTTCCCCGACGTCGGCGCGCTGACCGCCGCCCTGGAGACGACCGGCTACCTGGCCGGGAGCCAGCTGTCCGCCGCGCTGTTCCTGGCCGTCCGGATGGGGCAGCCCATCCTGCTCGAAGGCGAGCCGGGCGTCGGCAAGACCGAGGCGGCCAAGGCGCTGGCCGGCGCGATCGACACCCCGCTGATCCGGCTGCAGTGCTACGAGGGCATCGCGGCCTCCGAGGCGCTGTACGAGTGGAACTACCCGCGCCAGCTGCTGGCCATCCGGCTGGCCGAAGCGGCCGGCGAGCACATCCGCGACCGGGACCTGTTCACCGAGGAGTACCTGCTGTCCCGGCCGTTGCTCGCCGCGCTGCTGCACCCCGGGCCCCGCCCCGCGGTGCTGCTCATCGACGAGGTCGACCGGGCCGACGACGAGTTCGAGGCATTCCTGTTCGAGCTGCTGGCCGAGGCGGCGGTGACCATCCCCGAGCTCGGCACCCAGCAGGCCAAGCTGCCCCCGGTCACCGTGCTGACCTCGAACCGGACCCGGGACCTGCACGACGCGCTGAAGCGGCGCTGCCTGTACCACTGGATCGCCTACCCGGACACCCCCCGGGTCGCGGAGATCATCCGGCGCCGCGTGCCCGCGGCCGGCGAAGGGCTGGCCGGGCAGATCGCGGCCGCGGTGCAGCGGCTGCGCAAGCTCGACCTGACCAAGCCCCCGGGCATCTCCGAGGCGATCAGCTGGGCGTCCGCGCTGAGCGTGTTCGGCGCCGGCGAGCTGACCGGCCAGGTCGCCGACCAGACCATGAGCACCGTGCTGAAGTACCCCGAAGACGAGGAGATGGTCCGTCAGGCCGGGCTGGCCACGGTGGTCGGCTCCCTTGACTGAGGCGGTCACCCAGGCCCCCCCAGGGCCGGCCGGCCCGGACGTCGCGGTGCTGGCCGCGGGGCTCGGCACCGCGCTGCACGCCGCCGGGCTGCCGGTCGGCCCGGACCGGTGCGAGCGGCTGGCCCGCGCCGTGACGGTCATGAACGCCACCTCGGTCGCCGAACTCCGCGTCTGCGCGCTGGCCACCCTGGTCTCCGACCCGAGCCAGATGACCACCTTCGAGCGGGTCTTCGCGCTGCTGTTCGGCGGGCCCGACCCGTTCCGGGATCTGCCGCTGCCCGCCGCGCCCGAGGTCCGCCGGCACGAGGAGAACAGCGGCCCGCCGCCGGACGCCCGGACCCAGTCCGATCACGACGGCTGGCTGGCCGGGATGCAGGTCGCCGATACCGGGTCGGCCGCCCCGCCCGGCGAGGACGAGCCGCTCGCCGACGCCCCGGCCGTCCACCGGGTGGCCTCGGCCGCCGAGCGGCTGCGCGGCCGTGACTTCGCCCAGCTCTCCACGGCCGAACTCCTCCAGCTAGTCTCGCTCATGCGCGAGATGGCCCTGGCCGTCCCGCCCCGCCGCACCCGCCGGTACCGCCGCGCGCGCGACGGCAAGCGTCCCGACCTGCGCGGCACCCTGCGCCAGGCCCGGCGCAGCGGCGGCGAGGCGATCCGGCTCTCCCGCCGCGCGCCCCGGGTCCGGCCCCGCCGCCTGGTCGTGCTATGCGACATCTCGGGCTCGATGGAGTCCTACTCCCGGGCGCTGCTGATGCTCCTGTACTGCCTGCACGGTGGCCAGGTCCGCGGCGGGCAGGCTCGCCTTGAGGTGTTCAGCTTCGCCACCCGGCTGACCCGGCTGACCTCGGCCCTGGCCGCGTCCGGCCCGGACACCATGCTGGCCAAGGCGGGTGAGGCGGCCCCCGACTGGTCCGGCGGCACCCGGATCGGCGCCGCGATCAAGGAGTTCAACGACCGCTACGGCGCCCGCGGCCTGGCCCGCGGCGCGGTGGTGCTGATCATTTCCGACGGCTGGGAGACCGGCGAGCCCGCCCTGCTCGGCGAGCAGATGGCCCGCCTGTCCCGGATCGCGCACCGGATCGTCTGGGCCAACCCCCGCACCCAGTCTCCCCGCTACCGCCCCGAAGTCGGCGGCATGGCCGCCGCCTGGCCCTACTGCGACGCCATAGTCAGTGCCCACAGCCTCGACGCCCTAGCCGACCTTCTCTCGGCCCTCCGCGCCCGGTAACCCGCGGGCCCGCGCAGGAAGCGCGGCAAAAATAAGCCGCTGGTGCGCAAAGCGGGTGCGCGCCAGCGGCTGGTCTGTGAGCGTCAGGTGACGTTCACCTGAATGGTGTGGTATCCGGTCGCGCCGTTGGGCTCGGTCCGGTGCACCACGGCGGTCTGGGTGTAGCCGGTCTTGTCGGTCGCGCGCACCTGGATCGTGTGCTGTCCCGGGCTCGCGTCCCAGGCGTAGTACCACTGGCGCCAGGTGTCGATGGTGTCCTGGGCGGCCATGGTCGCGGTGTACCAGGTGCTGTCCACGCTGACCTCGACGGCCTCGATGCCCTTGTGCTGGGCCCAGGCCACGCCGGCGATCGTGACCCGGCCGGCGGCCACGCTGGCGTGGGTCTTCGGGACGTCGATGCGCGACTCGGTCTTGATCGGCCCCTGCTGGGACCAGCCCTGCTTCACCCAGTACGCGTCGAACGCGCCGAACGTCGTGAGCTCCATGTCGACCACCCACTTGGTCGCCGACACGTAGCCGTACAGGCCCGGCACCACCACGCGGACCGGGTAGCCGTGCGCGGCCGGCAGCGGCTGGCCGTTCATGCCCACCGCGAGCAGGGACTCCCGGCCGTCCATGACCGGATCGGTGGCCACGCCGATGGTCATGTTGTTGACGTCGCGCATGACGATCTGGTCCGCGCCGGCCTGGATCCCCGCCTTGCGCAGCAGGGGGGCGAGCAGCGTGCCCTGCCAGCGGGCGTTGCCGATATAACCGCCGCCGACGGCCTCCGAAACACAGGTCAGCGTGACGTCGTGCTCGGTCATCGGCATCTGCGACAACTGGTCGAAGGTGACCGTCATCGGGTTGTCGACCATGCCGTGGATGCGCAGCTGCCAGGTCGCGGCCGAGACCTGCGGGATGGTCAGGGACGTGTCTACCCGGTAGAACACCGAGTCCGGCGTGTAGAACGGGGACAGGCCCGGGATGTTCAGCGAGTCTTCAGCCGGCAACGGCTTCTGCTTGACGATCCGGGGTGGCGTGATCTTCACCGGTGCCGGAGGAATCACGGCCGGGAACCGCTTGCCGATCAGCAGTTCGCCGCCGACCCCGGCCACCGCCGCGGTCACCGCGGTACCGGCCGCGGCGGCCACGAACCTGCGCCGGTTCATGGTGGTCGTCATCGCGTCCTCCGTCGCCCGCCGCTGTACACGGGCCGCACGGACGCGACCGCGACCGGAGCCGACGCGCGGGCCAGCCATAGCAGTGCCATGACCCCGGCGACGGCACCGATCGCCGACGGGATGACGTCGCTGGCCCGGCTCTCCGGCCTGGTGATGACGATGAACGCCCCCAGCAGTCCGAACGCCGCGATTCCCGCCACCCCGACGCTCGGATTACGCCGCGCCATGCCGCCGAGCACCATGGCGATCAACCCGATCGCGACGTACATGCCGAGCAGCAGCACCGTCCGGTCGTGCGCGCCGAAGTGCGCCACCACCGAGTGCTTCAGCGCCGCCGGGATCCGGTCGATGAAGATGCTGCCCATCACGCTGGCCGGCGAGGCCTGCGGCCGGACGAACGCGGCGGCGAACGTGGCCACCCCGATCGCGACCGCGACGGCGAGGATCCCGATCACCGCGCCCACCATCGGCCCCCGCTGGGCGAGACCTTCGCCCCCCGCCGGCCGCCGCCACCATTCCCCGAGCGTGTCCGGGGCGACGAGTACCGAGGAGGTGCCCGGCTCGAGCGCGGGGTATTCGTCCTGCTCCTGGTAGCCGGCCGGGGCGGTGAACTCGTGGCCAGGCTGGGCATAACCGTCCCAGCTGCGATCGTCCAGGTAGTAATCCTGCGCCTGGCCGTACCCGTCGGCGTGGCCGCCGGTATAGCCGTCGGCGGCGTATCCGTCGGCGGCACCGTCGAAGCCGTCCGCGTAGCCGTCACCGGCGGCCGGATACGCGGTCGTCGTGGCGCCGTAGCCGTTCCCGCCCGCCCAGTACCCGCTGGTCGGCTCCTGGTATTGGTGAGCGGCGCCGCGGCCGTCCCAGGTATCGCCGTATCCGTACTCGGCGGTCGTGGTCCGGCCGCCCCACGCGTCGCCATAACCGTTGCTCGCGCTGGCGTAGCCGTTGCCTGCGGCGGCGTAGCCATTCCTGCTGTCCGCCAGGGCATCTGCCGAGGCCCAGGATCGCTCGCCTTCGCCTTGCTGGTAGGCCGGCCAGCCCTCTCCCGGGGTCGCGTTCGGCCACCGCTCCTGACGCGGCGGCTTACGGTGCGACGGCTCGTAGCTCATATCTCCATTCACGGCTCTGCCGGCCCCTGTCGTTTGATGTTTGGCTCACGGGTAACCAAGCGGTAAGAAAGCCCCGACCCGCGCGGACGACGAGTCCTCAGCCGGCGCGGAGACCGGGGCTGGGACCGGAGCGGATACCGGAGCGGTGACCGTGATCGGCGCCGCGGCCGCCGAGCTCGCCGCCACGGCCGCAACAGCCGGCACCGCCGCCGGCTCGAGCCCGACCTCGCCGCGCCGCCGGACGAACTCGCGTACCAGCCACCCCATCGCCACGACCGCCACCGGTACCCCGTACGCCACCGCGTCGTGCAGCCGGTTCGGGATCGTGTACCGCCCCAGGTCCGGCTCCGCCGCGTAGTACGCGCCCGCGGCAAAGGCCAGCCACTCCGGCTTCCCGTCCAGTGCCACCAGCATCACCAGCAGCAACGCGTACCACTGGTAGCGCGGCGTGGTCACGGCCAGCGCGGCCGCGGTCATGAACACGGCCCCCTGCCAGGGCCGGTCGGGATCGGAGAACTGCAGCACGGCGAACGCGGCTGCGGCCAGGATGAGCACTGCCATGGCCAGGGCCAGCTTCCCGGTCAGGACCAGCCCGATGATCCCGAACCTGGTTCCGTTCTCGTACCCCTCCTGCTGCAGGTAACCGGGCAGGAACCCGATCACCTTGCTGCCCACCGCCAGCACATGCGGGATGTAGACCACGGTGAACGCGCTGCCCGCAGCGATGGCCACGGTCATCCACCGCCGCCGCAGCACCGCCGGGACGGTCAGCACCGGCGTCACCTTGGTCGCGATGGCCAGCCCGAGCAGCACTCCGCCCAGCACGGTGCGACCTTGAGTCCGCGCCGTGGCCAGCACCAGCAGCGCCGCCGCGGTGATGCCCACCGCCACCACGTCCACGTGGGCCGAGTTGCCCGCCTCCAGGGCCACCGTCGGGCACCACGACCACAGCGCGGCCATCCGCACGTCCCGCCGCAGCCGTCTCAGGCCGAACAGCAGCAGCACGCTGGTCAGCACCGCGACCAGCGCCGTGGTGGCCTGGATGGGCGTGGTCGACGTACTGCCCGAAGGCTCATAGTGCACGGCCAGGAAGTACGCCTCGGCCACCGGCGGGTAGATGGTCGGCACGCTCGGCCGGTTGATGAGCGTGCACCCAGGCACGAGGCCAGCGTGCGCGCTCACGAACGAAACAGGCAGGCAGTGGTCGGCGCCGCGATGCCAGAGGAACTCGTCCCGCAGCCCGGTCAGCTGCCGGGCGGCGGGCACGTACGCGTACGGGTCGATGCCGGCGGCCTGCACCCGGCCGTCCCAGATGTACCGGTACAGATCGTCGCTCCCCCGCGGCGGCGCGGACAGCGCGGCGAGCTGCACGGCAATGCCGCCGAGCAGGATGAGCACGACCGAACTCCGCACGGAAACCTTCCGCAGCAAAAAGGCCGCGGTCAGGAAGACGATCCACCCGAGGGCGATGAGCGGCAGCGGCCGGACGTGCGCCGGGTTCAGGCTCGGCCGGACCACCAGCAGCACCAGCCCGGCCAGCGTCAAAAGCAAAAGGCAGATCGCGGCCACCCGGACCCTGGCGTTCACAGCGCCAGCATTTCGGACTCGGTCGGCTCGGCCGGCGGCTCATCAAGCGGAAGCGAAACGCGGCTGATCGACGCGAACCAGCGCCCCTCGACCGTCCAGGTCTCGACCTCGCCCAGCCCGGCGTCCCGGGCCACGTCCTCGATGTGATCCGCTCCCACGAACGCCCACGGGAACCACGCGCTGGCCACGCCCGCGTGGCACAGCCGGACCTGTTCCTGGCGCAGCGGCGACCCCGGCGGCTCGATCTCGACCAGGGCCTTGCCCTCGGTCGCGAGCAGTTCCCCGGCCCGCCGCAACAGCGCGGCGGGATCGCCGCCGATCCCGATGTTGCCGTCGGCGAGCAGCACGGTCATCCACCGCCCGGTACCCGGCACGCGGCCGAACACGTCGCGCAGCATGACCAGCGCCCCCGACGAGCGGGCCAGGTCGACGGCGTACGGGGTGATGTCGATGCCCAGGGCGGGGATGCCGCGCTCGGACAGGGCCACGGTCAGCCGGCCCGGCCCCGAGCCGATGTCGAGGGTCGGGCCCTGGCAGCGGTCCAGGAGCGACATGTCGCCGGGACTCTCGTTCAGCCAGCCCTCCACCGGAAGCGGCATGCGGCTGCCGTCGGCGCGCTCGACCTCGGGCCGCATCCAGCCGGCCAGTGCGTGCTCGTAAAGCTCCCCGATCACGCCAACTCCTTAGTGATCATCGATCCCGGCGAAAACACCACATCAGTGTCAACCGGCCGGGCGGCCAGTACGCGCCGATCGGGGCGTCCCTCACAGAATCGTCACTGTGCTTACGTACTGATGACGAGCCGAACCGCTTTTGCCCCGTTTGCTGGCTTCACTGGCCGTTTACGCCTAACTTGTAGGCGTGACCATTGCCGTGGAAATGAACGGCGGGCTGCCTTGGTGAACAACCCCGATCCGCCGGGCCGGATCGTCGTCGTGGACGACGATCCCACCGTCGCGGACGTCGTCGGGCGGTACCTGATCCGTGACGGGCACACCGTCGAGTGCGTGCACGACGGATACGAGGCGCTGCGCCGCGTGGCCGAGGAGCCGCCCGATCTGGTCGTGCTCGACCTCATGCTGCCGGGCATGGACGGCCTGGAGGTGTGCCGCAGGCTGCGGGCCCGCTGGCCGATCCCGGTCGTGATGCTGACCGCGCTCGGTGACGAGACCGACCGCCTGGTCGGCTTCGAGACCGGCGCCGACGACTACGTGACCAAGCCGTTCAGCCCGCGCGAGCTCGCCCTGCGCGTCCGCTCCGTGCTAAGGAGATCCCGCGGCGCCGGCCTGCCGGACAAGGCTGACCTCGGCGCCATCACCGACGGCAACCTGGTGGTGGACCTGGGCGCGCACGAGGTCCGCGCCGACGGCAAGCTGGTCCAGCTGACCTCGCGGGAGTACGACCTGCTGGTCTTCCTGATGCGCAACCCGCGCAAGGCGTTCACCCGCGAGCAGCTGCTCAGCGAGGTCTGGAGCTGGACCTTCGGGGACACCTCCACGGTCACGGTGCACGTTCGGCGGCTGCGCGAGAAGCTCGAGGCTGACCCCACCCTGCCCAGGCGCATCGTCACCGTCTGGGGCGTCGGATACCGGTACGAGCCGGAGGCGGCGTGACCGCAATCGCCGGAGGCATCTTTACCCTGCCGGCCGGCATCCAGTGGTCCGACATCATCTACATCTCCGACCGCCTGCTGGTCATCGCGCTGATCATCGCGCTCATCGGGATCCTCCTGCTGAAGCGGCTGGCGGCCCGGTCCATCGCCCTGATGGTCAGCGTCGTGGTGCTGGTCTCGGTGCTCACCTCGATGTCGGGCGTGGGCGTCATCGCCTACCGCATGCTGGGCACCCCGGCCGACCGCGACGTCATCCTGGACCTGATGTCGATCGCCGCCCTGGCCGCGCTGATCGTCGCGCTGTTCGTCGGCCGGCGCCTGATCAAGGCCAGCCGGGCCATTTCCTCGGCCGTGCAGGACGTCGGCGACAGCGGTGTCTACATCGCCCCGCCGCTGACCCTGCCCGCCGAACTGGCCGAGCTCTCCGATGGTCTCGCCGCCGCCCACGAACGCCTGGCCAAAGCCCGCGCCCGCGAGCGGGCCCTGGAGGCCAGCCGCCGCGAGCTGGTGGCCTGGGTCAGCCACGACCTGCGCACCCCGCTGGCGGGCCTGCGCGCCATGGCCGAGGCCCTTGAGGACCAGGTGGTGATCGACCCGCGCGAGGTCTCCCAGTACCACACGCAGATCCGCCGCGAGGTCGACCGGCTGACCCTGATGATCGACGACCTCTTCGAGCTGTCCCGGATCCACGCCGGCGCGCTCCGCCTGTCCCGGCGCATGGTGGGCCTGGAGGACCTGGTGGCCGAGGTGGTGGCCAGCGCGGAGCCGGTGGCCCGGCACAAGGGCGTGCGGCTGACCGGCGCCGCCGTCCGCGGCATGCCGGTGTTCATCGATACCGCGGAGATGGGGCGTGCCCTGCGCAACCTGGTCACCAACGCGATCCGGCACACCCCGTCCGACGGTGTGGTCGACGTCCTGGCCGAGGTGCAGAGCGGGATGGCCTGCGTGAGCGTGTCCGACGCCTGCGGCGGCATCCCGCCCGCCGACCTCCCGCGGGTCTTCGACGTGGCCTTCCGCGGCGAGTCCGCCCGCACCCCCGGCCCCCAGGAAGGGGCCGGCCTCGGCTTGTCCATCGCGCGCGGCATCGTCGAGGCCCACTCCGGCCAGATCGCCGTCCGCAACGCCGGCCCCGGCTGCCAGTTCCTGATCCGCCTCCCCCTGGCCCGCCCCGGCGCTCCCGTGCTCAGCCGTACCGGCCCCCAATCCGCCACCCCCGGCCACCCCGCCATCAACGCGAACTAACCCTCGGGCAGCGCCCGCCCGGAGGACGTTGGCCCCTGATCACGCCCGCCTGCCCGTGCGGCGCCCACCGCCCCGACGCGGGATCCACCCACCTCGTTCGGCTCCCTTATCGGCGTGCCGGCTATCTTGGGGGCACATTTTTCGGTATCGTGTTCGTATAAGATCATTCATCCGAACGGAACATGACGCATGCACCAGGAACCGGTTCCCCAGCATGGACTCCCGACCTCTCGACTCCGGGACAGCACACCCAGCCCCGTCGCGACCTGTCCCATAAGACGGGAAACGAGTTCTCTCATCTGTTCCGGCTCGTCCCGTTCAACTGGCGATGCGCCATGTTGAGTTGAGTGGAGTGGCGGCCGGGCACGCCCGGCTGGGCCAGCGGCAGCCTGATGAGGAACTGGCAGCCGGGACCGGCGTTGCGCACGGCGATCTGGCCGGAATGCGCCTCGACGATGCCGCGCGCGATCGACAGACCGAGCCCGGCGCCTTCGGCCGGCCCGGGAGTTCGCGCCGATTCACCACGGAACGCCACGTCGAACACCCTGGGCAGATCGCCGGGCGGAATCCCGCCGCAGGCGTCGGACACGCTCACGCAGGCCATCCCGCTCTGCACCTCGGCCAGCACGCCGATACCGCCGTGCGGCGGCGTGTGCCTGATCGCGTTGGTCACCAGGTTGCGCAGCGCGCGGCCCATCTCGGCGGTGTCGACGAAGACCGGCATGCCGCGTATCGCGGCCCCGCTCAGCCTGATGCCCTTGGCCCTGGCGACCGGCTCGGCGCTGGTGACGACGTCGGCGACCAGATCCTCAAGCCCGACCATGCGCCGGGACAGCCGCAGCGCGCCCGCGTGGATGCGGGACAGCTCGAACAGGTCATCGATCATCGCGGTCAGCCGGTCCACCTCGCGGCGGATCTGCGCATGGTACTGCGACACCTCGCGCGGATCGATCACCACCTGGTCCTCGAGGGCCTCGGCCA
The DNA here is from genome assembly GCA_963834685.1 of uncultured Actinomycetes bacterium. GTDB lineage: Bacteria > Actinomycetota > Actinomycetes > Streptosporangiales > Streptosporangiaceae > Palsa-504. The sequence continues at coordinate 54,499 of CAWICW010000040.1, read as the reverse complement.
TGGCCCGCAGCCCGGCCAGCGGAGTGCGCAGGTCGTGACTGACCCAGGCCACCAGCTCACGCCGGCCGGCCTCCAGGGTCCGCTCCCTGGTCCTGGCCTGAGCCAGCCGCTCGTGCGTGCCTGCGAGCGCTTCGGAGAGCTCGTTCAGCTCGGCGGGCAGCGTTATCCGCGGCGCCATGTAGACGCCGGTCTCGCCGGCACTGCGCACCGCCGAGCAAAGCGCATGGCTAGCCGTGACAAGCCGCCGCCCGACGAACATCGCCACCGCGAAGCCCCCCAGCCCCGCGATCGACATCAGGTCGAGCATGACGTCACGGTCAGAGGTGGTGCCCATCATCAGCCAGGCGATGACGCCCACGCCGAGCAGCGAGCAGATGACCGACACCCCGACGACGATGGTCAGCATCAGCCCGACGGACTTCGCCGCCAGCCTCCTGAGCAGGCCGATCCCGAGGAAGGTCACGACCACCGAGAGCACGATCACCCGCTCGGAGATGTGCACCAGATCCGACACCTGGATACCCGCGACGGCCACCTCACCGTGCATCGTTATCACGCCGAACATCCAGCAAGCGGTTCGTCCATAGTCACATCCACTATCTCTGCGGTCGGATCGTCGCGCGGCATGCTGCGCTCCCTACCTTCATCCACGCAACCAGATTCCGCCGGGTTCGCGCGGACGCCGAATGATTCCGGACACGCCTCGTTCAGCGTGCGTCAGCGCCGCGATCGCTTCGAAGTCAGCGCAGCGACCTACCGTCAGGTGCGCCAGTACAGAACCCGGGCCGTCCTACATGCGGGCGGGGGCAGCCAGCGCGGGCTCGCGCAGGGCGGCGCGGGCGAACTCGGCCATGCCCTCGGCGAACCCGACCTGGGCCCGGAAACCGAGTTCCGCGCCGGCGGCCGCGGGAGAGGCCACCACGTGCCGGACGTCTCCGAGGCGGTATTCGCCGGTGACCACCGGCTCGAGCCCGCCGCCGAACGCGTCGGCCAGCGCGACGGCCATCTCGCCCACGGTATGCGGTTCGCCGCTCGCCACGTTGTAGCACCGCAGCCCGCCCGCCACGGCGCCGCCCGAGTCCGGGTCAGACACTGCCTCCAGGGCCAGCAGGTTGGCCCGGGCCACGTCGCGGACGTGGACGAAGTCCCGCCGCTGGCCGCCATCTTCGAACACCCGCGGCGGAACGCCGTTTTCCAGGCAGGAGCGGAAGATCGCGGCCACCCCCGAGTACGGCGTGTCCCGCGGCATCCGGGGGCCGTACACGTTGTGGTAGCGGAGCCCGACCGCGGCCCCGCCGGTCATCCGGGCCCAGCTCGCGGCCAGGTGCTCCTGGCCGACCTTGCTCGCGGCGTAGGCGTTGCGCGGGTCAAGCGGCGCGTCCTCGGTCACCGTCGCGGTGCTGAGCGGCTGCGCGCACTGCGGGCAGCGCGGCTCGAAACGGCCCGCGGCCAGGTCGCCCGGATGCCGTGGCGCGGGCCGGACCCGGCCGTGCGTCGCGCAGTCGTAGGCGCCCTCGCCGTACACCACCATCGAGGAGGCGATCACCAGGCGCGGTATGCCGTGACGTCCCATGGCCTCCAGCAGCACCGCGGTGCCCGTGACGTTGACGTCCGCGTAGACGGGCAGGTCGGACAGGTCCACGCCGAGCCCGACCATGGCCGCCTGGTGACAGACCGCGTCGACCCCGGCCAGCGCCTCGTCGACCGTCGCGGGGTCGCGGACGTCGCCGACCACGAGGTCGCCGGTGACCTGGTCCGGCCTGCCGTTGTGCACGGCGGGGGAGAGGGAATCCAGGCCACGAACGTCATGGCCCGCGGCCTGCATCGTCTCCGCGATATGAGATCCGATGAACCCGGCCGCGCCGGTCACGAGAACGCGCATGACTGCAGCAAAGCACGAGATGGGAGCGGGCCGGCCACCCCGCGGAAGCCGTCATACCTTCGTAAGGGCCGATCGGCTCTTTTCCTGCCGTGCTCGGCCTGCCGCGCCAGTACTGTCGGTCGCCATGGAAATCGACGTGGTCCTGCCCTGCCTCAACGAGGCGGGCGCACTGCCCTGGGTGCTGTCCCGGATGCCGATCGGCTACCAGCCCATCGTCGCGGACAACGGTTCCACCGATGACTCCGCCGCCATCGCCGCCAGCTTCGGGGCACGCGTCGTCCATGTGCCCCAGCGCGGCTTCGGGGCCGCCTGCCACGCCGGCCTGCTGGCGGCGACCAGCGACATCGTATGCGTCATGGACGCCGATGCCTCCTTCGACCCGGGCGACCTGCCCGCCGTGGCCGACCCCGTGCGGGCCGGCCAGGCCGACCTGATGCTGGGACGGCGCTCGGTCCAGGGCAAGGGTGCGTGGCCGTTGCACGCCCGGATCGGCAACCGGGTCCTGGCCGCCGAACTGCGGCGCCGGATCGGCGTCCCGGTACGGGATCTCGGCCCGATGCGCGCCGCCCGCAGGGAGGCCCTGGTCGCGCTGCCGATGTCGGACCGCCGCTTCGGATACCCGCTGGAGATGGTGGTGCGCGCCGCGGAGGCCGGCTGGCGGATCGTCGAGACCGACGTACCGTACTACCCGCGGACCGGGAAATCCAAGGTCACCGGGACGCTCGGCGGCACGGTCCGGACCGTGCGCGACATGCGCCGGGTGCTTGCGTCCATCGCGTCGCCCGCGTCAGCGTCGCCCGCGTCATGAACGGCCCGCGCAGCACCAGCCGGGAGTACACCGGCAAGCACCGCCGGGACAGCGGACCGGGGGTCATGCCGCCCGCGTGGGGCGGCCGGACCGAGTCGTACTCCCGGCCGGCGCCAGACGGCAGACCGGGTGCCGGGCCGCTGCCGGGGCTGCGGCCCGAGGCCGGGTTCCGGCCCGAGGCGAGACAGTGGCCCGATGCCGGTTAACCCGACGCCCGGTTACCCGGCGCCGGATAACCGGGACAACACCCTGGCGGCCCAGATCATGGTGATCGCCAAGGAGCCCGTGCCCGGCCGGGTCAAGACCCGCCTCACCCCGGCCTACACCCCGGCCGAGGCGGCCGAACTCGCCGAGGCCGCCCTGGCCGACACCCTGGCCGCGGTCGCGTCGGCCGGCGTCACCCGCCGGATCCTCGCCCTGGCCGGCACGCCCGGCCGCTGGCTGCCGCCCGGCTTCGACGTCATCGCCCAGCGCGGCGGCGGCCTCGACGAGCGCCTGGCCTGGGCCCTGGCCGACGCGCGGGCGACCTGCCCGGCTCCGCTGGTGTTCATCGGCATGGACACCCCGCAGGTGACGCCCGCCCTGCTGGCGCAGGCCGTGGAGCCGCTGGTCTCCGGGACCGCGGACGCCACCTTCGGGATGGCCGAGGACGGCGGCTTCTGGCTGCTCGGCCTGCGCGAGATCGATCCGGCCCTGGTGCTCGGCGTGCCGATGTCGCGCTCGGACACCGGGGCGGTCCAGCTGGCCCGGCTGCACCAGGCCGGGCTCCGGGTCCGCCCGCTGCCCGAACTGGCCGACGTGGACACCGCCGACGAGGCCGGGCGGATCGCGGCGGCCGCGCCGGGTTCTCGCTTCGCGGCCTGCGTGCGGGCGCTGGGCCACCGGGGCGCCCGGCCGCTGGTGACCGCTGGCTGAATCGCGGAATAACGGTCATTTCCGCCGGTTGGGATTACTGCGGTAGCTGAGAGTGGTTAAATACAACTGGTTGTACGAAGTTCGTGAACGTGTCACAGCGCCTGCGAAATTCTGACCGTGGGCGTCTTGGATTCCCGAACGCCAGCCCGTTAGGGCCGTCCGCATGGGCAGTGGTCACAGCAACCCGGGAGCACACGCCCGTGCGCTCCCGAAGTCGTCTCAGTAGGAGAAGTACATGCCTCAGGGCACCGTGAAGTGGTTCAACTCGGACAAGGGCTATGGTTTCATCGCCCCCGACGACGGCTCGGCCGACGTCTTCGTCCACCACTCCACCATCAAGATCGACGGGTTCCGCACCCTTCAGGAGAACCAGCGGGTCGAGTACACCGCTGGCCGTGGCCCGAAGGGGCCGCAGGCGGAAGAGGTCCACCCGCTGTAACACGGTTCACGACATAACCGCATAGACAACTGCGGGGCGGCCCGGAAGGACCGCCCCGCAGTGTCATATCCAGGCTCAGGCCACCGGGCCGGTGACCGTGACCAGGCTGCCGTAGGAGAGGTATCCGTAAGCCGTCTTGGCCGCGTCCCAGGGCAGCTCGACGCAGCCCAGGCTCTGGTACCACCCGTAGCTGGCCCGGGGGAACTGGTGCACCGCGTCGCCGCCGTTGAAGTAGTTCGCGTAGTACACCGGGTCGTCGTACGGCGTGCCGTCCGGGTTGATCCCCTTCATGTAGGTGAAGTAGAACTTCAGGTAGACGGGGAAGGTGCCGTCCACGGTCGGGGAGGCCGCGATGCCGGTGTTGACCGGGCTTCTGAGCACCACCCGGCCGTTGTGCCAGATGGTTATCGTCTCCGGCGAGTTCTGGTTCGCCAGCGCGTAGGTGTAGCCGTTCGGATTGTCCTTGCCCTTGGCCAGCGCGCTGAACAGGTCGGACCACACCGTGTGCCCCGCGATCCCGTCCATGGTCAGCCCGGTCACCGACTCGAAGGCCCGCACCGCGCCGACGTCGAGGATGTTGGCCGAGCCGGCCTTCCACTGATTGGTCAGGTTCGACGGGTAGCCGGATTTCCAGCTGAACGTCCCCGCGGGCGCCTGGTACGCGGCGGACAGCTCGGCGTTGGCGTTGCTGGGACTGATCGCGGCGGTCTTGGGCTTCTGGGTCCAGGTCAGCGGCAGGTAGCCCAGCTGGCTGAGCAGCTCCTGCAGGCGCATGGTGCTGAACGAGGCGGTGGTGAAGCTCTGGGTCACGTTGGAGGCCAGCAGCCCTCCGGCGCCCGCGCTGGCGCCGTCGACCGAGAGCATCCCGTTCGGGCCACCCGGGATCTTCAGCGTCACCTTAGTGTTCTGGGAGTAACCGACCGCGGGGGTGTAGACCGCCGTGTCCCCCTCGACCTGCCAGCTGCCCGTGATGTGCGGCGAGAGCGTCGGCATCGGGGTGCTGGCCGCAAGCGGCGCGGAGAACTGTACCCGGATCGGGTTCGCGCCGTTGACGCCCTTGGCGCCCGCGGCCGGGGTGACCGACAGCAACTGGAGCGGGATGGCCGGCTGGTCCTGCTTGGCCGCGGCCGCGGCCTGGGCGGGCGTCACCGGGGCGGCATGGCTGCCCGGTGAGGCGAAGGCGACGACCGCCACGCCCGCTACCAGGACCATCGCCGCGCTGGTGGCGGTCAGGGCCGCTCCCCGACGCCCCTTCAATCGCGAACCGCTCGGTTTGGCTGCGGCGGTCCCGTCGGTGTCCAGCATTGGCTGGCGTTTGCGGAACCATCCGGATCGCGACACGGCGCCTTCCCCTCCACGTGATTTCACAATTGGACAACACTTGGAACGCAAACTTTCGGAGCAAGCAAGACAAGCAAGAGTAGTTAACAACTCCTCCAACACACAGACGCGTATCCACACCAAAAGGTTGCCGGCCGGCAGCTATCGCGGCCCGGCAAAAAGGACGGCCGGGCCAAGCCAAGCCGGCGTTGCTATGCGTGTTCAAGCGAATACTTACCGGACATCGCTCTGGCCAGGGCAAATACCCGTTCGTGGCGCCGCCCGCGGCAGGCGGCCGGGCTGATCACGAGAATAGCCGCTACCGCCGTTTCGCGCCCACCGGGGGTCGGCCCGGTCACCCCCGCCGGCCGGAGCGGACAAGCCGGCCCGCCGCCCGCGACGCCGCCGGCCCGCCGCCCGCGACGCCCGCCGGGCGGCCCGGCCACCCGCGGGCGGCAATCCGGCAAAACGCGCATAATTGTCTCCGCCCGGCGATTTACCGCCGGACGCAATGGCCTGTCATATACCGCGGAACCGGCCTGACGGCCAGCGCCGTAAAATGCGCGGACCAGCCTATTAATATGCCCGGCGAACGGCCGCTTGCCCGCAATTGCCGCGCCGCGGCAACGGCCACCCGCAGGCCGGCCGCAACGAGGCCTCCGCCCGACCAACGCGAAGCACCAATCGCCGGAAGGACCGGGGCCACCCCCCTTCGCCGGGCCTCCGCTTGCCGCCGCACAGCCTCGTGACCTGCCCGGGCAGGCTCCCGGAGCGCCGACACCGTAACTCTACCGAAATATCTGGTGCTCACCGAGAGAGTCGTAAGAATTACTCTCTGCAACTATCTTGGCCAGCCATCACCCCGGGCGGCCCGGCCGGTCCTATCACGGAGCAATCTCGATCCGGCCGAAACACCATCACCTGCGACGTAATAACTTGGCAATGAATTGCCAAGGTTTCATCATGCCTTTCGGCTTAGAACCGGACAAAACGCGAATCTTCTCGATTTCCTGTTATCACCTTCGGAGCGGGTCTACGGTGATGCACCGGGAGCGTCACAGCGGACATCCATGGAGGTGGATTGAATGCTCAGCGGGCATAGGTCCGCATGGCGCCGTCGCGGTAGGAACAGTCGTGCGGCGCGCATCGCGGTCCCTCTGGCCATACCGATGGCGTTGGGGCTGACCCTCGGGATCATCCTCGCGGTCTCGGGAGGTCCCGTTACGACCATTAACCAGTCGTCGACTGATGCGTGCGCCTCGCCGTCCGCGAGCCCGGCGGTGTCCGGTAGCCCCGCGGCGACCGCCAGCACCTCGGCCACACCCTGCCCGTCGGGCAGCGCGAGCACGGACCCGCCGGCCAACGCGGTGGTGCCGCCTGCGGCCACCTTCGCCAGCGGGCAGACCGCGTTCTTCCCGCTCGGTGACCTGGCCACCAACCCGGTCGACGGCACCGGGGCGGCCATCAGCCTGAACCAGACCGCGGCCGAGGCCGCCATGTCGATGAACTGCACCATCACCGTGCCGAACAACCCGCTGAGCGCGCGGGGCCTGGCCACGCCGTGGCAACTCGGCGACGGCTGCACGATGGCGGATGCCGCGAACGAGGGCGCCTTCGTCGAGGCCACCATCCTCGCGCCGAACGGCACGGTGCAGATATACGACCCGCTCGTCATCACCGCGGGAACCACTCCGGCGGCGACACCGACCGCGCCCTCCATCCCCCGGGGGTCCGCGGTGATCATCGACGTCGGCTCCAACGGCAACAACCTGGTGCTGGAAGGCCGCGGCGCGCGCCAGGGCAACTGCGTCGACGCCCTCGGCCAGTCGGTCATCGGCCAGGTCTCCGCGTGCAACGCGGTCAACTTCTACCGCGTGGCCGACGCGGAGATCGCGAACGGCACGCTGACGGTCCCGGCCCTCGGCGCGTCCGACGACGGCCAGACGTGCGAGAGCGTGCGTGACTTCGCCCTGATCGACCAGGACCAGAGCGACAACGTGATCACGGCCTACCTGATCAACGCGAACGGCCAGACCGCCCAGGACACCGCGGCCAACGCCAGTTCGCTCGCTGGCACCACGCCCATCGCGAACGGCAGCGACGACCGGCTGCTGGCCGACTTCGTGGACCCGGCGAACGGGTGCACCGCGTTCAGCGCGACCAATACCACGGACGCGGCCGGTACCTCAGGTTCGCAGGCGCTGAACGAGCTGAGCGCGCGGGTCAACCAGACCGGGACCATCGCAGTGGTGCCGGTGAACGACGAGATGACGCTGGTCAACAGCGCATTCAGCGTGGCCAAGGCCAACGTCTACCGGTCGCTGGTCGACCAGCCGCTGCTGCCCGGCAACGTGGACGCCAACGCGGTGGCCGCGGATTACTGCCAGAACATGGTCAACATCGCGCCGGCGCGCAACCAGCTGGATCTGACCAGGGATACGAACTTCGGCTCCCCGGTCCCGGCCACCGGCGACAACCTGGCGACCTTCCTCGGAGCCCGGCTGGCCGCGTCGTTCGGGGTCCTGGGCTGCGCCAACTTCGGCCTGACCGATCCGGTCAACGTCACCACCAACACGGCGGGCGTCGCTACGGCGGTCACCTACAACCTGGCCGAGCAGACGGCGACCATCCCGGCCGCGGCTGCCGGCGCTGCCACGCCGACGGCATCGCCGACCGGTGCGGCCGCAGGCGGGCTGCCCTGGTTCGGTGCGCCGCCTCGCCGTCACCGGCACCACCAGAACGGGACCGGCATGTAGCCGCCCGTGTGCTGGACGGGCCAGCCCGGTCAGCAATCGACACCTCATGGCGAGGCGGTCCCGGGACAACCCTGGGACCGCCTCGCTTTGCGATTTCCCCGGGAGGGTCCGGGATGGCCGAGCGGTTATCGTGGGGTAGACCGCTCGAGGAGGACGATATGACGCCGGTGTTCGTGGTCGATGCGTGCCGGACGCCGATCGGGAAGGTCAAGGGCGCGCTGGCCGGGGTGCGACCGGATCACCTGGCCGCCGACGTGATCGCGGCCCTGGCCGGGCGCAACCCGGGGCTGGACGTGGCCGCGATCAACGACGTCTACTGGGGCGCGGCGAACCAGGCCGGCGAGGACAACCGGAACGTGGCCCGGATGGCCGTGCTGCTGGCCGGGCTGCCGGTGGAGATCCCCGGCGCCACGGTGAACCGGCTGTGCGGGTCCGGGATGGAGGCGGTCAGCGACGCGGCCCGGGCCATCGCGGCCGGCGAGGCGGACATCTGCCTGGCGGGCGGGTCGGAGTCCATGACCCGGGCCCCGTTCGTGGTGGCGCGCTCCGCGGATCCGTTTCCGCGCGCCCTGGACCTGGCCGACACCCGGCTCGGCTGGCGGCTGGTGAGCCCGCGGATGCAGGAGCTCTACCCGCCGGTCACGCTGGGCGAGACCGCGGAGAACGTGGCGGACAAGTACGGCGTCACCCGGGAGCGCCAGGACCAGTGGGCGCTGCGCAGCCACCAGCTGGCCGCCGCCGCCCGCGACGCCGGCCGGTTCGACGCCGAGATCGTGCCGGTGACCGAACGCCCCGAGCTCCGCCACGACGAGAGCATCAACGCCTCCCTCACTGCGGAAGACCTCGCCGCCCGCAGGCCCGCCTTCCGCAAGAACGGCACGGTGACCGGGGGCAACTCCTCCCCGCTGAACGACGGCGCCGCCGCCCTGCTGCTCATGTCGGCCGACGCCGTACGCCGGGCCAGGGTGACCCCGCTGGCCCGCTACGCCGGCTCCGCGGCGGCCGGCGTGCACCCGGACTATATGGGGGTCGGGCCGGTACCCGCCATGCACAAGGCACTCGGCCGGGCCGGCTGGCGGCTGGACGAGATCGGCCTGCTCGAGATCAACGAGGCGTTCGCGGCCCAGTCGGTGGCGGTCATGGACGAGCTCAAGGCCGACCCCGCCCTGGTCAACGTCAACGGCGGCGCGATCGCCATCGGCCACCCGCTGGGCTGTTCCGGGGCGCGGATCATCACCACCTTGCTGCACGAGATGCGCCGCCGGGGCGCCGCGCGCGGGGCCGCCACCATGTGCATCGGCGTGGGCCAGGGCATCGCCTCGCTCTGGGAAGCTGCGTAAGGACGGGCGCAAAGCTCCCGCCGGCGATTGACCCGGTTCAGCCGATGTTCGCGCTGCCCGCGTAGTAGTTCCCGGCGGCCGAGGTGCCCAGCGGCGCCGAGGCGGTGTCCGCGGGCAGCGACGACGGCGACACGAACTGGCTGCCCTGCGGCCCGGCCTGCACGGCCATGCCCAGCGCGCTGCCCTTCAGGTACTGCGACCAGGGCAGGAACCACTCGGTCCAGCCGTCGTCCCACTTGCCGGCCGCGGTGCTGGCCGTGACCGTGATCGGGTCGCCCGGGATGGAAAGGTTGTAGTAGATAGTCGCGTCCTCGGGCGGCAGGTTCACGCACCCGTGGCTGACGTTGGTGGTGCCCTGATCCACCACCGACCAGGGCGCGGAGTGGTAGTAGTCGCCGCTGAAGGTGAACCGGACGGCCCAGTAGACCAGCTCGTTGTAGTAGCCGGCGCTGCCGGCCGGGCCGCCGCCGATCATCCGCACCGGGTTGTTCTTCTCCACGCTCAGGTAGGTGCCGTCGGGCGTGGGCAGGCTGGGCCGGCCGGTGCTGATCGGCCAGTCGTAGGTGAGCTTGCCGTTGATGTAGATCTGCGTCTTGTGGGTGGTCGTGCTGGCCACGGCGATGATCGAGTTGCCGATGGTGAACGTCTGGGTCAGGTTGGCCGCCCCGTACACGCCCTTGGCGCCCTCCACCCCGTCCAGGTGGCCGTCGAAGCTGACCGTGGTGTTGGCCGGCCAGTAGTCCCGCGGCCGGAAGTCCAGGTGCTCGCTGTCGTCCCAGTACCAGGAGCCGATCACCGGCCTGGACGTGGTGAGCTCCAGGGACCGTTCGACCGCGGCCCGGTTGGTGATCGGCTGGCTGAAGATCAGCATGATCGGCATGCCCACGCCGTAGGTCTGGTCCGAACCCTCGTAGATCTCGGTCGAGAACGTCGACGCCGGGGCCAGCGTGCGGAAGCTGCTGGTCGTGGTGATCTTCTGCCCGCTGCCGTCGGTGCCGGTCGCGGTCACCGTGTAGCTCTGGGACACCGCCAGCGTCCAGGTGCTGTGCCAGGTCTTGCCGTTCGCGCTGAGCGTGCCGGACACCGCGCCGCCGCCCGGCGCCGCCACCGTGACGTTGGTCACCTTGCCCTTGGTCGCGGTGACGGTGATCCCGGCCGAGGGATCGACGCCGTGGCTCCCGCTGGCCGGCGTGATCTTCAGTTCCGAGGCCAGCAACGCCGCGTGCGCCGCAGCCGCGGCCGAAGCCGAGGCCGACGCCGAGGCCGAGGCCTGGGCCGGCGTCTGCGGGTGCCCGCTGCTGCAGGCCGCCGTGAGCAGCCCGATGGCCGCCGCCGCGGCGATGCTCGCAACACCCCGCGGCGACCTGCGGTCTATGCCACGCACGGTAACCCCTCTCCGAGTGTCGGGAACCGGCAGAATGCGTGCCGGTACGCATACTACGTGCGCCTACCCGGGCTAGACGCCGGAAACGTCCGGTCGGTTGCGACGACGTCGCAGCGTGACAACCGCAAAACCGAGGGCCAGCACGGTCAGCAGGACCAGCACGTACTCCGGCCAGGCTCCCACCCGGTCGGCGAGCGTCCGGTAGCTGACCAGCGGTACCCGAGCGTCCAGGATCGCCTGGCGCCAGATGCCGCTCTGCTCGATCACCGCGCCGTCGGGCGCGATGATCGAGCTCTCCCCGGTGGTCGAGGCGTACACCACCGTGCGGTCACTCTCGACGGCCCGGATCCGGGCCATGGCCGTCTGCTGCTCGGTCTCGCCGAGCTGCCCGTCGATCTCGAAGTCCGCGTCGTTGGACTGCAGGGCGAGCAGGTTCGCCCCGGCGTTGACCTCGGACCGGACCAGGTTGTCGAAGCCCACCTCGTAGCAGATCACGTCGCCCAGCCTGATCTTCCCGACGTCGAACACCACGGCCTGGTTTCCGGGGGTGAAGTTGACCGGCTGCAGCGAGGGCAGCGAGCTGAAGCTGGAGATGAGGCCGCGGAACGGGATGTACTCGCCGAACGGGACCAGCTGCCGCTTGACGTAGAACGTGGTCGGGCCGACGCCTGGCCGCCACAGCTGGCCGACGTTGCGCTGCGGGTTCTGCAGCACTTCGCCGACCAGGACCGGTCGGCCGACGGCATTCACCGCCCCCAGGATCTCGGCGTAGATAAAGGGATTGTCGCGCGGGTCGAGGCCGGTGGAGTCTTCCGGCCAGATCACGACGTCGGGCTCGGGCAGGAGGCCCGCCTTGACCGCCGCGGCCAGCTTGGCCGTGGCCGCGGCGTGGTTCTGGGTCACCTGGGTATCGTTCAGCTGCTGGGACAGGTTCCTGGCCCGCGGCACGTCGCCCTGGATCGCGGCCACCGTGGCCGTCGGCGCGCCCCCGGTCGGGTCGACCGGGAGCAGGCCGCCCGCGAGCACCAGCCCGGCCGTCACCGCCGCGGCCAGCGCCGCGCCACCCGTTCCCCGGGACCGCCAGCCGCCCGGGCCCAGTGCGGTCAGCACCGCCCGGGCCGCCATGGCGCCGGTCAGCGCGACCAGGAAGCTCAGCAGCGGCGCGCCGCCGACCGCCACCCAGCGGACGTCCGGGGCCACCGACTGGCTCATGGCCAGCCGGCCCCAGGGAAAGGCAAAGGGCCACCGGTCCCGGAGCGCCTCGGCGGCCACCCACCAGGCCGCTACCGCGGCCGGCCAGAACGGCAGCTCGAGCAGCAGCCGCTGGCCGATGACGAGTACGGCGAAGATCACCGCCAAGGCCCCGGCCAGCCCGGCCCACGCATACCACGCCACGTTGATCAGCCAGGACAGCAGCGGCACGAACAGGGCCAGGCCGAACACCAGCCCGCAGCCGAACGACCCGCGCAGGCTCCGTCCGGTCAGCGCCACCACCAGCAGCCCCGGTCCAAGAAACGCCAGCGGCCACACGTCCAGCGGCGGGAACGCGGCGAACACCGTCAGCCCGCCCGCCAGCGACAGCAGCAGCGCCCAGCGCGTCCGGAACCCTCCGAACGCGCCGGCCTGACCGGTCCGGGCGCCGGAGGCCGCCGCGGTCTGCGCTGATATCACGCTCGCAGCCTAACCGCCCCGCCGCGTACCCGTCACCCCGGCCGATTTGCGGAAATTCCGGCCACGGAATGGTCGCAGAGCCGGGCGGGCTGTGCATGAACGCAGGGTCGCTGGGGCTGTGCGTTTAAGCCGCGTGCTCAGGCCGGGCCTGCTCACATAGGCTGAATTAATGAGCAGGCGCGGATGGTTGCTGTTCGCCGCCATGGGCGTGATCTGGGGCATCCCCTATCTGCTGATCAAGGTGGCGGACGGCGGGGTCTCGGTGCCGGTGCTGGTCTTCACCCGGGTCGCGCTCGGCTCGCTGCTGCTGCTGCCCGCCGCGGTCCGCGGCGGGCACCTGCGCGCGCTCAAGGGATACGCCGGATGGCTGGCCGCGTTCACCGCGTTCGAGATCGTCGGGCCGTTCGCGCTGCTGTCCACCGCCGAGAAGCACCTGCCCAGCTCCACCAGCGGCCTGCTCGTCGCGGCGGTGCCGATCTTCAGCGCGCTGCTGGCCTGGCTGACCCGCTCCGGCGACCGGCTCACCCCGATCCGGTGGGCCGGGCTGGCCGTCGGGCTGGGCGGGGTAGCCCTGCTGGCCGGACCGGGTGCGGGCCGGGGCAGCGCGGTACCGGTCCTGATGGTGCTGGGCACCGCGCTCGGCTACTCGATCGGCCCGCTGATCGCCAACCGCAAGCTGTCGGCGCTGCCGCCGGTCGCGGTCAACACCGTCTGCCTGGGCGCGGCCGCGATCGTCTACGCGCCGTTCGCCGCGCTCACCTGGCCCCGGCACGTGCCGTCGGTCCAGGTCCTGGCGGCCCTGGCCGGCCTCGGGGTGATCTGCACCGCGGCCGCGTTCCTGATCTTCTTCCGGCTCATCGCCGAGGTCGGGCCGGCCCGCGCCACCGTCATCACCTACGTCAACCCGGCCGTCGCGGTCACGCTCGGCGTCCTGGTCCTCGGCGAGCACCTGAACGCCGCGATCGGCGTCTCCTTCGTGCTGATCCTGGGCGGTTCGGTGCTGGCCACCCGCCCCGGCTCGGCCCGCAACACCCCCGCCGCGCCGGCCCCGGAGGACACGATGGTGGCCGGGGAGGGTGCCACCGTGCTCCGTTCGGACTAATTTAGATTTGATCATGCCGAACGAAGCGTGGCGCGTGCCGCCATGAGCCAGATAGCAGCACCTGGCACGGCCGGCGGTCCCGCCCTGCGGATGTCGAGCGCCAAGGGGCGCTGGGTGATAACCGCCACCGTGCTCGGCTCGGGCGTCGCGGCCCTGGACGCGACCGTGGTGGGTATCGCGCTGCCGGCCATCGGGCGGGACTTCCACACCGGCGTGAGCAGCGTGCAGTGGGTGGTCGACGCGTACACGCTGACCCTGGCCGGGCTGCTGCTGCTCGGCGGGACGCTGGGCGACAGCTACGGGCGGCGGAAGATGTTCGCCATCGGCACCGCCTGGTTCGCCCTGGCCTCGCTGCTGTGCGGGGTGGCCCCGAGCGTGCAGGTGCTGATCGCGGCCCGGGCCCTGCAGGGGGTCGGCGGGGCGCTGCTGACCCCCGGCAGCCTGGCCATCCTGCAGGCCTCCTTCGCCGAGGAAGACCGCGCCGCCGCCATCGGGGCCTGGTCGGGCCTGGGCGGCCTGGCCACCGCGATCGGCCCGTTCCTCGGCGGCTACCTGATCGGCGCGGTGTCGTGGCGCCTGGTGTTCTTCATCAACCTGCCGCTGGCCGCGGCCGTACTGGTCATCACGGCCCGGCACGTGCCGGAGACCAAGGCGCCCGGGCCCGTGCCAAGGCTGGACGTCAAAGGGGCCGCCTGCATCAGCGGCGCGCTGGCCGGGATCACCTACGGGCTGATCGCGGCCTCGTCGTACGGCTGGGGATCGGTGCAGGTACTGGTGCCGCTGGCCGCGGGGGCGGCGCTGCTCGCCCTGTTCATCTGGGTCGAGAACTCCGAGCCGCAGCCGATGCTGCCGCTCGCGGTGTTCAGGTCCCGGCAGTTCTCCGCGGCCAACGCGGTGACGTTCGTGGTCTACGCCGCGCTCGGCGGGCTGCTGTTCCTGGTCCCCACCGTGCTGCAGGTGGTCAGCGGCTACACCCCGTTGCAGGCCGGGGCGTCGCTGCTGCCGGTGACGTTCATCATGCTGCTCCTGTCGTCCCGCTCCGGCAGGCTGGCCGCCCGGATCGGGCCCCGGCTGCAGATGTCGGTCGGGCCGATGGTCATCGCCGCGTCGTTCCTGCTGTTCACCAGGATCGGGGGGCCCGGCGGCTACCTGACCGAGGTGCTGCCCGCGGTGCTGGTGTTCGGGTTCGGCGTGGCGATCATGGTGGCGCCGCTGACCGCGACCGCCCTGGCCGCCGCGCCGGCCGATCACGCGGGCATCGCCTCGGCGGTCAACAACGACGTGGCCCGGGCGGCCGGCCTGATCGCGGTGGCGGTGCTGCCCGCGCTGGCCGGCATCACCGGGGACAGTTACCTGCACCCCGTGCTGCTGGCCCACGGCTTCCGGATGGCGGCCGTGATCGCCGCGGTGTTCTGCGCCGCCGGGGGCGTGCTGGCCGCGCTCACCATCCGCAACCCGGCCCCGGCGGTGTGCGCCTCGGCGACGCCGGACGGATCGTACTGCGCGCTGGACGCGACGCCGCTGCGCGCGTCCAGAGCGCCTAGGCTGGAGGCGGTGCCGGTCACCATCCCCGCCGACCACGAGGGACCTTCATGACCACCAATGTCGCTGACACGCTGGCCGCGATGCAAGCCGCGGTAGCCGCGGTGCAAGCCGCGGTGCAGGCCGCCGCCCGGGCCGCCCGCGCGACCGTTCCCGGTCTGGCCGTGATGCCGGATGAGCGCCTGGACGACGCGCTGCGCGCCATGGCCGGCCAGCTGGGCCGGCGGTCCGCCGAGGTGCTCGCGGCCAACGCCGCGGACCTGCGCGCGGCGCGGGCCGACGGGATCCGGGACGCACTGGCGGACCGGCTGCGGCTGGACGAGGCGCGGCTGGAAGCCATGGCCGGCCAGCTCCGGGCGCTGGCCGGCGTCCCGGCCGAGCCCGCGCGCCGGACGATCAGGGAACTGCCCGGCGGCCTGCTCCTGGCCGAATGCCGCCGGCCGGTCGGCGTGATCGGGGCCAACTTCGAGGCCCGCCCGAACGTGGTGGTCGACATCGCCTCCCAGTTCGTCAAGTCGCGCAACGCCGGCGTACTGCGCACCGGGTCGGCCGCGATCCGTTCGGCCATCGCGCTGGCCGACCACGTGATCGCGCCCGCGCTCGGCCAGGCCGGGCTCGATCCCGCGATGATCCAGCTGGTCCGCGTGCCCGGCCAGGACTCGGCCCGGGCGCTGGTCAGCCAGCCGGGCTTGATCCCGCTGGTCATCCTGCGCGGCAGCGGGGACAGCACGCGGTCCCTGGCCGCCGAGGCGGCCCGGCACGGGGTGCGGACCATGGCCCACGCCGACGGCGGCGCGGTGCTGTACGTCGACGCGGCCGCCGACGCGGACCTGGCCGTGACGCTGATCGAGGCCAGCCTGGACCGGCTCGGCGTATGCAACCGGCTCAACCTGCTGCTCGTCCATCCCGCCCGGTGGGACGAGCTGCTGCCGCGGCTCGGGCGGCTGCTGGCCCGGCTGGGCATCGCCATGTCGCTGCCGCCCCACACCCACCCGCTCGGCCACGAGTGGGCGCTGGACGCCGGGCACGAGGCCACGGTGACCATCGCCCCCGCCGACGGCCCGCGCGCGGCCGCGATCCTGGCCAACGAGGAGACCTCGGGCCTGGCCGCCGCGATCGTCACCGCGGACCGGGCGGCCGCGGCGGAGTTCCTCGGCGCCTACGCCGGGACCGGCGCGTTCTGGAACGCCACCACCCGCCTGCTCGACGGGTTCAAGCTGCTGTCGGTGCCGGAGACCGGCATCAACATCGACGCCGTGCCCGGCCCCCGCGGCCCGGTCACCTTCCGCGACCTGTACCTGCGTCAGTTCGTGGTCACCCCGGCTTAACCGGAATGACCGCTCCCTGGGATGGCCCCACGACCGGAGCACCGAGAAGCTGGCCGACGACCCGGACTGGAAGTAAGGCTCCGCCTGAGAGCCAGACAACGCCTGCTGCGCCCGGTCGGCTACCGCGCGGCCGAGTTGCCGGCCGGTGCGGTCTCCAGCGGCGCCGAAGCGGTCGAGGGCGGCAGCGTCGCCGGGTTGACGAACGTGCTGCCGTCCGGCCCGGCCTGCACGGCCTCGTGCAGCGCGCTGCCGGCCAGGTACTGCGTCCAGGACAGGAACCACTCGGTCCAGCCGTTGTCCCAGGTGCCGCCCTTCGGGCTGCCCACGATCGTAATCGGGTCGCCGGGCACGGCCAGGTTGTAGTACGTCTCGGCGTTGGCGGGCGCCAGGTTGACGCAGCCGTGGCTGACGTTCTCGAAGCCCTGCTCGCCTACCGACCAGTAGGCGTCGTGGTAGTAGTCCCCGCTGAACGTGAACCGCACCGACCACGGGACCGAGAGACTGTACCCCGGGCCGGTCATCTGCACCGGGTTGGCCTTCTCGATGGTCAGGTAGCTCCCGTCGGGGGTGTCGTCGCCCGGTCGGCCGGAACTGATCGGCCAGTCGTAGCGGAGCTTGCCGTTGTAGTAGATCTGCGTGCGGTGCGTCGCGGTGTTCCCGACCGCGATCAGCGACGCGCCGATCCTGAACGTCTGGGTCAGGGTGTGCGCGCCGTACACGCCGGGCGCGCCCTGCACGCCGTTCAGGTGCCCGGTGAAGCTGACCGTGGTCCCGGTCGGCCAGTAGTCCCGCGGCCGGAAGTAGGCGCAGGTGGCGGCCATGTTGCAGGGTTCGTCCCAGTACCACGCGCCGACCACCGGCGTCGACGTGGCGATCTGCAGCGATCGCTCCACGGCCGCCTTGTCGGTGATCGGCTGGCTGAAGTACAAGATGATCGGCATCCCCACGCCGTAGGTCTGGCCGTACCCCTCGAGGATCTCGGTCGAGAACGTCTGGCGCGGGGTCAGCGTGCGGAACGCGCTGGTCGCGGTGACGGTCCCGCCCGGTCCGGACGCCGTGGCCGTGACCGTGTAGGCCTGCGCCACGTCCAGCGCCCACTGGCTGCGCCAGACCGTGCCGTCCTGGCTCAGGCCGCCGGCCACCGGGTCACCAGAGGTCCGCACGGTGACGTGCGTCAGCCGGCCGCCCGCCGCCGTGACGGTGATCCCCGCCGACGGATCCGCCTGCCCCGCGCCGTTGCCCGGCGTGATCCTCACCCGCGGCCCCGCGGCCGAGGTCCCCGCGCCGGCGGTCCCCTCGGCACTGGCCCGCGCCGCCGGGCTGACCTGGCCGGCGCCGTGCCCGCCGCCCGAGCACCCCGCCGCCAGCAGGGCCAGCACCGCCACCGCGGCCACCCCTGCCGTGCCCCGCCTGGTCATCGTCCGTCCAGCCCGCACATCAGCAGCGTTCCCCGAAGCGGCGTTTTGTATACGCGCGGGAACCGGATCCCGGATACGTCGGTCAGCCGAGGACGGCAACGGTTCCGGGGTGCTCCACGCGGTGGTTGACCAGGTCCAGGTGGCGCACGGTGAAGTCGCGCAGGGCGCGGACCTGGCGCTGGGTGAGCCGGTCGTTCGGCGGGTAGGCGTAGCGGACGAACATCAGCGGGCTCCCGATGCCCGGCAGGGCGCCCGGCACCGCCCCGGTCACCAGATCCCCCTGGCCGCTTATGGCTGTCCCCGCCCTGCTGCAAAAGGCGGCGCGGTCACCGGCGGCGCCGCGTACGTGATCGATTCCAGAACCATCTCGTCGCCGCCGCTGATCCGGGCGTTGTTACTCGCGCAGCGCGGGCAGGTGGCCAGCAGGTCGGTGGTCTCGCCGCTGTGCCCGCAGTCCGGGCAGTCGATGGTGGCCGGCACCGTCACGAGCTCGACGGCGGCGCCGGCCGCCTCGGTTCCTTCAGTCAGCATGCTGAACGCCTGGGCCAGGGATTCCTCGTCGACGGCGTGCCGGACCCCGAACCGGACCCGGACCCCCGTTACCCGGCGGCCGCCGGCGCGCTGGCGCACCGCGTCCACCACGCCCTCGCACAAGCCGAATTCGTGCATGCCGCTCCCAGATGTTCAGGCCTTGGTGATCACGCCGCGCGGCGGGCCCGCCGCTCGATGAGCTCGTCCACCACGCTGCCGATGAGCGCGGCCCGGCTCCCGCCGCCGGACCTGCGGTTCGCGCGTTCCATCACCGGGCCGGCCATGGTCTCGAACGTGTTGATGGCCTCGCTCAGGAACCGCCGGGTTTCCGGGGACGCCATGATCGCCTGAGCCGATTCGATCGCCTCCTGCAGGCCCTTGCGCCCCTGACGGGTGCCGATGTAGTAGCCGACCGCGAAACCGAATACAACTTCCACGCCCCTCACGTCCTTCCTGGCGTGCGCGGGTTACATCTCACGAATTTCGAGGTAGCGCTTGATGTCCGGCAGCGAGTCAACCACCAGCGCCAGTAGCGCCGCGATGACGACCGCCTTGATCAGCCTGCTCAGCATCCTGAGCACCTCCTTCCTGAGTCGGTTTGTCCGGATATCGGGGTAAGTCCGCCATGCACTCCTGCTCGTCGCCTGCTTCCTGCACGTCTGCTTGCGGGCCGGCCGCTGCTTGCGGCCGGGCCGTCATCGCCTGGGCCAGGATCTCCTCCACGGCCCGGACCGCGTGCGGCAGGGCCTCCCGGACCGGGTCGGACAGGCCCATGCCCGCGTCGACCTCAGCCGGCTCGCAGGCCACGACCAGGTTCCGCCCCGGGTAGCCGCCCAGCGAGGACAGCAGCCCGAAGATCGCATCCGGGGTCAGGCTGTGCGCGTCGATGACCGGCTGGGCGTCCGGGTCTTCGGGCCTGGGCAGTTCCACCTCGAGCACGCTCACCGTGCCCGGTGCCTCGCCCCGCGGCGCCGCGTCCACCAGCACGAACAGGTCGTACCCGTCGAGCAGGTCGTAGACCAGGTGGACGCCGCGGATGCCGAAGTCGCGGATCTGCACTCCGGGCGGCTGCGGGCGCTCGGCGAGCAGCCGGACGACCTCGACGCCGAAGGCGTCGTCGCGCAGGAACACGTTGCCCACGCCCGCCACCAGGATCCGTCCGGTCATGGGGTCCTCCCCTCCTGGCACGGCTCCACCTCGTCGGGCATGAAGTAAAGGAATCGCCCGTGCGCGATGCTCAGGTCCGGGTCGGGGTGATCGGTCAGCGCCACGGCCAGGTACGGCTGGTCCTCGATGTCGAGCAGCACGGCCTGGACCTCGGCGATCCGCCCGGCCAGGAACATGTCTTGCGCGTCGGCGCGGCGCGCGCCCGGCCGCAGCCGGACCAGGCTGCCGCGGGCCACCTGCTGGCCGCCGATCAGCACCGAGTCGGTATCCGGGGACACCGACGCGTCGGCCTCCGGATCCCACCAGGGCACGGCCGGATCGTAGTCGGCCGGCCTCGCGCCGGAGGCGGCGGCCGGACGGAGCGACCGGATGGTGCCGTGCAGTCGTTCCATGGCCGGCGCGTCCATCGCCTCGACCCGGTCGATCAGCGCGGCGGCCCGGGGGTCGGTGGCCCGGGCCTCGAGCTTCTCCTCATCCGACAGCGCGAGCGTGCGCAGGGTAAGGATCTCGTCGATCTCGGTGCCGTCGTACAGCTCGCCTGGGCTTTCCGGGGCCAGTTCCGGGTGATCGTACAGGATGATCGGGGAGGCCAGCATGACCTGGCGCCCGCCGTCCGGGTCGGCCAGGACCGGCCAGCAGCCGTTGTTCTGGCACTCGGCCACGGCCGGCTTGGCCCATTCCGGCGGATCGGTCATCGAGATGAAGTCGCCTCCGGCGACGGTCACGATCACGTGCGCGGCGACCAGCGCGGTCGGCAGCGCGTCGTCCCTGACCGCGGGCGCGGGCTCGGCCGTGGTCCGGTTCTCCACCTTGACCTGGAGCCGGACCGCCCGCCACGGGCCCGGCACCGGGGTGGTGCGCACGCAAACCAGGCCGGCCAGGGGTTCCCGGTGCCGGACTGCCATCCCCGCGTCTGCGGATGGTTCGCGATCTTCCCCGCCGGGGATCGAGAACTCCCTGACCAGGCCCGGGCCGAGCAGGTCGTCGGGACCGGCGGTGAACTCGATCTCGCGTTCCACCGCCTCGTCCCAGGCGCCCGCCGCGCCTTCGGTGCTGCGCCGCTGAACGTGCAGGAACCGCAGGATGACCTGGACGGCGGGCTGCCCGGAGTGCTCGAGCACCCACTCGGACTGGGTGACGCTGCTCTCCGAGGGATCGACCGCGGCGTACCCGGGCGCCATGACCACGCCGAACTGCCAGCGGCTGCGGTTCTTCTGGGATGAGGCCCGGTACGGGTACAGGATGTAACCCTCGTAGAGGACGGCGTCGGCGATGCGGCGCACCGCGTCGAGGTTCACGCCCGCGTCGGTCATGGCTGTCTCGCCTCCGCCGGATCGTCCGGGTCCGGGCCGGCCCCAGGCTCCGCGGCGGAGCCAGCCGCCAAAGCGCCCGATTCGGCCTGGCGGGCCTCGGCCAGCAAGGCCTCCAGGGTGGAGTCCCAGGTGGGCAGGGCGCGCTTGGCCTTGAACGCCGACAGCTCGTCCAGCGTCTCGCGGCTGCAGCGCAGCCACGCGCTGTTGGGGAAGTGGACGTCGGCCAGCTCCCGCCAGATGCTCACCGGCATCCGGTAGGAGGCCTCGGCGCTCCACGGCACCAGCTCGACCGAGAAGCCGTCGCCGTTGGCCACGAAGACGGTCCCGCTGAACAGCAGGAGCAGCGGGACCGTGCCGTCGTCCAGCCCGTACAGGTAGCGGGCCGACGTCACCTCCAGGTCATAGGTGACCGGCACCTCCACGTTGGTCTCGGTCACCGCGGTGAACGTGGGCACCATCGTGGTCACCGTGGCGAGCTGGATCGGCTTGACCGTCTCGGCCCACCGCGACGGGTCACCGAACAAGTCGTGCAGCCGCTGCGCCTCGGCCGCGGAGTATCGCCGGCGGTGCGGTTCGATGCGGATCTGGCAGCGCAGCGCGATGGCGTGCACCCGCACGCCGGAACGCTCGGTGATGGTCAGCGCGAACGTGAGCGTCGGGGTCGCCGCGTACCGTTCCGCGGTCGCGCCCGTGCAGCCGAAGATGAGGTCCGCCATGTCAGTGCCCTCTCCCGGGCTCTTCCAGCTCGGGCAGGCGCGGTGCGGGCCTGAGGTCCGGGTCGTTTCTCCTGCCCTCCAACGGCACCGCGCGGCGCCGCAAGCTGTCCAGGAAGGTGGCCAGGGCCGCGTGGGCCTCGGCGCCGCCGTCGAACCCCTGCCATTTGATCCGCAGCTCGCCGACCAGCGAGTAGCACTCGTCGATCGGGATCAGGAAGATCTCGTTCCCGTATTCGGTGCGGTTGACGAAGATGGCCTCCACGTCCGGGGCCAGCGTTCCCAGCAGCGGGTGGGCGGCGGCCAGCCGGTCCCAGGCCGCCAGGTCCAGCTCGCACTCGGTCGCGCCGCCGGGGCTGGGGTAGCCGGCCACCACGCGGTCCAGCGCCGAGTTGTGGAAGAAGAACGCCATAGCCACCGGGATCTGCAGCTCGTTCCAGTCCGCGTCGGTGAGCGGCCGGCCAGGGTCGTGGTAAACGTGCTCCGGCACGGCCCGGTACCGGCCGCCTGCTGCCCCCTCATGGGTGAAGAGCAGATAGCACGCGCGGCAGGTACAGGCCAGCGACCGTTTCTCCAGGTCCACGACGTGCCCGTGCCGCTCGCCGAGCGCCTCGCGGCACATCTCGCACCGCTCGGTGCCCTCCGCCGCATCGCGATCGGAGCGGGCCGCGGCCCGCGCGGCCAGGACCTCCTGGATCGACGCGGGGAGACCCGGCGGCGGGCCCGGGCGTACGCCCGCCG
Organism: uncultured Actinomycetes bacterium; assembly: GCA_963834685.1. Lineage (GTDB taxonomy): Bacteria > Actinomycetota > Actinomycetes > Streptosporangiales > Streptosporangiaceae > Palsa-504. Next base: position 32,129 of record CAWICW010000040.1, on the reverse strand, counting down.
GCCGCTTGACGAAGCGCCGCAGCCCGGCGGGACCGGCCCCGGCCGCTCCGCTCCCGGATACCTCGGCCCCGGTGGTCACCGGGCCCCCCGGACCGCCGTCGGGTGCCGGCTGATCTGCAGCAGCGGCAACTCCGGTTCCGGGGCGACGACGTCGACGTCGACGCCGGCCGCCTCCGGCGCCGCCGCGATTACCGCCTCCTCGATGGCCGCCTGAACCGCTCCCGAGGAGGACCCGCAGCCGTGGCCGCCGCGCTCCAGGCGCAGGTGGATGACGCCCTGGTCGTCGACGCCGTCGAACTCCACCTCGCCCGGGTGCGCGCCGAGTTGCGGCATGACTGCCTCGATCGCGCGCCGGACCCGGTCCGCGACCGGCAGCGGGTGCAGGTCATGCAGCAGCAGCAGGCTTTCCACCAGCGGATCGCCGGCCAGCTGGCCCATCAGCCGCTGGCCGGCCTCCGCGTCCGCGCCGATGATCTTGACGATCTCGGCCAGTCCGGCGCCGTAGAGATCGACCAGGCAGCTCACCAGCTCTTCCGCGGTGGCGGCGACCTGCGGCCCGGCCTGCGACCCCAGCTCGGCGAGCAGCGCTTCGACCCGCTCACCCGCCTTTTGCGCATCGTGGCCTGCGGCCATCCTCACACTCCTTTGTTGTGTCCCGCTCGCCTCCGGGCGCCTTTTGAGGCCCCGCCTTCCCTCGTCGCTCCTTCGTCGCGCCTGGGGTGGGTCTGTGGGGAAAACACAGTCCAGGCGGGGCCGGCGCCCTTTGGCTCGCGGGACGGGCGCCCGCTACGGGCCTACATTGCCAGTGTCACACCAGTGGGCGAGTGCGCCGTCTTGAGCACCTTGCCGCCGCCGAGGTACATGTGCACGCCGCAGGGCAGGCACGGGTCGAAGCTGCGCACGGCGCGCATGATGTCGATGCCCTTGAAGTTATCCGGCGGGTTCTCCTCGAAGATCGGCGTGTTCTGCACCGCGTCCTCGTACGGCCCGGGCGTCCCGTAGGTGTCGCGGACGCTGCCGTTCCACGGCGTGGGCGGGTACGGGTGGTAGTTCGCGATCTTCCCGTCCCTGATCACCATGTGGTGCGACAGCACGCCGCGGACAGCCTCGGTGAACCCGCAGCTGAACGCGTCCTGGGGCACGTTGAATGATTCCCAGGTCTTGGTCCGCCCGGCCCGGATCTCGGCCAGCGCCTGCTCGACGAAGTACACGCCGAGCGCAGCCGCGTAGGCCTGGAAGTAGGTCCGGGCCCGGTCCCGCTCGATCGCGTTGGACAGCGGCTGGCCCTGCTTGTCGTGCGGGATCTTCCACTCGAAGGTGGTTTCCGGCCGGGACATGGTCCGCGGCAGGTTGATCTTCACGCTGTGCCCGGTGGACTGCACGTAGCCGCAGTCGACCAGGCCGCCGAGCGCGGTGGCCCACAGCCGGGCGATCGGGCCGCCGCCGGTGTCCAGCGGCAGGTAGTCCTTCCCGTCGAACCAGCGCGGCGACATGGTCCAGCTGTACTTGTCGTCGAAGTCGCGCTTGGCGGGCCGCGGGATCGTGTGCTGGTTCCACGGGTGGCGCCGGTCGACCGGGTTGCCGAGCTCGTCGTGGGTGACGAACATCTCCTTGTCCTCCCAGTCCTCGTAATACGAGTGACCGAGCAGGATCCTGATGCCCAGATTGATGTCGACCAGGCTGTTGGTGACCAGCTGCCCGTCCACCACCACGCCGGGCGAGACGAACATCTTCCGGCCCCACGAGGCCATGTTCCGGTAGGTGAAGTCGCAGTACTCGGGGTCGTTGAGGCTACCCCAGCAGCCGAGCAGCACCCGCCGCCGGCCGACTTCCTCGTATCCGGGGAGCGCCTCGTAGAAGAAGTCGAACAGGTCGTCGTGCATCGGCACGACCCGCTTCATGAACTCCACGTAACGCATCAGCCGGGTCAGGTAGTCGGTGAACAGCTGCACCGTGGCGACCGTGCCCACCCCGCCCGGGTACAGCGTGGACGGGTGCACGTGGCGGCCTTCCATCAGGCAGAACATCTCCCTGGTGGACCGGCTCACCTGGAGCGCCTCGCGGTAGAACTCGCCCTCCAGCGGGTTCAGCGAGCGCATGATGTCGCCGATGGTGCGGTAGCCGTGGTCGCCCGCGTGTGGCGCCTCGGTGTGGTTGGCCATCTCCAGCACGCCCGGGTTGGTCTCGGCCACCATCTTCTCGCAGAAATCCACCCCGACCAGGTTCTCCTGGAAGATGTTGTGGTCGAACATGTACTCCGCGGCCTCGCCCAGGTTGATGATCCACTCGCCGAGGTGCGGCGGGCGGACGCCGTAGGCCATGTTCTGGTTGTAGACCGAGCAGGTCGCGTGGTTGTCACCGCAGATCCCGCAGATCCGGCTGGTGATGAAGTGCGCGTCCCGCGGGTCTTTCCCCTTCATGAAGATGCTGTAGCCGCGGAAGATCGATGAGGTGCTATGGCACTCCGCGACCCGCTTGGCCTTGAAGTCGATCTTGGTATAGATACCCAGGCTGCCGACGATCCGGGTGATGGGATCCCAGGTCATCTCGGTGAGTTCGGCGTCGCCGGCGCCTGTGCTCTCTCCGTACTCAAGTGAGGTCATCGTATGTTCACCACGTCTTCTGGTAGCCGGTGCGGAGTTCGGAGCCCTTCACGCGCCACTTCGGTTCCTTGTCCAGCGTCTTGGCCGTGAAGCTCCGGAGACTGCGTATGACCGTGCCGTACATGCCGCTAGCGGTCGTCGATACCGTCGCGCCCGGCGGCTTGTCCATGAACGGCATGAACTTGTCCGGGAAGCCGGGCATCGTGCAGGCGATGCAGATGCCGCCCACGTTCGGGCAGCCGCCCACGCCGTTGATCCAGCCCCGCTTGGGCACGTTGCACTTGACCACGGGACCCCAGCAGCCCAGCTTGACCAGGCACGAGGGCGAGCCGTACTCGGTCGCGAAGTCGCCTTCTTCGTAGTACCCGGCCCGGTCGCAGCCCTGGTGCACGGTGGCGTCGAACAGCCACTTGGGCCGTAGCGCCTCGTCCAGCGGGATCATCGGCGCCTGGCCGGCGACCTGGTAGAGCAGGTACAGGATGGTCTCGGACAGGTTGTCCGGCTGGATCGGGCAGCCCGGCACGCAGACGATCGGCAGGCCGGCCTTGGACTTCCAGCTCCAGCCGAGGTAGTCCGGCACGCCCATGGCGCCGGTCGGGTTGCCCGCCATGGCGTGGATGCCGCCGTAGGTGGCACAGGTGCCCACGGCCAGGATGGCGGTCGCCTTGGGGGCGAGCCGGTCGAGCCACTCGTTGGTGGTCATCGGCTGCCCGGTCGCCGGGTTGTTGCCGAAGCCGCACCAGTAACCCTCGGACTTGATCGCCTCGTTGGGGATGGATCCCTCGACGACCAGGACGAACGGGTCGAGTTCGCCCCGGTCTGCCTTGTGCCACCACTCGATGAAGTTGTCGGCGCCCTGCTCGGGCCCGCACTCGAAGTCGATCAGCGGCCAGTGCACCGCCACCTTGGGCAGTCCCGGCAGCGCCCCGAGCACGATCTCCTCGATGCTCGGCTGGGTCGCGGCGGTCAGCGCCACCGAGTCCCCGTCACAACCAAGGCCCCCGTTCATCCAGAGAATATGCAGGACCGGCTCTTCCGCGGCCTGGGTCATCGAGATCGCGGCGGTGCAGCCCGGCGTTCGAGCCGGGGAGGAACGCCGCTCCCTCCCTCCGTGAAATGTCGGTGCGGGGCGCTACGGTGAGCACGTCCGCGATAACCAACCGGACATGTGCGGGACCGCGGCGGGGCACGTCGTGGCTGCGCGGGGAGGCTTCCGGACTACCGGGCCGATGAACCGCGAACCAACAGCGCGACCGTGTGTCGCGGCTGGAATCCTCGACCTCCTGGCGACGGAGGATGCCAATGCGGCCACCCCTTCGGTTGCCGCCCAGAGGTAGATGGACCGGGCAGTGCGGTACTGCTGGGCCACCCGAGCCCGTTCTCGGTGTGCCCCAGTAGCTCGCCGACGAGATGCGCCGGCACGCTGACCGCTCATCACATGCTCACAAGAAGCCGGCTCACGGCAACGGCGCCATCACCGGTGACGACAGCCTATTCCTGTGACGTGGAGATCTCAAGACAGAAGAGTCGCCCTGCTAGACACAACTGTCTATCCGTTCCGACTCGTCCGTAAGGACATATTCCACGTACCCTCATTGTCATACCCCGGTGACAGCGGCCACCGGGGCGATTTACCGTCTTTGGCCGACCCGAGGGGTGGCGATGGAGCATCGTGCCGACTTGATCAGCGACAAGGTCGAGGTTGTACCGGTGGTGGTCCTGTCGCAGACATTCCCCGCGCGCCCGTCGTCTATCCCGGACATCCGCGACTTCGTCCGCCGCTGCCTGTCCCAGTCGCCGTTGTCCGAGGACGATAACCGCGAGGTGGGCGAGACCGTCGCCCAGGCGCTGCTCGAGGCGGCCGGCGAGACCGGCGCGATCAACGTTTCCTTCCGGATCTTCCCCGACCACGTCGAGGTCGACGTGCTGCGCTCCGGCGCCCAGATCGGGACGCCGGCGGGCCTGGACGCGCTGGCCTCGCTGCTCAAGTCCCAGGAGCCCGGCAGGGTCGGCGCGGACGGGCTGGGCATCGGCCAGGACGGAGACGAGACGGCCTTCGCCGACTGGATGGCCGCCGCGCTGCGCCGCGAGGGCATGACCATGGAGGTCGCCGCCCGCCAGCTCGGGGTCTCGGTCAAGACGGTCAGCCGCTGGGTCGGCGGCACCACCGAGCCGCGGCTGCGCGACCTGCGCCGGATCCGCGAGCTGTTCGGCGACTTCCCGCTGCCTTAATTCTGCAACCTGCCCCCAGGACCCGGGTCCCGGAACGGGCACATTACCCCGCATACCAGGCGATACACCCGGTCCCGCAGGCACCGCGAGTGGACCGCCGCCCGCCCGAGCCCGTACGGTTGGGCCCGTGGCTGCTATTACGGGTAACTTCCGGCTCGGACCGGACAACGGACGCGTGGTGCTCAAGACCGGCCGGGCCGGCCTCGCGGCCAGGGCCGGCCACGACCTGACCATCGAGATCACCCGCTGGTCGGCGCAGGTCGAGGTGCCGGACGAGGAAGCGGGCGGCGTCACCGCGGCGACGGTGAAGGCCGAGTTCGACCTCGGCTCGCTGGAGGTCCGCGAGGGCACCGGCGGGGCCAAGCCGCTCAGCGACCGGGACCGCGCGGACATCAAGAAGCAGATCAGCGGGATCCTCGGCACCGGCACGGCCAGCTTCGCCTCCTCGAAAATCGTCCGCTTCGGCACCACCGGCGGCGCCATCGAGGGCACATTCACCCTCAACGGGCAGAGCGAGCCGGTCCGGCTGCAGGTGTCCGAGCCCGGGGCCGGCCGGTACCGCGGCTCGGCCACGGTGGTCCAGACGGCGCTCGGGATCAAGCCGTACGTCGGCTTCTTCGGCGCGCTCAAGCTGAAGGACGAGGTCGGGGTGGAGTTCGAGGTGACTGTCCCGGCCGCGGACTCCGCGTTACGGGCACCCGGCCAGCATGTAGCTGGGCTCCAGCACCGATGTGTAGCTGCCGTGCAGCGCCGCGACGTTGCAGGCCACCCGGTTGGCCAGGGCCCGCTGGCCGGCGGCCACGCGGGCCGGGTCGCCGTGCCAGGCGGCTAGCGCCGGGTCGACCAGGGCCCGGCCGAAGGAGAAGGTCACCGGCCAGGGCGCGCCGAGCCGCCGGACCGCAGCCAGGTTCGCGGTCGCCCGGGCCGGGCTCTGCCCGCCGGACAGGAACGCCACCCCGGCCATCTCCCCGGGCACCACGCACCACAGCGCGGCCAGGGTCTGCTGCGCGACCGTCTCCGGGGAGGCCAGCTCCGGGCAGTCCGCGCCCGGCACCACCATGTTCGGCTTGAGCACGACGCCGTCCAGGGCCACCCCCATGTCCAGCAGCTCGGTAACCGTGACCATGAGCACGGCCGAGGTCACTTCCCGGCAGCGGCCCGAGCCGTGGGTGCCCTCCATGAGCACCTCGGGCTCGACCACGGGCACCAGCCCCGCCTCCTGGCAGAGCCGCGCGTACCGGGCCAGGGTGTACGCGTTGGCCTGCAGGGCCCGCCAGGACGGGCGCCCGTCGCCGATCCGGAGCACGGCCCGCCACTTGGCGAACCGGGCCCCGAGCTCCGCGTACTCCGCCAGCCTGGCCCGCAGCCCGTCCAGCCCTTCGGTGACGGTCTCGCCGGGCGCGCCGGCCAGCGGCCGCGCCCCGGTGTCGACCTTGATCCCGGGCAGCAGTCCCCGGTCGGCCAGCGCCTCGGGGAACGAACGCCCGTCGCTCATCCGCGCCCGGAACGTCTCGTCGCACAAGATGACGCCGCTGATCCCCAGGCTCAGGCCCGGCGTGGTGACCAGCATCTCCCGGTACGCCCGCCGGGCCTCCGCTTCCGGCAAGGCCCCGGCCCGCCGCAGCCGGGCGTCCATGGTCGGCACGCTCTCGTCCGCGGCCAGGATGCCCCGGCCGGCCAGCACCAGGTCGGCCGCGGTCAGCGCGATGGCGGTCACCGCGGGTCGGTCCCGGACCGGACGCTGGGCCGGTCGGCGTGGCGGCCGGCCCGGAAGACCAGGATCAGCCACACGATGAGCAGCAGCGTCCCGGTGACCGGGACGAGGATGGGAGCCAGGCTGGGTCCGTTCATGTCTTTAGCCCCTTCCGAAGAGCGCGTGACCACGAGCCTGACTCCGGCCGCCCCGGCCCGCTTCCCCCCGCCAGTGGAGCCGCCGGGTGAAGGCAGCAACACCCGGGACTAGGCCGCCGTCCACCCCGCGGCCCGCCGGACGTGCCGGACGAACAGCCGGCTCGGCGCGGGCAGGTGGCCCTCCCGGGAGACCAGGCACCAGTCCCGCCGCAGCGGCGTGCCGGGCGCGGGCAGCTCAGCCAGCACGCCCCGGCCGATGTCGCGCGCCACCGCGTCGCGTGAGATCAGGGTCACTCCCAGACCCACGGCGACGGACTCGCAGACGGCCACGTTGGAGCCGACCGTGAGCGTGCCCGGCGCGATCTGCAGTTCCTCCAGGTACGCCTCGGTCGTCGCGCGCGTCCCCGAGCCCGGCTCGCGCAACAGCCAGGTCTGAGCCGCCAGGTCTGCGGCGGAGGGCGGAGCCAACCCCACAGGCCCCACCACCACCAGCTCGTTCGGCCGGACGGCGTGCGCCATCATCCGCGGCCATCCCGGACCCTGCGGCGGCCGGCCGCCGAGCACCAGGTCGACGTGATGGTCGTCAGCCAGCCGCAGCGTCCGCTCCCGGTTGCCCACCTCCAGGTGGATGCCGATCCGCGGGTACCGGCGGCGGAACCCGGCCAGCAGCCCGGGCAGCAGCTGCTCCCCGGCCGTGGTCACGGCGGCCACCCGGAGCACCCCCCCGCCGGCCTCACCCGCGGCCGCCGAACGCCCCTCGTCCAGCAGCCCCAGCACGCCCCGGGCGTACCCGGCGTACACCTGGCCGGCATCGGTCAGCCGCAGCCCGCGGCCGTTCTTGGCCACCAGGGCCAGCTCGAGGTCCTTCTGCAGCGCCGTGACGCAGGACGACACCGCCGACTCGGTCACCACCAGCCGCTCAGCGGCCGCCCGTACCGACCCGGTCTCGGCCACCGCCAGGAACGTGTGCAGCTGGGTCAGCGTGACCATGCTCAGGCGATGTCCTGCACGATGTGGTACAGCAGCAGCAGCTGCGCCAGCCGCAACGGCTCGCTCCGCACCCCGCCCGCGACCAGACCCAGGCAGTCCGGCAGCGCCTGGTCCACCCCGAGGCTGGACCAGATCGCCTTGGCCAGCACCTCGGCCTCGGCCTCCGGCGCGTACCCGTGGATGTGCAGCGCGTCTACCGGGCTCCCGTCCGCGTCCCGCATCAGCTTGAGGTGGGCCACCGACTGCGGCACCTCGGCGATCAGCTTGGCGAAGTTGGGGTGCCGGATGGTCGGCCGGAGCAGCAGCGTGACCGACAGCGGCGTCCTCGGCGGGTCCTCCCGCCCGTCGATCGGGCCGAAGCTGACCGTGATGTCGGCCTCGCGCCGCTGACGCCGGATAAACGATTCGGACTCCGGTTCCCGCCGCGCGAGCTCGGCCATGACCTGCTGCCGGGTGTAGCCGCGGTCGGCGGTGTCGCGGCGCACCTTCCACTCCCGCCGGATCTGCTCGCCGGGATCCACGTACACGGTGACGTCGAAACAGGCGCGTGACAGCCTGGTGTGCAGCGGCAGCAGCCCCTCGGCGATGACCACCTCCCGCGGCTCGACCAGCCGCGGCCGGGCCAGCAGCCCGGTCGAGTGGTCGTACACCGGCTTGAGCACCGGCTCGCCCATGGCCAGCAGCTGCAGGTGCTGTTCCATGATCTGCATGTAGTTGCAGTCCGGATGCAGCGCGGTGAACGGCAGCCCGGTGCGCTCGGCCCGGTCGTACCGGTGGTAGTCGTCCACGCACAGCGACGTGCTGCGCTCGGCGCCCAGGGCCTGGACGATGCCGCGGGCCAGCGTGGTCTTGCCCGCGGCGCTGTCCCCGGCGATGGCCAGCATCGTCGGGCGCGGCCCGCGGGCGCGGTGCATGCGCATCATCTTCTCGGGCACCTGCCGCTCGCTCCCTAGGTCCGGGACTCCCTGCTTGTGAAACTACGCACTAGCGGGGCGGCGTGCCTCCCCCGCCCGGGGGAGAACGATGGGGGATCCCGAAACCGGGGCCGGGAACGTACGCTTTCGGGCATGAACAGGTCACCGCCACGCTTGGTGATCGTCGATGACCACCAGATGGTGCTTGACGGGCTGCGCGCGATGCTGTCCTCCTACCAGGGCAACGTGCAGATCGTGGGGGAGGCCTGCGAGCCAGAGGACGCGATCGCGCTGGTCGCCGACGTCGAGCCCGACATGGTGCTGCTGGACGTCCGGCTGCACGGCCACAGCGGCCTGGACCTGTGCTCGGCGATCCTGCGGCGGCGCCCGGAGTGCAAGGTGGTCTTCCTGACCGTGTACGACGACGAGCAGTACCTGTACCAGGCGCTCCGGCTCGGGGCGTCGGGGTTCCTGCTCAAGCGGGTCCGGGGCATGGAGCTGGTCGAGTACCTGACCCGCATCCACCAGGGCGAGACGCTGGTGGACCCGGCCCTGGCCGCCCGGGTGGCCCAGTCCGCGGCCCGCCTGCAGAGCGGGGAGTTCTGGCCGGGCGCGCATCTCGGGCTGACCCAGCGGGAGAGCGAGGTGCTGGCCCTGATCGTCTCCGGCCGGTCGAATCGCGCCATCGCCGGCCAGCTCACGCTGAGCGCGGAGACGATCAAGACCCACGTCCGCGGGATCTACCGCAAGCTCGACGTTTCCGACCGGGCCGGCGCGGTCGCCGCGGCGCTGCGCGAGGGGATCTTCCATTGACCCAGCTCGGCCTCGACGACCCGGTGCGGGAGGCGCGCCTGCTGGCCCGGATCGTCGAGACGATATCGGCCGGCCTTGACCTCGAGGAGATCCTGCAGGGCATCGCCGCGCTGATCACCGAGACTACGCAGACCGACGTGTGCTTCGTGTACCTGCTCGACGAAGCGGGCGAGCGGCTGGTGCTGCGCGGCGCCACCCCCCCGTTCCACCAGATGGCCGGACAGGTCGAGCTCAAGATGGGCGAGGGCGTGTCGGGCTGGGTCGCCGCGCACGGCCGGTCGGCCGTCATAACCCACGACAAGTACGCCGACCAGCGGTACAAGCACATCCCCGCGCTGGGTCGCGAGGATCTCACCTCCATGGCCTCGGTGCCGATCCTCGGCAAGCCGCACCACCTGGTCGGTGTGCTCAACGTGCACACGCGCCAGCGCCGCGAGTTCACCGATGCGGATGTGCGGCTGCTCGGCTGGATGGCCGGCCTGATGGCCGGAGGCATCGAGAACGCGCGGCTGCACCGCATGCTGGCCCAGCGCGAGGAGGCCATGGAGCGCTTCGCCGAACGTATCGTCCTGGCCCAGGAGACCGAGCGCCGCCGGCTCGCCGGCGAGATCCACGACGGCATCAGCCAGCGGGTGGTGAGCCTGTCCTTCCACCTGTCCGCGGCCGCGGACGCGGTGGCCACCGCGCCGGACGTGGCCGCCCGGGAGATCGCCGAGGCCCAGCTGCTGGCCGAGGCGGCCCTGGACGAGACGCGGTTCGCGATCGCCGGGCTGCACCCGCCGGTGCTCGACGACCTGGGGCTGGCCGCCAGTCTGGAGAGCCTGGCCCGGTCCATCCCGCAGCTCGAGGTGCACGCCGAGGCCCGCCCCTGCGAGCTGCCGCTCCACGTGGCCACCGCCGTATACCGCATCGCCCAGGAGGCGCTGCAGAACGTGGTCAAGCACGCCGAGGCCCGTACCGCCCGGCTGCGCCTGCTGACCAACGGCGACACGATCACCCTCGAGATCGAGGACGACGGCAAGGGCTTCACCCCCGCCAGCCCGGCCGGCCCGGCCAGCCTCACCAGCCCCGCAACCTGCACCGGCCCGGCCGGCTACGGCCTGCCCGGCATGCGCGAGCGCGCCGAACTCCTGGGCGGCACGCTCGAAGTGAAGAGCTACCCCGGCCAGGGTGCCCTCCTGCGCCTGCGTTTCCCGGCCACCCAGAGCCCGCGATAATCAACCTTTTCCTTAAGGGTCTCCCCGGAATAGTCAATAGACGCCTTGCCGGTTCTCGGCCATGGTGAAAGAAAGCGCCCAAGACCACCCCGAGGAGCAGAACATGGCGGCGAGCCGGTGGAATGCCGGGGTCATCCCCTACGCCGAGATGGGCTATTACCAGCCCGATTACCAGCCGAAGGCCACCGATATCCTGGCCGCCTTCCGGGTCACGCCGCAGCCCGGCGTCCCTCCGGAGGAAGCGGGCGCCGCGGTGGCCGGGGAATCCTCCACCGCGACCTGGACCGTGGTGTGGACCGACCGGCTCACCGCCTACGAGCACTACCAGGCCAAGTGCTACCAGGTACTCCCGGCGCCGGGCCGGGACGGCGAGTACATCGCCTATGTCGCCTACGACATCGACCTGTTCGAAGAGGGCTCGATCCCCAACCTCACGTCCTCGATCATCGGTAACGTGTTTGGTTTCAAGGCCCTGCGCGCGCTGCGCCTGGAGGACCTGCGGATCCCCTTGGCTTACGTGAAGACATTCACCGGCCCGCCGCACGGCATCGTCACCGAACGCGAGTACCTGGACAAGTACGGCCGCCCGCTGCTCGGCGCGACGACCAAGCCCAAGCTCGGCCTAAGCGCCCGCAACTACGGCCGCGTGGTGTACGAGGCCCTGCGCGGCGGGCTCGACTTCACCAAGGACGACGAGAACATCAATTCCCAGCCGTTCATGCGCTGGCGCGACCGGTACCTGTTCGTCATGGAGGCGGTGAACCGCGCCGCCGAGCAGACCGGCGAGATCAAGGGTCATTATCTCAACGTCACCGCCGCCACCATGGAGCAGATGTACGAGCGCGCCGAATTCGCCCGCGACCTCGGCAGCGTTATCGTCATGGTCGACCTCACCGTCGGATATACCGCGCTGCATTCCATGTCGAACTGGGCGCGCGCCAACGGGATGCTGCTGCACCTGCACCGGGCCGGCCACTCCACCTACACCCGGCAGAAGACCCACGGCGTCAGCTTCCGGGTCATCGCCAAGTGGTGCCGCCTGCTCGGCGTGGACCACATCCACGCGGGCACCGTGGTCGGCAAGCTCGAGGGCGACCCCAGCACCACCCGCGGCTACTACGACACGTGCCGCCTTTCCTTCGTCCCGGCCGACGCGTCCCGCGGCATCTACTTCGATCAGGACTGGGGCTCCATGCCCGGCGTCATGCCGGTGGCCTCGGGCGGCATCCACGCCGGCCAGATGCACCAGCTGCTGCACTACCTCGGCGAGGACGTGGTCCTGCAGTTCGGCGGCGGCACGATCGGGCACCCGATGGGCGTCGCGGCCGGCGCCACCGCGAACCGGGTCGCGGTCGAGGCGATGATCAAGGCGCGCAACGAGGGCCGGGACTACCTGGCCGAGGGCGAGGAGATCCTCCGCGCCGCGGCCCGGCACTGCGCCCCGCTGCAGGCCGCCCTGGACACCTGGGGGGACATCAGCTTCGAGTACGAGTCCACCGATACCCCCGACGCCGTCGCCACCCCGGTCCGCTAGCCACAGGGAGCCAGCCGTGCGCATTACCCAGGGCACCTTCTCCTACCTGCCCGACCTGACCGACGAGGAGATCGCCGCCCAGCTCCAGTACGCCATCGAAGCGGGCTGGGCCGTCGCGGTCGAGTTCACCGACGACCCGCATCCCCGTAACAACCTGTGGGAGATGTGGGGGCTGCCGATGTTCGACATCGCCGACGCCTCGGCCGGGCTGGCCGAGATCCGCGCCTGCCGCGCCACCTATCCGCACCGCTACGTGCGGGTCTCGGCCTACGACTCGAGCTACGGCCGGCAGACCACGGCGCTGAGCTTCATCGTGCACCGCCCGCCGGACGAGCCGGGCTTCCGGCTGGAGCGGCAGGAGGCCAGCGACCGGCACATCCGCTACACCCTGTCCCCCTACGCCGCCCGCCAGCCCCACGGCCAGCGTTACGGAGAGCCCCGCGGATGACCGCGCCAGGCTTCGCCATGCCCGCCCCCGGCCGCGAAGCTCCCGCTCCCCAAGCTCCCGCTCCCCAAGCTCCCGCTCCCGAAGCCGCGCCCGGCCCGGAACGGGACGAACCCCTCGCCGACGACGCCCTGGTCGACCTCGGCGCCTGGCAGAAGCAGCTGGCCATCGCCGGCCTCCTCGGCCAGCTCGACGCCGAACTCGTCGGCATCGCCCCGGTCAAGACCCGGGTCCGCGAGATCGCCGCGCTGCTCCTCGTCGACCAGCTCCGCGCCCGCTTCGGCCTCAAGGCGTCCCGCCCCACGCTGCACATGTGCTTCACCGGCAGCCCCGGCACGGGCAAGACCACGGTCGCGCTGCGCATGGCCGAGATCCTCAATCACCTGGGCTACCTGCGCCAGGGCCACCTGGTCAGCGTCACCCGTGACGACCTGGTCGGAGAGTACGTCGGGCACACCGCGCCGAAGACCAAGGCGGTGCTCAAGCGGGCCATGGGCGGGGTGCTGCTCATCGACGAGGCCTACTACCTGTACCGGGCCGACAGCGAGCGCGACTACGGCCAGGAGGCGATCGAGATCCTGCTGCAGGTCATGGAGGCCCAGCGCGACGACCTGGTGGTCATCCTGGCCGGCTACCGGGACCGGATGGATTCGTTCTTCACCTCCAACCCCGGGATGGCCTCCCGCATCGCGCACCACATCGACTTCCCCGACTTCACCCTGGACGAGCTGGTCCGCATCGCCGACCTCATGGTGGCCCAGGAGAGCCACCGGTTCTCGCCCGCGGCCCGCCAGGCCTTCCGCGAGTACATGGCGCGGCGCATGGCCCAGCCCCGGTTCGCCAACGCCCGCAGCGTCCGCAACGCCATCGACCGGATGCGGCTGCGCCAGGCCAGCCGCCTGGTCGCCGCGGGCGCCCTGGTCGGCAGGGATGACCTCATCCGCCTCGAGCCCGACGACATCCGGGTCAGCAGGGTGTTCGGCACAGGCCCGTAGCACCACGGCCCGTTCGGATCATTGATTAATTTTGACCGAACGGTCCGTGGTTCACCCTGCCGGTGATCGGACGTGATGCGCGTCCCGCCGAGGAGGACCCTGGCGTGTGTCAGGCTGGCCGGGTGAGGAAACCATGATCGAGGTCGGCCCGCTGCAGGCCGGCGACCGGTCCGCCTGGGAAGGGCTGGCCCGCGGTTACAAGGCGTTTTACCGGGACTGGATCCCGGATGAGGCCTACGAGGTGACCTGGCGGCGGCTGCGGCACGGGACCGAACTGCATGGACTCGGTGCCCGCCTCGACGGGCGGCTGATCGGCATCGCGCACTATTTCTTCCATCCCGCGTTCTGGGGCGGAGAGGCGTGTTACCTCCAGGACCTGTTCGTGGACGAGGAGGTCCGCGGCCGCGGCGCGGCGCGCGCCCTGCTCGAGGGGGTGGCCCGGGCGGCGCGCGATCACGGCGCGACCCGGTACTACTGGCACACCCAGGAGGACAACGCGCGGGCCCGCGCCTTGTACGACAAGGTGGCCCGGTTCAGCGGGTTCATCCGCTACCAGTACCCGCTGTTACGAACCAGCCGGGTCCCGTCCGTACCGCTCGGCCATGGCCCGGACCCCGGCGATGAACAGCTCGACGCCGAGCCGGTAGTGCAGGTCCGGGTCGCAGCTGGACATCGGCGCGGCGCATTCGACCAGCCGCGGGTACCCGGCGACCGGCAGCATGGCGAAGGTGATCTCGGTGCGTCGCTGATGCTCGGCGCGCTCGTCCTCCGATAGCTCCGGGTGGTAGCCGGCCTCGCTCATGACCAGCGTGATCCCGGTCCACAGCGTGCTGCGGGCGATCTCGCTGGCGTGCTGCGGATCGAACCCGGCGCCGCGCAGGATCTCCAGGGCGGCCTCGGTGGCCCGCAGCGCCGCCTCGTTCTGCTTTTCGTGCTCGAGTACCAGCTGGGGCGCGGCCGGGTGGGCGCGCAGCACCCTGAGCAGGGATTCCAGTCCGGCCTGAAGCTGGGCCCACCACGGGACCGACGGATCGACGCGCACCTCGATCTCGCTCCAGACCTGCTCGGCCATGCCCTCGAGCAGGTCGTCCTTGCTGCGGAAATGCCAGTACAGCGCCATCGGGGTGACGCCCAGGTCCTGGGCCAGCTTGCGGATGGTCAACGCCTCGAGCCCGTCGGCGTCGGCCAGCTTGAGCGCGCGGTCGACCACGGCGCGCTTGCTGAGGCGCGTCCGCTCGCCGTCCGGCTCCTCCGATCGCGGGTTCGTATCCATCACTTGACAACCATACGCCGTACAAGCAACGATTTACAACGTACGTGTACGACGTATATGAACGTCATACAGGTACGGCGTACATGAGCCCCAGGGGAAAGGACATCGCCGTGTCAGCGAGTACCGTGTCAGCGGATCCGTCTACGGGGCGCCAGGACTCCAGGCGCTGGTGGGCGCTGGCGGCCGTGAGCCTGGCCGCCTTCATGACCTATCTCGACAACAACATCGTCAACGTCGCGATCCCGACCATCCAGCGCAGCCTGCACCTGTCGGTGGCCGGCCTGGAGTGGGTGGTCAGCAGCTACCTGCTCACGCTGGCCGGGCTGCTGCTGGTCGGGGGCCGGCTCGCCGACGTGTACGGACGGCGCCGACTGTTCCTGGCCGGCCTGGCCGTCTTCACGCTTTCCTCGCTGGCCGCCGGGCTGGCGGGCAGCGGCACCGCGCTCATCGCCAGCCGGGCCGTCCAGGGCATCGGCGCGGCGCTGCTGATGCCGGCCACGCTGGCCATCATCGTGGCCACGTTCCGCGACATCAGGGAACGCAACATGGCCATCGGCATCTGGGCCGCGGCCGGCGCGCTGGCCCTGGCCACCGGCCCGGTGCTGGGCGGCCTGATCAGCCAGCATGTCCGCTGGGGCTGGATCTTCCTGATCAACGTCCCGGTCGGCGTGATCACCTTCGCCATCGCGGTGCGGAACGTGGGCGAATCCCGGGAGGAGTCCGCGGTGCGGCGGCTCGACCTGCCCGGCCTGGTCACCTCTGCGGTGACCCTGTTCGCGCTGACCTACGCGCTGATCGAGGGGAACGTCCGGGGCTGGACCTCGCCGCTGATCGTGGGCGCGTTCGCGCTGGCGGCGGTGGCCGTCGCGGTCTTCCTGGTCATCGAGTCGCGCACGGCCAGCCCGATGGTGGACCTGGCCATGTTCCGGAGCCGCGAGTTCAGCGGCGGCACCGGCACGATGATGATCTGGGCCTTCGGCATCCTCGGCATCTACTTCTTCACCTCGATCTACCTGCAGCAGGCCCTCGGGTTCTCGCCGGTCAAGGCCGGCCTGGCCTTCGTGCCGATGGCGTTGTGCGTCGCGGTGTTCGCGGCGATCGCGCCGCGAGTGCAGGCCCGGGCCGGGGCGTACCGCACGGTGGCGTTCGGGATGCTGCTCATGGTGGTCGGCCTGGTCCTGTTCGCCCGCCTGGGCCTGCAGGCCGGCTACGCCAGCCTGCTGCCCGGGTTCATGCTGTTCGGCGCGGGCGCAGGGCTGATGAACGTGCCGCTCACCAACGGGGTCATGGCCGCCACCCCGGCGGGGCAGGCCGGTATCGCCTCCGCGCTGCTCAACGCCTCGCGGGAGGTCGCCGGGCTGCTCGGCATCACGGTGATCGGCGCCGTGCTGAGCACCCGCCGGGCCGCCGCGCTGCGGTCCGGCGCCGACCCCGTGCACGCGTTCCTGGACGGCTACCACACCGGGCTGCTGGTCACGATCGCCCTGATGGCGGCCGGCGTGGCGGTCAGCTACCTGACCCTGCGCCCGCGAGCCGGCTCGGCCGAGCCCGCAGCCGAGATCACCGCGGTGACCGAGCTCGAGGCCATCGGCGAGTCCCTGGGCGAGCTCGTGGTTCCGGTGCCGGCCTCCGGCTCTCGCCCCCGCGCCTGACCCAGCCCGCCACCCCGGATCGCGCGCCCGGAATGCCGGCGCGGGATCCGGGGTTGCGGCGGTCATGACAACCGCAGGCATCATCGGCAGCGGCATGATCGGCGGCACCGTGGCCCGGCTCAGCGTGGCGGCCGAGGCGGCGGTGACCGCGTTCCTGGACTCGATGGGCTACGACGCCGTCGACGCCGGATCGCTGGCCGACAGCTGGCACCAGGAACCCGGTACCCCCGTCTACGGCACCCCCTACGGCCCGTTGTCCGACGAGGCGGGTACCGTCGCCCCCGCCGCCCGGATTCACGTCGACCTGGTCGGCGCCCACCGGTAGCCGCCGGCTCCCCTGGTGTATGGCCGGCGGAGGCCGGCGGGCGCGGCAGGCCATAGGCTGGATTACCTATGAGCGAGCCGGACGCCGTCATCCACACCAAGGACCTGACCAAGGTCTACCCGGGCACGGACTTCGCCGCGGTGGACAAGCTCAACCTCGACGTCCGCGCCGGGGAGATCTTCGGCCTCCTCGGACCGAACGGCGCAGGCAAGACCACCACGGCCGGCATGCTCACCACGCGCGTGGTCCCGACCTCCGGCCGCGCCTTCATCGCCGGCATCGACGTCGCGGCCCATCCCGCGCTGGCCAAGCAGCTGAGCGGGATCGTCTCCCAGCAGAACACCCTGGACCGCCAGCTCACCGTCTGGGAGAACCTGTACTTCCACGGCCGGCTGTTCGGCATGGGCGCCAAGGCCTCCCGGCAGACCGCCACCGACCTGCTCGAGCAATTCCAGCTCAGCAGGTGGGCCAAGGCCTCGGTGTACGCCCTGTCCGGCGGCATGGCCCAGCGGCTCATGGTGGCCCGGGCCATCTTCCACCGCCCGAGCGTGTTGTTCCTCGACGAGCCCACCGCCGGGCTGGACCCGCAGAGTCGGCTCGCGCTGTGGGACCTGCTCGGCGAGCTGCACGGCGAGGGCCAGACGATCCTGCTCACCACGCACTACATGGAGGAGGCCGACCGGCTCTGCCAGCGGGTCGCGATCATGGACCACGGCCGCATCCTGGCCCTCGACACTCCCAAGGAGCTCAAGCAGAGCATCGGCGCCGACACCATCGTCACCGTGCGCACGCTCGGCGACCCGGCCCGGCTGGCCGAGCTGCTGGCCAAGGACGTCGAGGGCGTGACCCGGACCCGGGTGGCCGACGACCGGCTTGAGCTGCATATGCAGGGCGCCGACCGCCTGGTCCCGCGGATCGTGCTCGCGGCCGAACGCGAGGGCTTCGACCTGGTCGACGTGTCGATCGCCGAGCCCACCCTGGAGACCGTGTTCATCAGCCTGACCGGAAAGGACCTGCGCGACTGATGGCGACGTCAACGACGGCCCCGCGCGCCCCGGCCGCGAAGATCGGCGGCGGCCCCACCCGCTCGGTGGCCGCCGCCAGCTGGACCGCGCTGGGCGCCCTGCTGCTGCGCGACCTGGTGGTGCTGCGCAAGCACATCTGGGAGTTCGTGCTGCGCACGCTCATCCAGCCGTTCCTGCTCTGCTTCGTGTTCCTGTACGTCTTCCCGAAGATCGGGCAGGGCATCGGCGGCCACGGGCCGGTCGAGCAGTCGGCCTTCGCGACCATCCTGGTCCCCGGCGTGGTCGGCATCTCGGTCATGTTCCAGGGCGTGCAGTCCATCGCGCTGGCCATGGCCCAGGAGTTCGGCTTCACCCGCGAGATCGAGGACCGGGTGCAGGCCCCGTGCCCGATCTGGCTGGTCGCGATGGCCAAGGTGTTCTCCGGCGCGGCCCAGGGCGTGCTGTCCGCGATCATCGTGCTGCCCATCGCCTCGGTGGTGCACGCGCCCGGCGTGCAGGCCCATCTGACCCTGCACTGGTGGATCATCGTGACCTTCGTCCCGCTGGCCTGCATCGCGATGGCCGGCCTGGGCCTAGTGCTCGGCACCAGCTTCGAGCCGCGCAACATCGGCCTGATGTTCGGCTTCATCATCTTGCCGATCACGTTCCTGGGCGGCACCTACTACTCGTGGACCAAGCTCGCGCCGGTCACCGTGGGCGGCTGGCCCTGGCTGCAGACGTTGGTGCTGATCAACCCGCTCATCTACGTGAACGAGGGGATGCGGGCCGCGTTCACCAACGCGCCGCATATGCACCTGTACGTCATCTACCCGGTCGTGATCGGCTTCGCCGCCGCGTTCCTGGCCATCGGGCTGCGCAACTTCCGCCGCCGCGTGCTCTCCTAGCGGCTCTATTGTGCCCTCTGGGCGGAAGTCTCCAGGCTGGCCCGCACCTCGTTCATGTCCAGCTCGGTGGCCTTGGTGATCAGCTGCTCCAGCGCGGACTCCGGCAGCGCGCCGGGCTCCGCGTACAGCACGATGCCGTCGCGGACGATCATCAGCGTCGGGATGGACGAGATCTTGAACGCCGCCGCGACCTCGGGCTGCGCCTCGGTGTCGACCTTGCCGAACACCGCGTCCGGATGCTGCTCGGACGCCTTCTCGAAGATGGGCCCGAACATCCGGCACGGCCCGCACCAGGCCGCCCAGAAGTCGACGAGAACCAGGCCGTCTCCGCTCACCGTCGAGTTGAAGTTTTCGGCCGTAAGCTCGACCGTCGCCATCGTCCGCCTCCTTGCGTCGTGGATACCCGTAGGGGTATGTACAACGCCAAGCCGGGGGAAATTCCCCGGTCTAGTCCCCGCCCATGGTGATGAAACCCGGATTTCACTAGGTTCTAGCGTGCTGAAACCCCGATTTCATTCCGAACGGAGCGTGGTGCGTCAGGCCAGGGAGAGGAACAGCTTCTCCAGCCGGGCGCGCTCGCCGGCGGCCTGCTCGCGGCCCGCCTGCTCGTCGAGCAGGCATTGGCAGAGCCCGCTGGCGATGATCTTGAAGCCGGCCCGGTCCAGGGCCCGGCCCGCCGCGGCCAGCTGGGTCAGCACGTCCGAGCAGTCCTGGCCCGCTTCGATCATCCGGATCACGCCGCCGACCTGGCCCTGCGCGCGCCGCAGCCGCCGGATCACGTCCCCGAGCTCCTCGCTGTCCACGTTCACGCCCGACAGGGTACCCCTTGGGGTATCGCCAGCGGTCCAGCACCCCGCCGGGCATCACAGTTCCCGTGGTCAGGAGTTACCGTGAGGGCAACGGATCACCAGGAGGAGCGATGAGCCTGCACGGGCTGGGGTCGGTCACCATCGGCGTGCCGAACGTCGAGGAGACGGCCGCCTACTACGCCGAGTTCGGCCTCACGCCGGAGGCGGGCGGGTGGTTCAGCACCCTGCGACGCCGGCCGCCAACTGCGGCTGGTGCCCGCGCCGACCCGGCGGCTGATCGATCTGCGCGTCGGCGCCGATGACGCGGACGACCTGGCCCGCGCGGCGGCCGGCTTGACCCGGCTCGGTGTCCCGTCGGCTCTGCGGGAAACCAGCCTGGAGGCGACCGAGCCGGTCACCGGCGTGCGCGTCGGCCTGGACGTTGCCCCGCGGATTGTTCAAGATGCGATTCCGGCAACTGCCTACAACGGTCCTGGCCGGTTCGAGCGGCAGGGCAGCCGGGCCCCCGGCTTCACCCGCCCGGACCGGGTCCGCCCCCGCAAGCTCGGGCACGCCGTGCTGGGCAGCACCGACCCCCAGGCCACGATGTCGTTCTTCACCGACGGGCTCGGCTTCAAGATCAGCGACCGGATCAAGGGCGTGGGCGCGTTCATGCGCTGCTCGACCGACCACCACAACGTGCTGGTCCTGGCCGCGCCGGTGAGCTTCCTGCACCACACGTCCTGGCAGGTCGACGACGTCGACGACGTGGGCCGCGGGGCCTGCGCCATGCTCGAGGGCCGGCCCGAACGGCACGTCTGGGGCCTCGGCCGCCACTACGCGGGATCGAACTTCTTCTGGTACCTGAAGGACCCCGCGGGCAACTTCTCCGAGTACTACTCCGACATGGACTGCATCGTCGACGACCAGCTGTGGACGCCGGAAGACCTCGAGGGCGCCCGCGGCCTGTTCGCCTGGGGGCCCCCGCCGCCGCCCTCGTTCCTGCACCCGGACGACCTGGCCGCCATG
The DNA here is from genome assembly GCA_963834685.1 of uncultured Actinomycetes bacterium. Taxonomy (GTDB): domain Bacteria; phylum Actinomycetota; class Actinomycetes; order Streptosporangiales; family Streptosporangiaceae; genus Palsa-504. The sequence goes on along the minus strand of CAWICW010000040.1, from coordinate 11,559 downwards.
ATGACCGGAGCCCACTCGGCCCGCTGAAGCGGACTGTGCCTGCTTGGCCCGCTGGCGCGGGCTGTGCCTGCTTGGCCCGCTGGCGCGGGCGGTGCCTGCTTGGCCCGCTGGCGCGGGCGGTGCCTGCTTGGCCCGCTGGCGCGGGCGGGCCCGCGGTGGCCTACGATCGGCCGGGTGAACGGTGCTCAGGCGCTGATCGCCAGCCTGACCGGGGCGGGCGTCGACGTGTGCTTCATGAACCCGGGTACGTCGGAGATGCACTTCGTCGCCGCCCTGGACTCCGTGCCGCAGATGCGGGGGGTGCTGGCCCTGTTCGAGGGCGTCGCGACCGGTGCCGCCGACGGTTACGCCCGTATCGCGGGCCGGCCCGCCGCGGTCCTGCTGCACCTCGGCCCTGGCCTGGCCAACGGGCTGGCCAACCTGCACAACGCGCGGCGGGCCGGCAGCCCGGTGGTGACCATCGTCGGGGCCCACGCCACCGGCCACGTCCGCTACGACGCGCCCCTGCAGTCCGACATCGAGGCCCTGGCCCGGACCGTATCGGGCTGGGTGCACACCAGCGGCACCACCCGTGACCTGGCCCAGGACGCGATGCGCGCGCTGGCCGCGGCCCGCCGCGGCCAGATCGCCACCCTGATCCTGCCCGCCGACGTGTCGTGGAGCGACGGCGGCGCGCTCGCCCCGCCCCGGCCGCAGCCCGGGCCGGAGACGGTCGGTGATGACCACGTCGCGGCCGTCGCCGATCTGCTCTCCGGCGGCGACTCCGTGCTGCTCTTGCTGGGCGGGAAGGCGCTGACCGAGCGTGGCCTGGACGCGGCCAGCCGGGTCAGCGCCGCGACCGGGGTGCGGCTGCTGGCCGAGACGTTCCCGGCCCGGATGGAGCGCGGCGCCGGGGTCCCGGCCGTCGACCGGCTGGCCTACCTGGCCGAGCAGGCCGCCGCCCAGCTGGGTGCCCCGGGTCGGCTCGTCCTGGCCGGGGCCCGCTCCCCGGTCTCGTTCTTCGCCTACCCCGGGCAGCGCAGCGACCTGGTCCCGGACGGCTGCTCGGTGGCCGTTCTGGCCGATGAAGGACAAGACGTGGAGACGGCGCTGGACCTGCTCGCCGACCGTGTCGCGGCCGGGACCGAGCCGGTCCGGGCCCCCCTGGCCGTGCCCGACCCGGAGCCGGGACCGCTGACCGCGGTCAGCCTGGCCAATACGGTCGCCGTGTCGCTGCCCGAGCACGCCATCGTGGCCGACGAGGCCAACACCTCGGGCTACGCGCTGCCCCGCGCCCTGACCCGCGCGGCCCGGCACAGCCTGCTGACCCTGACCGGGGGCTCGATCGGCCAGGGCCTGCCCGCCGCCACCGGCGCGGCGGTCGCCGCCCCGGACCGGCCGGTGCTGTGCCTGGAGGCCGACGGCAGCGCGCTGTACACCATCCAGGCCCTGTGGACCCAGGCTCGCGAGCAGCTGAACGTGACGACCGTGTTGATTAACAACGCCGCCTACGCGATCTTGCGGATGGAACTGGCCCGCACCGCCGCGGGGCAGGCAGGGGAACGGGCCGCGCGGATGCTCGACCTGTCCGGCCCCACCCCGGATTTCACCGCGATCAGCACCGGGCTGGGCGTGCCCGCCGTCCGTGTCACCACCGCCGAGGACCTCGACCGGGAGCTGCGCCGGTCCTACGCCGAACCGGGCCCGCACCTGATCGAGGCCATCGTTCCCCCGGTCGTGCCGGCCCGGGGACGGCCTGGTAAAGCGGAGCTACGCCTGGCTGAGCGGGCCACCGGACGGCCAGGTCGGCCGGCCCCGGAGCGCGAGGTCATCGAGTGCTACAGTTACCGGTCCCGGTAGCGGTCCGGGTGCCGGGCCAGGTGCAGAACGGTTGCGGCACAATCGTTTGCTGCGGCCCGCGTCATGGTGACCTGTGGAGGAGCTCCGATGACCAGGCCGGCGTTCGGTGACTACCAGCTCGAGATCTACGGCGCCGGGCTGCACGGGGTGCTGCCCGCGTTCCCGATGGTGTTCGCGGAGCTCGAGGCCCGGGCCGCGCAGGCGCTACCGCCGTCGGTCCTGTCTTACGTGGCCGGCGGTGCAGGCGGCGAGCACACCCAGCGGGCCAACGTCAGCGCATTCCGCCGCTGGGGCGTGATCCCGCGGATGTTCGTCGGCGCCACCCAGCGGGATCTGTCGGTCGAGCTGTTCGGGATGACCCTGCCTTCGCCGCTGTTCATGGCGCCCATCGGCGTGATCGGCCTGTGCGCCCAGGACGGGCACGGCGACCTGGCCACCGCGGTCGCGGCGGCGCGCACCGGCGTGCCGATGATCGCCTCCACCTTGTCCGTGGACCCCATGGAAGACGTGGTCGGCCAGTTCGGCGGCACTCCCGGCTTCTTCCAGCTCTACACGCCGACCGACCGGGACCTGGCCGCGAGCCTGGTGTCCCGGGCCGAAGCCGCGGGCTTCAAGGGCATCGTGGTCACCCTGGACACGTGGCTGACCGGCTGGCGCCCGCGTGACCTGGCCATGAGCAACTTCCCGCAGCTGCGCGGGCACTGCCTGGCCAACTACACCAGCGACCCGGTGTTCCGCGCGTTGCTGGGCCAGGACCCGGCCGCCGACCCGGCGGCCACCATCGGACGCTGGGCCGGGCTGTTCGGGAACCCGCTCACCTGGGACGACCTGCCGTGGCTGCGCTCGCTGACCACACTGCCGCTGCTGGTCAAGGGCATCTGCCATCCCGAGGACGTGCGCCGGGCCAAGGACGGCGGGGTGGACGGGATCTACTGCTCCAACCACGGCGGACGCCAGGCCGACGGCGGGCTGCCCGCCCTGGACTGCCTGCCCGGCGTGGTCGAGGCGGCCGACGGCCTGCCGGTGCTGTTCGACTCTGGCGTCCGCTCCGGCTCCGACGTGATCAAGGCCCTGGCCCTGGGCGCCACCGCGGTCGGCGTCGGCCGCCCGTACGCCTACGGCCTGGCCATCGGCGGTACCGACGGCATCGTCCACGTCCTGCGCGCCATCCTGGCCGAGGCCGACCTGATCATGGCCGTCGACGGCTATCCCACCCTGGCCGACCTGACCCCGGACACCTTGCGCCGCACCTGCGACCACCACTGACTCCTACCCCGGGTCAGCGCCAGCCGCCGTCCCATCCTCTCAGCCCTGAACGTTAAGGTCCGCGATGGGATCGGTAGGCATATGCATAGCCTCCAGCAGCGCGAGCAGTTCGTCTCGTTCCTCAGCAGTGACCGGCGCATGGTGCGCGGCCAGGGATGCCGCCAGTTCGATCGTAAGCAGGCCGTATTCGCCGCCGCCGCGCATGCGCTTGACGCTCCACAGGGCGCTCTCGGTCAGGCGATCGGCGAAACGATCGGGAAGGGCTTCAGCCTTCCGGTCCCAGGGCTGAAACCAGGTGCCGACCGTTCTGGCGAGTGCCGATTAAGCCCGTGGTCTTTGGTACACCGTCACGTTTCGGCGCCTGCCGCGTCGGTGAGCATGCCGTGATGCCTATGTGCGGGTGATGTTCAAGCGCAGTACGGTGCGCTTGGCCACCGGAAGATCGCGGAACATTTGGGTTGCGCGGAGACTTTGGCACTCTGGGTCCCCCCGCGCTCAAGCCCGAATCCTCCGCGGAATCCTCACGCGCCAAACCTTCACATGCCTTGACAGTTATATTTCTGTGTCGCTATATTTCCCGCATGTTCGAGGTTCTGGTCGAGCCTCACCGGCGGCGCATCCTCGATCTGCTCCGCGGAGGGGAGCAGACGGTCGGTGACCTGGTATCGGAGCTGGGGCTCAGCCAGCCGGGGGTGTCCAAGCACCTGCGGGTGCTTCGCCAGGCCGGGCTGGTCGAGGTGCGAGCCGACGGCCAGCGGCGCCGGTACCGGCTCCGGACCGAGCCGCTCCGCGAGATCGATGAGTGGCTGGCGCCGTACCGGGCCGCCTGGAACCGCCGGCTCGACGCGCTGGAAGCCCACCTCGACGACATGGACGAGTGAGGAGAATCGCACATGGACGAAACGGGTCTCGGCACCCTGGCCCGGCAGGGAGACCGGTGGACGCTCACCTTCACCCGCAAGCTGGCCCACCCGCGCGAGAAGGTGTGGCGGGCCGTGACGGAGCCGGAGCACCTGGCGGTCTGGTATCCGCAGGAGATCGTGGGGGAGCGGAAGGCCGGCGCGCCGCTGCGGTTCGTCAGTTCAAAGGGTGACGGCTTCTACGGCCAGATGCTGGTCTTCGACCCGCCCTCGGTCATGGAGTTCACGTGGGGCACCGACCTGCTCCGCATCGAACTGGCCGCGGACGGCGCGGGGACCGTGCTCACGCTCACCGATACCTTCGATGACATGGGCAAGGCCGCCCGGGACGCGGCCGGCTGGCACGAGTGCCTTGACCTGCTGGTCAGCGACCTCGACGGCACGCCGCCTGCGGCCCAGGGCGAGACCTGGCTGCGGGTGCACCCGGCCTACGTAAGCACGCTCGGACCCGAGGCCTCCACCATCGGCCCGCCGCCGGGCTGGGAGGAGCATCTCGCCAGCCGGGCCTGAATGCGCCGCGACCTGCGATGAAACCCCTTGAGAAAGGGCCAGCTGCTGTTCAACGCTGAGCTTCCCAACGGCATCTCCACCTACCGCGCCTACCGCCTGCCCTGGCATCCTGGCGGTTAAGAGAAGGAGCAGCGCTGATGCCAGGCGACGGGCAGGACCGGGACGAAGCGGGGCCACAGCCGTCCCGCCGGGACAAACGCCTCTATCTCGTGCTCATGACGGTCTGCATCGGCTTGTTCGTCCTGTCCTGGGCCGTCCTGGACCGGTACTCGACGATCGCGGCGATCGTCGTGTCGGCCGTGGCGCTGGTGATCCCGCCGTTCGCCGTGATCATCGCGAACGTGGCCAGCGCTACTGACCGCCGGCGCCCGTAACGACCGCCCGTGCGACCGTGAATGATGGGAATCACGCCCGGAGTACGAACGGACCAGGACCGGGTGCATCCGGCTCTGCCTGGACTGCACCGACGTCTGCAGTGCCACGCAGGCCGTTACTAGCCGCCTGGTGGAGTACGATCCCGCCGTCCTGCGGCCGCTGCTGGAGTCCTGCGTGGCCATCTGCCGAAGCGCAGGCACGGCACCCCGAAGGAGTCATCCGCGGGCGCCGTCCAAGCCGAGCCGCTCCTCCAGTTGCTGGGCGTTGACCTGCGCATAGTTGCGATAACAGTTGTTGAACAGGACGTGGGTGAGCTCGGCCCCGGCGGCCAGGTCCCGGATCTTGGGCGCCCATTCGGCCAGCTCGCCGTCGCTGTAGCGGTAGCCGAACCGCTCGTAGATGTCCTTGCTGTCCCATTTGTCAGAGTGGCCGTGCATGCGGACCAGGGCCAGGTCGCTGGTGGCGGCCAGGACCGGGGGAATGGAGCTGGGGTAGCCCTGCGGCATGTCCACGCACACGTAGGGCAGCTGGTGCTCGGCCAGGAACCCCAGGGTCTCCTCCTGGTTTCCCGGAGTCATCCAGGTCTTGTTGCGGAACTCGATGCACACCCGGCGCGGCGCGGCCCGCTGCGCGCACGCCACGATGTAGTCCTTGCGCGACCGGCCGATGGGGAACCAGGGCGGGAACTGCAGCAAGATCGCGCCGAGCTTGCCCGCCTGGCGCAGCGGCTCCAGCGCGGCCAGGAACCGGTCCCAGGCCTGATCGACCACCGCCGGGTCGACGTCCTTGAGGTACACCCGGTCCTTGCCCGCCTGGCCCGCGGCCTCGCGCAGGTCGGCGGGCAGCGCCTTGACCGGGGTGGGATGCTGGGTGAACAGGCTGAACGCCTTGACGTTGAAGGTGAACCCGGCCGGGGTCCGCTCCGCCCAGGAGGTGGCGGTCTGCTCGGCGGGCAGCGCGTAGTAAGTGGCGTCGACCTCGACCAGCGGGAACTGCCGGGCGTAGAACCGCAGCCGCTTCTCCGGGGTGCCCGCCTCGGGCGGATACCAGCCGGAGGCGATCAGCGTCTTGTCCGTCCAGGACGCGGTGCCCACCAGGATGGATCCCATAACCGCAGCGTAAGAGACGCCACCACCCCCGGTACAGCCCGGCCGAAGCGAAGGTCGGCCGCTGACTATTCGGGCGGCAGCTCCTTGTACACGAAGCTCACGTTGACCCCGCCGAATTCCGCGCCGCCAAAGCCGCCGTCCGCGGCACCCCCGTGCTGGCCAGCACCGGCATCACCGCCGGCACGATAAGCCAGACGCTGGAACAGCCCACGGCGCGATCGTCGGTACGTACCTCAAGCGCGATGGTGTTACCTGGAATCCGGTGGACCCGGTCCGCGCGGCCGCCTTCATGGCCGCCGCACACAGAGCCCGCAGCGAGATGGTGATCTGACCATGGCTAAGACGCTCGTCTACTTCGTGTCCGACCTGCACGGATCGAGCATGTGCTTCCGCAAGTTCGTCAACTCGACCAAGGTGTACAAGCCCAAGGTGCTGATCCTGGGCGGTGACGTGGCCGGCAAGGCCATCCAGTCGATCGTCCGCGCTCCCGGCGGCCGGTATCAGTGCACGTTCGTCGGCACCCGCTACGACATCAGCGACGACAACGAGCTCACAAACCTCGAACGCCTCATCGCCGACCATGGCTACTACCCCTACCGCGCCGAACCCGGCGAGCTCGAGGCCATGGAGGCCGCGGGCACGCTCGACGGACTGTTCCTGCGCCTGATGCGCGAGCGCCTGGCCGAGTGGCTCGACCTCGCCGACACCCGGCTGCGCCCGCTCGGCGTCCCGCTGTTCTTCATGCTGGGCAACGACGACCCGCCCGAACTGGCCGAGATGCTCGACCAGGCGCCCTGGGGCACGCACGCCGAGGGCAAGGTCGTCAACCTGGACGACGACCACGAGATGATCAGCTGGGGGTACGCGAACACCACGCCCTGGCACACCTACCGCGAGCAGGACGAGCAGCAGCTCGCCAGCGCCTACGCAACAATGGCCGCCAGACTTGAGCGCCCCGAGCGTGCCGTGTTCAACCTGCACCCGCCGCCGTACAACACCCAGCTGGACGACGCCCCCGCCCTCGACCAGGATCTCCGGATCCAGGCCACGCTGGGCCAGGTCCAGTACGCGGCGGTGGGCAGCACCGCGGTGCGCGACATCGAGACGCAGTACCAGCCGCTGCTCGGCCTGCACGGCCATATCCACGAGTCCTCCGGCATCCGCCGCCTCGGGCCGCGCAAGTCCATGGTCGTCAATCCGGGCAGCGACTACTCCACCGGCGCTCTCAACGGCGCGCTGATCACCCTGGACCGGGACAAGGCCGGCGCCCAGCTGGTCCGCGGCTGACCATCGACAGCGTCCTCGTCGCCATCGACGTCGGCACCTCGGGCGCCCGCGCCTCTCACGACGTGACCGGTGCCCGCTGCGCGGTGCGGTACAGGTCGACCAGCTCGCCGATGGTGGTGGCGTCGGTCGCGTCCTTGTCGTCGCGCCAGCGCCCGGTGAACCGCGGGAACCGCATGGCCAGCCCGGCGTCCTCCTTGATCACGCCCCACCCCGCCGAGTAGTGCGGCGACAGGGTCAGCTCGGCGGACAGGACCTCGATCACCATCCCCGGCTCGAACCAGAAGTCCGGCTGCTGCCGGGCGTCGATCCGGGCGGGCTTGTCCGCGCGGGCCAGCGGGGCCAGCCGGGCGGGCAGCGCGGCCAGGTCGGCGTCGGAGAACCCGGTGCCGCACTTGGTCACCGTGCGGTACAGCTCCGCGTCCGGGTCGTAAGCGGCCAGCAGCACCGCGCCGTAGGTGCCGGCCCGCCGGCCGCGGCCCGCGAACGCGCCCACGATGACCAGGTCCACCGTGTCGGACAGCTCGGTCCGGTAGTCCCGCTTGAGCTTGATCCACAGCCAGCCGCGGTTGCCGGCCTGGTACACCGACGCCGCGCCGACCGACTTGCACATCAGGCCTTCGCAGCCGTCGGTGATGGCCTGCTCGAACGCGGCATCCAGCGCGGCCGGGTCGGTGACCTCGGTCGCGGTGGTCAGCCGCAGCCGCGGCGAGATGGTGATCGCCTGAGCCAGCGCGGCCCGCCGCTGCGGATACGGCAGCCGGGTCAGGTCCTGCCCGGCCGCGTACAGCAGCTCGAAGCAGAACAGCCCGACTGGCACGTCCCGCACCGCCTCCGCGATGCCGTACTTGCGCCGCCGGAACATGACCTCGGCGAACGGGTGCAGCTCGTCGGTAGCCGCGTCGAACGCGACCACCTCGCCCTCGATGATCGCCTCGGCCGGGCCCAGCCCGGCGGCCAGCACCTCGACCACGTCCGGGAACTGCTCGCTGACCTCCTCCAGCCGCCGGGTCCACAGCTCGATCCGCCCGTCGGCGGTCTTGTGGGCCTGGAGCCGCATGCCGTCGTACTTGTACTCGGCCGCGCACTCACCGCCCAGCTTGGCCAGGATCTCAGAGGCGTCGGCCAGCCGCTGGGCCAGCATGACCCGTACCGGGCGGCCCGGCCGGACCTGGATTTCCTCCACCGCGGCCAGCCCGCCATCCACCAGCACCGAAGCCACCAGCCCCAGGTCGCAGCAGATGTTGTAGGCGCGTTCCAGCACCGGCCGGGCGGCCCGCCCCCCGGCGTAGACCTGGGCCAGCGCGTCCAGGATGGTGGGCGTGCCAATGCCCAGCCGCAGCCCGCCGGTGACCTGGCGCAGCAGGTAGCGGGTCTCCAGCGGGGTGGCCTGGGCCAGCATCCCGGCCAGCAGCTCCAGCTTGCGCCCCTGCGAGCCGGTCCCCTCGGCGTTGGCGATCTGCCGCAGCGTGTTCACCACCGTCACCACGGTGAGTACCGCCGGCCGGTCCGCGGCCGTCTCGGCCAGCAGCAGCTCGGCGGTCTGTCCCAGGTCGCCGACCTCCCGCACCCGCGCCGCGACCTGTTCGGGGGCGGTCCCGGTCGCGGTGCCTACCGCCCGGATGGCCAGCTTCTCGGCCAGCCCGAGGTCCACCCCGGCGAACTCCGGCGCGATCAGCCCCTGGCACAGGTAACACACCACGGGCAGCAGCTGGGCGGGAGTCTGCGCCAGCAGCGCCGCCAGCCGCTCGATCAGCGCCAGCCGCCCGGTCGCCTGCTCCAGGTCACGGTAGGCCTCGGCCACGATCTCGTATTCCACGACGCCCCCTTTCGCCCCTCACCTCGGTTGATCATGACACGGCCCGCTGACATCGGTCCCGGCCAGCCCGCCTCAGCGATCGATGAGGCCCGCGGCGATGGCCGCGGTGTGCTGGGCCGAACCGCCGAACAGGTGCAGCGCCCCATGGGCGCGCTCGAGGTAGCGGTGCGCCGGGTGCTCCCCGGTGATCCCGATCGCCCCGTGCAGCTGGATCATCTCGGCCGCGGTCCGCATCGCCGCCTCCGCCTACATGACCGGTGAAGTCGTCTCGGTCAGCGCCCAGCACCCCTGAGCCCCGCACCGGTCCCCGCCGCACGCACCCAGCCCCGTTCGGTCCAAAATGACTTTTACCGAACGGGCCGTGGCTATTCCGGTAGGTCCTCGGGCTGTTCAGGGTCCGGCCGGGGGGGCCCAGGATCGGATACCGGCCGGTCGGCGGCGCTCCGCAGTATCCGCAGGGCGGTCGGCGGATAGATGATCACCGACAGCAGGCCGGCCACGACCAGCGCGGCGGCCGTGGACGGCCGCTGGTGACCGGTCTGGACGCCGATGACCGTCGCCACCACGATGAACGTCAGGGACGTGGCTTGCATGAAGCCGGCGGCCCGGGCGCGGGTGCGCCCGACGGCCCGCACGTACAGCGCAGCGGGCACGCCCCGCACCACCAGCAGCGCAACCAGGAACACCGGCACGAGAACGATGGCCCGGGTGCTGGCGAACAAGGCGGATATGTCGAGGCCGACGCCGGTGCTCACGAAGAACACCGGGATCAAGAACCCGAATCCGATCGCTTCGAGCTTGGCCTGGAACTGCTGCTGGGAGGCCGGCGACTCGTCGGTCCGGCGGACGATGACCCCGGCCAGGAACGCCCCCAAGATGGTGGCCAGCCCGAAGTGCTCGGCAGCCACCGCGAAGGCCAGGGCGAACGTGATGGCCAGCCGGACGCGCAGCTGAGAGCTGGTGCTCGCCAGCCGGCTTACCACATCCCGCAGTGGTCCCCATCCCCGGACCCGCTGGGTCACCACCACGACGACCGCGGTGAACCCGATGAATCCCGCCAGTAGGCCCAGTTCCACGCCCGGGTTGGCCGACGACGCCGAGTAGAACACCGACAGCAGGACCAGCGGGGCGAGTTCGGCCAGCGAACCCGCGGCGACAATCAGACGACCGAAGGCTGTCTCGGTCTGGCCCGAGTCGTTGAGAATGGGCACCAGGACCCCCAGGGAGGTCGACATCAAGGTGATCCCCACCAGCAGGCCGTCCTTGACCTGGCCGCCTAGCTGGAGCCCGTAGGCGACCAGGATAGCCAGCGCTGCGGAGGCGACGAAGGCCCGGCCGGCCAGGGAAAGGACCCGGCGGTCGAACCGCCGCAGGTCGATCTCGTAGCCGGCCATGAACAACAGGAAACCCAGGCCCAGGTCCGAGGTCACCCGGACCGCCACGTCCAGATGTACCCAGCCCAGCACCTCCGGCCCGACCAGGATCCCGGCCAGGATCTCCAGCACCACCGGCGGCACCTTCACGGCCGGGACCAGCCCGAGGAGCAGAGGCACCGCGACGGCCACCACGCCGATGATCAGCAGGCTGTTAAACGAGATCATGGCCGACCGGGCCTCGGGCCCCTGGCTCGGGTGTCACGTCCGCACCAGGCCGCCAGACGGACTTGTCCCGGTGGGAGCATCACCCCTGCTGGCGTGGTGTACCGCCGCGCTGGTCTGTTCAGTCACGTCTCCAACAGTGGTCACCGGTTGCCTCCCCGCCGATTGACCAGGCTGATTCACCCTACCGCTCCTGCTGGCAGTGTCCGTGCTGCTGGTTCCCGCGGCCCCCCAGCATGCTCAGGGAGTATCCGGGTCATTACCGGGGAGCATGGCACCAGTCACTTCGGCCCATGGTCGGCTGTCAGAGCCCAGTGCGGTTGCGGCGGCGAGCGCCAGCGTCGCGTGCACCTGCGCTAGACCTACGCGCCACGAGGTTCTGTCGAGCGGGGCGTTGCGGCGCTCTTCGGTCTCTTTCAGGAGCCTTTCGGCTGCGCGGTAGTGTTCCGGGCCGGTCATCGGGCCTCCCTGCAGCGAAGTCGGAGTTAGGTCGGGACGGCGTACTACAGGATCAGCGTGTCACTTGGAATGACGCAGATGATCACCCGGACTGGCTTGTTGTCCGCGGCATGACCGGTCCTGACGCGCTCTGTAGAGTTTGATCGTGATGGGGCCTTCAGATGGCCGCGGGCCTTAGCCCTCTCTGCTGACCGCATTAACGTGGCTGTCAGTGGTCGAGGATCGGTGGTCTCATGAGCAACGTTTCGCCCGGCGTCCTGGCCCCGCCGCATGAGGTGCTTACGCCTGATGAGTGGCGCGCCAGGGGCCGCCAGCAGCGTAGCTCGGTATCCCGGTCGAGCCACGCCCACTGGGCACCACCGCCGGATCGGCCAGATCCA
>CAWICW010000039.1:0-20046 GCA_963834685.1 uncultured Actinomycetes bacterium | reverse complement strand
TGGGCGCGGAAGGGCTCGGCGAGTTGCTCGGCTAGGAGGAGCAGGGCGGGGCGGGCGGGACCGTCCTGCTCGACCGGGACCGGGCGGCCGTCCAGGCCGGTGCGTCCCACGCTGTGGCGACGGGCCGGGAACCTCGCGTAGCGGGCCAGGACATCCCAGATCGTCAGCACAACGCCGAGGTTGACGGCCTGGTTGTCCGTCGCGTGGTGCAGGCGGTGGTAGGCCGGGCTCACGATCACCCGGCAGGCCGGGCCGAACGTCCAGCGGAGGTTGGCGTGCTGGAGGGTGCCGACGCAGATGTACGCCGTGATGAGCGCCGGGGCGATCGCCCGGGTCGGCATCAGGGCCACGACCGGGATCGTGGCCAGGATGAAACCCGTGGTGTGCATGAGCGGGTGGGCGCGGAAGGAGGTGAGCACGCTGAGCTCCTCCTGGCTGTGATGCAGGGCGTGAAAGCGCCACAGGGGGTCGAGCCGGTGATCGGCGTAATGGGCCAGCCAGTTGGCACCGTCCATGGCCAGGACGGTGAGCGGGACGAGCAGCCAGCCGGGCCAGTGCTCGGTCGAGCGCAGCTCGATCCAGCGTGCGTGGCTGGCGATCAGCGACGCCGCCCCGACGCTCAGCAACGTCATCAGCGGGATCACCACGACGGCGTGCAGGGCCAGGTAGCACGCATCCTGGACGTGGCCGCGGGCCAGGACCGGGCGAGGCTCGGCGGGCCATATCCGTTCGCAGATCCCGGTCGCAACCACGAGTGCGACGAGCAGCGGAGCGGCGAGCTCGGCCCAGCCGACCGAGAGCACCGTTTCGAGGCGCCCCTGCTGGAGCAACTCGGTGACGGCGGCCCACAGGATGAGGGCGGTGATTCCGGCCAGGACAAACGAGGGGACGCATAGACGCCGCCACTGCGGCCGCGCCGGTGCGCGGACCTGGATCTGCGAAGCGGACACCAGACCTCCTCGACTCGTGCCGGGTCGGCGCGACTGCCACGCGCCTTCAATTGAAGATTACGAGCGCGGACATGCGCGGGTTCAGTTGGAGACCACGACCAGTGGCGTAAGGGAAGGGGAGAATAAGGCCGTGGATGATTCCGGGATGACGAGGGCAGTGGTGGCGACGGCGTTCGGTGGGCCCGAGGTGCTGGCGGTGATCCAGACCCCGGCCGGCTTGCCGGGGCCGGGCGAGGCGCTGGTCAGCGTACGGGCCGCGGGCACCAACCCGATCGACTACAAACTGTACAGCGGGGCCATGGGGCAGGATCCGACGCGCCTGCCGATGCGGCTGGGGTTCGAGGCGGCGGGCGTGGTGACCCAGGTGGCCGACGGCGCGGAGGGGCCGGGCGGCCCGATCCGGGCGGGCGACGAGGTCATCGCGTACCGGATCACGGGCGCGTACGCCGACGAGGTGACGGTGCCCCTGGCCAGCGTGATCCGCAAGCCGTCAACGCTGTCGTTCGAGGAGGCCAGCGGGATGATGCTGACCGGCGTGACCGCCGCGCACGCGCTGGCCGTCGTCGGGATCGGCGCGGGCGAGACCGTCCTGATCCACGGCGCCTCGGGCGGCGCGGGCCTGATGGCCGTGCAGCTTGCGGTGGCGGCCGGCGCGCGCGTGATCGGCACGGCGAGCCAGAGCGGCCATGAGCTGCTGCGGGAGTTCGGCGCGGAGCCGGTTTTGTACGGGGCCGGGCTGGAAGAGCGGGTCCGGGCGCTGGCCCCTGGTGGCGTCGACGCGGCCGTCGACTGCGTCGGCGGGGACGAGGCGCTCGACACCTCGCTCGCCCTGGTGGCCGACCGCGGCAAGATCGTGACCTTGGTCGCGAGCCGGCGGGCCTTCGACTCGGGGGTCAAGGTGATCGGCGGCGCGCCGGGGGCCGACCCCGGGACCGAGATCCGGGCCGCCGCCCGGCTCGAGCTGGCCCGGTTCGCCGAAGCCGGGAAGCTGCGGGTCGTCGTGGCGGCGACCTATCCGCTGGCCGAAGTGGCCGCCGCCCATCGGGCGCTGGCCACCGGCCACACCCGCGGCAAGATCGTCCTGGTGCCTTAGGCGCCGCCCGGGCCGGTTACGCGGTGCCAGGACTGAGCGCGGGCATGCCCAGCAGGACGGGGGCGGCGGTCGCGGGTGCGGCGGTCGCGGGTGCGGCGGTCGCGGGTGCGGCGGTCGCGGGTGCGGCGGTCGCGGGCGGCGGTCACGGCTTCCCAGGCGTCGCCTGCGCGGGTGCGGCGGATGGACAGCGGCTCGGCGTCGGACAGCAGGTAGTGCGGGGCGGCGCGGGTGATGGTCACGGTCACGACGTCGCCGGGGCGGGGCGCGGACTCGTGCGGGGCGAAGTGGACCAGGCGGTTGTCGCGGGCGCGGCCGGACATGCGGTGGGTGGCAGCGTCCTTGCGGCCCTCGCCCTCGGCGACCAGGACCTCGACCGTCGCGCCGGTCAGCTTCCGGTTCTCGGCGAAGGTGGTCTCCTCGACCAGGGCGGTGAGCCGGTCGTAGCGTTCCTGCACGACGTTCGACGGGACCTGGCCGTCCATGGTGGCGGCGGGAGTGCCGGGGCGGATCGAGTAGCGGAAGGTGAACGCGCCCGCGAAGTGGGCCTGGCGGACCAGGGCCAGGGTGTCCTCGAAGTCCTCGTCGGTCTCGCCGGGGAAGCCGACGATGATGTCGGTGGTGATGGCGGCGCCGGGGATGGCGGCCCGGACCCGGTCCAGGATGGCCAGGTAGCGGTCCCGGCGGTAGGCGCGGCGCATGGCCTTCAGCACGGTGTCCGAGCCGGACTGCAGCGGCATGTGCAGGCTGGGCATGACGTTCGGGGTCTGCGCCATCGCGTCGATCACGTCGTCGGTGAAGTCCCGGGGATGCGGGGAGGTGAAGCGGACGCGCTCCAGGCCCTCGATGTCCCCGCAGCTGCGCAGCAGCTTGCCGAACGCCTGCCGGTCGCCGAACTCGGCACCGTAGGAGTTCACGTTCTGGCCGAGCAGCGTGACCTCGAGGACGCCGTCCGCGACCAGCGCGCCGATCTCGGCCAGGATGTCACCGGGGCGGCGGTCCCGCTCCTTGCCCCGCAGGCTGGGCACGATGCAGAAGGTGCAGGTATTGTTGCAGCCCACCGAGATCGAGACCCAGCCGGAATAGGCGGACTGCCGGCGGGCCGGCAGCAGCGAGGGGAACGTCTCCAGCGTCTCGGCGAACTCGACCTGCGCCTCGTTCCTGACCCGGGCCCGCTCGAGCAGCGCGGGCAGCGAGGCCATGTTGTGGGTGCCGTACACCACGTCTACCCAGGGGGCGCGCTGGGTGATCTTGGTCCGCTCCATCTGGGCCAGGCAGCCGCCTACCGCGATCTGCATGCCGTTCTTCTTCTGCGGCAGCAGGTGGCCCAGGTTCCCGTACAGCCGGTCGGCCGCGTTCTCGCGGACCGCGCAGGTGTTGAACACCACCACGTCCGGGGTCTCACCGTCGGCGGCGGGCTGGTAGCCCGCCTCGTCCAGCAGGCCGGCCAGGCGCTCGGAGTCGTGGGTGTTCATCTGGCACCCGTAGGTGCGGATCTGGTAGGTACGGCCGCCTGCAGTCACACCACCAGGATAGGGGAGCGTGGCGACGACCGCGGGCGGCTCGGCATCCGCGGGAACTCGGGCCCGACGCGAGCACCACGGTCCGTTCGGGATAAAAAGGTATATGGCCGGAGGAAACACTTGCCAGGGTACCGGCCCAGCTCGGACAGTTATCTTCTAGTATCAACTGTTCTCTTCTGGTAACGGTCCATGGTCCGTATGCTGGCGGATTGGGTGGGGTGGGGTGGGACTCGGGTTATGGAGCATCTCAAGCCCGGTGATCCGAGCAAGGTGGGTAACTACCGGCTGATCGGACGGCTTGGCGAAGGCGGCATGGGACAGGTGTTCCTGGGCCTGTCGCCGGGTGGCCGTCAGGTCGCGGTGAAGATCATCCATCCCGGGTACGCCAGCGGCAAGCAGTTCCGTGAGCGGTTCGCGCGCGAGATCGAGGCGGCGCGGCGGGTCGGCGGCTTCCACACCGCGTCCGTCGTGGACGCCGACCCCGGGGCCGACCCGCCCTGGATGGTCACCGCGTTCATCCACGGCCCCTCGCTGCAGCAGGCCGTGGCCGAAGACGGGCCGTTCAGCCTGGAGCGGGTGTGCCGGCTCGGCGCGGGCCTGGCCGAGGGGCTGGCCGCGATCCACGCCTGCGGGCTGGTCCACCGCGACCTGAAGCCAAGCAACGTGATCCTGGCCGACGACGGGCCGCGCATCATCGACTTCGGAATCTCGCGGGCGGCCGAGGCAAGCCCGATGACGACGGCGGGGATGGTCGTCGGCACCTACTCCTACATGTCCCCCGAGCAGCTGCGGGGCGACGTGGCCGGGCCCGCGAGCGATGTGTTCGCGCTGGGCTGCACGCTGGCCTTCGCCGCGACCGCCCGGGTCACGTTCGGCGACGACTCGCTCGTCACCGTGGTCTACCGCATCACCACCGAGCCGCCGGATCTGACCGGCGTGACCGAGGAGCACGGCTTCCGGGACCTGGTCAGGGATTGCTTGTCCAAGTCCCCGGCCAACCGGCCCAGCCTGGCCACCATCATGGACCGCTTGGCCGAGACCGGCACCGCCGCTCAGGCCGTCCTGGCCGATCCGACCGCCGACTACTGGCAGGCCGGCGAGTCGGCCTCCCGCGGCGCGGCGGCGAGGCCGGCCCCGGCGGGGCCTGTCGGCGAGCCTGCGCTCCGCCCTCCCGCCGAGCCGTCGTCCCGCCCGGCGGCCGAGCCAGCGTCCCGCCCGGCGACCGAAGCGCCCGCGTCCCGCCCGGCGGCCGAGGCGCCCGCGTCCCGCCCGGTGGCCGAGGCGCCCGCGTCCCGCCCGGTGGCCGAGCCTGCCTCCCGCCCGGCGGCCGGGGAGCCGGCGCCGTCCCCATACGCCGCGGCCGCGGGGCCGCAGCCGGCTCCGTACGTCGCGCCCCCGGAGCCCAAGCCGTACCCGCACGCGGAGCCTCCTTCCGGGCAGGCCGGATCCCCGTCCGGGGGCGGGGTCGGGCTCGATTCTGGCCCGGGCGGCCAGCCCTCCTCGCCTGACCTCTACGAACCGACCCAGACCATGCGGACCGGCGACCGGACCGGTCCGGGCCAGGCCTCTGACCAGCAGCGCACCGGGCCGGAGGAAACCAAGCAAGACCAGCGGCCAGCCTGGGAGGTCGGGCCGCCGCCCAAGTCGGGCGCCCCCGGGCGCGGGTCAGGCGGCGGCGCGCGCCGCACGGTGCTGATCGTGGCCGCCGCCGTCGTCGTGGTGGTCGGCGCGGTCGTGGGCATCCTGCTCAGCAGCAGCAGTCCGAAGACCTCGCACCCGGTCGCGGTCCAGTCTTCGGCCCACGCGGGCGGTCATCCGTCGGCGAGCCCGAGCCTGCAGTCCAGCCCCGGGGTGCCGAACCATCCCGAGTTGTCCCTGCACGATCCGGCCGGCAAGAACGTCTTCGGTGACGTGTTCAGCTCCGAGACCACGCTCGCGACCGGCGACAGCAACGGCAACAGCTATATATGGGACCTGAGCAGCGGCAGTCTCACCAGCACCTTCACGGACCCGAACAGCAACGGCGTCAACGGCATCGCGTACAACGCGAGCAGCGACACGTACGCGATCGCCGACGCGAACGGCAACATCTACCTGTGGAACGGGGCCAGCGGCAAGATCACCGCCACCTTGTCCAACGGCAGCCGGGACAACGACCGGGTGGCAATCAGCCCGGACGGCAACATGGTCGCGGTGGGCAGCAACGGCGGCAGCACCTACCTGTGGGACGTGAGCGGGGGCAAGGCCAACTCCACTTCGACGAGCAGCTTCCACGACCCCGGCGGCAAGAATGTGTACGGGGTCGCGTTCAGTCCGGACGGCACCACGCTGGCGGCCGGCGACACCGACGGCAGCACGTACCTGTGGAACGTGTCCACCGGCCAGCTCACCGGCACGTTGCCGGACCCGGGCAGCAAGGGCCTGTACGACGTCGCGTTCAGCCCGGACGGGAAGCTGGTGGCGGTCTCCGACGAGTCCAGCACCACCACCGACGGCGTGGTCTACGTGTGGAGCGTGTCCACCGGCAAGCTGGTCTACTCGCTGGAGTCGTTCCACAATTCCGAATTCGCCGACATCGCGTTCACCCCGGACGGCAAATTCCTGGCCGCCGGGGACACCGTCGGCAACATCAGCTTCTGGAATCTGGACACCGGCAAGTACCTGACCACGCTGTCGAACCCGCTGGGCAAGGGCATTATCGGTATCGCGTTCAGTCCGAGCGGCGATGCCCTGGCCAGTACCGATACGGCAGGGGACGCGTACATCTGGAATACGAAATGGCTTGGCTCCTGAGGGAGTACCAGGATCCGTTCGGCATAAAGGGTTTTCTGGGTAAAAGGGTCAGCGCGCGAATTCGGTGGCGCGGGACTCGCGGACCACGGTGATGCGGATCTGGCCCGGGTAGGTCAGCTCCTCTTCCACCTGCTTGGCGATGTCGCGCGCGATCACCTGGGCCTGGATGTCGTCGATCCGGTCGGGCTTGACCATGACCCTGATCTCGCGGCCCGCCTGCATGGCGAAGACCTTCTCCACGCCCTCGTGATCGCCGGCGATCTGCTCCAGGCGCTCCAGGCGCTTGACGTACATCTCGAGCGACTCGCGCCGTGCGCCCGGCCGACCGCCGCTCATCGCGTCCGCGGCCTGGGTCAGTACGGCCTCGACGGTGCGGACCTCGACCTCGTTGTGGTGCGCCTCGATGGCGTGCACCACGTCCTCCGGCTCGCCGTAGCGGCGGGCGATCTCGGCGCCGATCAGCGCGTGGCTGCCCTCGACCTCGTGGGTGAGCGCCTTGCCGATGTCGTGCAGCACCGTGCAGCGCTTGAGCAGCAGCGGGTCCATCCGCAGTTCGCTGGCCATCATCCCCGCGATGTGCGCCGACTCGACTAGGTGCCGCAGCACGTTCTGCCCGTAGGAGGTGCGGTAGCGCAGGCGACCGAGGAGATCGACCAGTTCCGGGTGCATCTCGGTGATGCCGAGCTCGACCAGCGCGTCCTCGCCGGCCCGCCGGCACAGCTGCTCGATCTCGGCCTTGCCCCGCTCGTAGGCGTCCTCGATCCGCTGCGGGTGGATCCGGCCGTCGGCGACCAGGCGGTCCAGGGTGAGCCTGGCGATCTCGCGCCGGACCGGGTCGAAGCAGGACAGCAGCACGGCCTCGGGCGTGTCGTCGATGATCAGGTTGACGCCGGTCACGGACTCGAAGGCCCGGATGTTGCGGCCCTCGCGGCCGATGATGCGGCCCTTCATCTCGTCGCCCGGCAGGTGCAGCACGGAGACCACGGACTCGCTGGTCTGCTCGGTGGCGACCCGCTGGATGGCCAGGGTGACGATCTTGCGAGCGCGCTTCTCGCCTTCGATCTTCGCCTCGTGCTCGATGTCCCTGACGATGAGCGCCGCTTCCCGCTTGGCCTGGTTCTCGATGGCGGTGACCAGCTCGGCCTTGGCCGCCTCGGCGGTGAGACCGGCGACGCGCTCGAGTTCGCTTTTCCGTTCCACGTCTTTTTGGTCGAGCTCGGCGGCGCGGCGGTCCAGGTCCTGCCTGCGCGCGGCCAGGGCCTGGGCGCGCTCCTCGATCCGTTTGAGCTCCTCGTCCAGCCGCTGCTCGCGATCGGCGAGGCGCAGCTCGCGGCGCTCGAGGTCGCCGCGCAGCTCGCGGACCTCGTCCTTGACCGCACGGATTTCTTCTTCGACTTCCCGGCGGCCCTGGGCGGCCTGTTCGGCCTCGTCGCGGGCTCGGTCGAGGATCCCGGCGGCTTCGGTCTCGGCGCGCGCGCGGATGTGGTCGGCTTCCTGGCTGGCCTTTTCTAGCTGGATGGGGTCCTGGGCTGGGGTGAGCTGCGGGCTGGCCGTGGTCCGGCGCCAGACGACAACCAGCGCGAACACCACCGCGAGCAACCCGATCACCATGAAGGCAAGCGACAATCCGCTGCTCACGGTCACCCCTTTCCGTCCATAGCCCTCGGGGCACCCTTGTGTTGTGACTCTCGGCCCGGTTTCAGGGTTTATGCCCTGGCACGAGCCATCGCACGCGGCGACGGGCTCGCCGGCTGTTCTCCGGCCCAGCCTTTGGTTACCTTACGTGTCCGGCTGCTTCTCCTCCGCTGGTCCCTGACCTGACTTTCTGTGCAGAGCGGGACAACATCTCGCTGCCGTGAGGTTAAGGCTTGATAACCTTTTTATCAAGCAAAGCATCGCTGACCGGCGCGAACAGTGCGTTTCATGGATGAAAGGTGCGTTAACGCGAAGGCGTTCGGGCTGGTGGAGGGCTCGCTTGGCGCGGGGAGCGCGGTGACGTCATGATCGCGGACAGTTTTGGTCGCTATTCGGCCGTTTCTGGCCATGATCATGAACGGCGGTTACTCTCCGGGGTCGCCCGGGTCCAGATACTGGTCGGGGTCCAGATCGAGGGCCTCGGCCTCGCCTTCTCGCTCCAGGACTTCCTTGATCAGCCGGAAGACCAGGCCGGCCGGGTAGCCCTTGCGGGCCAGCGTACCTGCCGCCCGGCGGACGCGGACATCAGGCGGCTGGCCGCGGGTGCCCGCCATCTTCTGCTCCACCAGGCGCCGGGCGGTGGCGACTTCCTGCTCGGGATCGAGGGTGTCGACCGCCTCGCGGATCTCCTCGCTCTCGACCCCCTGTCGGCGGAGCTCGGCGGACAGCGAGCGGCGGGACAGCCCGCGGCTGTGGTGCCGGGACTCGACCCAGGCCCGGGCGAACGCCGCGTCGTCGATCAGGCCGACGTCGGCGAAGCGGCTCAGCACGGTCTCGGCGGCCTCGTCGGGCACACCGCGGCGGTGCAGCGCCTGGGCCAGCTGGGCCCGGGTCCGGGGTGCGATTGTCAGCAGCCGCAGGCAGATCTGCCTGGCCTGCGCTTCAGGGTCACCGACCTCGGTCTCGGGCGCTCCGGGCGCCTTGGACGCCTTGGACGCCTTGGGCGGTGACCCTGAAGCCTGCTTGCTGCGGGCCATTACTTGCTAGACGGTGACACCGGGCGGGGTCGTGAGGTTTCCCGGCGCACCGTTGCCCGCCCCGTTGCCGACCTTGGCGGCGGGGGCTGGCGCGCTGGAGGCAGCGTCCGCGTCCAGGCGCGCCCCGACGCCGAGCTTCTCCTTGATCCGCTTCTCGATCTCGTTGGCGGTGTCCTCGTTCTCGCGCAGGAAATTACGGGCGTTTTCCTTGCCCTGGCCGAGTTGGTCCCCTTCGTAGGTGTACCAGGCGCCGGACTTGCGCACGATTCCCTGTTCCACGCCGAGGTCGATCAGGCTGCCCTCGCGGCTGATCCCGATACCGTAAAGAATATCGAATTCCGCGCTCTTGAAAGGCGGAGCCATCTTGTTCTTTACCACTTTTACTTTTGTTCTATTACCGACCGCGTCGGTACCGTCCTTCAGGGTTTCGATTCGCCGCACGTCCAGGCGGATAGATGCATAGAACTTCAGTGCCTTTCCGCCCGACGTTGTCTCTGGACTGCCGAACATCACCCCTACCTTTTCCCGCAATTGGTTGATGAAAACTGCGGTGGTCTTCGTCTGGTTCAGGGCGCCGGTGATCTTGCGGAGGGCCTGGGACATGAGCCGGGCCTGGAGGCCGACGTGGCTGTCACCCATCTCGCCCTCGATCTCCGCCTTCGGCACGAGTGCGGCGACCGAGTCGATGACCACGATGTCGATGGCCCCGGACCGGATCAGCATGTCCGCGATCTCCAGCGCCTGCTCGCCGGTGTCCGGCTGGGAAACCAGCAGTGCGTCGGTGTTCACGCCGAGGTTCTTGGCGTAGTCCGGGTCCAGTGCGTGCTCGGCGTCGATATAGGCGGCGATGCCGCCTGCCTTCTGCGCGTTCGCCACGGCGTGCAGCGCCAAGGTCGACTTCCCGCTGCTCTCCGGTCCGTATATCTCGACGATGCGGCCGCGCGGCAGGCCGCCGAGGCCTAGTGCCACGTCCAGCGCGATCGACCCGGTCGGGATCACCTCGACCGGCACCCGGGTCTCGTCGCCGAGGCGCATGACCGAGCCCTTACCGAACTGCCGCTCGATCTGGAGGAGAGCGGTCTCCAGGGCCTTATCCCTGTCGCCCGCCCGCTCGAGACTCGGCCTACCGTTTGCTGCCATTGGGGACTCCCTGCCGGGTAAGGGGCCTGCGGGCACCTTCCCGCACCGCCCAGGTCGTCTTCGTCGTAGTCCCGCCGGTCATCCCGGCGGATCGGTGGACACGCTACGCGCTGCCACTGACATTTCCGTGCGCGCCCGTCCGCAGGGATCTCGTGGACCGTGACCACGGCCCGGCGGCCGGGATCACTTCCGTTAGGTTAACTATAGAGCGAACGTGTATTCGATCAGGTGCGACACGCCGAAGAAGGCCGGAAATCCTTGGAAAACCGGGGCGGGCGTGGTCCGTGAGCGGCCGCGGGCTAGCATCGGCACGAGTCAGATCTAGCTGCTCTCGCTGTGAGGAGACTTCGGATGCCGCTCGACGAGGACGTGGTCCGGCTGGCCAAGGGCAAAAACCTGGCCACGGTGGTGACCCTGATGCCGGACGGGCAGCCGCAGGCGCTGCTCACCTGGATCGACACCGACGGCGAGCACGTCCTGGTCAATACCGAACCGCAGCGGCAGAAGGCCCGGAATGTGGCCCGTGACCCGCGCATCACCGTGCTGATCCGCGGCGACGACAACTACGACTGGGCCGAGGTCCGCGGGCACGTGGTCGAGACCATCGGTGGCGAGCCGGCCCGGCAGCACATCGACGAGCTCTCGCTCCGGTATAACGGCCACGAGTACACCAATCCCATCGGCCCGCAGGGCCGGGTGATCCTCAAGGTCGCAGCGGACAAGGTCAACACCCCGAGGCGGCTGAGCCGCCGCTGAGCTCTTCTAACGCAGCCGCTGCGGCACGTCGAACGTGTCGCAGACCGCCCGCCAGACCACCTTGGCGTCTTCCCCGTCCGCCAGCGCACGCTCGATCGTGCGGCCGCCCAGCTTCTCGAACACGTAGTCCTTGGCCACGCTCTGGGCGTACACGTCCCCGAACTGCGCCCTCATCCGGGCCCAGAATTCCGTCAAGCGCACCTGGACAGGGTACTGCCGCCCTGACGCCGACGGCCGCACGTCCTGTAGGGGGTGCGTGTGCCGCAAAGCCCCGCCTCTTACGCTGGTCTATCGGGGCTTGTGTGCCCCAAGCCCCGTTCCCGGAGCGCGCCTCGGAGCGCTGCGGGGTGCGGCATTCGGGCGGCTTCAGGGCGGTCGCGCGGGCGGCGGGGACACGGGAACGCGGCGGGGACACGGGAACGCGGCGGGGACACGGGAACGCGGCGGGGACACGGGAACAGCGTCCGTTTGGACCGATGTGTCGTTTTTCAGATGGTGGGAACTACTGGGAGAAGAGGCGCACTTTCGAGTTTGACGGTGCGCCTGGCCCGACCGGAGGGCCGGCCTTGGAGACCGGGCGCGGCGGGCACTGCGTGATGGAGGGCGGATGGCCGCGCCTACGGGGGTCGGCAGCGGGTCTGCGCCGGAACCGGCAACTCCCGAGCCGGCCGCGACCGAGCCCCTGACGCTGGAAGCCGCGGTTCCGGAGCCGTCCGGACCAGCCCCTGTCGAGAGCACGGGCGCCATCCCGGATGCGGATCACGAGCCGGCCGCTGGCGAACCTGGCAGGGAAGGCCGCGGCGTCAGCTGGCTGGTCGTGGCGGGCGTGATCGTCGTGCTCGTCGCGGTGGCGGCGGCGGCCGGAGTGCTGGTGGTGACGACACACGGTTTCCGGCCAAAGACCGTCGTCACGTACCGGCCGGCCGCCGTCTTCGGCCTGCGGGCGGGCGACTGCCTCAATGCTTCACCGAACGGACTGTCGGTCACGATCCTGTCCTGTGCCACGCCGCACGAGGTGGAAGTGTTCGCAACGTTCAGCCTGGCCGGATCGTCCTGGCCCGGCAGCGCGGCCGTGCAGCAGCAGGCGAGCAATGGCTGCGCCAACCGGATCGCGGGCTACCTGAACCCGCAGTTGCTGAACGCGGGCCTGACCCAGCAGTTCGTCTACCCCGACCAGGACGCCTGGCAGGCGGGCGTCCGCACCGTGGTGTGCGAGGTCAGCTCGACCACCGGGCTGCTCAGCGGTTCGGTCCGCAACGGCGGCTGACCGCGCCCGGGTTCAGTCCTGCTCGTTGACGTGCCGCTCTTCCACGCGCTGCCTGAGCGCGCGGGTTGACGGCAGCGAAGTCGGCTTCGGCGACGGCGAAGTCGGGTCACGCGGATGGCCCGGCTAGCCACTGACCCTGGCGCATCACCGCACGCGGGCGGAAGTCGTCGTCGCAGACGACCAGGTCCGCGGCCAGGCCCGGGCTCAGGGCACCGGTACGGTCGGCGAGGCCCAGCACGCGAGCCGGGGTGGTGCTCGCGGCGGCGGCCACGTCGGGGACCGGCAGGCCCGCGGCTATCGCGTGCCGGACCACGCCGGACAGGGTGGCGGTGGAACCGGCGACCGCGGCGCTGTCTTCGAGCAGGCGGGCCACTCCCCCGGCCACGGTGACCTGCTGCGAGCCGAGCCGGTAGCTGCCGTCCGGCATCCCGGCGGCGGCCATCGCGTCGCTGACCAGGACCAGCCGGCCCGGACCGGCGGCGCGGGCGGCCAGGCGGACCGCGATGTCGTCCAGGTGCACGCCGTCGGCGATCACCTCGCAGGTGACCTGGTCCCGGTCCAGTAGGGCACCGGCGGCGCCCGGCTCACGGTGATGCAGCGGCCGCATGCCGTTGAACAGGTGGGTCGCGTGGGTCGCGCCCGCATCGATGGCGGCCGTGGTGACCTCGGCGGTGGCGTCGGTGTGCCCGACGGCCACGGTCACCCCGGCTCGCGCCGCGGCCTGGATCACCGCGAGCGCGCCGGGCAGTTCGGGGGCGAGGGTGATGACTCGCAGGTGGCCGCGCGCCGCCGCATGCAGGCGCTCGAAGACGACCACATCGGGGGCGAGCATGTGCCGGGCATCCTGAGCGCCGCGGCGGGCCGGGGAGAGGAACGGGCCCTCCAAGTGCAGGCCGGCGATGACGCCCTCATCGGCCAGCCCGGCCAGCAGGCCGGCCCGGGCTTCCAGTTCGGCGAGCGGTGCGGTGACCAGGCTGGCCAGCATGGTCGTGCTGCCCTGCCCGCGGTGGAACGCCGCGGCCTGGCGGGCGTGGTCGCTGGTGCCTTCGGTGAACGACGCGCCGCCGCCGCCGTGGACATGCAGGTCGATGAACCCGGGCAGCACCCACTGCCCGCGCAGATCGACGGCGGGCTGGTCAGGAGCGTCGCCAGACCCGACCGCGTCGATCAGCGGCCCGGCCAACCGGATCCAGCCGGGGCTGAGCATGCCGCGCGGAGTGACGACCCGGCCGCCGGTCAGCAGCCAGCTGTTGCGGGGAGGCCGGTCCAGGTCCGGCGCCGCTGGCATTAACCCAGGATGACAGAACGCGAAAGAGCGCGCGGCTGGTCCGGGTCGATGCCCTGGCGTTCGGCCAGCTCGACGGCGAGCCGCTGGACGCCGGTCAGGCCGACCAGCGGGTCGGCGTCCGAGGCCAGCACCATGGCCCCGGACCGGCGGGCGTCGGCCAGCAGGCTGGACGGGACCTCGCCCAAGGCCCAGACCACGGTGCTCTCGTCGCTGACGCTGATCGGACCGTGCCGGTACTCCAGCGCCGGATAGGACTCGGCCCAGGTCCGCGAGGCCTCGCGCAGCTTTAGCGCCGCCTCGTCGGCGACCGCGGCGGCCCAGCCGCGGCCCAGGAAGGTGAACTCGCGATGGTCGGCCAGCCCGGGCGGCAGCGGCCGGGCCAGCTCACGGGCGGCGGCGTCGGGCAGGGCGCGGAGGTCTTCGCCCAGGTGGGCTCGGAGCAGGACGATCGTGCTGGTGATGAAGCGGCTGGAGACCACGGACCGTTCGGCAGAAAAGTCGAGCAGGAGGACGGCGCCGGCCTCTTGCACGAGCGGCGAGCCGGGGTCGGCGGCGATCGCCGTGGTCCGGACCCCCGCCGGAGCCCGGCGGAGCGCGTCGAGGGTTTCGCTCGTGGTGCCGGTCCGGGACACGTACACCATGTGGTCGTAGCGCCGGGTGGCCGGCATCTCCGAGGCCGGGAAGGCGTCCGTCTCGCCCTGGCCCGCGGCCTCGCGCAGCGCCGCGTAACAGCGGGCGACGTTGAGCGAGGAACCGCAGCCCACCACCGCGACGCGCGCGCCAGACGTGGGCAGGAGCGGCCCGGCCGAGGCGGCCAGCTCGATCGCCTTGGCCCAGCATTCCGGCTGGCTGGCGGTCTCGTCCATCAGGTGGCTCACCGCAGGCTCCTTACGATCATTCGGTATGCAACTATTTGATCGATTATCCTCTTATTGAGCAGTATAGAGCAGATGATGTGGACGATGACGCGGGTGGTTGTGCTCCGGTGGGCGCCGGGGGTGAATGAGACCCGGAATTCAGCGCTCAAGCGAGGTGAATGAGGATTCACTCCGTCGGGGCTCGCGGCTAAGCGGCGGGTCCGGGCGCGGGATCAGGCGGTGACGACGCGGATGCCGCGCTCGGTGAAGGCGGCCAGCGTGGCGGGATCGGCGTCCTGGTCGGTGACGATGACGTCGATCTCCCCTGGCGCGCACACCCGGGCGAACGCGCGCTGGCCCAGCTTGGAGGCGTCCGCGACGATCATCACCTGGGCCGCGCGGGTGGCCATCAGGTAGGTAATGCTGGCCTCGCCCTCGTGGTGAGCGGTCGCGCCCGCGACCGGGTCGAGCGCGTCGACGCCGAGGATGGCCCAGTCCAGGGCGAGCTGCTCGAGCACCAGCGTGGCGAACGGGCCGATCAACTCGTAGGACTGGCTGCGGGCCACCCCGCCGGTCACCACGATCTTGATGTGCTGGCGGACGGCGAGCTCGTTGGCGATGTTCATCGCGTTGGTCACCACCGTGATGGCCGGGGCGCCGGTGCCGTCCTGCAGGTCCGGGCGGGTGGCCAGGGCGCGCGCGACCTCGCTGGTGGTGGTGCCGCCGTTCAGCGCGACCGCCGCACCCGCCGTGACCAGGGCGGCGGCCGCGCGGCCGATGCGCTGCTTCTCCGGCGCGTGCAGGACGGTCTTGTACCGCAGGGGCAGGTCGTAGGAGACATGCCCGGCGACCATGCCGCCGCGGGTCCGGGTCACCAGCTGCTGGCGGGCCAGCTGATCCATGTCGCGGCGGATGGTGGCCTGCGACACGCCCAGCGCGTCGGCGGCCTCGGCCACGGTGAGCTGCCCGTCGCCGGGCAGCAGGTCGAGCAGTGCGGTCCACCGCTGGTACCTCGACACGTGGCGGCTCCCTGCTCCGCGAGTGATGCGCTCGTGCGCGATTGTGCGCAGTTTAGCGCCTTACGCGCACGCCGCATGCGCGATACTGCGCAGAGTGCAGCTCAGCCGCTACTCGAGGTCGAAGGCGGCCGACCACGGCGGCGAAGTCCTCCAGGTCGGTGTGGAAGAACATCCCCACCACTACCGGCACGGACTCGTCCTGCACCGGCAGCAGGCAGACGTCCGCCCGCGCCACCGCGCCGTGCCTGCGCCGGGCGAAGCGGAGCTGATCGGCCGAGATGTCGAAGCCTGCGGCGCGGTAACCGGCCTCCGAGATGGGCTGGGCCCACAGGCCGGTGCCGCAGGCCAGGTCGACGCACACCCGGCCGTGGCCGGAGCCCAGTGCTTCCCGTAGGAAGGCCAGCTCTTCCGCGGGCGGGCGGTGGCCGGGCCCGAAGTGCTGGTCATACCACTCGGAATGCCCGTCGTAGCGGGCCGCCCCGGAGATCATGCTGACACGCTAACTCACGGGCGCGCCCGCGGACGGCCGCCCGTGACGGACCGGGGCGGCCGGAAATGTCGGTGGGGCAAGGCAGTATGGAAGCATGGCAGAAGAGTCTCCGCTGACCGGTACCGCGGATGCGCTGGACGGGTTTTCGCCTGCCACGCGGGCCTGGTTCGACGGGGCGTTCGCCGAGCCGACGCCGGCCCAAGCGGGAGCCTGGCGGGCCATCGGCAAGGGCGAGGACACGCTGGTCGTGGCGCCGACCGGGTCGGGCAAGACGCTGGCCGCGTTCCTGTGGGCGATCGACCGGCTGGCGGCGCTGCCGCCGCCGCAGGACCCGAAGCGGCGCTGCCGGGTGCTCTACGTCTCCCCGCTCAAGGCGCTGGCGGTGGACATCGAGCGGAACCTGCGGGCCCCGCTGACCGGGATCCGGCATGCCGCGCAACGGCTGGGGCTGGCTGAGCCGGACATCCGGGTGGCGGTCCGCACCGGCGACACCGCGGCCGAGGAGCGCAGGAAGCTGGTCAGCAAGCCGCCCGACATCCTGATCACCACGCCCGAGTCGCTGTTCCTGCTGCTCACCTCCCAGGCCAGGGAGACCCTGCGCGGCGTGGAGACGGTCATCGTGGACGAGGTGCACGCGGTGGCGGGCAACAAGCGCGGCGCGCACCTGGCGGTGTCGCTGGAGCGGCTGGACGCGCTCCTCGGATCTGCGCGCCCCGCCCAGCGGGTGGGGCTGTCCGCGACGGTGCGGCCGGTGGCCGAGGTGGCCACGTTCCTGGGCGGGGCCCGGCCGGTGACCGTGGTGCAGCCGCCCAGCCCCAAGCGCATCGAGCTGACCGTGGTCGTTCCGGTCGAGGACATGACCGAGCTGGACGCTGCCCCGGGCCGGAGGGCGGACGAGGATTCCGGCGGCGGCCCGACGCCGGCGCGCTCCATCTGGCCGCACGTCGAGGAGCGGGTGCTGGACCTGATCGAGCAGCACAAGTCCACGATCGTGTTCGCGAACTCGCGGCGCCTGGCGGAGCGGCTGTGCGGGCGGCTGAACGAGCTGGCGGCGGAGCGGGCCGAGGCCGCCGAGGAGGCGCGGGCCCTGAGCCTGGCCCGCGGGGGCGGGCGGATGCCGGCCGAGATCATGGCGCAGGCGGGCACGGCGGCGGGCGCGCCCGCAGAGGTGGCCCGGGCGCACCACGGCTCGGTGTCGCGGCAGGAACGGGCCGAGATCGAGGAGGCGCTCAAGGCCGGCCGGCTGCCCGCGGTGGTGGCGACCTCCAGCCTGGAGCTCGGCATCGACATGGGCGCGGTGGACCTGGTGGTGCAGGTGGAGGCCCCGCCCTCGGTGGCCAGCGGCCTGCAGCGGGTCGGCCGGGCCGGGCACAACGTGGGCGACGTCTCCCGCGGCATCATTTTCCCCAAGTACCAGGGTGACCTGGTCCAGGCGGCCGTGGTCGCCGAGCGCATGCGGGACGGCCAGATCGAGGAGCTGAAGATCCCGCACAACCCGCTGGACGTGCTGGCCCAGCAGGTGGTGGCGATGACCGCGGTGGACGACTGGCCGGTGGACGAGCTGGAGCGGACGGTGCGCAAGGCCGCGCCGTTCGGCGGGCTGACCCGGCCCATCCTGGAGGCGGTGCTCGACATGCTGGCCGGGCGCTACCCGAGCGAGGACTTCGCCGGGCTGCGGCCGCGCATCGTCTGGGACCGGGTGGCCGGGATCATCCGGGCCCGGCCGGGCGCGCAGCGGCTGGCGGTGACCAGCGGGGGCACCATCCCGGACCGAGGGCTGTTCGGCGTGTTCCTGGCCTCGGCAGGTGATCGGCAGCCGCGGCGAGTCGGGGAGCTCGACGAGGAGATGGTGTACGAGTCGCGGGTCGGCGATGTGTTCGTGCTGGGCGCCAGCTCGTGGCGGATCGAGGACATCACCCCGGACCGGGTCCTGGTCACCCCCGCTCCCGGGCAGCCGGGCCGGCTGCCGTTCTGGCACGGCGACACCCCGGGACGGCCCGCCGAGCTGGGGCGGGCCATCGGGGCGGCCTGCCGCGAGCTGGCATCGGTTTCCGAGTCGGAGGCGACGGCCAAGCTGGAGCAGACGGGGCTGGACGAGCTGGCGGCCCGGAACCTGATCAGGTACCTGGCCGACCAGCGCGCGGCCACCGGGTACGTGCCCGACGACCGGACCCTGGTCGTGGAGCGGTTCCGCGACGAGCTCGGCGACTGGCGGGTGGTGCTGCACAGCCCGTACGGCGACCGGGTGCACGCGCCGTGGGCGCTGGCCATCGCGGCCCGGCTCCGCGAGCGGTACGGCGGGATGGACGTGCAGGCGCTGCACACCGACGACGGGATCCTGATCCGGGTGCCGGATTCCGACGAGCCGCCGCCGAGCGGGCTCGCGCTGCTCGACCCGGAGGAGATCGGCGACCTGGTCACCCAGGAGGTCGGCGCGAGCGCGCTGTTCGCGTCCCGGTTCCGGGAGTGCGCCAGCCGGGCGTTGCTGCTGCCGCGCCGCCAGCCGGGCCGCCGCACCCCGCTGTGGCAGCAGCGGCAGCGCTCCGCGCAGCTGCTGGAGATCGCCAGCCGGTACCCGGCGTTCCCGATCGTGCTGGAGACGGTCCGGGAGGTCCTGCGGGACGTGTTCGACGTCCCGGCCCTGACCGCGCTGCTGCGGGACATCGCCGCCCGCCGGATCCGGATCGTCGAGGTGGAGACGGCGACGCCGAGCCCGTTCGGCAAGTCGCTGCTGTTCCGGTACGTCGGGGCGTTCATGTACGAGGGCGACGCGCCGCTAGCCGAGCGGCGCGCCCAGGCGCTGTCGCTGGATCCAGCTCTGCTGGCCGAGCTGCTCGGCAACGACGGGCTGCGCGAGCTGCTCGATCCCGCCGTGGTCGACCAGACCGAGCGTGACCTGCAGCACCTGTCCGAGACCCGCCGCTGCCGCGACCTGGAGGGCGTCGCCGACCTGCTGCGCACGGCCGGGCCGCTGACCGCGGCGGAAGTTGCTTCGCGGTGCGTGGACGGCGCGGCCGCGGATTCGTGGCTCGCGGACCTGGCCAGGGCGCGCCGGGCCATCCAGGTGCGGATCGCCGGGCAGCCCATGTGGGCCGCGATCGAGGACGCCGGCCGGCTGCGTGACGCCCTCGGGGTTCCGCTGCCGATGGGCGTGCCCGAGGCGTTCACCGAGCCGGTCGCCGACCCGCTGGGCGACCTGGTGGCCCGGTACGCGCGGACGCACGGCCCGTTCGCCACGGCCGCGGTGGCCGGGCGGTACGGGCTGGGCGCCGCCGTGGTGACGACGACGCTGCGGCGGCTCGCGGCCGACGGCCGCGTGGTCGAGGGCGAGTTCCTGCCGACCGGCGCGTCGGCGGGCGGGACCGAGTGGTGCGACGCGGAAGTGCTGCGCCTGCTGCGCCGCCGCTGCCTGGCTCGCCTGCGCAAGGAGGCGGAGCCGGTCCCGCCGGAGGTGCTGGCCAGGTTCCTGCCCGCCTGGCACGGGATCGGCGGGCTCGCGACCGCGGCTGACCGCGGGCCGGGCACCGGTCCCGGTCCCGGCGGCGGCAGGCGGCGGCGGGCCGACGCCGGGGCGGTCCTGGAGGTGGTGGAGCGGCTGGCCGGGGCGCCGGTGCCCGCGTCCGCACTGGAGACCCTCGTCCTGCCCGGGCGGATACCCGGCTACTCCCCCGCCCTGCTCGACGAGCTCACCTCGGCGGGCGAGGTCGTCTGGTCCGGCGCGGGTGCGCTGCCCGGCGGCGACGGGTGGCTGGTGCTGGCGCCCGCCGACGGAGCCCCGCTGATGCTGCCCGAACCGGGCGAGGTCAGCATGACCCCGCTGCACGAGGCCGTGCTCGAGGTGCTCAGCGGAGGCGGTGCGCTGTTCTTCCGGATGCTCAGCGACCGTGCCGCGGCCTTGCTCAGCGGTTCGGGGGCCCAGGCCGGGGCGCGGGCCGATGACGGCGAGGTGGCGGCGGCGATCTGGGACCTGGTGTGGGCCGGGCTGCTCACCAACGACACCCTGGCCCCGCTGCGGGTGGTGCTCGGCGGCCAGCAGCGGCGGGCGGCCGCGCCGGCCCGGGTGGCGGTGCCGCGGCCCCGGCCGGGCGGTCCTGGTCGGCGCTATAGCTTCGGCCGCCCCGCAATGCCGACGCGTACCGGCCCGCCGACGGTCAGCGGCCGGTGGTCGCTGCTGCCGGGCCGCCTGGCCGGCGAGGAGCAG
>CAWICW010000038.1:0-19558 GCA_963834685.1 uncultured Actinomycetes bacterium | reverse complement strand
TCGGTAGCCACCAGCGTCAGCGTGTCGCCCTGGATCTCGATCCGGATGCCGGTCAGCGCGGGCAGGGTGTCATCGCGGCCCGCCGCGGTGGCCACCTGGCTGATCGCGGTGGCCAGTGCGTCGCTGCCCACCGTCCCGGCCAGCGGCGGCATCTCGGGCAGCGTCGGGTACTCCTCCTCGGGCAGCAGGACCAGGGTGAAGGTGGCGGTGCCGCACTTGAGGGTGGCGCGGGTGCCGTCGGTGACCAACTGGACGGGGCGGGCGGGCAGCGACCTGACGATCTCGGCCAGCAGGCGGCCGGAGACCAGGATCGTCCCCTCCTCGTCGGTGATCACCGGGACCGTGGCCTGGGCGGAGACTTCATAGTCGAAGGTCGAGAGGGTGAGGTCGGCCCCTGCGTGCAGGCGCATCCCGGCTAGCACAGGAGCAGTCGGGCGAGCCGGCAGGGCCCGTGCGGTCCAGGCCACGGCTTCCGCCAACTGATCACGCTCGACTTGGAGCTTCACGGGACCTGCCTCCTACTTGCGGTTGTCCTTTTCCTCTTGATCGAGAATCGTCGTAGTCATAGGTGCGGTGGATACTGGGGAGAACCTATGTTCCCGCAGTCCAGCGGGCTTTTTCCTACGCACAGGGAGGTTCGGGGTCGGGGGACGGCCGGGGGTCCGCTGTGGCAGACGGCGGGCGGTGCACGCGCTTGCCACTAGTTGTCCCCTGGTTATCCGAAACTCTTCCACAATGTTGTCCACAAACTGTGCGCATATCAGCATGGCCGCCTGAATCAGCCCGCCCGGGCCTGCTGCTTGATGCGGTTGGTGAGCTCGGTGACCTGGGTGTAGATCGACCGGCGCTCGGCCATCAGCGAGCGGATCTTCCGGTCGGCGTTGATGACGGTGGTGTGGTCGCGGCCGCCGAACTGCTGGCCGATCTTGGGCAAGGACAGATCGGTGAGCTCGCGGCACAGGTACATGGCGATATGCCGGGCGGTGACTAGTACCCGGGACCGGGACGTGCCGCACAGGTCCTCGATCGACAAGCCGAAGTAGGACGCGGTCTGGCCCATGATCGTCGCGGTCGTGATCTGCGGGCCCTGGGCCTCGGGGATGAGGTCCTTGAGCACGATCTCGGCCAGCTGCAGGTCGACCGACTGGCGGTTCAGGCTGGCGAACGCGGTGACCCGGATCAGCGCCCCCTCCAGCTCCCGGATGTTGGTCGAGATCCGGCTGGCGATGTACTCCAGCACCTCGGGCGGCGCGTTCAGCGTGTCCTGGATCGCCTTGCGGCGCAGGATCGCGATGCGGGTCTCGAGCTCGGGCGGCTGGACGTCGGTGAGCAGGCCCCACTCGAACCGGCTGCGCAGCCGGTCCTCCAGGGTGACCAGGCGCTTGGGCGCCCGGTCGCTGGAGATGACGATCTGCTTGCTCGCGTTGTGCAGGGTGTTGAAGGTGTGGAAAAACTCCTCCTGGGTGCCTTCCTTGTTCTCCAGGAACTGGATGTCGTCGACCAGGAGCACGTCCACGTCACGGTACCGGCGCCGGAAGCCGTCCTGCTTGCCGTCCCGGATCATGTTGATGAAGTCGTTGGTGAACTCCTCGGAGCTCACGTACCTGACCTTCAGCCCGGAGTACAGCGTCTGGGCGTAGTGCCCGATCGCGTGCAGTAGGTGGGTCTTGCCCAGCCCGGAGTCGCCGTAGACGAACAGCGGGTTGTAGGCCTTGGCTGGCGCTTCGGCCACCGCGACCGCCGCCGCGTGCGCGAACCGGTTGCTCGAACCGATGACAAACGTCTCGAACGTGTACTTGGAGTTGAGCCGGGTGCCGCCCAGCCGCGGACCGACCGACCCCGGGGCGACGGCGGCGTTCGGCCCCTGGTCCGGGCGGGGCGGCTCGTGCAGCGTGCTGTCCTGGGCTTGCGGTACGTGCCGCGGGCCGAGGTCCGTATCCGGGTGCCCCGCCGTGTGCGGCGCTGGGGGCTCGGGGGCGAGGTCGCTGACCGTCGCGGCCGGAGCCATGCTGAGCTGCGGCGCCGGGTCGACGGTGACGGCCAGCTGGATGTCCCGGCCGAGCTGCTGGGACAGGGCCTGGGTGACCAGCGGGCGCAGCCGGGTTTCCAGCTGTTCTTTGACGAATTCGTTGGGGGTGGCGATCAGCGCCGTATTCTCCACCAGCCCGAGCGGGCGGGTCAGCTTCAGCCAGGCCCGCTGATGGGGCTGAATCTGCAGGTCGCCCAGTCCATCGAGGGATCGCGCCCAGACTTCTGCCAGGTCTGAATTAGCCACCTGTGCGCTCCCTCGCATCCCCATGCCGCGAGCCAGGCGCTCACGATCCACAGAACTATCCACATGTTGTGCACGTGGCTTCCCGGCTGCACGCGGTGACCGTGGCAGTTCGGGGAGATATAGCTTTCCACAGCCTAAGCCGCGATGGCAGAGCACGGGTGGCAAACGGCGGGGTTCTAGATGGTAGCCTAGGGTGAATCCGAGGGCGGCACGCGTGTCGGTCGAGCGTGCCCATCAGCGAAAATCCTATCTGGAGCCTCCAGTGAGTAAGCGCACGTTCCAGCCGAATAATCGGCGCCGCGCGAGGACGCATGGTTTCCGGCTGCGCATGCGCACCCGGGCCGGCCGGGCGGTCCTCGCGGCCCGTCGGCACAAGGGCCGCGAAAAGCTGAGTGCCTGATCCTGCCTGCCCAGTCCCGGATGCGCCGCGGCGCGGAGTTTACGCTGGCCGTGCGCACCGGGGCTCGTGCGGGCCGGCCGCGCGTGGTGGGCCACCTGCTGGTGCGGGCCGACGGAATCCATGACCGGGAGCCGGCCAGGGTAGGATTCGTGGTCAGCCGGGCGGTTGGCTCGGCGGTGACCAGGAATCGGGTCAAGCGACGCCTTCGTGAGCTGATGCGCGGGTACCTTCAGTCGCTTCCTGGCGGTAGCCTTCTTGTGGTGCGCGCAAATGCTGCGGCCGCGCACGCACGCCAGCCAGATCTCGCCGCGGATCTGGACCTGGTCATCAGCAGGTTGCTGCGGCGGCAGGTTGGGACAGACGTCGGTAATGCCACAGACAGCCATACAGAACGGTACGGGCCGCACCGCCACGGTG
The DNA here is from genome assembly GCA_963834685.1 of uncultured Actinomycetes bacterium. Classification (GTDB taxonomy): domain Bacteria; phylum Actinomycetota; class Actinomycetes; order Streptosporangiales; family Streptosporangiaceae; genus Palsa-504. The sequence continues at coordinate 16,466 of CAWICW010000038.1, read as the reverse complement.
CCGGCACGGCTGCTCATGGTCCCCATCGCGGGTTACCGGCGGTTCGTGAGCCCGCTGCTGCCCCCGCGGTGCCGATTCGCGCCCTCGTGCAGTGAGTACGCGCTCACCGCGGTGGCCGAGCACGGCGCGGCGCGCGGGCTTTGGCTCGCGGTCAAGCGCATCGCCCGGTGCCATCCGTTTCATCCCGGCGGTTACGACCCGGTGCCGGGTCGTGTACATCCCGCCAAGCCAGCGAGGAGCTGACCGGTGAGCATTCTCAACCCGCTGGCCGACCTGGTGGCGTGGGTCATCATGCGGATCCATGCCGTGATGGGCGCGCTGTTCGGCCCGGCTAGCGGAGCGGCCTGGGGCCTGTCCATCGTGATCCTGGTCGTCCTGATCAGGATCTGCCTGATCCCGCTGTTCGTGAAGCAGGTACACGCCCAGCGGAAGATGGCACAGCACGCGCCGCAGCTTCAGGAGCTGCGCAAGAAGTACAAGAACGACAAGCAGCGTCTCAACGAAGAGACGATGAAGTTCTACAAGGAAAACGGGGTCAACCCGCTGGCGGGCTGCCTGCCGATGGTCCCGCAGATGATCATCTTCTTCGCGTTGTTCTACGTGCTGCGGGCCATCGCAGAGTGGAAGCCGGGCGAGGCGCCCAAGTACGGGCTGACGGTCCCGGTGCTGGAGAGCGCGCAGAAGGCGACGATTTTCGGCATCCACCTGTACGACAAGCTGCTGCTCCCGCACACGCCGGGGATGGGCCTGGTGCCCTCGATCGTGGCCGCGATCACCGTGGCGCTCAGCGCCACGGTCACGTTCATGACTGTCCGGCAGAGCTCCAAGCGCGGTCTCATGCAGACCAACGTGGACCCGGACAACCCGATGGCCGGCATGCAGAAGTACATGATGTACATCGTCCCGTTCTTCTCGCTGACGGGCTTGTACTGGCAGTACGGGCTGGTGCTGTACTGGCTGACGACCAACGTGTGGACGCTTGGCCAGCAGTTCTTCATGTTCCGGAACTGGACCGCCGAGGACGCGCAGGCAGCCACGGCCGCCGCGGCCGGCGGCGCGGCCCGGGCCACCCAGAGCCGGGCCACCCAGAGCTCGGCGCGTCCGGGGTCCGGCACCGCGAAGCCTGCGGCCGGTTCCGGCACCGCGAAGAGCGGTACCGGCTCGGCCAAGAGCACCGGCGCAGCCAAGACCGCGACCAACGGCACCCGGAGCGCCGCCGCCGCCAAGACCGCCACTGCTGGCACGTCGACCGGAGCCAACGGGCGATCGAGCACGTCGCGGGCCGCGGCCGGGTCCGGTGCCGCGGGTACCGCAGCGGACCGCCCGCGTACCGGTTCGGCGCGTGGCGATGCCGCCGCGGCGTCGGCCGCGCCCGCCACGCCGAACGGGCAGAATGGTGGCGCCATGCGCGGGCTGCTGCGCCTGGGACGGCCGAAACCCGAGCCCGTCCCCGAGCCGGAAGCGCCCGCCGCTAAGGTGGTCCGGCAGCAGCCGGTCCGGCAGGCCAGAAGCAAGCGGTCGGGCAAGCGCTAGCCAGGCGCAGCCCGAACGGTAAATCCCGAACTTTCAACAGGGACTCAGCACGGTGGGAGGTCCGGTCTTGAGCCAGGACGTGGAGGTCACGGACGAGGAGGATGCCCTCGGCGAGACCGAGGGCACTCCGCAGCTCAGCGATCTCGAGCTCGAGGGCGATATTGCCGCTGACTACGTCGAGGGCCTGCTCGACATCGCCGACCTGGACGGCGACATCGACATGGACGTCGAGGGCGACCGGGCGGTCGTCTCGGTAGTCGGTGCGACCCTGGACGAGCTGGTCGGCGCCGACGGTGAGGTTCTCGAGGCGCTGCAGGAGCTGACCCGGCTGGCAGTGCACCGGCAGACCGGCGCCCGGGCTCGGCTGATGCTCGATATCGGCGGCTACCGGGCCCGCCGGCGGGCCGAGCTGGCCGACTACGGCCGTACCGTGGCCGAGGAGGTGGCCCGGACGGGCCAGCCGAAGGCGCTGGAGGCCATGTCGCCGTTCGAGCGGAAGATCGTGCACGACGCGGTAGCCGAAGCCGGCCTGCGCAGCGAGTCGGAGGGCGAGGAGCCGAACCGGCGGGTCGTGGTCTTCCCGGCCCAGTAGTGCCGGTGCCCGCGGCCCCGGACGGCACCGTGTGCGAGCCGGTTCCCGGCAGCGCGGCGAGCGTGTTCGGTGCGGCGCTGCCGGTGGCCGTGACGTACGCCGGCCTGCTGGCCGTCCGCGGGGTGGAGCAAGGCCTGCTCGGGCCGCGCGAGGTGCCCCGGCTCTGGGACCGGCACCTGCTCAACTGCGCGGTGGTGGCCGAGCTCATCGAGCCGCGCCCGGGCACCCTCCTGGACCTCGGCTCGGGGGCCGGACTGCCCGGTCTGGTCCTGGCCATGGTGCTCCCCGATACGGCGGTCACCCTGCTCGAGCCGATGGAACGGCGCTGCCGGTTCCTCACCGAGTGCGTGACCGAACTGGGGCTGGCCAACGTGACCGTGCTGCGAGGCCGAGCCGAAGATGTCACTATAAGAACGGATGTGGTGACAGCCCGTGCAGTAGCCCGGCTGCCTCGCCTGGCCGAACTAGCCATGGGCCTGGTACGGCCGGGAGGGATGGTCCTGGCGATCAAGGGGCGCACGGCAGCGGAAGAACTGAAGGCCGCCGGACCGGTGCTGCGCCGAATTGGTGCCCGCGACGCCCGGGTTGTGCGGGCGGGGCACGGTAAGGTCGATCCTGCGACTACGGTCGTTCGGTTCTTCGCTAGATGAGGCAGGGCATAGGTGGGGCCTAGCTATTACCGGCAGGGCGCAGCGGGATTGGGCTGGCCGGACGGGTTGCTGGCGCCGGAGGCGAAAGGCACCGCGCTGGCCGGCGCGGCCGGCGTGGGCGTCGGCGGCCTGGGCTGGCCGGACACGGATCCGGGCTCGAGCGCGGGTCACGGATCGAGAGGCGTACAGGTGAAGGGTGAGAGGTCGGCAATCGTGACCGTCGAGAGCGCCGTGGACGGCGGGCGGCCGGACACGCCGGCTCCGCCGGTCGTTATCCCGGAGGTCCCCCGCGCTCAGGCGGACACGCCGATCGGCCGGGCGGCCGAGGCCGCGGCCGGCGTGCGGGGCCTGGCCGACCGGGAGGCATGGCCGCGCCCGCCCCGCTGCCGGGTCATGACGATCGCGAACCAGAAGGGCGGGGTCGGCAAGACGACCACTGCGGTCAACCTGGCCGCCAGCCTGGCCCAGCATGGCTTGCGGGTCCTGGTCATCGACCTCGACCCGCAGGGCAACGCGTCGACGGCGCTGGACGTTGACCACCACGTGGGGGTTCCGTCGGTCTACGACGTGCTGGTCGATGACCGCCCGCTGGCCGAGGTGATCCGGCCCGCCGGAGAGATGCCGGGCCTGTTCTGCGCTCCGGCCACGATCGACCTGGCGGGCGCCGAGATCGAGCTGGTGCCGGTGGTAGCCAGGGAGCTGCGGCTGGCCCGGGCGCTGCGGGCGTTCGACACCTCGGACCTGGACTACGTGTTCGTGGACTGCCCGCCCTCTCTTGGCCTGCTGACCGTCAACGCGCTGGTCTCAGCGGAAGAGGTGCTGCTGCCGATCCAGTGCGAGTACTACGCGCTCGAGGGTGTCCAGCAGCTGCTGAACACCGCCGAACTGGTCCGGGTCAACTTCAACCCGGGACTGCATGTCTCGACCGTCCTGCTGACCATGTACGACGGGCGCACCCGGCTGGCCTCCGACGTGGCCGATGACGTGCGTGCCCACTTCGGCCCGTCGGTGCTGCGGACGATCATCCCGCGCAGCGTCCGGGTGTCGGAGGCGCCGAGCCGGGGCCAGTCGGTCATCAGCTACGACCCCGGGTCGAGCGGCGCGATCGCCTACACCGAGGCCGCCAAGGAACTGGCCATGCAGTCGGCCGACCGAGCACGGTGAGATCGGGAGAGGCAGTGGCGCAGCAGAGGCGCGGTCTAGGCCGAGGGCTCGGGGCGCTGATCCCCGATCCTGCCCGGATGGCTGAGGGTGAGGCCGCGCGGGGCGCGGTCGCGGCCCAGGCGCCGACCGGAGAACCCGCCGGGGCTTCGCTCGGCGAGGTGGCCGGAGCCCGCTACGAGGAGGTCGCGGTCACTGCGATCACCCCGAACCCGCGGCAGCCCCGGCGGACGTTCGACGAGGACGCGCTCGACGAGCTGGCCGAGTCGATCAAACAGGTCGGCCTGCTGCAGCCGGTGGTTGTGCGCGCGATCGGTCCCGGCCGGTACGAGCTGGTCATGGGCGAGCGCCGCTGGCGCGCCGCGCAGCGGGCCGGGCTGACCGAGATCGGCGCCATCGTCAAGCAGACCCAGGACGATGACCTGCTTCGCGACGCACTGATCGAGAACCTGCACCGCCAGCAGCTCGACCCGCTGGAAGAGGCCGCGGCTTACCAGCAGCTGCTGGACGACTTCGGCGCCACCCACGAGGAGCTCGCGCGCAAGATCGGCCGCTCCCGCCCGCACATCAGCAACACGCTGCGACTGCTGAACCTGCCGCCCGCGGTGCAGAAGCGCGTGGCGGCGGGCGTGCTCAGCGCGGGCCACGCCCGGGCGCTGCTGAGCCTGGAGGATCACGACGCGCAAGACCGGCTGGCCACCCGGATCGTGGCCGAAGGCCTGTCAGTCCGCGCGGTCGAGGAGATCGTCGCGGTAGGTTCGGACGAGGCGTCGCCGCGGCGGTCGGCCCGTACCGTGGCCAAGCCGCCCACCGCTCCCGGCCTCAACCGCCTAGCCGATCGTCTCTCTGATCTGTTCGAGACCCGGGTCAAGGTCGAGCTCGGGCGGCGCAAGGGGAAGATCATCGTCGAGTTCGCGTCGACCGAAGACCTGGAACGGATCGTGAAGGCGATGAGCCCGCAGGAGCAGCTGACGTCGGAGTAGGTCTGCTGAGGGCCGGGGCCGGATCGCGGTCCGGCCGGGGCCGGCCAAGAGGCGGTGCGGCCGCCGGGGCGGTCCGGTTCGTCCCGGTCGGCCGCGGCTCAGGTCGGCCAGACCTCTCGGAGCTCGGCGAACACGTCGGCGAAGTCGTCGGGATCATGGGTGGCCGGTTGCGGCCCGGCCTTCGTGGCCTCGTTCCGGATGGGTCGCCGTGGCGTGCCCCGGCGTGACCGGTCCGGCGGTAGCACGGCCGCGCCGGCCCCGGCCGCCAGTTGCGGGTAGCGGACCTTCATCAGCTGATACCGGTCGAAGCTGCGCTGGTCGAGGCCGGGCGCGAGGAACCGGTCGAGCAGGGGCGCGAGTTCGTCGCGCAGGAAGGTCCCCCGCGCCATCCACTGGAGGTAATCCCGCCCGCCGTGGTGGTACGGGCCGTAGACGCGGCCGCCCGGGAACGTCCGCTCCAGCCAGTCGAAGATGGCCTCGTGCCGGACATGCATGCGCAAGGTCACGTGAGGCTGACGTCCGTCGCCGCCGAAGTGGCCTTCGCCGACCAGGAGGCCGACCAGGAATCCGAAGTCAAACTGCGTGGGCATAGCATGCTCCCGTGTTGTTTCACCGTCATGTTACACGGGAAACGTGGCCGGTTTCGCGGGCGCCTTCCGGCACGCAGGCGTCAGCCGTCGGTCCGGTTCTGGACGGTCAGCGGAGTACCACGGAAAGGCGGGATCACCCGGTCCTAGAACGGCTCTTCCCGGCAGAGTGTCACTCCCATCGAGTGGCGGCCGGAGCCGGGTCGGCGTCAGGGCACCGGGTAGTTCGACGGGAGGAGGCCGGACGGGGTCTCGTAGCGGTTCGGGGCGGCGGTCACGCCCAGCGAGATGAGCAGCTCGTCGAAGTTGAGCCCGATCGTGGTCGGGAACGGGCCGGCGCCGCCGACCGCCCCGGCCGCAGGTGCCTGTGACTCCGCGTTCAGGCCGTTGGCCTGCGCCCAGCCGGTCTCGATGCCGTCGCCACCCTCAAACATGTCGCCGATCACGGTCGACGGCGTGACCTGCTGGCCGACCTGAACCGCGGGCGTGACGTCTTCGGCCAGGTACACCACCAGCCCCGCGTCCGGGCCGTCGGTGAGCTGATAGGTGATCCACCCGCCGTTCCACCCGGGGTAGTCCGCGCTGGCGCTGATGACGACTCCGTCGCCGAGGGCGTAGACCGGCCCTGAGCCGCTGAAGTCGACACCCTGGTCGATGCGCTCGGGTTCCAGGGCGCTCGCGTCACGCAGCGGGTTGAGGTAGACGGGCGCGACGGCCACGCCCATGCTGACGACCTCCGGCTGCAGCTTGGCCTGGACGCCAAGCGCACCCCCGGCCTGCAGGCCGAGAATGTCAGCGTCCTCCGCCCACGCGGAGTTGGGGGCGTGCGCCAGCCAGTGGGTCGCGGCCGGCCAGGCGAAGACGAGGAGGGCAAGCACCGCGATGGCCGCGGCCGCGATCCGGGCGCGGGTGTTCCGCAAGGCCGACGTGATGCCCCGCCGCTCTCGCGGCGGCGAGGACTGAAGCAGCGAAGCGGGCCGAGGCGGCCGCGAGGGCTGAGCCGTCGGCCGGGACCGAGACGCCGACGGGGACTGAGCTGGGTCGGAGGACCGGGACGGTGCGGATGACCGAGACCCCGGCGAGGGCCGGGGCGGCGGGGAGGACCGCAGCGGCGGGAATGACTGGGGCGGCGCGGATGACTGGGGCGGCGCCGAAGGCGGCGATTGCCGGGAAGCCGCCGCCCGCCGGGATGGCGAGCTGGGCGACTTACGGTGCTTGGCGATCGTGCTGGACAGAATCGAGCCTCCGGTCGGGCGCGGCGAACGCGCAGGTCCGCCCCACGCTGGGTGCGGCTAATCCACCAGGCTGCACCACGCGCGCGTGCCGTCGGGCCGAAACTACGTAAGAGACATATATGACTACGTTACGTTGACATCTAGTGGTTGGTCCTGCGGGCTAGCCGCCTGCGGTGGCGCGGATGTCGGCCAGGAACGCGTCGACGTCGGCGGCCGAGGTGTCGAAGGCGGTCATCCAGCGGACGATCGAATCGCGCTCATCCCAGACGTGGAAGGTCCAGTCACGTTGCAGGGCAGCAACATGCCGGGGCCGGAGCCGGGCGAAGACCGCGTTGGCCTGCACCGGGTGCACGATTTCGACGCCGTCCACGTCGCGCACTCCGGCGGCGAGCCTGCGCGCCATGGCGTTGGCGTGCGCGGCGTTGCTCCGCCAGAGGTCATCCTCTAGCAGCGCCCCGAACTGGGCCGCCACGAACCGCATCTTGGAGGTCAGCTGGGTCTGCTGCTTACGCAGGTACGGCACGTCGGCGGCCAGGTCCGTGCGCATCACGATGAGCGCTTCCGCGCCCACCGCGCCGTTCTTCGTGCCGCCGAAGGTGAGCACGTCCGCGCACTCCGCGAGCTCGGCCAGCGGGCAGTCCAGGTAGGCGGCGGCGTTGGCCAGCCGCGCCCCGTCCAGGAACACCCGCAGGTCACTGGCCCGGCAGAAGTCGGCGATCTTCCGCAGCTCAGCCAGCGTGTAGCAGGTGCCGAGCTCGGTCGACTGGGTGACACCCACTACGCCCGGCTGGGCGAAGTGGTCGTCACCCCGCCCGACCAGCTGCCCGGCGATCAGCTCCGGGGTCAGCTTGCCGTCCGGGGTCGGCACCGCGAGCAGCTTGGTGCCGACCAGGCGCTCCGGGGCACCGCACTCGTCGGTGTTGATGTGCGCCGACGCCGCGCAGATGACCGCCTCGTGCCGGCGCAGCAGGACGCTGAGGCCGAGGACGTTGGCCCCGCTGCCGTTCAGCACCAGGAAGGCGCCGCCCTCGGCCCGGAACGCCTCACCCAAGGCGGCGGTGACCCGCCCGGTCCATTCGTCGGCGCCGTACGCTACCGCGTCGCCGGAGTTGGCCGCCACGATCGCGCGGAGCACCGCCGGATGGGCGCCGGTGTGATTGTCGCTGCCGAAGCTCTTGCGTCCCGTCATGGACACGAGCCTAGGGGACGGTCGTATGAGAGGAGCGGCCCGCCGGAACGGGGTCCGGTCCGGGACCAGGATGGGCCGCCCGGCGGAAGGGGAGCCGGGCCCGCCCGGCCGCGGCGACGGTCACGGTCAGCGCCGCGGCGCAGGCGGCCTCGGTCAGCGCGAAGGCCGCTCGCCCGCCAAGATGTTCGGCGGCGAGCCCGGCGCCCAGCGGCCCGAGCACCGCCGTCGCCGCCCAGATGCCGTTGAGCAGCTCGGTCACGCCTGCATCGGACGGGTGGCCGCCCGCCGGGCCGTCGACCCGGCGCTGACCTGGCTGGAGCCGCACGACGCGACCGCCCCGCGGACGATCGTCCTGTGCTACCCGCGGCGCCGCCCGGTGTCCGCCACCGCCCGCTCGCTCATCACGGCCATCCGCGCGCAGCCCGCCTGACGAGGTCGGGCCACCTGACGAGCGCTAGGCGCCGCGGGCGGCGGCCAGCTCGAGCAGGCGGACGCAGGTGGCGCCGAACGCGTGCCCCGAGGCCTCCAGAGCCATCGGCAGCGTGCTGGTCTCCGTCATCCCCGGCGACACGTTGACCTCAAGGAAGTGCGCCGTGCCCGCCTCGTCCACGATCAGGTCGGTCCGCGACAGGTCGCGCAGCCCGAGCACCGAGTGGGCGGCGATCGCGATCCTGGCTACCTGGGCCGCGACCTCGCCGGGCAGCCGGGCCGGGACGTAGAACTCGGTCTTGCCCGCGGTGTAACGGGCCGCGTAGTCATAGCCGCCGTCGCCGGGGACGATCTCGACGGCCGGCAGCGCCTGCGGGCCGGCGCCGAGGTCGATCACTCCCACGGTGACCTCGGTACCCGAGATGAACCGCTCGATCAGCGCGATGTCGCCGTAGGCGAAACAGCTCAGCAGCGCGGCCGGCAGCTCGGCCGCGTGGTGGACCGGCCCCGCGCCCAGCGCGGAGCCGCCGCGGGACGGCTTGATGTACAGCGGGAGCCCGAGCCTGGCGATGATCAGGTCGATCACCGCGGCCGCCCCGAGGTCGTGGAAGGTTTCCCGGGGCAGCGTCACGGACGGCGGCGTGCTCACCCCGGCCGCGGCGACCAGGGCCTTGGCCGTCGGCTTGTCGAACGCCATCTGGCAGGCGCTGGCCACCGAGCCGACGTACGGCGCGCCGAGCAGCCCCAGGACCTCCCGGATCGCGCCGTCCTCCCCGGAGGCGCCGTGGATCACCGGGAACACCGCGCTGGGCGGGTCGGCGCGCAGCCGGGCCAGCAGGTCGGCGTCGGCGTCGGCCACCACGGCGTCGATGCCCGCCTCGGCCAGGGCGTCCTGGACGCGATGCCCGGAGCGCAGCGACACCTCCCGCTCGGCGGACAGCCCGCCGGCCAGCACCACGACGCGATCGAGTTCGTCCATGATGTCCGGCAATCTCAACGCCTGCCGGGTGCGGGGCCGAAATCGTCCCGCAGCTCGATCTCGGTCTCGATCACCGAGGCCAGCCGGCGGATGCCCTCGCGGATCCGGTCCGGGCTGGGCAGGGAGTAGCACAGCCGGGCGTACTGGCCGCCCGAGCCGTCCGCGTAGAAGCCGGTACCCGGCACGTAGGCCACCCGCGACGAGATCGCCCGCGGCAGCATGGCCTTGGCGTTGACGCCGTCGGGCAGCCCTAGCCACACATAGAACCCGCCGCCCGGCCGGGTCCAGTGGCAGCCCGGCGGCATCATCGTGTCCAGGGCGCTCAGCGTGGCGTCCCGCCGCTCGCGGTAGAGTTCGCGGAAGGTCTTGACCTGCTCCAGCCACGGCTGGGTGGCCAGGTACTCGCGCACGGTGAGCTGCGCGAAGCTGGAGTGACAGAGCACCGCCGACTCGGCGGCCAGGATCAGCTTGTCCCGGATCGCGGCCGGTGCCACCGCCCAGCCGACCCGCACGCCCGCGGCGAAGGTCTTGGAGAACGTGCCCAGGTACACGACTCCGTCGCTGTCGTCCGCCCGCAGCGCCCGCATCGGGTCACCGTCGAAGCCGAGCAGGCCGTAGGGGTTGTCCTCGACCACGAGCAGGCCGGCACGCTGGCAGATGCCGAGGATCCGGTGGCGGCGTGCGACGGCCAGCGTGACCCCCGCTGGATTGTGGAAATTCGGCACGGTGTACAGGAACTTGGCCCGCCGCCCGGCCGCGGCCGTGCGTGCGATCGCTTCCTCCAGCGCCTCGGGAATCAGGCCGTCTTCGTCCATGGCGACATGCACCACGCTGGCCTGGTAGGAGGCGAAGGCCCCCAGGGCGCCCACGTAAGACGGCGCCTCGGCCAAGATCACGTCGCCGGGGTCGATGAAGACCCTGGTCAGCAGGTCAAGCGCCTGCTGGGAGCCGACGGTGACCACGATCTCGTCCGGATGCGCCCGGATCTCCTCCAGCGCCATGACGTCGCAGATCCGCTCGCGCAGCCCGGCGTCCCCCTGCGCGGTGCAGTACTGCAGCGCGACCTCGCCGTGGCCGGCGATCAGCTGGCCGATCATCTCGCCGACGGCGTCGAGCGGGAGCGCGGACACGTAGGGCGAGCCGCCGGCCAGCGAGACGATCTCGGGCCGGGCGGCCACGGCGAACAGGGCCCGGATCTCGGAGGCGACCATGCCGACGGCACGTTCGGCGTACTGACCGACGTAGGGGTCAATTCGCTGTCGCTGCGGTGCGGGCTGCTCTTCGCCGGTCACGGCTTCTCCTGAAGTCGGCGCCTGAAGTGGTCCAGTATCATGCCAGGATAAGGGGTATCTCCTGGGCACGCTTATGGATTCTGCCGGGATCGGCCTACCGGGGAACAGGATGTCGCGCCGTATCGTCAATATCACGCTGGACAATCTCGGCGACATGCCGCCGAAGTGCCGCAAATGTGTTTTCTGGGAACTGGGACCGGTCAGCCGGGCCCGGGCCGAGGAAAGCGGAGACCCCGAACTCGAGAAAGAGTCGTGGGTGTCTTCGGTGCTGCTCGAGTGGGGCAGTTGCGGGAAGATCGCGTACGTCGACGGCGTCCCCGCCGGATACATGCTGTTCGCGCCCCCGCAGTACGTCCCCCGCTCGATGGCCTTTCCCACCAGCCCGGTGAGCGCGGACGCGGTGCTGTTCATGACCGCGCACCTGCTCAGCGAGTTCGCCGGCGGGGGGATCGGCCGGATGCTCGTGCAGGCCATGGCCAAGGACCTGACCCGGCGCGGAGTGAAGGCGATCGAGGCCTTCGGCGACCGGCGATGGGAGTCACCGTCCTGCATGCTGCCGGTGGACTACCTGCTCGCGGTGGGGTTCAAGACGATCCGCCCGCATCACCACTACCCGCGGCTGCGGATGGAACTGCGGACCATCCTCACCTGGCGGGAGGACGTCGAGGTGGCGCTGGAGCGCCTGCTCGGCTCGATGACGCCGTCGGCCCCCCAGGGTGCGCTCCGCCCCGTGTAAGAGCCGGGGCACCCTGAGGGGCCGTTCGCGAGGTTCAGATAAAGTCGGCGAGCTCGCGCAGCAGGGCCGACTTGGGCTTGGCCCCCACGATCTGCTTGACGACCTGGCCGCCCGAGAACACGTTCATGGTCGGGATGGCCATGATCCCGTACCGCTGCGAAACGGCCGGGTTCTCGTCGATGTTGAGCTTGACGACATTGATCTTGTCCGCGTACTCGGTCGCGATCTCCTCGAGGACCGGGGCAACCATGCGGCACGGTCCGCACCATTCGGCCCAGTAATCGACGATGACCGGTTTGTCGCTCTTCAGGACCTCCGTCTCGAAGGTCTCGTCCGTCACGACCTTGGTCGCGCCCACTAGGATCACATCCCTTTAGCTTTGCGGTGAATATTCGGTGCTGTATTTCAGGCCTGTTCCTGGCTGGCCAGCCAGCGCTCGGCGTCCAGGGCGGCTGCGCAGCCGGTCCCGGCGGCGGTCACGGCCTGCCGGTAGGTGCGGTCCACCACGTCGCCGCAGGCGAACACGCCCTCGATGGCCGTGCGCGTCGACGGCTGGTTGACCAGGAGGTATCCGTCCGGATCGGTGGCCAGCTGCCCGGTGAACAGGTCGGATCGCGGGTCGTGCCCGATGGCGACGAAGACTCCGGTCACCGGCAGCACGTGCTCGCCGCCGTCCTTGGTGTTCCTGATCCGCAGGCCCGTCACCTTGTCCGGGCCGAGGACCTCGGCCACCTCGCTGTCCCACAGGAACTTGATCTTGGGATTGGCCAGCGCGCGGTCCTGCATGATCTTCGACGCCCGGAGCGTGTCCCGGCGGTGGATCACCGTCACCGACTTGCCGAACCTGGTCAGGAACGTGGCTTCTTCCATGGCCGAGTCGCCGCCGCCGATGACCGCGATGTCGTGACCGCGGAAGAAGAACCCGTCACAGGTGGCGCACCAGGACACGCCGTGGCCGCCGAGTTCCTTCTCGCCCGGCACGCCGAGCTCCTTGTACCGGGAACCGGTGGCGATGATGACCGCCTGGGCCAGGTAGGTCTCGCTGTCGGTCCTGATCATCTTGGGGGTCGCGGCCAGGTCGACCTCGATCACGTCGTCGGACAGCAGCTCGGCGCCAAATCGCTCGGCCTGCTTGCGCATCGAGTCCATCAGCTCCGGGCCCATGATCGCGTCGGGGAACCCCGGGAAGTTCTCCACGTCGGTGGTCTGCATAAGCGCGCCGCCGGCGGTGACCGATCCTTCGAAGACCAAGGGCTTCAGCTCTGCGCGAGCCGCGTACAGTGCCGCCGTATAACCGGCCGGGCCGGAACCGATGACGATGACATTCCGGACTTCTGGCACTTCTGACAACCCTTATCGACCCCCTATCTGACTGGCTCTGGTGAGAACCGATCCTAGGGCGCAGATGTTCCCGGCAGTGTCGCCGTGGCGAGGACGTGATCGCTGCTGGCCGAGCAGCCAGAGGCGGTCACCCAGGCCGCGTCGTGGTGGCCGCTGACGGCGACGATCACGATGGCCGGCTGGCCCTGGAAGCGGGCCTTCTCGACCAGGGAGAGGGTCCCCGGGCGGGTGCCCTTGGTGACCCGCAGCACGCATCCCTTGAGCGGCCCGAGCGCCAGCTCCGGCGTACCCGTGGCGGCCTCGGCGTGCTGCTGCAGCTCGCGCTCCAGCTGCTGGCGCAGCGTCGCGCGCAGGAAGTCGGTCCCGCTGGTCACGACCTCGAACTTCAGCGGAGCCTCGATCGCCGGGATCGCGCCGGAATGGCTCCTCGCCGCGCTCGAGGGCTCGGCGATGCCGTTGGCCGGTGCCGTGGAGGCGGCCGGGGCCGCCTCGGATCCGGAGGTGGCCGAGCTCGAGGAGCTGCTGCCCGTGACGCGGCTCAGGCCGTACCCGCCCGCGGCCAGCACCACGACGGCGGCCGCGGGCACGAGGATCCGCTGGGCGACCAGCCGGTAACCCCACGGCCGGCGTGGCCGCGGGCCGGTCGCCGGGTCAGCAGGGCTGTCATCGGCGGTCCGTTCGGAAGAATCTCTTTTCGCCGCTTCGGCGGCGAGCACCAGGTCCAGCCGCCGGGCCACGTCGGCGGGCATGGCGGTGGGCGGCGCCGTGGCGAGCAGGGCCGGGATCTCGGCCAGCTGGTCGCTCAGCCCGGCGCAGCGGTCGCAGGCGGCCAGGTGCGACGTGATGCTGGCGCGGCGACGGCCGGTCACGAGCCCCGCGCGGAACTCGGCCAGCGCGTCGGAGTCCGGGTGGGTCATCTGGCCCTCCCTGCTAGCCTCCGGGGCGCCTTTGAGGCGCCGTCTTCCCTCGTCGCTCGTTCCTCGCTCCTCAGTCCAGGCGTCGCCGCGCCCCTTCGGCCCTTCACGTATCTCCTCCCTGCGCAGGTGAGACGCGCTCGGTGGCGGATCGGTTCCCCCGCAGGTGGGCTACGTACGGGAGGAGCCGGGCGCGGCCCCGGGCGCAGCGGCTCTTGACCGTGCCTGGGGAGGTGTCCAGGACGGCGGCGGCGTCATCGACGGAGAAGCCGAGCATGTCCACCAGCACCAGGGCCGCCCGCTGCGGCGGCGGCAGGATTCGCAGCGCGGCGTCGATGTCCAGCCTGGTGTCGGCGGCCCGCGCGGGATCCGGGTCGTGCGCCAGCAGAGCCTCGAGCGCCTGCTCGTCACCGGCGGACGTCACCGGGCGGACGGCCCGGCGGCGCAGCCGGTCGAGGCAGGCGTTGACCACGATGCGGTGCAGCCAGGTGGTGACGGCCGAGTCGCCGCGAAAGTCGGCCGCCCGGCGGAAGGCGGAGATCATCGCGTCCTGCAGCGCGTCGGCGGCCTCCTCGGGGTCGCAGACGGTGCGCAGCGCTACCGCCCACAGCCGGTCGCGGTGCCTGCGGAACAGCTCGCCGAAGGCGTCGCCGTCTCCCGCCACGTGCCGGCGGAGGAGTTCAGTGTCCGAGGGCCATTCGCCGCCGAAGATGGGCACCGTGCCGGGCACGAGGCATCAGCCTGACTGGCTCACGGCGGAACCATGGACCACGACGTTGTAGATCTGCGCCTCGTACTGATTGCCCGTTCCGGCCAGCGGCGGGAGGCGGGTGATCCAGATCAGGACGTAACGGCCGGTGGTATTGCCGCTCACGTCGAACGTCGTGCTGCCGTGCGCGGTCGTGGAGCTCGCGACCTCGGTGAAGGAGTTCAGCGCGGACGGGGCCGGGGTGTTGTCGTTCCCGATCTCGATCTCGACGTCGGCACAGCAGCTGGCGCCGAACTGGACCACCACCTGGCTCAGCCGCACTTGCTTACCCATATCCAGTATGAGTCCGGTGCCCTTCTTCAGGTTGCCGAAATTCGGATAGGTGAAGTAGTACTCGGTGTGCCAGAACGTGCTCGGGTTGTTGTCGATCGCGTACTTGGCCCCGCTGCCGTCCTCGTTCCCGCCGTCGTCGCCGAGGGCGTCGAAGCTGTTCGCGCTGACCGGGGTGAGCACCACCGAGGCTGCCGCGGACGGAGCGGACGAGGACGAGGGGCTGTGGGTCGGCGGCGCGGACGTCGGCGGGGTGCCCCGGTGGCTGAGCGCCCAGCCGACCACGCCGGCCGCCACCAGGACGATCACGATCACGGCGCTGACGATCGCCGCCCGCGCCGAGGAGCGGTCGGCGGGCGGCCGGCGGTAGGGGGCTCCGGCCCGGGGCCGCGCGGCCGGGTCGGCCGCCGGGTACGGGTTGGTGGGCCCGTTCTGCCGGTAGCGGTCGTCCGCCGGCGGGCGGAACGAGGCCGTGGCCGCGGCGGGCACCGGCAGCGGGTCGGGCTGGGCCACGTCGGCCAGGGCCTCGGCCAGCATCGCCGCGGTGCTGAGCGCCGGGCCGTGGCGGCTGGGCCGCTGGAACAGCGCCTGGCAGGTCAGGGCGTCGATGGTGGCCGGCACGGCCGCGGACACCTGCCGCGGGGTGCACGGCACCCCGTCGGCCTCCGGCGCCGGGGGCAGCCCGGTCGGCCCGGTCCGGTCCTGCGGGTCGCCGGGTTCCGCGGCATCCGCGGGCTCCACGGGGTCCACGGGGTCCACGGGGTCCATGGGCCTGGCCGGTTCCAGCGGACCCGGCCAGTAACCGGTCAGCGCGGCGTACAGCAGCCGGGCCAGGTCCCGGGTGTCGGTCAGCTCGGGGCTCTGGCCATCTTCGGCGCCGTCGCCGTCCGTGGCGGGCGTCACTCCGGCCAGGACGGCGTCGATGCCCAGCCCGGTGATCTTCACGCCGCTGCCGCGCGTCCAGTGCAGGCACGCCGGGTTCAGCCGCAGGTGGGCCAGCCCGCCGGCGTGCGCCGCCGCAATGGCCCGGGCCGCCTCGGACAGCAGCGACACGGCGTTCGGGGCGTCCAGGGGGCCGTCGGCCAGCATGTCCAGCAGTGACTCGCCGGCTACCCACTCCAGTACCACGTAGTCGAGTTCGCCGGCGTCCTCGACGTCGAACACCTGGGAGAAACGCGGGTCGCCGAGCCTGCTCGCGGCCCGCGCGGCGGTGATGGCCTCGGTGACCCTGGGGAAGTCGGCCGCGAACGTGAGCACGGTGACAGAGCGAGCGAGAGTCTCGTCGGTCGCTTTCCAGAACGCCCAGCCGGTGCCAGCGCTCGTCTGGTCTACGAGGCGGTACCGCCCCGCCAGCCGGGTTCCTGGTTCCGACGTGTATGTGCTCATAGGTCGTTACCCATGCTAATGCCGCCTGCTCCGCCCGCCGAACTTCGCCGCCACTGTCCGGGCCAGGAACCCGAACTCGGCCACCCGCAGCGCCCGGGCGCACAGCGCGTACAGCAGGACCGCGCCGCCGCCGCCGACCACCGTGACCACGAAGCCGTAGGCCGCGCTGGGGTTGTGCAGGACATGCCCGGCGGCGATCATGACCGCCACCGCGAAGACCAGGCCGGGCACGGTGGCCAGGTGCATCCGGGTCAGGCTGCGGGCGATGGCCCGGCCGTCCAGGCTGCCGACCCGCCGGAGCAGCAGGGCCCAGCCGACTGTCGCCCCGACCAGGTTGGTGATCCCGTACGCGACGGCCAGTCCGGCCACCACATCCAGGCGGGGAAGCATGGCCAGCACGATGTAGGCGGCGGCGATGGT
>CAWICW010000037.1:0-254179 GCA_963834685.1 uncultured Actinomycetes bacterium | reverse complement strand
CGCCCGAGGCCTACCCGCGCCTGCACTTCGACCTGCACGTGACCGGGGTGGACGAACAGGAGGCGGAGGCCGATCGCCTGGTCTCGCTCGGCGCCCGCCGGGTCGAGTGGGACAGCTACCCAGACGATCCCGACTTCGTGGTCCTGGCCGACCCGGACGGCAACCGGTTCTGCATCGTCGACCTGGGCCACGAGTACGCCTAACCACCCGCGGGCCGGGCTTCCATGGGCTGGCCCGGCCGGTACATGTGCTGCGGCTTGTTCCCGGCCGCCTGGCCGCCGTCGATCGGCACCACGGTCCCGGTGACGAACGAGGACTGCGCGGAACACAGCCAGAGCACGACCTGCGCCACCTCGGCCGGGCGGCCGACCCGCCGCATCGGCGTGGACATGGCGGCGCCCTGCTGGGCCTGCGGGCCGGCCGCCTCCAGGTGGTAGGTCAGGATCGGGCCCGGGGCCACCACGTTGACCCGGACGCCCTGGTCCGCGTAGTCCAGCGCGGCGACCTTGGTCAGGCCGATGATCCCCGCCTTGCCGGCCACGTACGCCGCCAGGTTGGCGGTGCCGTTCAGGCCGGCGATCGAGGCCATGTTCACGATCGCGCCTCCGCCGCTACGCAGCATGGCCGGGATCTGGAACTTCATGCCGAGGAAGGTGCCCCGGATGTTCGTGGCGATGCCGAGGTCGAACTCGGCGGGGTCGATGTCGGCCAGCGGCGTCGGCGGCGGGCCGGCGCTGGCGTTGTTGAACGCCGCGTCGAGCCGGCCGAAGGTCGACAGCGCCTGCTCCACCAGCTGACGCATCGAGTCGGCGTCGGTGACGTCGAGGTAGGCGGCCAGGGCCCGGCCGCCGCGCGAGCGGATCCGGCTGGCGACGGCTTCGAGCGCGGCGGTGTCGCGAGCGCCCAGCACCACGGCGGCCCCGGCCGCGGCGAACGCCTCGGCGGTCGCCGCGCCGATGCCCTTGCTGGCCCCGGCGACCAGCGCCACCCGTCCGTACATGGCCTGGTCCCCGTGCCCCGGCTGGTTTACCGTCTGGTCTGCCGTCTGCTCATCCATGACATCGAATCGTATGATATCTAATGATTAGATGTCAATCAATTGTGGTATGCTCCGGTCATGGGCCGTCCCGCACGCGAGCCGCTGGGTTTGCACCTGACCAGGATGTCCAGAACCGTCAGCCGCGCCTTCGACGACGCCCTGGCCGAGGCGGGCGGATCGCTGCCGGTCTGGCTCGTGCTGATCTCGCTGAAGCGCGGGCAGCTCGCCAGCCAGCGCGAACTCGCCGACGCGGTCGGAGTCCAGGGCGCCACGCTCTCCCATCACCTGAACGCCATGGAGTCGGCCGGGCTGGTCACCCGGCGTCGCGATCCCCGCAATCGCCGCCTGCACCTGGTGGAGCTGACCCCGGAGGGCGACGCGCTGTTCTCCGGCCTGCGGGAGGTAGCCTTCGCCTTCGACCAGCGGCTGCGAGCCGGGCTTACCGAGCACGACGTCGACCAGCTCGAGTCGCTTCTGACCCGCCTGCGCGACAACGTCACCTGATGCCCGTCCGCACCGTACACAGCGCGCTAAGCGGCGGCCCGGAGCTCGGCGAGGTCGATGCCGAGCCAGTCCGCAGGCCGGCCTGACCGGCCTTGGTCACGGTGACGATGCGGCTGGCCTCCCGGGTGGCGATCCAGCGGCGCTCCGCGAACGCGGTGGTGAGGGCGGGCCGAACCAGCGCGGCGCGGTGGTCGCCTGTTATGACGCGCTGGCCCACCTGGGCTTCGCCACGCCGTACCTGGCGGCCGGCCTGGGTGCCGTGTCGGGGCAGGCCGGCGCATTCGGCATGCTCGCCGGGATCGCGGTCGTGGTCGCCGCATGGACGGCCGGGTACAGGGTCAGGCTGGGCCGGGCCGACCGCGCATCTGAGCTGGCGGTCCTGTGCCAGGCTGGCAGGACGGGCACCAGAACGTAACCCGGTCCTGCTGTCCCTCGGAACGGATGGGCGTGCCGCAGCGTCGGCACGGGCGGCCGCGCCGCCCGTACACCCAGGTCTCCTCGCCCCGGCGCCAGCTGCCGGTGGTGACCTGGCCGATCCGGCCCTTGTTCGCTTCCAGTAGGCGGCGCGCGAGTTCGGCCGTGGCGCCGAGATCGGCGACGTCGCCGGCCGGCTGCCACGGGTCGACGCCCCGCAGGAACAGCACCTCGGCCTTGTAAAGGTTGCCGATCCCGGCCAGGTTGCGCTGATCGAGCAGGGCCTCGCCGATCGGGCGGCCGGGTTCGGCGGACAGCCGCCGCACCGCCTCGGCGCAGTCCCAGTCCGGGCCGAGCAGGTCCGGCCCCAGGTGTCCGGTGACCTGCGGCTCTTCGCTGGTCCTGATCAGCTCGACCACGCCGAGCTGATAGCCGACCGCCTGCCAGTCGTCGTTGGCGAGCACCAGCCTGATCCGGTGACTGTCCCTGAGTGGCTCGGCCACGGGCCGGACCCGCCAGCTGCCGTCCATGCGGAGATGAGTGTGGACGGTGAGGCCGTTCTTGGTCCGGGTCAGCAGGTGCTTGCCGCGGGAGACGGTCTCGGTGACCACGTCACCGGTCAGGTCGGCGGTGGCTAGCCGCGGCACCCGGAAGTCGCTGCGGGTCAGCGTCCGGCCCGCCAGCGCCTCATGCAGGCGCCGGGCGGTGTGCCAGAACCACGTCTCCCTCGGGCATGCCCCTAGTGTGCGCGAGGTCAGCGCAGGGTGGTTAACCGGCGGTCGTAGCCTTGCGGATCGTAGGGACCGCGGTAGCCGTTGACCGGCGGGTACCCCGGACGCGAGGCCCTGTTCTCGTCGCCGGTCCCGCCGGCCTGGCCAGGACTCCAGCCGCCGTTCGCTCGCCTGGGGTCGCCGGCTGGACTGGCCTGGCCGACCGGATTCCCGTATCCGTAGCTGTCGCCGTAGGGTGGCGTGTTCACCGAGGACGTCGGCTCACCGTACGCCTGCTGCAGATACGGGTAGGCGCTATTGGGGACGGTGCCGCCGTACCCGTCGCCCGGCCGGAGCGGATCGGGCCGGAGGTGGTCGGATCGCCGCGGATCGGGCCGCAGCGGATCGGATCGGTACCCACCGGCGCGGGGCGGATCGGACCGGCCGTAGCCGTCCGGCGCGGGCCGGTCGAACTGCCGGAACGGAGGCGCCCCGTCGGGATACCCGCCGCCCGCCGTCTGGGCGTCGGCCATGCTGAAGGTCTGGGTTTCTTGCGTGACGGCGGCTTCGTACTGCTCGCGGCTGAGGTCCCTCGGCCGGCGCGACCGGCCGTCGACGCTGCCTTTGGCTCGCAGCGAATACGCCGGGCTGGTCAGCGGATCCTCGTCCGCGCTGATCGTGGCGTGCGACCGCCCGCGCGATCCGGCAGGCTGCTGGGCAGCACGAACCGGCTGGGTGGCGGTCCGCGGCGGCTGCGTCGCCGTCGGGTAAGGCTGCGTCGCGACCGAAGCGGTCGCAGCAGGCTGAACGGCAGGCTGCGTGGCCGGCTGGATCGCGGTCCGGTCGTCCGGGCCGAGCCGGGGCTGCGGGTGCGTACCCGGACCGTCGGAGGCCGCTCGCCCGCCGTCTTCGCGGCTCCGGTCGTCACCGGGACGCAGGTCCGGCAGTGGGCTCCCAGCAGGACGCAGGTCCGGCAGCGGGCCGGCATTCGGTGGCCGCCGCCGGGCCGTGGTCTCCGGCTGAGCGGTGCGCGCGGTCGTGGCCAGCGGCTTGTCGGCGGCTAGGTCGTCCCAGAACTGCTCGTCGGAGACACCGCCGAATGCCTCGGTCGGCCACAGTTCCTCGTCGACGTCGGTTCCCTTGCGCCAGCTCACGCGCCGACGTGACCTGGGCGTCTTGGCCGCGTCGTCGGTGTCGGCCTCGGGGAGTCGCTGCGCCGCGGCCCGGCGGCCCGGCTCCCGCTCGTCCGGCGGGTCGGCCGGGCGGTTGCCGTGCCGGGCCCGGCGGCCCGTGACCGGGGGTTCCGACTCGTCCAGGACCGGCTGCGGGCCGGTGAAGTCGATCACGGTGCTGGCCTCGGTGCGATCGGTGGCCCGTCCGCTCCCGGATCCAGCAGATCCAGCCGATCCGGCAGATCCGGCGGCTGCTGCGGCTGTGACGGGTCTGCCGGACCGGGCGGGTGTGCCGGACCGGGCGGGTGTGCCGGACCGGGCGGGTGTGCCGGACCGGGCGGACCGGTCCGCTCGGCCCGACGGTGGCGAGGTCCTGCTCCTGCTGGCGGGAACCCGGCTGTCCGCGGCCCGGCCAGGCCCGGCCGCCCGGACCCGGGAACCCCCGGGCCGCATGCTGAAGTAGAAGGCGGCCGCTATGCCGGCCAGTCCCGCAATGGCGAGTCCCGCGACCAGGATCATGGTCTCCATCCAGAATTCTGGGCCCGGTGGAGGGTATTAGGGGCGCTTGCCAGACACACGCGGCCGATGACGCGAGCCTTCCCTCGTTGTCGCGAACGCCCCGGAACCCGCTTGATCATCACCGATTGTGGCTTACCACTGGGGACCGTGTCACACGATTGAAAAACTTCCGCTTAAAGCTGATTACGGCAGGTATCAGGATGATCACGGGTTCCCGGTTACCACTATTCGTCCGCGTCCGATTGTGGCGTTCGCGATCGCCGTCCATACCTCCAGCAAGGGAGCGCCATTCGGCAGGGTTAGCTCACGGTTCAGCGCATAAACCGTGAAACGGTACGAGTGAGAATGACCGCTCGGACAGGGCGCATCGTAGGTCGCGGTGTCCGCGCTGTTCAGTGCCTGTCGCGCCCCGGTCGGCAGCCCACCTTCCTGGATATCGGTCGTACCGGGTTGGATGTCGAACACGAGCCAGTAAATGTACGGCGTGATGGGCGCCGAAGAGTCGTCGACCACGAGCGCCAGGCTCTTGGTGTCGGCCGGCGCGCCGGACCAGTCCAGCGGCGGATTGACCCGGTCGCCGTGGCAGGTATAACGCTGCGGGAGGACGTTCTGGCTCTGGCTGAATGCCTCGCTGCTGACCGACATCGTCCGCGGCGCGACCGGTGCGCCCTGGCCGGCCTGTCCGCAGCCGGCCACGGTCAGAGCCGCCGCCAGCGCCAGGACCGCCGCCGCACAGCGGGATGGCCGCCGCGGCTTCTCGCCGCGAGTCCGGTGCTGGCCTGAATTCACCTTCGCCTCTCTCTTGCCGACGGTTGATATTAGAACCTGCTAGGAAGCGTAGGGCGAGAGGACGTGTTGAATGGTCCGGGCAAGATGGGAGCATGTCCGGGCACGGACACGGATAACCGGAGAGGGCTGATGCCGGACACGCTGCTCGAATCCGCGCTGCCGGAGGAGCGGCACGCCGCCATCGCCCGCCAGCGAAGCCTTCTGGCCGCCGCGGCCAGCGCCGCGCTGCCCGCTCCGTTCGCGGCAGTGTCCTCGACGGCAGACCGCGAGGGGCTTGGCTGAATCGGGACGCGAGCCGGCTCGTGCCCAGATCGCCTGGAGAAAGCGACCGATGGCGGGACAGGTCGCCGTAAGTCTCGTTGGCGGGAACTGCCGAACATGATCTCGTCCCACGACGGGACCGAGGATCGTCGGCCGCGCGCCGCTTTGCGGCCCTGGCGGCCGGTCTGCTCGCCAGCAGGCTCGGTCTGCGCCACCGAATCGCCCGTCGCGGCCGGGGGCTCGGCCACCGTCTCGGCGGCGGGCGGGGGAGCAGCCTGACGGTTCGTCCGCACGCTCTCCGCGGCGACCAGGGGTGCCGGATCGGGCTCCCGGGACGCGGGCGGGGCGGCCGGTCCCGGCGCAGGCGGGGCCGGCTCGGAGACAGATGGCCGTCCCGGCGCCGACCGCTCGTGCCGAGCGTTGCCGAGCCGCGGGGCCAGCCGGGTGATCGTCGCCTCGCCCGGTGGCGGCGCCGCGGGCTGGGGTGGCTCGGCACCGGGCAGCGACATGCGCGCGGCGTTGTCGTCGTTAGGCAGCACGTGCCGGCGCCGCGGATCGAAGACCCATTCGGCCGTGTGCAGGCGGCCGCCGGAGGTGAACGTGAGCTGGACCTGCCAGCTGCCGTCGCCACGCTTCTTCGCGTCCCACTGCGCGTCGTCCGGATCGGCCCCGATCGCATTGAGCCGCTCGGCCACGATCTCGCCCAGCCGCGGGCCCGGGGTGGAATCTCCGTGGCGGCGGACCGACGCGGTCTGTGCCTGGTCCGCGATGTAGGCGCGCTCGGCCAGGACCGGTCCCTCGAACCAGCGCACGCGCTCGACGGCAATGCCGGCCGCGTCCGCGATTTCGTCCACCGTTTCCCCGGCCCGGATTCGTGCCTGGATCTCCTTGGGTCGCAACGGGCTCTCCACTTCGATCTCGTACTGCGCGAGCCGGGAGGTCTGGCCCAGAGCCACCGCCCTGAGCCGCTCGTCTATCGGCAGCATGAAACGTGCGCTTCGCCCGGGGATGGCGAGGACCGCATAACGGCCGTCCTCGCTGACCGCGACGAAGCGCAGTTCCTGCATCGTCGTCCCTTCCGTTCCGACCCGTGAAAGCCCCTCCGCGGCCTGCAGGGTCGGTCCCGCTGCCGTCCGTTGCTGGCCCTTTCCCGGCGTACTCTAGCCCAGCGGCCAGCGCAGAGACGGCGGACTGCTCTACCTCCATGAGTCTGTCGGGTCTGATCCTCCATGGCCAGCACCGCGCCCGGCATGTCCGGAGTTAATCCCGGTATCCAGGCCAATGATGATGGCCAGCCGGCGCGATCCGACCGACGGCGCTCCCCAGCCGGACCGCACCTGTATCCCCGCGCACCCCACCTCGCCTATCCCATAATGTTCGGTTACAGAAGTAGTTTTGATATTCTCGGCGCAGGATGTTCGGTTACAGAAGTATCTTGCGAGAGCTGCCTCGCCCTGCCGCGGTGCGGGACAGCCCCCGGGCGCCGTGGCTGGCGGTCGGCGTAGTCTGCTTCGGCGCCTTCATGGGCCAGCTCGACGCCAGCATCGTCACGATCACGTTCCCGGCCATGCAGCGTGACTTTGGCGTCCCGGTCGCCGCCGTACAGTGGGTGTCCCTGGTCTACCTCCTTGGCCTGGTTGCCCTGCTCGCCCCGGCCGGACGACTGGGCGACGCGGTCGGCCGCAAGCTCGTGTACACCTACGGCTTCGCCGTGTTCACGGTGACCTCCGCGGCGTGCGGCCTGGCCCCCTCGCTCGGCGCCCTGGTCTTGCTCCGCCTGGCCCAGGCGGTCGGCGCGGCGATGCTCCAGTCGAACAGCGTGGCCTTGGTGACCACCAGCGCGCCCAAACACCGGATGCGCTTCGCGCTGGGCGTGCAGGCGGGCGCGCAGTCCATCGGGCTGGCGCTGGGCCCCACTCTGGGTGGCCTGCTCACCGCTACGGTCGGCTGGCGCGCGGTGTACTGGGTAAACGTCCCCGTTGGCCTGGTGGCGATCGTCGCGGGCCGCTACCTGCTGCCGCGTACGAGGCAGTTCAGCAGACCGGAGAGGTTCGACTGGCTAGGCACCCTGCTGCTGGTGGCGTGGACCAGCACGCTGCTGCTGACCCTGTCCGCGGCCTCGGGCCTGAGCCTGCCAGCCTGGGTGACCGCGCTGCTCGCGGCGCTCGCGCTAGTCGGCCTGGCCGCGTTTATCCGACGCGAGGCGACCACCGGACACCCCCTGATCCCGGTCTGGCTGCTCCGCTCCGCGCCGCTGGCGCGCGGCCTGGCCGGCGCGGCCTGCGGCTACCTGGTGCTGTTCGGGCCGCTGGTGCTGATCCCGCAGATGCTCGGCCATGACCTCGGTAGCGAGGCCCGCACCGGCCTGCTGCTGTCCGCCCTGCCGCTCGGGTTCGGCCTGGCCGCGCTGTTCGGCGACGCGGTGCTGCCCCGGACCTGGACCGATAGTCAGCGCGGCTTCGCGGGCGCCATGGTGACCTGCGCGGTCATGGGCGCGCAGGTCTTCATGCCGGTGACGGTGCAGACCGTGGTCGCGCAGCTCGCGCTGGCTGGCCTAGGCCTCGGCCTGTTCGTGCCCGCTAACAACACGGTCATCATGCGCAGTACCGCCGACTCGTCGGCATCTCTGCTCGGCGGCCTGGTCAGCATGGCCAGGGGGATCGGCACGACCCTTGGCATCTCTCTCATGGCGCTCGCGCTGCACCTGGGCAGCGCTGGTCACGGGTACGCTGGGTCGGCGCGGCCCGCGTTCATCGTGCTCGCCGTCGTCGCTGCCGCCGCGGCCGCGATTGCGCTGGCCGGCCGCGCGCAGGCGCGGGGACCGGCCGGACGTCCCAGGGAGGCAGACCCGTCAGGTGGCTTCAGCTGAGGGCAACGTAGCCCAGGACCTGCCCGGGCACGAGCAGATCGGCCCCGAGCTGGCCGACATCGTGTCCCGTCTCCGCCGGGCCATGCGCCGCGCCGCGCGGGCCGTCGACCCCGCGCTGGGGCTCTCCGTAGCCCAGCTTGAGCTGCTGTCGTGCATGGCCGAGCACGCCGGGATCCGGCCGAGCCAGCTGGCCCGGATGCTGCGGCTCGCGCCCAGCTCGGTGGCGACCCTGCTCAGCGGCCTTCAGACGGCCGGCTACGTGACCCGGAGGCCCGGCGGTCCCGGTGCCGACGGAACCGGTGACCGCCGCACCGTGAGCCTGGACCTATCGGACCAGGGCACGGCGGCGGTCAGCCGCTGGCACCGGGTGAACCAGGAGATCATCCAGGCCGCGCTGGCCGCGCTTCCGCAGCGCGACCGGGCCGCCCTGCGCGACGCCGCCCCCGCCCTGCGCGACCTGACCTCCTCGATCGACGCCCAGGCCGACTGAGCCTCGGCTCACCCGGCGGGAAGGGTCAGCGGATGTGCGGCTCGGCCGGCTCGGCGGTCGGCGCGCTGGCCGCGCCCGGCTGCTGGTCGGCCCGGCTGAGCTTGGAGGGCCACCAGTTCCACCGGCCGAGCAGCACGACCGTGCACGGCACCAGGACGGTGCGGACGACGAACGTGTCCATCAGCACGCCCAGCGCCAGCCCGATCCCGACGTCGACGATCTGGCTGCCGCCGGACTGGCGGCCGCCGACGATCGCGAACACCGAGAACGTCCCGGCCAGGACCAGCCCGGCCGAGGTCACCGTGGTCCCGGTCGCGCCGACTGCCCGGCTGACCGCCTCGCGTAGCGGCAGGTGTTGAGCCTCCTCCCTGATCCTGCTCATCACGAGGATGTTGTAATCCTCGCCGAGCGCGAGCAGGAAAATGAACATCAGGAACGGGAGGATGAAGGTGAGGCCGCTGTTCCCACCGATCTTGATAAAGATGATGACGCACAGTCCGAGGGCGGCGAAATACGACAGCGCCACCGACGCGATCAGGTACAGCGGCGCGATCAGCGAGCGTATCACCAGGCACAGCAGCAGGCCGATGATCACGATCGCGATCGGCACGACGTGGACCAGGTCGCTGTCGGATATCGCGCTGATGTCGTAGAAGGCGGGCGCCTCGCCGGCCACCCCATACTGGGTCGCGCCCAGGGTCTTGGCCACCTGGGCCGCCTCGGCGCGGACCGAGGGTACGGCATTCATCGCGGCGCTGGTCGAGGGATCGCCGGCCTTCAGGCCGGTCTCGTACTGGATCGTCTCGCCGTCAGGGCTGACGTACTGCGCGGTGGCCCGGTAGGCCTCGTACTCGGCGAGCGGGATGTTGGGATGGCCTGCGGGAATGGCGGGCAGCACCGCCGGGTTTCCCAGCGTCGCGTGCAGCGCCTGGTACTGAGCCGGCGTCAGCGCGACGCCCGCCGGGTTCAGCGGGCCGGTGACCCCGGTGAACAGCCCGCTCGCGGTCAGCTGGCTGGTCGCGGCGACCACCGGCGCAGGATCGGACCAGACCGGCTGGGTCAGCTTGAAGATCAGGTTCGTCGGGTTGGCCGAGCTGGCCGGGAAGTGCTCGCTCAGCAGCGCGGTGCCCGCCGCGGAGTCGGTTCCGGCCGGCGCGCTGATCGAGCCGCCGAACCCGCCGGGCTTGTAACTCCCCACCCCGATCGCGAGCGTGCCGAGGGCGACGACGCCGATGGTCAGCGTCACGGCGGGCCTGCGCACGACCCGCGCCGCGACGCGCCCCCACCAGCCGATCTGGCCGGTGCCCTCGCGGGTCTTGCTTGGCCAGAACGCGGCTCGGCCGAACACCGCGAGCAGCGCGGGCAGCAGGGTGAGTCCGGCGAGCAGCATGGTGCCGATGCCGATGGCCAGCGGGATGCCGAGCTCGGAGTAGATCTGGAAGGTGGCGACCAGCAGGGACAGCAGCGCGGCGATAACCGTGAGGGCGGAGAAGGTGATCGTCTCACCGACCCGCGTGACCGCCGCCCGCACTGCGTCCTTCGGATCCGCCCCGTCGCGCAAGTTCTCCCGGACGCGGAAGACGAGGAACAGCCCGTAGTCGGTCCCGGCCCCGAGCACCAACACGATCAGCAGCAGCTGCGCGATGACCGAGACCTTCAGCCCTGCGTGCGCCGCCTCGCCGACCAGCGGACCGGAGATGGCCACGGCGACGAACGCGGGGATCAGCGTGATCAGCGGGGCCAGCAGCGACCGGAAGATCAGCAGCAGCAGGACCAGGATGAAGACCACGGACAGGAGCTCGACCTGGTTCCCCGTGTTGCCCGACTTGGCCTGCTGGTCCACGTTGATCGCGATCTGGCCGGCCAGGTGCACCTGCAGCCCGGACGGCCGTCCCGCCTTGGCGATCTCCGCCCGGAGGTTGTCCACCAGCGTGGTCTGGTCCGGCTGGCTGCCCTGGTTTACGTCGGACAGCACCTGGAGCTGCTCGGCCTGCCCGTCGGCCGACCGGCCGAGGTCATGTACGGCTACGACGGTCGGCACCGTGGCCAGGTCGTGCTGCAAGCCAGCCAGCCAGGCCGTGTCCGCGGCGCTCAGGGTGCCCTGGTTGACCGCCGCGATCACAGGCACCGGGATCAGGTTCGTGGTCCCGAACGGGGCCGCGAGCTGCGCGGCCTGCTCGCTGGGCGCGCTGGCAGGCAGGAAAGCACTGTTGTTGCCCTGGGTGACGCTGTTAAGCGAGGGCAGGAATTTGGGTACGGCGATGGCGGCAATGAGCCAGGCCGCGATGACGACCCAGCGGAATTTGACGGCGAACGCGCCGATTCCCCCGAAGATGGCGTGAATGCGCACCGGGCCAGCATATTGGGTGGAAGCTGTGACCGCGCTAAGCGGGCCGCCGGGGAACGTGGCTGCTCACTCGCGTGACGACACGCCGCGGAGCTCATGACGTGCGGCGTGCCTGGTCGTAAGCTTCCCTCTGTGATCGGTTAAAGGGGTTGAAGGATATGCGCCATCTGATCGGTGTGGCCCTGGCCATCGTCATGGCCGCTGCGGTGTTCTTCGCAGGCTCCTGGGGTTACCTCAAGCTGCTCAGCGGCTCGGCCAAAGGCACGTTGCCGGCCGGGAGCGGCTCTCTCATCCACGACCACGCCGTTCTAGAGGGGTTCGGCGTGCTGCTCGCCGTGGGCCTGCTGGCCGGGATCCTGATGGTCTTGCCGGTGATCTCGCCGCTCGCGGCCGGCCTGCCAGGCCTGGCCCTGCTCGCCTGGACCGGGCTGTACCTGTTCAGCGTGCGGCGCGCGGTCCAGTACATCCCGCTGAAGTCGCAGGCCTACGGCACCGGCTTCGAGGCCCTGCTCTTCGACGGCGTCCTGGCCCTGGTCGGCGCGGCCATGATCATCCCGTTGTTCGTGCCGTCCCGGTGGCGGAGCCGGACTGCCGTCGCGGTGCCCGCGTCCTACGAGGCCACCCCGGGCGCCTATCCGGACCTGGGGACCACGCAGACCATGGCGGGCGGCGGGCTCCTGGCCGACTGGGCCGAGACCAAGCCGCAGCCCCGCGTGGAGCCGGGGCGGGCGCAGGCACCCTGGGATCCCGCGGATCCCGGGAACCCGGGCGGTCCGGGCAGTACTCCCGACTACAGCTTACTGATTCCGCGGCTGGCGCTGGAGCCGGTGAACCGGGGTTCCGTGTGCGGAGCGTGCTCAGGCTGCGTGGAACTGTTCGGCTTCGGTCGAGCCGGCCAGGGCGACCGTCTCGGCGTTGGGGGAGATCGCCGAGGTAACCAGGTCGAAGTAGCCGGTCCCGGCCTCGCGCTGATGCCGGGTGGCGGTGTAGCCGTACTTCTCGGCCGCGAACTCCGCCTCCTGCAGCCTGACATAGGCGGGCATGCCCTCCGAGGCGAAGCCGCTGGCCAGCTCGAACATGGAGTGGTTGAGCGCATGGAAGCCGGCCAGCGTAATGAACTGGAACCGGTAGCCCATGGCCGCGAGCTCCTTGCCGAACTTGGCGATCGTCGCCTCGTCCAGGTGCGCGCGCCAGTTGAACGATGGCGAGCAGTTGTAGGCGAGCAGCTGGTCCGGGTATTGGCTCTTAATCGCCTCGGCGAACTCGCGGGCCACATCGAGGTCGGGCGTGGAGGTCTCCATCCAGATCAGGTCGGAGTACGGCGCGTACGCCAGCCCCCGGGCGATGCACGGCTCGATCCCGTTCCGCACCCGGTAGAACCCCTCCGGGGTGCGCGTTCCGGTGAGGAACGGCTGGTCCCTCTCGTCCACGTCCGAGGTCAGCAGCGTGGCCGCGTGCGCATCGGTGCGGGCGACCACCAGCGTCGGCACGCCACATACGTCGGCGGCCAGCCGGGCCGCGTTCAGCGTCTTGATGTGCTGGCTGGTCGGGATGAGGACCTTACCGCCCAGGTGACCGCACTTCTTCTCGGACGCGAGCTGATCCTCCCAGTGCACCCCGGCCGCACCTGCCGCGATCATGGACTTCATCAGCTCATACGCGTTCAGTACGCCGCCGAATCCGGCTTCGGCGTCGGCCACGATGGGCGCCAGCCAGTACGGCGAGGTGCGCATGTCGCCGTCCGCCGACTCCGACCAGGTGATCTGGTCGGCGCGCAGCAGCGCGTTGTTGATCCTGCGCACCACCTGCGGCACCGAGTTGACCGGGTACAGGCTCTGGTCCGGGTAGGTCTGCCCGGCCAGGTTCGCGTCCGCTGCCACCTGCCAGCCCGACAGGTAGATGGCCTTGAGGCCCGCCCTGACCTGCTGGACGGCCTGCATGCCCGTGACCGCGCCGAGGGCCGTGACCGCGTCCTCGGCTTCCAGCAGCTTGCGGAGGCGCTCGGCGCCGAGCCTGGCCAACGTGTATTCCTCACGGACCGTGCCGCGCAGCCGGATGACGTCCTCGGCCGAATAGGTCCGGGAGGTGTCCTTCCACCGGGCGTCCGTGGCCCACTCCGCGCTTAGCCTGGCCGCCTGCTGGCTGATCGTGTCCACTGTGGTGCCTTCCTGGAAATGCTGGGATCCCGGTCCGGTCGGGGTCTTTACCTCAGCGTGTCTGGCCGGCCCACAGGAAGATAGAGGAGAAGGTCCTAAAAATTGTAGAATCTTTCCAAAGTAGCAACATATAGTTAGCTTCACGATGAAAGATCGCCAGAATTTGGTTCAGACCGATGGTATAGACCTTGTGACCTTCGGTCAGAGGCTGCGTCATCTGCGCCGGACCCGGGGCCTGACGCTCACCGAGTTGGGGCAGCGGGTGGGCCGCGCTCCCTCAGTGCTGTCCCTGCTCGAGAACGGGCGCCGGGAGCCGAAGCTCTCGCTGATCGAGCAGCTGGCCACCGCGTTGTCGGTGCCGGTGTCCGACCTGCTCAGCCGGCAGCCGCCCAGCCGCCGGGCTCAGCTGGAGATCGCCCTGGCCGATGCGCAGCAGGACCCGTCCTACCGGCGCCTCGGCCTTCCGCAGCTCAAGATCGGGGTGCGGGTCCCCACCGACGTGCTCGAGCACCTGGTCGCGGTCGCGGCGGAACTGCGGGCCCAGGAGTCCAAGCCGACCGCCACCCCGGAAGAAGCCCGGGCCGCCAACGCGGCGCTGCGGGACGCCATGCGCGAGCGGGACAACTACTTCGAGGTCATCGAGCGCGAGGCGGCCGCCGCGCTTAGCGCCGGAGGCTACTCAGGCGGTGCGGTGACCCAGGGCATGCTGGTCTCGGTGGTGAGCCACCATGGCTTCACGGTCCGATATATCCAGGACCTGCCCCGATCGGTACGGTCGCTGACCGACCTGCGGAACCGGCGGATCTACGTCAAGCAGGAGCCGGTTGGCGCGCACTCACCGCGGGCCATCGTGCTGCAGGCGCTCGGACACTTCCTGCTCGGGCACCAGGTGCCCCGGGACTTCGCCGACTTCCTGCGGCAGCGGGTGGAGGCGAACTACTTCGCCGCCGCGCTGCTGATGCCGGAGATCGCGGCGGTGCCGGCGCTCGACCGCGCGAAACAGGACCGGGACCTCTCGGTCGAGGACCTGGTGGACCTGTTCTCGGTGTCGTACGAGATGGCCGCGCACCGGTTCACCAATCTCGCCACCCATCACCTGAACCTGCCCTGTCACTTCGTGAAGAACGACGCCAGCGGCATCATCTACAAGGCGTACGAGAACGACGGGGTGGTCTTTCCCGCGGACCCATCGGGCGCCATCGAGGGGCAGCGGCTCTGTCGCCAGTGGTCGGGCCGCCAGGTGTTCGGCGCCGCCGACCGCTTCTCCGCGTACTACCAGTACTCAGACACCCCGTCCGGCAGCTACTTCTGCATCGCCCAGGTCGATCCGCGGGCCGACCACGGGTTCGCCATCACGTTCGGCGTGCCGTTCGAGCATTCCCGCTGGTTCCGCGGCCGCGAGGCGACCACCCGGAAACGCTCGGCCTGCCCCGACGGCGAGTGCTGTGCCCGGCCGCCCGCCGCGCTAGCCGAACGGTGGGAGGGCAACGCGTGGCCGTCGGCTCGTGCGCACTCGCACATCCTGTCCGCGCTGCCGGCCGGCAGCTTCCCCGGCGTCGACGACGCCGACATATACGAGTTCCTCGACCGGCACGCCCAGGATTAGGGCGGCTAGGACGATCCCTTGAGGTCGCTGCGGACCTCGGCGGCGATCTGGTGGATCTTCTGCTCGGTCTCCCGGAGCGAGGCCTCGGCCCGGGCCGTCCGCTCGGCGGCCCGGCGCTCGCGCCAGGTCGGCCTGACGTGCGTGCGCGCCGTCCGCCTCGATCGCCCGAACCAGCTCACGATGCCACCTCTCCTTGTGCGCCGCCTTACGGCCGTGGCAGCCCGCTACCCGCACGCGGCCGTTCCATGTCACGGCTCGGCCGGCGGCCCGTCAGCCGCGCGGTGCGGCGGCCGCGCCCTGGCTGATGTAGTAGCCGAGGCCCGGCACCCGGTAGATCAGGCCCTCGCCCTCCAGGATGCGCATGGCCTTGCCGACCGTCTGGCGGGAGTGACCGTGCTGGCGGCGCAGGACCGCGATCGACGGGAGCCGGGCGCCCGGAGCGAGCGTCCCGCTGGCGATCTGATCCCGGATGAGCGCGGCCAGCCGCATGTAGGCGCGTGGGTCTGGGTCGGGGGCTGCCGTCATGTCCGGGATGGTACACGATGAGTATCGAAAGTAGTCGACTATTAACGGGCAATCACCAATAGCCCACGTGAGAGCAATACGGACTCGCGAAGATCCGCGACGCCGACCATGTCGACCTGCCCACCGGCCACTGGCCGCTGTTACTAGGAACGGCACGGGCGCCACGGCCCGTTCGGCATGAATTCCCGCGAAGTACGGGCGGCCGCCTTCCCGCGGTCAGAGCCACGATGTTACCTTCTAGTAACTTACCGACGGGAGGAACAGCAGCATGAGCGATGCGCCGGAGTCAGGCCCCGGGAGCCAGGGATTCTCGCTGGAACTGGGGGAGGACCTGGCGCGGACGCGGGACTGGGTGCACGAGTTCGCCGCCTCGGTGATCCGGCCGGCCGGCGCGGAATGGGACGAGCGCGAGGAAACCCCGTGGCCGGTACTCCAGGAGGCGGCCAAGATCGGGCTCTACTCGCTGGACTTCTACACCCAGCAGTACCTGGAGCCGTCCGGGCTCGGCATCCCGGTCGTGTTCGAGGAACTGTTCTGGGGCGACGCGGGCATCGCGATGTCGCTGGTGGCCAGCACGCTGGCGGCGATTTCGGTGGTGGCCAACGGGACGCCTGAGCAGGTCGGGGAGTGGTGCCCGCAGATGTTCGGCGGGCCGGGGGACGTGAAGCTGGGGGCGTTCTGCTCCTCGGAGCCCGAGGCGGGCAGCGACGTGGCCGCGATCAGGACGCGGGCGGTGTACGACGCCGCAGCCGGGGAGTGGGTGCTGAACGGGGTGAAGACCTGGGCCACCAACGGCGGCATCGCCGAGGTGCACGTGGTGGTGGCGTCGGTGGACCCGTCGCTCGGGTCCCGCGGACAAGCCAGCTTCGTGGTGCCGCCGGGTACGGCCGGGCTGTCCATGGGGCAGAAGTTCCGCAAGCACGGCATCCGGGCCTCGCACACCGCCGAGGTCGTGCTGTCCGACGTCCGGGTGCCGGAGCGGTGCGTGCTCGGCGGCCGGGACCGGCTCGAGGAGCGGCTGGCCCGGATCCGGGAGGGCGGCCACGCGGGTGAGCAGGCCGCGATGAGGACGTTCGAGGCCTCCCGGCCGGGCGTGGCGGCCATGGCGGTGGGGATCGCGCGGGCGGCGGCGGAGTACGCCGCCGAGTACTCGGCCAGGCGGGTCCAGTTCGGCCGGCCGATCGGGCAGAACCAGGCGGTCGCATTCATGCTGGCCGATATGGCGGCAGCCGTCGACGCGGCCCGCCTGCTGACCTGGCGGGCGGCCTGGATGGCGCGTCAGGGCCGGCCGTTCCGGCGGGCCGAGGGATCGATGTCCAAGCTGGTCGCGGGGGAGACCGCGGTCCGGGTCACCGAGCAGGCCATCCAGATCCTCGGCGGGAACGGCTACACCCGGGACTTCCCGGTCGAACGCTGGCATCGGGACGCGAAGATCTTCACCATCTTCGAGGGCACCTCGGAGATCCAGCGCCTGATCATCGGCCGCGCCATCACCGGGCTAGACGTTCGGTAGCTCTGAGCTGCGGAAACTGTCCTCGTCCTAGGACGACACGAAAAACGACCGGCGGGGTCATGCTCGCAGCGCGGATCACGTAGCCGCTGATCGCTGATCGGGCTCTCTCCAGGTCCCCCGGGTTCATCTGACCCAGATTTCCCTTCACCTGAGCATCCACATACCGCTCCGACGACTACGTCCTTGCCTGTACGGCAGTAGCGGACCTGACGTTAGGACAGAACGGCTTATCAGCTCGACGCGTCTTGGAAGCTGGTCATCCCTC
Source organism: uncultured Actinomycetes bacterium (assembly GCA_963834685.1). GTDB lineage: Bacteria > Actinomycetota > Actinomycetes > Streptosporangiales > Streptosporangiaceae > Palsa-504. The sequence continues at coordinate 237,000 of CAWICW010000037.1, read as the reverse complement.
AGAATTCCGCATAAAGGCTTGAAAGCGACAAAAGCCACGTACGGCGTGATTCCTGGCGGTACTTTTGCGTGCCAATGACCGGGGCGTACGCGAGCCATTGGTTCTCGCCGCCGCCACCGTGCCGACCACCCGGGCCGCTCGGCCTCGCGTCTCATGCGAGGCAGAAAATGCGGTAGGGGAGTTCAGCCCAGGTAGTGATGTGCGATGGCTATGGCCCCCTTGCGCGGGCCTTTGTGTCCCCGCGGTGTAGACGGAGGGCTTCAGCGTGAGGCGCTTTCGCTTCCGATCCCTGGCAGCCGCAGGCTATTACCCTATTGACGGATTCGGGTGAGCGGTGCTCACTGGAATAAGACTCCAGAAAGGACATAGATCATGAGCGCTATCGGTTCGGGCCCGGAGAACTGGAAGCCACGCGAGGAGGACTATCGCCGCAATGAAGTCACCTCACAGAAGCGGACGTCAACGGCGCAAGTCATTACAACCGGGGTGGCGGTGGTGGCTACCGTGGTGGCGATCTTCACGGCAGCCTTCGCGGTGATCCAGTCGAGGAACTCGCTCACCGTCGCCGAACAAGGTATCGAGCGGCAAACCGACGAGAGCAGGCTGACCACGGCGGTCATGGCAATCGGTGGGCAGACACCGGCTGAACGCGTAGCCGGGGTGGAGCTTCTGTGGCGGCACGTCGACGAACGACTAACGGCGGCTGCGAGTACTTCCTTGAATTCGTGGGACCGTCAGGACGCCCGCGGCTTGTATACGAGCGCCCTTATCATTCTCTCGGACTTTATTCCCCGCGCGCAGCCTGGCACGAGGACCCCGTGCGCGCTTCCCAGGCAGGTTGATGTCCAGTACGCAGCCGACGAACTAAAGCAACTCCTGGACGCCAAGGCACGATTCATGACGTTGGAACCCGGTAGCTCACCCCCGGCAGTCGATCTTTCGTACGCCGAGTTGTGCGACCAGTCCTGGCCTGGGGTCAGCTTCGAGGGGCTTTCCGGCGCCTGGCTCCCGGGAATTGACCTACGAGGCTCTAACTTGCAGGGCTCGCTATGGGGCACGGCATTTCTCGGAGGAGCCCAGCTGCAATGTGCGGACCTTAGAAACGCCGACTTGAGTCACGCAGACCTGGTGGGAGCTGACCTTCGAGGCGCCAATTTGGCGGGCGCCCTGCTCCCCGGTAATCTGCGAACTTCGCAGCTGATCGGCGCGGTTAGCATCGCGAAAGGAAGCTGGAATCCGGGACCGTGCCTAACCAACGGTTACGGGCGGTCCTAGTAAGCGAGCATGCAGAGGGGTCGTCAGTCTGCTCCGCGCTACGGTGCGATAGTTCATGGTGGCCGGTGCGGGTCGAGGCTCTTGCCATGGTCGTGGGGACAATGGCCGTAACCGGACTCGGACACGTGCCAGTGCCTGTGGCAGTAGGGGGCGTTGCAGTCCGGGCAGAAGCCCGCATCGTCGTAGAATCCCGCGGTGTGGATCTGGGCGAAGGATAGGGGCGGCCGGAATGCCTCTGCGATCTGCTCCGCCTTGCTGGCGTCTATGGGATCGCCGTCCCCGTTGCACGCGGCGATGCCCTGCACGATGAGGTGCCAGCACTGCGGGTCGCGATGGAGCAAGAAGGAGCCCTGTCGTGCGCTGTCCCACTGCTGCCATTTCGCGGGCAGCTCACCGGGTGCCACGAGTTCGACCCAGCTGGATGGCGACCCGCATGCCGCGCATAGCGGAACTACCACCATTCCTGTCGCCATGAGGTCAGGCTCCTTAATGGATCATGGACGCGATGACGGCCAGCCCGGCGGGCACCATGAGCGTGATCACGGTCCGCTTCGCTGGCATGCCGGGCCTGCCTGGGCGTGGTGATCCTCGCGCCGCCGGCCGTCGCTGTCGCGATGCCGCAGGCGCCTCATGCCAGGCTCCCTGGCTACGCCCTGCGGCATGTGACCGGTTCTGGCCCTTGGCCTGGCGGCTGATCCCTTTTGTTACGCCTTGACGATCGGCCATCGACCTTGAGGGAAGCCGAGGGTAACCGGCCAAGATACTGTAAGTTTCCTGAAGTTCGCCTGAATACGTTCGGGTTGACTGGGTATCGGATACGGAACCATGTCCCGTTCCCGGGCATCATCGGCGGCCAGCCATCGCCTCGGCCAGTTCCGTCTCTGCTCCGCCGGAGCCCGGCGCAGTAGCCGCTGTTCCGTACCCGGGGCACCATGCGGCGCCCGTCCATCGGGCCCCTGGCTTGGGTGCGTTAGAGTCGTGCCGTGACAGACGGCGATGACTGGCGGGTAACCATCTCCCTGGCTGGCCAGGCGCAAGTCGAACTGGCGCAGCGGGCGTTGTCCGGGCATGAGGTGGAAGAAGACGTCCGCCGCCAGCTCGGCCGCACCGTCGTCGTCGGCGCGGGTGACTCGCAGATCTTCCTCTACGCAGGCACCGAGATCGCCGCCGCGGAGGCTGAGCGGGTCGCCCGCGACGTGCTGGCCCAGCATGACATCCAGGCGGAGTTCGCGCTGCATCGATGGCATCCCATCGAGGAGCAGTGGGAGAGCCCGGACGTCGCGATGCCGCAGACCGAAGCCGAGCGGCAGGCCGAGCACCAGCGGCTCGAGGACTCCGAAACCGCCGAGTCCCTGGCCGCCGGGATCGGCCGATGGCAGGCCCGGGTTGAGTTCCCGACGCACCGCGAGGCGGTCGCGCTGGCGCGCAAGCTGGAAGGTGAGGGCCTGCCGGTGGTGCGGCGCTGGAAGTTCCTGATCATCGGCGCCGACAACGAGGACGATGTCCGGAAGCTCGCCGGACAGATCAGGCGGGAGGCACCCCCCGAAGCCGTGGTCCGCGTCGAGGAACCCGGTGTAGGTTGCCCGTTCATTCCGTCATGACCGACATAGGTTCCACGGGCACGGTTGAGCGCCACTTGTCGGCATGAACGGTGCGAGCGGGGCGGCGGTTCGGTCAGCCGCGGTACCCAGCTCTCCTTCAGGCGGCGGCACCGGTTACGAGCGCGGCTCGCTCGGCGTGCGGGGTGACGTATTGCTTGGGGTTGCGCTCCAGGCATCGCTGATGGCTGAGTGCTTCGCAGACGGGGCAGGCGACGCGGATTGCGGGGTCGGCGTGAGCGAGCTGGTCGGCGCTTCCCATATCCGCGAGCACGCGGCTGATGGCGATTTCGGATTGTGTCGCGCTGGACGCTCTTCGTGACGGCATCGGCCTGAAGGGCATCGCGCTCATCTCATCTCAAGTTGTACTTGCTTCCAGAGTATCACTACTTAACGAATTGACGACGGTCGAGAGATAATTCGAATTTAGTATCGAATGAATGCGTTGGCTGCCACGAGCAGAGAGCCGACCCCTCCTGCCTGCACCGGACCTCCTCAAAGCGGAACCATAATTCCGCCAGGAGCGGAACAGATCCGGAACTTAGATTCCGCATCTGTTCATGGCCTTAGAGGAACTGGCCCGGCGAGCTCTCCGTGTCGTCGTTCCACACCACGGCCATCACGTCGCTCGGATCGATCACGGCCCATCCACTCTCGCGCTCCAGGCGGACCAGGCCATCCGGGCGGATCTCCACGCCGGTCAGCTTCTTATTGTCAGCCGTGGCAAATCCGATCGGGCCGGTCCTGCTGACCACCATGAAAATCGAGCCACGCTTACCGATGAGAGGATCGAGCAGGTCGCGGATCGTCTCGCCCGTCATGCGTCACCACCTCCTGGTCGCTAGGGAAAGCATGTCAGGCCGGAGGCCAGGGCGCCTCGATGAGGTGCTGGAGGTCCTCGCCGAACGGCCGGTCGTCATCGATCGGGGCGATGATGCCCGCCAGCCAGTCCAGCAGCGCCCGGGCTCGGTCCGTCGGCGGACGTCCGGAAAACCCGGACAGCGCGGCCGCCTGGTAGCCGGCCAGCAGCTCGCAGGCCGTGACCGCGCGGGCGTGCCGCAGCGCGGCGGCCAGCTTCTCGGCGGCTTCCCAGGCGAACGACTGCACGTCCTCCTGGCCGCCGGAGGTCTCGATCAGGCCGACCGGGGTCGCCGTGGCCAGGAGCCGCATGGCGTGGACCTCCCCGGCGGCCCGCTTGTGGACCGGAGTCAGGCCGGCCTGCGGGCCGGGCTCGCGGGCCAGCTGCGCGGGCAGCCCGGTGACCGCCGGATCCAGCAGCCGGTGGACCCGGGCCGCCGCCACCTCGGCCGCGTGGCAGAACGCCGCGGTGAGCTGGTCGCAGTGCGCGGCCAGGTCGATGCCGTGGAACCCGGCGGTCCCGGTGAACTGCCCGTCGAGGAAAGCGGGGGAGTCGGTGACCCCGGTCAGGGTGCGGTGGACCGCCGCCTCCAGCAGGCCGGCCGCCCGGACGACCTGGGTGAGGACCGGGCCGGCCACCCGGAACGACACCGGGGCCTGCAGCGACCGTGGCGACGGGTCGTCGCCGATAGCCGCGCGGAGCCGACCGAGGACCGCAGCGAGCAGATCGTCACCGCGGGCGCAGGCCGCGCGGTAGGGATCGCGCGACGCCCTGACCGCCACGATGGACAGCGCCGCCGATCTCTCCATGAGCGAGGTGAGCGCGGCCGCCTCGCCGAGCCGGAGCGCGGACAGGCCGGTCGCTCCGGGCACCCCCTGGATCAGCGCGATGCCCTCCTTCGGGCCCAGCATGAACTCGCCGAGCCCGGCCTCGCGCAGCGCCTGACCCGCGGGGACCGTGGTGCCCTCCGGCCCGAGGACCCGGCCGATCCCGGCCACGGGTCCGAACGCGTGGGCCAGCTGCATGATCTCGCCCGCCGCCCCGGCGCCGGCCCGGGGCACGGCGGGTATCACACCGCGGTTGAGGAGGTCGGCGAGCCGCTGGCACAGCTCGGCCGACACGGCGGCGTCGCCGGACAGGAAGGTCAGCAGCCGGACGGCGAGGACCGCGCGGGCCTCGGGCACCTCTACCCACGGCGGGCCGCCTGTCGCCCGGGCCAGCAGCAGGTTGCGCTGGTGGGAACGCTGCTGCTGCTCGGTCAGGCGCACCTTGGACAGTGCCCCCATGCCGGTGTTCACGCCGTACACCAGTCGCCCGTCAGCGAGCGCGGCCGTGGCCTGGGCGCGCTGTCGCCGCACCGCCGCGAGCAAGTCCGGCGCGATTCGGACGCGGTACCCGGCGGCCACCGAACGGATCAGCCCGAGGTCCGCAATGGAAGCCTCGGTGATCTCACCGGCGGGCCTCAAGAGCGGTAGCGGAGCATGGTTCCGGCGTCCAGCTCCTCGGCCCGGCGCAAGATGGCCAGGCCCACGGCGATGTCGAGAATGGCCAGACCGCGGTGCCAGAACAGGATCCGCTCGTCGTCGCGTTCCCGGCCGGGGCGCGAGCCGGTCACGATCTGGCCCAGCTCGGCGTGCAGCGAGGCGGCCGACAGTCGGCCGGTGTCCACGTGACGGCGCAGCGCGCCGAACCGTCCCGACTGCGCCTCCCGCCAGTCGTCCACCACCACCTTGTCCATCACGTCGAGCAGATCGAGCTCCACGGCGCTGATCGTGCCGTAGGGCACCACCAACGCGCCGGGCTTGACCCAGGCCGTGCGCAGCAGCGGCTCGGGCGTGGTCAGCCTGGACGCCTCGACCAGGATGTCGGCGCCCTCGAAGACCTCCTCGGCGGAAGACGCCACCCGGACGTGCGTGTCGGTGACCGTGGCCAGCTGGCGCGCGAAGGCCTCCCGGGACTCAGGCCGCCGGCTGGTAATCCGGATCTCGTCGAAGTCAAACAGCTCGTCCAGCAGGACCACGTTCCAGAACGCCGTGCCGCGGGCGCCGACGTGGCCGAGCACCCGGGCGTCCGGCCGGGCCAGGTAGCGGGCTCCCACCGCGGTCATGGCGCCGGTCCGGCAGGCGGTGATCAGGGTGGCATCCATGATCGACAGCGGCACGCCCGTCTGCGGGTCGTACAGCGTCAGCAGCCCGAGCTCGCTGGGCAGCCCGGCGGCGTAGTTGGCCACGAAGTCGCCCACCACCTTGACGCCGCTCACCCCGGGCACCGACAGGTGGCCGCGGAGCACGTTGAAGTGACCGGCGCCGCCGTTGTCCGGCACCAGGTGCACGCGCGGCTCCACCACCACGCGCCCGTCACCGTGCGCGCGCACCGCCTGTTCGACCGCGGCGAGGATGTCGGCGTTCGACAGGCCCAGGGCGTCGATGTCCGGTCCGGACAGGAAACGAAGCCACAGCCCGCTCATGACGTAAGTATGCCGGGGTCGAAAAGACCGGACCAAGACGAAGATCACCAGCGCTCCGGCGGCGGCGGACGCCGGGTTAGCCTGAGGGAAAGGCAGCCGCTGATTCAGGGAGTACCGTGACCCACGCGACCTTCCGCGTCCACGTCGATCCGGACAAGTGCCAGGGACACAACCGCTGCTACAGCGTGTCCCCCGACCTGTTCGAACTGGACGACCTGGGCATGTCCAGGGAAGTCGGTGCGGGCCTGGTGCCCGCTGGCCTGGTCAGCCTGGCCCGCCTGGCGGTGGCCAACTGCCCCGAGCACGCGATCTCCCTGACGGAGGTGGAATCGTGAGCGACCGCCACCCCCGGGTCCAGGACTTCGCCACCGACTTCGATCACACCGACCCGGCGTGGGTCGCCGACCCCTACCCGATCTGGGACGACCTGCGGCAGCGGTGCCCGGTCGCGCACAGCGACCGGTACGGCGGGGCGTGGCTGCCCGTCACCCACGACCTGGTATCGGAGGTGGCCTACGATCACGAGCACTTCACCTCCCGCTCGGTCGTGGTCAGCGAGCGCCGGCCGGGCCCCGACGACCTGCCCGCGCCGATCGGGCTGTCCCCGCCGATCAGCTCCGATCCGCCTTATCACGGCCTGGTGCGGCGGGTGCTGCTGCCCGCCTTCACGCCCAAGCCGACCGCGGCCCTCGAGCCGTTCACCCGCAACCTGTGCCGTGAACTGCTGGCGGCCACCGGCGGCCGGGCCAGCTTCGACGCGGCCGTCGAGTACGCCCAGCACATCCCGGTACGGGTCATCGTCAGGTACCTCGGCTTCCCCCAGGAGGATGCCGACTTGTTCCGCGGCTTCATCCGCCTGGTCCTCGAGGAGGTCGACCTGCCGGTCGAGGAGCGGGAGGAGCGGTTCACCGAGGTCGACGCCTACATGGAAGCCCAGATCGAGGACCACATCGCCCACCCCAGGGACGACCTCACCTCTTTCCTCCTCGGCGCCGAGGTCGGCGGGCGCACGCTGCCGGTCGAGCAGGTCCGCGGCACCATGCTCCTGCTGATGATCGCCGGGATCGACACCACGTGGTCAGCCATCGGCGCCTCCCTCTGGCACCTGGCCCAGCACCCCGAGGACCGGCGCCGGCTGGCCACTGAGCCGGAGCTGATGGACACCGCCCTGGAGGAACTGCTGCGCGCGTACGCGCCGGTCACGATGGCGCGCCTGGTCGCCGCGGACTTCGACTTCCACGGCCACCCGTTCAAGGAGGGCGACTGGCTGCTGCTGCCGTTCCCGGCCGCCAACCGGGATCCGGCCGCCTTCGACCACCCGGACCTGGTCCAGCTCGACCGGGCCAGGAACCGCCACGCCGCGTTCGGGCTGGGCCGGCATCGCTGCCTGGGATCCAACCTGGCCCGGATGGAGCTGCGGGTCGCCTTGGAGGAGTGGCTGGCCCGCTACCCGGACTTCGAGCTGTCGGACCCGGCCGCGGTCACCTGGTCCGCCGGGCAGGTGCGCGGGCCGCGCAGGCTCCCGGTGACGATCCTGGGCCCGGGCCGGTGAAACCACGGTCCGTTCGGAAAACAGAGATCTCTGCTTAGGCCGGACGGCCAGCGGTGTTACGGTCCCGGGACCTTGCGGCGGCACCGCGACCTGGCATGCTGGTCAGGTGACCGACCAGCCTCCGCCGCCGGGCCGCCTGGCGCGGCTATGGCAGTACGCCGACCTGCGGCACGTCCCGCTGCGGACCATCGTGGTCACAGTGGCCGTGGTGGCGGCCACCTACCTGGCCGGCAAGCTGATCTACCGGCTGCGGGACCTCTTCCTGCTGATGACGGTGGCCGGGTTCCTGGCGGTGCTGCTCAACCCGGTCGTGGTCGTGCTGGAGCGCAGGCTGCGGCTGCGCCGGGGGTACGCGGTGACGATCGTCACCCTGCTGGCCGCGCTGGCCTTCCTCGGCCTGGCCCTGGAGTTCGGCTACCCGCTGATCGGCGGGATCACCCACCTGGCCAACCGGCTGCCGGGCTACGTGGCCAGCGCGGAGCAGGGCAAGGGCTGGATCGGCCACATCGCGCGCAAGTACCACATCTTGACCTGGGTGCAGCGGAACACGCCCAAGCTGGTGGCCTACGCGCAGTCGCTATCCAAGCCGGCCCTGGCCATCGGCAAGGGCGCCGTCTCCCTGGTCATCGAGCTGCTGACCATCTTCGTCCTGGTCCTGCTGCTGCTGCTCGAGGGCCCGAAGATGCGGCGCTGGGTACTCAGCCAGATGACGCCGGAGCGCGCGGCCGGGGTCACCCGGGTGGCCCGGGAGGTGAACCAGTCCGTGATCGGGTACATGCTGGGGAACTTCCTGACCTCGCTCATCGCGGGGACGGTGGTGTTCGTGACGCTGATGATCCTCGACGTGCCGTTCCCGGTCCTGTGGGGCCTGTGGGTCGCCCTGGTCGACTTCCTGCCCATGATCGGCGGAGCCCTGGCCGGCATCCCCACCGTCCTGTTCGCCTTCTTTTCGCAGGGCTTCACGGCCGGCGTCGTCACCCTGGTCGTGTTCCTGGTCTACACCCAGGTCGAGAACCACATCCTGAACCCGGTCATCATGAGCCGGACGGTGAAGATCAGCCCGCTGCTGGTGCTGATCGCGGTGCTGGTCGGTGCCTCGCTCGGCAGCCTGGTCGGCGGGCTGTTCGGCGCCTTCGTCGCGGCGCTGCTGGCCATCCCGGTGGCCGGTGCCCTGCAGGTGCTGGCCCGCGAGGCGTGGCAGGCCACCGACCCCAAGACCCGGCCCGCGACAGAAACCGGGGCCAAGGGTGAGCTCTTCCCCCCGGCGCCGGATGCGCGAGAGCATGGCAATTAACCCGAAACGGTCACAGGAGGGGTCATGCCGAAGCCTTCAGTCCTGGGAATCGTGCTCGCCGGCGGGGCGGGCACCCGCCTGAGCCCGCTGACCGCGGACCGGGCCAAGCCAGCGGTGCCGTTCGGCGGGGTCTACCGGCTGATCGACTTCGCGCTGTCCAACATGGCCAACGGCGGCATCCGCAAGATCTGCGTCCTGACCCAGTACAAGAGCCATAGCCTGGACCGCCACATCTCCACCACGTGGCGGATGAGTTCCCTGCTCGGCAACTACGTCACACCGGTCCCGGCGCAGCAGCGGCTCGGCCCGCACTGGTACACCGGTTCGGCGGACGCCATCTTCCAGTCGATGAACCTGATCAACGACGAGCAACCGGACATCGTGATCGTCTTCGGCGCGGACCACGTATACCGCATGGACCCGATGCAGATGATCGATCATCACGTGGAGCACGGGGCCGGGGTGACGGTGGCGGCGATACCGGTCCCGCGGGCCGAAGCCTTCGCGTTCGGCATCGTCAGGGTCGCGGCGGACGGCCGGACCATCGACGCGTTCCTGGAAAAGCCCGCCGACCCGCCGCCCATGCCGGGCAATCCGGACCTGAGCTACTCGTCCATGGGCAACTACGTGTTCGACACCGACGTCCTGGTCGACGCGCTGCGCAAGGATGCCGACGACGACTCGAGCCGGCACGACATCGGCGGCAACATCATCCCCAACCTGGTGCAGAACGGCAGCGCGCAGGCCTACGACTTCTCACTCAACCAGGTCCCGGGGGCGACCCCGCGGGACGCGGGCTACTGGCGCGACGTCGGCTCGCTCGAGTCTTACTTCGACGCCCATATGGACCTGTGCGCGGTGGAGCCGATCTTCAACCTGTACAACGAGCAGTGGCCGATCCTGACCCACGTGCCGTCGCTGCCGCCGGCCAAGTTCGTGCACGAAGCGGGGGACCGGGTCGGGCGAGCGCTGGACAGCCTGGTCAGCCCGGGCGTGGTGATCTCCGGCGGCCTGGTCCGCCAGTCCGTGCTCTCGCCCGGGGTGCGGGTGAACAGCTGGGCCACCGTCGAGCGGTCGGTACTGCTGCACAACACCAAGATCGGCCGTCACGCGGTGATCAAGGACGCGATCATCGACAAGAACGTCACGGTGCCGGAATGGGCACAGGTCGGCGTGGACAAGGAGCGGGACCGGGCTCGCGGCTTCGTAGTCTCGCCCAGCGGCATCACCGTGGTGGGCAAGGATCAGGAGGTCGTCCCGTGACTGAGCAGTCCGCGGAGAGTCGGCGCGGTGTCTCCGGGAGCGCGCGCGTCGGACAAGCCGCCGCGCGGCCGCTCAGGGTCGCCCTGCTGACCCGCGAGTACCCGCCCGAGGTGTACGGCGGCGCGGGCGTGCACGTCACCTACCTGGCCCGCGAGCTGGCCCCGCTGGTGGACCTGACCGTGCACTGCCAGGGCGCGGACCGCCCGGGCGCCGTCGCCCACCGGCCCTGGGACCAGCTGGCCGACGCCAACCAGGCCCTCCAGGTGATGTCCACCGACCTGTCCATGACCGCCGGGGTCGGTTCTGCCCAGCTGGTCCACTCGCACACCTGGTATGCCAACCTGGGCGGGCACCTGGCGGCCATGCTGTACGGCATCCCGCACGTCATGACCATGCACTCGCTCGAGGCGCTGCGGCCATGGAAGGCCGAGCAGCTCGGCGGCGGCTACCGCCTCTCGACCTGGTGCGAGCGGGTCTCGGCGGGCTCGGCGGCCGCCGTGGTGGCCGTCTCGGACGGCATGCGCGCCGATATCCTGACCGCTTACCCCGAAATTTCGGCCGAACGGATCCGGGTTATCCGCAACGGGATAGACACCACCGAATACCAACCGGACCCCGGGACCGACGTGCTCGAGCGGTACGGCATCGACCTGCACCGCCCCTACGTGATCTTCGTCGGCCGGATCGCCAGGCAGAAGGGCGTACCCGTGCTGCTCCGGGCGGCGTCCGGGCTGGTCCCGCAGGCCCAGCTGGTGCTGTGCGCGGGGCAGGCCGACACGCCGGAGCTGGAGGCCGAGGTGACCGGGCTGGTGGACGGCCTGCGCGCTTCTCGTTCCGGCGTGGTATGGATCCCGGAGATGCTGCCCAAGCGCGAGGTGATCCAGCTGCTCACGCACGCCACGGTGTTCGCCATCCCGTCGATCTACGAGCCGCTCGGCATCGTGAACCTGGAGGCCATGGCGTGCGGGACCGCGGTCGTCGGGTCCCGCGTCGGCGGGATTCCCGAGGTGGTGGCCGACGGCGAGACCGGGCTGCTGGTGCCGCCGGGCGAACCGGAGCCGCTGGCCGAGGCGCTGAACGCGCTGATCCGCGACCCCGACCGGGCCGCGGCGATGGGCCAAGCGGGCCGCAAGCGCGCGGTCGCCGAGTACGGCTGGGCCGCGATCGCGGCCCAGACCGCGGCCCTCTACACAGAGCTGGTCACCGGGGCATAAATCACCGTTCCGCGCACGGCGCCCGGCGTGGCAGCATGGCGGGATGCAGGTGCTGCGCACGCCCGAGGACCGTTTCGCTGATCTGCCCGGCTTCCGCGATCCGCCGCGCTACGCCGATGTCGGCGGGCTGCGGCTGGCCTACGTGGAAGCCGGGCCGCCCGGCGGCGAGCCGGTGCTGCTGCTGCACGGCGAGCCGAGCTGGTCGTATCTGTACCGCACGGTCATGCCGGTCCTGGCCGACGCCGGACTGCGGGTCATCGCGGCCGACCTGGCCGGGTTCGGCCGTTCGGACAAGCCGGCCGACATCGCCGATCACAGCTACGCGCGGCACGTGGAATGGATGCGCGCGCTCGCCTTCGACCGGCTTGACCTGCGCGGGCTGACCCTGGTGGGGCAGGACTGGGGCGGCCTGATCGGGCTGCGGCTAGTGGCCGAGCACCCGGACCGGTTCGCCCGGGTGGTAGCGGCCAACACCGGCCTGCCCACCGGTGACCAGCCGATGCCCGACGTCTGGCTGCGCTTTCGCGAGGTCATCCGCACGGCGCCCGCGCTGAGCGTGTCCCGGCTCGTGCAGTCCGGCTGCCAGACCCAGCTGGCCCCCGAGGTGCTGGCGGCCTACGAGGCGCCGTTTCCCGACCCGACGTTCACGGCCGCGGTGCGAGCCATGCCGAACCTGGTGCCGACCACCCCCGATGATCCGGCGGCCGAGGCCAACCGGGCCGCCTGGCGGCGGCTGGCCGCCTGGGACAAGCCGTTCCTGGTGGCGTTCAGCGACCGGGACCCCATCACCGGTGCCATGGCGCCCATCTTGGCCCGCACGATCCCGGGCGCGGCGGGCCTGGAGCACCCGGTGATCGCCGGAGCCGGCCACTTCCTCCAAGAGGACGCGGGCGAACGGCTCGGCACCGTCATCGCCGACTTCATCCGCGCGCACCCGGTCGGCTAGCCGAGCCCGACGCCGTGTACCCGGCCATGCGCTAGGTCACTCAGGAAGCCAGCCCGGTGCCGACGTCGAGGTCCACGACGTTGGAGACCTACCGTCGGGCCCGCCGATCACGTCGATAGGCCCGGTCGCGTCGTCCAGCGTCTCGTCCAGTGGCTGGGGTACCGCGGGCAGGACCTGCTCGAGGTAATCCTTGGTGGCCGCCGTGGTGCCGACGTCGCGGCCGGCGGCCTCGGACATGTACCACCGGTGCTCGAGCACCTCGTGGAAGATCTCCGCCGGAGGCAGCCGCCCGCGCAGATCCTCCGGGATCGCGGCGATGACCGGATCGTAGATCTCCTCCAGCCACCGGTTGGTCGCCACGATCTCGGAGACCGGACGGTCCTCCTTCTGCTCCAGGTAGGCACGGAAGCCGGCGATGTCGTTGAGCAGCCGGCGGGCCTGGTTCTCCCCGGCATCGATCCCGGTCCGCAGGAAGAGCTTCCGGGCGAAGTGCCCGGACTCCGCGACCCGGGTCCGCAGCCGCAGCTTGTTCCCCTCCGGGGTGGGGATGAGCTCGACCTCATCGGCGTCGAAGCCCAGCTTGTTGAGCCGGTGCAGCCGCTCCGCGATCCGGCGCCGCTGGTCCTGGGGGCTCAGGATCTCCTCGCGGGTGAGCTCCTGCCACAGGGACTGGTAGCGCCGGCCCAGCTCCTCGGCAATCTCGAACGGGTCGATGTCGTCCGGCAGCCGGTCGCCGGCCTGCAGGTCGAGCAGCTCGCCGGCGATCCGCTCGGTGGCCAGCTCGATGTCATACACGCGCTGCCCGTCGGACAGGGCCGGGTGCTGCTCGCTGGTCTCCGCGTCGACCAGGTACGCCTCCAGCGTGCCCGCGTCGTGCCGGAACAGCGTGTTGGACAGCGAGCAGTCCCCCCAGAAGAACCCGGACAGGTGCAACCGGACGAGCAGTTCGACCAGCGCGTCCAGCAGGCCGTCGATGGGCTGGATGCCCCGCGGGTGGGAGAAGACCGCACGGTACGTCGCCGCGTAGGTGAGGAACTTGGTGACCAGGATCGCGTCGCCGTCCTGCTGCCGGGGCTGCGCGTCGTCCAGGTCGACCGCGATCCCGACCGCCTCGACGGCCGGGACGTTCAGGTCGGCCAGCGCCCGCAGTACGTGGTACTCGCGGCGCGCGAGCCGTTCACTCAGCTCCTTGAGCGCGTACAGGGTGCCGTCGTCGTAGACGAACCGCACCACGTGCCGCGAGATGCCTCGCTGGCGGATCTCGACCAGCCGGTCGTCCCGCCACTGCGCCAGCGGCACCGACCACGGCAGGGTCAGCAGCCCGGCCGCGTGGTCGGCTGGAGGTGAGAAGACGAACCGCACGTGAACAGTCTCCCGCATCGCCGCCGGTCCGGCGAGCGACCCTAGCCGAGCTGGGCCGGCGACATGTTGGCCCCGGTGATCACCACCGCGACGTGCTCGCCCGGCGCGGGCTTGTACGCCCCGGCCAGCAGAGCCGCGATCCCGACCGAGGCAGCGGGCTCGGCGGCGACCCGGAACGCCTGCCACAGGGCTCGCTGCGCGGCCAGGATCGACGCGTCGTCAACGAGCAGCACGTCGTCGACGTAGGACTGGGTGATGGGGAACACCAGCTCGCCGATCCGCCGCGGCGCCAGGGCGTCCGCCGCCACGCTGCCCGCTGGGGCGTCGGCGGGCTGGCCCGCGGCCCGGGCGTAGCTCAGCGTGGGCGCGCCCTCTGGTTCCACGCCGATCACGCGGACCTCTCCCGCGAACCAGGAGGCGACGCCGGCCAGCAGGCCACCACCGCCGACCGGTACCAGCACCGTGTCCAGGCCATCGGTCTGCTCGGCCAGCTCCAGGCCCAAGGTGGCCTGGCCCAGGATGGTCTCGCGCTGGTCATAGGCGTGCACGCTCAGCGCGCCCGAGCTCCGCTCCCAGTCCTGAGCCGCGGCCAGGGCGTCCGCGTAGCGCTCGCCGGTGACCATCAGGTCGGCGCCGAGCTGGCGGATGCGCTCGATCTTGGTTGGCGCGGACACGGTGGGCACGAAGATCTTCGCCGGGACGCCGAGCCGGTGCGCGGCGTAGGCCACCGCCACGCCGTGGTTACCGCCGGACGCCGCCACCACCCCGGCGGCCGGCACGTCCCGCAGCAGCAGGTTCGTGAACGCCCCCCGGGCCTTGAACGCGCCCGAGCACTGCAGTTGCTCGAGCTTGAGCGTGCCGGCCGGCAGGGCCGGCGCCGACTCGTCGAGCTCGCCAAGGTTGACCTGGATGACCGGCGTCCGGCGGATGTACGGCCGGATGGTGTCGTAGCAGCGGCGGATATCGTCACGAGAGATCACCTAGTCAATTCTGCGCGATACCCGAGGAAGACAGAGGCTGATGGAGCAGCGATCCGTGGTCACGGGAGACGCTGGCCGCGCAGGTGACATCCAGGGCCGGGTGGAGCAGGCGCTCGGCGCCGCCCGCGGGCGGCTGCGGGTGGTGATCCAGTGATCGACGCCGTGCGAGACTAGCTCCCATGACCGAGCACACCCACCACCACGACGAAGACTCGGCCTGTGCGGTAGCCCACGGAGCCGTCGCGCCGGTCACCGGAACGGCCGGGACCCGCGACGCGGGGGAGCGCACGCTGGTCGCGGTCTTCGCCTCGCCGGTCGCCGGCTACCTGCTCAGATACGGTGCGGACCTGGGATTCCGCGGGTTCCTGCTGGAACCGGACCCGGCGCGCGCGGCCGGGGCCGCCGCGCTCGGGTTCCCGCTGCTGACGGCTGTGCCCGACGATCTTGACCACGCCGCGGACGTGATCGTCACCGACCATCACCGGCCCGAGCTGGGCCTTATGCTCCGGGACGCGCTGGCCACCAAGGCGAGATGGATCGGGATCATGGGCAACCCGCGGCACGTCGGGCCGCACGTGCAAATGCTCACCGACCTGGGTGTCCCGCCGGAGGAGATCGCCCGCGTGCACCGGCCGATCGGCCTCAACATCGGCTCGCGGACGCCGCCCGAGATCGCCATCTCGGCCCTGGCCGGCCTGCTGGCCGACCGCAACGGCCGCTCCGGCGGATTCGAGTTCTAATTCGACGCTCCAAGACATCCTCGGCCGGTCGCGGTACTCCGCCGGGTCTGAGCGACCGCGGATCCTCCGTTCGCTGGTTGGCGCGACGGGCATACCCGCCCGCCTCGCTCTGTTGCACCCATAGCAGGTCGCGCACTTGCGCGCGTTAGGCTAAACTAGCCGAAGCGGGGGCAAAGGCATGCGGGAGGCGGGCTTGGCCGGAGCATTTTTCCGGCATCGGGGCCTCATCGCGTTCTCCGCCGGAGGCGCGATCGCCGAAGCGGTGGTCCTCTCCTTCCTCGCGCCCTCCGCCCGGCCGCTCGCGCCGCAGGTCACCGCGCTCCCGCCGCTCGCGGCCTATCACGATCTGCGCTGGCTGTTCGCGTTCAACCAGTCCTGGCTCGGCTTCACCGCCGTCTTGGTTCTGCTGCTGCTCGCCCGGGCGGCCGTCGACGCGATCCTGATCCAGCTGGCCTGGCCGCGCCAGCCTGGTCCCGCGACCCCGTTCCTGGCGCGGCCGCGTTTCCTGACCTCCGTCGTGTCATGCGCCGTGCTGACCGTGCTGGTCGGGCTGGTGCTGTCGCCAGTGGTCACGCTGATGTTCGGCGTGGCCCTGCTCCCGTTCTCCTGGCCGTACCTGGCCGCGATCCCGATCCTGCTCGGCACCGCGGTGGCGCTGAGCCAGGGCGGCGTGGGCCAGGCCTGGTGGCGGCGGCTGCCCCCGGCGCGCACCGCGGCGTGGGTGATCGCGACGTTCCTGATCTTGTCCGCGGCCTCGGCGCTGATGGCGCACCTGGACACGCCGGGCATCGTGGCCGTGGCCGGGCTGGCCGGGGTCGTCAACGCCCGGGCCTGGTACGGGCTCACCGCCGCGGCGGTCCAGCGCTCGGTGGACCAGCCGCTGCACCCCTGGCACTGGCGCGCCACCTTGCAGCGGATCCGGCGCTCCCTGCTGGACCGGACCAGCTGGGTGCCGCTGGCGCCGCTGGCCGCGGTGATGGTCCTCGCGCTGGTCGTGGGGCTGACCCGGCTGGCCTTTACCGGCACCGTGCGGTTCGCCGTCGGCACCGGCAACGCGGCGGTGACCAGCGCCGATCAGGGAGCCGGACTGACCGTGACGGGCAACGCCGGCGGGGGCAGCGGCGCTCGCCAGGCCGGGGCGCCCAGCACGCAAGGCCCCGTCGGCGGGAAAGGCGGACCCGGCGGGATGGGCGTGGCCGGCACTGCCGTGGCCAGGCCCCGGGGCGCGGTCCTGGTGGTTGAGGGTTTCGGGTCGAGCTGCTGCCACGCCGCCGACGGACTGCGGGCGGCCGAGCCGGGCATGCTCGTGCGCCAGTTCTCCTACCTCGGCCTAACGCTGCCGGCAGCCGATCCCATACGGCCCGGCGGCCGGCGACTTGTCCATCCAGGCGCTCGGTGACCGCATGGCCGCCCAGGTGACCAGCTCTACCAGCAGGCCGGTGCCGTCGACGTGGTGCCGAGAGCGAGGCACCTCCTGTACGCGATGCTGCCCGGCACCCCACGTGCCGGTGATCGGCTGCTGAGCCCATCTCGACCTCCAGCTGCCAGAGCACCGTCGCGCCTGACCACCTGAACCTGTTTTTTTTTTTTTTCCTCGCCGTTCGTCTCGCCGCATGCGGCCGTCTCCGCCTGGCGACCCGAGTCCTCCGGGGAGCTAGCTGGCGGGACGCGCGGCGATCCGCTACGCTGATCCGCGTGACGCGAGCAGTTCGTCTTCAGTGGTGGCGCCGCCCGTAGGCGGCCCGCTGACTCGCGCTCAGACACCGAAGCGACCGCCCGGAAACGGCGGCCGCTTTTCTGTTTCTCCGGCCGCCGCCCGGGCCCGAACCCCGGAGGGGCCGCGTGGACGCCCACCGCATGGAACTGACGACCCGCGGCGGCGTGCGGGTCATCCGCACCGCCACCCCGTTCGACCCGGCTGAGCTCGACCGGATCGCGGCGCTCGTGGACGAGCGCCGCGGCGGCGTGATGAGCTCCGGCATGGAGTACCCCGGGCGGTACAGCCGCTGGCACATGGCCTACGCCGACCCGTGCGCCGAGATCATCGCCACCGGGCGGCGGATCACCGCGCGGGCCCTGAACGACCGCGGCCGGGTACTGCTCCCGGTGATCCGCGCGGCCATGACGCGGGTGGGCCAGCCTGAGCCAACGGGGCGCGTCGACGCCCACACCGTGGTGATCCCCGAGACCGGGCGCGAGTTCACCGAGGAGGAGCGCAGCCGACGGCCCACGGTGTTCAGCGCGCTACGGGAGATCGCGGCGGTGTTCGGCTGCGCGGACCCGCATCTGGGCCTGTACGGGGCGTTCGGTTATGACCTGGCCTTCCAGTTCGAGCCGGTGCGGCTGCGCCGGGAGCGTCCGGCCGGGCAGCGCGACCTGGTCCTGCATCTGCCCGACGAGATCTGGGTGCTGGACCGCAAGCGCGAGGAGGCGGTCAGGTATGCGTACGAGTTCGAGGTGGACGGCGCGTCCACGGCCGGGCTCGAGCGCCTGACGGCTGGCACGGGCCCACAGCACGATCAACGCTCCGTTCGGCCGAAAGATCTTCCTCCGCCGCCCGAGCCCGGCAGCTACGCGCGGGTCGTCGAGGAGGCGCGGGAACGGTTCGCCCGCGGTGACCTGTTCGAAGTGGTGCCGAGCCACGTGTTCCACGGACGGTGCGCGTCGCCGGCCGCGTTCTACGAACTGCTGCGGCAGCGCAACCCGGCCCCGTACGAGTTCCTGTTCAACCTGGGCGAGGGGGAGTACCTGGTCGGCGCGTCGCCCGAGATGTACGTCCGGGTCACCGGGGACCGGGTGGAGACCTGCCCGATCGCGGGCACGATTGCGCGCGGCGAGGACACGCTGGAGGACGCGGCGAACATCGCCACCCTGCTCGGCTCGGCGAAGGAGGAATCCGAGCTGACCATGTGTACCGACGTGGACCGCAACGACAAGGCGCGGGTCTGCGTGCCCGGCTCGGTCCGGGTCATCGGGCGGCGCCAGATCGAGATGTACAGCCGCCTCATCCACACCGTGGACCACATCGAGGGCCGGCTGCGGCCCGGGTTCGACGCGCTCGACGCGTTCCTCACCCACATGTGGGCGGTCACCGTGACCGGCGCGCCCAAGACCTGGGCCATGCAGTTCATCGAGGACCACGAGCAGACCCCGCGCCGCTGGTACGGCGGGGCGGTCGGCAAGATCGGCTTCGACGGCTCGATGAACACCGGGCTCACCCTGCGGACCGCGCACATCACCGGCGGGATCGCCGCCGTGCGCGCCGGCGCGACCTTGCTGTACGACTCGATCCCCGATGCCGAGGAGCAGGAGACTCACATCAAGGCGCGGGCCCTGCTGGAAACCCTGGCCGAGGCCGGGCGCGTGGCCCAGGGCGACGCGCGCCCCGCGGCGAGCGTGCCTTCGGACGGCGGCCGCGGCCTGCGGGTCCTGCTCGTCGATCACCAGGACTCGTTCGTGCACACGCTGGGCGACTACTTCCGCCAGCACGGGGCGGAGGTGACGACGCTGCGGTTCGGGTTCGACCCGGCCCTGCTCGACTCCTACGCGCCGGACCTGGTGGTGCTCTCGCCCGGGCCCGGCCGGCCAGCCGACTTCGGCTGCGCGGCGCTGCTCGACGAGGTGTACGCGCGGGACCTACCGGCGTTCGGCGTGTGCCTGGGCTTGCAGGCCATGGTGGAGCACGCCGGCGGCGCGCTGTCGCTGCTGCCCGAGCCCGCGCACGGCAAGCCCGGGCTGGTCCGGGCGGCCGGGCCGGAAATAGACAGAGCGCTGCTGGCCGGGCTGCCCGCCGAGTTCACCGCGGGCCGCTATCACAGCCTGTACGCCCCCGCCGACCAGGTGCGCGGCGGATTCACCGTGACCGCCAGCACACTCGACGGTGTAGTGATGGCCATCGAGGACCCCCGGGCCGGGCGCTGGGCGGTGCAGTTCCACCCCGAGTCGATCCTGACCGCCTCCGGCCGCACCGGGCACCAGGTCATCGCCAACGTCCTTGACCTGTGTCGTGCCCGGGAGAAAGTGGGTGGCCGCCTGTAGTGTGCTGTGCCATGAGGAGCGTTGAGCCCGAGGTTTTCCTGGTCGCCCGGCCGAAGGTCGACTACGACGCGATGGCCGCCTACCTGCACGAAGTGGGCGGCGAGCGCTGGCTGGAGCGGCTGGACCGCGACCAGCTCGGCAACGACGCGCAGGACCTCGCCGAGTTCGCCGGGAAGATGTGCTACCGCTCCTGGGAACCCGGCCTGAACCCGAACGTCCGCAAGGTCCGCGACGATCAGGCCGCGTACCTGCAGAACATCCTGAAACAGGCGCATGGCTCGGTGCTCGAGCACACGAGTTTTAGCTTCGTCCTACACAACGTAAGCCGCGTCTTCACCCATGAACTGGCACGCCATCGGCCGGGGACTGCGATATCTCAGGAGTCGCTGCGCTATGTCCGGCTCGATGAGCTGCCGTTCTGGTTCCCCGAGTGGGCCCTGGCCGACGCGGAGCTGATGAAGCGGGCCACGGCCCTGCTGACCGAGCTCGAGCAGTTCCAGCTCTGGATGGCCGGGCACTTCGCGCTGGACGACGACGGCGTCAGGATGCACGAGAAGAAGGCCAAGACCTCGTTCATGCGCCGGTTCGCCCCCGAAGGGGTGGCTACCGGGCTGGTCTGGACGGCGAACATCCGCACCCTGCGGCACACCATCGAGGCGCGGACCGACCAGGGCGCCGAAGAGGAGATCCGCTTGGTGTTCAACAAGATCGGCGAGATCATGCGGGAAGAAGCGCCCGCCCTGTTCGGGGACTACACGGTGACCGACGGCACGTGGATTCCCGGCTGGCGCAAGGTCTGACGCGAGCCCTGAGGAGGTTCCTCGCCGGTCGGCTCGTCGGGCACCACCGGGATGACCTGCAGCGACGGGTAAGCGATCTCCACCTGCCGCAGCTCGGCCAGGTCGTACAGGTCCTGGTGGCGGCGCGCGCCGAAGTAGAGCACGACTCCCGGCAAGCCGGGATTAACCGGTGCGGGCGATTTTCCCGGTGGGCGGGCCTGGCGCGGGCGTGATGGACCATTATGGGCAGTGGAACCTCATGTGCAGGAGGACGACGGATGGGCCGCCCGATAATCGGCATCACCGGCGAGCTCGAGGCAGCTCGCTGGCGCAACTGGATTCGCGAAGCGGTCATCTCGCCGGTGAGCTACACGCGAGCCGTCGAGCGCGCGGGCGGAGCGCCAGTCATCTTGCCGCCGGTCCCATCCAGTTCCGTGCCCAGCCTGATCGCCAGGATTGACGCCTTGGTCGTGGCGGGCGGCCGGGATGTCGACCCCGCGCTTTACGACGAGGCCCCGCACGAGCAGACCGACCTGCCCGACCACCGGCGGGACCGGTTCGAGATCTTGCTGACCCGGGCGGCGATCGACGCCGACCTGCCGTTCCTCGCCATCTGCCGGGGCATGCACATCCTGAACGTGGCCCGCGGCGGCACCCTGATCCAGCATCTGCCCGACCGGCTCGGCAGTGAGAGCCACAAGCCGGACCCGGTGAAGATGACCATCCACGACGTGCAGATCAGCGCGGCGAGCAAGCTCGGCCGGGCGCTCGGCGCCACCGCGCAGGTGCCTGCCGCCCATCACCAGGCCATCGACCGGATCGCCAGCGGGCTCCTCACCGTGGCCTGGACGCCGGACCAGGTGGTGGAGGCGGTCGAGCTGCAAGGGCACAAGTTCGGCATCGGCGTCCAGTGGCATCCGGAAGAGAGCGACGACGCGCGGATCTTCGAGGCCCTGGTGGCCGCGGCCAAGCCCGCGTCCGCCCCGCCGTCCGCCACCGAGGTGACGGGCCGCTCGAAGCGAGCCTCGAAGCGGCACGCGGCGCGTTCTTGATCACGGGTGGCGCGGGCGCGCGCCGGGCCCGGGGCTGGGCGGGGGCTGGGCGGGCAGGGCGAGGAGGGGAGCCGCGCTACAGCGGGGGCTGGTAGGTGCTGACCCAGTGCACCTGGAGCCAGGCCATGAAGGTGGACCAGGCGCCGGTCACCTCGAGCACGCCGACGCAGACCAGCATGGCCCCGCCGATCCTGGTCACCAGGCGGGCCCGCCGCCGGGCAAAGGCGAACGCCCGCATCGCGAGCTGGAAACCCAACGACACGAGCAGGAACGGGATACCCAGGCCCAGCGCATAGACGAAGGCCAGCAGCGCGCCGCGGGCCACCGTGCCACTGGAGGCCGACAGGGCCAGCACGGCGGTGAGCGTGGGCCCGATGCACGGAGTCCAGCCGAGCCCGAACATGACGCCGAGCAGCGGTGCGCCCGCCAGGCCTGCCTTCGGCCGGGCGGACGGGCGCACGATCCGGCCCGCGAACGAGAACCGGTCGAACACCCCGGCAAACAGCAGCCCGAGCAGGATGGTCAGGCCGCCCAGGATCTGCGTCAGCAGGCGCGCGTGCCCGGTCAGTAGGTGGCCGAGCCCGCCGAGCGCTGCCCCGTAAGCGACGAAGACCACCGAGAAGCCCAGCACGAACAGCGCCGTCCCGGCCACGACCCGGCTCCGGGGCGCGGATGGCGGAGCCACGACGGGGGGCGCGGCCACTGCGATGGCGGGTCCCGCGCCGCCCTCGGCCGCCACGACCGGCTGGGCAACAGCCGGAGCCGACGCTGAGCCCGAGGCGCCGGCCATGCCGGTGACGAACGACAGGTAGCCGGGCACCAGCGGCAGGCAGCACGGCGAGAGGAAGGTCACCGCGCCGGCCGCGGCCGCCACGGGCAACGCCAGGATCAGCGGGCCGGAGGTGACGAACTGGGCCGCTCCGCTCATGTGCCCACTATGCCACGCGCGCCTGACCCGGTCGACAAAGGCCTACTACATCACGTAGTCGAAGCGCGAGGTGCCGACGAAGGCAAGGCGAAGACTAGGGCTACATAGCAGGCCAGCGCGGTCGCGAAGGCCAGCGACATGCCCAGGGACGCGCTGCTAGCGCCGCTGCCGGTGAACCCGAGCCCGGCGAAGCCCGCGCCGAGGATCGACAGCAGCCCGATCGCCGACAGCCAGATGGACAGCTGGTGCCGGGCGCCGATGGCCCGGACCAGTTGGCCCACCGCGGCGATGAACAGCAGGATGCCCAGGATCACGTGCAAGGCCAGGTCCGGGCTGGAGAACAGCCCGATCGACTTGGTCGACGTCGGTGCCGTCCCGTACAGGTTGTAGATCATTCCCAGGATGAACTGGATGATGAGCATGACCACGACCCCGAGGCTGGATATCCGCAGCCCGACCAGCCGGCTCGCCTGGGTCTGCCTCGTCGCCCGCGCAGTGGTGTGTGTCTCCGACATCCCCGCACCTCCCGACCACGAAATCCTAACCGGCTCCCAGGCTCGCCGGTGGCGCGGGGGGAAACGGCTGGTGCCGCGTCAACAAGGCGGCCGGAGCGGCTATGGTTGGCCAGGTGAGATCGGTCCTCACCCGCCCCCAGTCACCCGCCCGGCCTGCCAGCGCGCCCGGGCGCTGGCTGCTGCTGGTCGGCCTGGTCGCGTTCGGGGTGGCCCTGGGCGGCTACGTGATCTACATGATCGGCCACCCGAAGGCCTACACCATGGACCCGGTCGACCTGGCCGTGTACCGGTCCGGCGGGCTGATCGTGCGGCACATCCGGCCGTACTACGACCCGCACCTGGCGGCACCGCTGTACGACTGGGTCGGGTACGGAAACCTGCACCTGCCCTTCACCTACACGCCGTTCGCTGCCGTCGCGTTCGCGCTCATCTCGTTCGTCCCGTACCAGCTGTCCCTGAAGCTCTCCGTGGCGGTGGACCTGGTCGCGCTGCTGGCCGTGGTGTGGTTCACCCTGGGCGGGCTCGGCTACCGCCGGCTGACGATCAGGGTGGGCGCTACGCTGCTGGGCGCCGGCGCGCTCCTGTGGACCGAGCCGGTGCTGCGGACGATCTACCTCGGCCAGGTCAACCTGGTCCTGCTGGCCCTGATCATGTGGGACCTGTGTCAGCCCGACACCGACAAGAGCCGCTGGTGGAAGGGTTTCGGCACCGGCATCGCGGCTGGCATCAAGCTGACTCCGCTGATCTTCATCCCGTACCTGCTGGTGGCCAGGAAGTTCCGTCAGGCCGGGATGGCCCTCGCGGGGTTCGCGTTCACCGTGCTGCTCGGCTTCGCGATACTGCCGAAAGACTCGACCAAGTGGTGGTTCGACGGGCTGTTCGCGCAGGATAAGCGGACCGGGTTCACCGGCTGGGCGGGCAACCAGTCGCTCGCTGGCCTCATCACCAGGCTGGCCGGGAGCATCGACAGTGGCCGCCCGGCCTGGATCGCGGTGGCCGTGGTGGTCGCCGCGGCCGGGGTGGTGTGCGCCGGGCTGCTCGACCGCAAGGGGTATGCCATGCTCGGCCTGCTCATGGCCGCCCTGACCGGGCTGCTGATCTCGCCGATCAGCTGGGATCACCACTGGGTGTGGATCGTGCCGGGCGCGGTCGTGGCCGCGCACTATGCGGTCCAGGCCTGGCGCCGGGGCGCCCGGCGTCTGGCCGTCGCATGCGGGCTGCTGGCCGTGGCCGTCGTGGCCTGGTTCGGCGCCTGGCCGACCAAGTTCTTCCACGTCACGCCGCCTAACCTCGGAACCGACTCGCTCGGCCTGCTCTGGATCCCGAAGAACACCAACCCGACCTGGTACCAGTGGTACGGAGACCAGCGCTGGTTCCCCGAGTACCACTGGCACGGGTGGGCCCTCATCTGGGGCAACGCCTTCATCCTCGCCGGGCTGGCCATCTTCGGGGTGCTGCTGGCCATCTCGCTGCTGCTGCCCGCGGCCAGGAAGGACCACGACGATGAGCCTGGGCGAGATCCAGCAGGTCAGCGAGGGGATCTACGCCTACCTGCAGCCTGACGGCAGCTGGTACCTCAACAACACCGGCTTTCTGGTCAGCCGCCATGGCGTCATCAGCGTCGACGCCACCTCCACCGAGCGGCGCACCCGCGCTTACCTGGACGCCATCGCCACGGTCACGGACAAGCCGGTCCGCACCCTGGTCAACACCCACCACCACGGCGACCACACCCACGGCAACTACCTGTTCAGCGGCGCGACCGTCGTGGGTCACGAGCGCTGCCGGGAGGCGATCCTCGGCACGCCCATGCCCCCGCCGGCCGGCGTGTGGACCGACGTGGACTGGGGGCACCTGGAGCTGGCTCCGCCGTTCCTGACCTACACCGACGGCGTGGCGCTGTGGTCCGGTGACCTGCGTTGCGAGGTCCGCTACGTGGGCACCCCCGCGCACACCACCAACGACTCGATCGTCCACATCCCCGAACGTTCCGTGGTCTTCGCCGGCGACCTGCTGTTCAACGGCGGCACCCCGTTCGCGCTCATGGGCTCGGTCAGCGGCTGGATCGAGGTGCTGGAGACCGTGCTGCGCCCGCTCGGCGCCCGGATCCTGGTGCCCGGCCACGGGCCGGTCTGCGGCCCCGAGGTCATCGACGACGTGCTGGCCTACCTGCGCTTCGTGCAGCGTACGGCCCGCGAGGCGAAGGCGGCGGGCCTGTCCCCGCTGCAGGCCGCACGGGCCGCGGACCTGGGTGAGTTCAAAGGTCTTCTTGACGCCGAACGGATCGTGGGGAATCTTCACCGGGCCTACCTCGAGCTGGACGGGGCCGAGCGCGGCGCCCCCGTCGACCTGGCCCGGGCACTGGGCGACATGGTGGCCTACAACGGCGGCCGCCCACTCACCTGTCACGCCTGATGGCCTGGCTCAACGAGGAAGTCGCGGGGCTGCTGCGCGAGTACGCCGAGCTGACCCAGATCACCGGCGGCGACGTGTTCCGGGCCCGGAACTACGAGAAGGCGGCCCGGTCGGTGCGCGGCTCGGGCGAGAACCCGCGCGTCAATATCATCGGACACCCCACCACGCGGCGGATCGGGCGACGGCCGCCAGTCGACGTGGACTTCGGGGAGCTGTTCCGGGCCTGCGCTCGCACCGGGACGGCGCTGGAGATCAACGCCTCGCCGCAGCGGCTCGACCTGCCGTCGGACCACATCCGCGCGGCCCGGGACGCGGGCGTGGTGTTCGCCATCGACAGCGACGCGCACTCCGTGGCCGACCAGGGCAACCTGCCGTACGGCGTCGGCACCGCGCAGCGAGGCTGGCTCACCCCCGACGACGTGATCAACACCTGGCCGCTGGACCGGCTCCGCGCCTTCCTGCGCAAGGACCGCTAGGATCCTGACCAGGGCCAGCAGCACACGGCGAGGTTGCGGTGACGATCAAGGTCGGCTACGAGCAGTTCGTCCCGCCGCGCGTGCCGCCAGGGATGTGGTTCGATCCCGACACGTGGCTGATCCTGCCGCAGGGCGCCCGGCTCGCCCCCAAGGGCCGGGTGGCCGCCTCCTGGTTCCTGGCCGTCGGCCTGTTCATCGTCACCCTCGGGGTCGGCTACCTCATCTGGCAGGTCGTGGCCTGGGACCAGGGCCAGACGCCTGCGCAGCGTCTGCTCGGGCTGCGCTGCTGGCGGCGGGATACCCGCGATGTGGCCGAGCGGAAGCACATGGCGCTGCGCCAGGCCACCGGGCTCCTGAACGGCGAGCTGTTGATCGGCCCGCTGATCTGGCTGGGCAGCAAGGACCTGAACTCGGTGGGCGACCTCTTCGCCGGCACCGTGGTCCTGCACGATCCGAATCAGCTCCTCCACCGGTGAGAAACGGCGCGCCGGCCGGTCTATACGGGTAGGCGGCCGGCAGGCCGCGGGAGGACACATGGCAGGGCGGGCCCCAAGGTGCGCGCCGTCGGCCGCGATCGCGCTCCTGGCCAGCGCGATCAGCTACGCGCTGGGCGCGTGCGTGCAGGTCGCGCCGGGGGAGATGACGCTGCCCACGCCGTGCACGGACTGGGACCTGGCGGCGCTGCTCGCTCACCTGGGCGCGTCCATGGCCGACCTGGAATCGGCTCTGCGCACGGGACACCTCGATCCGGAGCCCGACGACCCCGCCGCCCCCGACCCCGACGGCGACGACCCGGTGGAGGTATTGCGCGACCGGGCCGCGAACCTGCTGTTCGCGTGCTACGCCCACCACGGCCCCGACCGTTTCGTCCTGGTCGGCGGCCTGCCGCTGCCCGCCGGGATCGTGGCCTGCACCGCAGCCGTCGAGATCGCCGTGCACGGCTGGGACGTCTGCGCGGCCCGCGGTCGCGGCGGTCCGATCCCGCCCGCGCTGGCCACCCGGATGCTGCGGCTGGGTCCGCTGCTGGTCACCGGGCGAGAGGGACTGTTCGGCACTCCGGTGCAGGTCCCGTCCCAGGCCAGCCCGGGCGACCAGCTGGTCGCCTATCTCGGCCGGAACCCGTAGCACCCTGACCCCGCCACCCCGCGGACCGGAACACACGGGCGATGGCCTAGTGTTGTTACCGGTGAGTAGCATTTTCGTTTATGGGAGGGTGACCGTGCCCCGTACCGCACGCGACGTCGTCTTCGTGGACGGCGTCCGCACCCCGTTCGGGAAGGCCGGGCCGACCGGCCTGTACGCCGAGACCAGGGCCGACGACATGGTCGTCAGCGTGATCCGCGAGCTGCTGCGGCGCAATCCCTCGCTGCCGCCGGAGCGGATCGGCGACGTGGCCATCGCCGCCACGACCCAGACCGGTGACCAGGGGCTGACCATCGGCCGCAGCGCCGCGGTCCTGGCCGGGCTGCCGAAGTCCGTGCCGGGGTACGCCATCGACCGGATGTGCGCGGGCGCGATGACCGCCGTGACCACGGCCGCCTCCTCGATCGCCTTCGGCGCCACCGACACCGCGATCGCGGGCGGCGTGGAGCACATGGGCCATCATCCGATGGGGTCCGGGGTCGACCCGAACCCGCGGTTCATCTCCGAGCGCCTGGTCGACCCCTCCGCGCTGGTGATGGGCTCGACCGCGGAGAACCTGCACGACCGGTTCGGTGAGATCACCCGCGCCCGCGCCGACGCGTACGCGCTGGGCAGCCAGCGCAAGGTAGCCGCGGCCTACGCCGCAGGCAAGATCCAGCCCGACCTGGTGCCGGTCGCCACCCGCAGCGCGGAGCGCGGCTGGGGGCTGGCCACCGCGGACGAGCCGCCGCGCCCGGACACCACGCTCGAGGCGCTGGCCGGGCTGAAGACGCCGTTCCGGCCGCATGGCCGGGTCACCGCGGGCAACTCCGCCGGGCTGAACGACGGCGCCACCGGCTGCGTCATCGCGGCCGCGGACGTAGCCGCCGAACTGGGCCTAGACGCCCGGATGCGGCTCGTCGACTTCAGCTACGCGGGGGTGGACCCCGAGGTGATGGGTATCGGGCCGGTGCCCGCGACCGAGACCGTGCTGGCCCGCAACGACCTGACCATCGACGACATCGGGCTGATCGAGATCAACGAGGCGTTCGCGGTCCAGGTCCTGGCCTTCCTGGACCACTTCAAGATCGCCGACGACGACCCGCGGGTGAACCCGTGGGGCGGCGCGATCGCGCTGGGCCATCCGCTCGCCAGCTCCGGCGTCCGGCTGATGATCCAGCTCGCCCGCCAGTTCGCCGAGCGGCCGAGCGGCCGCTTCGGCCTGACCACGATGTGCGTCGGCCTGGGCATGGGCGGCACCGTCCTGTGGGAGAACCTCAATGCCTGACATCCCCGAGGACTCGGTCCTCACCTCGCTGTTCCCGGACGAAGTGGTCACCCGGGCGCTGGTCCGCGACGTGCAGTTGCCCGACGGGGCCGGGACCATGGCCCTGATCACCCTGGACAACGGCCACGACCACACCCGGCCGAACACCTTGGGCCCGGCGGGCCTGATCGCGCTGCGCGACGCGCTCGATTCGGTAGCCGGCCGGGCCGGCATCGCCGCGGTGGGCGTGACCGGCAAGCCGTTCATCTTCGCGGCCGGCGCGGACCTGGGCGTAGCCGCGCTGATCCGGGCCCGGGACGAGGCGCTGGCCGTGGGCCGGCTGGGGCACGAGGTGTTCCGGCGGTTCGGCGAGCTGAGCGTGCCGTCGTTCGCGTTCGTCAACGGCGCGGCCCTGGGCGGTGGCGTGGAGCTCGCGCTGCACTGCTCCTACCGGACGATCTCCTCCGGCGTCACCGCGGTCGCGTTCCCTGAGTGCTTCCTCGGCCTGCTGCCCGGCTGGGGCGGCACTTACCTGCTGCCGCACCTGATCGGCCCGGCGAAGGCGCTCAAGCTCATCGTCGAGAACCCACTCAGCCAGAACCGCATGGTGGCCGGGCCGCAGGCCTTCTCGCTCGGCATCGCCGACGCCCTGTTCGAGCCCGCCGACTTCCTGGCCGAGTCGCTGCGCTGGGCGGCCCGCGTCCTGACCGGGGCAGTCACCGTGTCTCGTGCTGTCCCCGAGGAGGACTGGGATCAGGCCGCCGCCGGGGCGAGGTTCTTCGCCGACGGCAAGCTGCACGGTGCCGCCCCCGCGCCGTACCGGGCGATTGAGCTGATCGCGGCGGCTCGTGACCGGACCCGGGACGAGGGATTCGCGGCCGAGGACCAGGCGCTTGCGGGCCTGCTGCTCAGCGATGAGCTGCGGGCCAGCCTGTACGCGTTCGACCTGACCCAGAAGCGGGCGCGCCATGCGGCGGGAGCACCGGATGTTGTGTTGGCCCGGGGGGACGACCCCCCCAGACCCCCCCGCGGGGGCATGGCCCGGCCGGTGACCAAGGTCGGCGTGGTGGGCGCGGGCCTGATGGCCGCGCAGATCGCGCTGCTGTTCGCGCGGCGGCTCGAGGTGCCGGTGGTACTGACCGACCTGGACCAGGCCCGGCTGGAGGCCGGGGTCGGCTACGTGCACGGCGAGATCGCCAAACTAGCCGGGCGCGGCCGGATCACCGCCGACGCGGCCGCGAGGCTGACCGGGCTGGTGACCGGGTCGCTGACCAAGGACGCGTTCGCGGACGCCGACTTCGTGATCGAGGCGGTGTTCGAGGAGATCGCGATCAAGCAGCGGGTGTTCGCCGAGGTTGAGGCGGTGGTCAAGCCGGACTGCGTGCTCGCCACCAACACCTCCTCGCTCTCGGTGACCGAGATGGCGGCCGGGCTCGCCCATCCTTCGCGCGTCGTGGGGTTCCACTTCTTCAACCCGGTGGCCATGATGCCGCTGGTCGAGGTGGCCCGTACGGGCCAGCGCGGCGCTGCCGCCACCGATGACGCGACGCTGGCCACCGCGCTAGCCGTGGGCAAGGCGCTGAAGAAGAACTGCGTGCTGGTCAAGGACTCGCCCGCGTTCGTGGTCAACCGGCTGCTGACCAGGTTCCTGGGCGAGATCCTCGCCACGGTGGACGAGGGCACCCCGTTCGAGGTGGCTGAGCACGCCCCCGACCCGCTGGGCCTGCCGACGCCCCCGTTCCTGCTGCTCCAGCTGGTCGGCCCGGCCGTAGCCCTGCACGTGGGCGAGACGCTGCACGCGGCCTACCCCGACCGGTTCGGCGTATCGCCGAAGCTCCGCGCCCTGGTCGCGGCGGGCCAGACGGCGGTCTACGGGCCCGACTTCTCGGTGGCGTCCGAGGTGGCGGCCATCCTGGCCGGCGGCGATCGCCCGTCCACGTCCGAGCAGGTGCGCGAGCGGGCGCTGGCGGCGCTGGCCGAGGAGATCAGGCTGATGCTCGACGAGGCCGTGGTCGCCGCCCCGGAGGACGTCGACCTGTGCATGATCCTCGGCGCCGGCTGGCCCTTCCATCTCGGCGGGATCACCCCGTACCTGGATCGCAGCGGCATCGCGGAGAAGGTCACCGGGACCCGGTTCCACCTCTTATCCTCGGGGGGACGAACCCCCCCAGACCCCCTCGACATGGGGGGCTGCCCGCCCCCCATACCCCCTGGCCCCCTGGGTAGGGTAGCGGGATGACTCCGGTATTCGGGCTCTGCGATGACTACGTGACGCAATGGGCGGCGCTGGATCCGGTCGCGGCGGGGATGCAAGGTCTGACCGGCGTGTTCGGCGCGGCCACCGATTACAGTCCGGATGGCTTCGCCGCCCGGGCCGACCTCATCGCGGCGACGCTGGCCGCGCTCGAGCCGATGAGCATGACCTCGGCCGCCGACCGGCTGGCCGCCGGGTTCCTCCGGGAGCGGCTCGAGGCCCAGCAGGCCTGGCAGCAGCTGAACGAGCCGCTTCGGCTGGTGCGGGCCCCGTTCGGCCTGACCAGTTCGGTCCGGGACAGCGTGGACCTGCTGCCGTGCGACGGCGACGGCGCCTGGCGGAACATCGCGGCGCGGCTGGCCGCGATCCCCGTCATGTTCGCCAGCTGGCGGGCCAGCCTGGACGCCGGGCTCGGCCGGGGCCTGACCGCGGCGCGCCGGCAAGCGGTGCAGGCCGCGGTGGCCGCCGACCACTGTCTGGGAAGCCACGACACCCTGGTCGCCTCCTACGGCGACGGCCCGCTCGCGGCCGAGCTCGCGGCGGCCGTCGCGCAGGCCTACCAGGGGTACGCGGACATGGCACGCTACCTGCGCGAGGTGTACGCGCCGCGCGCCACCGAGGTAGACGCGGTCGGCGCCGAGCGGTACGCGGTCGCGGCCCGGCTCAGCCTGGGCGCGGACATCGACCTCAAGGAGGCCTACGACTGGGGCTGGGCCGAGCTGGCCCGGATCGAGGCCGAGATGACGGCCGAGGCGGACGCCATCCGGCCCGGCGCCAGCGTGGAGGAGGCAACCGCCATCCTTAACGAGTCCGCGTACGTAACCTCGGAGGACGCGTACCTGGCCTGGCTCCAGGACCGGCACGACCGGGCCATCGAGCAGCTGGACGGCGTGCACTTCGACATCCCCGCCCCGCTGCGCCGGATCGAGGTGGTTCTGGCCCGCGGCTCGACCTCCGGAGCCGCCTATTACACCGGGCCCAGCGAAGACCTGACCCGGCCCGGGCGAACCTGGTGGCCGCTGGGCGGACGGGATCCCCAAGGCCGGTTCGAGACCTGGTCCGAGCTGTCCACGGTCTTCCATGAGGGCGTGCCCGGCCACCACCTGCAGGTCGGCGCGGCCAAGACCGCCGGGGACAAGCTGTCGCGGTTCGCCAAGACCAACTTCGTCAGCGGGCACGGAGAAGGCTGGGCCTTGTATGCCGAGCGCTTTGCCGACGAACTGGGCTGGTTCACCGAGCCGGGCACCCGGCTGGGCATGCTCGGCGGATCGGCGCTCCGCGCCGCGCGAGTGGTCATCGACATCGGCGTCCACCTGGACCTGCCGCTGCCCGACGGGTCCCGGTGGACCTTCGACAAGTCCTGCGAGGTGCTGGGCAAGTCGGGCCGCGCCGAGCCGCACCGGATCCAGGCCGAGGTAGTGCGCTACTTCGGCTGGCCGGCCCAGGCCATCTCGTACAAGCTCGGCGAGCGGGGCTGGCTGGCGGCCCGGGCCGAGGCGATGCGGCGTCCGGGATTCGACCTCAAACGCTGGCACACCGCCGCGCTGAGCCTCGGCCCGATCGGCCTGGCCGGCCTGGCCGACGCGCTGGCCCGCGCCGACCCGCCCTGACCCGGCTCAGGGGACGCTGCAGATGACCGAGATGGCCGTGGCGTGCCGGGCGCTCACGGTCACGGACGACGGCTGCGAGCAGGTCTGCTCCAGGTCCTTACCCGCGCCGGTCACGGTTTCGACGTCCGGAGAACGCCCGGCTACCTGGTACCGGCCGACCGGCAGCCAGGCAGAAAACGTCCCGGACGCCCGGACCCCGACCTCGACCGGCCGGTGCCCGGCCGCGGTGAAGGTGACCGTGCCGGGAATCGGCCGCTCGCCCGGCTGCTGCCCCCGGGACCCATCGGCCCGCCTTCGATGAGCAGCTTTCCGGTCACGTGCCCCGTCGCCCGGGCCGGTCCGCCGGGCGCGTGCTCCGCCGCGCCGGCCGCCGCCGTGCACCCGGTCAGCAGCAGCACGCCCAGCAGGCAGGCGCAGGTTCGCCACTGGTTCATGATTGCCCTCCCCGTTGTCTGGACCTTAGACGCGCCGGTCGGCCGCCGGGTTGCGGGCCCCGTCAAGTCCGCAGCAGTGCCGCCGCGAGGCCCTCGGCAAGCCACCGGGCGAACTCGGTGCTGCTCCAGCCGCGCCGAACGACCAGGAGCCGGTAGAGGTGGCGGTCCATGAGTGCCCAGCAGAGCTTCGCGGCACGTTGCCCGGCCGATAACGCCCGTACTGCCCGGCGGCCCGCTGCGCACCGCGCCCGCCGCGGCCTTACCGCTCCGGGACCCGGACTAGGCTCCTGACTGGGACCAGCCGGTCCGCCCCTTGGTCGCGGGAGGTTATCGCTTTCAGCCTGATGCTGGTATCCACCGCCTGCCGCTCCCGGCACGAAAGCCGCAAAAGGGATAAAACCTCCGCCAGGGGCCCGGCTCAGTACCGGATCGCGATCTCCCGGCCCCGGCCGTCGTGCTGCGGGGCGGACGGGACGGTGACCGCCTGACCCGCCGCGATGCGCCGGGCGCTCCAGGCCACAGCGGCCGCGTCCAGGATGTCGCCCAGGAGCGTGACGGGAGAGCCGCCCGGGATCTCGATTCCCGCCCGGGCCAGCAGCCTGCGCCGCAGGTCACGCCCGGGACGGGTGTGCTTGCTGGCCGCCAGCGGCGCTCCGGCCAGCGCGCCGAACGCCAGCTCCGGGTGCACCTCGTACAGCGGATGCCCGCAGGTCTCGCGGTACAGGTTGGCCTCGAGCAGCTTGGCCCGCAGGCCCCAGGCCTGCACGCTGAAGCCCTGGCCGGTCAGCTCGCGGCAGCGCAGGTTCGCGGCCTGGTAGCTAGCCTCCGCCCAGACCGCCCGGGGCGGGATGGCGAAGACGGAACTGCGCCGGGGACCGAGCAGGCCGCGGGCGGCCCGGTCCGCCTCGCGCCAGCCCATCTCCAGCAGCCCGAGCGGCATGTCGATCCCGACGACCGTGGCGCCCGCCGGGTCCGGTTCCGGTACGAGCAGCGCGGCCAGAGAGGCGCCGGCCGTGACCGTGACGGCGGGACCGGCTCCCGCCAGCGACACCGCCACCCAGCCGCCCCGGCACGCGTCCACGCCCGTCACGCGCACCGCGCTACCCGCGACCCATCCGCGCTCTCCGGCTCGCTTTTCTCCGGTATTGTCCGGCGAGGCTACCATCCCGTCGGCCGCCAAGCCGCTAAGGTTTCCTGGTGGCCCAGGGGACAGCCAGCGTTTCCCAGGAACGGGCGGCGGACGCCGGTTCCGGCCCGGTCCTGGTCCGGTGGACCGCGCCGGACGCGCTGTCCAACCTGGTCGCCGTCCTTGAACTGGCCGCCGACGGGCAGGTG
This sequence comes from uncultured Actinomycetes bacterium, assembly GCA_963834685.1. Classification (GTDB taxonomy): domain Bacteria; phylum Actinomycetota; class Actinomycetes; order Streptosporangiales; family Streptosporangiaceae; genus Palsa-504. The sequence continues at coordinate 203,225 of CAWICW010000037.1, read as the reverse complement.
CGGTGCAGCGCCGCCACCAAGCGGCCATCCGCCGTGACCGTCAAGCTGATCGAGGATGCGCTGGTGGCGGGGGATTTCTACGACAACGGCGAGCCCATCACGGCGTTTGCGTGGCCGCTGCTGATCCAGGCCGGGGGCCTGGCCCGGCTAGTGGGCACCCGGCTCGAGTTGTCCCCGCGCGGCCGCGCGACGCTGGAACGGCCGTCCTACGAGGCGCTCGCTGCGCTATGGGCTAGGTGGCTGAGGAGCGTGTCGCAGGACGAACTGGCCCGGGTCGAGGCCATCAAGGGTCAGCGCAAGCCGGGCACGCTGACCTCCGCGGTTACCCGGCGCGCCGCGGTGGCCGCGGCCCTGGCCGCACTGGAACCCGGGGCATGGACGGGCGTGGGCAAGCTGCTCGGGAGCCTGCGGACCCAGCAGCCGCCGCTGGTGGCGGCCAGAAGCCTGCGGGCACTCTGGCGGCTGTACGTCATCGACTCGTACTACGGATCACTCGGCTACGCCGGCCCGTCGGCCTGGGACCTCGTCGAGGGCCGGTACGCACTGTGCGTGTTCTTCGAGTACGCCGCCACCGTCGGCCTCATCGACGTGGCCTATACCGATCCCTGTGGCGCCCGCGACGACTACCGCGGCCTGTGGGGCGCCGACCAGCTCAGCTGCCTGTCCCGCTACGACGGCCTGGCTGCGGTCCGGGTCAACGACCTGGGCGCCGCCGTGCTGCACGACCCCGAGGCCCTGCCCGGCCTCGGCCTGCCCGTCCCTCGCCGGGCATGACCCGGATCCTAGTCAAATGGCGGATGTCCACCCGGGACTTTCCGGCGCAGCATGAGTGCAGGCCCGGTCGGGCCAACCAGAAGCCGGGTTGGACCGTCATAAAGTAGACACGAGATGACAAAACAAGCACCTGGAGGCGACATGAAGCGGTCGTGGCTGACCCGCGGGGGACTCGCGGCCTGCCTGGCCATGATCCTGCTCATCCCGGCGACGGCAGCCAGCGCGGCCCCGGCCGGCGACGGGCCGCCGGGGTTCTGGTGGGGCACGGACAGCTTCCCGGTCTCGGTGCCCGGCAGCGCGCCGTACAGCATGCCGTTCCTGGGCGGAGCCTACGGCGGGTACATCGGGATGACCGGGAACTGGGCGTACTGGCTGGGTTGCAAGGGCGGGTTCATCGCCTTCTCCGCGACCAACGCGGCGCAGGCGCACATCAACTTCACCAAGTATGGCAAGGGCGTCGGCGACGGCTCGTACTGGTTCATGGGCGGGCCCGGCGTGGACCCGAACTACAACGGGACCACCGCCGAGGCCAGTGCGTGGGGCGCGCGGCAGGCCGCCCGGGCGCTGTCCGACATCGCCAACGGGCCCTTCGACTACAAGGTCGTCTGGATGGACGTCGAGCTGCCCGGTATCAAGCCGGCGGCCGACAACGGCTGGAACAATGTCTACACCTCGGCGTGCAGCGGAGTGATCAAGAAGAGCGGCATCCCGGCGGCTGTGGACCGCGCCGATTTCAACGGGTTCGCCAACTACATCACCGCGCACTCCTCGTACAAGGTGGGCGTCTACTCCACCGCGAGCGTCTGGACCTCGATCTTCGGCACCGGGACGGACTCGCTGATCCCGAACACCTATGAATGGACCTACGAGCCGGAGACCACCAACTACACCGGCGCCTCCCCGTTTGGCTGGTGCCTGAACCACGGGTCCGGCCCATGCGCGCAGTTCTTCGGCGGCCAGACCAGCTCCAGCAGCCACGCGCTGATGTGGCAGTGGTCCGGCGGCGGCGGCGTCACCAACGGCATCGGCGGCTTCAACGGCGACCTCGACCAGATCGACTCAAGCCGGCTGGGCTAGCAGGTACCACGGCCCGTTCGGGCCAAAGATCGTTCTGCCGGTGCGGCGGGTCAGCCCTCGTCGGCGATCAGGGGCTCCAGCAGGATGCCGGGGTGCTCCCGCTGCACCTGGCCGAGCCGCCACTTGTCGCTGAACAGCGCGAGCAGGGCGCCATCGTGGCGGCGGGTCAGCACCTCGGTGGAGCGCTGCCCGGACAGGGCCCGGGCACCCTCGGCGTCGGTCCGCCGGGCCAGGGTGTAGTCCAGGTGATCGAGGTCTGCGCGAGCGCCGAATTCGTGCTCCAGCCGGTGCAGCACCACGTCGAACTGCAGCGGGCCGACCGCGGCCAGCACCGGAGCCTGGTCGCCGCGCAGGTCGGAGGACAGGACCTGAACGACGCCCTCGGTATCGAGCTGCTCGATCCCGCGCCGGAACTGCTTCTGCTTGCCCGCTTCCTTGCCGCGCACCACCGCGAAGTGCTCGGGCGCGAAGCTCGGGATGGGCGGGAACTCGACCGGGGCCTCGCCGGCGTACAGCGTGTCGCCGGGGCGGAGCGCGGTCGCGTTGACCAGGCCGATCACGTCGCCCGGAAAAGCCTCCTCGACGGTCTCCCGGTCCTGGCCGAACATCGACTGGGCGTACTTGGTGGCGAACGGGCGCCCGGTGGCGGCGTGGGTGAGCACCATGCCGCGCTCGAACCGGCCTGAGCACACCCGTACGAACGCCATCCGGTCCCGGTGTGCCGGGTCCATGTTGGCCTGCACCTTGAACACCAGGCCCGAGAACGGCGCGTCGACCGGGCGCGGCTCGCTCTTGACGTCCTCCCGCGCGGCCGGAGGCGGGGCGAGCTCGGTCACCACGTCGAGCAGGCGGCGGACGCCGAAGTTCGGCAGCGCGGCCCCGAACAGCACCGGGCTCGACACCCCGGCCAGGAATGATGCCATGTCGACACCCGGGCCGTAGACCTCGTCGAGCAACGCCAGTTCCTCCTGCGCCGCCGTGTAGGCCTCGCCGTCCCGGATGGCGGCGGCCGCAGCGCCGAGCCGCGTCTCCAGGGCGCGTCCGGCCCCGCCCGGGGTCCTGGTGAACGTGGTGTAGTCGCGGCTGGCCCGGTCGATCAGCCCGCGGAAGTCGCCGGCCACCCCGACCGGCCAGTTCACCGGCGACGGGCGAAGGCCGATCCGCTGCTCGATCTCGTCGAGCAGCTCCAGTGGCTCCCGGCCCGGACGATCCCACTTGTTCACGAACGTGATCACCGGGACGGCGCGGCTCCGGCAGACGTCGAACAGCTTCAGCGTCTGCGGCTCCAGTCCCTTGGCCGAGTCGAGCAGCATGATGGCGGCGTCCACCGCGGACAGCACCCGGTAGGTGTCCTCGGAGAAATCCGCGTGACCGGGGGTGTCCAGCAGGTTCAGCACCATGTCACGGTAGTCGAAGCGGAGCGCCGCCGAGGTGATGGAGATGCCGCGGGCGCGTTCCATGGCCATCCAGTCCGACGTCACGCCGCGCCGGCCGGCCTTGCCGTGCACCGCGCCCGCGTGGGTGATCGCCGACGCGTGCAGGGCCAGGGCCTCGGTCAGGGTCGACTTGCCCGCGTCCGGGTGGCTGATGACCGCGAACACCCGGCGCTTTCCCGCTTCGGCCAGTACCTTCGAGTCGGCTGCCTTGCCGGGCACCCTCGCATCGAAGGCACGCGGAGGCGCCCCCGTATCCGCCATGGTCACTTACGTGAGGATACTGGGTCCGTGGACCGTGTCCTGACGATCCCGAACGCGCTCAGCGCCGCACGCCTGGCTGGAGTCCCGGTCTTCCTGTGGCTGGTGCTCGGGCCCCGGACCGCGACCGCCGACTACTGGGCGGTCGCGCTGCTGATCGTGGCGGGCGCGACCGACTGGCTGGACGGCAAGATCGCCCGCGCGCTGAACCAGGGCAGCCGGCTCGGCGAGGTGCTGGACCCGGCCGCGGACCGGCTGTACATCGCGGCGACCATCGTTGCGCTCGCGGTGCGGGCCATCATCCCGTGGTGGCTGGTCGCCGTCCTCGCGCTTCGCGAGCTGGTCGTGGGCGGCGCGCTGGCCGTGCTGAAGCGCCGGGTCGGCTTCGGCACCTTGCACGTCAGCCTGGTCGGGAAGGCTGCCACCTTGTGCCTGCTCTACGCCTTCCCGCTGCTGTTTCTCGGCGATCACCCCGGCTGGGGCGGGACGCTGGCCCGGATCATAGGCTGGGCCTTCGCGGTCTGGGGAACGGTTCTGTACTGGTGGGCCGCGATGTTGTACCTGGCCCAGGTCAGAAGCCTGGCAGGTAGCAGTGCCAGTCCGTGAGGTGTCCCTGCTGGTCCGTGAGCGGGCGGCCGAGCCCGTGATTTCGCCGGCGACGGGGTACATCCAGGGCGGAAACCGGAAGGAGCTGCGAAACCATTGAAGGCCGTCGTCATGGCAGGTGGGGAAGGGACACGGCTGCGGCCGATGACCGCTAACCAGCCAAAGCCCATGCTTCCGGTGGCCAACCGGCCGATCATGGAACACGTGCTGCGGCTGCTTAAGCGGCACGGGTTCGATGAGACCATCGTGACCGTCCAGTTCCTCGCCGCACTTGTCCGGAACTATTTCGGGGATGGCGAGGAGTTCGGGATGAGCCTGCAGTACGCCACGGAGGAAATGCCGCTGGGTACCGCGGGCAGCGTCAGGAACGCCGAGGACGCGCTGCGCGACGAGCCGTTCCTGGTCATCTCGGGCGATGCGCTGACCGACATGGACCTGACCGCTCTGGTCGACTTCCACAAGGAGAAGGGCGCGCTGGTCACCGTCGGCCTGGCCCGCATGCCCAACCCGCTGGAGTTCGGCATCGTGATCACCCAGGAGGACGGCCGTATCCAGCGTTTCCTTGAGAAGCCGACCTGGGGCCAGGTGTTCTCGGACACGGTCAACACGGGGCTGTACGTGATGGAGCCAGAGGTGCTCGCCGAGATCCCGCCCGGTGAGATGGCCGACTGGTCCGGCGACGTCTTCCCCAAGCTGCTCAAGGGCGGCGCCCCGCTGTTCGGCTACGTCTCGGACGGCTACTGGGAAGACGTGGGGACCCACGAGAGCTACCTGAAGGCCCAGGCTGACGTGCTAGCCCGCCGGGTGCAGACCGATATCGCCGGGTTCGAGGTCTCGCCCGGCATCTGGGTCGCCGAGGGCGCCGAGGTGGACCCGGACGCGGTCCTCACCGGCCCGCTGTGCATCGGGGACTACGCCAAGATCGAAGCCGGCGCGCACCTGCGCGAGTACACCGTGATCGGTAGCAACGTGGTGGTCAAGGAGGGCGCCTTCGTGCACCGCGCGGTGGTGCACAACAACGTCTACATCGGCCAGGGCGTCACCTTGCGCGGCTGCGTGATCGGGAAGAACACCGACGTCATGCGGCTGGCCAGGATCGAGGAGGGCGCGATCGTCGGGGACGAGTGCGTCATCGAGCCCGAGGCCTACCTGTCCGCCAAGGTGAAGGTCTACCCGTTCAAGACCATCGAGGCCGGTGCGGTGGTGAACAACAGCGTGATCTGGGAATCCCGGGGCCAGCGCACCCTGTTCGGCCCGCGGGGCGTGACCGGACTGATCAACGTGGAGGTCACCCCCGAGCTGGCGGTCCGGCTGGCCAGCGCCTACGCCACCACGCTGCGCAAGGGTTCCACGGTCACCACGTCCCGGGATGCGTCCCGGGCCGCGCGGACGCTGAAGCGCGCCGTGCAGAGCGCGCTCAACGCCAGCGCGATCAACGTGGTGGACCTAGAGGCCCAGCCACTCCCGGTGGTCAGGTTCGAGACGGCCAGGGAGCATTACAGCGGCGGCGTCGCCATTCGCACCACGCCCGGCGATCCGCAGTCCGTCGACATCCTCTTCCTCGACGAGCACGGTTCTGAGCTGTCCCAGGCCGACCAGCGAAAGCTGGAGCGCGTCTTTTCCCGGCAGGAGTTCCGGCGGGCTTTTCCCGGCGAGATCGCCGAGCTCAGCTACCCGCCCAGGGTCGTCGAGTCGTACACCCACGAACTGCTTCGGTGCGTGGATATGAGCGGCGTGCGCGAGGCCCACCTGAAGGTGGTCGCGGACTGCGCGGGCGGCACCACGTCCCTGGTGCTGCCGAGCCTGCTCGGCACGATCGGAGTGGGGGTGCTCACGCTCAACAACCGGCTGGACGAGATATCGCCGACCGAGACCGTGGCGCAGCAGCGGGCGGGCCTGCAGCGCCTGGCCGAGATGGTGTCGTCGTCGCAGGCCGCGTTCGGCGTCAGGTTCGACCCGGTCGGGGAGCGGATCCAGCTCGTGGACGAGAAGGGCGAGCTGGTCAGCGAGGACCGGGCGCTGCTGTCCGTGCTCGACCTGGTGGCGGCCGAGCGTAAGTCCGGCCGGGTGGCGCTGCCGGTGACCACGACTCGGGTGGCCGAACAGGTCTGCCGCTTCCACGGGGTCCAGGTGACCTGGACGCCGACGTCGATGGACGCGCTGACCGTCGCGGCGGCCAGCGAGGACGTGATCTTCGCGGCCGATGGGCGCGGCGGCTTCGTGGTGCCCGAGTGCACCCGGGCGGTGGACGGCATCGCCGCCTTCGTCCGGCTGCTTGGCCTGGTTGCGCGAACCAAGCTGACGCTCAGCCAGATCGACGCCAGGATCCCGGTCGCCCACATGCTCAAGCGGTCCATCCCGACGCCGTGGGCGGCCAAGGGCAGCGTGATGCGCACCGTCGTCGAGGCGGCGGGCACCAACGAGATCGACACCACGGACGGGGTGCGGGTGGTCATGCCCGACCGCGGCTGGGTCCTCGCGCTGCCGGACCCGGCCGACGCCGTCACCCACTTGTGGGCTGAGGGCAACGACGCCGATAACGCCCAGCTCCTGATGGAGGAGTGGGCCGAGGTCGTGGAGCAGGCGGGCCGCTAGAGCCCGGATGCAGGTGCTGCGTCCGGGTAAGCTGTGTCTCTCACGCGATGATGCGAAGCGCTCGAACCACGCGAAATTCGCAAATATGAGAGAATCGCGCCCACTACGGCGTGAAGAGATTTCGCCCGGCGGTCATCGCCCGCCGTGAGCGGCGGATGTGCGTGGCTGGTGCACGGTGGAGGTGAGACGGCGGTGTGGCGGAAGCGTCGCGGAGACAAGATCAAGCGTGGCGGGCGCGGGCTGTTCGCGTGGCGCATGGACCGCCGAGCCCCCGCCCAGGTACCTTGGGCTGGATCGTTCGATGACCTCACCGAGGGGAGGCCGACCGGAGGCATGCCACCCATTTACTGCACCCGATGCGGTCGGCCTAATTCCGACGGCGCCCGGTTCTGCTCGAACTGCGGCACCCAGCTGGCCGGGACCGGGGCCATGTCGGCTGTCCCTGGGCTTGGCGCTCGACCCGGCGAGACCACGTCGACGCTGTCGCTGAACCGGTCGGACGACGCCGATTTCGGCGACGACCTCTTCCCGGACTCCGCCTCGCTCGGCGCCCTGCCGGAGGGGAGCGCGCTGCTCCTGGTCATGCGCGGCCCGAACGCGGGCAGCAGGTTCCGGCTGGACGGCGCGCTGACCACGGCAGGCAGGCACCCGGACAGCGACATCTTCCTCGACGACGTGACCGTCTCACGCCGGCACGCGGAGTTCTACCGCCGGGGCGCCTTCTTCACCGTCCGGGACGTGGGCAGCCTCAACGGTACCTACGTCAACCGGGAGCGCATCGAGGAGGCGCAGCTGACCGGGGGGGACGAGGTCCAAATCGGCAAGTTCCGGCTGCTGTTCCTGACCAGCCAGAACCTTGATCCGAGAACGCCCTCGGCTGACCCTCGCGGCAGGGGCGCACAGGATTACGCGTGAGAGACTCGGCATGAGCGAGCCGAAGGGGCGCGGCGCCGTCTGGACTGAGGAGCGAAGCGACGAGGGAAGACGGTGCCTTAAGGCGCCCCGTAGGCTCGCGGGGGATAGAGCATGAGCGATCAGCCCGCGCGCGGCCAGTTCGGTATCAGCGAGGTGCTGGTGCAATTGCGGCCGGAATTTCCCGACATCAGCACGTCCAAGATCCGCTTCCTCGAGGCCAAGGGGCTGATCGAGCCGGCCCGGTCACGATCGGGCTACCGGCGGTTCTCGGCGGAGGACATCGAGCGGCTGCGCTACATCCTCACCGTGCAGCGGGACTCCTACCTTCCGTTGCAGGTGATCAGGGAGCGGCTCGCCGCCGGCGCCGCCCACGGCGCCGGGGCCCGCGGGGCTTCGGGGATCCCGGATGCCGACGGCGGATCCAGGCGCGCGCCGACCGAGATGTCCCGGCGCCAGCTGCTCGAGGCGGCGGGCATCGAAGACGAGGAGCTGACCGAGCTGGAGGACTACGGCCTGATCCGCCGGGTCGGTCGGCAGTACGGTCCGCAGGCCCTCGCGGTCGCCCGGGTGGTGGCTACGCTCCGCCAGTACGGGGTGCAGGCCCGGCACCTGCGGGCGGTCAAGGCCGCGGCCGACCGGGAGGCCAACCTGGTCGAGCAGGTAGTGGCGCCGCAGCTGCGCCAGCGCGACCCTGGCGCCAGGGACGCGGCGGCCCGGACCGCCTGGCAGATCGCGGATCTCACCTTGCGGCTGCACGCGACGCTGGTCGAATCCGCGCTGGGTGAGGCCGGGCTGGCGGCCGGGCCCAGCCGCGCGAGCAGATACGAGCCAGGGCCTGGTATATCGGACCAGGTTGCGGACTCCTCCGGGCCCTCGGCAGGGGGCCTGAGGTCGGCTTCCGGGCGATTACGGGTGTACCTTGGCAAAGGGAGAGGTGGCCAGCAAAGGCTCGCCAGGCACGTGAGGACGGAGCTGCAGTGCGGCAGATGGAGGTCATCGGCGTCCGGGTCGAGATGCCGTCGAACAGCCCCATCGTCTTGCTCAAGGAGGCGCAGGGGGATCGGTACCTGCCCATCTGGATCGGGGCGGTCGAGGCAACGGCAATCGCCTTCGCCCAGCAGGGCATGGTGTCCGTCCGGCCGCTGACGCACGATCTGTTCAAGGACGTGCTCGAGGTTCTGAACATCCAGCTGCAGACGGTGAACATCACCGAGCTGCGGGACGGGATCTTCTACGCGGACCTGATCTTCTCCAACGGCGCCGAGGTGAGCGCGCGGCCATCGGACTCGATCGCGCTGGCGTTGCGCACCGGCGCGCAGATCTTCGCCAGCGAGGAGATCCTGGACGAGGTTGGCGTGGCCATCCCGGACGAACAGGAAGACGAGGTCGAGAAGTTCCGGGAATTCCTCGACACCATCTCCCCTGAGGACTTCGGCCGGGCCACGTGAACCGGCATGCCGGGAATGTCGCGACGCGCCGTACGTGGTCGTTGACGCCGCCACCCGGGCAGGCTTACGGTGCGAATGCCGTGGGTAGTCGGCTCCCGTGGAGGTAGGCGTGGCGGCAAGCAGGGATGACCGCGACGGCGGGACGTCCGTCGCGGGCGACCCACGAGGCGCTCAGGGCGCCCTCTTCGAGGCTGACGAGGCGCTCGGGATCTCCCACGACGTCGACTCGGGGTCGGCGGATGTCGGTTACCGCGGCCCCACGGCGTGCGCTGCGGCCGGGATTACCTACCGTCAGCTTGACTACTGGGCGCGCACGGGCCTGGTCGAGCCGAGCGTGCGGGCGGCCCACGGCTCCGGCTCCCAGCGGCTGTACGGTTTCCGTGACATCCTGGTCCTGAAGGTCGTGAAGCGGCTGCTCGACACGGGGATCTCGTTGCAGCAGATCCGGGCCGCGGTTCAGCACCTCCGCGACCGCGGAACCGACGACCTGGCCCAGGTCACCCTGATGAGCGACGGGGTCAGTGTCTATGAGTGCACCTCCGCGGATGAGGTGGTGGACCTGCTCCAGGGTGGCCAGGGCGTGTTCGGCATCGCGCTCGGCCGCGTCTGGCGTGAGGTCGAGGGCGACCTGGCGCTGTTGCCTGCCGTCCGGGCCGAGGACGGCTTCGTCGCCGTCGACCCCCACGGCTCCCGCGCCCCCGGGTCCTCGGCCAGCCAGGATGATCTGACCAAGCGCCGTCTGCGCCGCACCAGCTGACGGCGGCCGCTTTTCTGCTCCGGTGCGTAATCGCCGCAGGCCGTCTCGCTCTGCGCGCGGTCGAAAACCGCGTATTAAACGTCTATTGATCTTCTCGACTTCTGGCTTTCTTTATCCTGCTGGATCAGGGTGACAATGGCGAACGGGTCTGTTTAAATGCTCCCATTACCGGATCGCGCGCCGGTCTGAGGCGCTCGTCCGTCGGCAGAAGCTGACTGTTGTGTCACGATCCGCATCGAGCAGGGTCGTGTCTGGGAGGGGATCAGATGGCTAGTATGCCGTGGGATGCGCAAGGTGAGGCGCACGCCGCGCTGCGGACTATCGTGGACGATTCGCGCTACGGGCCCGCCACCCTGTCGAACGCGCAGACGATGACCAACCTGCTCAAGGACATGCTGCCGGACGCGCCCCGGGAATCCAGCGTGCTCGTCGCCGCGTCGGACGTCGGCGTGCCCGGCATTCTGCAGGCTCACATATCGAACGGCATGGACTTGGCCACGGCGTCCCGGCTAGCGGCCGGGTCGTTCGAGAACCAGACCGCGCTGACGCCGGAAGCCTGTAACTGGGCGGTCGGGGCGTTCGCCTCGGCGCTGCGCCTGGATGCCGTCAGGCAGGCGCCACCGACGGTGCAGGACGCCGCGTCGCCGGTCAGCAATGATCAGCCGACTATGCCGCCGGCCAGCAACGGTCAGCAGACGATAAGGGCCGCCGGGGTCGGGACCGGGATCGGAGTCACATCCGGGCCGCAGGACGGCGGCCAGTCGAAAGGACTGCGGACCGGCTCCGCGATCCTGGTGGCGGTCGGGGCGATCCTGCTCGTGTGGTCCTGTGCCCTCACCTTTATCCGGTTCTCCTCGAACAATGGCGGGGGCGGGGTCTCCTTCTTCAGCGTGGCCGGCGACAGCTCCGGTACCTGGTGGTATGCCATCGGGCCGGTCGCCGTGGCCGTTTTCGGGATCGTCGCTGGCGTCGTGCTGCTGACCACGCGTGCGGAGTTTATCCGCGGCCTGGCGTCCGGCCTGCTCATCGCCTTCGGCGTTTCGGCGATCCTGGTCTACGCCACCTATGCGTTCACCGAAGGACCCGATGATCATCCGGGCCCGGCGGAAGCCGTCGGTGTGGTCGGGGCCGCATTCCTGCTGGTCGCCGGCGTGCTCGCCCTCGTCGGCCGGAAACGCTCGGTGGCCTGAACGGAGGCTCGTGGTAAGCGATTCGTTGATGCCAGGGGGCGGCGTGGCTCGGCGTCCCTTGCACTTCATCATCATGGGCGACTGCTCCGGCTCGATGAAGGGCCCGAAGATGCAGGCGCTGAACACCGCGCTACGCGCCATGCTGCCGCATCTGCTTCGATGGGAGCGTGAGCAGCTCCAGGCGCAGTTGCTCGTCCGGATCCTGGGCTTCGCCACCGAGCCGCGCTGGCACGTCCCGGAACCGACGCCAGTGGCCGAGCTGAACGCTCGATGGCGTGATCTGGAGTACGTCCGCTGGGGGTGGACGAACATGGGGCCTGCCTTCGAGGCCGTCGGCGAGGTCCTTGAACCCGCGCGGCTGGAGACGCGGGCCCTGCGCCCGGCCATCCTGCTGGTGACCGACGGGCTGCCCACCGATCCGCCCGGAGGCTTCGAGCGCGGGCTGGCCGCGCTGACCCGTCACACCGCGGGCCGCCTGTCCCTGCGCCTGGCCGTTGCCATCGGCCGCGACGCGAACTCTGAGCCGCTCGACCGGTTCCGCAGCCGTGACGCCCCGGTCCTGGTGGCGGAGACCATCGACGTCATCGTCGACCGGCTGGTGGCGGCGTCGATCGCGGTCTCCAGGATGTCCGAGGCCGGAGCCGACCGCGGCGCCCTGGCGCAGCAGCTCCTGCAGCCCGAGGTGGTACCGGGATCCGGCCTAGATAACGATCCGATCCTGTTATGCCGATGTCCGCCGATGCTTCCGAGCTGCCGCCGCCCGGCGCCCAGGATTTGTGGCTCGCCCTGACCGCCTCGCAACTCGGCGCGGCCCATCAGGCGACGGGCCTGCCCAACCAGGATGCCGTCGCGGCGCGTCAGATCCGGCCGGATGTCTTGGTCGCGGCCGTGGCCGACGGGCATGGTCACCGGCGGCACTTCCGGAGCGCCCGCGGCTCGCAGTTCGCGGTGGCTGTTGCCTGCGAGGCTGCCCAGGAACTGGCCGCGCGGCTGGACGACTTCCAGGCGGCCGGGCCGATCGAATCCGAGGCGCTGGATGAGCTCGTGCCCGCGATCACCAGGGGATGGCGCGAAGCGGTGCGTAACGACGTCGCCGCCGATCCGTTCACGACCCGGGAGGAGGCGACGCGCGGTGGCGGCGATAATGCCCTGATCGCCTACGGATCCACCTTGCTGCTGGCCATTGCGGGGCGACGGTGGCTCGTGCTGGTGCAGATCGGCGACGGAGACATCATGGGCATCCAGCCCGACGGACGGCCGTTGCTCGCGGTGCCGGGCGACCCGTCACTGGACGGCCAGCAGACTACGAGCCTGTGCGGACCGCGTGCGGAGGACGAGTTCCGCGCCGCGGTCGTGGACACCTCGACGACGCCGCTGCTCGGGGTCATGCTCGCGACCGACGGGTACGGCAACGCCCAGCTGGCCGATCCGTGGACCGATGTGGTCAGCGCTGACCTGGCCGAACTGATCAGCGATCGCCCGCCGGAATGGCTGGCCGGCCAATTGCCACAGTGGGCGAGCCGCTGCGCGTCCGCGGACGGCAGCGCTGACGACACCACGATCGCGCTCTTGATCGCGCCGTCGGCGACGAGCTGGCGTCACGCCGTACCCGACGAATCAGCGGCCGACGAGGCGACGACCGCCGCGGCCCAGCGGCTGGCCGAGCCGACGACACAGCCGGACGTCACGCGAGAGCGGCGGCTGGCCAAATCGGCCTTGTTCGCCCGCGCCGGGGCCCATACCCTCCCGGCCAGTGACCTGCGCGGGCCCGCGCGGGCGCCGGCTGCCCGGTCGCGCCGGCTGGTGGTGATCGCCGCGGTGGCGGTCGTCGTGATCGCCGCGGTGGCTGCGTTCCTGGCCATCAGCCTGAGCTCTTCCTCGGGCACCACGCCCGCCTCGTGCAGTTCGCCGTCCGCCACCGTCGGAAAGCACGCCGCGGTCAGCGCCACGACCGCGGTCGGACCACGGGCCAGCGCGGTCAGTAATCCCTGCGAGGGAGGTAAAGCGGGTGGCTGACGCGAATCTCCCCCTGGAGGGCAGGACGGTCTGGATGGTCCGGGCCGCCGGCACTCCCATACTGGTCGGCGAACGGCTGGGAGAAGGCGGTCAGGGCGTCGTGCACGCGGCGCAGATCGGCGGGGCTTCGTGCGCCGTCAAGTGGTACCGGGCCGTCCCCAAGCCGAAAGAGCTGCGCGACTCCGTCATCACCCTGATCGACAGCGGATGCCCCCACCCGGCCTTCATCTGGCCGTTCGACCTGGTGGTCAGCAACGAGATCCCGGGGTTCGGCTACGTCATGCCGCGCCTTGACCCGGCCTTCGAATCGCTGGGGGAATTGCTCGGGCGGACCAGCTCGCCGCCGTTCCGCGTCATGATCAATATCGGTCTCCACCTCGTCGCCGCCTTCGAGGCCCTGCACGGAGCGGGCCTGTGCTATCGCGACATCAATTCCAAGAACCTCTGGGTGGACGCGGAAAAGGCAGAAGTAGCCATCATCGACAACGACAACGTCGGAACCGATGACGCCGAGGTGTTCGTGTGGGGTACGAGTGGTTTCATGGCCCCCGAGGTCGTCCGGCGGGAGAAGTTCCCGACCGGTCATACCGACCTGCACTCGCTGGCCGTCCTGCTGTTCTACCTGTTCGTGCACGGGCATCCCCTGGAGGGCATCAAGGCCGATGCGGCCTATTCCTGGGCATCGTCACGAGAATCGGAGAGCGAGGCGGCCATCCGGACCTACGGCCTAGAGCCAGTTTTCGTCTTCGACCCCCGCAACCCCTCCAACCCTCCGCCCGCCGGGGACCCGATGCTCACCTGGTGGCCGATCTACCCGCGCTTCTTTCGGGAGCTGTTCGAGCAGGCCTTCACTGTAGGGCTGACCAACCCGATCACCGGCCGGGTACCCGAGGGGATCTGGCGGCGGGCCCTGAACCGCCTGGGCGACTGCGTGTCGAGATGCCGGTGCACAGCCTCGGTCTTCTACGACCCAGACGATCCCGGGCTGCGTTGCTGGAACTGCGGTCAGGTGCCGATCAGGCCGCCGCTGCTCCAGTTGCCCGGCGGGACGGTGGTGCTGTCGGACGGGGCCAGCATCACCTCACACCACCTGCACCGGGACCGCAACCATGACACCGTGATCGGTATGGTCGAAGCTCACCCCACCAAACCTGGAGAAGTGGTGCTGCGGAACGTCGGACCGGACGACTGGCTCATGACTCCGGAGGGCGAGTCAGCCATTACGGTACCGGCGCGCAGACGGCTCGGCGTCCGGACCATGGTCATTGACTTCGGCTCGGTGAAGGGCCGGATCAGCGTCGACTAGGCACCGTGCCCGCTTGAAAGGCCTGGGGCAGCATGAACGAACTGCAAGTGACCTTTGACGGACGGAGCTACACCTTCCAGCCCGGGCAGACCGTCCTGATCGGGCGCCTGTCCGACAACAGCATCGTGGTCAGCGATCCGACGGTCTCCCGCCGGCATGCCCGGCTGACCTGGGGACCGGTCGGCTGGCTATTCGAGAACCTGGGGCAGGCCCGCACCTTCCAGCAGGGCCAGGAAGTCAAGCAGATCATCGTGAGGAAGCCCACCGAACTCTCGCTGGCTTCTCCGCAGGGACCGGTCCTGCGCCTTGAGCCGCTGGAAGCGGCCGGGTCGCCGGCCACCTTCCAGGCCGGCCCGCAGGCCGCCCCGTTCGGTGCCCCGTCGTCTGCGCCCCCGCCCGGCTTCGGTCCGCCGCCCGGAGGCTATAGTCCGCCCCCAGGTGGCTACGGCCCACCGCCCGGTGGCTACGGCCCGCCGCCCGGTGGCTACGGCCCGCCGCCCGGTGGCTACGGGCCGCCCGGAGGGTCGGGCGCGCCGGCCGGTGCGGGTCCGCGGGCCGCCCATCACGAGGGAGTCGGAGACGAACTCGTTACGGCGTTCGAGATCCTGATCCCGGTCAAGACGTGGCTGAGGAATCCCGGCTGGCATCAGGGCCTGCGCCTGCTCGTCATCGCCTACGCGCTGCTCCCGTTGCTGTTCCTCGCGTTCCTGTCGTCATCGTCGAGCCTGGGCGTGCCGGGCTTTGCGTACAGCCTCTACGTCGCGCCGCTGTGGGCCATCGCGTTCTGGCTCTTGGTGCGTCCCGGCCGGATCGCCGCGCTGGAGATCTACGTCGGGATCGCGATCATCATCTGGGTGACGATATGGCTCTATGCCGTGACCGTCAACATCAACGACCGGCTGGTTAACGCGGTGCGCAGCGGTAACTTCCTGGCCGCCCTGGCCGTCGGCTACAACGAGGAGATAACCAAGGCGCTGCCCATCCTGCTGGCCGCGCTCATCCTGCTGAAATTCCGCGCCACCAAGCTGGACGTCCGGATGTGGATGTTCCTCGGCACGATATCGGGCCTCACCTTCGGGATTCTCGAGGAGAGGCTGTACACCGAGATGGCTATCGCGCAGGTGGCGAACGCGAGTGCCGTTTCCCAGGCCGACGCGGGCGTCCTCGACTTCGCTTTCCGCGTCTTCGTCGACGGATTCGAGCACGCCGTCTGGGCCGGGGTATCCGCCTTCTTCATCGGGATCGCGATCAACTACCCGAGACGTCGCTGGCAGCTGATCCTGCTGGGGATCTCCATGGTGGCCGTGCTGCACGGGCTCAATGACTGGAGCGTGTCCGCCTTTAACTCGTACTGGCCGGGGATCCTTATCCAGGCCGTTTCGCTGCTCCTCTTCATCGGCTACACGATGTCGGCGTCCTCGATCGAGCGCCAGGTCCGCCGGACACCGTTGTTCAGGGGCGACTCGATGGCCATGGAGGTCATCCCCGAGCCGCGGGACACAGGTCGCTCCTGACCGGGGCGGTCCTGCCGGGGCGCCGCTCCTGGCCGCCGTCAGCCGGGCCGGCCTCGATTGCGCAAGGGTCAGCAGCGGTATACGAATTGCGCAGGTAAGGACCGGTTCCGGCGGCTGGACACGACTGCGTAACGCGGTTCCTTTCGGGCCGCGTTACGCCTATCCGGACTGCGCTTTTCGCACTACGATCTGGATTGTCAGCGGATCAGTGGTGGGTTCGCGGGCCGCGGTGACGGGTAATTCCGGACAGGGACAAGCGCGCTGGGGGGGAAATGGCGACAGATGGTCCTGCGGCAACGCCGGATGAAGCGGCGCCGACGATTGCGGCCCGCAGCCCGGTCCAGCCGGCCAGCGGCGGTTCCGGCGGTGGCGGTGCCGGCGGCGGCGGAGGTGACTTCACTCAGGAACTGCTGACGTCCGACTGGTGGACCGACGCCATGGTCGCGGCGGCGGGGATTCCCGTGGTGGACGTGCCCTTCGTGACGATAGGCGGCGGCATCGGAAGCTTCGTCACCGTGGATTACCTGCGGATCGCCGGGGTGCCGATCGACCGGATGCGGGTGCTATCCGACATCGACTTTCCGTGGCAGACCTACGAGTACCTGACTCGCGTGTCACAAATCCCGCGCCCGGAACGCATCCGCTCGGATTCCGCGTCGCGGCCGGATAATATCTGGGGCTTTCCCTCCTACGCGCTGGCCGAGGCGATGCGCGACAAGTCCCTGGCCCCGCTGCGGGAGGTACTGGTCGAGCCGATCTGGGCTGACTACTACACGCCGCGGGCGGGCATGGTATTCGAGGGGCTGGAGCGCGAATCAAAGCGGATCAGCTATTCGGACATGCTGGTCAAGGGCCAGGTCCGGATGGTCCGCCGCCGCCAGGGCGGCGGCTACTTCACGATCCTCACTCCTCCGGACGCCAAACCGGCCCGCCGTGTCGCGTACCGGTCCCAGTTCGTCCACATCGCGGTCGGGTATCCGGGCCTGAAGTTCCTGCCCGAGCTGCAGGCCTTCCGGACCGAGAACCAGGACTTCTACCACGTGGTCAGCGCCTACGAGGACCACGAGCACGTCTACGACCGGCTGCGGGTCAAGCACGGCGTGGTGCTGATCCGCGGCGGCGGGATCGTTTCCTCGCGGGTGCTCCAGCGCTTGATGGACGACCGCGCCAAATACAACCTGTCCACCGAGATCGTGCACCTGTTCCGCACCTATATCTCCGGCTCGCACGGGCCCAACGCGTGGATGCGGCGCAAGGGCGGCAACGGTTTCGCCTACCAGGGGTTCAACTACCCGAAGTCGGTATGGGGCGGACAGCTGAAGGCGAAGATGCGCCGGCTCGAAGGCGAGCAGCGGGCCACCGAGTACAAGCTCATGGGCGGGACCAACACGCCGTGGCGACGCCGCTGGCAGCAGCAGATGAACCAGGGCCGGGCCCAGGGCTGGTACCGCGTGATGGCCGGCACCGTCGAGCATATGAAGGTCCGCGAGGACGGGATGGTCGTCAGCCAGGTCAAGACCGCGCAGGGCCCGGCCGAGATCGCGGCGGACTTCGTGATCGACTGCACCGGCCTGGAAGCCGACGTTTCCGAGCACCGGGTCCTGGCCGACCTGCTTGAGCATTCCGGAGCCGGGCGGAACCCGGTCGGCCGCCTTGATGTTGAACGCAGCTTCGAGTTGCGCGGCACCAACAGCGCACCCGGAGTGATCTACGCCTCGGGAGCCGCCACGCTCGGCGGCTACTTCCCCGGCGTAGACACCTTCCTCGGCCTGCAGATCGCCGCCCAGGAAATCACCGACGACCTGGCTCGTCGCGGATTCTGCCGGAAGATCGGGCCGGGTCGTTCGGTCCATCAGTGGCTGCGCTGGGCGAGGAACCGGCAGCCGTAATTCAGTTACCCCATAAATGCCCGTGCTCCCGACAGGGATCCGATAGGGACAGGTGCTGGCGTGGTTCCTACCTTGACTGGCCGGATACAGACCAGGATTTTCCTGCTCGCCGTGGTCGGCGGCCTCATAACCCTGATCATTGTCCCGTTCCTGCCGGGCAGCGCGCCACTCGGCGATAAGTACCGGAACGGCTTTCTGGTCCTGCTCAGCGTCGCCGTCATAGGCGTGCTCTGGGAGCTTCTCTACCATCTCCTGATGCAGTGGCGCTGGGAGAAGGACTGGCCCACGCTGTTCGGGCTGGTCGAGGGAGTACCGGAAGGCGTGCTGATCTGGATTCTGCTAAGCGCCGGAGCCATACCGGGCATCGTGGGTAGCGTCGGCGGGGCCGCCTTCCTCATCCAGTTCATCTTGGTCTGGCTGGGGGTATGGCTCGTAGCTAACGGGCCGATGCGGGTCCCGTTCATCCGGTGGCGGTTCCACGGCGGGAGGATAGTGTGACCGAACACGGCGTACTGCCGGGCCTGTGGCCGATTCACGGGGACGGAGTGCTAGCCCGGCAGGGAGATCTGGTGCTCCTGATCCATCCCGCGGGCGGGGCCTTCACAGACCGGCTGCTGGACCTGCTGGCCGACGCGTCCCGGGCCGGCGAGACCGGGCTCCGCTTCACCGACCTGGTCTCAGCGGAGTTCGATGCCAACGCGGCCGCGGCCGATGCCGGTGATGAGCAGGGTCCGGCGGTGGTCGCGTTCGGGCCCGCAGGCGGCGGAACGGCCGTCGCCGTCTACGGAACAGGATGGGCCGAAGTCACTACTGCCCACGGGGCGCAGCGGCTGACCGCCGGCGAGCCGTACGGCCGGCTGCGGTGCGTCTTGCCGTCCACGTTGATCAAGGTCCGCGCAGGCGTGCAGCCCGTGGCCGGCGACGGTGAGACCGACCCCTATCTGCGCCTGGCCGACGGCGTGGTCCGAGCGGTCGCCCTGCTTTACGCTCCGGCCGAGATCACGGCGGAGGCGGCTGACCTAGGCCAGCATGCCGCTCCGGCCCCCGGCCCCGCGATGGAGGTGAGCCCGGCCGCGGCGGAGGTGAGCCCGGCTGCGCCGGCCGCCGTCACACCGCCAGCAGGCGCGCCAGTCGCCGTCGAGCCGTCGTATGCCGAGCCGGCCGTCGTCGCGGCGCCAGCACCCGTGCCTGAGGCGGTACCCGACCAGGCGCCGCCAGCCGTGCCCGAACCGTACGTCGATCGCATCGAACAGCCCGAACCCGAATACCACGCCACCCGGGTCGAACCGGTCGTATCCCCGCCCCCGGTTGCTGACCCGTACGCGGCCCAGGCTCCGCCGCCGGTTGCTGACCCGTACGCGGTGCAGGCACCGGACCCGCACGCGGCTCCCGCCCCGCCGCTAGCGCCCGATCCGTACGTCGTTCCGGCGCCGCCCGACCCGTACGCCGCCCAGCCCTCGCCGCCGGTTCCCGGCCCGCCCGACGATGCCCCGCGACCGGATTTCATCTCGATATCGCTCGTCGCCGGGGGAGCGAGCGGACTCGGCGGCGACGTGCCCCAGCGTGATCCGCTGCCGCTCGGCGCCGAGTCGCCCGAAGCGAAAGATCTGGGCCTGGTCGAGATGCCCTCCGCGATGGTCGAGGGCGTCCACTGCAAGAACGGGCACTTCAACGATCCGGAAGCGCGCTACTGCGCCGTGTGCGGCATCAGCATGGGCCAGCTGACCAAGATACGGCAGAAGGGCAAGCGCCCCCCGCTCGGGGTGCTGATCCTCGGCGACGGTTCGGTGTGCCAGGTCGACGCGGACTACGTGATCGGCCGAGAGCCCACCCTGGACAGCGCGGTGGCCGACGGCCGGGCCCGGCCGCTGCGGCTCATGGGCGCCTCCGGGGTGGTGTCCCGGATCCACGCCCGCGTGGAACTCGACGGCTGGCAGGTCTTCATCTCCGACCTCAATTCCGCGAACGGCACCCAGGTTCTCCTGCCGGGGGAGCGGAACCCCACCAGCCTGCAACCCGGGGTGCGGACTCCGCTGGTGGCAGGCACCCAGATCCGCCTGGGAGGCGAGTACGGACTCCAGTACGACTCACACCGTCACCGTTAGGTGACCTGATCGAGGTGGGGGGTGGAACATGAGCCTCAATGATGTCCAGCTGCTCCTGGTGGACGTGGCGTTCATCATTATCCTGGCCCGGCTGCTCGGCACGGCGGCCAAGCTTCTGGGCCAGCCCCCGGTGCTGGGTGAGATCCTGGCCGGGATCCTGCTGGGGCCCACGTTCTTCCACGGGGCGATCACCAAGGCGCTGTTCCCGGCCAGCCTGATCCCGCCGCTGACCGCGCTGGCCGACCTCGGCCTGGTCCTGTTCATGTTCGTGGTCGGGTACGAGGTGGACCTGCGCCTCATCCGGGGCCGCGAGCGCGTCGCGCTGGGCGTATCGACCGGCTCGGTCATCCTGCCCCTCGGCCTGGGTACGGCCCTGGGCGTGTGGCTGGCCCACCGCAACCACCTGCACAACGTCTCCACGTTCGCGCTGTTCATCGGCACCGCGATGGCCGCCACCGCGTTCCCCGTCCTGGCCCGCATCCTCACCGACCGGGGCCTGCACCGGACCCGCATCGGCGGCATCGCGCTGGCCAGCGCGGCGATCGCGGACGTGCTGGCCTGGACGCTGCTGGCCGTGGTGGTCGCCCTGGCCGGGAGCAGCCAGCAGTGGAAGGTGCTGCTCGCGATCCCGTACGCGGCCGCGATGTTCGGCATCGTCCGGCCGCTGCTGCGCCGGCTGTCCCGGTTCTACCTGCAAGCGGGCCGGCTTACCCCGAACGTCCTGGCCGCCGTGCTGGCCGGGCTGCTGCTGTCCTGTTACGCCACCAACTGGATGGGCCTGCACTTCATCTTCGGCGCGTTCCTGTTCGGCGTCATCATGCCGCGCGAGAACGTCTTGGGGATGCGTGAGGAAATCCTCGAGCACCTCGTGCAGGTCAGCGTCCTGGTCCTGCTCCCCATATATTTCGTGGTGTCCGGGCTGAGCATCAACCTGTCCACCATCGGCAGCTCCGGACTGGAGGAACTCGCCGCGATCCTGGTCGTCGCCATCGTCGGGAAGCTGGTCGGCGCCTACCTCGGCGCCCAGCTCACCGGAGTCCGCGGCCGCAACGCCGGCGTGATCGCCACGCTGATGAACACCCGGGGCCTGACCGAACTGGTCATCCTGGGCGTTGGCCTCCAGCTGCACATCCTGACCAAGCCGCTGTACACCCTGATGGTGGTGATGGCGCTGGTCACTACGGCGATGAGCGGGCCGCTGCTCAAGGCCATCTACCCCGACCGGGTCATGCAGCGTGACCTGGCCGCCGCGGACCGGGCGCAGCTCGCGGGCGGCCCGGCGTACCGGATCCTGGTGCTGATCGACCAGCCGGAGACCGCCGGACCGCTGGTCGACATCGGAGCCGACCTGGCCGCCACCCGGCCCGGCAGCGAGCTGGCCCTGGTCTACCTGGTCTCCATCCGGGCCGAAAAGCGGCTGGAGCTCGGCGCGGGCCTGGGCGGCGAGCTGCTGCAGATGACCACCGTCATGGGCCAGTTGCACGAGCTCGCCGAGCTGGCGGCGGCCCGCGGCGCTCCGGCGACCGTGCTCTCACGCTTCAGCGACGACGTAGCCGGCGAGCTGTCGGCCTACGTGATGGCCGCCGAGCCCGACACCATCGTGCTCGACTCCGGTCATGCCTCGTACGAGGATCAGGCGTATGCGGCGATCCGGGCCGACGGCCGGACCCGTCTGATCACCGTGTCCGGGCCCGTGCCGGACGCGCCGAGCGCCGTGGCGGTCTACTCCGGCCACGGCGGCGACGCCTCCGCGGCCCTGAATGTGGCCACCCAGCTCGCCGCGGCCCGGCACCTGCACCTCGTGCTGGCCGGCGCCGACGGCCGGCGCAGCCGCAGCGGTCTCGCGGACCTTACTCACTGGGGCATCCAGGCCAGCAGCGGCCCGCCACCGGAGGGCTCCCTGCTGGTCGCCGGCGAAGACGGCGCCGCGGCCGTCGCCACCGGAGCGCACCTGACCGTGCGGGCGGGCAGCGCCGAGGACATCGAGGCCCGCCCCGAAATCGCGACTCCGGTCTCCGCCCTGGAGCCAGGAAGGCAGCCATCACCATGACCGACCAACGCGACGGCATCGCTGACTATAAATTCCTCCGTCAGCTCGGCGCCGGCAGCCATGGGGTGTTCTACCTCGCCCATCCCCCCAAGCGGCTCCCGGTCGCGGCCGAGTTCGTGGCGGTGAAGGTGCTGTCCGGCGGCAGCAGCGAGGACGTGTTCAGGTGGGCCCACCGCGAGCTCGCGGCCTTCGCGGCGGTCAGCTCGCCGTACCTGGTCACCCTGTACGACGCGGGCCAGCAGGGCGAGGAAGTCTACTACTCGATGGAGTACCTGCCGGGCGGCTCGGTGGCCGTGCCTGCCGAACCGCTGAGCCGGGCCACCGCCCTGCAGGCTATGGCGCACGCGTCCCGCGCCACGCACGCCCTGCACGAAGCCGGCATCGCCCACCGTGACATCAAGCCGGGCAACGTCTTGCTCTACCCGGGCGGCGCCAAGCTGGCCGACCTGGGCCTCAGCCACGTGCTGCGGCCGGGCATTACCATCACCAGAATGGGACCAGCGGGAGATATCGGGTACCTCGACCCGTCCCTGATCCGCGGCGACCGCCCGTCGCGGGCCAGCGATGTGTTCTCGCTGGGCGCCACCTTGCACTACGCCGTGGCCGGTGAGGGCCTGTACGGGCCGCTGTCCGATGACGACCCGCTCCTGGCCATGCGCCGTGTCATCTCCCACCCGCCTACGATCTCCGCCCGCGTGGACCCCGACATCCGGGAGGTCATCGCTTGGGCCATCGCCGCCAACCCAGCAGAGCGGCCCGCGACGGCGCTGCAGCTCGCCGAGCGGATCGAGGAACTCGCCCTGGCGCCTGCCCCCGACTAGCAGACGAGGAGGACCTGACCGGGCGCCCGGTGGCCCGGGACGGAAACGGCAATGACTTCAGAGCTGATCAGCGAGCCGGCCGGGCCGCGATTCGGGCCGTACATCCTGACCGCCGTGCTGGGCCGGGGCGGCATGGGGGTGGTCTACCGGGCGTTCGACACCGGCAAGGGGCGCACCGTGGCGCTCAAGGTGCTGATCCCCGAACTCGCCGCGGATCGCGCGTTCCAGGACCGGTTCCGCCGTGAGTCCAAGCGCGCCGCCCGGCTCAGCGAGCCGCACATCATCCCCATCCACGACTACGGCCAGATCGACGGCCGGCTGTTCATCGACATGCGGCTGGTGGACGGCATCGATCTGGCCACCCTGCTGGACCGGGACGGGCCGATGCCGCCGGCGGCCGCGGCCTGGATCACGGCCCAGGTCGCCTCGGCGCTGGACGCCGCGCACGCCGACGGCCTCATCCACCGGGACGTCAAGCCATCCAACGTACTGATCACCGGCCACGGCAAGAGCATGCCGTTCGCCTACCTGATCGACTTCGGGATCGCCCGCGTCATCCGCAGCGCCAGCCTTTCCACCAGCAGCGGCACGATCGGCACCGTGGCCTACATGGCCCCGGAACGGTTCCAGGGATCACCCGGCGAGCACCACGCGGACGTGTACTCGCTGGCCTGCGTGCTGTACGAGTGCCTGACCGGCCGCCCGCCCTTCGGCGGAGAGATGGTGGCCGTCATGTGGGCACACATGAATGCCGCGCCGCCCGCGCCCAGCACGCTCAGGCCGGGCCTGCCGACCGCGGTCGATGCGGTGGTCGCGCGCGGGCTGGCCAAGGACCCGGGCTACCGGCACCGCACCGCCGGCGAGCTGGCCGAGGCCATCTTGGCCGTTACCGCTGATCTCGGCGCGCTGAGCATCCCGGTTCCCGAGACCGACCAGACGCGCGACCACCTGCATCCGCCCACGGTCACGGACTCCGTCCCGGTCGGCGATTCCGTTCCGGTCCGGACCGACGCCGATGTCCCGCTGTGGGACAGCGACCCCGGCGGCCAGGCCCGGACCGCGCTGCGCGCCATCGTCTCGGATCCCGACCGGGGCGTCGCCGCCTTGTCCAGCGCACAGGCGATGTCGACGGCGCTGAGGGACCTGCTGCCCGACATGCCGCGGGAAACCAAAGTGCTCGTCGCCGCGGCCGAGGAGGGCCTGGCCGAGGCGCTCAGCTATCACGTGGCGCGCGGCATGGATTCCGCCACCGTGCGCGACAAGGTGGCCAGGTCCTTCGCCCGCCACACCGGATTCCGGCCGGCCGCCTGCCAGTGGGCGGTCGACGAACTGGCCGCCGTGCTCGGCCTGGACTCCGCCGGCCTCCGCCCAGGCCGGTAGGCACTCGCGGGTCGTGTCCCACCATCTGGTCCTGCTCGGGTAAGATTTCAACTGCTGATGACACCGGCCGGGAGAGATCCCGCCTAAGCGCGGGCGCCGAAGGGGCAACATCCCCGGAACCTCTCAGGCACACGAACCGGGCGGAACAGGCATCTCTGAAGCGGGGCCTCGCAGGACCGCGACAGACGGGGAGCCAGCGACCGCGCTCGTCCGGGGAGGCTCTCATGACAGATTTCGCCGCACGCCACATCGGGCCCGACGAGGCGGCCCAGCGGCACATGCTGGCCAGCCTCGGCTATGCCTCGCTCGGCGAGCTCACCCGCGCCGCGCTGCCCGAAGACGCCCAGCTCGCTGAGCTCACCCTCCCGACCCCGCTGACCGAGACCCAGGCCCTCGCGGAACTGCGCCGGATGGCCGGCCGGAACGAGGTGCTGACCTCGATGATCGGCCTGGGCTACTACGACACGGTCACGCCGGCGGTCATCCGCCGCAACGTGCTGGAGAACCCTGCCTGGTACACGGCGTACACCCCTTACCAGCCCGAGATCTCCCAGGGGCGGCTCGAGGCGCTGCTGAACTTCCAGACCATGATCGCCGACCTCACCGCGCTGCCTTGGGCCGGCGCCTCGCTGCTGGACGAGGCCACCGCCGCGGTGGAGGCCATGACGCTGGCCCGCCGGGCCGCGCACAACGGACATGTCTTCCTCGCCGACGCCGACTGCCTGCCGCAGACGCTCGCCGTGCTGCGCACCCGGGCCGAGCCGCTCGGCATCCACCTGGTCGTGGAAGCGGTGACCGCCGAGGTCATCTCCCGGCAGGACGACCTGTTCGGCGTCCTGCTGCAGTTCCCGGGCGCCTCGGGCGTCGTCCGCGACCTGGAGCCGCTGATCGGGGCAGCGCACGCTCGCGGCGCGGTGGCCGCGGTGGCCGCCGACCTGCTCGCGCTGACCCTGCTCAGGCCGCCCGGCGAGATGGGCGCGGACGTCGCGGTGGGTTCCAGCCAGCGGTTCGGCGTGCCGCTGTTCTTCGGCGGGCCGCATGCGGGTTACATCGCGGTCAGTGACCCGCTCAAGCGCCAGCTGCCCGGCCGGCTGGTCGGGGTGTCGGTGGACGCCGACGGCCGGCCCGCCTACCGCCTCGCGCTGCAGGCCCGCGAACAGCACATCCGCCGCGAGAAGGCGACCAGTAACATCTGCACGGCCCAGGTCCTGCTGGCCGTGACGGCTGCCATGTATGCCGCCTACCACGGACCCGGCGGGCTGGCCGCCATCGCACGGGGTGCGCACCGTAGCGCCGCGGTCCTCGCCGCCACCCTGCGCGACCATGGCCACCGAACGGACCGTGGTGACTTCTTCGACACCATCCGTATCGTCTTCCGGGGCGGACGGGACGAGGCGGTCCATGCCCTGGACCGGGCCCGGGCCGCGGGCTACAACCTGTACCTGGCAGCGGATGGCGCACTGCAGGTCAGCTGCGACGAGACCACCACCGACCAGCAGCTGCGGGAGGTCGCCGCCGCCATCTGCCAGGTGGAACGGCCCGCCGAGGTGGAGCTGTCGAAGGCTCAGCCTGACGTGCTACCGGCCAGCCTGCGGCGCAGCTCGGCGTTCCTCACCCATCCGGTGTTCAGTGCCCACCGCAGCGAGACCGCGATGCTGCGCTACCTGCGGCGGCTGGCCGACTTCGACATTGCCCTGGACCGCTCGATGATCCCGCTCGGTTCGTGCACGATGAAGCTGAACGCGGCGGCTGAGATGGAGCCGATCAGCTGGCCGGGGTTCGCCGGGCTGCACCCGTTCGTCCCGGCCCCGCAGGCCGGAGGCTATCTGGAGCTGATCGAATCGCTCGAGGTCCGGCTGGCCCGGCTTACCGGCTACGACGCGGTGTCCGTCCAGCCGAACGCCGGCTCCCAGGGCGAACTGGCGGGCCTGCTCGCGATCCGGGCCTACCATTCCTCGCGCGGGGAGCAGGATCGCGACGTGTGCCTGATCCCCGAGTCGGCGCACGGGACCAACGCGGCCAGCGCGGTACTGGCCGGGCTCCGCGTCGCGGTGGTCAAGTGCGGTTCGGACGGCGCCATCGACCTCGGTGACCTCCAGGTCAAGCTGGAGGCGCACGAGGGGCAGGTGGCCGCGATCATGGCGACCTACCCGTCCACCGCGGGCGTCTACGAGCAGAACGTGAGCGCCGTCTGCGCAGCGGTGCACGAGGCAGGCGGCCAGGTGTACATCGACGGCGCGAACCTCAACGCGCTGGTCGGGCTGGCCACGCTGCCGTCCTTCGGTGCCGACGTGTCGCACCTGAACCTGCACAAGACGTTCTGCATCCCGCACGGCGGTGGCGGCCCGGGCGTGGGGCCGGTAGCCGTCCGCGCGCACCTGGCGGACTTCCTGCCCGGTCGCGGCGAGGTCGGCCCGGTCGCGGCCGCGCCCTACGGCTCCGCGGGCATCCTGCCCATCTCCTGGGCGTACATCGCGATGATGGGCGCGGCGGGGCTCCGCCGGGCGACCCAGGTCGCGGTGCTGTCCGCCAACTACGTGGCCCAGCGGCTGGCGCCGCACTACCCGGTGCTGTTCACCGGGCGGAACGGCCTGGTCGCGCACGAGTGCGTCATCGACCTGCGCCCGCTGACCCGGGAGGTCGGCATCAGCGTGGACGACGTGGCCAAGCGGCTGATCGACTACGGGTTCCACGCGCCCACCATGTCGTTCCCGGTGGCCGGCACGTTCATGATCGAGCCCACCGAGAGCGAGAGCCTGGACGAGCTCGACCGGTTCTGCGACGCGATGATCGCGATCAGGGCCGAGATCGCGCGGGTGGCCGCCGGGGAGTACGACCCGCACGACAACCCACTGAAGAACGCCCCGCACACCGCCGAGATGCTCATCGCGGGGGAGTGGAAGCATCCGTACCGGCAGGAGGAGGCGGCCTATCCGGCGGGCGTGGACCGCCGCGCCAAGTACTGGCCGCCGGTGCGCCGGATCGACCAGGCCTACGGCGACCGGAACCTGATCTGCGCCTGCCCTCCCCCCGAAGCCTTCGCCGGTTAACGGCGCACCCCGGGCTCGATGGGCTGCACCGGGACGCAAACGCGCCCGCCCCTCCTGCGCGTACCGCCTGGCGCCCCCGGTTGGGACGCTGGGGAGGAGGTGCGGCACGCGCAGGCGCGGGAGGCTGGGGCGGGCGCGGTGGGTAAACGGCGACGGGCTGGCAGGAAGCGGCGGGGACGGCCGCGGTCGCCGCGGAACTGGCTCGGGATAACGGCTTACTGGCTGGCGACGGGGAAGGCGTCCAGGTCGGACAGGTGCGGGGGCAGGCTGAGGGTGACCACGCTCTCCTGCTCCTGGGGGTCGGTGCGTGCGACGACGGCCACCGTCATGACGTCGCTGCGGTTCACCGGCAGGTGCGGGGTGCCCGGCGGGACGTACATGAAGTCGCCGGCCTTGACCACGGTGCGGTGGCGCAGGCCCTCGCCGTGCCACACCTCGGTCTCACCGCTGACGGTGTAGATGGCGGACTCGTGTCCGTCGTGGACGTGGGGGACGCCGCGAGTGCCGGGCGGGATCGTCACCAGGTGCAGGCACAGGGCCCGGGAACCGGCTGACCGGCTGCTCACGCCGGTGGCCAGGCTCATGCCCTGTTTCCCGTCGTAGCTTCCGCCCGCGCGGATGATGATGACCTCACCGGGAGCGTCGCCGGAAATGTCGACAGCCACCGCCGGGGGATGGAGTGCTCTCTCCCAGACATCGCTTACTCTGAGCATTTGATCATATCCTATCCGTGATGTCTCCCCAGAACAGATTATGACTATCCGTATTCATATGGATACCCTCGGTAAAGTCAGTATGTGCTGTCTGCTTGGTTAAGTGTGTCTTACCAGAAAGTAAGCATTGCCCGGTCGCGCTCCAAAGTTAGTGTCTCTCACATTGTGAGCGTCTCGGCCACTTCGCGTTGACCGGCCGGGCGGCCGCACAGGCCGCCGGGGTTACCCTCGCCCTGATCCTGGGCCGGTCCGCCCTGGGCCGGCCGGCTAGTCCCGGATCGCGGCGGGCCAGCGGAGCCCGTGCCCGTTATGACTGCAGTTGCCGCAGCTCGTCCAGGATCCGGGTGCGGACGCTGGCCGGGTCGAGACCCAGATCGCGGAGCGTCAACGCGGCGAAGTCGGCGTGCGGCTGACGCTCGGCGACCCGCAGCAAGCCCAGCAGCACGTGCTCGGTGCCGATGTAGTTGTGATGCAGGGCCCGCGCCTCCTTCAGGGACAGGGCCAGCGTCAGCTTCGACGGCTCGGCTAGCGGTAGCCGTCCGGTCCAGTTGAGCGGGCCCCGCGGCGCGAGCGGGACGCGTTCGAGTGCTCCCGGGCCGAAGCTGTCCTCGATCCTGCGCTTGATCTCGTCCAGGTCGATGCCGATCGCCGCCAGCGCCTCGGCGTCACCGGCGGCCGCTTCGTCCGAGGGGCTTACGGAGCGGGGCGGGGCCCCGCCGGCCCGCCCGAGTTCCCGGTCGACCGCGGCGCCGTCCACGCCTAGGGCGGTCAGTACCCGGGCGGCCACGCCGTCGGTGGCGGCCAGCCCGTACAGCATGTGCACTGGGCGGATCTGATCATCCCCCCGCTCGGTGGCCTTGCCCTTGGCCAGGATCACGACCTTCCTGGCCTGGTCGGTGAATCGTTCGAACATCGCGTATATCCCCTCGGGTCAGCGGACGCGGGCGCGGCGGCGGGCGGGATGGCTGCCGTCCAGGCGGCGCGCGTGCTTCTTGTGGACGGCCTGCCGCGACACGCCGAGGATCTCCGCGATCTCCTGCCACGACCAGCCGTGCTCCCGTGCGTTGTCCACCTGGAGCGCCTCGAGCTGCTCAAGCAGCCTGCGCAGCGCGGCCACGGCCCGGAGGCCGGTACGCGGGTCCGAGCTGTCCGCCGCGGCAGCCAGGGCAGGTGCGTTGTCCATGACGTCAATTTATGTTGACACCGACCTGCTGTCAACTTCAGTTGACGCCAAATACGGGCAGAGCGTGGCGGTGCGCTCGGACTCACGCCGATTACGATGCGCTTACGGGGCCGGCTGAACCATGCGGGATCACGTGACGTACCCGTAACTAAAGGGGAGAAGCCGGGAGAACCATACGGGCCCGGTTGAGCATACGATCCAGCTAGGCCCGCAACGGGAGGGAATGGTGACCAGCCTGACCAGGGGATCCGTCCCGGCTCGCCGTGCCGGGGATGACGACCCGTACCCCCGGCCACGGCGGAACCCGAGCCGTCCGCAGCCGAGCTCGTCGCAAGGGGGGCCGGTGACACCACGGCCCGTTCCGTATCAAAAGGGGCACGGACGGGTCAGCCCGCGCGCGGTCCTGGCCGTTATCGGGATCGGCGCGCTGGCCGTCATCGCGCTGTGGTGGAACGGCACCCCCGACGTCAGCGGGCTCGGCGGCTGGCTGACCGGCGCGGGCGAGATCCTCGGCCTGTTCGCCGGATACGGCGTGGTGGTCCTGGTCGCGCTGATGGCGCGGCTCCCGCCGCTAGAGCGCGGCATCGGCACCGATCAGCTGGCCCGCTGGCACGCGATGGGCGGCCGGTACATCGTCTGCCTGGTCGTCGCGCACGGCCTGCTCATCTTGTGGGGCTACGCGGTCGAGGCGCACACCAGCCTGACCAGCGAGACGGCCACGCTGCTGACCCAGTACCCGGACGTGCTGATGGCCACGGTGGCCGGATTCCTGCTGCTCGGCGTGGGCATCGTCTCGATGCGCGCGGCGCGGCGGCGGGTCCGCTATGAGACCTGGTATTACCTGCACCTGTACACCTACCTGGCCATCGCGCTGGCCTTCAGCCACCAGTTCGCGGTCGGCGCGTCCTTCATCAGCAACCTGGCGGCGAGGTTCTGGTGGTCGGCGATGTACCTGACCGTGGCGGTGCTGGTGCTGTGGTACCGGGCCGCGGTCCCGCTGCGCGCGTTCGCCCGGCACCGGTTCACGGTGGTCGGGGTGAAGCCCGAAGGGCCAGGCGTGATCTCGGTTTACATCGGCGGCTCGCATCTCGACGAGCTCGCCGCCGAGCCTGGGCAGTTCTTCCGCTGGCGCTTCCTGGCCAGGTCGCTGTGGTGGTCGTCGCATCCGTACTCGCTGTCCGCCGCGCCGGGCACCGACCTCCTGCGGATCACGGCGAAGGACATCGGCGACCACAGCCGGGCCCTGTCCCAGCTGCGGCCGGGCACGCGGGTCATCGCCGAGGGACCCTACGGCGCGTTCATCGCCGGGCACTCGGACCGCGGCGTGGTGCTGCTGGCCGGCGGGGTGGGCATCACCCCGCTGCGGGCCATGTTCTCCACGCTGCCCGGGCCGGTCACCCTGATCTATCGCGCGAGCAGCGAGCAGGACATCGTGTTCCGGGACGAGCTCGACGCCATCGCGGCCGCTCGCGGGGCGAAGGTGTACTACCTGGTCGGGTCGCGGGCCGAGATCGGCGGCGATCCCCTGTCGCCCCGGATGCTGCGCTCGCTCGTACCGGGGCTGGACCAGCAGGAGGTCTACGTGTGCGGGCCCTCCGGCATGATCTCGGCCGCGGTCGACGCGCTGCGTGGCGCCGGGGTACCGCGACGGCAGATCCACTTCGAGTCGTTTGAGTTCTGAGGGGAGACGATCCGCGACATGCGCCGGGTGATCCTCGCCGTCACCGGCACCATAGCCGGTCTGGTGGCCTTGCTGTCGTTCAAGTCGCACGACCCGACCGTGCCGGTGGCCGCGACCAGCGGAACGGGCGGCGGGTCATCCACATCGTCGTCCTCCAGGACGATACCCGGGGAGTTCCAGAGCGTGGCCGGCCCTCTGACCCAGGGCGAGACCACGATCACCGGCAAGGTGGCCAATACCGTATACGGCCCGGTGCAGATCCAGCTGATCGTGCAGAGCCACAAGATCGTGAAGGTCGCGGTGCTCGAACAGCCGACCAACACCATCCACGACATCCAGATCGGCGAGTTCGCCTTCCCGAAGCTGATCGGCGAGACGCTGACGGCGCAGAACGCGAAGATCGACGCTGTATCCGGGGCCAGCTACACCAGCGCCGGCTACATCTCCTCGCTGCAGAGCGCGGTCGACCACGGCCTGTGACCTGCAGGTGACCGGCATCCGGCCGGGGCGGCTCCGGCATGGCGAGCACGTGATGGGCACCGTGGTGTCCTTCGACGTGCCGGACTGGGCCGGCCGTGATGCCGGGAGCGGCGCCGTCCTGGACCGCGTGGTGCAGTGGCTGCACTGGGTTGACGCCACGTTCTCGCCGTACCGGGACGACAGCGACGTGAGCCGGTTCGGCCGCGGATCGATCCCGCTGGCCGAATGCGCGCCGGAGCTGGCCGAGGTGCTGGCCGCCTGCGCCGACGTCAGCGCGCGCAGCGCCGGGTACTTCACTACCCGGCCCGGCGGCCGGTTCGACCCATCGGGATACGTGAAGGGGTGGGCCATCGAGCGGGCCGCCGCGATGCTGACCGCGGCCGGCTCGGCGGAGCACAGCGTCAACGGCGGCGGCGACATTCAGTGCGTCGGCGACCGCGGTCCCGGCCGGCCGTGGCGGGTGGGCATCGCCGATCCGCTGCGGCCCGGCTCGCTCGCGCTGGTCGTCACCGGGCATGACTTCGCGGTCGCGACCTCCGGCGTCGCCGAGCGCGGCGCGCACATCGTCAACCCGCACACCGGCCAGCCGGCTGCCGGCCTGGCCAGCCTCACTATGGTCGGTGCCCGGCTGGCCGCCACCGACGCCTACGCCACGGCGGCCTTCGCCATGGGCCCCGCCGCCCGGGACTGGGTGGAAAGCCTGGACGGCTACGAGGCCTTCGCGGTCACCCCCGGCGGGCAGGTCTGGCAGACCAGCGGATTCCGGGGCTACCGGACCTCGGCCTGAGGTACACCCGTCTCTGGCACGACGCGGACCGAGGGGCCGGCCGCTTAGAGCAGCGTCGGCTGTCCGCCGTCGTAGATGAGCAGGCCGTCCTCGCGCAGCCGCAGGCCAGGGGAAAGGCGGTGCTCCTCCAGCCGGCCGTCGTGCATGAGGTGGCGGACTTCGCGGCCGCGCGCCACGGTGACGAAGTCGGCCAGCATCCGCCGATGACAGCGCCACCACAGGCTTTCGGCGCACATCACCGCCGTGCCCCGCGCGCTGGCCAGGGCGAGCACCTGGTCCACGGCGGTCAGGAAGGTCGCGGTCCGCATGTGCCCGGCGTAACCGCGCAGCGAATCGACCCCGAAGGCCACGTCCGGCGAATCCGGTTCCGGGGTCCGCAGCCCGCCCAGCCGCTTGTCCCAGCGGTAGCTGATGCCGGCCTCCGGCAGCCAGCGCTGGAGTTGCGCCCGCGCCACGTGCGGATGTCGGCGGCTGGCGGGGACGGTCCTGACGTCGATGAGCACCGAGACCCCGGCGCCCCTCAGCAGGCTTACCATCTGCTCGGGCGAGGCGCTTCCGTGCCCGAAGGTCAGAAGCACCGACTGGCCTCCGGAGTGTCTTTTTGCCTCCGCTTTACCCTCCTTCGCCCGGTCTACTCGCCGGCTTCGTCACCGGCACGGTACTTGGAATGCGCGGGCGGGGCGAACCTGACCCGTCGGCGCGGTCGCCGGGTGATCCGGGGGAAAGGGCGCGGCCGGGTCATCCGGCTGGCTCCGGTGGTTGCCCGTCGCCGGGTTGCTTGTCGCGATCATGACTCCGGACCAGCGCGGTGACCTCGCGCGTGATACCGATCGACGGGCCCCCGATCAGCTCCCAGGAGCGTGCGATCCCGATGAAGAAACAGCAGACCACCAGGATCGCGATCGTGTCCACGTCCCCGTAGTTACCCGGGTTGGCGATCAAGCCGATTCCCTCGGCCAGCTGAATGACGAACAGGACGACCAGCCCGGTCAGGAACAGGGCATCACGGACAGTGGCCCCCCGCAGCTGGTGCAGGCGAAGCAGCGACAGCAGCGCCGCCGCCACGAACAGGAGCCCGATGGCGGCGACGGCCACCGACGTCACCGCGATTTTCTGCCCGGGGATCAGCGAGAACAGCGAGACCGCGAGCGCGTTGGTGAACGCGGTCAGGGCCGCCACGGCCCGGATGCGGTAAACCTGAGCCCCGGCTTCCTCCCGGGCCAGCCGTTCCGCGGAGACGGAAATGGCCACGAACAGCAGCCCGATCAGCGCCCCGGCGACACCGGCGCTGGCCGCGAAGAACTCACGAATACCCTCAGGGACCATCTGGTGATTCTGCCAGCCGGTGATTCGCGCTGGCCGGGGCGGCCGGGTTAAGGCGCTCGCCGGCACCGGCTGTTCCCCATCACCCCGCCGCCCCGCTCTTAGCGGGGCGATTTCCCGGTTGCGCCTCGACGTACTCGGGCGTGATGTCGTGCGTACCCAGGATCGCGCTGACCGCATGGCCAGCTGGAATTCGTCAACATATGCTGACGGCGCGGCTACTCGCGGGCGAGCGCGGCGAGCAGCTCACGCTCGCGTCCGGCGCTCAGCCCCGCGCGCCGCGGCCGGTCCAGGCCCTGCTCGCGTTCCCAGGCCAGTAGGTCGGTGAGCAGCTCGCGGCGCGGGCGGTGACGCAACCCCGCGGCGTGCGCGGCCACGCCGCTGCGGGCCGAGAAGCCCTCCGAGCCCGGCTCGCACACCCACATGGGCAGGGACTCCGGACCCATCCACTGGGCGACGCCCTGCTCGACCAGCCACGCCGGGTCGGCCTCGACCACCGGCCCGGTGTGCCCGCCCACCGCCCTGGCCTGCTCGAGCCAGTCGCCGAACGGCATCACCGGGCCGACCGCGTCGTACGTCCCCGTAGTCCGGGCCTCCGCGGCGTCCAGCAGCCAGGCGGCGAGATCGCGAGCGTCGATCACCTGGGTCGGCGCATCCAGCGGAGCCGGGACGAGTATCGGTCCGAGCGGGTCACGGGCGGCCCGCGCCACCCAGTACCCGGACCGCCCGCTATGGTCGCCGGGTCCGCCGATCAGGCCCGCCCGGGCGATCAGCAGCCGGTCGCCGGCCACCGACACCGAACTCTGCTCGCAGGCCACCTTGGCCTCGCCGTACTGCTCGATGCCCGCTTCCTCCAGCTCGGTCGCGGGCAGCAGCGGCGTGGTCTCGTCGGCGCCGGAGACGGCGTTGGAGGCGTAGACGCTGCCGGACGAGACGTAGCTCCAGTGCGCCGCCCGGTCGCCCAGCGCGGCCAGGGCCCCGCGGACCAGCCCGGGCTGCCATGACACCTCGACCACCGCGTCCCAGTCCCGGTCGCGGACCCGGTCGTAGGCCCTGTCCTCGCGCCGGTCCGCGGCCGCCAGCACCGAGCCGCCGGCCACCGGCCCACTCTCGCCGCGGGCCAGGCAGGTCACCGCGTGACCGCGCCCGACCGCCTGCCGGGCCACCTCGCGACCCAGCCACGCCGTCCCGCCCAGCACCAGAACGTCCATGCGCTCTAGTCCAGCACGCCCGCCTGATGCCCGGGGTCAGGTTCACCGGGGGCGTAGACGAGCTCGGCCGAGCCGCCGGGGAAGGCGCGGTCCGCGCGCAGCAGCCGGAGCCGGCCGAGGTCCGCCGACCAGGTGAACGTCGCCGAGGCAGGCCGCGTCCCTGGAGCAAGAGTCAGGAATGCTTGAGAGGCCATTCAGCGGACTCCCAGGCCCGCTCCCTAGGTTCCGGTACAGGGATATATAACGGGGTACTTTGACGCAGGAGCGGAAGGGCGTAGACCGTGTTGGACAAGGTGACCATCGCGTACCGGGGCGCGACACACGAGATAGGGCGCGGACGCGACTATTTCGGGATCTGGAGCGTGGACGGTTCCCGGTCACAGCCCATGGAGTGGTGGCCGGAAACCCAGGAGGGCTGGTCGGCCGCTTGGACGCGCTTCGCGGCGCTTGAAGCGCCTGACGCGATCACCCCGGTGGGCCGGAATGCGGCCCGGCCCGGCGAGCGCACGGGCGCCGGCTTGGCTCCGGCGACCGCCGCTGGCCGCCGCGGCGCCCTCGCGGCGGCGCTGCTGCTCGGCGCGGGCGTGCTCCTGGGGATCGCCGGGCTGTTCCCGGATTACCTGGGCGGGACGAGCCTGGCCGCGCAGCCGGACAACCTGGTCGCCCACGTGATCTACCTGGCCGGCTGGACCGCGAGCGGTGTGCTCATCGCGCTCGGCGGGACCCGCCTGCGGGTCGGCGCGTTGCTGGCGACCGGGCTCAGCATCGTGACGTTCGGCTTTTTCCTCGCGGACGCGGGCACGCCGATCGCCGGAGGCGCCCACCTGGCCGGCGTTGGTCTCGTGCTCAGCCTCCTGGGCTGGCTCGCCTGCGCCACGGGATCCGCCCTGGCCTTCCTGATCCGGCCCGGCCGCACCGCCGGCCAGGTCCCCGCGGCCGGCCCGGTCCCCGCGACCGACGCGCGCGGGCGCCTGGTCACCCTGGGGTGGCCGCGCGGCGCGGCGCTAGGCCCGGCCGTGCTGCTGGTCCTGGCCGGGCTCGGTACAGCCGCCGCCTTCGTTCCCTCCTGGGACAGCTTCACGCTGCACACGGCGGCCGGGCAGACGCAGACCTTCACCGCGGGCAACGCCTTCGCTGATCCGGGACCGGTGATCGCCGGGAACGTGGTCGTGATGGTCGCGCTGGCCGCGGTCGTCATCGCGGCCGCCCTGTGGCGCCCCGTCCGGTACGGCGCGGTCCTGCTCGCCGGGGCCATCATCCCGATGGCGGCCCAGGCCATCTCGGCTCTGATCCAGGTCAGCGAGGCGACCTCGCCCACCCAGTTCGGGTTCACGCCCGCTCAGGCCTCCCAGCTCGGGCTGACGATCAGCAACGGCCTCACCCCCGCGTTCTGGATCTACTCGGTGCTCGTCGTGGTGCTTCTGGTCTCCTGCGCCTGGATGCTCTTCCTCCCGTTTAACCCGCTGGAGGCAGCAGTGGCGGCCAGCGCTCGGACCGGGACCGGAGACGACGCCGATACCCAGGTCCCGACGTGGCACGTCGCCCGGGCCGACGCTTACGACACGGTCGGCGTTCGCTCCCCGGACGTCGACGAACACGACTGGGATCTCGACGATGACGCTGATAGCGATGAATTCGATAGCTACGAAGAATTCGACAGCGACAATCCGGCCGACAGCACGGTGACGCGGGCGCGCGAGGCGGACGGGGGCGACCAGCCCGGCCGCCGGGACTAGCGTCCGGTCATCCAGCCGCCCGGCTCCCGCGGCGCTGATCACCGTCTACCTGTTCCTGCTGTTCCCGGACGGGCGGCTGCACGCGGCCCTCGAACCTGCCCATCTGTCGGTATGGATCAGCGCACGCGGCGGAACGGCCCCGCCGCCGCCAGGTCAGGGTTGATACGCTGCGCGTGTCATGCCGGCCAGGAGATCCTCGGCGCTCGCGGCGGCCGACCCGACGCCGACGCTCTCGCGTCGGCACGCGGCCGGCGCGCCCAGCGCGCGCGGCCTGCTGTTCACGTTGCTCGGCGAGTTCGTGCTGCCCGGAGGCGGGACCGCCTGGACCTCGGCGGTGCTCGCCGCGTTCGCGCGCCTCGGCATCGAGGAGAAGACCACCCGGCAGGCCCTCATGCGCACCGCCGCCTCCGGCTGGCTCGACGCGGAGAAGGCCGGCCGCCGCACGAGGTGGCGGCTGACCGCCAGCGCACAGAAGATGCTGACCGAGGGCGCGGACCGCATCTACTCCTTCACCGGCCCGGGGGAGAGCTGGGACGGCCGGTGGCTGCTGGTATACGCGCGGATCGCGGAGCGCGACCGGCGCGCCCGGCACGTGGTGCGGAGCCGGCTCAGCTGGGCCGGTTTCGGCTCGCTGGGCGCCGGGCTGTGGATCAGCCCGCACCCGGAGCGCGAAGCCGAAGCGATCGGCGTGCTGCGCGAGGCGGGCGTGGCCGCCGACGCCCACGTGTTCGTGGCCCGGCGATCGGGTCTGGCCGACGTGCAGGTCATGGTGGCCGCCGCCTGGGATCTCGGCGCGATCGAGGACCAGTACGAAGAGTTCATCGAGGAGTTCCGGGCCGTCGCGCCGGCCGACGCCCTGGCCCGGCAGGTCGAGCTGGTGCACGCCTGGCGGCGGTTTCCCTCCATCGACCCGGGGCTGCCGCGTGAGCTGCTGCCCGCTCGCTGGAGCGGCCTGAAGGCGGCCCGGCTGTTCGCCGACCGGCATCAGCGCTGGTCGGATGAGGCCAAGCAGGAATGGAAGCGACTCAACGACCCCGGCTGAGCGGGACGGAGGGGGTTGGACGGGGTTGTGCCGGGCCTGGCATAAATGCTACAAAGAGATGTCGGATTCAGATCTTCTTGTTGAATAATCGGCGCCCCGGACCTCGCGTCGAGCAGCCGGCGGAAGGGTAGTGACTAACCAGGCACCCCGCTGCTGGCCGCGGTTCGCCAGACCACAGGAAAGTTGGCCGCCCATGCCTGACCAGAGCTCTCCCCGGGTCGAGTTCCAGGTCCATCCCTCGCGGTACCGGCACTGGCGGCTCGCCACCGAAGGCCCGGTCGCGACGCTGACCATGGACGTGGACGAGCAGGGCGGAATCGTCCCGGGTTACGAGCTGAAGCTGAACTCCTACGACCTCGGGGTCGACATCGAGCTCTACGACGCGGTGCAGCGGCTGCGATTCGAGCATCCCGAGGTCCGCGCGGTGATCCTGACCAGCGGCAAGGAGAAGGTGTTCTGCGCCGGGGCCAACATCCGCATGCTGGCCGCCGCCCCGCACGGGTGGAAGGTGAACTTCTGCAAGTTCACCAACGAGACCCGGAACGGGATCGAGGATGCCACGGCCAGCTCGGGCCAGACCTGGCTGGCTGCGGTGAACGGCACCGCCTCCGGCGGCGGCTACGAACTGGCCCTGGCCTGCGACCACATCATGCTCATCGACGACCGGTCCTCGGCCGTGGCCCTGCCCGAACTGCCGCTGCTCGGCGTGCTGCCGGGCACCGGCGGGCTGACCCGGGTCACCGACAAGCGGCACGTCCGCCGCGACCTGGCCGACTACTTCGCCACCAAGTCCGAGGGCATCGGCGGCCGTAAGGCCGTGCAGTGGCGGCTCGTCGACGAAGCCGTCGCCCGGCCCGCCTGGCAGCAGACGGTCGCTGAGCGGGCGGCCGAGCTCGCCGGGCGCTCGACGAGGCCCGCGCGGGCGCAAGGCATCGAGCTGACCCCGCTGTCCAAGACCCAGACCGGCCAGGAGATCGCCTACCACCACGTGACGGCCAGGCTGGACCGCGACGCGGGCGTGGTGGAGATCACCGTCCGGGGCCCGGACGCGGCACCCCCGGCTGGCCTGGCCGCGCTGCACGAACAGGGGGCCGGCTTCTGGACGCTGGCCCTGACCAGGGAGCTCGACGATCTGATCCTGGACCTGCGCAGCAACGAGCCCGAGCTCGGCACCTGGGTCTTCCGGACCCGCGGCCACGCGGACCAGGTGCTGGCCTACGACCGGCTGCTGCTCGACCACGCGGACGACTGGCTGGCCAACGAGATCATCCACTACCTCAAGCGGACCCTCAAGCGTCTCGACGTGACCAGCCGCAGCCTGCTGGCGCTGATCGAGCCGGGCAGCTGCTTCGCCGGGTCCCTGCTGGAGCTCGCCCTGGCCGCGGACCGCTCCTACCAGCTGGCTGGCGTATTCGAGGACACCGACCCGGACGCCGAACCTGCCGCGCTCACCGTCGGCCCGATGAACCTCGGCCCGCTGCCGATGGGCAACGGCCTGACCCGCCTGCAGACCCGCTACCTGGGCGACGACAAGGGCCTGGCCGAAGTCGAGAAACGGGTCGGTGAGGCACTCGCAGCCGAGGACGCCGAGCGGCTCGGCCTGGTCACCTTCGCCCCCGACGACATCGACTGGGATGACGAGATCCGGATCGCGATCGAGGAGCGGGCCAGCTTCAGCCCGGACGCGCTGTCCGGCCTGGAGGCCAACTACCGGTTCGCCGGCCCGGAGACCCTGGAGACCAAGATCTTCGGCCGGCTGACCGCCTGGCAGAACTGGATTTTCAACCGGCCCAACGCCGCGGGACCGGACGGCGCGCTGCGCCGGTTCGGCACCGGGCAGCGGGCTGTCTTCGACCGGAAGCGAGTATGAGCGTGACCTCTCCCGCCGATTACACCGAGAAGATCCCGAACAACGTCAGCCTGAACGAAGACCGGCGGCTGCAGCGCGCGCTGGAGTCCTGGCAGCCCGACTTCCTGGACTGGTGGCAGACGATGGGGCCGTCCCTGCCGACCCAGGACGTCTACCTGCGCACCGCGGTGAACGTCGGCCGCGAGGGGTGGGCGCACTTCGGGCATGTCCCGATGAAGGACTACCGGTGGGGCATCTTCCTGGCCGAGCAGGACCCGGAGCGCCGGATCGGCTTCGGCCAGCACAAGGGCGAGCCGGCCTGGCAGAAGGTGCCGGGGGAGTACCGCGCGGAGCTGCTGCGGCTGATCGTGATCCAGGGCGACACCGAGCCGGCCTCGGTCGAGCAGCAGCGCAACCTGGGCGCCACCGCCCCCAGCCTGTACGACCTGCGCAACCTGTTCCAGGTCAACGTGGAAGAGGGCCGTCACCTGTGGGCCATGGTGTACCTGCTGCACGCCCA
The DNA here is from genome assembly GCA_963834685.1 of uncultured Actinomycetes bacterium. Classification (GTDB taxonomy): domain Bacteria; phylum Actinomycetota; class Actinomycetes; order Streptosporangiales; family Streptosporangiaceae; genus Palsa-504. The sequence continues at coordinate 163,513 of CAWICW010000037.1, read as the reverse complement.
CTTCGGCCGGGAGGGCCGTGAGGAGGCGGCCGAGCTGCTGCGCCGCAACTCCGGCAGCTCCGACGCGCCGCGGATCCTGGGCGCGTTCAACGAGGAGACCCCGGACTGGCTCAGCTTCTACATGTTCACCTACTTCACCGACCGGGACGGCAAGTTCCAGCTCGGCACGCTAAAGGAGTCCGCGTTCGACCCCCTGTCCCGGACCTGCGAGTTCATGCTCAAGGAAGAGGCTCACCACATGATGGTCGGCACCACCGGCGTGGACCGGGTGGTGGAGCGGACCGCGCAGGTGATGGTCGAGAACGACACCGACGAGGTGGCCGCCCTCGGGGCCATCCCGCTGCCGGTGATCCAGAGGTACCTGAACTTCCACTACTCGGTCTCGCTGGACCTGTTCGGCGGGGAGACCTCCACCAACGTGGCCAACTACTACACCGCCGGGCTCAAGGGCCGCTGGTCCGAGGACCGGCGCCAGGACGACCACCAGCTCACCAACGACTCGATCATGGTGGATGCGCTGGTCGATACCGGAGATGGCCAGCAGAGCATCACCGAGCTTGAGGTGGCCGCGCTGACCGGCCTTAACACCGACCTGCGGCGGCAGTACATCAACGACTGCCGCGGCGGGGTCAACCGGTGGAACAAGATCCTGGCCGACGCCGGGCTGCCGCAGCGGCTCAAGCTGCCGCACATCGCGTTCAACCGCCGGGTCGGCGCGTTCGCCGGCATCGAGGCCACCCCGGACGGGCAGCAGCTGAGCACTACGGAATGGGAGCGCCGCCAGGGCGAGTGGCTGCCTACCGCGGTCGACAAGACCCACGTCCGCTCGCTGATGCGGCCGGTATACGAACGGGGCAGGATCGCGGCCTGGATCGCCCCGCCCCGCAACGGCATCAACGGCAAGCCGTTCGACTACGACTACGTCCACCTGTCCTGATGGCAAAGGCCACGATCCGTTCGGCGTAAAAATCTTTTGATACCGAACGGACCGGGGTGCTCCCGGCCGGTCATGACCGGGGCCCGCGGATGTGGCGCAGCTGCTCCTCATGCGTGACCCCCAGCCACTCCGGGCTGCGCGCGCTCAGCCGCGGGTCACCGAACGGCTGCCCGAGCGCCAGGGCGTCCAGGTACGCGGCGTCCGCCGTGAGCCGCCTGCGGAACTCGCCGGCGTCTCCTGGGTGCCCGTGCCCGGGCACCACCTGGCGCACGCCGGGCACGGAGGCCAGTCGCTCCAGCCCCGTGCGGTAGTCGCCCAGCGGATCCGCGGCGCCCAGGTCGAGCAGTGGTATCTCCACATCCGAGCACATGTCCCCGGCCACGAGCACGCCGGTCCCGGGCAGGAACACCGCGCCGTGGCCGGGCGCGTGCCCGTCGTGCACGATCACCCGCGCCTCCGGTCCGTCCCACGGGATCGCGGCCGCAGTGTTCATTCCCGGCAGCGGCGTGAGCCGTCCGAGCAGCGAGAAGTCATGCCCGGGCGCGGACCGCTGCGTCTCGCGGGCCAGCTCCGCCCGCTCGGTCTCGGTCACCCTCACCGCGGCGGGCGCCGCGTACCTGGGCGCGGTCCCCAGCTCCCGCGACCACAGGATGTGATCCCAGTGCGGATGCGTCGACCAGGCCGCCACCGGCCGCGCGCCCAGCTCGCGCAGGTCCGCGGCCAGCCGGGCCAGCTCGGCCACGGTCACCGCCGGGTCGATGAGCAGGCAGCCGCCCGAGCCGACGACCACGGTCGTCGTGGTCTGGTCGTACGAGCTGGTCGCGACGAGCACCCCGGGCGCGACCTCGGTCAGCCGGCGCACGTCTCCGGTATACCAGCAGCGGTCAGGCGGGCAGTAGGGCTACGCCGTAGTCGTTGAAGCGTTTGTCACGCGTCACGATCGTCAGCCCCTCCGCGAACGCCTGTGCAATCAGCATGCGGTCAAAAGGGTCCTCATGGTGGCGGGTGAGCTGGCCTGCTGCTATGCCATGAGCGATGCTGATCGGTAGGGCCAGGAATCCGCCTGCCTGTACCTGATGCTCGAGGTCATCTGGTGCGGTCAGCTTCCCCAGGGCTTTCTTGATCGAGATTTCCCATGCGCTTGCCGCCGACACGACGGCCAGGTTGGCAGGATCGGCGATGGTGTCACGTACCTGGGAGCTCAGGCCTTCATCGGCGAGCCACCATAGCAAGACATGGGTATCCAGCAGGAGCCTCACGGGCGCTCCCCGCGGAAGGCGGCATCGACCTCGGCGGGTAGCTCGTCGAAATCGGCGGCGATAGTGACCTTGCCGCGCCATCCACCGGGCGCCCGTCGCGGGGCCTGCGACTCGGCCAGAGCTACCAGGCGGGCGACCGGGCGGCCGGCCCGGGCGATGATGATCTCCTCGCCGGCTGCTGCGCGATCGAGCAGCTGCGACAGATGAGTCTTGGCTTCGTAGACATTCACCCTTTCCGGCACGGAGTTAGTCTATCATATTAATGGTCTAGTCTAGTCAAGTCAGGGCTGCCGTTTCGGGCTCGCGAAGCTTTGCCCCGGAAAACGGGGGGCGAAGTCTTCGTGATCATGGACGCAGCCGCACCGGCAGGGATTCCAGGCCGTGGATGAGGGAGCTGGGACGCCAGCGCAGCGTCTCCGGGGGCACGGCTAGCGTTATCGAGCCGAACCGCTCCAGCAGCGCGCCGAACGCGATCTCGGCCTCCAGCCGGGCCAGCGGAGCGCCGAGGCAGTAGTGGATGCCGTGACCGAACGCCAGGTGCCCCGCGCTGTCCCGGCCGACGTCCAGCCCCTCGGGGCCGGCGTAGCGCGCCGGGTCCCGGTTCGCTCCGCTCAGCGAGACCAGCACGACTTCGCCCGGGCCGATGAGTGCGCCGCCGAGCTCCACCGGCTCGCCGCTGAACCGGAACGTCGCGTCGTTCACCGGGCTCACGTACCGCAGGAGTTCCTCCACTGCGCCGCCCAGCAGCGCGGGGTCGGCCCGCAGCCGGGCTAGCTCACCGGGGTGGAGCAGCAGCGCGAGCACGCCGCTCCCGATCAGGTTGACCGTGGTCTCGTGCCCGGCCACCAGGAGCAGCCAGGCCATCGACAGCAGCTCGTTCTCGCTCAGCTCGTCTCCCTCGTCGCGCGCTGAGATCAGCGCGGACAGCAGGTCGTCGGCGGGTTCGCGCCGCCTGGCGGCCAGCAGGTCCCGGAAGTAGGCGATCATCGCGGTGGCGTGGTCCTGGAACACCTCGGGCGATACCGTCTCGGAGACGATGGTGGCCGACCAGGCCCGGAACTGGTCCTGGTCGGCCACCGGCACGCCGAGCAGCTCGCAGATCACCGTGACCGGCAGCGGGAACGCGAACGCGGCCAGCAGGTCGACCTCACGCCGGGTCGACATATCGTCGAGCAGTTCCGCGGTGATGGCGGTGATCCGCGGCCGGAGCTGCTCGACCCGGCGCGCGGTGAAGGCCTTGTTGACCAGCTTGCGCAGGCGCTCGTGATCCGGCGGATCGCTGTTGAGCATGTGCAGGTCGAGGGCGGCGAACAGGGAGTCCGGTTCCGGACGCCAGCCCTTAGGCAGCTTGAGCAGCCGCGGGTCGGTCAGCGCGGTGCGCGCGTGGGCGTACCCGGTGACCAGCCACGCAGGCGTGCCGCCCGGCATGATCACCTGCGCGACCGGATGCTCCGCGCGCAGCCGCGCGTGCACGGAGTAGGGATCGGAGAAGTACTCGGCACCGAGGTGCTCGATCGTGGTGTTCGCCTGCGTCACCAAACCTCCCGGTGGATGTCCCGGCCTTCAGGCCGAGGAGGAATCCCGTGCCTCGCGCAGCAGGGACAGCACAAGCGAGGGCCGATCCGGCGAGATCCCCCAGGGCCCCATCTTAAGTAATAACTTATACGTTGTAAAGGAGTCGTCTGGCTAGGGGGAACCGCCGGAGCGGCCACCGGGACGGCAGCCGGGCGCACCCGGCTTAGCCGTGACGGCCACCAGTTCCACCGCCCGATCAGCACCACGGCCGACGGCACCAGCAGCGTCCGGACCAGGAAGGTGTCCAGCAGCACGCCGAGCGCGAGGCCGACGCCGACGTCCACGATGGTCCGGACGTTCTGCTGCCCGGCGCTGCCCGAACCCACGATGGCCAGCACGCCGAACGTCCCGGCCAGCACCAGCCCGGCCGAGGTAACCGTGGTGCCGGTGACGCTGAGCGCCCGGCCGACCGCCTCGGGCAGCGGCAGCCGGTGCGCCTCCTCCCTGATCCGGGTCATGACCAGGATGTTGTAGTCCTCGCCGAGCGCCAGCAGGAACATGAACAGCAAGAACGGCAGGATGAAGGTCAGCCCCGGCTGGCCCCCGGCCTTGACGAACACCAGCACGGTCAGGCCGAGGGCCGAGAAGTACGACAGCACCACCGAGGCGATCAGGTACAGCGGCGCGACCAGGCTGCGCATCACCACCGCGAGCAGTACCGCGATGACCGCGATGGCGATCGGGATCACCGTGCGCAGGTCGCTGTCGGACAGCTGGGCGACGTCGTAGGTGAACGCGGCCTGCCCGGTGACGCCGGACGCCGAGGCCCCGGCCAGCCGCGCCGCGCGAGCGGCGTCGGCGCGGACGGCGGGCACCGCCTCCTCGGCCGCCGTGGTGGCCGGGCTCCCGGCCGCCAGCGAGGTCGCGAACGAGATCGTGTACCCGTCCGCGCTCACGTACGACCCGCTGGCCCGGTAGGCCTGGTACGCCGCGAGCCGCGCCCGCGGCACCTGCGTGCCGGCCGAGGCGGTCAGCGCGCGCGGTGGCCCGTAGGTAGCGTGCAGCGCGGCGTACTGCGGCGCGGTCAGTGCCGTCCCGTTGGCGTCAAAGGGCCCGGACACCGCGGTGAACTGCGGATCCGTGGCCAGCTGCCGCTCGGCCGCGGCCACCGTGGCCGTGGCGGCCCACACCGGCTGGCGCAGGCGCAGCACGATGACCGTCGGGTTGGCCGCCGACTGCGGGAAGTGCTCGGTCAGCAGCGCGTTGCCCAGCGCGGAGTCGCTGCCCGCCGGCGCCGTCGCCGCCCCGCCGAACCCTGACGCCAGGTAGCCGACCGCGGCCAGCGCGAGAGCGCCCAGGACCACGAGCCCGGCGACCAGGGTCGCCACCGGCCGGCGCACGATCCGGGCGCACGCCGGCCCCCACCACCCGGCCCGCCCGCCGCCCGGCCGGACCGAGGACGGCCAGAACGCGACCGGACCGAAGATGGCCAGCAGCGCGGGCAGCAGGGTGAGCCCGGCGATGAGCATCAGCCCGATCGCGATGGCCAGCGGCGCGGCCAGCCCCGAGTAGAGGCTGAACGACGCGGTGGCCAGGGTCAGCAGCGCGGCGATGAGGATGCCCGCGGAGAACGTGATGGTCTCGCCGACCCGCGCCACCGACAGCACGATCGCCTCGCGGCAGGCCAACCCAGCCCGCATCTCTTCCCGCACCCGGAACATCAAGAACAGCGCGTAGTCGGTGCCCGCGCCCAGCACCAGCACGATCAGCAGCAGCGAGGCGATCTGCGATACGCCCAGGCCGTGGACCGCGGCCTCGGCCGTGAGCCGCTCGGCGACCAGCACCACGACCAGCGCGGGCAGCACGGCGATCAACGGCGCCAGCGCCGACCGGAACACGGCCATGAGCAGGGCGACCACGAAGATGATCGAGAACCACTGGACCTGGCCGCCGGTCTTGCTGGAGGTCGCGTTGGTGTCCACCCGGGTCGCCACCGGGCCCGCGGTGTGCGCCGCCAGCCCGGCCGGCAGTGCAGCGGCCCGGATGACGTCGCGCAGGCTGGCCACCAGGCTGGCCTGCTGGGTGGTGGCCAGGCCGCCGGACTGGGCCAACGCGGCCAGCACGGTGAGCTGCTCGGCCTGGCCGTCGGCGGACTGCCCGTCGTCCCGCACCGCGGTCACCCGGGCCACCCGCGCTAGCGCGGCGGACAGCCGCGCGATGGCCGCCTGGTCGGCACCGGTCAGTGCCCCGCCGGACCGGGCGGCCACCACGGTCACCGCGGTCAGCGAGGCGCCCTGCAGCGGCGAGGCCAGCTGGGCTGCCTGCTCGCTGGGCGCGCTGGCCGGCAGGAACGAGGTGTTGTCGCTCTGCGTCACGTTCGACAGCGACGGCAGCAGCGCCATGGCCGCGACCGTGCCTGCCACCCAGGCCAGCACGATCGCCCAGCGGAAGCGGACCGCCAGCCGCCCGGCCACCGCAAAGAAGGTACTCACGGAAGCTATCGTGGCCGGCCGGAGGCGGAATAGGTTAGCCCGCCGGGCGCGTAAAGTTGCTTCGTGGCAGATCCGCACGGCTACCGGCCGGCGCCGGGCGCGATTCCCGAGTCTCCTGGGGTCTACCGGTTCCGTGACCAGCGCGGCCGGGTGATCTACGTCGGGAAGGCGAAGTCCCTCCGCCAGCGCCTGAACTCCTACTTCGCCGACTTCGCCAGCCTGCACCCGCGCACCCAGGCCATGCTGACCACCGCGGCAGGGGTGGACTGGACCGTGGTCAGCACCGAGGTCGAGGCGTTCCAGCTCGAGTACTCCTGGATCAAGGAGTTCGATCCCCGGTTCAACATCAGGTACCGGGACGACAAGAGCTACCCCTACCTCGCGGTCACCATGGGCGAGGAGTACCCGCGGGTCATGGTCATGCGCGGCGCCAAGCGGAAGGGCACCAAGTACTTCGGCCCGTACAGCCACGCCTGGGCCATCCGCGACACGGTGGACACGCTGCTCCGGGTGTTCCCGGTGCGGACCTGCTCGGCCGGGGTGTTCAAGCGGTCGGGCCAGATCGGCCGGCCCTGCCTGCTGGGGTATATCGGCAAGTGCTCCGCGCCGTGCGTCAAGCGGGTCAGCGCGGAGGAGCACCGCGCCCTGGCCGAGGACTTCTGCGACTTCATGGCCGGCCAGACCAGCCGGTTCGCCTCCCGCCTCGAGGCCGAGATGAAGGAAGCCGCCAGGCTCGAGGAGTTCGAGCGCGCGGCCCGGCTCCGCGACGACCTGCGGGCCCTGGAGCGTGCGATCGAGAAGCAGGCGGTGGTGTTCGGTGACGGCACCGACGCCGACGTGATCGCCTTGGCCGAGGATCAGCTCGAGGCCGCCGTCCAGGTGTTCTACGTGCGCGGCGGCCGGGTCCGCGGCCAGCGCGGCTGGGTGCTGGACAAGATCGAAGAGGTGACCACGGCCACGCTGGTGGAGAACTTCCTCGGCCAGGTCTACGGGGACGCCCCGGCCGACGCCGAGGCGATCAACGCCGGCCTGCCCCGCGAGATCTTGGTGCCCGAACTGCCGCCCGACCCCGCCACCATGACCCAGTGGCTGGCCGGACGCCGGGGCGGACCGGTCAGCCTGCGGGTCCCGCAGCGCGGCGACAAGAAGGCGCTGCTCGACACCGTGGCCCGCAACGCGGCCGAGACCCTGGCCCTGCACAAGACGCGCCGGGCCAGCGACCTGACCACCCGGAGCAAGGCGCTGAACGAGATCCAGGAGGGGCTCGGCCTGGACGACGCGCCGCTCCGGATCGAGTGCTACGACGTCTCGAACCTGCAGGGCACGCACGTGGTCGCGTCGATGGTCGTGTTCGAGGACGGCCTGGCCCGCAAGAGCGAGTACCGCCGGTTCGCGATCAAGGGCCTGGACGGCACCGACGACATCTCCGCGATCCACGAGGTGATCCTCCGCCGGTTCCGCCGGTACCTGGCCGAACGCGAGAAGACCGGCGAACTGGATACTCTGGGCGATCCCGAGGCCGCCAACTGTGCTGACCCGGGGGGACGACCCCCCGGAACCCCCCGAGAGCAGGATCTTTCGGCCGAACGGAGCATGGCGGGAGCCCAGAAGAAATTCGCCTACCCGCCCAACCTGGTCGTGGTCGACGGCGGGCCCTTGCAGGCCGACGCGGCGGCGCGGGCCCTGGCCGAGCTCGGCATCGACGACGTGGCGGTCTGCGGCCTGGCCAAGCGCCTGGAGGAGGTCTGGCTGCCGGGCGAGGAGTACCCGGTCATCCTGCCGCGCAGCAGCGAGGGACTGTACCTGCTGCAGCGGGTCCGGGACGAGGCGCACCGGTTCGCCATCGCCTACCACCGGCAGAAGCGGAGCAAGGCGGCCACCGCCAGCGTGCTCGACGACGTGCCGGGGCTCGGCCCGGCCCGGCGCGCCACGCTGCTCAAGCACTTCGGCTCGGTGCGCAAGCTCCGCGCCGCGAGCGTGGCGGAGATCGCGGCCGTGCCGGGCATCGGCCCCAAGCTCGCGGCCACGATCGCCGCCGGCCTGGGTTCCAACGACGGTAAGGATCAGCATGCGGACGGCTGACGATCAGACCGACATCGTGATCATCACCGGGCTGTCCGGGGCGGGGCGGTCCACCGCGGCCAAGGCGCTGGAGGACCTCGGCTGGTACGTGGTGGACAACCTGCCCGCGACCCTGCTGCCGACCATGGCCGACCTGGCCGCCAGGACCAACGGGGCGGTGTCGCGGATGGCCGCGGTCATCGACTTTCGCAGCCTCGCGTTCAGCACGGACCTCAAGTCGGCGGTCAGCGAGCTGGCCGCGCGGGGCGCGGCCGCGCGCATCGTGTTCCTGGAGGCGGCCGACGATACGCTGGTGCGCCGGTTCGACAGCGAGCGGCGGCCGCATCCGTTGCAGGGCACCGGGCGGGTGCCCGACGGCATCGTGGCCGAACGGGAACTGCTGCGCGAGGTGCGCGGCGACGCCGACCTGGTGCTCGACACGTCCCGGCTCAACGTCCACCAGCTGCGCGCCAGGATCAGGGACTTCTTCGGCGGCGGGACCGCGGTCGGCCTGCGCCTGTCGCTGATCTCGTTCGGCTACAAGTACGGCCTGCCGGTCGATGCCGACATGGTGGCGGACTGCCGTTTCCTGCCCAATCCGCACTGGATTCCCGAGCTCGCCCCGATGACCGGGCAGGACGCGCCGGTGCGGGACTACGTGCTCGCCCAGCCCGGCGCCGAGGAGTTCTTGCGGCACTACACCGAGCTGCTGCGGGTGGTCCTGCCCGGGTATGAACGTGAGGGGAAGCGGTTCGTGACCTTCGCGGTGGGCTGCACCGGCGGCAAGCACCGCAGCGTGGCGATCGCTGCCGAGCTGGCGGCGCGCCTCGCGGCGGCCACCGATCCGGCGGCGTCCGCGAGCATAGACGTCCAGGTCGCGCACCGGGATCTGGGGCGGGAGTGACCGTGACCGGGGTACGGACCGTGGCCCTGGGCGGCGGGCACGGGCTAGCCGCGTCCCTCGGGGCGCTGCGCCGGGTGACCGACGAACTCACCGCGATCGTGACGGTGGCCGACGACGGCGGCTCAAGCGGCAGGCTGCGCCGCGACTACGGCGTGCTGCCCCCCGGAGACCTGCGGATGGCCCTAGCCGCGCTGTGCCGGGACGACGAATGGGGCAATACCTGGAGCAGGGTCGTCCAGCACCGGTTCAACGAGCCCGCCGAGGACTCCGCGGGGCTGGCCGGTCACGCCGTCGGCAACCTGCTCATCGTCGCGCTCTGGGACCTGCTCGGCGACACGGTTGCCGGGCTGGACTGGGTCGGCCGGCTGCTCGGCACCGGCGGCCGGGTGCTGCCGATGGCCGCGGTGCCGCTGGACATCGTGGCCGAGGTGGTGGGGGTCGACCCGGCCCGGCCGGATGAGGTCACCACGGTCCGGGGCCAGGCGGAGTGCGCCACCACCCCGGGCCAGGTCCGGTCGATCACGCTGCTGCCGCCCGACCCGCCCGCCGTGCCGGAGGCGGTGCGGGCCGTACTCGACGCTGACTGGGTGGTGTTCGGCCCTGGCTCGTGGTTCACCAGCGTGCTGCCGCACCTGCTCGTCCCGGAGCTCGCGGCTGCGCTGCACGTCACCAGCGCGCGGCGGCTCGTGGTGCTCAACCTCGCGCCGCAGCCGGGGGAGACGGCGGGCTTTTCCCCGCACAAGCATCTGGAAGTCCTCGCCGGGCACGCGCCGGCCCTTACTGTGGACGTAGTCCTCGCGGACACCAAGGCCGCGGGAACGGGTAACCTGGCCGACCTGGAGCAGGCGGCGAGCATGCTCGGAGCCCGGCTGATGATGGCCGACGTGGCCGCGGCCGACGGCACTCCCCGCCATGAGCCCAAGCTCCTCGCGGGGGCGTACGCGCAGATCTTCCGGGAAGCCGGCCCGACGGCCCGGCCAAGTTGGGGGGAGTGACGCCGATGGCGATGACCGGCGTGGTGAAGGACGAGCTCAGCCGGGTCACGGTGATCAAGCCGTGCTGCCGCAAGGCGGAGGTCTCCACGCTGCTCAGATTCGCCGGCGGACTGCACCTGGCCGAGGGCCGGGTGGTGATCGAGGCGGAACTGGACACCGGTGCGGCGGCCCGGCGGCTGCGGGCTAGCATCACCGAGGTGTTCGGGCACCCAGCCGAGTTCCTGGTCCTCGCGCCGAGCGGCCTGCGCAAGGGCAACCGGTACCTGGTCCGGGTGGACAAGGGCCAGGCCGGCGAGACGCTGGCCCGCCAGGCCGGGCTGATCGACAGCCACGGCCGCCCGGTACGCGGCCTGCCCCGGCAGGTGGTGTCCGGCGCCACGTGCGACTGCGAGGCGGCCTGGCGCGGCGCGTTCCTGGCTCACGGGTCGCTGACCGAGCCCGGCCGGTCGATGGCGCTCGAGATCACCTGCCCCGGCTCCGAGGCGGCGCTCGCCCTGGTCGGCGCGGCCCGGCGGCTGAAGGTGCACGCCAAGGCGCGCGACGTGCGCGGCGTGGACCGCGTGGTGATCAGGGACGGCGAGGCGATCGCCGCCATGCTGACCCGGCTCGGAGCCCACCAGGCCGTGCTGGCCTGGGAGGAGCGCCGGATGCGCCGTGAGGTCCGGGCCACGGCGAACCGGCTGGCCAACTTCGACGACGCCAACCTGCGCCGCAGCGCCCGGGCCGCGGTGGCGGCGGGCGCGCGGGTGGAACGCGCCCTGGAGATCCTCGGCCCGGAAGCGCCGCAGCACCTGACCATGGCGGGTCAGCTGCGGATGGCCCACCGCCAGGCCAGCCTGGAGGAACTGGGCCAGCTGGCCGACCCGCCGCTGACCAAGGACGCCATCGCGGGCCGCATCCGCCGCCTGCTGGCCATGGCCGACCGCCGAGCCGGCGAGCAGGGTATCCCGAGCACCGAGGCCTGCCTGACCGCCGACATGCTGCCCTAGCCGGCAATGCGGCCATCCTTTACCCCTAGCAGTACTAACTCCGGACGCTGATCCGCCAGGCGCGCGGCGAGGTAGGCGCGCTCGGCCGCGTTCCGGGTCAGAGCCAGCGCGCGCTCGTAAGCCTGGGCCGCCTCGCCGGGCCGGCCCAGGCGCCGCAGCAGGTCGGCGCGGATCGCGTGGTACAGGTAGTACCGGTCCAGGTCGAGCCCCTCGACCAGGGTCAGCGCCACGGCCGGGCCCTGCACCTCGGCCACCGCGACGGCCCGGTTGAGGGCCACCACCGGGCCGGGTGCGACCGCCAGGAGCTGGTCGTACAGCTGCAGGATCTGACCCCAGTCGGTAACCGCGGCGGCCGGCGCGTCGCTGTGGACGGCGTTGATCGCCGCCTGGATCTGGTACGGACCGGGCCGGGTTCCAAGACCGCGCCGCAGGCAGCGCCGGACCAGGTCCTGCCCCTCGGCGATGAGCGCTCGGTCCCAGCGGGCCCGGTCCTGGTCGGCGAGCAGGACCAGGGTGCCGTCCGGGTCGGTCCGCGCCGCCCGGCGGGACTCGGTGAGCAGCATCAGCGCGAGCAGGCCCAGCGCCTCGGGCTCGTCCGGCATGAGCTCGACGACCAGCCGCCCGAGCCTGATCGCCTCGGCGCACAGGTCGCCGCGGGCCAGCCGGTCTCCCGAGCTCGCCGTGTACCCCTCGTTGAAGATCAGGTAGACCACGGCGAGCACCGCCGCCAGCCGTCCCGGCAGGTCCGCCTCGGCGGGGACGCGGTAGGGGATCCCCGCGTCGCGGATCTTGCCCTTGGCCCGGACCAGGCGCTGGGCCATGGTCGGTTCCGGCACCAGGAAGGCGTGCGCGATCTCGGGCGTGGTGAGCCCGCCCAGGAGCCGGAGCGTCAGCGCCACCTGGGCGGCGGTGCCTAGCGCCGGGTGGCAGCAGGTGAACATGAGCCGCAGCCGGTCATCGCGCACAGGTCCCTCCTCCAGGGCTTCGTCGCCGTGCCGGCCAGGGGGTACGACCCCCCAGTACCCTCCCGCTGGGCGATGCAGCAGCACGGCCTGGACGTGCTTATCCGTACGGGCCGCCTCGCGCCGCAGGCGGTCGATGGCCCGGTTGCGCGCGGTGGTGATGATCCACCCGGCCGGGCTCGGCGGCAGCCCGGCCTCGGGCCATCGCCGCACCGCCTCGGCGAACGCGTCCTGGACCGCGTCCTCGGCGGTATCGATGCCGCCGAAGACGCGGGTCAGGACGGCTACCGCCCGGCCGTATTCCTCGCGGAAGACGCGCTCGATGTCGGCGAGCGCGGGACCGGACGCGGTCAGTCCCTGCCTACTTCCGGGGCCTCTTCCCGGAACGGCCGCACCTCGATCGGGACCGCGCACGCGCGGGTGGCCTTGCGCCCCCATTCCAGCGCCGAGTCCAGGTCGGGGGCCTTGATCACCCAGAAACCGCCCACGTGCTCCTTGCCCTCGACGAACGGGCCGTCGGTGATGAGGACGTCGCCGCCGTCGACCCGGACCACGGTAGCCGTGCTGGACGGGTGCAGCCCGCCGGCGAAAACCCACGCGCCGGCCTGCTGGAGCTCGGTGTTCAGGGCGTCGACGTCGGCCATGATCTTGTCCAGGGCCTCGGGCTCGGGGATGCCGCTTTCGGGGTGATACACGCTGAGCAGGTACTGCTTCATCTTGTCCCTCCTAAGGCGTTGACGCTCGCACGTGCCAGCGTCTCACCTCCTACACGAACTCCACGGGCCCGAATCGACATCACCCGGCGCACATTCATGGCTTGTTCAGGAAAGGATCTGGTCTTTTTGATAAGGTCTAGACCTCAGGAGTCTTTTGCATGCCTGCCCGGTACAGGGGCCCAGACAGGCTCCGTACGCGCAGATGTAGGCGGGATGGGCGGTGGGCGGGCCGCCCTCCGGGCCATCCCCGGGGGCGGCGTCCGATAGTCTCTGAGCGCTGGCGATCACGGGGATCGACGAGGAGATTTAGTACTGTGACCATTCGCGTGGGAATCAACGGGTTCGGCCGCATCGGCCGTAACTTCTGGCGGGCCGTCAACGCCGCTGACGGCGACCGGGGCTTCGAGATCGTCGCGGCGAACGATCTCGGCGACATCGCTACCATGGCGCACCTGCTCAAGTACGACACCGTGCTCGGCACCCTGCCGGTCGACGTATCCGTATCGGGAGACGCCATCCGGGCCGGCGACAAGACGATCAAGATCCTGGCCGAGCGCGAGCCGGCCAAGCTGCCCTGGCGTGACCTCGGCGTGGACATCGTGATCGAGTCGACGGGCCGGTTCACCACCGGCCCGGCGGCCCGGGCGCACCTCGAGGCGGGCGCGAAGAAGGTCATCATCTCCGCGCCGGCCAAGGAAGAAGACATCACGATCGTGATGGGGGTCAACGACGACGCGTACGACCCCGCCACGCATGACGTCCTGTCCAACGCGTCGTGCACCACGAACTGCGTGGCGCCCCTGGCCAAGGTGCTGCTGGACAACTTCGGCATCGTCAAGGGCCTGATGACCACCATCCACGCCTACACCAACGACCAGGTCATCCTGGACTTCCCGCATAAGGACCTGCGCCGGGCGCGGGCCGCGGCCCAGAACATCATCCCGACCACGACCGGGGCGGCGAAGGCGACCGCGCTGGTCCTGCCCGAGCTGAAGGGCAAACTGGACGGGCTGGCCATGCGGGTGCCGGTGCCCGACGGCTCGGTGACCGACCTGGTGGTCGAGCTGAACCGCGAGGTGACCAAGGATGAGGTGAACGCCGCGTACCGGGCCGCCGCCGAGGGGTCGCTCAAGGGCTATCTGTACTACACCGAGGACCCCATCGTGTCCTCCGACATCGTCGGCTCGCCCGCGTCGTGCACCTTCGACGCGTCGCTCACTATGGCGCTCGGCAACCAGGTCAAGGTCATCGGCTGGTACGACAATGAGTGGGGCTACTCGAGCCGGCTCGTCGACCTGACCGCGCTCGTCGCCTCCCGGCTGCCGTAATGCGATCCGTCGACGACCTGGAGGTGCTCGGCCGCCGGGTGCTGCTGCGGTCGGACCTGAACGTCCCCCTGGACCTGACCGGTACCGGGGAGATCACCGACGATGGCCGGATCAGGGCCAGCCTGCCGATGATCAGCAAGCTGTCCGACCGGGGCGCGCGGGTCATCGTCCTCGCGCACCTTGGTCGGCCCAAGGGCGACTCGTTCGCCGAGCGGGCGGCGGGCGGTCCGTCCCTGCGCCCGGTGGCCGAGCGGCTCGGCGAACTGCTGGGACGGCCGGTGGCGTTCGCCGCCGACGTGGTCGGCGAGTCGGCGTCCAAGACCGCGTTCAGCCTGGGCGACGAGGACGTCGCGGTGCTGGAGAACGTGCGCTTCGAGCCGGCCGAGACCAGCAAGGACGACGCCGAGCGGTGCGCGTTCGCCCAGCAGCTGGCCCGCTTCGGCGAGCTGTACGTGGACGACGCGTTCGGTGCCGTGCACCGCAAGCACGCCTCCGTCTACGACCTGCCCGCGCTGCTTCCGCACGCCGCCGGTGACCTGGTCCGGGACGAAGTGTCGGTGCTGCGCCAGCTCACCACCGACCCGGCCCGCCCGTTCGTGGTGGTGCTCGGCGGCAAGAAGCCGTCGGACAAGCTCGCCGTGATCGGGAACCTGCTGGGCCTGGCCGACCGCATCCTCATCGGCGGCGGCATGGGGTACACGTTCCTCGCCGCGCAGGGCTACGAGGTGGGGCACTCGGTGCTCGAGGCCGACCAGATCCCCGCGGTCAAGGCGGTAATGGAGGAGGCGAAGCGGCGCGGCGTGGAACTCGTGCTGCCCGTCGACCTGGTCGCCGCGACGCACTTCGCCCCCGACGCCGAGCATGCCGTGGTGCCGGTGACCGACTTCCCGGCCGACCGGGAGGGCGTGGACGCGGGCCCGCAGACCCGGGCCCTGTTCGCGGACAAGCTAGCCGACGCCAAGACGGTGTTCTGGAACGGGCCGGTCGGGGTGTTCGAGTTCCCCGCTTTCTCCGGCGGTACCCGCGCGGTGGCCGAGGCGATCGGCCGGGTGGACGGGCTGACCGTGGTGGGCGGCGGCGACTCGGCCGCGGCGATCCGCGCGCTCGGCCTCGACGAGGGCGCGTTCGGGCACATCTCGACCGGCGGCGGCGCGAGCCTGGAGTACCTCGAGGGCAAGACCCTGCCCGGCCTGACCGCGCTCGAGGACGAATCGTGACTCCCAGGCCCCGGGCGAACGGGACCCGGCTGCCGCTGATGGCGGGCAACTGGAAGATGCACGAGAACCACCTCGAGGCGATCGCGCTGGTGCAGAAGCTCGCGTTCACGCTGACCCCGCGGGATTTCGAGTTCGTCGAGGTGGCGGTGCTGCCGCCGTTCACCGCGCTGCGCAGCGTGCAGACGCTGATCGACGGGGACAAGCTGCGCATCTCCTACGGCGCGCAGGACCTGTCTCCGTTTGATTCCGGCGCCTATACTGGCGACGTGTCCGGGCCGATGCTGGCTAAGCTGGGCTGCGACTACGTGCTGGCCGGGCACTCCGAACGACGTCAGTACCACTCCGAATCCGACGAGCTGGTCAACGCCAAGGTGCAGGCGGCGCTGCGGTCCGGGCTGACGCCGATCTTGTGCGTGGGGGAGCCGCTGGCGATCCGCCAGGAAGGGCGGCAGATCGAGTGCTGCGTCGGGCAGCTCGACGGGTCGCTGGCCGAGATCCCGGCCGACGCGGTCGCCGCGATGGTGATCGCCTACGAGCCGGTCTGGGCCATCGGGACCGGAGAAGTGGCCAGCCCGGCGGACGCGCAGCAGATGACCTCGGCAATTAGGTCGCGGATTTCGGAGATTCATGACGCCGAGACGGCCGCGAGTGTGCGTATCCTGTATGGCGGGTCCGTTAAGCCCGGCAACGTCGCCCCGATCATGGCGCAGCCGGACGTCGACGGCGCCCTGGTCGGCGGCGCCAGCCTCGACGTCGGCCAGTTCGCTCAGATCTGCCGGTATCGTGAGCTGGCAGCATAGGTCTTCCTTGGCAGGAGATGGATAACAAAGATGATCATCGGGCTTTCCGTTATCCTGATCATCACGAGTCTCGTGATGATCCTGCTGGTCCTGCTGCACAAGGGTAAGGGCGGTGGCCTGTCGGACCTGTTCGGCGGCGGAGTGTCCTCGACCCTTGGCTCCTCCTCCGTCGTCGAGCGGAACCTGGACCGGATAACCATCTTCTTCGGTGTCCTCTGGTTCGTGGACATCATTGCTCTCAACTTGCTGGTCAATCGCTAGCGTTCGTCTTCCCGCACCGAAGTTCTGGGTTTTACAGCTCTACGGCCTTCAAGGGGTGATCTGTGAGTAGTGGCAACGCCATTCGCGGCAGCAGGGTCGGCGCGGGACCCATGGGAGAGGCCGAGCGCGGCGAGTCCGCGCCACGTGTCTGGGTGTCGTTCTGGTGCGCTAACAAGCACGAGACCCGGCCGAGTTTCGCCACCGACGCCGCCATACCCGAGACGTGGGAGTGCCCCCGGTGCGGTAACCCGGCCGGCCAGAACGAGCAGGAGCCCCCGGCTCCGCCGCGCGTCGAGCCCTACAAGACGCACCTCGCGTACGTGAAGGAGCGCCGCAGCGACTCCGACGGTGAGGCGATCCTGGCCGAGGCCCTGGCCCGCCTGCGCCGCGCCGCCTCCGCCTGACCCTCAGGGTCCGAACTCCGCCTGACCAGTGCCTGGGCCCCCCCGCTTGGCGGGACATGAAACCCCGGTTTCACCGCCTTCTGGTGTGATGAAACCGGGGTTTCAGTAGCCATGGACGGCTCCGGCCCGGGCCGCAACGCGCCAGTCGGCGGGCACGACCTGTCGGCGGGCGGGGACGTCATGGACCGGGTGACGGCGTGCGCCCGGGCGGCCCTGCGGCGTTACGACTGCCACCCCGACGCGTCTGTCGAGCTGCTCAACGTCTCGGAGAACGCCACCTTCCTGGTCACCGACCCCGGCGCCGGGCCCTCGGTACTGCGGGTGCACCGCCTCGGCTACCACACCGAGGAGGAGATCGCCTCCGAGCTGGCCTGGATGGACGCGCTGCGCGCGGAGGCCGGAGTGCGTACGCCGCGGGTACTGCCCGCTGCCGACGGGCAGCGGGTGGTGACAGTGACCGAGGCGGAAACGGCCCGGCACTGCGTGCGCTTTGAGTTCCTGCCCGGCACCGAGCCCGGTGGAGAGCTCGGGGGGACGCTGACCGGCGCTCACTTCGAAGAGCTCGGCGAGATCACCGCGCGGATGCACGGGCACGCCAAGGCCTGGCCCCGGCCGCCGTGGTTCACCCGGTTCCACTGGGATTACGTCGCGGCGTTCGGTGAGCGGGCCCGGTGGGGCCGCTGGCAGGACGGCGTCGGCGTCGGGCCCGCCGAACGCCACGTGCTCGCCCGCCTCGACGACGCGCTGCACGCGCGGCTGACGGCGTTCGGCCAGGGCCCGGAGCGCTACGGCCTGGTGCACGCCGACACCCGGCTGGCCAACCTGCTCGTGCACGCCGGATCGGTCAGCGTCATCGACTTCGACGACTGCGGGTTCAGCTGGTACCTGTACGACCTGGGCGCCTCGGTGAGCTTCTTCGAGCATTCGCCGGAGGTGCCGGGCCTGGTGGACAGCTGGCTGACCGGGTACCGCCGGGCCGGCCAGCTGTCCGCGCCGGACGAGGCCGAGATCTGGACGTTCATCATGTTCCGGCGGCTGCTGCTGCTCGCGTGGATCGGCTCGCATCAGGGCGTCGACATCGCCGCCGAGCTCGGCGCCGGGTACACGCAGGGCAGCTGCGACCTGGCCGAGTCATACCTGGGCACACACTAAAGAGGGAGCCGCCATGTTCACATCGATCGCCGGCCGCACCGTGGTGGTAACCGGCGGCACGCGGGGCATCGGCAAGGGAATCGCCAGCGTGTTCGCCCGCAACGGCGCCCGGGTCCTGATCACCGGCCGGGATTCGGACGTCGCCCGGGCCGCCGCCGAGGAACTCGACGCCCTCGCCGCGGACCCCGGCGAGGTCTCGTTCGTGCAGGGCGACGTGTCCAGCCGGGAGGACTGCCGGCGGATGGCCGCCATCGCCGAGGAGCGGCTGGGCGGCATCGACGTGCTGTGCGCCAACGCGGGCGTCTTCCCCGACAGCCGGCTGGCGGACGTGACCGAGGAGATGCTCGACCAGGTGCTCGGCACCAACCTGAAGGGCACGGTGTTCTCGGTCCAGGCCTGCCTGCCCGCGCTGAAGCGCTCGGGCCGCGGCCGGGTCATCCTAACCTCGTCCATCACCGGGCCGATCACCGGTTACCCGGGCTGGACCGGTTACGGTGCGAGCAAGGCCGGCCAGCTGGGCTTCATGCGGACCGCCGCGATCGAGCTGGCTCCCAGCCGCATCACGGTCAACGCGATCCTGCCGGGCAACATCATCACCGAAGGCCTGGCCGAGCTCGGCGAGGACTACGCGGCCAGGATGGCGGTGTCGATCCCGCTGCGCCGCCTGGGCAGCGTCGACGAAATCGGCTACGCCGCGCTGTTCCTGGCTACCGAGGAGGCGGGTTACATTACCGGGCAGACGATCGTGATCGACGGCGGTCAGGTGCTGCCCGAGACCCTCGAGGCCATCGCGGCGGCCGAGGCGGGCGTCTGAGCGCGGATCCGGTCCCGGGGACAGCCGCGCTGGAGCCCACCCACGTCACGGTGTGGACCCGTCCCGCCGCTCGGGCGGCCACTGCTTCGCGACCAGGGTGAGGACATCGTAGGTGGCCACCGACGTGCCGTCCTGCTTGGTCACCTCCGCGTCCCAGCGCACCTCGCCGTGCTCGGCGTCCTCGCGCGGCGTGATCTGCTTGCAGGTCAGCGTGACGGTGAGCTCGTCACCAGGGTAGACGGGGGTGAGGAAGCGCAGATTCTCCAGGCCGTAGTTGGCCAGCACGGGTCCGGGGTCGGGCTGGACGAACAGGCCGGCCGCGAAGGAGACGATGAGGTACCCGTGGGCCACCCGGCCGTCGAAGAACGGGTTGGCCCGGGCCGCCTCCTCGTCCATGTGGGCGTAGAAGGTGTCGCCGGTGAACTCGGCGAAGTGCTCGATGTCGGCCAGCGTCACCTGGCGCGGCCCGGCCACCACGGTGTCGCCGACCCGCAGCTCGGCCAGGGACTTGCGGAAGGGGTGACCGCCCGTATCGTTTCGCCCGGCGCCGGTCACCCAGCGGCCGGTGACGGCCGACAGCACGCGCGGGCTGGCCTGGACCGCGGTGCGCTGCATGTGGTGCAGCACGCCGCGCATGCCGCCCATCTCCTCGCCGCCGCCGGCCCGCCCCGGGCCGCCGTGCACGAGCATGGGCAGCGGCGAGCCGTGCCCGGTCGACTCGGCCGCGTCGTCGCGGTCCAGGACGAGCAGCCGGCCGTGCCACGGAGCCAGGCCGAGGACCACCTCGCGGGCGAACTCCGGGTCGGCGGTGACCACCGATCCGGCCAGGCTGCCCCGGCCGCGCGCCGCCAGCTCGACCACCTCCGCGGTGCCCTGGTAGCCGATGATCGTGCTGACCGGGCCGAACGCCTCCACCTGGTGCGGCTCGGGCCGGCCCGGGTCGTCGCTCTGCAGCAGCAGCGGAGCGATGAACGCGCCGCGCTCGGCGCTGGCCCCGACGACCTCGACGCGGTCTGGGTCCCCGAAGACCAGCCGGCCCGCCGCCAGCAGGGCCTTGACCGAGCGGCGTACCTCCTCCCGCTGCTCCAGGCTGGCCAGCGCGCCCATCTGGACGCCGTCCGCGGCCGGGTTGCCGACCACCACCGCGGCCAGCCGGTCGCGCATCGCCTCGGCCACCTGCCCCGCGACGCCAGCCGGGACGAAGGCCCGCCGGATCGCGGTGCACTTCTGGCCGGCCTTGACCGTCATCTCGGTGACCAGCTGACCGACGTACAGGTCGAACTCCGGAGTGCCCGCCTGGGCGTCTGGGCCGAGGATGGAGCAGTTCAGCGAGTCCGCCTCGGCGTTGAACCGGACCGACCGGCTCACGATCGCGGGATGGGCCCGCAGCTGCCGGGCGGTCGCGGCCGATCCGGTGAACGACACCAGGTCCTGCTCGCCGAGATGGTCGAGCAGGCCGGCCGCGCTGCCGCAGACCAGCTGAAGCGAGCCCAGTGGCAGTAGCCCGGTTTCGAGCATCAGCTCGACCAGACGGGCGGTCAGGTAGGCGGTCTGGGTGGCCGGCTTGACCAGGCTCGGTACGCCGGCGATGAACGCGGGGGCGAACTTTTCCAGCGGGCCCCAGACCGGGAAGTTGAACGCGTTGATCTGCACCGCGACCCCGAGCAGCGGGGTGAGGATGTGCTGGCCGACGAAGGCGCCGCCCCGGCCCAGCGGCTCGACCGCCCCTTCGGTCAGGATGACGTCGTTCGGCAGCTCACGCTTGGCCTTGCTGGCGTAGCTGAGCAGCACGCCGATGCCGCCGTCGACATCGAACTTGGCGTCGCCGAGCGTCGCCCCGGTGCGCGCGGACAGCGCGTACAGCTCCGGCCGGTGCTCGCGCAGCGCCTGCCCGAGCGCCTTGAGCAGCCCGGCCCGCTGGTGGAAGGTCAGCTCACGCAGCGCCGGGCCGCCGGCGGCCCGGCCGTAGTCCAGCGCCGCGGCGACGTCGATCCCGGCCGAGGAGACCCGGGCGACCTCCTCACCGGTGACCGCGTCGAGCACCGGCTTCCCGCCGTCGGCCGGTTCGGTCCATGTTCCGCTCACGTAGCTACGCAGCGACGTCATCGTCGGCTCCTCTTCGGGTGGGCTTGGGGAGAAGGTAGCCCATTCCCCCTGAGTTTCCCCCACACCCCCCGACGAACCACCCCGCCCTCACAGCCATCGTAGGTGAAGCCGCGCGGTGTTACCGCACGCGCCAGGTTCCCTTGATTGAGCTAAGGACGGGATGATCATGTGGCGAGAACTGCAGTCTGAGGACCCGGGGCGGATCGGCCCGTACCAGCTCCGCGGAGTATTGGGGGCCGGTGGCATGGGCCGGGTGTTCCTGGGTGGGTCAGCGGACGGCCATCAGGTGGCGGTGAAGGTGATCCGCGCCGATCTGGCCACGGACCCCGAGTTTCGGGCGCGTTTCCGACGGGAGGTCACCGTCGCGCGCAAGGTGAGCAGCAGGTTCACGGTGCCGGTGATCGACGCCGACGTAGACGGCCCGATGCCGTGGCTGGCCACGGCCTACGTGACCGGGCCGTCGCTGGCGGACGCGGTAGCCCAGCGCGGGCCACTGCCCGCGGCGTCGGTGCTGGAGCTCGCGGCCGGGCTCGCGGAGGGCCTGAACGCCATTCATGCCGCCGGGGTGATACACCGTGATCTGAAGCCCTCCAACGTACTGCTGGCCCAGGACGGTCCGCGCGTCATCGATTTCGGCATTTCTGTCGCGGCCGAGACCAGCCCGCTGACGCGCACTGGCCTGCTCATAGGCTCACCCGGTTACATGTCCCCGGAACAGGTGGAAGGCCGCGAGGTCGGACCGGCTAGCGACGTCTTCAGCCTGGGCGCCGTGCTCGCCTTCGCCGCGACGGGCGAAGCGCCCTTCGGCAGCGGATCGGCCCCCACGCTGGCCTACCGCGCCGTCTACCGCCAGGTGAACCTCGACCGGGTGCCCGCCGAGGTTCGCGGGCTGATCGAGCGCTGCCTGGCCAAGGACCCCCTCCAGCGGCCTACCGCCCGTGACCTGATGTTCGCGGCGGGCACGGCGGCGGTCCCGCCGACCGAGCGCTGGGCGCCCGCGCCGGTCACCCGTACGTTCATCGAGCTCCCGGTCGGCCAGGACGGATCCAGGACCGTCACCTCGGCCCGGCTGTCGCCGGTCTCCCAGCCTGTTCCGGGCCGCGCGGGTCGGCATCAGGGACGGCGGCAGCGGCGGCGGCCGCTGGCCATCGCGTCGGTGGTGGTCGGCATCTTGGCGGCGTCGGCCGCGGGCGGGATCGCCGTGGCCGGCTGCGCGTCCCAGACCGTCGGCGTGCATTCCGTCACCTCGCCCATTACCTCCGTCCCGCCGACGTCGGCGCCGAGCACGTCACCGACCGCGATCGCGGCCCCGTCGACGTCGGCGTCCGCCATCGCGTCCGTCACACCGACCGCGTCCGCAACTGCCACTCCGACCGCGATTACGACCGGGACCCCGACGGCATCCCCGACCGGAACCCCGACGGCAACTGCGACCGCGACCCCGACCGCAATCACGACCGGGACCCCGACCGCGACCGCGACCCCGGCGCCCTGAGACGGATCGCCGCGAGGCCCGATGCCCGGCTCAGTGCTTGAAGGCCTGGCGCATCTTCTGGATCTCCGGCGGCGGCTGGGTCTGCGGGTGGTGCTCCAGAATCCGCACGTGCAGACGGAAGTCGTCGAGCAGCAAGTTGGCCAGGTCCATGCTGAAGCCGTTCCTGATCACGATCCGCATCACCGAGGTGCCCGTCATGTCCTCGGGGAAGGTGTAGGCCGGCACCTGCCAGCCGCGCTGGCGCAGCCGTTCGGATAGGTCGAACACTGAGTAGCCGGTGATGTCGTCGCGCAGCTTGAACGCGAACACCGGAAGGTCGCTGCCGTCGGTGAACAGCTCGAACGGGCCTATCTTCGCGATCTCGCCGGACAGGTAGCGGGCGATGTCCTGGCAGGTCTGTTGTACGTGCCGGTAGCCCTGCCAGCCGAGCCGGATGAAGTTGTAGTACTGGGCGGCGACCTGGGCGCCGGGCCGGGAGAAGTTGAGCGCAAAGGTGGGCATCTCGCCGCCCAGGTAGTTGACCTTGAACACCAGATCCTCCGGCAGGGCCTCCGGGGTCCGCCAGATGACCCAGCCCACTCCGGGATACACCAGGCCGTACTTGTGTCCGGAGGCGTTTATGGAGGCCACCCTCGACACCCGGAAGTCCCACTCCAGGTCCGGCTGCAGGAACGGGGCGACGAACCCGCCCGAGGCCGCGTCCACATGCACCGGGATGTCGCAGCCGCGCTCGGCTTGCAGCCGGTCCAGAGCCCGGCTGATCTCCAGCACGGGCTCGTAGCTGCCGTCCATGGTGGAGCCCAGGATCGCGACCACGCCGATGGTGTTCTCGTCGCACTTGGCCGCCGCCTCGTCCGGGCCCAGGTGCAGCCGCCCCGGCACCATCGGCACGTAACGAGGCGCGACCTGCCAGTAGCGGCAGAACTTCTCCCAGCACACCTGCACGTTGGAGCCCATCACCAGGTTCGGCTCGGCCGCGTCGAGCCCGGCCGCCTGGCGACGGGCCCGCCAGCGCCACAGCAGGGCCATGCCACCGAGCATGCAGGCCTCGCTTGACCCGGTGGTGGAGCAGCCAGTCGCCGCGCTGCCGGTCGGGGCGTTCCACAGGTTGCTCAGGATGTTCACGCAGCGCCGCTCGAGCTCGGCAGTCTGCGGATACTCGTCCTTGTCGATCATGTTCTTCGGGGCGCACTCGGCCATGAGCAGCTCGGCCTCCGGCTCCATCCAGGTGGTGACGAACGTGGCCAGGTTGAGCCGGGCGTTCCCGTCGAGGATCAGCTCGTCACGGACCACCTGCAGCGCGGTGCGGGGCAGCATCTCGTGCTCGGGCAGCTTGTACCGCGGGATCTCGCGGGTGCTCTCGGGGGAGTAAATCGGGTTGATCTCGAGTTCCGCGTCCCGGCCGGACTCGTCCACCTTGTGCAGCGGCATGGACCCCTCGTTTCGTCTCCTGGTTGTCCGGGCAGGTGGTGACTGGGCCAAGGCTAACGCGCCAGTCGAGCGGGCGTGCGAGTACCGCGCCGTGGCCGTCGGCTTCGAGCGCGGCCTGCTGCCCCGACCCTAAAACCCGCGACACCAGTACCGGCCCACGGCCGGGAGCCGGTTGTCATGGGCGGCCGCGGCCTGTCCGGCGAGGATCTCACGGACCTCGCGCGTGACGTCGTCCGGGTACTGGTCGAGTGTCGCCTCTAGGTCGTACCGCTGGGCATTCGTCCAATATCCGGCCAGCTCACGCTCTAGTTCCGTCCGCTGCAGGCGGTCCGCCTGGCCCGTGCCCGGGAGCAGCGGGGCGGTCAGGAGCAGCAGGAGCCCGGGCAGGAGAACCACGCTGCCGGCTGTACTGCCACGCAGTATGACCCCGGCCACCGTAAGCCCGGTCCCGGCCAGCAAGGGCTTCCAGCGGGCCCGCACCGCGCGCACCAGCGGCAGCAAGCGGAGCAGCATGAGCAGCATTCCGATGCGGACCCACCCGCGGAACCGCCCGGTGCGCCTGACCCGGAGGTCACCGTTCCGGCCGGCTGCAGCCGGCGGACTGGCTCCACACCACCAGGTTCCGCCGCTGCGGTCGCAGTGTCATCGCAGCCTCCTGCACCCAGGCTCCGTTCTGCGCGTTCTACAATGCTACGCCTCAATGCCCTCCGGGAGCAGCGGGCGGCGTGGTGCGGGCAGGCACCACGGTCCGTTCGGGTCAATGATCTTTTCTGGTGTACCGGCAGAACAGGAAGCCGTTGTCCTCCAGGACGTGGGCCAGGGTGAGCGGCTGCGCCGAGGCGGCGGGCTGCTGGCCGGCTACGATCCGGTCCGCTCCCGGGCCGGCCAGCAGCGGGCCGATGGTCAGGCACAGCTCGTCCAGCAGGCCCGCCGCGGCGATCTGGGCCAGCAGGCGCGGACCCCCCTCGGTGAGCATCCGCCGGTGGCCGCGCTCGGCCAGCGCGCTGACGGCTGCCTTCAGGTCGACGGTTTCCTGCCCGGCCACGATGACGTCGGCCCGTTCTTCCAGGGCGGCGCGGCGGTCGGCCGGGGCCTGCGCGGTGGTGATGACGATCGTGCGGGCCGACGGCGGGGCCGAGTCGATGAGGGGGCTGGACGGCTCGAGGTCGAGCCGCGCGGTGACCACCGCGATCGGCGGGGTCGGGGATCGACCCGACCGCAGGTCCGGCCAGAGCTCATGCTGGCGCACCGGCTTGTATTTCTCGGCGCGGACGGTCGCAGCGCCCACCACGATCACGTCGGCCAGCGTGCGGAGCAGCGCGAACAGGCGCCGGTCGGCCTCCGAGGACAGGCCTGTGGTGAGGTCGGCGAGCATGGCGGCGCCGTCCGCGCTGGACACCATGTTGGCCCGCAGCCACGGCCCGGACGGGTAGGCGTACAGCGCGGCCAGATCGGACTCGCGGAGGTCGGAGGAGGCGAAGATCTGGCGCATGATCAGTCCGCGGACCGCAGCACGACCACCACGCGGGCGCCGACCTCGACTTCACTCTTGGGCATCAGAATGGCTCCGTCCTCCTCGTCGCTGGCCTCCGCCGTGCTGGTGTCGACCACGATCTCCCAGCCGGGCGCCAGGCTGGCCTCGGGCAGGGTGAACGTGAGCGGATCGCTGTGCACGTTGAACAGCAGGAGGAACTTGGCGTCCACTATTCTCCCGCCCCGCGGATCCGGTTCGCTGATCGCCTCGCCGTTCAGCAGGGCCGCGAGCGACTGAGCGTAGCCGGCGCCCCAGTCGTCCTGGGTCATTTCCTGGCCGGCCGGGGTCAGCCAGATGAGGTCGCTGGTCCCGTCGTCCGGTGCCCGCCGGCCGCGGAAGAACCGGCGCCGCCGGAACACCGGGTGGTCGCGACGCAGCCCGGCCAGGGTCTCGGTGAACTGCAGCAGGCCCTCCTCGGCGCCGGCCAGGCTCCAGTCCAGCCAGGACACCTCATTGTCCTGGCAGTAGGCGTTGTTGTTTCCCTGCTGGGTACGCCCCATCTCATCGCCCGCCAGCAGCATCGGGACGCCCTGGGACAGGAACAAGGTGGCCAGGAAGTTCCGCTTCTGCCTGGCCCGCAGCCCGGTGACGGCGGGGTTGTCCGACGATCCCTCCACACCGCAGTTCCAGGACCGGTTGTCGTCGGTGCCGTCCCGGTTGCCCTCGGCGTTGGCCTCGTTGTGCTTGTGGTTGTAGCTGACCAGGTCCTGCAGGGTGAACCCGTCGTGACACGTGACGAAGTTGATCGACGCGACCGGGCGCCGCCCGCTGGTCGCGTACAGGTCACTGGATCCGGTGAGCCGGGACGCGAACTCGGCGATGGCCTCGGGGCGGCCGCGCCAGAAGTCCCGGACGGTATCGCGGTACTTTCCGTTCCACTCGGTCCACAACGGCGGGAAGTTGCCCACCTGGTAACCGCCCTCGCCCACGTCCCACGGCTCGGCGATCAGCTTGACCTGGGAGACCACCGGATCCTGCTGGACCAGGTCGAAGAACGTGGACAGCCGGTCCACGTCATGGAGCTCCCGGGCCAGCGCGGCGGCTAGGTCGAACCGGAACCCGTCGACGTGCATCTCCAGGATCCAGTACCGCAGCGAGTCCATGACCAGCTGCAGCGCGTGCGGGTGACGGGCGTTCAGGCTGTTCCCGCAGCCGGTGTAGTCCAGGTACCGCCACCGCTCCGAGCCGTCGAGCCGGTAATAGGCGGCATTGTCGATGCCGCGGAAGGACAGCGTCGGTCCCATGTGGTCGCCCTCGGCGGTGTGGTTGTACACCACGTCCAGGATGACCTCGATGCCGGCCTCGTGCAGCGCCTTGACCATCGTCCTGAACTCGCCGACCTGCTCGCCGCGCTGCCCGGCCGAGGAGTACCGGTTGTGCGGGGCCAGAAACCCGATTGTGTTGTAGCCCCAGTAGTTGGTCAGGCCCCTCTCGACCAGCGACTGCTCGGCCACGAACTGGTGCACCGGCATGAGCTCGACCGCCGTCACGCCGATCCGCTGCAGGTGCGCGATCACAGCCGGGTGCGCGAGGCCGGCGTAGGTGCCGCGCTGGTGCGCCGGGATGTCGGGGTGGCGCAAGGTCAGCCCTCGGACGTGCGCCTCGTAGATGACCGTCTCGTGGTACGGGATCTGCGGCGCCCGGTCGTGACCCCAGTCGAAGAACGGGTTGATGACCA
Organism: uncultured Actinomycetes bacterium; assembly: GCA_963834685.1. Taxonomy (GTDB): domain Bacteria; phylum Actinomycetota; class Actinomycetes; order Streptosporangiales; family Streptosporangiaceae; genus Palsa-504. The sequence goes on along the minus strand of CAWICW010000037.1, from coordinate 136,463 downwards.
CGTTCTTCGGCATGTGCGAAGCGCTGTCCGCGGTGTTCCGCTTCCTGGGGTTACTCAACTGGTAGTCGAACAGCGACCCATCCCAGCGGAGGTCGCCCTCGATCGCCTTGGCGTACGGGTCGAGCAGCAGCTTGGAGGCATCGCAGCGCAACCCGCGCGGCGGATCGTAGGGACCGTGCACGCGGTAGCCGTACCGCTGGCCGGGCGCGATCCCGGGCAGGTAGACGTGCCAGACGAACCCGTCGACCTCGGTCATCTCGACCCGTTCTTCGGTCAGCGGGCCCCCGTCACCGGTCTCGGGATCGGCGAACAGGCAGAGCTCAACGCGCTGGGCGACCTCAGAGAAGAGGGCAAAGTTCGTCCCCCACCCGTCCCAGGTCGCGCCAAGCGGATAAGGCGTTCCTGGCCAGGTACGCATTCGCCCCCTTCTCCTGCGGCGAGTCAGGTCGCCTTGATCAGCGGCCGACTCTACCGGGTACGCGCATGCCCCCAGGGACGTACGTTACCGGATCGTGATCTGCGGGTCTGGGATCCTCTCGTTATTAGTGAGGACTATCGGAAGGTTTACCCAGTTTTACGCTGCAGCCTGCGCCCGCGTTCCCGCCTCCTGGTACCGGTCCAGCACCACGTCGGCCAGCTCCGGCGACGCGCCGAGCGCCGGTGAGGTCGCGGCCGCTCCCGCGGCCAGCGAGGTGTCCCGGATCCGGTCGGCGAACAGCCCGGGCGCGAGCAGGTAGCTGGCCACCAGCACCCGGCGGGCGCCGGCCCGGCGCAACTCCGTTACCGCCTGCGCGGGCCCCGGGCAGGCGGGGCTGCCTTGGCCGCCTGCGGCGGCGGGGCTGCCTTGGCCGCCTGCGGCGGCGGGCGACGCGTACGCCGGGCGGACCGCGAACCAGCCGGCCCGGGCCTGCCACTGCTCCGCCAGGCGCGCGATCGTGGCGTTCGCCTCCGGATCGCTCGATCCGGCCGCCGCCAGGACGACGCCGGTGTGCCCGCGGGCTTCCGGCGCGCCCGGGTCCGCCTCGGCCAGCCGCCGCTCGAGCGCGCGGAGCAGCAGCGGGTGCGGTCCGAGCGGTTCACCGTACGTGACCCGTGCCCTGGTACCGGCCCGGGCCAGCACGCGGGGGATATCGGTCTTGCTGTGGTACGCCGCGGTGAGCAGCAGCGGCAGCACGGTGACCTGCGCGTCCGGCCCGAACGTCCGCATGACCTGCGGCACGGACGGTGCCGCGTGGCCCAGGTAGGCCACGCGCAGGTCCGGCACGCTCAGCCCGCGTTCGGAGGCCCGGCGTGCGACCAGCGGCATCAGCTCATCAATGGCCGCCGCCGCGCGCGGGTCCGCGCTCCCGTGCGCCACGGCGACAAGCGTCCTTTGCGGGGTTAGAGGAGGGCGTCCCGCCCGACGGCTGGCAGAGTCAGGCATGTATGCCGCACTCGGTCTTGCCCGTCCCGGCCCAGCGCCCGCTGCGCGGGTCGGCCCCGGGGTCGACCCGGATCGTGCAGGTCGCGCAGCCGATCGAGGGGTAGCCGTCGTAGACCAGCGGATTGACCAGCACGCCGTTGGTGGTGATGTAGTCGTCGACCTGCTTCTGGGTCCAGCTGACGATCGGGTTGACCTTGACCATCTCCCGCCGGTCGTCCCACTCGACCACCTGGGTCTGGCGGCGGTTGCTGGTCTCGTCCCGGCGCACGCCGGTGATCCACGCGTCATAGTTGGTCAGCGTCCGCTCCAGCGGCTCGACCTTGCGCAGGTAGCAGCACAGGTCCGGATTGCGCCCGTAGAGCCGGGGGCCGAGTTCGGCGTCCTGCTCCGCGACGGTGCGCGACGGGGTGGCGTTGACCAGGTGGATCGGGTACACCACTTCCACCGCGTCCCGGGTGCCGATCGTCTCGGGGAAGTGATAGCCGGTGTCGAGGAAGACCACGTCGATGCCGGGGCGGACGGACGAGGCCAGGTGGATGATCACCGCGTCGGTCATGGACGAAGTGATGCAGATCCGGTCCCCGAAGGTGTCAGTGGCCCAGCGGATGACCTCTTCGGCCGGCGCGTCGGCGAGTGCCTCAGCAGCCTGTTCGGCGAGGGTTCGCATGAGCTCGGGGTCCTCCAGGCTGGTCTGCGCCAGGCCGCGCGATACGACGGGACTCACAGCGTGACTCCTATTCCGGCAAAGCGTAGCTGGAAAGTCCTGGTGCAACTGCGGCAATGCCATTCACCGTCGGTTGCGCCCTGCGGTTCGAGGTCTTCGTCGCCGCAGTAAGGGCAGTAAAACGGGACGGCGCGCGTGCTCACGTGAGCTCCCCTTCCGTCGCTCGCGCGGTCCAGGCGGCGAAGCTCTCGCCCGGTTCCCGGCCCGCCTCGAACCGGCGCAGCACCCGCTCCACGTAGTCCGGCAGTTCCTCGGCCGTCGTCTTGAGCCCGCGCAGCTTGCGGCCGAAGCCGGAGCCGCTGCCGTCGCCTCCGTTCAGGCTGCCGCCCAGGTGCACCTGGAAGCCCTCGACCTGAGTCCCGTCCGGGCCGGTGACCAGCGATCCCTTCAGCCCGATGTCGGCCGTCTGGATCCGGGCGCAGGAGTTCGGGCAGCCGTTCACGTTGATCGTGACCGGCGTGGAGAACCCCGGCAGGCGCCGCTCGAGCTCGGTGATCAGGTCCGCGGCCCGGACCTTGGTCTCGACGATCGCGAGCTTGCAGAACTCGATACCGGTGCATGCCATCGTGTGCCGGCGGAACGCGCTGGGCCGCGCGGGCAGGCCGGCCTGGTCCAGCTGGGCGACCAGCTCCTCGGTGCGCTCCGGCGGCACGTCGAGGATGACCATCTTCTGCTCGGTGGTGGTCCGCACCCGGCCGCTGCCGTAGGTGGCGGCCAGCTCGGCGATGACGTCCAGCGCGTCCGCCGACAGGCGGCCCACCGTCGGCGCGAACCCGACGTAGTAGTTCCCGTCCCGCTGCTCATGGACGCCCACGTGGTCGCGGATCCCGTGCGGCGGCGCCGTCGGGGCGGGACCGTCCGGCAGCGCGTACCCGAGGTACTCCTTCTCCAGGACCTCACGGAACCTTTCCGGGCCCCAGTCCGCGACCAGGAACTTGATCCTGGCCCGGTGCCGCAGCCGGCGGTAGCCGTAGTCCCGGAACAGCCCGGCCACGCCCGCCCACACCTCGGGCACCTGGCCGGGCCGGACGAACGTGCCCAGACGGCGGCCGATCATCGGGTTGGTGGACAGGCCGCCGCCGACCCACAGGTCATACCCGGCCTCTCCGGTCTCGCTGACCACCCCGACGAACGCGATGTCGTTGATCTCGTGGATCGCGCACTGCGCGGCGCAGCCGCTGATCGAGGACTTGAATTTGCGCGGCAGGTTGGAGAACGCCGAGTCGCCGATGTACTGCTCGCCGATCGCGGCGATCTCCGGCGTGGCGTCGATGATTTCGCCGGAGTCCAGGCCGGCCAGCGGGCAGCCGAGGATCACCCGCGGCGTGTCCCCGCAGGCCTCGGTGGTGCTCAGGCTCACCGACTCCAGGGCGTCCCAGATGGCGGGCACGCTCTCGATCTCCACCCAGTGCAACTGGATGTTCTGCCGGTCGGTGACGTCCGCGGTGCCGCGGGCGTACCGGCGGGAGATGTCGGCGATCGTGGTGAGCTGCCGGTGGTCGAGCTGGCCGCCGTCGATCCGGATCCGCAGCATGAAGTAGCGGTCGTCGAGTTCCTCTGGCTCCAGCACTGCGGTCTTGCCGCCGTCGATGCCGGGGCGGCGCTGGGTGTACAGCCCGTACCAGCGGAAACGGCCGCGCAGGTCGGCCGGGTCGATGGAGTCGAAGCCGTACTTGGAGTAGATGTCGAGAATCCGCTGCCGGACGTTGAGCCCGTCGTCGTTCCTCTTATTCTCCTCGTTCTTGTTCAGCGGCTCGCGGTAACCAAGGGCCCACTGGCCCTCGCCTCGCTTGCGTCCCGTCTTGGTCGCGGTGGCGACGGACATCGATGAGGTTCCTTAAGGCTCGGGGACGCGCGTGCCACGAGAACCTGGTTCCCTGCTGGCCAGCCATGACGGGCCGACGCGTTCACCGACGTCTACGGCAGGAAGCACCCGGTATCGCGCGCGCGCCCGGTCAGTTATCCGGGGCGGCGATCAACGGGTGGCGCGACAGATGGCGCTACGGATGCGCAGGAAATCGACGTGTCGACGGACGACGAGCAACGGGTCCGTAACACTCATTACAGCAGGATCACATGTAACGGACCCGGCTGTCCAGGACATGTCCGGCCTAAACACAGTGCGGATACTCACAGCCGGCGCCATACGCGTGGCAACCGGGCTGCTCCGCAGGCTATTCCCGGGCCGGCCGGCGGTCAGCCCTGGCGGATCCAGCTGAGCGGCGGCTCGGACCCGGAGGGTGCCGATTCCGCCGGCGGCTGGTGCTGGCAGTCGCACCAGGTGCCGCCGGGGCAGTCCTCGTGATGGTGCTTGCGACACGGTACGCAGATCATGGTCCCTATTGTGCGGTCCGGTCACGGATGGCTGGTTCGCCTCCGCACGGGTACACCGAGCGCATGACCAGCAAGCCCGGTCGCGGCGTGCTTCCCTTCCCGGACCGGCGGGCCGCCGGACGCATGCTCGCGGAACGGCTCGCCGACGCGGTAGACCTGGATCAATGCCGCGCACCTGGTCCTCGCGGTGCCGGTTGCGCCCTGGTCGGCGGCCGAATCCGTGCGCGCGGAGGCTGACCAGGTGATCATCGTGGCTACGCCCAGCCGGTTCTCGTCCGTAGGAGAGTGCTACGTGGCCTTCGGCCAGTTGACCGACGCCGACGTCCTGGCCCTGCTGGGCTGAGCGGTTGAGGGGTTCGGGTTCCGGGCGCTTGACGCTCAGGCGGCGTTGGCGCGGCGCATGCGGCGGCGGCGCTCAGCCGAGCGCTCGTCCTCGTTCAGCCCGCCCCACGTGCCGTACTTCTCCGGCCGCGACACGGCATAGTTCAGGCATTCGAGCCGTACCGGGCAAGCAGCGCAAATCTCCTTGGCCTTGCGCTCCCTGATCTCCCGCTCCGGCTGGCGCTCACCATCCGGACCGAAAAAGAGCAACAGGTCCTCGCCACGGCACTCTGCAGCATCCTGCCAACCCCAGTTAGGGCGGGGAAGCACAGCCGACTGCCGACGTACCTGAGACATGGATCAATCACCTCAACCAAGATGCATCAAATCGTGCGTTACAGTGGAGCGTCGGGCTCGTGAACACGCGAACGCGAGCCAGACCCGTCCGGGAACCTCCGTTGCAAGATACAACGCGTCCTGCTGACGTGGTGTTCCCATACGTAGGTAAGGCGATCGCGTAAGCAAACGGTCACTATACCGAACGGCTGGCGCCAGCGCGGCGGTTCACCCGTCCTGCTAACCATCGCGCGGGCCGCTGCATGCCCGCGACAATGATGCCACCCTCGATAGTCTTCGTGCATGCGGGGTGGAGAAATTTACCGCCCGATTTCTGGCTTCTTTCTCGGGCGTCCTCCGGGCTGCCGCTAGCCTGCCTGGCAATGTTCGTGACGAACTGGACAACGGGAAGTGAGCACGGGACCATGGGCAGCATGTCAGCGTCGGACGCAGCACCTCTGCCCCGGCTCGGTGAGGTTTTCTTCGACGTGCGCGGCAGCTCCCGCAGCATGCGCTTGAGCTGGTATGCGGATACCGGGATCTCGGTGTTCAGCATCTGGCAGGGAGGTACCTGCACCGGTACGTTCCGGCTGCCCCAAGAGGAACTGCCCCGGCTGATCGACGCTCTGCAGCGCGGCATGTACCCCGATCCGCGGGACGCGCGCGGCACGGGCGGTTTCCCGCGTCAGTTTCCCGGTGCCCCGACCGATCCCAGGCTCACGGCGCTGCCCGGTTACGCGGACGTGCGCGATTTCGGCCGTGAGGCTGATTTCACCGGCCCGGTGACGGGTGATTTCCGCGCCCTGCGCGCCGAAGATCCGGCCGGCCCGATGGCACTCGGCAGTGCTGCTGCTCCGCGGGCGCTGCCGCCCGGCGGCGGCTACAGCGATCAGTCCCGCTACTCCGAGCCCGCGCAGTACGCAGAAGCGGCGCAGTACGCCGAGCCGGCCCGCTACGCCGAGCCGGCCCGCTACGCCGAGCCGGCGCAGTACCGGGACCAGGGGTACCCCCAGCAGGCCCAGTACCCGGACCAGGTGCAGTACCCGGACCAGGGCCGGTATCCGGACCAGGCCCAGTACGCGGATCAGGCGGCGTACGCCACGCAGCCCCACTACGCCGACCGAGCCTACTCTGACCAGGGCTACCAGGAGCGATACGCAGCGCAGGGATCCTATGCAGCCCAGGCGCCCCAGCCGGGCCAGCGGTACGAGGATCGCCGCTACCCGGCTCCCGCCGAGCAGGGGTACCAGGGATACGGGTATGGCGAGCAGGTCAGCGCCGGGCCCGATCGCGGCGACCGGGCGTACGCCATGTCGCCCTACGGCGAGCCGACGCCCCCCGGGCTCGCGCCCCTCGGGTCGTCCTATTCCGGGCCGGGATACGACAGCGGGGCCTACGCCAGCCAGGGTTACGACGACCGCGGGTACCCGCAGCAGGGCTACCAGGGGCGGTCGTACTCCGAGCAGGAGGGCTACGGGTACGCTGAGCGCGCGAGCCAGGGCCAGTCCTTCGAGGCGCACGGGAGTTACCGGGGCCAGGAAGGGCAGCAGGGTTACCCCGAGCGCGGCTACGGCCAGCAGGGTTACCAGGAGGACGCCGCTCAGGCCGCTCGCGACCAGTACGGATACCCGGGGCAGGACTACCGGGATCGGAGATACGCCAGCCCCGGCGAGACCTACCCCGAACCGGGCTACACCGGCTACGACTACTCCGGCGACCAGCGGGGCGGCGGTTACCCGGCGGGCTACGAACAGGGCGGCTACGAACGGCCCGGCGCGGAGTCAGGCGGGTACGGCACCCGCGGCTATGACGCGAGTGCGGCGGCCGGCTACGACAATGCTAGCTACGACAATGCTGGCTACGACAATGCGGCCTACGATGCTGCGGGCTACGGCAACGGCACTTACGCCGGGTCCGGCTACGACGGCGCGGGCCATAACGGCGGCAGCGACGGCGGTTCCGGGTACGGCGGGGCCGGTTACGAGGACCGGTCAGGCGGGCACCGCCAGGTACCAGCAGGCAGCGACCCGAGAGACCGCGCGCAGTACGACGACCCGGACATGACCCCGAGCCAGCCGATGTCCTCGTTCCCCTACGACGGCGGGCCGCCGCCGGACCGGGAACATCGTCGCCGTCGCCGGCGTTGACGATTACGGCCGGTGCGGCTGTGTCCCCGGGCCGCACCTACTGCCTTCGCGGAATACCGTCCGGCTGGAGCCGCGTCGTGCCTTTCGCCGAGAGGCGACCTCCGCACCGGTTGGCGTGACGAAGGACCGGCCCGCGGGCGGGCGATCTGCCTGTCTGCGGTCGGTCCTTTGCCGTCCGCATCCGCTGTCGGCCGTGCCGTACGCCCAGCCTTATCCGAACGGGCCACGTGCGTCCTCCTGCCACCTCAGATCGCGGCCCAGTCCGATAGTCGGCGGGGCGATCTCTGGCCGCAACGCGGCGGATGGTAAAGACTTAAGACTGAGCCACGACAAGGAGGTCACTATGAACTCTGATTCCCCGAATGTGCCTGAGCCCGAAGAGGGCGGCACCGACGTGCTCGGGCCCGAGGCTGGCGGCACAGACGTCCTGGGCGCCGAGGCCGGCGGCACCAACGTGCTCGGGCCCGAGGCCGGCGGCACCAACGTGCTCGGGCCCGAGGCCGGCGGCACCGACATCCTGGGCGCCGAGGAAGGCGGTACCGACATCCTCGGCAACGAGCGACGCTGAGCCTTGTCCTCACGAGTCCCGCTCCATGGCCGGGGAGAGCGCTCAGGCCGCGCGCCGTGTGGCTTTTCACCGCGCCGCGGCTGATCTTCATCGCGGCTGCGATCTCGGCTTCGGGACCTCTTAGGCCGGTCCCGGCGGCCCCGGCTGTGGTTGCTCGGGGCCGCCCGGAGCGCCCGACTTGCTGTCGATAGCGGCGCGCGCCTGGCCATCGTCCGTGTCGTTCGGGGGAATAGGGCCAACGACCGCGTTCAGCACCTGCGAGTTTGGGATGGACATAACGCTGCCGCCGGTGTCGAAGCGCATGTAAGTGATCCCGATATCGGTCACGATGCCGTCGAGTGTCCCGCCCAGCGCACCGGCGCGGAGCCGGATCGCGTCCCCCACCCTGAACGGCCTGGCGAAGACCAGCACCAGCCCGGCGAACACGTTGCCGAGCGCCTGCTGTGCCGCGATGCTGACGAAGACGGTGGTGAGCGCCCCGCCGACTAGGAGCTGGCTGACGGGAACGCCGAACAGTACGAGCGTGATCACCAACGTCGTGAACCCGCCGACGATCAAGATCGCGTACCGGATGATGGCGGAATGCGCCGGGCCGGCCTTCGGCTCGAGCAGCTGCCTCGACTTCCCGGCCAGGCCGTAGGTCGCCGTGGACGCGAAAACGAGGAACAGCGCGGCGGTCCCGTAGGCGACGACCTGGTTGGTCAGATCGCTCGTGTGCAGGAATGTGGACGAGCCGTGGCTGGCCCGGTGCGAGATGACCGCGGCCGCGATCGCGAGCAGGAGGGCGATGATCGACTTCCACGGTCGTGCCCTGCGCTTGACGCGCGATACCTGGTCCGACAGATCAATCTGCCTCTCCCGCACCCGCAGCTCCTCCCGCCGGGACTATCCGCCTAAACGCTATCCGGCAGGAAGTGAGTGCCGCGGGACTACCCGGTACAACCGGAGGACTCGCCTGGCAGGGAAAATAAGCGCTGGGGACCGGGCCGCACCGGCCCGGTCCCCAGCACCTACCCGATCAAGGTGTTTACTTGATCAGCGCCGGGCCTACGGGGAGCCTGAGTGGGCCCCCTATGCCAGCGGCCATGCCCGCCGCCGAGGTGTACCAGGCGACGAGCGCGGTGACAATCCCCACATATCCGCCGAACTTGATCGTCCCGGTGGGGAGGAGTGCCGAGCCAGCGTTGAAGTTCCCGATGCACAGGATGACGATCGTGGCGAACAGGAGCAAGAAGGTGATGAACAAGGCCATGTTCGTCTGAGTGATCAGGACCGTCGCGTACAGGGTGAAGATGCCGAACCCGAGCAGGATCCAGCCGAGGTCGTGGTTGAGCGAGGCGACCGTCGCCGCGGCCGTGAGCGGCTTGATGGCCGCAACGGCTGGGTTCACGACGAGCAGAACCCAGAAGCCGAGGCCGATCCAGAAGGCACCGAAGGTGCCGAAGCCGGTCGCGCCGACGACGTTCCCTTTGCGGAACTCCCACATGGCGGCGCATAGCTGGGCGAATCCGCCGTACGCGAAGGCGAAGCCGAGCCATGCGCTGCCGGTGGCATGGGTCATCCATCCGGCGTTCTTAGCGGACAGCAGGAACGTGGTGAGGGCAAAGGCGGCGAGCCCGAGCGGGCCAGGGTCGGCGATGCCTGGAGCGGGAATGGAGGTGGCACTGGGCTGGACTGTACGGTCTTCGCTGACGCTCAAAAGGATCCCTCCTAATGAAGGAATAGTCCGTCTGCTCCGGCGTGCCCCGGCGGCAGCCGGGAAGGCGGATGGCCGGCGTTACCTGTGTGCCCGGCGCGAAATATTTCGTTCGCGCCAACCCGTCCTCTGGTCACACCTGAACCAGGTGTGACCAGAGGAAAGATCCGCCAATAGCGTAACGCCACGTGCGTCACGGTGCGAGACCTAAAACCTCTCACTTTTCGTAACCATTTGGATGCGGTCCTCTGGATTTGTGGCAGCACACAGAGTTTTCCCTCGTTAGGGGTCTTCGAATCCCGGCCGGCGGGAACCTAAGGGTTCGGACCTGCGCCAGGTAGGATCAGAGGAAACACACGGAAGGGTCTAGGGGTGTCCGCCGATGACCGACCGGCCGATCCGCGCGTCTGACCAAGAGCGGGAAAGCGTCGTGCATGTGCTGAGCGACGCGTTCACCGACGGACGTCTGACGTTCGACGAATTCGAGGAGCGGACGGCGGCCGCGTACGCCGCGAAGACCTGGACCGAGTTGCGGGTCCTGACTTCCGACCTGCCCGCTGGCCCGCTGTTCGGTGCCGACCTCCATCACCGGCCGCGGGCCGACCCGCCCACCGCGCCGCCTGTCGTCCTGCCGCCGCGGGTCAGGCGCGGCCGTCCGTTCGACCGGGTGCTGCCGGTGTTGTTCGTCTGGATCCTGATCTCGGCCGCGGCCGGCTCGCCGGACATTGCCGCTGCGCTCTCGTTCGTGTTCATCTGCGTGCTGGCCACCCGCATCGGATACGGAGGACGCTCGTAGCGGCGAGTGACGGCTGACACGCTGGTGGACTTCGTTCGGCGGTAATACTCATTTGGGTGCGAGCCGACGGCTACTATGGGTCAGCCGGCGCGCTAGAAGGCCCGTCGGCATGCTAGATCACCCGGGCCTGCGGGATCGGCGAAGGGCCGGAGCATCTTTCCGGCAGGCTCTAGGAGTCGGGAGGCGGTCGTTGACGAACGCGACCACCGGTAGCGAGCGGGTCGTTCCCGATCAGCAACCGCCTGCGGGAGAGCGGAGCACGCTGCAGGCGCGGCTGATCCGCCCGGCCGTGACGCACTGGCAGTTCGGCCTGGTCGTAGCGGCTGCCATCGTGGTACGCATCGTCGTGATCCTCGGCTATCCGCCGATCCTGTGGTTCAGCGACTCCTACAACTACGTGTACGACGCGGTGACGCACATCCCGGACCAGACCCGGCCGAACGGCTACCCGTTCCTCTTGCAACTCCTGCTCCCGCTGCACAGCGACTACCCGATCGGGCTGCTCCAGGCGATGATGGGGGTCGTCGTCGGCGTGGCCATCTACGCGCTGCTGCGCCATCGCGGGCTGCCCTGGTGGGGCGCGACGCTGCCCGCGCTGCCGGTGCTGTTCGACGCCTATGAGCTGCACCTGGAGCACATGGTCACCGCCGACCCGCTGTTCATCTTCCTGGTTACCGTCGCGGTAGTCATCCTGTGCTGGAGTGACCGGCCCTCGATCCTGACCATGGCCATCGCCGGGCTGCTCATCGGGTACGCGACGCTGGTACGGTCGGTCGGCGAGCCGCTGCTCGTCGTGGTCCTGGTGGGCATGCTGGCCCGGCGGGTCGGATGGCGCCGCCTCGTGACCCTCGCGATAACCGGCATCGTGCCCATCGGAGCGTACCTGGTCTGGTTCCACGGCACCTACGGTCAGTACGCGCTGACCGATTCCTCCGGCAGCTTCCTGTACAGCCGGGTCAGCACGTTCGCCCAGTGCTCCGAGATGGACGTGCCCCCCCTCCTGTCGTACCTGTGTGACCCGACCAAGCTCGAGTACCGCCCGGTAGCAGGGGAGTACATCTGGGCGGACAACGAGCTTGAGCCCTACCAGGACAGGTACACGCCGCTGTACAACGCGGTTGGCGCCGACACCTCGCTCCGGTTCACCTCTACCATCAACGCGCAGGCCAAGCAGTTCGCCGAGCGCGCTATCGAAGCCGAGCCGATGGCCTACACGCGCGTCGTGATCGACGACGTCCTGCACACGTTCGGCTGGAACCGGCAGCCAGACCCGCACGACTATTACGGGAACGGCCCGAACTTCCAGTTCGTCAGCGGTCACGAGATGAACCTGCAGATCCCCTGGTACGTCACCCCCACCCACATACCGGGCAACCCTTATCACGAGCCACGCAGTTCGAGTCCGACCTGGTGCGATGCGAATTGCCAGCACGGCGACGACCAGGCGGTCGTGATCATGCAGGCGGAACGGGACTTCGCCGGCCCGGGCCACGGGCTCGGGTTCACCGCGGCGGTCCAGCCCTGGGACCATCTGCTCCAGATCTACCAGCGCTACATCTACCTGCGCGGCACGCTGCTCGCCATCATCGTGCTGATCGGCGCGGCCGGGGTGCTCGCGCGGTGGCGCCGCTGGGGCGGCGTCGGCCTGCTGCCCTGGCTGGCCGGGGCGCTGCTGATCGCGCTGCCGCCGATGACCGCCGGGTTCAGCTACCGGTACGTGCTCGCCGCGGTCCCGGTGGCCTGCCTGGCCGCCGGGCTGGCCTTCATCCGGCGCCCGGGCGGCAAGCCCTCCCGGTCAGTGCGCGCCCTGGCGGCCGATCTGCGGGGGCACCTTGGCCGCGGCGGCGCTGTCGATCAGGAATAGCGTCCGCTGCCTGCCGCGTGCGCCCGCGGCGGGAACCTGCACCGGCCCGGCGTCGGACAGAGCCATCGCGATCGCGTCGGCTTTCTCCGGGCCCGAGGCCAGGATCCAGACTTCCCGCGCCGCCTGGATGGACGGCAACGTGAGAGTCAACCGGGTCGGCGGCGGCTTGGGCGAGCCCCGGACCGCTACCACCGGCCGCTCGTCGTAGAGCGCGGGCATGCCGGGGAACAGCGACGCCACGTGCGCCTCCGGGCCGATGCCCAGCATGAGGATGTCGAACTCCGGGACCTGGCCGTGATCCTCGGGCTTGGCGGCGGCCTCCAGCCAGGACGCGTACCTGGCCGCCGCCGCCTCCGGATCGTCGCCGTCCGGCCCGTCCGGTCCCGGCATCGGGTGCACCCGGGTCGGATCGGTATCCACGTGGTCGAGCAGCGCCGCGCGCGCTCCGGTCTCGTTCCGCTCCGGATCGCCGGCCGCCACGAACCGCTCGTCTCCCCACCAGATGTCCAGGTGCCGCCAGTCGATCGCGTCCCGAGCCGGGGCGGCGGCCAGCTCGGCCAGCACCGCGGTGCCGATACCGCCGCCGGTCAGCACCACCGAGGCGGTTCCTCGCGCGGCCACCGAATCGACCAGGCGGGTGACCAGGCGCGCGGCGACCGCCTTGGCCAGCAGTTGCTCATCCCGGTGCACGATGACCTCGGGTACGCTCATGGAGCGGAACTCCCGGCGAGCGCGCGGAGCGTTTCGGCGTAGACCTCGTCCGGCTCGAGCCTGCGCAGCTCCTCGGCGATCAGGTCGTCGGTATCCCGCCGGTGCAGCGCCACCCGGCGTTCCGGCCGGCCCGGCCAGGACAAGGTGGCCGTCCGGCCGTCGGGCCGGGAGATCGTGACGTTCCCGTCCGCGGTCGCGAAGCTGACCTCGGTGATCCCCGGACCTTCCGACTCACCGCGCTGGACCTCGAGGCCCAGCCGCACCCCGAGCCAGGCGGCGATCAGGTCGGCGGTCGGGTTGGCCGGCTCGGCCAGCACCTTGCCGTTGAGCAGCTCAGGGTAAGGCTGGTCCAGGGTCGCGGCGAGCAGGGAACGCCAGGGCGTCGCCCGGGTCCAGCTTAGGTCGGTGTCGCCCGGCTGGTAGGACTTGGCCAGGGTCAGCAGCATGTCCGTGGGCGCATCGGCCGCCGCCGCGTCCGTCACCCGGCGCTGGGCCACCGCCCCGAGCCGGTCCCCGCTCGGCGAGGGCGGCGCCTCGTCCGGCCACCAGGTGACCACCGGCACATCCGGCGCGAGCAGCGGCGCGACCACCGAGTCCGCGTGCTGGCCGAGCGGGCCGTACATGCGCAGCAGAATGGTCTCGCCCGGGCCGGTCTCGCCCACCCGGATCTCGGCGTCCAGACGGGATTCGGACTTCGGCTTGCGGGTGATGACGGCGAGGACCCGGCTCGGATGTTCCCGGCCCGCGTGACTGGCCGCTCGGACGGCATCGTACTGGTCGGCTTCATCGGTGACGATGATCAGCGTCAGCACCATGCCCGAGGCCGGGCCGCCCATGCGGCGCCGCGCCTGGGTGAGCGCATCGTGGATGGCGCCGGTAGTGGTGTCGGTCAGGTCGATAGTCATCGCGGCTTCCCTCCTACGGCGCCGGCCGGGACGTTCGCGCCCGACGGGCCTTCACAGGCGCCGCCATGCGCGCCCGTCCCGTGCCATCATCGCCTCGGCCGACGGCGGGCCTTCCGAACCCGCCGGATACTGCTCCGGCTTGGTGTAAGAGGCCCAGAAATCCTCGATCGGGTCGAGGATCCGCCAGCCCAGCTCGACCTCCTGCTGCCTGGGGAACAGCGGCGGGTCGCCGATGAGGACGTCGAGCAGCAGCCGCTCGTAGGCCTCGGGACTGGATTCGGTGAAGGACTCGCCGTAGGCGAAGTCCATGTTCACGTCCCGGACCTCCATGGCGGTGCCCGGCACCTTCGAGCCGAACCTGACCGTGATCCCCTCGTCCGGCTGGATCCTGATCACCAGCGCGTTCTGGCCGAGCTCCTCGGTGTCGGTGGCCGAGAACGGCAGGTGCGGTGCACGCTGGAAGATCAGCGCGATCTCCGTCATCCGGCGCGGCAGCCGCTTGCCTGCGCGCAGGTAGAACGGCACGCCGGCCCAGCGCCTGGTGTCGATGCCGAGCCGCAGCGCGGCGTACGTCTCGGTCCGGGAATCGGCCGGGATACCGTCCTCCTCCAGGAAGCCGCGCACCTGACGTCCGCCTTGCCAGCCCGCGGCGTACTGCCCGCGCGCGGTACCGGTGGCCAGGTCGGCGGGCAGCCGGACCGCGGACAGCACCTTCTCCTTCTCCATCCGCAGCGAGTCCGCGTCGAACGCCACCGGCTCCTCCATGGCCATCAGCGCCAGGAGCTGCAGCAGGTGGTTCTGGATCACGTCGCGGGCGGCCCCGATGCCGTCGTAGTACCCGGCCCGGCCGCCGATCCCGATGTCCTCGGCCATGGTGATCTGGACGTGATCGACGTAACCCCGGTTCCAGATCGGCTCGTACATCTCGTTGGCGAACCGCAGCGCCAAGATGTTCTGTACCGTCTCCTTGCCGAGGTAGTGATCTATGCGGAACACCGCCTCGGGCGGGAAGACCCCGTCCAGCCTCGCGTTCAGCTCCCGCGCGCTGGCCAGGTCATGGCCGAACGGCTTCTCGATCACCACCCGCCGCCAGCCGCGCCCGTGCGAGTTCGACAGGCCGCTGCGCTTGAGCTGCTGGACCACGGTGGGAAACTGGCTCGGCGGAATCGACAGGTAGAACGCGTAGTTCCCGCCCGTGCCCCGCTCCGCGTCGAGCTTGTGGACGCACTGAGCGAGCTCGTCGAACGCCACGTCGTCACTGAACGAACCGGACACGAACCTGACGCCCTCGCTGAGCTGGTCCCACACCGCGTCACGGAACGGCGTGCGCGCGTACTCCTTCACCGCCTGGTAGGTGACCTGGGCGAAATCCTCGTCCGCCCAGTCCCGCCGGGCGAAGCCGACGAACGAGAAGCCCGGCGGCAGCAGGCCCCGGTTGGCCAGGTCGTAGACGGCCGGCATCAGCTTCTTGCGCGCGAGGTCCCCGGTGACCCCGAACATGACCAGCACGCACGGCCCGGCCACCCGGGGGATGCGCCGGTCACGCGGATCGCGCAGCGGGTTCCGCGGCTGGGTCGCCGCGTCAACCTCCGCGATGACGCTCGGGCTAGCCGGGGCCAGGCCTTCGGTTTCTGCCGTCACCCCAGTCCCATCTTCTTGCTGATCGTGTCGAGCAGCTGGATCCACGACGCCTCGAACTTCTGCACGCCTTCGTCCTCGAGGACCTGCACAACATCGTCGTACCCGATGCCGAGCTGCTCCAGGTCGGCGAAGACCTGCCGCGAGGCGTCGTAGGTGCCGTGTACGGTGTCGCCGAGCAGCTTGCCGTGGTCGGCCGTGGCCCGGATCGTGCCCTCAGGCATGGTGTTCACCGTGTCGGCCACCACCAGGTCGACGACGTACATGGTGTCGCCGAACGACGGGTCCTTGACCGAGGTGGAGGCCCACAGCGGGCGCTGGAGCTGCGCGCCCTTGGCCCGCAGGGACTGCCAGCGGTCGGTGGCGGTCCGCTGCTCGAACAGCTCGTAGGCCAGCCGCGCGTTCGCTACCGCTGCCTTGCCGCGCAGCGCGGCGGCCTCGGGCGTACCGATCTTGTCCAGGCGGGCGTCGACCTCGGTGTCGACCCGGCTGACGAAGAACGACGCCACCGAGCGGATCTGGGACAGGTCATGCCCGGCCGCGGCGGCCTGCTCCAGGCCCGCCATATAGGCGTCGATGACCTCGCCGTACCGGGCCAGCGCGAAGATCAGCGTGACGTTGACGCTGATCCCCTCCGAGATGCACTGCGTGATCGCGGGCAGCCCCTCGACGGTCGCGGGGATCTTGATCAGCAGGTTCGGCCGGTCGACCATCCACCACAGCGCCCGAGCCTCGGCGATGGACTTGGCCGTCTCCCGGGCCAGCCGGGGATCGACCTCAAGCGAGACCCGGCCGTCGAGGCCGCCGGTCCGTTCGTAGACCGGGCGGAACACGTCGCAGGCCCACCGGATGTCGTACGTGGTGATCATCCGGGATGCTTCGTCCACGCTCACGCCGCGGGTCTTGAGGTCGGCGATCTGGTCGTCGTAGGCGGTCCCGGAGGAGAGCGACTTGGCGAAGATCGTCGGGTTGGAGGTCACGCCGACCACGTGAAAGTCGTCGATCAGCATCTGCAGGTTGCCGGTGCGCAGCCGGTCGCGGCTGATGTCGTCCAGCCACACCGACACTCCGGCCTCGGATAGCTGCCCGAGAACGTCAACTGACACCGTTGTTTCCCTTCCCTGCGTGCCGCGGGCCCGGTTAGGCCCTGACCCGGGCCAGACTGTCGCGTGCGGCAGCGGCTACCCGCTCCGCTGTGATGCCGAACTCCTGATAGATCTTCTGGTAAGCGGCCGAAGCGCCGAAGTGATCTACTCCGATTGAAGCGCCCGCGTCTCCTACGAACAACCGCCAGGGTTCGGTAATGCCTGCCTCCACCGACACCCGCGCGCGGATGGTCGGGGGCAGTATCTCGCGCCGGTAGGACTCGTCCTGCGCGGTGAACCATTCCACGCACGGCATGGACACCACCCGGGCCGAGATGCCCTCGGCGGCCAGCTGGTCGCGGGCCTCGAGCGCGATCGAGACCTCGCTGCCGGTGCCGATCAGGATGACGTCGCTCTGCCCATCCTCGGCGTCCGCGAGCACGTACCCGCCGCGGGCGACGCCCTCGGCGCTGGCCAGGCCCTGCGCACTATCGGGCCCACCGGACGAACGGTCGAACACGGGCAGGGCCTGCCGGGTCAGGCACATCGCGGCCGGCCGGGCCCGCTCCAGGACGGTCCGCCAGGCCACGACGGTCTCGTTCGCGTCCCCGGGCCGGACCACCTCGAGATGCGGGATGGCCCGCAGCGCCCACAGGTGCTCGATCGGCTGGTGGGTGGGCCCGTCCTCGCCCAGGCCGATGGAGTCGTGCGTCCACACGTAGGTGACCGGCAGCTCCATCAGCGACGCGAGCCGGACCGAGCCCCGCATGTAGTCGCTGAACACCAGGAACGTCCCGCCGTAGGGACGGGTTCCGCCGTGCAGCGCGATACCGTTCAGGATCGCGCCCATCCCGTGCTCGCGGATGCCGAAGTGCAGCGTCCGGCCGTACGGGTTGCCCCGCCACATGGCGGTCTGGTGGTCGACCGGGATGAAGGAGGGCTCGCCCTCCATCGTGGTCAGGTTGCTCTCGGCCAGGTCGGCCGAGCCGCCCCACAGCTCGGGCAGCACCGGGGCCAGGGCGCTGAGGATGGCGCCGGAGGCCTTGCGGGTCGCCATGCCCTTGGCGTCGGCCGGGAACGAGGGGAGCGCCCCGGCCCATCCGTCCGGTAGCTGGCGGACGGCCAGCCGGTCGAACAGCGCCCGGCGGTCCTGGTTGGCGGCGCTCCACGCGGCGAACGACTGCTCCCACTCGGCGTGCAGGCTCTTGCCGCGCTCCGCGACCTGGCGCGCGTGGGCGAGCGCCTCGTCCTCGACCGGGAAGTCGATCCCGGGATCGAAGCCGAGGACTTCCTTGGTCGCCGCCACCTCGTCGGCGCCGAGCGCGGAGCCGTGCGCGGCACCGGTGTTCTGCTTGTGCGGGGCGGGCCAGCCGATGATCGTGGTCAGCGCGATGAAGGACGGCGCCTCGGTATGCTCCCTGGCCGTCAGCAGCGCCTGGTAGAGCGCCTGGACGTCCTCGTGGTACCCGTTAGGGGTACGCCAGGTCAGGCGCTGGACGTGCCAGCCGTAGGCCTCGTAGCGGGCGGCGACGTCCTCGGACTTGGCGATGTTCGTGTCGTCTTCGATGGAAATGTAGTTGTCGTCGTAGACCACGATGAGGTTGCCGAGCCGCTGGTGCCCGGCCAGTGAGGACACCTCGTGGCTGACGCCTTCCTCGAGGTCGCCGTCGGAGACGAAGGCGTAGACGTAGTGGTCGAACGGGCTGTGGCCCGGCTCGGCGTCCGGGTCATACAGGCCGCGCTCGCGGCGCGAGGCCATGGCCATGCCGACGGCGTTGCCGATGCCCTGGCCGAGCGGTCCGGTGGTGGTCTCCACGCCCGGCGTCAGGCCGTGCTCGGGGTGGCCGGGCGTGATGCTGCCCCAGGTGCGGTAGGCCTTCAGGTCTTCCAGGGTCACCCCGTACCCCGACAGGTACAGCTGGATGTACAGGGTGAGGCTCGAATGCCCGCACGACAGCACGAAACGGTCCCGGCCCGGCCAGTGCGGATCCGCCGGGTCATGCCTGAGCAGGCGCTGGTAGAGCAGATAGGCGACCGGGGCCAGGCTCATCGCCGTGCCGGGGTGCCCGTTGCCTACTTTCTGCACCGAATCCATCGCGAGGACCCGGATGAGATCGACGGCGCGCTCATCGGTCGTCGTCCAGTCAAGCTGAGACTGATTGCTCACGTTAGGAGCCTATCGGTCCAGCGATTCCGGCTGTCTATAGGGTGCGGCCGCCGCGGGCTCGGGTGCGGGCCGCAGCAGCGGGCCGCGGTCGCGCATGAACAAGAACAGCCGCAGCACGGCGATCCAGACCAGTACCGAGCCGGTCACGTGGACCCAGACCAGCCCGGCCGGCAGGTGGGTGAAGTACTGGATGTAGCCGATCACGCCCTGCGCGCCCAGCAACGCGATCATGACCCAACTGGCCCGCACCGCCCGGCGCGGCGCGCCGGACATCCGCAGCCCGACCACGAGCGCGATGGCCAGGCCGGCCAGCAGCCAGCCGATGTCGGCGTGCAGCTGGGTGACCCCCTCCAGCGGCAGTTTGTACCGGGGCGTATCCGCGTGGCCGGCCAGCGGACCGGTACCGGTCACCACGGTGCCCGCCGCGAGCATCAAGCTGGTCACGGCCACTAGGGCCGCGGACAGCAGGTACAGGTCGCCCCGCACCGCCATGGTCGGCGGGTCGTTGCCCTCGGTACACCGGACATGCAGCACCACCGCCGCGGCCACGATCGAGGCAGACACCAGGAAGTGGATGGAGACCGTGGCCGGGTTGAGCTTGGTCAGCACGACGATCCCGCCGATCACCGCCTGCGCGATCACCCCGGCCGGCTGGATCGCCGCCAGCCAGACCAGATCACGCCGCCTGGTCCCCTGAGGACGGAACCGCCAGGCCGCGACGAAGACGATGATCGTGATGATGACCAGCGGGAAGTTGAGCAGCCGGTTGCTGAACTCGATCCAGGTGTTGAGCAGCGTCTGCCCAGCGTTCTTGCTGGCCACGACGTCCGCCGCGGAGCACCGGGGCCAGTCGGGGCAGCCCAGGCCGGACGAGCTGAGCCGGACCGCCGCGCCGGTGGACATGATCGCGGTGTCGGCGATGACCCCGGCCAGCGCGATCCGCCGCATGGACTGCGCCGTCGGCGCCAGCACCGGACGGGCGAGCCTGGAGGTCTCGAGGCGAGACATCCAGGTGCGGACGAGGTCGGCGGGCACGCCCATTATGGTAGAGCCCTCTCGGGGGGTGCCGGGGGTGTCCCCCCGTGGCTAGCGCTGTGCCGCTCCGGCGCACGCGATCATCACGCAGCCGATCGCGAGCCATTCCACCACGGTCAGCTGCTGGCCGAGCAGGGTCAGCCCGATCAGCGCCGCCACCGCGGGCTCCAGGCTCATCCACACGCCGAACAGCCGCATCGGCATCCGTCGCAGCGCCTCGAGTTCCAGGCGGTAGGGGATGACCGACGAGAGGATGCCGATCGCCGTCCCGATGGCCAGCACGGCGGGCCGGAACATGGCGCTGCCCCCAGCGACCACTGCGGGCGGCGTGATCACGATGGCGGCGACCACCATCGCGATGGCCAGGCCCGCCGAGCCGGGAAACCGGCGCCCGGTCGCCGAGCTGAGCATGATGTAGGCGGCCCAGCAGGCTCCGGCCACCGCCGCGAAGAGCACCCCGGCCAGGTCCAGGTGCCCGTGCCCGCCCTGGGTCAGCAGCGCAACGCCGGCCGCCGCCAGCACGACCCAGCCGACGTCCCTGAGGTGCCGCGATCCGGCCACCGCGACAGCCAGCGGGCCGAGGAACTCGATCGTGACCGCGATCCCGAGGGGAATGCGAGCAAACGCCTGGTAAATAGAGAAATTCATAACCGCGAGCGAGAGACCGAACGAGACCGCGATGGCAGCGTCGCCGAATGCTCTTCGTTCCCTCAGGCCGGCCACCGAGCGGGTGAAGCCGCGCCGGGAGAGCACGACCATGGCCAGCGCCGAGGTCCACAGGCGCAGCCCGGTCACTGCCGCGGGCGGGATCTGCCCGAACAGCTTGTCGGCCAGGCCCGCTCCGAACTGCACGGAAACGATCCCGGTCAGGATCATCGCAGCCGGCAGGATCAACCCGGATCGGACTATCCGAGCGCCCTGATCCTGATCCTGATCCGCTCCTGCGTTAGCCCGGACGGTATCCCTTAGTCCCACCGGAACGTCCGCGCGGCCAGGGCGATCGCGACCGCGGCCCAGACCGCCAGCGTGACCGTGTTCCCGACCGGGAACGCCACGTGGTACTGCAAGACATCGCGCAGGCCGGTGGACAGCGCGCCGGTGGGCAGCAGTTCGAGGACCGGCCGAGCGGCGGCGGGGAACTTGGTCAGCGAGAACACCACGCCGCCCACGCCGAGCAGCAGGATGTAGACGAGGTTGGCCGCGGCCAGGGTGGCCTCGGCCCGCAGCGTCCCGGCCATCAGCAGGGCGAGCCCGCTGAAGGCGGCCGTGCCGAGCAGGACGAGCACCGGGGCCGACACGATCGCGGCCGGGCTGGCGTCCGGTCGCCAGCCGATGGCCAGGGCGATCGCGATAATCAGCAAGGCCTGCAGCAGTTCCACCCCTATCACGGTCACGGTCTTGGCCGCGATCAGGCCGCCGCGGGACAGCGGCGTGGCCCCCAGCCGCTTCAGCACGCCGTAGCGGCGCTCGAACCCGGTGGCGATCGCCTGGCTGGTAAACGCGGTGGACATCACCGCCAGCGCGATGATCCCCGGGGTCAGGAAATCGATCCGGCTCAGCCCGGTCCCGAAGTTGATCAGGGGCTCGAGGCTGAACGCGGTGAGCAGCAGCAGCGGGATGATGAGCGTGAGCAGGAGCTGCTCGCCGTTACGGAGCAGGGTGCGGGTTTCCAGCGTGGCCTGCGCGGTGATCATCCGGCCCAGCGGTGCTGCTCCCGGGTCCGGAGCAAACGAGACCGCCGGATGTCCCTGGGACGCGGCGGCGGTCATGGGCGGAGTTCCTTTCCGGTGAGCTCGAGGAACACGTCCTCCAGCGTGCGGCTCTCGATGCGGAGGCTGTTGGCCAGCACGCCCCGCTCGGCGCACCAGGCGGTCACGGTGGCGAGCAGCATCGGGTCCACCGCGCCGTGCACCTCGATCACGTAGTGGCCGGCCGGTGATTCCTTCATCGCGCTGGCCGGCGGCAGCACGGTGAGCAGGCTGTCGATGTCCAGCCCAGCCTCCGCGCGGAACCTGAGCTGGCCGACCGTGCCGGTGAGCTTGGCCGGGGTGTCCGCGGCGACCAGCTGGCCGTGATCGATAATGGCGACGTAATCGCAGAGCCGTTCGGCCTCTTCCATGAAGTGCGTGGTGAGGATGACGCTCACCCCCGCGGTGCGCAACTGCCCGATCAAGTCCCAGGTGGCGTGCCGGGCCTGCGGGTCCATGCCCGCCGTGGGCTCGTCCAGGAACACCAGTTCCGGGCGGCCGATGATCGCCGCGGCCAGGGACAGCCGCTGCTGCTGGCCACCCGACAGCCTCTTGTAGGGGGTATGCGCGACGGGGGTGAGCCCCACCAGGTCCAGCAGCAGCGCCGGATCGATGGGGCTGACATAGAAGCTGCTCAGGAGCCTCAGGTAGTCGGCCGCGGGCACCGACGGGGGGATGCCGCCCGACTGGAGCATCACGCCCAGGCGCGGACGCAGCGCCCGGCCGTCCCGCATCGGGTCCAGTCCCAGCACCCGCACGGTGCCTTGGTCCGGCCGCCGGTAGCCTTCGCAGATCTCGATCATGGTGGTCTTACCCGCGCCGTTAGGCCCGAGGATGCCGGTCACCGCACCGCGGGCCGCCGTCAGCGAAAGCCCGTCCACGGCCGCAATCTGGCCGTAACGCTTGACCAGGCGAAGAAGCTCAACGGCAGGGGCCGCCGGGTCCGCGGGGGCCTTGCCGGTGCTCACGCAGGCGAGTCTACGGGCACGCCGGCCCGCGCTCGTGACGGATCCGGCACGGCGGAGAGCCGAGGCGGCCGCCATATACCTCCGGGGGGTATTATCTTCGTCGGGACGAAGGAGGCCGTCGGACGTGAGCCTGATCCGCGCGATCCTGCACGCGCTGGCCATCACCGGGTCGATGACGTGGGCGATCACCTGGGCGCTGATCCTCGGGTTCGGGTTGTCGGCGATGATCCAGGCTCTGGTCAGGAAGTCCACGGTCATCCGGCGGCTGGGGAGTGACCGGCCGCGGACGCTCGCGCTGGCGACCGGTTTCGGGGCGGCGTCATCGTCGTGCTCGTACGCGGCGGTCGCGCTGGCGCGGTCACTGTTCCGTAAGGGGGCCAGCTTCACCGCGGCGATGGCGTTCGAGATCGCCTCGACCAACCTGGTGATCGAGCTCGGGGTGATCCTGGCCTTGCTCATGGGCTGGCAGTTCACCCTGGCCGAGTTCACCGGCGGCCCGGTCATGATCGTGCTGATCGCCGTGCTGTTCAGGCTGCTGCTGCGGGAACGGCTGCTGGGCGAGGCCCGGGCGCAGGCCGACCGCGGCCGGGTCGGCCTGATGGAAGGCCACGCCGCGATGGACATGTCCGTCCAGCGGCCGGGCTCGTTCGCGAGCCGCCTGTTCTCGCGCGACGGCTACACCGCGGTCGCGCACGCGTTCGTGATGGAGTGGGCCGCGATCCTCAGGGACCTGGTCATCGGCCTGTTCGCCGCCGGCGCGATCGCGGCCTGGGTGCCCGACCGCTTCTGGCAGGGTTTCTTCATCGCGGGCCATCCGCTGGCGGCCAAGATCTGGGGACCGCTCATCGGGCCGGTCGTGGCCATCGTCTCGTTCGTCTGCTCGATCGGGAACGTACCGCTGGCCGTGGTGCTGTGGAAGGGCGGCATCAGCTTCGGCGGCGTGATCGCCTTCATCTTTGCTGACCTCATCATCGCGCCCATCCTGAACATCTACCGGAAGTACTACGGGGCCCGGATGGCCTGGTTCCTGCTCGGCACGTTCTACGCGACCATGGCGGCGGCCGGCTACGTGGTCGAGCTGGTCTTCGGCGCCCTGGGCCTGATCCCGGACCCGGCCCAGGCCAAGCTCCCCGACCAGGGGGTGTCCTGGGACTACACCACCTGGCTGAACATCATCTTCCTGATCCTGGCCGCCGCCCTGGTCATCCGATTCGTCCGCACCGGCGGGGTCGCTATGCTGCGGATGATGGGCGGCTCGCCCGACAGCCACGACCACATGGACGCGCACGCGTCCCACACGCACTAGGGAGGACGGCCGGATGGACCAGGACCGGGCCCGTAGCCTGCTCATCACCGAACGGGACGAGGTGCGCAGCCTGCTCAAGGAGACCGAGGCCGCCGGCCAGGACGACCGCGTGGCGGAGGTGGAGAGCGAGGCGGAAGACAACGCCGATGCCGCCCTGGCGCTCACCGAGGAAGGCGAGGACGACGCCATCGCGGAGAGCCTGCGCGACCGGCTGGACGCCATCGAGCGCGCGCTGCACCGGCTAGACGACGGCACCTACGGCCGGTCGATCCGCAGCGGCGACCCGATCCCGGACGAGCGCCTGGAAGCCGATCCCGCCGCGGAACTCACCGTCGAGGAAGCCCGCGCCGCCGAACGCAGCTAGACCCCGGGCGGGGCCGTCTTCGTGCGGTCGGCGGGCTTGTCCGGGGGCGGCCAGTCGGGTCCGGCGGGCCAGGAGGCGACCCGCGCCGGGATGTCGGAGTGCGGGTTGCGGCCGTGGGCGACGAACCGCTCCATCCGGGTCGCGCCGGGCAGCTCGACCCGGGCCGTGACGAGCTCGGCCTGGTCCGCGGTCACCTCTACCCAGCAGATCTGCTGGTTGCGCACGTAGGCCGGGGGCAGGCCGAACTTCCCGCCGATGGCCTCCACCACCGAGGTGCACGACCCGGAGTTGGCGTAGAAGCCGCCGCCCGAGGCGGCCAGCTCCGGGTGGTGGGTGTGCCCGGAGATGAACCCGTGGTAGCCGTCGGCGACCAGGTCGGCGGCCCGCTGGCGGGCAGCCTGGTTCTGCCCGTAGCCCCGTTTGTCGAGGGCCAGCGCGCTGATCGACACCCACGCGCGCCGGGCCAGGATGGCCACCAGCGCGGCGATCACGAGGAGGTCTGCTATCGCGCCGTAGCCGAGGATCTCGGCCCGGTGCACCCACGCGTCGGTGTCCGGGTACCGGGACCGCAGCGCCGCGAACTCGGGGATCCGGACCAGGACCAAGATCACGAGCGGGATCGCGATCAGCCACCACAGGTGGCGGCCGAGCTTGCGGTAGACGAGCCGGGAGCCGATGAAGGACGGGAAGTCGGTCGGGTCCGCCATCTCGTGCGCGCCGTCAACCCAGCCGCGGCCGAGGAACTCGATCCGCGGGATGACCTCCCGGACGATGTGGTGGCCCATGGGGGTGTCCAGCGGGTTGCGCGCGTCGCAGAAGCAGTTGTACGGGTCGAGCTGGTGGCCGTGCTCCACCCGGATCTTCTTGCCGTCGGCCAGGATCAGGTCCGCGGCCAGGCACAGCCGGGCCCCGGTCATCTCCCGCACCGCGTCCGCCGCCTTGACGTCCCAGGCCAGGTCGCTGTCGTGGTTGCCGATGGCGTAGATGACCTGCCCGCCGCGCGCGGTCACGTCGAGCAGCGCGGTGCACAGGTCCTCGTGCGGTCGAAGGATGTCGGTAGCCGTCGACCCGGGGGAGCCGAGCAGTTCGATCACGTCCCCGGCCAGGACTACGGTGGGCGTCCCCGGCTCCTCGGCGAGATGGCGTGCCAGCATCTCGCAGGACCGGCCCGAGACGTCCGTCCGGACCGGGGGCAGGTGCAAGTCACTGACCGTGATCACCTTGACGTCGGGCGGAACAGCCACCTCGAGCAGGTCGGCGATGTCGGGACGCGGGGCGGGCATGGCGGCGCTTGTCTCTATCTTCCTGGGCTTTCTCAGTCGGCCGGCTGGTTCGTTCGTACCACGTTCATTTCCCGGCACCTAGCTGCGGCATGCGGCACCACGAAGAATTCACGGCGCCGACTTCTGGGGTGGGCATGGGGGAAGGATAGAGCCGCATCTGGCCGTCCCGCGGTTCGCTCGTCAGGTCACGCGGGGCGAGAACCGTGGTCCGTTCGGTCAGAAAAGAATTTAAGACGCACGCCCCGGAGCAGATACCTTCCCTTCCTATGGAACCCGGCGAGTACGACCACCAGGCGGTCGAGGCGGCCGCCCGCGCGCTGTGGGAGACGCACGACGTCTACCGGTATGACCGTGCCGGGCACGGGCCGGTATTCAGCGTAGACACGCCGCCGCCGTACGTGTCGGCAGCGCACCTGCACGTGGGCCACGCGATGAGCTACTCGCAGCCCGACTTCATCGTTCGGTACCGGCGGATGCGGGGCGAGCGGGTGTTCTACCCGATCGGGTTCGACGACAACGGGCTACCCACCGAACGGTACGTCGAGCAAGCCTACGGCGTGCGGGCGGTGGACCTGCCGCGGTCCGAGTTCGTCGCGCTGTGCCTGGCCGAGACCCAGCGCACGGCCGAACGGTACGAGGACCTGTGGCGGCGGCTGGGCCTGTCGCTCGACTGGTCGCTGCGCTACTCCACCATCGACGCCCGCTGCCAGCGGACCGCCCAGACCAGCTTCGTCACGCTGCACGAGGCGGGCTACCTGCGCCGGGCGCAGGACCCGATCCTGTGGTGCACGGAGGACCGGACCTCGCTGGCCCAGGCGGACGTGGAGGACCTGGTACGGAGCAGTAGGCTGCACACCATCAAGTTCGGGGAGAACTTGATGATCGCGACTACCCGGCCCGAGCTGCTGCCGGCCTGCGTGGCGCTGTACCACCATCCCGCCGACACCCGCTATCGGGGACTCACCACGGCCCGGGTGCCGCTGTTCGGCTACGAGGTGCCGGTCCTGGCCGACCAGGACGTGGACCCGGAGTTCGGCACCGGGCTGATGATGGTGTGCACGTTCGGCGACAGCGAGGACGTGCTGCGGTGGCGGCGCGACCACCTGGCGCTGCGCCTGGTGGTGGAGCCGGACGGGCGCCTGGGCGAGCGGGCGGAACAGTTCGCCGGGCTGACCGTGACCCAGGGGCGTTCGGCCATCGTCAAGGCGCTCGACGAGGCCGGGCTGCTGGTCTCCAGCGTGCCGATCCGGCAGGTGGTCGGGGTGCACGAGCGCTGCCAGACCCCGGTCGAGTTCCAGATCAGGCCCCAGTGGTTCATCGCGGTGCGCGAGCACGCCGACCGGTTCCGGGCCCGCGCGGCCGAGCTGGAGTGGATCCCGCCGTTCATGCGGCGGCGGCTGGAGGACTGGATCGACGGGCTCAAGTGGGACTGGAACATCACCCGGCAGCGGCGGTACGGGGTGCCGTTCCCGGTCTGGTTTTGCGCCTCGTGCGACGCGCCGGTCCTGGCCCGGCTCCAGGACCTGCCGGTCGACCCGCTCACCGATGAGCCGCCGGCCTCATCGTGCCCGTCGTGCGGTCACGGCGAGCTGACCGGCGACCCGGACGTGATGGACACCTGGATGACCTCGTCGCTGACCCCGCAGATCAACGACGGGTGGGCGCTCGGCGGGACCGATCCGGCACTGGCCCCGATGTCGATGCGGGTGCAGGCGTTCGAGATCATCCGGACCTGGCTGTTCTACTCCGTGGTCCAGTCCGAGCTGCTGTTCGGCCGGGTGCCGTGGCGGACCGCGCTGATCTCCGGCTGGGGGCTGAGCGAGCAGGGCAAGAAGCTGTCGAAGCGAGATCTCGATAAGTCGACAGGTCCGGACGGATATAACCGGTACGTCCCGGACGACGTGATGGGCAAGTACGGCGCGGACGCGCTGCGGCTGTGGGCCACCCGCGGCCGCATCGGCACCGACCTGAGGTACAACGAGAAGGACGTACGGACTGGCCGGAAGTTCACGGTCAAGCTGTGGAACGTGGGCCGGTTCCTGTCCCTGCACCTCGGCGAGCTGTCCGGGGCCGCCCCGGAGCCCGGCGAGCGGGACATCGTGGACCGGTGGGTGCTGTCGCACCTGGCCGACGCCATCGACGAGGCTACCGCGGCGTTCGAGGCCCACGACTACCTGCAGGCCCACCAGGCCGCCTCCCGGATGTTCTGGTCGATCTACTGCGACCGGTACATCGAGATGATCAAGGACCGGGCCGACCAGGCCGCCGTCCGGTGGACGCTGCGGGACTCGTTCCGGGCGTTGCTCGGACTGTTCGCGCCGTTCACGCCGTTCCTGACCGAGCACA
The DNA here is from genome assembly GCA_963834685.1 of uncultured Actinomycetes bacterium. Classification (GTDB taxonomy): domain Bacteria; phylum Actinomycetota; class Actinomycetes; order Streptosporangiales; family Streptosporangiaceae; genus Palsa-504. The sequence goes on along the minus strand of CAWICW010000037.1, from coordinate 108,698 downwards.
TGTACCAGCGGTTCTACCGCGAGCACGAGGACGCGCTCTCGCTGCACCTGACCCGCTGGCCGGCGGCCGATCCGCGCTGGAGGTCGGACCGTTCCGCGGTGGACCAGCTGGCCGTGATCCTGGACGCGAGCCGCGTCCTGCGCAGCGGGCTGCGGCTGGGCAACTCGGCCCGGCTCAGCCAGCTGATCCTGCAGGCGCATGACACGGCGGCCGGGGAGCTGCTGGATCAGATCGCCGAACCGCTCCGGATCGCGGCCCGGGCCGATGAGGTGGTCCGCGGGCGGGCCGAGCACCCGAGCGGCGTGGACGGGATCACGATCGGCATCGTCCCGTAAGGCCGGCTGAGGGCGCCGCGTCGCCTGAGGCGGGCCGCGCGAGAACGGCCGCGCTGCGCGACAATGGCCGGGTGCGAACGATTGCTCTGGAAGAGCACTTCTGGACGGCCGAGCTGGCCGCGCCTCCGGGCACCGGCCAGCTCGCCGTATGGGGACCCCGCGTCGGCGACCAGCTAAGCGACCTCGGCCCGCTGCGGCTGGCCGACATGGACGCGAACGGGATCGACCTCCAGGTCATCTCCCACGTAGCCCCGGCCGCACAGGGGCATGCCGGGGCCGAAGGCCTGTCCCTCGCCCGCGAGGCCAACGACCAGCTGGCCGCGGCGGTCCGCGCCCACCCGGATCGGTTCGCCGGCTTCGCCACCTTGCCCACCGCCGATCCGCAGGCCGCGGCCGACGAGCTGGAACGCGCCACCGTCGAACTCGGCTTCGTCGGCGCCCTGGTCAACAGCACCCTCGGGTCCAACGAAGCGTTCCTGGACGACGCGAGGTTCGAGCCGCTGCTCGACCGGTTCGAGCGGCTCGACGTGCCGCTGTACCTGCACCCCGCGCCGCCGTCGGCAGCCCTGCGCGAGGTGCTGTACGGCGGGCTGCCGCCGGGCGTGGCGGCCCGGCTGGCCACCGGCGCCTGGGGCTGGCACGCCGAGGCCGGCCTGCACGTGCTGCGCATGGTCGCCACCGGCGTCTTCGACCGGCATCCCGGGCTGCGCCTGATCGTCGGGCACTGCGGCGAGATGCTGCCGTTCATGCTGGCCAGGATCGACCAGATGCTGCGGGTGGACGGGCTGGCCAGCAGACCCTCTGAGTACTTCGCTCGCAACATCTGGGTGACGACCAGCGGGCTGTTCAGCATCCCGCCGGTCATGTGCACGGTGGAGGTGCTCGGAGTGGACCGGGTGCTGTTCAGCGTCGACTACCCGTTCGGGTCCAACGCGGCCGGCCGCGCCCTGCTCGATACGCTGCCGCTCAGCTCGGACGAGGTGGCCAAGATCGCGGGCGGCAACGCCGAGCGCGTCCTGGGCCTCAAGGCATCCGACGCCACCAAGACGGCGTGATTTACGTCACGTCGATGTTGCCAAAAGTTTGCGCTGGAAGGCCTATTTACGGCACAATGATGTTGTGAAAAACGTGCGACCACCGGACGGCCCGACCAAGGGCCAGGTCGCGCGGCTGATCCTGGAACTCGGGCCATCGACCGCCGCGACGCTGGGCAGTCGGCTCGGGCTCACCCCGGCCGCCATCCGGCGGCACCTGGACAACCTGCTGGCCGAAGGCCTCATCGAGACCAGGACGGCCAGGACCTACGGGAACCGGGGCCGCGGCCAGGCCAAGGTCTTCGTCATCACCGACGCCGGGCGCAGCGCGTTCGAGCACGCCTATGATGACCTGGCCACGGGCGCGCTGCGGTTCCTGGCCGAGACGGCGGGACCGGACGCGGTCGCCGAGTTCGCCCGCAGGCAGCTGGCCGACCTGGAGCGCCGGTATGCGCCGGTGGTGGCCCAGGGCGAGCTGGGCGCGCGGGTCCAGGCGCTGGCCGAGGCGCTGTCCGCCGACGGCTACGCCGCCTCGGCCGGCCCGGCGCCGGCGATCGGCGGCCTGGTCGCGGGAGCGTCGGGCGAGCAGCTCTGCCAGCACCACTGCCCGGTCGCCCACGTGGCAGCCGAGTTCCCGCAGCTGTGCGAGGCGGAAACCGAGGCGTTCGGCAGGCTGCTCGGCACGCCGGTGCAGCGCCTCGCTACCATCGCGCACGGCGACGGGATCTGCACTACGCACGTCACGCACGTCACGCACGTCACGGGCGCCGGGAAGGCCGGCCCGGTGAAATCTGTTGTAAAACATGGCGTAACTACCGAAATCACCGCAGAGTCCGGAGGGCTCTTGACATGACGACCACCACACAAGAACAGCTCGAAGGGCTGGGCACGTACAAGTTCGGCTGGGCCGACTCGGACGTGGCTGGCGCGTCCGCGCGCCGCGGCCTGTCCGAAGAGGTGGTCCGCGACATCTCGGCGCGCAAGAACGAGCCGGAGTGGGTGCTCGAGATGCGGCTGCGGGGACTGAAGTACTTCGGCCGCAAGCCGATGCCCGCCTGGGGCGCCGACCTGTCCGGCATCGACTTCGACAACATCAAGTACTTCGTCCGCTCCACCGAGAAGCAGGCCGCGAGCTGGGACGAGCTGCCCGCCGATATCAAGAACACCTATGACCGGCTCGGCATCCCCGAGGCGGAAAAGCAGAGGCTCATCGCGGGCGTGGCCGCGCAGTACGAGTCCGAGGTCGTCTACCACAAGATCAGGGAAGACCTCGAGGAAAAGGGCGTTATCTTCCTCGACACGGACACCGCGCTGCGGGAGCAGCCGGATCTGTTCCGCGAGTACTTCGGCACGGTGATTCCGCCGGGCGACAACAAGTTCGCCGCGCTGAACACCGCGGTATGGTCCGGCGGCTCGTTCATTTACGTGCCTAAGAACGTGAAGGTGGAAATCCCGCTGCAGGCCTATTTCCGGATCAACACCGAGAACATGGGCCAGTTCGAGCGGACCCTGATCATCGTGGACGAAGGCGCGTACGTTCACTACGTGGAGGGTTGTACCGCGCCCATTTACAAGTCGGACTCGCTGCATTCCGCGGTAGTCGAGATCATCGTGAAGAAGGACGCGCGCTGCCGTTACACGACGATCCAGAACTGGTCAAACAATGTGTACAACCTGGTGACCAAGCGCGCCATCGCCCAGCAGGGCGCGACGATGGAGTGGATCGACGGCAACATCGGCTCCAAGGTGACGATGAAGTACCCGGCGGTCTACCTGATGGGCGAGCACGCCCGGGGCGAGACGCTGTCGGTCGCGTTCGCGGGCGAGGGCCAGCACCAGGACGCGGGGGCCAAGATGGTGCACTGCGCGCCGCATACCTCCTCGACCATCATCTCCAAGTCGGTGGCACGGGCTGGCGGCCGGACCTCCTACCGTGGCCTGGTCAACGTGCAGGAGGGCGCCGAGCACTCCAAGTCCAACGTCAAGTGTGACGCGCTGCTGGTGGACACGGTGAGCCGCAGCGACACCTACCCGTACGTGGACGTCCGCGAGGACGACGTGGAGATGGCCCACGAGGCCACCGTGTCCAAGATCTCCGAGGATCAGCTCTTCTACCTGATGAGCCGCGGCATGACCGAGGACGAGGCGATGGCCACCATCGTCCGCGGGTTCGTCGAGCCGATCGCCCGTGAGCTGCCCATGGAATATGCGCTCGAGCTGAACCGGCTGATCGAGCTCCAGATGGAGGGGGCGGTCGGCTGATGTCGGCTGGATTGCAGGGAGCGATCGAGTCCGCTCCCGTGAGCAGGCTGCACGAGCACCGGTCCTACGACCTCGCGGACTTCGGCGTGCCCGACGGCCGCGAGGAGGAGTGGCGGTTCACCCCGCTGCGCCGGCTGCGCGGCCTGCACACCGATTCTCCGCCGGTACCGTCGCCGACGGCGGGCGTGGAAGTGGACGTGGACCCGGCCCCTGAGGTCAAGACCTCTTCTGCCGAACGGTCCGTGGCTCACGCCGCCCGCACCTTCATCCCGGCCGACCGGATCAGCGCCCGGGCCTACGCGTCGTTCGACGAGGCGACCGTGATCACGGTGCCCGCGGAGGCCGACGCGTCCCGGCCCACGGTCGTCACCGTGACCGGGCACGGAGGCGCGGACTACGGCCACCTGCTGGTGCAGGCCGAGCCGCTCTCGCGGGCGGTGGTGGTGATCGACCACCGCGGCAGCGCCACCTACGCCGACAACGTCGAGCTGGTGGTGGGCGACGGCGCCTCGCTGTCCGTGGTCAGCCTGCAGGACTGGGCCGACGACACGGTGCACGTCTCCTACCACTACGCCACGCTGGGCCGGGACGCCCGGCTCCGGCACGCCGCGGTCAGCCTCGGCGGATCGGTGGTCCGGCTCGGCATTGAGGTGCGCTACGACGGCCCGGGCGGCGACGCCGAGCTGACCGGTCTGTACTTCGCCGACGCGGATCAGCACCTGGAGCACCGGCTGTTCGTCGACCACGACGTGCCCAACTGCCGGAGCCGAGTCACCTACAAGGGCGCGCTACAGGGTCAGGACGCGCACGCGGTCTGGATCGGCGACGTGCTGATCCGGCCCGAGGCCACCGGCACCGACACCTACGAGTACAACCGGAACCTGGTGCTGACCGACGGCACCCGGGTCGACTCGGTGCCGAACCTGGAGATCCTCACCGGCGAGATCATCGGGGCCGGCCACGCCAGCGCCAGCGGCCGGCTCGAGGACCACCACCTGTTCTACCTGATGGCCCGCGGCATCCCGTTCCACGAGGCCCGCAAGCTGGTCATCCGCGGGTTCTTCGGCCAGCTGATCGACACCATCGAGGTACCGGAGCTGCGCGGCAGGATCACCGAGGCCGTCGAGGGGGAGCTGACCAGAACGCTGCCTGCTGGAGCGCCGCGATGACCGAGACGAACACCCCTGTGTACACCCGGGCCTGCGCGCTGTCGGATCTCCCCGTCGAGGGGGTCATCGGCGTCGAGGTGGCGGGTGAGCCGGTCGCCGTGGCGCGCGCCGGCGGCGAGGTCTTCGCGCTGCGGGACGTGTGCTCGCACGCGGAGGTGCCGCTGTCCGAGGGCGAGATCTACGACCACACGGTCGAGTGCTGGCTGCACGGGTCCTGCTTCGACCTGCGCACCGGCGCGCCCACCGGGCTGCCGGCCACCGAGCCCGTTCCCGTTTACCCCGTCAAGATCGAAGGCGACGAGGTCTACGTCGCCCTAGCTAAGGAGTCATAGTGGCCACCCTCGAGATCCGCGACCTGCACGTCAGCGTGGAGGAGAGCCCTGGCGTGCACCGGGAGATCCTGCGCGGCGTGGACCTGATCGTCGCCGAGGGGGAGACCCACGCCCTCATGGGCCCGAACGGCTCGGGCAAGTCCACCCTGGCCTACGCGATCGCCGGCCATCCGAAGTACCTGGTCACCAAGGGCAGCGTCACCCTGGACGGTGAGGACGTGCTGGCCATGACCGTGGACTCGCGCGCCCGGGCCGGGCTGTTCCTGGCCATGCAGTACCCGGTCGAGGTGCCCGGGGTCACGGTGTCGAATTTCCTGCGGACCGCGGTCACGGCGGTGCGGGGCGAGGCGCCCAAGCTGCGTGACTGGGTCAAGGAACTGCGGGCCGCGATGGCGGCGCTGTCCATGGACCCGGCCTTCGCTGAGCGCAACCTGAACGAGGGCTTCTCCGGCGGGGAGAAGAAGCGGCACGAGATCCTCCAGCTCGAGCTGCTCAACCCGAAGGTCGCGGTGCTCGACGAGACCGACTCCGGCCTGGACATCGACGCGCTCAAGGTCGTGGCCGACGGCATCAACCGGTTCCGCGGCCAGCCCGGCCACGCGGTCCTGCTGATCACCCACTACCCCCGGCTCCTGCGACTGGTGAAGCCCGACTTCGTGCACGTGTTCGTGGGTGGGCGGATCGTCGAGGAAGGCGGCCCCGAGCTGGCCGAACGCCTGGAGAACGAGGGCTACGAGAAGTTCCTCGGAGTCCCCGCATGAGTGAGTTCCCGGAGCCCCTCGACGTCGAGGCGATCCGGGCCGACTTCCCGGCGCTGGCCAGGACGGTGCGCAACAGCAACCCGCTGATCTACCTGGACTCCGGCGCGACCTCGCAGAAGCCGGTCCAGGTGCTGGACGCCGAGCGGTCATTCTACGAGCTGCACAACGGCGCGGCGCACCGCGGCACCCACCTGCTCGGCGAGGAAGCCACCGACGTCTACGAGGGCGCCCGGGCCACGGTCGCCGCGTTCATCGGCGCCGACGCTGGCGAGGTGGTGTTCACCAAGAACGCCACCGAGGCGATCAACCTGGTCGCCTACGCGTTGAGCAACGCCACCTCGGCTGGCGGCCCCGAGCGCTTCCGGGTGCTGCCCGGCGACGAGATCCTGATCACCGAGATGGAGCACCACGCCAACCTCGTCCCCTGGCAGCAGCTGTGCGAGCGGACCGGCGCCACGCTGCGCTGGCTCAGCGTCACCCCCGACGGCCGGCTCGACCTGGACCGCCTGGACCGCATGATCACCGGCCGCACCAAGCTCGTCGCGGTGACCCACCAGTCCAACGTCACGGGCACCATCCCGCCGGTGGCCGAGATCGCGAGCGCCGCGCACGACAAGGGCGCGCTGGTCCTGGCCGACGCCGCTCAGTCGGTGCCGCACCAGCCGGTCGACGTGGCCGCGCTCGGCGTGGACTTCCTGGCCTTCTCCGGGCACAAGATGCTCGGCCCGTACGGGATCGGCGTGCTGTTCGGCCGGGCCGAGCTGCTCGAGGCCATGCCGCCCTTCCTGACCGGCGGCTCGATGATCGAGGTCGTGCGGATGGAGGGCAGCACGTTCCTGCCCCCGCCGCAGCGGTTCGAGCCGGGCGTGCCCGCCGTAGCCGAGGCCGCGGGCCTGGGCGCCGCCGTGGATTACCTCAGCGGCCTGGGCATGGCCGCCGTCGCCGCGCACGAGGAGTCGCTGACCGCGCACGCGCTCGACGTGCTGCGCGAGATCAACGGCGTGCGCATCCTCGGCCCGGACACCACCAAGGACCGGGGCGGCGCGGTGGCGTTCGACGTGGAAGGCGTCCACCCGCACGACGTGGGCCAGGTGCTCGACGAACTGGGCGTCGCGGTGCGCACCGGCCACCACTGCGCCTGGCCGCTGCACCGGGCCCTGGGCGTGCAGGCCAGCACCCGGGCGACGTTCTACGTGTATAACAGCCACGCCGAGGTCGACGCGCTGGCCGACGGCATCCGCTACGCCCAGCGCTTCTTCGGCGCCCGGCAATAGGCGGCCCCCGTTCCGTGTTAGGAGGTGACGTGATGCAGCTCGAGTCGATGTACCAGCAGATCATCCTGGATCACTACCGCAGCCCTCACCACAAGGGGCTGCGGGAGCCGTTCGACGCCGAAGTGCATCACGTCAACCCGGTCTGCGGCGACGAGGTGACGCTGCGGGTCACCCTCAAGGACGTCGACGGCGAGCCGGTGGTCGAGGACATCTCCTATGACGCGCTCGGCTGCTCCATCAGCCAGGCCAGCGCGTCGGTCATGAGCGACCTGGTCATCGGCAAGCCGGTGGCCGAGGCCATGACGATCAGCCAGGCGTTCCTCGGGCTCATGCGGTCCAAGGGCGAAGGATCACCCGATGAGGGCGTGCTGGAGGACGCGGTGGCGTTCGCGGGCGTGTCCAAGTACCCGGCCAGGATCAAGTGCGCGCTGCTGGGCTGGATGGCATGGAAGGACGCGACCGCCAAGGCCATGGAGGTAGGACGATGACGGAGAACACGACGACCCAGGACACGGCGACCCAGGACACGGCGACCCAGGACCCTGAGCCGGAGGCGAGTGCCGAGCTCATCACCGAGCTCACGCCCGAGCAGGAGGACGTGCTCGAAGCCCTGCGTGACGTGGTGGACCCCGAGCTCGGCATCAACGTGGTGGACCTCGGCCTGGTCTACGGCGTCGACGTCGACGCCGAGCGGGTGGCGACCATCGACATGACCCTGACCAGCGCGGCCTGCCCGCTCACCGACGTGATCGAGGATCAGGCCCGGGACGCGCTCGACGGAGTGGTGGCCGACTTCCGCATCAACTGGGTGTGGATGCCGCCGTGGGGTCCGGAGCACATCACCGAGGACGGACGCGAGCAGCTCCGCGCCCTCGGCTTCAACATCTGAGCCCGGATGTAGAACGGCTCCGCCTGGGCGGAGATCCACATGAAGAATCCTGCGGCGGGGGGCGGTCGCTGGCTGGATGTTCCGCCGGAGCGCCTGGTGTCCTGGATCCTCACGTTCACCGACCGTCACGGCGCCGGGTCCGTATCGGGCGATGCGGCGGGCACGACCGTCACGTTCACGGCCGCGGACGGAGTCGCGGCCGAATGCCATCCGCCGTTCCCGCCGCTGTCCCGGACGGAATCGGGGGAGGAGGGCGACCCGGTGGCGGCGGCCTCCGCGGCGATCGTGGCTCATGCCACGGCCGAGCGAACCGTCGGCGTGCTGCTGGTCCGGCTGGGCGGCTACGCCATAGGCGTCTTCACCGGCTCGCCGTCACGGCTGGTGAGCTCGAAGACCGGCAGCCGGCTGGTGCACGGCCGGAGCGCGGCAGGCGGCTGGTCCCAGCACCGCTTCGCCCGGCGCCGGGAGAACCAGGCCGTGACCGCGCTGCGGGCCGCCGCCGACGCCGCGACCACGATCTTCGGCCCGTACCGCCTGGACGCGCTGGTCCTGGGCGGGGACAAGCGGTCCATCGCCAGGCTGCGCGGCGATCCGCGGCTGGCGCCCTACCTGGGCCTGGCCGCCGACCGGTTCCTCACCGTTCCCGACCCGCGGCTGACCGTGCTGAAGGAGACTCCGCGTGCCTTCGGGGCCATCCGCATCCGCCTGACCGAGCCGGAATCCGATAGCCCTACCTGAGCCGGTCCCGTACACTAGAGGGCGTGCTGCTGACGACGGACTAAGGAGACGCTCAAGGGGAGAGGTCTGTCCGTTTCCGTCCGTTTCACAGGAGCAGCTGAATCATGATTGCGGCAAGCGACATCGAACTGCGGGCTGGCGCGCGCCTGCTGCTGGACGGCGCGTCGTTCCAGGTGACCGCGGGGGATCGGATCGGCCTGGTGGGCCGGAACGGCGCTGGGAAGACCACGCTGGCTAAGGTGCTGGCCGGGCAGGCCCAGCCGGCCGCCGGTTCGGTCCGCCGGTCTGGCGCGGTCGGGTACCTGCCGCAGGACCCGCGCACCGGGGACCTGGATACGCTGGCCATCGACCGGGTGCTGTCGGCTCGCGGGCTCGATCAGCTCCGGGCTGACCTGCGCGCCGCTGAAACCCAGATGGCCGATCCCGACTCCGGCGCCGCGGCCCAGGCCATCCGCCGGTACGGCCGGCTCGAGGAGCGGCTCGCGGTGCTCGGCGGGTACGCCGCGGAATCACAGGCCGCCGCGATCACGGCCAGCCTGGGCTTGCCCGACCGGGTGCTGCACCAGCCGCTGCACACCTTGTCCGGTGGCCAGCGGCGCCGGGTCGAGCTGGCCCGGATCTTGTTCTCCGATTCCGGGACCATGCTGCTGGACGAGCCGACGAACCACCTGGACGCCGACTCGGTGATCTGGCTCCGTGACCACCTCAAGAGCTATCGCGGCGGCCTGGTGGTGATCAGCCACGACGTCGCGCTGCTGGCCGACGTGGTCAACAAGGTGTTCTACCTGGACGCGCAGCGGGCCTGTCTGGACATGTACAACCTGGGCTGGCAGGCCTACCTGCAGCAGCGCGAGACCGACGAGCGCCGCCGCCGCCGAGAGCGGGTCAACGCGAGCCGGCAGGCGAGCGCGCTGATGACGCAGGCCGACAAGATGCGGGCCAAGGCCACCAAGGCCCGGGCGGCGCAGAACATGCAGCGCCGGGCCGAGCGGATGCTGGCCGGGGTCGAGGCCGAGCGCTCCGCGGACCGGGTGGCCAGGCTCCGCTTTCCGGTGCCCGCGCCGTGCGGCCGCACTCCGCTGGCCGCCGGCGGCCTGTCCAAGTCCTTCGGGTCGACCGAGGTGTTCTCCGGCGTGGACGTCGCCGTCGACCGGGGCAGCCGGGTGGTGGTGCTCGGCCTCAACGGCGCCGGAAAGACGACCCTGCTCCGGCTGCTGGCCGGGCTGGAAACTCCGGATACCGGAAAAGTCACGCCAGGCCACGGCCTCAGCCTTGGATATTACGCCCAAGAGCATGAGACGCTGGATACTGAGCGCACCGTCCTGGCGCACATGCGCACCGCCGCGCCGGACCTTACCGAATCGCTGCAGCGGAAGGTTCTCGGGTCATTCCTGTTCTCCGGCGATGACGTGGAAAAGCCCGCGGGGGTGCTTTCCGGCGGCGAGAAGACGAGACTCGCCCTCGCTCTTCTTGTTGTATCAGGCGCGAACGTGCTGCTGCTTGACGAGCCGACCAACAACCTCGATCCGGCCAGCCGGGAAGAGGTTCTCGCCGCGCTGAGAGGCTTCCGCGGCGCGATAGTGCTTGTGACACATGATGAAGGTGCGGTTGAGGCGCTTTCACCAGAACGCGTTATCGTCCTGCCGGACGGCATAGAAGACGCATGGAGTGAGGATTTCGCAGATCTCGTTGCACTTGCGTAAATACCTACCGACCGGGCGCTCTCCGGGCAAAGGCAACGATTCCGGCATGGCCGGATAAAAATAAGTGATCATTTGCGCTCATCTGGGTAGTCAATCCACTGGTCATGCCTGATCATTGCGAAGGAGGATCAGTAACTCACTCCTGACTTCAGCAAACGGAGGTGCAAGTGGCCGAGACCACGCTCAAGAAAGGCACGCGGGTAACCGGTGTGGATCGTAGCAAGCTGGCGACGCTTCTCGGCAAGAGGTACGACAGCGGCGAGAGCATCCGTTCCCTCGCGGCCTCGACAGGAAGGTCCTACGGTTTCATCCACCGGATTCTCACCGAGACCGGAGTGACGTTGCGCGGGCGTGGCGGCGCAACCCGCAGTAGCCAGTAGCAGGGCCCAGGTATAGCGCAGGCCACGCCCGGTGGCACCGGCCCGGACCCGTGGAACTCACGGCAGCCGGGACCCCGCCCGGACAGCCACCGGGTAAATCCGCATTCCCAGTTCGCTGCTAGCTGATAGCGTTCCGGCCCGGAACGGGAACGAATTGAGCCCCTCGGGAGGTTTTCCAGGGCATGTACGGGCGGGCGAACATCAGCATGATGCGGTCCTTCCGGCAGGACCCGTCGGTGACCCAGCAGAAGCTGAAGCCAGGAATCGTCCGCCGGATCGTAGGTTACGCCAAGCCCTACAAGCTGTGGCTCTCCCTGTTCCTGATCGTCACCATCCTCGATGCCCTCATCACGGTGGTTAACCCGCTGCTGCTGGCGGTGATCATCGATAAGGGGATCCTCGGTCATGACCTGGCCATCGTGATCGGCGTCGCGTCGGCGGTCGCCGTGGTCGCGGTGTTCGACGCCTTCCTCGGCTTCGCCATCCGCTGGTATTCCTCTCGGATCGGCGAGGGGCTCATCTATGACCTGCGCACCGAGGTGTTCAGCCACGTGCAGCAGCAGCCGATCGCGTTCTTTACCCGGGCGCAGACCGGGTCGCTGGTCTCCCGGCTCAACAGCGACGTGATCGGCGCGCAGCAGGCGATCACCTCCACCATGTCCTCGGTGGTCTCCAACATCCTGACCGTGGGCGCGATCCTGGTCACCATGTTCCTGCTGTCCTGGCAGATCAGCCTCATCGCACTGGTGCTGATCCCGCTGTTCCTGTTCCCGGCCCGCCGCGTCGGGCGCAAGCTGCAGCGGCTCACCCGCGAGTCGATGCAACTCGACGCGGCGATGGGCTCGACCATGACCGAGCGCTTCAACGTGGCGGGTGCCATGCTGGTCAAGCTCTTCGGCCGTCCCCGTGAGGAGTCCGAGGTCTTCGCCGAGCGGGCCGGACGGGTGCGCGACATCGGCGTCATCCAGTCCATGTACGGATCGGTGTTCTTCATCTCGCTGTCACTGCTCGCCGCGCTGGCGACCGCGGTGGTCTACGGGGTCGGCGGCACCCTGGCCGTCCGCGGTGCCCTGCAGGTCGGCACCCTGGTCGCGCTGGCCCAGCTTCTCGTCAGGGTGTACGGCCCGGTCGCCCAGCTGTCCAACGTCCAGATCAGCGTGATGACCGCGCTGGTCAGCTTTGACCGGGTGTTCGAGGTCCTCGATCTCAAGCCGCTGATCGCTGAGCGGCCGGACGCGGTGGTCCTGCCCGCCAAGGTGCAGTTCGCAGACGGGCCCGTCGCGCCGGAGATCGAGTTCGACGACGTGTCGTTCCGTTATCCGTCGGCGAGCGAGGTGTCGCTGGCCTCGCTGGAGTCGATCGCGCTGCCCGTACCCGAGCGGCCGGCCCCGCGGCGGGAGTCCTGCACGACGTGAGCTTCCGCGCCCCGTCCGGCCAGCTCACCGCGCTGGTCGGCCCGTCGGGCGCCGGCAAGACCACGATCACCTCCCTGGCGGCCCGGCTATATGACCCGGACCAGGGCACGGTACGGATCGGCGGCCACGACATCAGGGACGTCACGCTTGAGTCGCTGCACGACGTGGTCGGCGTAGTAACCCAGGACGCGCACCTGTTCCACGACACGATCCGGGCCAACCTGACCTACGCAAGGCCCGGGGCCACCGAACTCGAGCTCATCGAGGCGTGCGAGGCGGCCCAGATCTGGGACCTGATCGCCAGCCTGCCCGACGGCTTGGACACCGTGGTCGGCGACCGGGGCTATCGCCTGTCCGGCGGCGAGAAGCAGCGCGTAGCCCTGGCCAGGCTACTGCTGAAGGCCCCGTCCGTGGTCGTGCTGGACGAGGCGACCGCGCACCTGGACTCCGAGTCGGAGGTCGCCGTGCAGCGCGCGCTGAAGAGCGCGCTGTCCGGCCGGACCTCGCTGGTCATCGCGCACCGGCTGTCCACCATCCGCGAAGCCGACCAGATCCTGGTCGTCGAGGGGGGCCAGATCATCGAACACGGCACCCACGCCGAGCTGCTCGCGGCCGGCGGCCTGTACGCCGACCTGTACCACACCCAGTTCGCCGGCCAAGCCGTCTAGGGGCTGAGGAGGGAGTAGCCGAGCCGGCGGAGTTCCTCGCCGGCCAGCTTGTCTATCTGGGCGGCGTCCTCCTTGCTGAGCGAGGGCCCGGCCGGGCGGGGACGGCCGCGCTGGCGGGCCGTGCGGGCCACGTCGCGGATCTCGGCCGCCGGCACCGTGGTACCGCTGAAGCGGGAGAGCTCGGCCAGGGCCTCGTCGGGCTTGCTCAGCAGGTCCTCATACCTGATCGTCTTCAGCTGGCCGGCCGACAGGCTGTGGTGCAGCCTGGCGGCTAGGCGCACGCACCAGCGCCAGCGCAGCGCGCACCGAGCCGCGGGCGACAACTTGGGCCACAGCTCCCGGTCCTCCTCGGTCTCGATGCCGAAGAACGGGTTGGGGAATTCGGTGTCCACGTTCACGAAGCTCGGCCGGAACCAGGCCATGACCACGGGATCGGCGAGCATGCTGGTCACCACGTCCTGGCCATCCCTGATGACCTGAATGATCCGCGCGTCGGGAAACGCGTAGGTGAGAGCCTCAGCGCAGTAGATGAGGTCCGGGCTCGCGTCCCCGAACCGCTCCAGGCCCCGCAGTTCCACGCACGGTCCCACGGCATCGGCCGCCAGCCCGGCGGCGGCTCGGCACTCGCGGTTGCATTCCAGGCAGCTGTGCGAGGTGACCTGCCAGCCCTGCGCGAAGGCATCCCTGATGACCGTGGCGGCGGCCTGCGTGCGCCCCTGGTATATGGACGGGCGCCGGGCGAAGGCATAGACCACTCGCAGCACGCTGGGCTGTCCTATCGTCACGTGAAAGCTCGCGGACGTCTTCAGCGCGCGGCCGATGAGGTCCGCTCCCGAATGCGGGGCGCCGACCACGAACACTGGCTGGTGGACGCTGCGGGAGTTGACGATGAGGATGTGCCGAGCGGAAGGCATGGATCTTCTTAGCCCGGCACGCTCCGGCGCTCATCCCACGGTCCGCGCCGACATTCCTCGGCGTGACCTTCGAGGTTGAGAGCCGTCTGCACCAGCGGGACGTGGCTGAACGCCTGCGGCATGTTGCCGACCAGCCTGCCGTAGCGGGGATCATACTCCTCACTGAGCAGGCCAACATCGTTACGCAGGGCGAGCAGCCGCTCGAACAACTCGATCGCCTCCTCGTGCCTGCCGCTCAGCTCGAGCGCGTTCGCCAGCCAGAAACTGCAGGCCAGGAAGGCCCCTTCCGAGCCCACCAGCCCGTCCACCGCCGACGTGCCGCCCGCCGGCAGCTGGTACCGGCGCAGGAAGCCGTCCTGCACGAGATCCCGCTGCAGCACCTTCATGGTCGAGACCACCCTAGGGTCATCCGCGGGCAGGAATCCCACGTCGGGGATGAGCAGGACGGAGGCGTCGAGCTCGGCCGCGCCGTAGTACTGCATGAACGCTCCGCGTGCGGAGTCGTAGCCCTGCTCGCATACCTCCCGGTTGATCTGGTCGCGGATGTACCGCCACTTGACCGCCAGGCTCGTTTCGCCCGCGTCGTCGGCGTAGGTCGCGGCGCGGTCGAAGGCGACCCAGGCCATATCGAAGCGCGGCAGGCACAGCCAGTCCACCGAACCGTCCGTGCTGACCAGTGCGACCGACTGCATGTCCCCGACGATGGCGTAATCTTCGATCCGGCCTGCCACGTTTCCTCCTGGCTGGGTGGTCCTGCCGCTACCGTACTAGGCACCCGAGGCCCGTAGGCTGGCATCATGCGGGTACTACCCGATGTAGTCGGCATTCGGCCGCGGACCCGGGCCCGCCGCCTGCTCATCGCCGGGACGATGATCGCCGCCGCGACGGCTCTGGTCGGCTGCTCCCAGTTCGACGCCGCGCTCGGGCAGCGGCAGGCCGTCGTGACCTTCACCGACGCCGCGACGCTGGCGCAGCGGATGGCCGTGCGAACGGCCTGCGCCAAGACGCCGAACGTGACCCCGCAACCCCTGCCGTCCAACATGAACTCGCCCTATGCGCTCGCGCAGGTGGTCTACCAGATCAACCAGGCGAGCGACGCGGACGTGGCACTGCTGGAGAAGTGCCTGGCCAAGTTCCCCACGGTGGCGGGCGTCACGCTCCAGGACTCCAGCGACGAGGGTAACTAACGCCCCATACCGGCCCGAGCCCGCTCCAGATTGGGGCTCGTGGCACACATGCCCCGGTAGATGGGGCCGGGGGCCCCACGTGCGGGTCGCGAGCGTTTGGGGCTTGAGGCACATGCCCTAATAGACGGGGGCGGTAGCACACGGACCCCACCCGGATTATCTCGCGACAGCTTCAGGGGGGCGAGGTCTAGACCGATTCCCTATTTTGCCGGCTCTATGTATAGTGAACCGAGCGTGTTTCCCTACATAAACGATAGAGATTAGAACTTTTAGGAGTGCGAATGCGACGTGTCATGGCCGCCGCGATGGCTGGCGCCGCCCTGCTGCTGGCGGCGGGTTGCTCTTCTTCGTCATCCTCGTCGGCGAGCACGGCGAGTTCAGCCGGCAGCACCGGGACCTCAGATGCGCCGGCGGTGACGGTCCGGCTGGGCTTCCTCGAGAACATCACGCACGCATCCGCGCTTATCGCGCTGAAGGAGGGTTACTTCACCAGCGACCTCGGCTCCGCGGGGACCCTGAAGCCGACCGCCTTCAGCACCGGGACCGAAGAGACGACAGCGCTGCTGGCCGGCCAGCTCGACGCCGCCTACGTCGGGCCGAACCCGGCCATCAACGCCTGGCAGAAGTCCGGCGGGACCGCGATCAAGATCGTCTCCGGTGCCGCGACCGGGGGTGCGTCGGTGGTCGTGGCCAAGGGGATCACCTCGGCCGCCCAGCTCAAGGGCAAGACGCTGGCCACGCCGTCGCTCGGCAACACCCAGGACGTCGCGCTGCGCTACTGGCTGAAGCAGAACGGGCTAACGACCACCGCGACCGGCGGGGGAGACGCCTTCATCAAGCCGACCACCCCCAACTCGGCCGCCGTCCTGGAGTTCAAGTCCGGGCAGATCGCCGGCGGCTCCGAGCCCGCGCCCTACGACATCGAGATGGTCAGCGACGGCGGCACGGTGCTGGTCAGCGAGCCCGGCGTCACCACCCTGCTGGTCGTGACGCAGAGCTTCCTGTCCGCCCACCCGGCGATCGTCGCCGACCTGATCAAGGCCCAGATCCAGGCGAACGACTTCATCAAGTCCAACCCCAGCGCCGCGGAGGCGGCCGCGAACGCCGAGCTCGCCAGCTACACCGGCAAGCCGCTCAAGCCGAGCCTGATCTCGGCCTCGTTCAAGCAGATCACCTTCACCAATGACCCCGACGAGGCATCGCTGACCACCGACGCGTCGCAGGCCGTCTCGCTCGGCCTGCTCAAGCCGGTCAACCTGAGCGGGATCTTCGATCTCGGCCCGCTCAACCAGGCCCTCGCCGCGGCCGGTGAGCCGCAGGTCAGCTCATAGGCAAGGAGGGCTCTGTGGCCAGGCAAGGGAATTCCATGACGGTTGCCGGCCAGCGGCCGGCGGTCGGGCCAGCAGCAGGCGGAGCGACGGGCGCCGTCCGGCTGACGGGCGTATCCAAGGTGTTCGGGCGGGGCAGCTCGGCCGTCAGGGCACTGGATCAGATCTCGCTCGAGGTCCCGCCCGGGGAGTTCACCTGCCTGATCGGGGCGTCGGGCTGCGGCAAGTCCACGCTGCTGTCCCTGGCCGCCGGCCTGGAGGAGCCCACCTCCGGCGAGATATCGGTGTCCGGGCGGGTAGCGCTCATGTTCCAGGAGCCCGCGCTGTTCCCGTGGCTCACCGCCGGGGGCAACATCGAACTCGCCCTGCGGGCGCGCGGCGCCGGGCGGGCCGAACGCCGCCAGCGGGCCGCCGAGCTGCTGGAAACGGTGCACCTGGACGGGTTCGGCGGGAAACGGCCGCACGAGCTGTCCGGCGGCATGCGGCAGCGGGTGGCGCTGGCCCGCGCGCTCGCCCAGGACGCCGACGTGCTGCTGATGGACGAGCCGTTCGGCGCGCTGGACGCGATGACGAGGGACCTGCTGCACGACGAGCTCGACCGGGTCTGCGCCGGGCGGCAGCTGACCATCATCTTCGTGACCCACAACGTGCGGGAGGCGGTCCGGCTCGGCGACCGGGTGGTGGTGCTGAGCAGCCGCCCCGGCCGGGTGGTCGACCAGTTCGACGTGCCCATCGAGCATCCCCGGCGGATCGACTCGGCGCCGGTCGCGGAACTGGCCGGGCGGATCACCGACCGGCTGCGGGAGGAGATGAGCCGTGTCGACCGCTAACGACCGAACCTCGCTGCCAGCCTACGAGGAGAAGCTGGCCTGGCTCGAAGCGCAGGAAGTAGCCCAGCCGAACGAGCAGCGCAGTCGGCGCCTGGCCGTCAAGGCCTGGAATGCCCTCTGGCCCAAGGTGCTCGCGATCGCTATCGTGCTCGCCGTGTGGGAGCTGATCCACCTCAGCGGCTGGAAGAAGCTGATCTTCCCCGCGCCAGGCCCGACCCTGGCCAACCTGTGGGACCAGCTGCAGACCGCCCAGCTCTGGCACGCCATCGCCACCACCGGCGAGCGCGCCGTCATCGGGTTCGCGCTCGCGGTGGTGATCGGCGGGGTCATCGGCGCCCTGGTCTCGCGGATCGCGCCGCTGCGGGCGGCGGTCGGCTCCCTGATCACCGGGCTGCAGACGCTGCCGTCGATCGCCTGGTTCCCCTTCGCGATCATCCTGTTTGGCCTCAACACCACCACCATCTTGTTCGTCATCGTGCTAGGCGCGGCCCCGTCGATCGCCAACGGCCTGATCGCGGGCGTGGACTACACCCCGCCGCTGCTGCTGCGGGCGGGCAAGATGATGGGGCTGCGCAGGCTCTCCCTGTACCGGTACCTGATCCTGCCGGCCTCGCTGCCCGCGTTCGTGGCAGGGCTGAAGCAGGGCTGGGCGTTCGCCTGGCGCAGCCTAGTAGCCGGCGAACTGCTGGTCGTCATCGCGAACCAGCCGTCCCTGGGCGTGCTGCTGTCGACCTACCAGGACCAGGCCGATATGGAGAGCGCCACCTCGATCATCATCGTGAT
The DNA here is from genome assembly GCA_963834685.1 of uncultured Actinomycetes bacterium. Lineage (GTDB taxonomy): Bacteria > Actinomycetota > Actinomycetes > Streptosporangiales > Streptosporangiaceae > Palsa-504. The sequence continues at coordinate 90,696 of CAWICW010000037.1, read as the reverse complement.
CCTGATCCTGGGCATCATCGTGGACATGCTGTTCGGCGTGGCCGACCGGGCCATCCGCCGCCGCTGGGGCCTGACTGGAGCCGTCTGAGCCACGCCAGCTGCGAGGGGACCCCGGGAGCGTGAAAGGGGTCACTGCCAGGAGATCGACGCTTCGTTCAGTAGAAATTTCAGCGCCTCAGCGGCGCGGTGAAAGCCCTCGGGGCCGCTGAAGCCACCGAAGCGCTCCGCCTGAGACAGGTGGGGTTCGAGCGACATGAAGCCCGCGATGGCGTCGGCGTGGATCGCCGCGATCACTCCGGCGCGGATGTCCCACCCCGAGCATGGCCTCGAGCGCGCGGTAGGCCGAGGGCTGCAAGTTGGGGAACTTCGCCAAGATGCTCTCGACCGCGTTGCCCGGCATCAGGCGCGGGATGAAGAAGTTGATGGTCAGCGCCACCCAGGCCGCAACGACGTAGAAGATCAGGCGGCGGACGATGAAGGACATGGCGCCTCCTAGGTCTTCGCCGGGGTCGGGGTCCGGGTCGCCCGCCGGGCGGGCCGTTTCCTGGGCGTGACGCCGTCCCGGTCGGCCCGCAGCGGAAGCACCGGCTGGCGGGTCCCCGCCTCGCCGGAACACCCGCAGCTGGCCCGCAGCACAAGTTCGGTCGGCAGCAGCTCCACGGCGGAGCTCAGGTCCGGGTCGGCGATCCGGTCGAGGAGGAGAGCGCAGGCCCGCTCGCCGAGCATCCGCATCGGCTGATGAACGGTGGTCAGCGTCGGGTCGTACAGGCTGCCGAGGGCGATGTCGTCGAAACCGACCACGGCTATGTCCTCAGGGACGCGTACGCCGTCGGCCGCGAAGGCCCTGAGCACGCCGATCGCCATCTGGTCGTTAGCGCACACCACCGCGTCCGGCAGCGCCGTACGGTATCTCGCCAGCAGGTTCTCCCCGGCCAGCTCGCCGCTGCGCACGCTCAGGATCCCCTGCGCGGAGCCGACGAGCTGGCACTCGGGATGGCTGCGCAGCACGTACTCCAGGGCCTGCCGCCGCTGACTCGCGTCGGGGGAGTTCGGCGGGCCGTCGAGGTGGAACAGGCGCCGCTTGCCGTGCTCGGCGATGAGGTGGGTGATGATCGCGGCCGAACCGGAGAAGTTGTCCGCCGCTACCACGTCGGCCGCCCGCTCGCCCGGGGTCCCGGCGATGACGACCACGGGAACCCGCGCGGCCAGGCGCTCGATGATGTTAGAGGCCACGAAGCCCTCTCCGATGAGGATCCCGTCGACCTTGCCGGACAGGGCGTCCATCCGGGAAAAATCGGGCCGGTCGCCCTGCATGAAGGTGATCAGCAGCGACCAGTTGTTGCGGCGCCGGATGCACGCCTCGACCCCGCGCAGTATCTCGTCGTAGTACAGCAGGCCGACGTTCTCGATGTCGATGTGGTGGACCTCGCGCTCGACGCACACCAGGCCGATCACGTCCTTGCGCCGCCGGGACAGGCTCTGGGCGGCACTGTCGGGCACGTAGCCGAGTTCCTCGATGGCCTGCCGGACCCGGGCCCGGGTCGATTCGCGCACCCGGTCCTGGCCGTGCACCACCCGGGAGACGGTGGCGGTGGAGACGTCGGCCAGCCGCGCGACGTCGTAGAGAGTTACCACTTTTTCCCGATCAGCGACATTGCGGTTGTCCCTGCACTATTAGCGGCACTTACCGGGATGTAAGCGTTTACAAGCGGAAATCTAAGCGCTTACACTAACCCTCAGCACAGGGGCCGTCAAGGTCCGTAGTCGCGTCCAAGGAGAGGCTGATGACTAGTGCCAACGGCGCCCTGCGATTCCCTGACGACTTCGTCTGGGGATCGGCGACGGCCGCCTATCAGATCGAGGGGGCGGCGAGCATCGACGGCAAGGGCCGGTCGGTCTGGGACACCTTCAGCCATGCGCCGGGCAACGTCCGTGGCGGGGACACCGGCGACGTCGCCTGCGACTCCTACCACCGGTACCGCCAGGACGTCGCGCTGATGGCCTCGCTCGGCCTGAAGGCCTACCGGTTCTCGATCTCGTGGCCGCGGGTCCAGCCCGGCGGCCGCGGCCCGGCCAACGCCAAGGGCCTGGACTACTACCGCGCCCTGCTGGACGAGCTCGCCGGGCACGGCATCGCGGCCACGGTCACCCTGTACCACTGGGACCTGCCCCAGGAACTCCAGGACGACGGTGGCTGGGCGGTGCGCGACACCGCCCGGCGGTTCGCCGACTATGCCGCGATCTGCGCCGAGGCCCTCGGGGACCGGGTGACCCGCTGGATCACGCTGAACGAGCCGCAGGTGGTGGCCAACAACGGCTACCGCCACGGCCAGCACGCCCCCGGGCTGCGCGACGCCGACGCAGCGGCCGCCGCCACGCATCACCTGCTGCTCGGTCACGGGCTCGCCACCCAGGTTCTGCGGGCCCGAGGCGCGGCCGAGGTCGGCATCACCCTGGACCTGCATCCGGTCCGGGTGCTCGGCGACGGCCGCCCGGATGACGTGGAAGGTGCCCGGCTGATCACCGACGCGATGGTGAACGGCATCTACCTCGAACCGGTGCTGCAGGGCCGGTACCCGGCGCACGCGCCGGTCGGCATGCTTCCGCCGCCCGCGCTGGTCGCCGACGGCGACCTGGAGACCATCAGCCAGCGGCTGGACTTCCTCGGCGTCAACTACTACTCCCCGGTCTTCCTGCGGGCCGGCGATCCAGCCGATCTGCGGCGGAACGAAGAGCCGGCCCGCAGTGGGGTGCCGGGCGTGGTCGAGTACCGGCCGGACGAGCTGGAGCGGACCACGATGGGCTGGCTCGTCGACGCCGACGGGCTGCGCGAGATCCTGCTGGAGGTGTCCAAGCAGGCACCGGGGCTGCCGCTGTACATCACCGAGAACGGCCGCTCGGCCGAGGACTACGTGAACCCGCAGGGCGAGGTCGACGACATCGAGCGGGCCAGATACCTGCACATGCACCTGGAGGCCGCCGCGCGGGCCATCAAGGACGGGGTCAGCCTGGCCGGCTACTTCGTCTGGTCGCTGCTGGACAACTTCGAGTGGGCCTGGGGCTACCAGAAGCGGTTCGGGATCATCTACGTCGACTTCGGGACCCAGCGCCGGATCCCCAAGTCCAGCGCCCGCTTCTACTCTGATGTCGTACGGGCCAACGCCGTGCCACCGCTGCCCGCCGCCTGGCCGCGGTAACAACGACCCGGGCAACAGCCAGGATTAAGCCGGGACGACATCCAGCTGGGCCATGCGCCTGGTCACCCCTTGCGCCGTGTAGCGGGGATCGTGGTTCATCCTGGCTTCGTGGTTGTTTGGTGGTGCTGGGATACCAGCAATCCACCGCCAAGCCCGAATCCACCACGGTAAGCCGAGAGCCTCTCCGCCAGGCCGTTGCGCGCGTCGGTCGCTTCCTCGGCGACCTGCCGCTGCGCTGGGACAGGCAGCGGGTCCTGGTCATCGGTCACGTCGCCACCCGGTGGGGCTTGGACCACTTCATCGGCGGCGTGCCGCTGGAAGACCTCATGGCCGAGGACTTCGCCTGGCAAGAAGGCTGGGAGTACCGGCTACCGTCGTTTCATGCACCCAGAATCCGCCCGGCTGACGTTCCGTGAGATGACGCCCGATGACCTGGACGACATGGCCCTCCTGCTCGGCGACCCCGAGGTCATGACCTACTACCCGCGGCCGAAAACCCGGGACGAAGCGGTCGGGTGGATCGAGTGGAACCGTGCCCTGTACCGCACGCACGGTTACGGCCTGTGGCTGCTGAGCACGGCCGACGGCGCTTTCGTCGGCGACTGCGGCCTCACGCCGCAGATGGTGGACGGCGTGACCGAGCTGGAGGTCGGTTACCACGTGCTGCCCGCGCTGCAGGGCCTGGGCTACGCCACCGAGGCGGCGGCCGCCTCGCGCGACTTCGCCCGCGACGTGCTCGGCGCGACCCGGCTGGTCGCGATCATCCACCCGGACAACCGGCCGTCGCAGCGCGTCGCGGAGAAGATCGGGCTGCGCCCGGAGAAGCGCACCGCGGTGCACGGCGGACGGGACGCCATCATTTACGCCGCGGCCCTCGGCCAGGAGTAGAGATAGCGGCGCTCGACCAGGAGTAGGGATACTGGTGCGCATGCGCCAGGAGACAGCGGTCGGCCCGGGCTACGAGGCGGCCGGGGAACACTTCGTTCACCTGGTGTCCGTGTACGGGCGGCCCGGCGCATTCACCGCCTCGATCGCCTGGTACCGGGCGGGAGCCGGTTCGGTCGCGGCCTCGCTGGCCGAGCGGGTACCAAAGCCGGACCAGCGGATCGCGACGCCGACGACCGTGCTGTGGCCGGAGTACGACCCGCTGTTCCCGCGCGAATGGTCCGACCGGATCGGCGAGTTCTTCGCCGCGGCCACGCTGACCTGGCTCGACGGCGTCGGCCACTTCTCGCCGGTCGAGGCCCCGGATGCCTACGCCGCGGCCATCACCGCCGCTCTCATCTGACGCCCTGATAAGCCCGGGACCGGCGCGCTAGGGCGGGGGAACCGGCGCGGCCTTCGCGTCGGACCAGCAGCGGACGATGGTGGTGTCGGAGATGAACCGGACGCCGGAGCCGGGGGCCCAGCGCCGGGCGGCCTCGCGCAGGCCGTCCTCGACAATCCGGGACACCTCCTCGCCGCGCGCGGCCGGGCAGTGGACGAGCAGCTCGTCGTGCAGGCACAGCACGACGCGGGCATCCAGGTGAGCGCACCGGGCCCGGACCGTGACCGCCCACATCTTGAACAGCTCCGCCGCCGCACCCTGGATCATCGCGTTGCGCGCGTACCGGCCGTAGGCCGCGGCCCGGCTGGCGCTGCGCGGTTCCGAGGGGGTCAGCACGATCAGGCGGCCGCCGTAGGTCCGCAGGTCACGTCCGGCCCGCCCGGCCCGGTCGGCCGCGTCTAGGTAGGCCATCGCGACCGGGTATGCGGCGTTGAGGCGGCGCAGGGCCTGCGCCCCGAATCCGGTGGTCTGCCCGTACATCGCGCCGAGCACCGCCACCTTGGCCGTCGGCCGGTCCACGCCGAGCTGCGCGGCGACCGGCGCGTACAGGTCGTCGGCCCGCGCCGCGACGACCAGGGCCTGATCCCCGGACACCGCGGCCAGCACCCGCGGCTCGATCTGGCCCAGGTCGGCCCGGACGAAGACGTGCCCGTCGGCGGCCACCACCGCCCGGCGCATCGCGGCCGGCATGTTGTGCAGCCCAGCCGACGCGGTCATCCGGCCCGCGGCGCCATCAGAGCCGGTCCAGGCGCCGCGCAGTCGGCCGTCGGCCCCGAGGCTCTCGTCGAGCCACGCGTACCCGTAGGTGGTCGCGATCCGCTCCGCCTTGCGCCAGTCCAGCAGGGCGGCGATCAGCGGATGGGTGTCGCGTAGCTCCCGCAGCCGCCACGCCCGCGTGTCCGGCACGTCGACGCCGATCCGGGCCAGCAGCGACTTGACCTGGGCCGGGCTGCGCAAGTCGGCGGTGACCCCGGCGGGCGCGTGCCGCAGCACATCCGCGTCGCGCGCGGTCCGTGCGGCGGCGGCCTCGGCGTCGTTGCGCGGCCGGGGCCCGATGAAGGAGGCCAGCACCTGCTCGGCGAGCGCGCGGTCCATCGGCAGGCCGTCCGCGGATAGTTCGGCGCACAGCAGCTCGGCGGTGGACTCGGAGCGAGCCGTGGGCAGCGCCATCGGCCGGCCGGGCAGCGCGGCGAGCGCCGCCTGCTGGAGCCCGGCCAGCGTCCGGGCCAGCTCCGCCCACCGGGCCAGCCGATCGGGCCGATCCGACCATCCGCCACTGACCCACTCGGGCCGCAGGTACCCGTCCGGCGCCACAGGGTCGTCGTCGTCTCCGTCGTCGGGGCCGGTCATCCCGAACAGGTCCAGCGGGCCGTCGACGGGCAGCGTCTGCGTGTCCAGGCCGCTGACCCGGGCCCAGGCCCGGCCAGGGTCAGCCCGCCAGCCGCCGAACAGCAACCGGTGCGCCGCCGCGATGTCCCAGCATGTGGCCAGGCGCGCGCCGTCGGCCACCAAATGCGCCGCCGTTTGGCCCGACCAGACCGCCCACCGCGGCCGCAGCGCCTCATCGGCCCGCTCCAGCTCCGCGGCCAGAGCGGCCGCCAACTGAGCTCCGGGGCCGGGAGCGACAGGCCAGGCGCGCTCCGCGGTCGCCAGGCCGAGGCCCAGGGCGGGGGAGATGACCAGTCCCACGAGGTCGCCGCGGGCCACTCCGGCCTGGCGCAACGACGTCACGAGGTCCACGGACCTACCCTGCCACGGGCCGCGCGGCCGCGGCGGGCGGCATGCGTGGCCGGGGGCGGCACCACGATCCGTTCGGTAAAATGTCGAGTGCGGACCTCAGCGAATGACGACGGAGCCCAGGCTGCTGTGGCCGCGGCGGCCGGCGGCTCGGTCGCCTGATCTGCGCATGCTGGACACGGCAATCCTCCTGGCGTCGCGAAGAACACTTCGAAATTTTCTAGAATATTTCGAATGCAGCCATGCGACGGATTTGGGCATGCTGTGGGTTAAGGCCTTGGCTTTCGCCTTGCCAGGCGCAGTGAGACTCTGGCCCTACGCGGGCTTAAGTAGATGACGAGCGCGCCGGAGACGGGTTACGATACCATTATCGAAATAGTTTCGAAAATGGTGGGGAAGTTGACGCGGTGCCGCCCAGCAGCGAGCGTGCTACCGACCGGGCTATTACTGTGCCTACTGTGCCGCCTATCAGCCGGGAGGATGCGTCGCGGCGACGCATCACGCTGGCCATCATCGCGGCCGAGGCGGGAGTATCGCTGCCCACCGTGTCCAAGGTGGTCAACCGGCGCCCCGACGTCGCGGCCGCCACCCGCGCCAAGGTGGAGCGGCTGCTGGACGAGCACCATTACCTGCGCGCGGGAACCCGCAGGCAGCGCCGGTCCGGCCTGATCGACCTGGTGTTCAACGGCCTGGACAGCCCGTGGGCGGTGGAGATCCTGCGCGGGGTCGAGCAGTGGGGCGCGAGCCACGAGACGGGAGTGGCGGTGTCGGCCGTACGGCACGGTAATGCGCGGCCGGCCAGTTGGACCAGCACGCTGGCCAGCCACGACACGGACGGGGTGATCCTGGTGACCTCCGAGCTCACCCAGGAGCAGCTGGAACAGCTGAACAGCGGCGGCATCCCGCTGGTGGTGGTCGACCCGGTGAACCCGCCGCCGCCCGAGCTGGCCAGCGTGGGCGCCACCAACTGGGCCGGGGGCCTGGCGGCCACCGAGCACCTGCTGAACTTCCGGCACCGCCGGATCGCCGCCATCGCCGGGCCGGAGGACTACCTGTGCAGCCGGGCCCGGATCGACGGCTACCGGTCGGCGCTCGAGCGGGCCGGCATCGGTTTCGATCCGGCGCTGGTCCGGCACGGCGACTTCCAGCACGAGGGCGGCTTCCGGTGCGGCGGGGAACTGCTGGACCTGGCCGAACGCCCGACCGCGATCTTCGCGGGCAGCGACCAGCAGGCGCTGGGCGTCTACGAGGCGGCCCGGCAGCGCGGCCTGCGGATCCCGCAGGACCTGAGCGTGGTCGGCTTCGACGACCTCCCGGTGGCCCGCTGGGTCTCGCCGCCGCTGACCACGGTGCGCCAGCCGCTGGCCGAGATGGGCCGGGCGGCGGCCCAGATGCTGGGCGAGATCATCGAGGACCGCCCGCTGCGCAGCAGGCGGGTCGAGCTGTCCACCGAGCTGATCATGCGGGAGTCCACCGGACCGGTCGCCGGGACCGCCAGGTGAGCCGCCTGCGCGCCGGGCCGGGCCCAGAAAGAATAAGCACAGCCACGGCGGAGATCTGGCGCGACCCCGCACGGCCGGCCGCGGAGCGGGTCGAGGACCTGCTCGGCCGGATGACGCTGGAGGAGAAGGTCGCCCAGCTGACCAGCATCTGGATCGGCGACCAGCCGAGGGACGCCAACGTCGCCCCCATGCAGGGCGAGATGAGCGTGACCCCGATGCCGCTGGCCGAGCTCATCCGTGACGGCCTCGGGCAGGTCACCCGGGTGTTCGGCACCCGGCCGCTGCCGCCCGCCGCGGCGCTGAGCACGCTCCGCGAGCTGCAGGCCCAGATCGCCGGGGCGAGCCGGTTCGGCATCCCCGCGGTCGCGCACGAGGAGTGCCTGACCGGCTTCGCAGCCTGGACGGCCACGGTGTTCCCGACCCCGCTGGCCTGGGGCGCGTCATTCGATCCCGATATGGTGCACGAGATGGCCGGGGCCATCGGGGCCAGCATGCGCTCGGTAGGCATCCACCAGGGCCTGGCGCCGGTCCTCGACGTGGCCCGGGACATGCGCTGGGGGCGGACCGAGGAAACCATCGGCGAAGATCCCTACCTGGTCGGATCCATCGGCACCGCCTACGTCCGCGGCCTGCAGTCGGCCGGGATCGAGGCCACCCTGAAACACTTCGCCGGCTACGCCGCGTCCCGCACCGGCCGCAACATGGCCCCGGTGAGCATGGGGCCACGGGAGTTCGCCGACGTGATGCTGGTGCCGTTCGAGATGGCGCTGCGGCTCGGCGGAGCCCGCTCGGTGATGCCGTCCTACACCGACGTGGACGGCGTTCCGGTCAGCGGAGACCGCGGGCTGCTGACCGGGCTGCTGCGGGACAAGCTCGGCTTCGACGGGGTGGTGGTCTCGGACTACTTCGCGATCTCCTTCCTGCAGACCCAGCACGGGGTGGCCGGGACGCCCGCGCAGGCCGCGGCGCTGGCCCTGGACGCGGGGATGGACGTGGAGCTGCCCAGCGTCCGGTGCTACGGCCCCGAGCTGACCGGCGCGGTGCGTGGCGGCCTGGTCCCGGCCGAGCTCGTGGACCGGGCCGCGGCCCGGGTGCTGCGGCAGAAATGCGACCTCGGGCTGCTCGATCCCGGCTGGTCACCAGCGGGCTCGCTGGCCGACCCGGGCGTGCCGGTGGACCTGGACCCGCCTGCGCACCGGGCGCTGGCCCGGCGGCTGGCCGAGGAATCCGTGGTGCTGCTGGCCAACGGCGGCGCGGCGCTCCCGCTGCGGCCGGACGCGAGCATCGCGGTAGTCGGGCCGCTGGCCCGGGATCCGCTGGCCTTCTTCGGCTGCTACAGCATGGCCCGCCACCTCGGCTACCGGTATCCCGAAGCCGCCGACGGCGTACACGTCACCACGCTGCTGGACGCGCTGGCGGCCGAGTTGCCCGGAGCGACGGTCTCGCACGCGCGCGGCTGCGACGTCCGCGCCGAGGACCGCTCGGGCTTCGCGCACGCCGCCGCGCACGCCCGGGACGCCGACCTGGTGGTGGCCGTGCTCGGCGATCAGGCCGGCCTGTTCGGTAGAGGCACCTCGGGCGAGGGCTGCGACGTCTCTGACCTGAGGCTACCCGGCGTGCAGGAGGACCTGCTGCGCGTCCTGGTCGCCACCGAGAAGCCGGTCGTGCTGGTGTTGGTGACCGGCCGGCCCTACGCGATCGGACCGCTGGCCGGGCAGCTCGCCGCGGCCGTGCAGGCGTTCTTCCCGGGCGAGGAGGGCGGCCGCGCGATCGCCGGGGTGCTATCGGGCCGGGTGGTGCCTAGCGGCCGGCTGCCGGTCGAGCTGCCCAGGCTGCCGGGCGGCCAGCCGTCGTCGTACCTGCGTCCCCGGCTGGCCGGCCGCCATCGGGGCAGTTCGGTCGATCCGGTCCCGCTGTTCGCGTTCGGTCACGGGCTTTCGTACACCACGTTCGAGTACGCCGATCTCGTCATCCGGTCCGCTGAGGCTCTAGCCGACGTCGGCGACCCGGACCAGGTGCTGGTCCGGACGGACGGCACAGCGGAGATCACCTGCACGGTGCGGAACACCGGGACCCGGGCGGGGACCGAGGTGGTCCAGCTCTACCTGGGCGATCCGCTGGCCCAGGTGGTCCGGCCGGTCCGCTGGCTGGCGGGCTTCGCCCGGGTTCCGCTCGAGCCCGGCCAGGCCCGCCGGGTCACCTTCCGGCTGCACACCGACCGCACCGCGTTCTGCGGTCGCGACGGCGCCCGCGTGGTCGAGCCGGGCGAGATCCGGGTCGCGGTCGGCGGAGCCTCGGATTGCCTGGTCCTGCACGGGTCGTTCACGCTGCGCGGCGCCGAACGCCCGGCCGGCGCCGACCGGGTCCTGGACACGCCCGTGGCGATCGGCGAGCCTCATTGACTTCCCCTCCGCTCTGAAGGGCGGAGATTCCCGCCTGTCACGCCGCGTCCCAGCGTGGCTTCGGGTGGGTTCCTGCTTCGCTGCGCTGCGCCGGGACGCTGTCGAAGTCACCCGCCTCGAACGCGGCCGTCTTCTGCCGCTGCACCTGGCGGAGCTGCTCGGTGGCATCCGCAAGGCCGGCGGGGACGGGCAGGCGGACCAGCCGCGTCTTCGGATCTGCCTGCTCGTACCGGCCGGTCAGCAGAGCCAGCACCCGTTCCCGGACCTGGGCATAGCCGGCGCCCGGCCGGCTAGCACCTGAGCAGCGATGCCGTCGCCCTCGGCGAGCAGGCTCAGCAGAAGGTGCTCGGTGCCGATGTAGGGGGTGCCGGCAGCAATGGACCCGTCAGCACCGCTACGGCGTCCAGTTTCCTGAACTGCCCTGGTGTGCGCTGTGGCACGGGGTGGTCGTCAGCGTGGCCGGAACGGGTTGTCGCCGTAGAAGGGCCATTGGCTGATCTCGCCGCGTCGGTATCGCCCTTCCTGCCAGGCGTCCCAGGCCCGCTCCAGTTGCCGGGTTGAGGAAGCGGGCAGCCGCCGGCGAGTGCAGAAGGCCTGGAACTCTGCGTAGACTTCTGCGTAGACTACGGTGAAATCCAGGTCCGGCTCGGCCAGCCGCCGGCGGCGTTCCGCCCGCCCCCGCCAGGATACGATCGCCACCGGCCACACCAGCACGGCGGCGAACAGGCTGACGAGCACGGGCACCGGGAAGACCGCCGGAACCTCGCGCAGCGGGATGGCGACGGCGACAGTGGGCAGGAGCCCGGTCGCCACCAGCCCCGCGACCCGCCGGCCCACCGGGCCGCGGACGTACGTGACGGCGACCGCGACCGCGATCGCCAGGACGCCCAGCAGGCGGAAGGCAAGATCCCAGATCGGCGCGGCCGGGTCCGCCAGCTGAACGATCGCGGGGAACCCGAAGCCCGCGGACAGGCCCGCGATCATGAGGCAGGCTCGCCGCCACCCCACGATCGCCAGGCCTCGCCGCGGGCCGGGGGACAAGGCCAGCGAGCAAGCCGCCAGGCTGGCCAGCACGACAGGGACGTCACCGAAGGGCAGGAACTGGAAAAGCTCTCCGGGAAAGGTATTGAAGTAAAAGGTATGGACCTGCTGTATGAGCACGACCAGCACGAGCAGCAGGGCCAGCAGGGCGAGCGTCAGCGAGATGAACGCGAGCTTCGCGGCTGTTCGCTGACGGCCGGTCAGCCCCAGCACCACCACAGCCAGCCAGGCGATCATCACCACGACTGACTCCCCAGAAAAGGGCAGGACCGGGACCGGGAGCAGCGGCGTCCAGACCGGAACCCTCGCGCCGGCAGCTGCATTCACGGCCCATCCCAGGGCGAGGAGGATGAACACCACCGCCGGGGCGACCAGGCTCACGACGGCCAGGGCGTCCTGCCCGGCGTCGGCGGCCAGCCAGCCGGGGATCCGGCGTACCCGGATCGCCAGGCCGCAGGCGGCCAGGTTCACCGTTTCCCGCAGGCCCGGGGTGCGCTGCCCGGGCCGGGCGGTGGCCAGCAGCACGCCGAGCATCTCCTCCCGGTGGAACGCGCGATGGCTGGGCGGGTAGCAGCGCAGCAGGCGCAGGTAGCGTCGTTCCAGGGCTGCTGCCCCGGTCGGGTCCCTCGCTGGCATGTCCCCGCCCTGCCCGGTGGCCTGGCCGGGTCCGCCCGCGCTCACGCGGTGCCTCCGGCGAGCCGCGCGCGCAGCCGCTGCGCCGCGACGGCGGCGCTGGCGTGCCGGCGTTCGGTCTCGGCGCCCAGCAGCGTCGCGCCCTCGTCGGTGAGCCGGTAGTACCGGCGCAGCCGGCCGTCGGCGATTTCCTCCCGGTCCGGCTCGACCAGCCTGGCCGAACTCAGCCGGTCCAGGGCCATGTACAGGGTTCCGGTCTGCAGCCGGGTCACGCCGCCGGAGATACGCTCGGCGTCGGTGATGATCCCGTAGCCATGCTGGGGCCCCGCCGCCAGAGCGGTCAGGATGAGGAACGTGGGCTCCTGCATGCTCCGCTTCTTCATGTCATAGATATACCTCAGTCATCTACCTATAGCAAGCCGCTGGATTCTCTATTTTCCCGGACGAGCGCGGACAGCTCAGTAGCTCATGCCCATGGCCGCCCGGACCTCGTCCAGGGTGGCGGCGGCGATGGCGGCGGCGCGCTCGTTGCCCTCCCGCAGGACCTGGCGGACGTAGCCCGGGTCGCGTGCGTACTCGGCGCGGCGGGCCCGGACCGGGGCCAGCAGCTCGTTGACGGCCATCGTGACCGTGTCCTTGAGGGCCGCGGCGCCGCCGGTTCCGAGGTCGGCGACCACGTCCTGCGGGCTGCGCCCGAGGGCCAGCGCGGCCAGCAGCACGAGGTTGGAGACCTCCGGCCGGCGTCGGGGGTCGTAGCTGATGTACCCCTCGGCGTCGGTCTTCGCGCCGCGGATGAGCCGGGCCGTCTCCTCCGCGGTGGCCGCCAGCGCGATGGCGTTGCCGCGGCTTTTGCTCATCTTGGTGCCGTCGGTGCCGAGCAGCAGCGGCGCCGCGGACAGCAGCGCGTCGGGCACCGGGAACACCGGCGTGCCGTACCGGCTGTTGAACCGGCGCGCGATGACCCGGGTGATCTCCAGGTGAGGCAGCTGGTCCTGCCCGACCGGCACCAGGTTGGCCTTGCCGAACAAGATGTCCGCCGCCTGGTGCACTGGGTAGGTGAGCATCAGGCCGCTGACCGCAGACTGGCGCGAGTGCGCGATCTCGTCCTTGACCGTGGGGTTGCGCTGCAGCTCCGGGACCGTGACCAGGCTCAGGAACGGCAGCAGCAACTGGTTGAGCGCGGGCACCGCGCTGTGCGCGAACACCACGGTCCGCGCCGGGTCCAGCCCGATGGCCAGGTAGTCGAGCACCAGGCCAGTCACGTACTCATCCAGGTGCTCGGCGTTGTCCCGGTCGGTCAGCACCTGGTAGTCCGCGATCAGCACGAAGACCTCGGCGCCGAGGTCCTGCAGCCGGACCCGGTTCCGCAAGGTGCCGAAGTAATGTCCCAGGTGCAGCTGACCGGTCGGCCGGTCTCCGGTCAGGATCCGGAACCGGGAGGCGTCCCGATGGATCAGCTCCTCGAGCTCAGCCGAACGTCGCTGCGCGAGCCCCGTACTCATGGTCATCGTCCTCTCCGTCGGGTCCAGACGGAGTGGCCTAGCGAGCACGAAAAAAGGCCGTCCATCCGGACGGCCCCAGGCATGGGTGAAGGTTGGCCGTCCTAACCGGCCGGCCACCATTGGGCACCCGATACGCATCGCACCCGGCTATGGTAACAATCTTTCTTCCGAACGGACCGCGGTACCCGCCTGACGTCCGGTGCGTGTCGCCCGCCGCGACCGCGGGGCTGGTCTGGCCGCCTTCGGCGGCGGGGCTGGTCCGGCCGCCTTCGGGGGGCCGATCAGGACATAGGCCGCCGCGGCGCACAGCTCGAACCCGGCCGCGATGAGCAGGCAGGCGGTCACCGAACGCCCGGCCAGCGGGCCCGCGAGCGCCGCTCCGGCGGCCAGCCCGCCGATCTTCAGGCTCGCCGCCGTGGTGAAGATCTGGCCGCGCATGTGCTCGGGGGACTCCCGGTGCCGCACCGCGAACAGCGCGGTCAGCTGCGGTCCCTCACCCGCCCCGCCCAGCGCGACCGCCGCCATGGTGAGCCAGCCGGGCGCGGCGGCCGCCGCGGCCATGCTGACCCCGATCACCAGCGTGCTGGCCAGCACGCGGGCGTCCGGCTGGCCGCGCGGCGGGCGGCGGGCCAGGATCCAGTTGGCGATCAGCGAGGCGGCGGCGATCGCGCTGATCAGCAGCGCGCCGCGGGCTGGTCCGCCGAGCCGCTGCGCGCCCAGGACAGGGCAGCTGACCAGGAGCATCCCGATCCCGGCGTAGGACACCACGGAGGTCACGGTGGCCCGCAGCAGCGGGCGGCGGGTCGCGATCGCGGCGAACCCGGCGGCCATCTGCCGGTGCGGGCCCGGCCGCGGCGCGGCCTGCCGGTGCAGGGCCCGCGGCGCGGTGGACGGCGCCGGGCGGTAGCGCGCCAGCCAGCAGGCCGACGGCACGGCCAGGGCGACCAGGGCCGCCGCGACGATGACCGCGGTCCGGGCACCGAGCCCGGCGGCGATCAGCGCAGCCAGGGCCGGGCCGGCCAGGCTGGCCACGCTGTAGGTCATCGCGTCGAGCGCGAAGCCACGGCTCAGCGCGGGGCCGGTCACGATGCGGGGCAGCTGCGAGGTCCAGCCGCCCGCCACCGCCGGGTTGAATAGCCCGGCGGCCAGCGCGATCAGCACCACGAGCGGCACTGGCACCCGGCCCGCCGCGGCCGCGACGGCGATCACGCCCAGGGCGTAGGCGGACAGCGTTACGGCGAGCACCCGGTCCGGACGCGGGCTGCGGTCCAGCAGCGCGCCGAACAGCGGGCCGCCCGCGGCGGCGGCGATGGTCAGGGCGGCCAGCAGCGCGGAGCCGGCGGACGGCCTGCCGGTCACCGCGAAGCCGAGCAGCAGCAGCGCCGGGCCGGTCATCTCGTCGCCGGCCCGGGACACCGCAGTGCCCCCCAGGTACCTCCACAGCGCTCGCACCGGTACGTAACGAGATTCCACAGAAACACGTTACACTGACTATCCGTGACCAGTCAGACCGCCCTGCTCGGGAGCAGCGTGCACGACGCCGCGCAGCGCGCCGCGGACATTCTCGCCGTCCTGCTGCCCCGGGCGGGCAACCGGCTCTCGCCGGGCAGCCCCGGCGAACGCGAGGCCGTGATCGAGGTCCTAGAGGCGCACGGCGAACCGTCGCCGGTGGAGATCTCCCCGGCCGACCTCGAGGGGCTGCGCCGGGCCGCGATCGAGCTGCGGGAGGTCTTCACCGCCGCGGACGTGGCGACGGCCGCCGGCCGGATCAACGGCCTGCTCGCCGGGCGCGCTCATCCGCCCCGGCTGACCGCGCACGGCGGGGCGTCCGGCTGGCACGTGCACGTGGACAGCAGCGACGACGCGCCGTCGGGTGAATGGTTCCTCACCTCGTCCGGCCTGGCCCTGGCCGTGCTGCTGGCCGAGCGGCAGGCCCCGCCCGCCGGGATCTGCGCCTCGCCGACGTGCGGCAGGCCGTTCGTGAACGTGGGCCGGGGCAGCGCGCGGCGCTACTGCTCGGCCGCCTGCGGCACCCGCGAGCGGGTGGCCGCTCACCGCCAGGTGAATCGTGGTGCTGCCATGAAAGGCTAAGCGTATGGAATAGGTCAACCTGGGCCGTTCGGGCCTGTCGGTAAGCCGCCTCTGCCTGGGCACGATGAACTTCGGGCCGCTGACCCCGCCCGCCGAGGCGCACGCGATCATGGATCACGCGCACGAGATCGGCATCAACTTCTTCGATACCGCCAACCGCTACGGCGGCGTGCAGAGCCCGCCCGGCCAGCTCACGCAGCTGGGCGAGTCTCATGTGGGCTGGACCGAAGAGATCATCGGCGAGTGGTTCGCGGACGGCGGCGGACGCCGGGAACGGACCGTGCTGGCCACAAAGCTGTACGGGCGGCCACTTCGCCGAGCGCTGCCAGG
This sequence comes from uncultured Actinomycetes bacterium, assembly GCA_963834685.1. Lineage (GTDB taxonomy): Bacteria > Actinomycetota > Actinomycetes > Streptosporangiales > Streptosporangiaceae > Palsa-504. Next base: position 74,934 of record CAWICW010000037.1, on the reverse strand, counting down.
CGTTCGTGCTGATCGCGCTGGGCGAATCGATCGTCATCATCGGCGCGACCCTGTCCGAGAAACCCGTCGGCGCCGCCAACGTGACCGCCTTCGTGGTGGCGTTCGCCGGCTCGGTGGCGCTGTGGTGGCTGTACTTCGACCAGAGCGCCGAGGCCGCGGCCGAGAAGATCGCCCGCTCCGATGACCCCGGCCGGCTGGGCCGTTCGGCCTACCACCTGATCCATCCGGTGATGGTGGCGGGCATCATCGTCGCGGCGGCCGCCGACCAGAAGGTCCTGTCCGACCCGGGCGGCACCGCGAGCACGGCGTCAGCCTGGATGATCCTCGGCGGGCCCGCCCTGTTCCTGGCCGGGCACGCCGCGTTCAAGCTGGTGGTATGGCGACACGTGTCCTGGCCCAGGGTAGCCGGGATCGCCGTGCTCGCGCTGCTGGGCCTGGCGGCCAAGGCCATCCCCGAGCTCGGGCTGGCCGCGTGCGCCGCGGGCGTGGTCACCGGCGTCGCCGCCACCGACCGGCTGCCTGGGCTGCACCCGCCGGACTGATCCGGGCCGAGTGCGGCACCGTGGTGTCGATCGCGGTCCCGGCGGTTGCGCCTTGCGTCGCGGAGTGCTCGTCAGTCACGGGAATCCCTTGGCGGACAGGGATTTGGACCTCACGTTTCCTTGATGATCTCGGCGAGGAACTGTGCGGTCTGGGCGGGAGTGAGAGCCTCGGTGGACAGGTGGTTCATGATCTCCAGGTAATGATCGACATCCTCGCGTTTATCCAGGTAGAGGGCGCTGGTGAGCTGCTCGATGTACACCACGTCCGGGACGTCGTCGTCACCGAAGCGCAGCACGCTAAACGATCCGCCGGCCGCGGCGTGCCCGCCCCGGCTGAACGGCACCACCTGAATGGTGACGTGACGCAGCTCGGAAACCTCGATGAGCCGGTTCAGCTGGCCCCGCATCACCGCCTGGCCACCGAACGGGCGGCGCAGCGCCCCCTCGTCCAGGACCGTCCACACCTGCGGGGGCCTGGGGCCGGTGAGCAGGTCCTGGCGCTTGAGCCGCAGGCTCACCCGCCGGTCGATCTCCTCGGCGGGCGCGGCGGTGTTGCCAAGCAGGGTGACGGCGCGGGCATAGGCCTCCGTCTGGAACAAGCCGTGCACGAACTGCAGCTCGAACGAGCGGATGACCGAGGCGGCGGCCTCCAGGCCCAGATACTCCTCGAACCAGTCGGTCATGATGTCGCCGCCGTACTTCGACCACCAGCCCGGGGCATTCGCCTGCCGGGCGAGCGTCATCAGGCCGCCCCGTGTCTCCTCGTCGGTGATTCCGTACAGGTCCAGCAGATCGGTGACGTCACGTTCCTTGAACCCGACGCGGCCATTCTCCATGCGGCTGATCTTGGACCGGGACGCCCGGATCTCATATCCCGCCCGGTCCGGCGAGATGCCGGCGGCTTCGCGGAAACGGTGCAACTGGTTGCCGAGGATCATGCGCGGCACGGTGGGGGCCGATATGTCGGCAGGTGCCTCGTCGTCCGTGCTCATCCCTACTCCGCGAGCCGGTAGGTTGACGCCCAGCGCCCGCTCGCCCTGCCGACCGGTCACTGCCGTGCCGCCGCCCGCAGGCCGAACGACGACGGCGGACGCACATGCAGACGATATCACTGCGCTACCGCATCGTCAGGACACAATAAGTAACTTATGGGTAATAACGTGACATTACCACCAAAGTTCGGGTGCAAGTCATCGAACTCGCCGTTCTTCACCCCGGTCAAGAACGCCGTGATCTCGGCCCGTGTGCATATTAGCAAAATGCAAATGCATCTGAACATGCAAGAACTCGTCGGGTCGATCACGTGCATCGGAGCCGGGCCCGCGACGGTGCCGTAAGCCGTCGTTCGCAGTAGCTCATGGTAGTAACGCGAGTTGAATCGGTGACGAGACGGCGTCTCAGTCCGCGGCTGACACCGGGCCGCCTGATATGGTCAGGCCTGGTGGCGGGAGCTGTCACCAGCGGCGAAGCGAGCAGCAGCGGGCCCGCCAGCTTGCTACCGGGGAGAATGGGACCGCCGACTTGAATCCGGCCCTTGTGACTCAGCTCACGCCCCGGAAGATGCGCGGGTCCACGCGGTGGCGTACCCGTAACGATCCCGTACCGTTCGGTTCTTAGCCTTGAATTGTAGATAGCAAGGAAAGCGCACAAAGGGGTGCGAAATGCTTCAACGGGGACTGTTCTGCGCCGCGGCTGCGGTAATGGTCTGCGCCATCGGCGCGGCCGTGCTCCAGCTAGCGGTCCTGATTCTCGGCATGTCTTCTCCGGTCGCGATCACCGTGATCACCCTGGTGGCCGTCGTCCTGCTCAATTCGCTGCGTCGTCGCATACGCGCCACCGCCAAGCACCGATTCGGCCCGAGAAATCCGCATAGTATCCACCGCTGAGCCAGCGGATAAATGCTGCCCTACCCGACAGGCCCATCTCTTAACGGCGGGCCGGCCCGAATGGGCCATGTGGCCCACGCACCCCAAATGGCGGGCCGGCCAGGGCGGCGCGTCCTACCAGCGACCGCGATGGATAACCTCGCTGAACGGCCGCCGCTTCGGATTGAGGATCGGGACCAGCGGCCGGTCGGCCGGGTAGCCGAGCGAGATGAGCAAGGCCCAGTGGCGGTCCTCGGGAAAGCCCAGCACCTCGCGGGCCAGCGGCAGGTCGGCCACGCCGGCGTGGCAGCTGCCGATGCCCAGGTCGGCGGCGGCCAGGAGCATGGCCATCGTCGCCTGGCCCAGGTCGAGCTGGGCCCGGTGGAACTCGTTGTCGGCCGCGGGCCCGATCACCACGATGGTGGCGGCCGAGCCAGCCACGTGACCGGCGCCGCGCCAGACCTTGGCCAGTTCGCGGAGCTGCTCACGGTCGGTGACCACGATGAAGTCCCATGGCTGCCAGTTCTGCGAGGACGGGGCCCGGCGGCCCGCCTCGAGGATCCGGTCCAGGTCGGTCGCTGGTATCGGGCGGGCGGTGAAGGACCGGACGTTACGGCGTGACATGATCGCGTCCCAGGTCTGCATGCGGCCTCAGCCTTCGCGTGCGTAGGGCGGCTGGGGGTTCGCCCTCTCCGATCAGCCGTCTGCGGCATGGTAGCGCCTCAAGATCTGCCGGGCCGCAGCAGTTCTACCAGTTCGGCTTCGGCCTGGCCTTCCTGGCCAGGCAGAAGCCATGGTGACGCCGGGGAGCGCGGCGCGGCCCGATATCGTTATTTAACGGTAGCTCAGGCCTCGCCGGGTCTTGGGTCCGAGGAAAGGGGTCAGCGACACGATGAGCCATGCGACGGCGGACAGGTACGCCTGGACCGAGCCCGGAGTCGAGGATCTGGGCGGCGGCGTGCACCGGATCCCGCTGCCGCTGCCGATGGAGGGGCTCAGGGCGGTCAACGTCTACGCCATCGCCGACCCCGGCGGGGTCGACCTCATCGACGCCGGGATTGCCCTGCTCCCGGCCCGCGAGCAGCTCACCGCGGCGCTGCGTCAGATCGGCTACGAGCTGGGCGACGTCCGCAACTTCTTCGTGACCCACATTCACATCGACCACTACTCCCTCGCGGTCGAGCTGCGGAAGACGTTCGACAACGTGATCAGCCTGGGCGAACACGAGCGCGCCAACCTGATCGCGACCAGGGAGATGGTCAACGGCAACGGGAACAGGTTCTTCGGCATCGACGGCCTGCGCCGGCTCGGTGCGCTGGAGCTGGTCACCGAGCTTTCCGCGCAGAACCACCAGCTGCCCGCCCTCATCGACTGGGAGGACCCGGACCACTGGCTGGCGCACGGGACCGACCTCGACCTGCGGACGCGCACCCTGCGGGCGGTGCACACGCCCGGTCACACCCGCGGCCACCTCGTCTACCACGACGCCGCGGCGCAGCTCATGTTCGCGGGCGACCACGTGCTGCCGCACATCACTCCCTCGATCGGGTTCGAGGCGGCAGGCAACCGGATGGCCCTGAGCGACTACCTCGGCTCGCTGGCCCGCACGCTCGCCCTGCCCGATGCACGGCTGCTGCCCGCCCACGGGCCGGTTACCGGCAGCACCCACGAGCGAGTCCACGAGCTGCTGGCCCACCACGACACGCGGCTGGCCGAGACCCTCAGCGCCGTGCAGGCCGGCCACGCCACTCCGTTTGAGGTGGCGAAGGCGATCAAGTGGACCCGGCGGTACCGGGAGTTCGCCGACCTGGACCTGTTCAGCCAGGTCCAGGCGGTCAACGAGACGGCCGCGCACCTGGAGGTGCTCGCCATCCGCGGCCAGCTGATCCACTCGGTCTCGGCCGAGGGAACCGACCTGTACCAGGTCGCGCCGGCCAGCTAGCGGCTAACCCGCTGGGTGCCGGCGTAGACGTTCATCGTGGTGCCGCGCAGGAACCCGACCAGGGTCAGGCCGCCCTCCTCGGCCAGCGAGGCGGCCAGTGAGGACGGCGCGGACACGGCCGCCAGGACCGGCACCCCGATCATGATCGCCTTCTGAGCCAGCTCGAACGAGGCCCGCCCGCTGACCAGCAGGATGTGCCCGGCCAGCGGCAGCAGGCCCGAGCGCAGCGCCCAGCCGGCGACCTTGTCCACCGCGTTGTGCCGGCCCACGTCCTCGCGCAGGACCAGCAGCGTGCCGTCCGGGGTGAACAGGCCGGCCGCATGCAGCCCGCCGGTGCGGCTGAACACCCGTTGCGCGTCCCGCAGCCGGTCGGGCAAGGCGGCCAGCACGGCGGGGGAGACCCGCACCGGATCGGCGGCCACGTCGAAGGTCGACCGGACCCGGATCGCCTCGATGCTGTCCTTGCCGCACACGCCGCAGGCGCTGGTGGTGAGGAACTTCCGGGCCGCGCCGGGCCCGCCGGCACCGTCGGCTGAACTAGCAGCGTCCGCCTGCTGGTAACGGAGCTTGCGCCCCGGTTTGACCGTCACCGCTGCCACGTTCTGGTCGCACATGCGGATCTCCTGGACCTCATCGAGGCTGCCGAGCAGGCCCTCGGTGAACAGGAAGCCCGCCGCCAGGTCGATGTCGTCGCCCGGGGTGCGCATCGTCACCGCGAGCGGCTCGTCGTCGACCCGGATCTCCAGCGGCTCCTCGACCGCGAGCAGGTCAGCCCGGTGCTGGGCGGCGCCGGTCACCGGAACCCGCAGCACGCGCCGCCTGGCCGTCGTACCGCTCATAGAGGCGAGGCTACGCTGGGTCCGGCGGAGGAGGACAAATTATGGCGCCCATAGTGTCCGAGGTCGATGTGGCCCGGCCGCCGGATGAGGTGTTCCGGTATGCCACCGACCCATCGCGGTTCGGAGAGTGGCAGTCAGGTGTCATCAGCGCGCATATCGAGGGGGACGGCGCGCCCGCGGTCGGGTCCTTGTGCATCATGACCCGGCGGGTCGGGGGTTCGGACCGAACCTCCACGTCGGAGATAACAGAGCTCAGCCCACCGCGCCGGTGGGCGGTCCGGGGGATCGACGGCCCGATCCGGGCCAACGTGAGTGTGACCGTGGATCCGCGCCAGGCGGGCGAGGCGGCACACGTCGCGATCGAGGTGGACGTCGAGGGGTACGGGATGGGCAAGCTGATCGTGCCGGTGGTCGTCCGGGAGGCCCGTAAGGAGGTCCCGCAGAGCTGCCAGAATCTCAAGGCCCGGCTGGAGGACGGCGCCGTCGGCTGACCCCGGATAGCCGGGTGCCGGGCCCGGCGGGAGGTCGGGCCCGGCACATGGTCGGGAGGCAGGTGGTAGGAATGGTCAGCTGGCGAAGTCGAGCAGCGGCTGCGCGCGGCTCGGGTGACGCAGCTTGGACAGCGACTGCTTCTCGAGCTGCCTGATCCGCTCGCGGGTCAGGCCGAGCGCGCGGCCGATCTCGTCGAGGGTGTGCGGGTTGCCGTCATACAGCCCGAACCGCATCGCCATGATCGTAGCCTCACGCGGCGTCAGCGCGTCCAGCGCCGAACGCAGCTGCTCGGCCATCAGCTGACGGTCGACAAGCTCGGAGGCCTCGGGCGCGTCGATGTCCTCGATCAGGTCGCCGATGCTGGTCTCGCCGTCCTCGCCGATGGTGGAGTCCAGGCTGATCGGCTGCCGGCTGGTACGCAGCAGCTCCTCGATCTGGTCCGGCGTCCGGTCCAGCTCGACGGCCAGCTCCTCCGGGGTCGGCTCGCGACCCAGGCGCTGGTGCATGTCCCGCTCGACGCGGCTCAGCTTGCTGAGCATCTCGAGCACATGCACCGGCAGCCGGATGGTCCGCGCCGAGTCGGCGAAGCCGCGCTGGATGGCCTGCCGGATCCACCACATGGCGTAGGTGGAGAACTTGTAGCCCTTGGTGTAGTCAAACTTCTCGACGGCCCGGATCAGGCCGAGGTTGCCTTCCTGCACCACGTCCAGCAGGGACAGGCCCCGGTCGCTGTACTTCTTGGCCACCGACACGACCAGGCGCAGGTTCGCCTCGAGCATGTGCGCCTTCGCGCGCCGCCCGTCCTCGGCGACGAGCTCGAGATCACGCCGGTAAGCCTCGTCCAGCCCCGTCGCGGTTTCCAGCTTGTGCTCGGCGAACAGGCCAGCCTCGATGCGCTTGGCCAGGTCTACCTCCTGCTCGGCGGTCAGCAGGCTGGTCCGGCCGATCGACTTCAGGTAGGTGTGCACCGAATCGCCCATGGCGGGCGTCTGGTCGTCGAGGTCGACCTCGCTCAGCCGGTCGGACTCGGCGAGCGCGGCGGCTTCCGCCTCGAGGTTCACCACCTCGGCGTCCGCCAGGTCCAGGTCGCCCTCATCGCCGGACTCGGCGTCAGCGTCGTCCCTGTCCTTGACGGCTCGGGCCGGGGCGGCAGCCGAGCGTACCGAACGGGCCTTGCCCGAGTCGCCCAGCTCATTGGCCAGCCGCACGCCGGACTCGGCCAGCTCGCGCAGGATGGACCGTCCCTCGGCAGGCGTCAGGCCTGCCTGGTCAAAGGCGCTCCTCAGTTCCGCAAGAGACAGGTGACCCTGGCTACGTCCCCGCTGGATCAGGTCATCCACACGGGTCGTGCTCGCCTCTTCATCCGTTTCGACGACCGATGAGGTCGCCATGGCGATCCGCGGCATGAGACACCTCCCTCCTCCTAGATACGCACGCAATCCACACGTCGTTCACGGGCTTCCATCAAGTACCCCTCGTTTCCCCGCGCAGTCATCAACGGGGCACTTTGTCCGGGCACTAATAAGTAACGCTCTCCGCCTCAGATTGTTCCCGCCGCAGCAGTTCTCGCCTGAGCCGGGCGAGGTCGTGCTTCCCGCTAGGAAGCATGGGAACCGCATCGACCATCACGACCCTGCTCGGAGCAGCGTAACGCGGCAGGCGCTCCTGCACATGGAGACGAAGCAATTCGAGGGTCGGCGGGTTGGCCGGGTCGGCGGGCACCACGACCGCTACGACCCGTTCGCCCCATTCCGGGTCGGGCTGGCCCAGGACGGCCGCGTCCCGGACGCCCGGGCAGGTCTGCAGCGCCGCCGCCACCTCGCCCGGGACCACCATGTAGCCGCCGCTGTTGATCACGTCATCGGCGCGGCCGCGCACCACCAGCCGACCCGCGGAATCCAAGCGGCCCAGGTCGCCGGTCCGGAGCCACTGTGACTCCCGGGGGGGCGACGGCTCTCCCCCGGGGGGACCCGTCCCCCCGGACCCCCTTTGGGAATCCCCCCGGTCCTGGGGGGAAACCTTTCCCCCCAGACCCCCTCGGCCCCCTTGGCGATAACCCGAGAACAGCACCGGGCCGGCGAGCCAGATGCGATCGTCCTCGTCGCCGATTCTGACCCGTACCCCGTCCAGCGGGATCCCGTCGTAGACGCAGCCGCCGCTGGTCTCGGTCATGCCGTAGGTCGTCACCACGGGCACCCGGGCGGTCCGGGCGGCATCCAGCAGGCCGGCCGGCGCGGCAGCCCCGCCCAGCAGCACCGTCCTGAACCCGGCCAGGGGCGCCGGAATATCCGGATTTATCGGTATATCGATATGGAGCAGCCGTCTCAGCTGGGTCGGTACCAGGGAGACATGCGCGCAGCCGGAGGCGGCGACCGCCTCGGCGTCGGCGCGGTCGGCCAGCACGGGGTCGGTGCCGCTGACCAGCGAGCGCACCAGCACCTGGATCCCGGCGATGTAGGTACCCGGTAGGCAGCACAGCCACCGCTCACCCGGCCGGGCCCCGATCCTGGCCAGTGAGGCCCGCGCCGAGTGCCGCAGCGCGGCGGCACTAAGCTCGACCCCCTTCGGCACTCCGGTGGACCCCGACGTGGGCACCACGACCGCCGTACCTTCGGCTACTCCCTTTTCCTGGCCCGAACGGAGCGTGGTGACTCCGTCCGGTCCCTCCACACTGCTCGGGGCCAGCGCGGCGAGCAGCTCGGCCAGCCGGGCCTCGGGCAGCCGGGCGTCCAGCGGCGCGATGGCCGGCCCGCTGCCGTCGAGCGCCGCGGCCAGCAACTCAAGCAGCCGCGGCCCGGTGCGCCCGACCAGGACCGCATGCAAAGAGCGGTTCGTCACGATCGTTAAGGTTAGATCCCGGACCTTAGGAGGTTACGAGTGATCGACTGGCAGCCGTCTGGCCCGGAACCAGGGGAGGACCACATCCAGGACAACCCTCGCGTGGGTGTGATCATTCTCACCGGGTGCCCATGACCGACTGGGGGGCTGGGCTGCTCCGGGGGTTGCGGTCGTTCGCTATTCCCATGCCGGTGAAGTTCAGGGGCATAACCGTGCGGGAGGGAGCCCTGATCGAGGGGCCCGCTGGGTGGGGGGAGTTCTCGCCGTTCGCCGAGTACGGGCCGCGGGAGTGTGCGCGGTGGCTGGCCAGCGCGCTGGAATCGGCGGTCGAGGGGTGGCCCGCACCGGTCCGGGACCGGATCCCGGTGAACGTCACCGTGCCCGCCGTCGGACCCGGGCAGGCGATGCGGATCGTCGCCGCCTCGGGCTGCCGGACGGCCAAGGTCAAGGTGGCCGAGCGCGGGCAGGCCGAGGCGGCGGACATCGAGCGGGTCGAGGCGGTCCGCGAGGCGCTCGGCCCGTCGGGCCGGATCAGGGTCGATGCCAACGGCGGCTGGGAGGTCGGGCAGGCGGCACGTATGCTGCGGCAGCTGGCCGCGTTCGGGCTCGAGTACGCCGAGCAGCCCTGCGCCACCCTGGACGACCTCGCCGAGCTGCGTCGACATATCGATATCCCGGTTGCGGCAGACGAGTCCATCCGGCGCGCCGATGACCCGCTGCGGGTCCGGGCCGCGGGCGCGGCCGACATCGTGGTGCTGAAGGTCCAGCCGCTGGGTGGCGTCCGGGCCGCGCTGCGGGTGGCCGAGGCCTGCGGGCTGCCCGTGGTGGTATCCAGCGCGGTCGACACCTCGGTCGGGCTCGCCGCCGGGGTGGCGCTGGCCGCCGCCCTGCCCGAGCTGCCCTACGCGTGCGGCCTGGCCACCATGTCGCTGCTAGCCGGAGACGTCACGGCCGACCCGCTGGTGGCCGAGGCCGGCGAGCTGCCGGTCCGCCGTCCCGCGGTGGACGCGGCCCGGTTGGCGCGCTTCGAGACCGACCCGGCGCCGTGGCGGGACCGGGCGGCGGCCGCGGCGAGGTTCCTCGGCGAGGCGCTCTGCTGGCCCCGGGAGGGCGACCCCCCGGGATCCCCCCGCTCTTTCTCCCGGGGGGACCCATCCCCCCGGACCCCCCTTGGGAGAGGAGCCGTTCCCCCCAAGACCCCTCGACCCCTCGGGGAGCCGCGCTCGTGAACCCGTCCACCGCGTTTGGCCTGGCGTTCTGCGACGAGCTGACCCGATGCGGGCTGCGCGAGGTGGTCCTCGCCCCCGGATCGCGGAGCACCCCGCTGGCCATGGCGTTCGGTGACCTGGAGCAGCGCGGGCGGCTGCGGCTGCACGTTCGGATCGACGAGCGGTCCGCCTCGTTCGCCGCTCTCGGCCTGGCCAAGGCGAGCCGGCGACCGGTAGCGGTGCTGTGCACCTCGGGCACGGCGGCGGCCAACTTCCACCCGGCCGTGATCGAGGCCGACGAGTCCGGCGTCCCGCTGCTGGTGCTGACCGCCGACCGGCCCCCCGAGCTCAGGGGCACCGGCGCCAACCAGGCGATCGACCAGATCAAGCTGTACGGCAGCGCGGTGCGCTGGTTCTGCGAGGCCGGCGTGCCCGAGCGGCGCCCCGGGGCGGTGGCCTACTGGCGCTCGCTAGCCTGCCAGGCCTGGGGGCACGCGGCGGGCAGCGCGGGCGGCTGGGCCGGGCCGGTCCACCTCAACCTGGCCTTCCGCGACCCGCTCACGCCCGACCGGCCCGGCGTCGCCGGAGACCACGACTGGCCCGAGGCGCTGGACGGGCGTCCGGACGGGAAGCCGTGGACCAGCTTCGGACCTCCCAGCGCCACCACCGGGCGGCTCGAGCTGCCCTGGACCGAACGCGGGGCGGTGATCTGCGGCGACGGCGATTATGACGCGGCGGCGCTGGTGGACCTGGCCGAGCAGGCCGGCTGGCCGTTGCTCGCGGAGCCATCGTCCGGGGCCAGGCGCGGGCCGAATGCGCTGCCCGCGTACCAGTACCTGCTCGCGACGCCGGAATTCATGGCGGCGCACCGGCCCGACGTGCTGGTGTCGGCCGGGCGGCCGGGGCTGTCCCGCCCCCAGTCGGCCCTGCTGGCCGGGCCCGCTGGCCGGCACGTGGTCATCGGGCAGGGGCCGGGACACTGGGCCGACCCGCAGCGGACCGCCACCGACGTCGCCACGGGGATCCGGCTCAGCAGCACGCCAGCCGGGCCAACGCCTTGGCTGGACGGGTGGCGACGAGCCGATGACGCGGCGCGCCGCGCGGTCGACGCCGTCCTCGACTCCGGCGATGACCTGACCGAGCCCCGGCTAGCCCGGGACCTGGTCCTGGGGCTCCCGGAAGACGCACTTTTGTGGGCGGCAAGCAGTATGCCCGTTCGGGATATTGATTTTCATGCCGTAACCCGCGCTGACGTCCGCGTCCTGGCCAACCGCGGGACCAGCGGCATCGATGGCACCGTGTCGGCGGCGATCGGGGCCGCGCTGGCGCACGGCGGCCCGGCGTTCGCCCTGATCGGGGACCTGGCCTTCCTGCACGACACGCCCGGCCTGGCTCTCGGGCCGAGCGAACCGCGGCCAGATCTGTGCCTGGTCGTGGTCAACAACGACGGCGGCGGGATCTTCTCCACCCTCGAGCAGGCCGCGTTCACCGGCTCGTTCGACCGGCTCTTCGGCACACCGCACGGGGCCGGCCTGGATCACCTGGCCGCCGCGTTCGGCCTGCCCTACCAGCGTCTGGATGGGCCCGAGGACCTGGGCAAGGCGCTGCCGGGCACGGGCCTGCGGATCGTGGAGGCGCAGACCGACCGCGCGGCCGGCGCCGCGCTGCGCGGACGGCTGCGCGAGGTGGCGGCCGCGGCCGTCCGATCGGCTCGGTAGCGGCCGGCGCGCTACCAGGTTGTCCGTCGGTACTCCGTTGTCCGTGCATGGGCGCGGCGGCCGCTGGGCCGGATTGGCAATGGTCGTCGCCGACGCGACTAGCGGGCATAATGATCATGCAATGACGCTTACCCAGCTGAACGCGTTCGTCCTGGTGGCCAGGCTCGGCTCGGTGACCGCCGCCGCTAACGCGCTCGGCGTCAGCGAATCGGCCGTCTCCCAGGCCCTGTCGGCGCTCCGGCTGCACCTGGGTGATCAGCTGGTCACCCGCGGGCCGGTCGGCATGACCCTGACCGCGGGGGGCTCCCGGCTGCTCGCCACCGCCTCGCAGATCGTCGTGCTCGGCGCCGAGGCGCACGCCGCGGTCCGCGCCGCGCAGGGTGCCCCCGAGCAGTTGCGTGTGGTGTCCAGCTCCACCATCGCCGAGTTCGTGATCAGCCCGCTGACCGAGGCGTTCATCAAGCGATTCGCCGGATCGGTCGAGGTCTCGGCGGGCGTCGCGGCGACCAAGGAGATGAATGTCCTGATCGCCAACCGGCTGGCCGACGTGGCCATCGGCTCCGACCCGCGGACGCTGCCGGACGACCCGGCTCTGACCCTGGTGACCGAGCCGATCTTCCGGTACCGGCTGGTGGTCGTTACGGCCGGCCAGCCCCGGCTGCGCGGGGGTCCCCGCCAGTGGCTGTGGTTCGTGGATCTTTCCGGTACCGATCCGGACAGCGAGACCGGCAAGATGCTGTCCGGCCTGGGCATCCCCGAGAACCAGGTCAGGGTCTTCCCCAACCAGACCGCCGCCTGGGCGGCGGCGGCCGACGGGACGGGGGTCGCGCCCGCCGTGGAACACCTCGTCGCCCATCAGCTGCGCCGCGGCGAGCTGTCCCGGGTCGAGCAGCCCGGCTGCCGGGTGGACGCCTGCTGGCATGTCACTCTGCTCGAACGGCAGCACCAGAGCACCGCGGCCAGCTCCTTCCGCCGTTACCTGAGCACTCCGGAAGCCATGCACCTGATGCGCTCGCCGGCCAGCGGCGTCCCGCCGTCCCGGTTCCGGCCCCCGGTGTACGTCACGATCTGGAGCTGAGACCAGGCAAGACGCCCGAAAACAGCACCCTTAAGCAAGAGCTTATTCGCGTATTGCGGGGCGGCGCGGCCGGGCGGATCATGTTGACGGTCACAACTGACGGGCGCCCGTCAGTATTGTCCAGCGCCGGGAGTATTCAGTATGCGAATCGAATCCGACGGCCATAGCCGCGGTAACCCGCGGCTATACGAGCTGATCGAGCACGCTCCCAAGACCGGGAAGAGCCCGACCGTCTGGGCCTGGCCCGAGCTGATCGACTACCTCAAAGTCGCCGGCCAGCCGGTCGCGGGACCGTGGCCGCCGCATCAGCAGCCTCGCCCGGATCCCGAGGAGGACTCGCTCCCGACCGCCGTACCCGACCCGGAATCCCAGCCGTAGGCCGGCCCCATCCACTGCGACACCTGGAGGATCTATGTATCCGTCGCGGTTCCGTTACGAGGCGCCGCGTTCGCTCGCCGAGGCAATCAGCCTGCTGCACGACGGCGGGGACTACGCCAAGGTGCTGGCCGGCGGCCAGAGCCTGGTCCCGCTGATGAAGCTGCGCTTCGCCTCACCAGAGCTGGTCGTCGACATCAACAACGTGCCCGGCCTGGACTACCACCGGGCCGACCCGGATGGCACGCTGCGCATCGGCGCGCTGTGCCGCCACGCCGACCTGGAACGCTCGGACCTGCTGAAGACGACCCAGCCGACCATGGCGTCGGCCGCCCCGCTGATCGCCGACCCGATCGTGCGCAACCGGGGCACGCTGGTCGGCTCGCTGTGCCACGCCGACCCGCAGGGCGACTGGGCGTCGGTGGTGCTGGCCCTCGGCGGTTCGGTGGTGGCCCGCGGCCCGCGCGGCATGCGCGCCATTCCCCTTGCCGACTTCGTCACCGGGCCGTTCCAGAACATCCTGGACCAAGACGAGATCGCGGTGGAGGCCGTGATCCCGGCGGCCCGGGGAACCCGCTCCGGCGGCTACCTCAAGCTCGAGCGCCGCGTGGGCGACTTCGCGACCGTCGGGGTCGCGGTCGCGCTGGAGACGAGCGGCGAGACCGTGACCCGGGCGGGAATCGCGCTGACCGGGGTAGGCGGTTCCACCATCGGGGCCACCGAGGCGGCCGACGCGCTGACCGGGCGGCCGCTGACCACCGACAGCATCGCCCAGGCCGCCGACCTCGCCGCGCAGGCCGCCCGGCCCAGGACCGATCATCGCGGCAGCGCCGAATACAAGCGGCATATGGTGCGCACGTTTGTCGTGCGCCTGCTGAGCCGGACAGACGCGGCGGCGGAAAGGGCAGCGTAACCATGACCATCGTTTACGAGGACCAGGACGGCCAGGCCGCGAGCGACATCCCGGCACGCCGGATCAAGTTCAGCATCAACGGCGCGAAGATGATCGCCGAGGTCGAGCCGCGGCTGCTGCTGGCCCACCTGATCCGCCGCGGACTCGGGCTGACCGGCACCCACACGGGCTGCGACACCACCAACTGCGGCGCGTGCACGGTGCTGGTCGACGGCCGCCCGGTCAAGTCCTGCACCATGCTGGCCGTGCAGGCCGACGGCCACGAGATCAGCACGGTCGAGGGCCTGGCCACGGCCAGCGAGCTGCATCCGCTGCAGGAGGGCTTCAAGGAGGAGCACGGGCTGCAGTGCGGGTTCTGCACACCGGGCATGATGATGGCCGCCAAGGCGCTGCTCGACGCCAATCCGGACCCCACCGAGGAGGACGTGCGGTGGGCGCTGTCCGGCAACCTGTGCCGCTGCACCGGCTATCAGAACATCGTCAAATCGGTGCTCTGGGCGGCCGCCAAGCTCCGCGCCGAGTCCGGTAGCTAGGGGAGGCAGGACATGTCACAGGCACTCGACGAGATCAAGATCGGCGGGCTGGGCGCGAGCCGCAAGCGGGTCGAGGACAACCGATTCATCCGCGGCAGGGGCAACTACACCGACGACATTACCCTGCCCGGCATGCTGCACATGGAGATCCTGCGCAGCCCGCTCGCGCACGCCCGGATCGTGTCGATCGACGCCAGCAAGGCGTGGGACATCCCCGGCGTGCACCTGGTCCTGACCGGCGAGATGATGGCCACCCGGAACCTGGCCTGGATGCCGACGCTCTCCTACGACACGCAGGCCGTGCTGGCCACCGACAAGGTGCGGTTCCAGGGCCAGGAGGTGGCCTGCGTCATCGCCGACGACCCGTACATCGCCAAGGACGCGTGCGAGGCCATCGAGGTCGAGTACGAGGCGCTGCCGGTCGTCGTCAACCCCGAGCAGGCGGTCGCCGACGGCGCCCCGGTCATCCGGGACGACAAGGAGAACCAGCGGGACAACGTCATCTTCGACTGGGAGGTCGGCGACGCGGCCGGCACCGACCGGGCGTTCGAGCAGGCCGACGTGATCTCCAGGCTCAAGCTGCATTACCCGCGCTCGCATCCGTCGCCGATCGAGTGCTGCGGCTCGATCGCGGACTTCAACCGGGCCACCTCCAAGCTCACCGTGTACATGACCACCCAGGCGCCGCACATCATCCGGGCCGCCGTGGCGCTGGTCGCCGAGCTGCCCGAGCACATGATCCGGATCATCTCCCCGGACATCGGCGGCGGCTTCGGCAACAAGGTCCCGGTCTACCCGGGGTACGTCTGCTCGATCCTGGCCTCGATCCTGCTCGAGCGGCCGGTGAAGTGGGTCGAGGACAAGACCGGCAACCTCATCTCCACCGGCTTCGCCCGCGACATCTACCTGGACGGCGAGATGGCGCTGCGCCGGGACGGCAAGATCCTCGCGGTGCGGATGCACTGCGATTCCGACCACGGTGCGTTCTTCTCCGACGCCCAGCCGAGCAAGTTCAAGATCGGGTTGCTGCACTCGGCGTTCGCCGCCTACGACATCCCGGTCGCGCATCTGTCTGACCGCGGCACCTACACCAACAAGGCGCCGGGCGGAGTGGCCTACCGCTGCTCGTTCCGGGTCACCGAGGCGATGTTCTTCCAGGAACGGATGATGCAGGCCGCGGCGGACGACCTGGGCATGGATCAGGCCGAGTTCCGGCGGATGAACTTCGTCCGCGACGATGACTTCCCGCACCGGACCCCGTTCGGCTTCTTGACCGACTCCGGCCAGTACGCCAAGTGCCTGGACGTCGGGCTGAAGGCCATCGAGTACGAGGATTTCCGCCGCCAGCAGGAGGAAGCCAGGAAGCGGGGCCGGCTGCTCGGGCTCGGCATCTCGACCATGACCGAGCCGCTCGGCGCGGGGAACAGCCGCGAGTACGACATCCTCGGCATCAAGATGTTCGACTCAGCCGAACTCAAGGTGCACATGACCGGCAAGGCCATCGTCCGGACTGGCGCCCGGGGCCAGGGCCAGGGCCACGAGACGACCTGGGCCCAGATCGTCAGCCACGAGCTCGGCATCCCGGCCGATGACATCGTCGTCGAGGAAGGCGACACCGACACGGCGCCGTTCGGCATGGGAACCTACGCGTCCCGCAGCACGCCGGTGGCAGGGGCTGCGGTCGCGATGGTGTCCCGCAAGATCCGGGCCAAGGCCCGCAAGCTGGCGGCGCACCTGCTCGAGGTGTCCGAGGAGGACGTCGAGTGGGAGCTCGGCCGGTTCTACGTCCGCAGCGCACCGGACCGCGGCGTGACCATCCAGGAGTGCGCGATGGCCGCGTACAGCAACATGCCCGACGGTATGGAGCCTGGCCTGGAGAACACCGCGTACTACGACCCGCCGAACCTGACCTGGCCGTTCGCGGTGTACATCGCCACCGTCGAGGTGGACCCGGAAACGGGTGTCTGGGATGTGCTGAAGATAGTCGCGGTGGACGACTGCGGGGTGCGGATCAACCCGATGATCGTCGAGGGCCAGATCATGGGCGGCCTGACCGAGGCCTACGCGATGGCGAACATGCAGTTCATCACGTTCGACGCCGACGGCAACTGTGTCGGCTCGAATTACATGGACTACCTGCTGCCCACCGCCTGGGAGACACCCGGCTTCGAGCTGCACAGCGAGGTCGTGACCCCGTGCCCGCACCATCCGATCGGCGCCAAGGGCATCGGCGAGTGCGCCGCCGTAGGCGGCCCGGCCGCCTTCGTGAACGCGGTCATAGACGCGCTGTCCGGCACCGGCGTCCGCAACATCGACATGCCGCTGCTCCCGGACCGGGTGTGGGAGGCGATCACCTACCGCCGTGACGTTTCCGGCGCCCCGCCGGTGCGGTCGGACGACTGAGCGGCGGAGTGAGCATGGAAGGCATAGACGTCCTGGAGGAGATGGGCGAGCTGACCCGGCGCGGGCAGGCGTTCGCGCTGGCGACCGTGGTCTGGCGCCAGCCTCCGTCCTCCAGCCAGCCTGGCGCGCGCGCGGTCATTACCGCCGACGGCGAGCTGCGCGGCTGGATCGGCGGCGCGTGCGCCGAGCCGGTGGTGATCCGGGAGGCGCAGCGGGTAATCGCCGAGGGCACTGCCCGGCTGCTGCTGCTCGGCACGCCGGACCAGTTCGGCGGGGCGGTGCCGGACGGCATGACCGTCATCCCGATCTCCTGCCAGAGCGAGGGGGCCCTGGTGATCTACATCGAGCCGGTCGTCCCGGTGCCGCACCTGGTCATCATCGGCGGCTCCCCGATGGCCCGGACGCTGGCCAGCCTGGCCGGGGCGCTCGGCTGGCGGACGGACCTGGTGGACGGCCCGGACTTCGTCACCGACAGCGCGGACGAGCGGTCCATGATCGTGGTAGCTACCCAGGGACACGACGACGAGGACGTGCTCACCCGGGCGGTCGCCGCTCATCCCGCCTACCTCGGCCTGGTCGGGTCGCGGCGCCGGGGGGCGACGGTGCTCGGCTACCTCGCCGACCGGGGCGTGCCCCAGCGGGAACTGGACCGGGTCAAGGTGCCCGCCGGGCTGGACTTGGGCAAGACCACGCACCAGGAGATCGCGGTGGCCATCCTGGCCGAGCTGGTCCAGCTCCGCGCCTCCGGCGCGCTGCCGGGATCCGGGACCGGAGCCGGGGCCGACGCCTCAGCCAAGCCGGGCCGACGCAAGGCCGCGGACCGGGCCGCCGAGGCGGTCGACCCGGTCTGCGGGATGACCGTGGCCACGACGTCCAGCCGTTCCCCTAGCGGGGGGGACAGGGGGGGTCGTCCCCCCAGGCTGGCACTGCGGCACGACGGCGCCGAGTACTACTTCTGCTGCGCAGGCTGCCGCCAGGCGTTCGAGCAGGACCCTGACGCTTACACCAAGAAAGAGACCCGATGCTGATCAAGAACGAGTTCGAGGTCGCTGAGCCGGTCGAGAAGGTCTGGCAGTTCTTCGAGAACATCCCCCAGGTCGCGGCGTGCCTGCCCGGCGCCGAGCTGACCGAGGATCTCGGCGACGACAAGTACAAGGGCACGGTCGCCGTCCGGATGGGCCCGGTCCGGCTGCAGTTCGCCGGCACCGCCGACATCACCGAGCGCGACGAGGCGGCCAAGCGGGTCGTGGTGCATGCCAGCGGTGCCGACGAGAAGGGCCGGGGCCAGGCCAACATGGTCGTCAGCGCGACGCTGACCCGGGCCGGCCGGGGCACCAAGGTGGGCGTCACGCAGGACCTGCAGCTGTCCGGCGCGGCGGCCCAGTACGGCCGCGGGATGATCGGCGACGTCACGGCCGTGCTGATGCGCGACTTCTCCGCGAACATGCAGGACCGGATCGAGCGGATCGAGCGCGGCGAGTCGCCGGAGATGGACGCAGCGCAGATCGCCGCCGCCACTCCGGCCAGCGGCTTCACTTTGGGCCTGCGAGCCGCGTTGATGGCCCTGAGCCGGGTGTTCCGCCGGTTCTTCCTGCCCTACCAGCCCGCGAGCTGAAGGGGCGCGGCGTTGCCTGGACTGAGGAGCGACGAAGGAGCGACGAGGGCCCGCCGCCGCAGGCGGCCAGACCAGCAAGACGACGCCTTAAGGCGGCCCTGAAGCGAGCAAGAAGAGATAGAGCAAGCTGAGCACGAGGAGTACCAGTTATGGTCCTGTGGTGGATAGGTAACGTCATCCTGCTGGTCGTGGTCCTGCCGGTGGTGATCTTCCTGCTCAACCGCGTCCTGGCGGCGGTGGAGCGGATCCGGGCCGCGAGCGACAACATCCTGGCCGGCGGCGTCGCCCTCATCGGCGAGCTGAACGGCCTGCCCGAGGCGCTGGCCGTCACCGACGAGACGGTCAAGGAAGTCTCCGTCGGCGCGGTCCGGTACGCGGGCTCCGTCGCCAAGTTGCTCGGCTGAGGAAGGGAGTACGGCCATGCCAGCCGCTGCCTGGTTCACACTGATCGTCGCCGCGCTGATCATCGCTATCACCGCGGTGGGCCTGCTGCGGGTCATCTTTCACCTCAGGGCGATACGTGCGACGCTCGTCTCCACCACCGGGGGAGTCCAGGCCGTCGCCCAGCTCACCAGCACGGTGCCGGAGCGGCTGACCTCGGTCAATGCCAGCCTCAAACCGGTCCGCGACTTCTGCGAAACGGTCTAGGAGGCGTCCATGGATGCGCATGTCCTCGCCGCGGGGTACAGCACCACCGGCTGGGTGGTGGGTTACACCATCGGCATCATCATCGTGCTGGTCGTGGTGGCCCTGGTCGTGCCGATCTTGCTGCTGGCCCGGTCGATCGGCAACGAGGCCCCGAAGATCAACGACGCGCTGACCGACGCGGTGCATAACACCGCGCCGCTCGGCGCGCTACGCACCACCATCGAGCACGCCACGATCATCATCGGCGGCCTGCAGCGCGGCCGCGCCCGGCTGGGAGGGTAGCGATGCACCATACGCTGGCCATGTCGTCCACCGAGCACAACTTGTGGACGATCGCGAACATCCTGGGCCTGGTCGTGGTGGTCGCGGTCGCCGCCCTGCTGAGCCTGCTCATCTACCTGGTGAAGGTCATCGACCGCCGGGTCGTCACCGTACGGGACACGCTCAACGCGGCCGCGGCTAACACCGCTGACACCGTGCTGATCCCGCAGGTCGCGGGCGGCGTCGAGGCGGTCCTCGCCGAGGGCCTGCAGCACCACCTGTTCCTCGGCCGCGTACTCGGGAAGGTCAAATCATGACGGGGCTGGTCGTCTGGACGGTCATCGACGTCCTGCTGCTGATCGCCGGGCTGGCGTTCTACCTGTTCTGGGTGGGTAGCCTGCTCACCCGGATCGCCGGGAACCTGGAGGAGTGCGCAGAGATCGTGCAGACCATCGTGGGTCACGCCAAGCTCATCAGGCCCGGGGTGGAACACATCAACGAGACTGGCGGTGTGGTGGCCGGGGCCCTGCCGCTGCTCTACGGGATGGCCGAGGACATCGTGACCGAAGTCACGCCCAGGCCCGAGCCGCCCGCAGTACCCGAGCCGGCCCGGCCCGCGTCGGGGACACGCCGCTCGCGCCTGCTCGACGCGGTCGGTTTCCGGTCCGGGTCGTGAGCTAGCCGCCGGCTGTCACCCGGGCCTTCTGGCTCGCCGAGATGCCGGGTCTGCTGTTCTCAATTCCCGGCAGCCGTCCTGGCGAGGGCCGCCCTGCTCCGCTGCGAACTCCAGGCCATCGCTGCGCTAGTGTTCGCCCAGGCGCTACCCGGAGGCGTGGAACCCGGCCCGGATGAATCCAGGTCCTACGCGGAGTGGCTAGGCTGGCCGCCTGCCGCCGAAAGTGAGGCTGAGACCTGAAGACTGTCCCTCGGCCGAGCCGGCTGCCCGCTGCTGTGCCGCCTTCCGGGTGCCGATGCCCGGCTGTACCTAAGCGGTCCAGACCTCGCCCTGGCGCAGCGCCCCCGCCGTGCCGCGCCGATGGCACCGTCGTGGTCCAGGAGAGATGCAGGTAGCGATGACTGAACTGTCCGATGTCCAGATGACAAGGCCGCTGGCGGCGGATCCGCGCGGGTTCTGGGCGCGGCTGCCCGCGCTGGGGCGCATCTGATGCCGGGCCTCTCCGGCGAACAGCTCCAGGAACCGGGGCCAGGACGCCGTCACCGCCGGCTCATGGAGGCGTTCTCCTCGCCGGACAGCTATGGCCTGGTGGTCCTTCTCATTCTCGTGACCTACGCCTTGTCGGCCACCCTGGCGGAGTCATGGGTGGCCTCCTTGGTGCTGGCCGTGCAGATCGCCACGGTGTGGGTGACGCTGCGGGCGTCCCGGGCCCGCCGATCGGCCCGGGTGATCGCCAACATCGCCCTTCTTGCAGCGGCTCTGGCCGCGGTCGCCAACCTCTTCTTTCATGCTCAGGTCCATGGCAGCATTGCTGCCTCCTGGGTCAGCTGCCTGCTGTACTTCATTGCGCCGGTTTCGATCATCCGCCACCTCGTACTCAGGCGGACGATCGACAGCGAGACGGTCCTGGGCGCGATCGCGGCGTACCTGATGGCCGGGATGTTTTTCGCGTTCCTCTACCATGCGCTGGGCCTAAGTCAATCGCAGCCGCCGTTCTTCGGGACTCAGGGCACGGGCACGCTCTCGCAGGACCTGTTCTTCTCCTTCACCACGCTCACCACGACCGGGTACGGCAACCTTGTCCCGGCCGGCAACCCAGGCCAGACCTTCGCCGTCCTTGAGATGCTGATTGGCCAGCTGTTCCTGGTCACGGCGGTGGCCAAGGTCGTCAGTGCCTGGCGACCGGGTCAGGGCAGGGGAGGACTGCGAGGGAACTCCGCCGACGAATGACCGTTCAACAGGCTGGAGGCGCTGGATCAGGCGCCCAGGATCTGGCGGTGGCCTCCGGAAGCTAGCCGGGGCTGGCCTCCGGCCGGACCGGATCCTTGGCCAGGCTGGGAGAGGACGAGGTGGTCTCGCCGATCCACTGGTCCTTCCAGGCCTGCTCGTACTGCTGGTCGTTGCAGCGCGGACGGTAGATCGCGGTCAGCTCCCTGGCGATCTGCTCCCGGTGCGCCCGGCGGCCGCCGGGCACCTCGTAGGTGCAGATGTAGACCTTCCATCTCGATCCCGCGCGCTTGATCCAGCAGTGCGCGCGGGGATGCTGGAACGGGAACCGCTCCGCGGTGAGGTCCTCGGAGTGGTCCACGTAGATGACCGCGTACCGGTCCGGCTTGGTGTCCGGATCGGGCTTGTACGCAATCACGTAGACCGCTGCCGCCTGCGGCGGGGTCCAGCCGGCCAGCACGCGCGGTCCCTCGAACGGGTAGCCGGCCAGCGACCCGAGCCGGATCATGGCTCCTCGTCTTCGCTGACCGCCTCGGTCCGCACCACCGGGCCGGGCGGCAGACCCGCCGTGGCCACGGCCCGGGTGAACTCCTCGGTCGCCTTGGCCACCGCCTCCTCGCGGCCGTCGGCCTGCACGATCAGCCGCGCGCCGTACCGGCTGGTGCCGATGCCGCTCGCGACGCCGCCGCTCGCGGCCACCGCGTCGGCCAGCTCGACCACCTGCTCACGGGTCAGCACGGCGCCGGCTTCGGCCTCGATCCCCACGCTCCATCTCACCGCGCGCTCCCACCGGCCCGTCGTTAACCTAGCGTTGGCAGCAGCGTAGCGAGTTTCTCCAGGCTGTTCAGATCGTGCCCGGACAGCAGCAGGTCGATGTGCGGGGCCGCGATCATCATCCCGAGCGTGCTGGGCCGGAAGCCCGGGTCGTCGCCCTTGTGGGGGTTCAGCCACACCAGCCGGTGGCACAGCCGGGACAGCCGCTCCAGGGCCGCGGCGAGCACGGCCGGATCCCCGCGGTCCAGGCCGTCGGAGCAGACCACCACGATGCCGCCCCGGCATATACCGCGGCGCGCCCAGCCTCGGACGAAGGCGTCCAGGCTGTCGCCGATCCTGGTCCCGCCGTCCCAGTCGAACGCCGCTCGCGCGGCGCGCTCCAGCGCCTCGTCCGGACGCCGGCACTCCATCGCGCCGGTGACCCGGGTCAGCCGGGTGCCGAAGCAGAACACCTCAACCCGCCCGGCTGACCTGATGGCCGAATGCGCGAACTGCAGCAGGCTGCGCGAGTAGTCGGCCATTGAACCAGATACGTCCAGGATGAGGATCAGCGGCCGCAGCCGGACCTTCCGCCGCCGCCAGTACAGCCGGGCCGGCTCGCCGTGCATCCGCATGGCTTCCCGTACGGTCCGCCGGGGATCGGGCCGAGGGCCGGTCCGGGCTGGCCTGCTGCGCCGGGTCCGCCGCCGGGGCGGGGTCAGCCGGATCCGGGCCATGATCCGGCGCAGAGCCGCCAGTTCCTCCGGCGTGCAGGCCGCGAACGCCTTGTGCTTGAGGGCCTCCACGTCCGATGCCATCCAGCCCAGGATCGCGTCGTCTTCCTGTTCGGACTCACCCGGCTCGGTGGACGGTATGGCCAGTGCGCCCTGCGCCTCGGCCGAGGCCCGCAGCATGAGCGTCAGCGGGTCGCTGGCGCCGTCGTCGGCCGCAAGGAAGAACCGGCGGAACACCTGGTCGTAGACGGCGACGTCGTCGTGCCGGTTCACCAGCGTGGTCCGGCCCGCCCAGTACAGGTCCACCAGGTCGGCCGGGTTCAGCCTGCTCAGCGCCGAGCAGTAGAGCAGGACGTCGCCCGAGCCCACGGCGAGCCCGGCCGCGCGCAGCTCGCCCGCGAACGTCACCAGCAGCGCGGTGAACGGAACGCGCTCCAGCTCAGGCGCCCCGGGCACCGGAGGTGATCTCCTGCAGGTTGTCCAGGACCACCTCGAGATCATCCCGGTCCTTGACCACCGCGCCCAGCGTGTCCTGCGCGTTGGCCAGGTCCGACTCACCGAGGAAATCGAGGGTGCGGGCCCAGTCAATGGTCTCGGCCACTCCCGGCGGCTTGGCCAGGTCGAGCTCGCGGAGCCGCTGGACGGCAGCGACGACCTTGCGGGCCAGCGCCGCCGAGATGCCGGGCTCCCGGACCAGGACGATCTCGACCTCGCGTTCCGCGGCCGGGTAGCCGATCCAGTGGTACAGGCAGCGCCGCTTGAGCGCGTCGTGCAGCTCGCGGGTGCGGTTGGAGGTAAGCACGACCAGCGGCGGGCTGGCCGCCTTGATCGTGCCGATCTCGGGGATGCTGATCTGGAAGTCCGATAGCACCTCGAGCAGGAACGCCTCGAACTCGTCGTCGGCGCGGTCGATCTCATCGATCAGCAGCACGGCCTGATCGCCGGCCCGGACTGCTTCCAGCAGCGGCCGCTCCAGCAGGAACTTGGGGCCGAACAGCTTGTCGACCGCGTCGGGGTCGGCTACCTGATGCTCGGACAGGGCCCGGATGTGCAGCATCTGGCGGGCGTAGTCCCACTCGTACAGCGCCTGGTTGGTGTCGATGCCCTCGTAGCATTGCAGCCGGATCAGCTTGCGGCCGAAGACGGACGCCATGACCTTGGCCACCTCGGTCTTGCCCACCCCGACCTCGCCTTCGAGCAGGATAGGGCGGTTCAGCGACAGCGCCACGAACAGCGCCGTGGCCAGCCCGCGATCGGCCAGGTAACCACCCTGGCGCAGGGTCTCGGTCAGCTCGCCGACGGACTCCGGGCCCTCCATTCCGCCGTTTTCCACGCCGTCCGCGTCCGGCGGCTAGCGGGGTTCGGATCCGGAGGCGGGCGGCAGGACGAGGTCCCGCACGCTGCCGGCGCTCTGGTTCAGCTTCCCCTCGCGGGCCAGCTGGGTCCGCCAGGCCAGGCGCAAGTCGCCGTCGGTCTCCTCGGCCAGGCCCTCGAAGCCCACGTCGGTCATCCGCTTGCAGGACTTGGTCGGGCCGCAGGCTTCCTCGATGTCCTCCGTGGTCTGCCCGTGAGCACTCCACACCTCGCGGAGCACGCCGAGGACCTCTTCGGTGTTGCCGCTCATCTACCCGAGCCTCCTGTCGCGCTGGCGCACGCCTCGCTGTCTCCTACCGACTGTAAGTCCTGGTTGCCGGGCAGGCGACATCGGATTAAGAGTTCTCTTATCGCCAGGCGCCCGGGGCTAGCATGCGCCTATGGCCTATGACGATGAGCCAGCCCAGCGGATCCGCGACCTGATACGGCCGTGGCCGGGGTGAGCGAGAAGAAGATGTTCGGTGGCCTGGCCTTCCTCACCTCGGGCCTCACCTCGGGCAACATGACCCACGCTGGCCCTAGCCTTCCAGGGCGCCGCGCATGGGACGGAACTTGACCTGGGCCTCGGCGAGCTCGGCGGCGGGATCCGAACCCGCGACGATGCCGCAGCCGGCGAACAGGCGGGCGGTGCGCCCGGAGAGCTGCGCGCAGCGCAGCGCGATGCCCCACTCGCCGTTGCCGTCGGCGTCGACCCAGCCGACCGGTCCCGCGTAGCGCTCCCGGTCCATGTGCTCGAGCTCGCGGATGAGCTCGAACGCGGCGCCGGTGGGAGTACCGCACACCGCGGCGGTGGGATGGACCGCCGCGGCCAGGGCCAGCGCCGACCGAGACGCCCCGTCGGCGGCGAGCGTGCCGCGGACCCAGGTACCCAGGTGCTGCAGGTTCGGCAGCTTCAGCAGGGACGGCCGCGCCTCGACGTCGAACACGTCGCACAGCGGGCCTAGCGCGTCGCGCATCGAGGCGACCGCGTAGGCGTGTTCCTCGGTGTCCTTGGCGGAGGCCAGCAGCCCGGTGCCGAGCACCTCGTCCTCGGCCGGGTCGCCACCGCGGGGTGCCGTGCCTGCCAGCACGAGCGCGCTGACCTCACGGCCGGCCTGCTGGATGAGCAGTTCCGGGGTCGCCCCGATCATGCCGTCGCAGGCGTAGGTGTAGCACTCGGGATAGCGGGCGGCCAGCCGCTGCAGCAGGACCCGCGCGTCGATAGGGTCGGCGGCGGTGGCGAACTGGTCCTGGGCGAGGACCACCTTGCGCAGGCTGCCCGCCTTGATCGCCGCTACGGCCTGGGCCACCGCCTGCTCCCATTGGGGCGCGGGCAGGCTGCCGTCGTGCCAGCGGACCCTGGCCGGGGCCTGGGCCGGGACGGCACTCTCCCCGAAGGGCCGGTCCCCGGGGATGGGCTGACCGCCTTCGGTCACGGTGGTGACCCAGGCGAGGCCGCGGCCATCCCGGCCGAGCAGGGTGCGCGGGACGATCAGCACCGATCCTTCCGACGACGCATCGAAGGTGAACGTGCCGAACGCGACGGGGCCCGTGCCGCGCACCCGTACCTGATCCTCGATGTCCGCGGCGTCGAACAGGGAGCGGTGCCACTTCTCCCCGGCGGTGAACCTGTCCTCGCCGGCGGGCAGCGTGACCCGGGCCGCCTCGCCCCAGCCGACCAGGCCCGCGCCGCGGTGGACCCAGGCCACCGCGTCCGGCTGCGGTAGCTGTGCGAGGAGATCCCCGGGATCGGGGACGGGCATGGTACGGACGACCAGCCGCCCGATGCCCGGGCGGCTCAGCACCGCCACGCTGCCGTACGCGTTACCGAATCACCCGCCACGAATCCACATTCTAGGTGCCGTCCGTCACTGACGTACTTTCCGGGTGCGCAAGCGCACTCGGCCACCACATGTGCCGCCCGATGTCCAAGGTCAGCGCGGTCACGAGCACCGACCTGACGATGATCGTGTCCAGCAGTACGCCCAGCGCGACCGCGAACCCGATCTCGGTGAACTCCACCAGCGGCAGTGTGCCCAGCACCGCGAACGTGCCGGCCAGGACCAGGCCCGCCGAGGTGATGACGCCACCGGTGGCAGCCAGGCCGGTCAGGGCGCCGCGGCGGGTCCCGGACCGGATCGACTCCTCGCGCACACGGGTCATCAGGAAGATGTTGTAGTCGATGCCGAGGGCGACCAGGAACACGAAGACGAACAGCGGCACCGAGGTGTCAGCCCCGGCGAACCCGAACACGTGCTTGAAGAACAGCGCGGATATGCCCAGCGCCGCGCCGAATGACAGCACGACGGTGGCGATGAGCACGAGCGGCGCCACGATCGCTCTCAGCAGCAGGCCCAGGATGAGCAGCACCACGCCGAGGATCAGCGGGATGAGCAGGTCCCGGTCATGAGCCGCGGCGCTCTCCACGTCCGTGTTGATCGCCGTGCCGCCGCCCACCTTCGCGTCCGCGCCGGGGATGGCGTGGACCTTGGTCCGTATCGTGTCCACGAGCGTGTATGCGGCCGTGCTGTCCGGCTGGGGGATCATCGTCGCCTGCAGGAAGGCCAGCCCGTCCTTGGTCACCGGCTGGGTGACCGACGCGATGCCCGGCGTATCGGCCAGCGCGGTCCTGACCGCCCCAGCGCCGTCTGCCGTAGAGATCACCTGGACCGGCTCGCCGGTACCAGCCGGGAAGTACTTGGCCAGCACATTCTGAGCGGTCACCGAGGCCGGGGTACCGCGGAAGGACTGAGCCGTGGTCAGCGTGCCGAACTTGAACCCGATCATGCCCAACGAACACACGGCGAGCAGGAGGGCGGTCACCAGCCATACCGCGCGCGGACGGCCGCTGATAGCCCGCCCGACCCGGGCCCACAGCCCGCGGCGGGTCGGCTCGGGTGAGCCGTAACTGGGCCGGACCGGCCAGAACATCCACCGGCCGAACACGACGAGCAGGGCGGGCAGCAGCGTGATCATGGCGATCAGGCCGACGCCGATGCCGATGGCCGCCACCGGGCCCAAGCCGGAGATGTCATTCGACTGGGCGGCCAGCAGGCACAGCATGCCGATGATCACGGTCAGCCCGCTGGCGATGATGGCCGGACCGGCCCGGCGCAGGGCGACCGCCATGGCCTGGTGCCGGTCGGCGTGCCTGCGTAGTTCCTCCCGGTACCTGGCCACCAGGAGCAGCGCGTAGTCGGTACTCGCGCCGATCACCAGCACGACCAGGATGCCCTCGCTCTGCCCGTTGACGGTCAGGTTCGCGTGCTGGGTGAGCAGGTAGATGACGGCCTGGGCGACGGTCAGCGCCACGCCCGCCGACAAGATCGGCAGCACCCAGAGCACTGGACTTCGGTAGGTCAGCAGCAAGAGCACGATGACCACGGCCAGCGCCGAGTAGAGCAGGGTCGAGTCGATGCCCTTGAAGATCTTGAGCTCGTCGTTCGCGCTGGCTGCGGGTCCGCCGATGTAGACGCTGAGGCCGTCGGCATTCTTGGTCGCGGTATTCTGCACGGTCGTGATGAAGCCGCTCAGGTCGCTGTTGTAACCGAGGTCCGAGCCGATCACGGTCTCGATCGCCTTGTGATCGCTGGACACTATCGGCGGAGCGACCCGCCCGTCCACCACCGACAGCGAGGCGAAGTACCGCGCGTCCGCTTCCGCCTTGGCCAGGTCAGCCTGGGTGATCCCGCTGTCGCGTACGTAGACGACCAGGGCGGGGTTGTAGTTCTTGGACTGGAAGATGGCTTGTTCGTTGAGTTCCTGGGTCGACTCGGCCGTACCGGGCAGGTACGCCGAGGCGTCGTTCTTCTCCGCGCCTTGCAGCTTGCCGGCCAGCGAGCCCAAGGCGACGACGACCAGGAGCCAGAACGCGACGACGACCCACTTGGTTCGTCTGCCGCAGATGATGGCGATCAGCCGGCTTACGCCCCGCGGCTTGCCCGGCCTGCCTTGGTCTGGTGATGTCTCAGGACTGCCCGGCCGAGTCTGCCGATGGCGGGGTCCCCGTTCCTGAGTGTCTTGCGTCTGAGCCGCCCTGATGTCCCCGCCGGCGGCGGGGACATCAGGATCTGGCGTGTTACGGGGCGCCCCCGTGGTCCCGCGTGCCACGTCGTCCTCCCGAACTCTCTGAAATTTTTCCTAGGAAATACGATGTATCGCGTTATGTGCCGCTGTCAAGCTAGATCGCGAAGTGCCTGATTTCGCTGAGGGCGATCACATCCAGACAAAAAACCTAAGGAACTGCCGTGGCTAGGCTAAAAAGGGATCAGTCCTAGCGACAACTGGTTTTTGCGCAGATGTGCGGGCCCTCGCCGACCTCAGCCCGGCGGCCCAGGCGGACTTCAGAGCAGGGTGAGCTGCTCGGATGATGCCAGGGAGAGAGCTACGGGATCGGTGGCCGCCGGAGGCCGGGAAACCTCCGCGGAACCCCGCGGGGACTGCGGGGCCGGACGCTCGGGCACCGGTCGCCGTCCATGGCCGAAGCCCGGCCTCGGCCGGCCGATGCCGTGCTTGCCGGCGAGCTCACGGACCTGGCCGGCGATCCTGGCCTGGTAGGACTTCGGGGCGTAGGCGCTCCGGCCGTACAGGTCGAGGTACCGGCCGACCAGGCCGGGGTGATAGGCACCCAGCCAGCGGAAGAACCACTCCCGGGTGCCGGGGCGCAGGTGCAGCACGATAGGCATCACGTGCGTGGCGCCGGCCGCCGCGATCTGGCTGACGGCCGCGTCGAGCTGGGCGGGGGAGTCGGACAGGAACGGCACCACCGGCCCCATGAGCACGCCGCAGTGCAGCCCTCGCTCGTTCAAGGCGGCGCATGCCTCGAGCCGGCGTGCCGGGGCAGGCGTGCCGGGCTCGACAGATCGCCATAGCTCTTTATCGATAAATCCCACCGAGACGTTCAGCCCCACGTCGGTGATCTCGGCCGCCTCCGCCAGCAGGTCGATGTCCCGTAGAATCAAGGTGCCCTTGGTCAAGATGGAGAACGGGTTGGCGGCGTCCTTGAGCGCGCTGATGATGCCGGGCATGAGCTGGTAGCGGCCCTCGGCCCGCTGATAGCAGTCCACGTTGGTGCCCATGGCGATGTGCTCGCCCTGCCAACTGGGCGAGGCCATCTTCTTACGCGTCAGTTCGGGCGCATTCACCTTGACCACGACCTTGGTGTCGAAGTCCGTTCCCGTATTTAGCTCTAGGTAACTATGTGATTGCCGAGCGTAACAGTAAATACACGAATGCTGGCAGCCCCGGTAGGGGTTGATGGTCCAGCGGAACGGCATCCTGGATGCCTCGGGGACGCGGTTGACGACGGACTTGGCCCGGACCTCGTAGAAGGTCATGCCCCGGAAGCCCGGAGTGTCGAAGGTACGGGCCACCGCCCCGCGCTCGATGAGCGGGAGCGCCACATCCCGGCGCTCGGCCGGAAACAAGGTCTCGCCGCCGGTGGAATCCTGGTCAGCGGCCAGCTGATCGTCCAGCCGCAGATTGTCCCAGCGCATGGACCTCACGATAGAACGGTTTTTCGATTAGGGCAAGCTTGACACGCTGTCGCTCGTCACGAATATTTAGATCGATCGTGGGTAAGATTCGGCCCAGCGGGCGGATCTCACGATCTGGAAAACAGGCGAAGTACGAAGCTAGAACAATTGGATAAAGACGCCCTCCTGAGAGATAGTGAGAGGGTATCGACCCGGACGCGAGGCGGAGGGGTGGCAGTATGGCCCTGTCGCAGGACGAGCAGCGTATGCTCGCGGAGATCGAGCGGCGCCTGGCGGCCGATGATCCCGGCCTCGCCTCGTGCCTGACGACTTTCCGGCGGCCGGGTCCTGCCACGGTGCTACGTTCGCCCCGGGCGCGCATCATCGGCTCACTGTTCACGGTCCTACTGGTGGCGATGGTCTCGCTGATGGTCTACGCGATGGTCCCGTTCCGCGCGCATGTGCCGCGGTCCTCGCCGCCGACCAGCGCACCAGCCCACACCACGATGTCGGCCGCGACCAGCAGTGAGCCAAGCCGCACACACGAGTCCTCCGTCGGCGCCAGCACCAGTGCCAAGTCCATCACCAGCCAGGGTGCCCCGACCCGCTCCACCGGGTCTACCGCGACCGGTAAGGCACAGCAGGCCAAGGACCAGCCGACCAACGTGGCGATGCTGCCCGAGACTAGTCCGTAGTCAGATTCGGCTAAGGATTCCCGCCACAGCTGGACCAGGTACCGCTCGAGGCCCTCGAGCGTCCTTTTCTCCTGCTGGAACTCATCACTGAGCGGATTGCGGTGCCGGTCGAACAGCGCCGTGTAGCGACGGGTCACCACATCGCGGTTGCTGGCGTAGACGTGGACTGAGTAGTCACCGAACCCGCCGCCCAGGCGGAGCCCGTGAACTGCGGCGCCTGCCTGGCCCATGCTGATGCTCAGCTGTCCGCGCAGGTAGACGCTCCCCTTCGCTTCCTCGTCCCAGGCGTCGCCGCACGGTGGGGGGGCCCCGTCCCATTCCTCCAGAACGAGCCGCACATTGATATCCTCCTGCAGGCTGCCGACCCACAGCTGCTCGCGGTTCGTGCTGATGAGCGCGCCGACCGGCGGCAGCGGACCGCCCGGGGCGTCGGGGTCCACGGCCGGGTCATGAATCCGGAACATTCTTCGTTCCGGCGTCACCGGGATAACCAGCTGCAGAAGCCTGCGGCTCATGGCTCCCCCCTCAGCACGTTGATATCCTCACATAACGGACTGCCTAGCAAGCAAATCTAGACCGCAGACTCACAACATGAGGCCCGAACGCACTGTGAAATGCTGAGCGTAGCCACTTGACTACTGAACGCGTAAGTGTACCGTCATAACTGTTATGAACCTTGTGTCCGATCTTGACCTGCCGGCGTTCGACTACACCGCGCCGGACTTCTCGGCCGACCGCTACCACCAGCAGCTAGCCGAAACCGTCCAGCAAGGCTGGCTAGCCAAGTCGCCGCTCGCTTACATCGTGCTCGATCACGACTCCGGTGAGTTCTTCCTGCGGTCACGGGTAACGGCGTTTCCCGGCCGACAGATCGCGGAGTTCTTCGGGGTCACCGCCGGGCCGCTCGCCGACCACATCGACGCCAACATCCTGAACCTCACCGGCGAGCAGCACCGGCGGCTGCGGGCGCTGGTCGGCCCGGCGTTCACGCCCCGCCGGGCGGACCGCTGGCGCCCGGTGATGCGCGGCTTCCTTGCGGACCTGTGGTCCCAGGTGGCATCCAACAGCAGCTGCGACTTCGTGGCCGCGGTGGCCCGGCCCTTCCCCTCGCTGACCATCGCCACCGTACTCGGCGCACCGCACCAGGACGCCGGGCGACTGCAGGAGTGGTCCAGCTGGGTGCAGCGGCAGTTCGACATCCGGGCCCTGAGCACCAACCGGGACGATATCGAGCGGGCCGTCATCGAGGTCCAGGACTACGTGACCGCGCTGCTCGGGGCCCGGCGCGCCGCGCCTGCTGACGACCTGATCAGCGACCTGCTCGCGGCCCGGGACCCAGAAGAGGGGGCAGGGGGAGCGGGCGGGCGGCTGTCCGCCGCGGAATGCGTGCAGCTCGTAGCGAACCTGCTGGCCGGGGGGATAGACACCACCACCGCTCAGCTGGCGCACGCCATCCGGTTGTTCGCCGGGCATCCGGCCCAGTGGGCGCTGCTGGCCGCCGACCCCGCGCTGGCCCCGCGTGCCGTCGACGAGGTGCTGCGGTTCGAGCCGGTCACGCCGTTCACGGCGCGGATCTGCCTGGAGCAGGTCGAGCACCGTGGCGTGATCTTCCCGGCCGGCACGATCGTGGCGGTCTGCGCCGAACGGGCGAACCGGGAAGGCGGCTCGGGCGAGGAGTTCGACATCACCGCGACCCGCGACGCCCGGCTGCTTACGTTCGGCGCCGGAACGCATTTCTGCCTGGGCTCCAACCTGGCCCGGGCGGAACTGGAAGAGGCCCTGGCGTTCCTCGCGCCGCGCACCCCTGACCTCGCTCTGGACGGGCCGCCGCAACTGGGCGGGGTCGAGGGCATCTACGGAATCGACAAGCTCCCGATCATCTGGTCGGGCTCAGCCCCGGTGAGCTCCGGGCCAGAAGTCACATAAGAAGCCTGTGCTCGTCCGCGGCGAGCACGTCCCCCGAGGGGTTTGCCCGATGCAGGCACCAGTACAAGGCACCCACTGGAGGTCACTCAACGTGCCTACTCGGCTACCAGAACGGACATCCGTACCCGTCCTGAGCCTTGAGCTAGCTCGCGATGCCGAGCAACACCCCGATACCCGCTCGAACACCGTCACCGGCGGCGCGGTGCGCGCGCGCCGCACCCTCATGCTGGCCGTCTGCTGCCTGAGCCTGTTCATGGTCGGGCTGGACAACACGATCGTGATGGTCGGGCTGCCGTCCATCGGCCACGACCTGCACGCCGGCGTGGCCGGCCTGCAGTGGGTGGTCGCCGCGTACACCATCACGCTGGCCGCCCTGCTGATGTTCTCCGGTACCCTCGCCGACCGGATCGGCCGCCGGACGATCTTCCAGGTCGGCCTGTCGCTGTTCACCCTCGGCTCGTGGCTGTGCAGCCTGGCCCCGGGCCTCGGCTGGCTGATCGGCTTCCGCGTCCTGCAGGGAGTCGGCGGCTCGATGCTCAACCCGGCCGCCCTCGGCATCATCACCAACACCTTCACCGGCCCAGCCGAGCGGGCCCGCGCCATCGGCATCTGGGACGGCGTGTTCGGCCTGTCCATGGCGCTGGGCCCGGTGCTCGGCGGCGTCCTGGTCGGCGCGGTGGGCTGGCGCGGGATCTTCTGGGCCAACATCCCGGTGGGCCTGGCTGCCATCGCGCTGACCGCGCTGTTGGTGCCGGACTCCAAGGCGCCACGGTCCCGCCGCGCGGACCCGGTAGGCCAGTTCCTCATCATCGTGATGCTCGGGTCGCTCGCCTACGCGATCATCGAGGGTCCCGCCTACGGCTGGCGCTCACCGGAGATCTTCGGCTTCTTCGCGCTGTCCGTGGCCGCGCTCGCGGTGCTGCTCGCCTATGAGCCGCGTCGCGAGGAGCCCATGGTCGACTTCCGGTTCTTCCGCAGCGTGCCGTTCGCCGGCGCTAACCTCACCGCGGTCTGCGCCATCGCCGCGATGGCCGGGTTCCTGTTCCTGTCTACCCTGTACCTGCAGGACGTGCGCGGCCTGTCCGCGCTGCAGGCCGGCCTGACCATCTTGCCGATGCCGGTGGTGATGGCCCTGTGCGCGCCGATGGCAGGGCGGATCGTGGCCAAGCGTGGCCCGCGGGTCCCCTTCGTCATCGCGGGCGCGGCGCTCACCCTGAGCAGCGCGGCGCTGTCCCGGCTGACCGGCTCGACAGGGCACTTGTACCTGATCGTCACCTACGCCTTGTTCGGGATCGGGGCCGGCATGGTGAGCTCGCCGATCACCAACGGGGTCATGTCCGGGGTGCCGAAGACCCAGGCCGGCATGGCCTCCGGCATGAACTCCTCCAGCCGCCAGCTCGGCCAGTCGCTGGGCGTGGCCATCGTCGGCTCGGTCCTGGCCGCCAGCATCCGCGGGTCGATGCGGGACGGGTTCGTCCACGCGGCCCACGCGGGCTGGTGGATCTTGGCCGGCTGCGGGTACGTGGTCCTCCTGCTCGGCCTGCTGTGCACCACCCAGTGGGCCAAGGCCACCGCGTCGCGCCTGGGCTGACCGGCAGTGACAAACATCTCAGCCTGGGTTGCACGGCAGGCGGAAATAGTCAGGAGGGAAGAGTAGTTAGTTGCCGTGAGGCAAATACTTTCCGCCGATCCGGGTGATACCACGTGCCAGAGCTCAGCCACCGTCGCCGCATGCTCGTGCTCGTCATCTGCTGCTTCAGCCTGTTCATCGTCGGTCTCGGACAGCACCATCGTCAACGTCGCGCTGCCGTCCATCGGCCGGGACCTGCACGCCTCGGTGGCCGGGCTGCAGTGGACCATCGACGGCTACACGCTCGTGCTGGCCAGCCTGCTGATGCTGTCCGGCGCGACCGCCGACCGCGTCGGCCGCCGACGGACGTTCCAGGTCGGCCTCGCCGTATTCACGGTCGGCTCCGGGCTGTGCAGCCTCGCGCCCGGCCTGGGCTGGCTGGTCGCATTCCGGATGGTGCAGGCGATCGGCGGATCCATGCTCAACCCGGTCGCCATGTCGATCATCACCAATACGTTCACCGACCGCGCCGAACGCGCCCGGGCGCTCGGGGCCTGGGGTGGTACGTTCGCCCTGTCCGTAGCGCTCGGTCCGGTGCTGGGCGGCGTCCTGGTCGAGACCGTCGGCTGGCGGGGCGTGTTCTGGGTCAACATCCCGGTCGGCCTGGCGGCCATCGCGCTGACCGCCCGGTTCGTACCAGAGTCCCGGGCGGCCAGAGCGCGCCGATGCGCGACCCGGTCGGACAGGGACTCATCGTCGTGATGCTCGGCTCGCTGACCTACGCGATCATCGAGGGCCCCACTGACGGCTGGCACTCACCGGAAACCCTGGCGTTGTTCGCCGCTGGCGGCCGTGACCCTCGTGGTCTTCGTGGCCTACGAGGCGCGCCACACCGAACCGGTGCTCGATCCGACGGTTCTTCCGCAGCGCGCCGTTCGCCGGGGCGGTGCTGACCGCGATCAGCGCCTTCGCCGCCCTCGGCGGCTTCCTGCTCCTGGCCACCTTGTACCTGCAGGACGTGCGGGATATGTCCCCCCTGGTCGCCGGGCTGCACATGGTACCGATGGCCGCGGTGATGGCGGTCGGTGCGGTGGCGTCCAGCCGGATCCTGGCGCGCCGGGGCGGGCGGCTGCCCTTGCTCATCGCGGGCGCGGGCATCGCGATCGGGAGCGTGATGCTGTCCGGGATCACTACGTCGTGGTCCACGCTGCAGATCATCATCGCGTTCAGCGTCTTCGGCCTCGGGTCCGGCATGGTCAACGCGCCGATCACCCAGGCGGCGGTATCGGGTATGCCCTTCGCGCAGGCCGGCGTGGCCTCAGGGATAGCCTCGACCAGCCGCCAGATCGGTACCTCGCTCGGCGTGGCGATCACCGGCTCGATCCTGGCCGCCAACCTGCACGGCCCGCTCCGGGCCGGGTTCGTCCCGGCCAGTCACGCCGACTGGCTACTGCTCGCTGGCTGCGGTGTGGCGATCATGGTGCTGGCCCTGGTCACCAACGGCCGGTGGGCGCTGCGGACCGCGGCCCGCACCGCCGCCAGGTACGAAGCCGCCGAACAGCGAACCCCCGCCATGACCCGCTGACGGCTGCCACGGCTCGCTCAGAACCAGTTGGGCATCCTGAGCACGCGGAGACCGTCGGCCCCAGCTCGGCGGCCCCAACGGGCGGCGAAGCCGCCGATCCAGCCAGTTTGCTTCGTCGAAACGCCTTGCGGAGGCAGTTCGTGTACGCGGACAACCTCGGCCAAGTCGAGCTTGGCGACCGCCTTCTCAATGGCTCGCGCTTTGTCGGCCAAGTTGACCCGTGGCAGGAGAGACAGCTGCCGACGCCATTCGGCGATGCTAGTCAGCCACGCTTCCGTAAACGACACGAAGTCTGCCGGCTCCAGCTCGCTAAGTCGCTGCTCTGCCGCTGTTAGCGACGAAAATGGCAAGGGATCAGCGAAATTCATCTCCGTAAGTCGCTTGGCAACCTCCCGGATCAGCGCTGCACGCTGTTCCATGATTTGCTTCCAGAAGCGTGGATTCGTTGCCTCTCGCCAGTACTCGGTATCCGCTACCGAATAGGCTATATTCGGAGCGTTCTTCCTGACACGCGAATGAACCAGCCAGAGCAGTCCCGCTAGCAGGATATCCCCGAATTCCTCAAGCTGAGCGCGTTCCGGAGTGGTAAAAGGCAGGTACGGCAACTGTCCTACCGAACCGCCTATCGCGACTTCACCCTTGCGGAGGTGGTCGATGACGC
This sequence comes from uncultured Actinomycetes bacterium, assembly GCA_963834685.1. Lineage (GTDB taxonomy): Bacteria > Actinomycetota > Actinomycetes > Streptosporangiales > Streptosporangiaceae > Palsa-504. The sequence continues at coordinate 39,010 of CAWICW010000037.1, read as the reverse complement.
AGAGCCAGTCCTCATGATAAACCGGCGCGAAATACCCGTTGAGGAGCTGCGGGTTGACCAGAAGCGACACCGCCGGAAACGAATGGTTCCTGCCTTCGTCCGGTTAGGCGCCGCGCGTGTCCTACAACTGACGCGTCCGGGTATTTCTTTACCTGCAACCCTACGACTCGGATAGTCGTCCAGCAGTGCTGCCGCCGAGCTTAGCTTGGCTACATTCAGCTTGCGGATATCGTCGTCGAGGAAGAGCATACGCGTCCACCCGCACACGCGACCGATCAGCAGGCCAAGGTTGCGCTTTCTGCCGATGTCGAGCGCGGCAGGTGACACACGGCTCTGCGGCAGCGATGTGCCGAGGTCAAGCAGACGATCCACGGTGCCTTCCCTGCGAACGGTCAACAGGGTGACCTGGGCCGAGGCGAAATCCGTCAAGGACAGCCGAGAGCCGAGCGGGCGGACTGTCGGTATAGACCGCGATCAGGTGGCACCGGGCATGCGCTGCGAGTTTCACGGCCGAGTGCAGATGTTCCGCCGAGCGGATAGTCGGAACGACGATTGCATCGACGAGGGGCTCCGTGATAGCCCGCTTACCGGACGGCAGTATCGATGGTACTAGCCGGAATCTCCGGAAACTGAAGCAGGTCATCGTACGACTGTATCTGGAAAGGTCTCGGGAGCTCTCCCCGTTTTCCGCTTCAGACAATTCCGAACTAGTTTTCATCTTGGCGGTCACCCCACCGTGCGCCGGTCTCGGCCGACCACTCGTACAGGCGGGTGTTCTCACGCCACAGGTTAAGCGGCAAGGCTACGTCGTTCTGGACCGGAATGTTCATGAGAATACAGAAGGACTCGACGTTCCCGAAGGCGCTCTCCAGATACCGTTCATTGGTATCTCGGAGATGCGAGTCAATAAAGCACAGCGCCGCACCATGGACGCCGCGACTGGTAATTCCGCTCAGCAAGGTAACAGTCCCACCCGGGATGATGGGATGCGGGCTACGGGCGATCAGCCCAACGTCCCGCACCAAGGTTCTTCCTTCCTCGTCCCGCGCCGACCTGAACTCTCGCGTCTCCTCTCCCACGGTGCACTTGAAGAGATGCGTTACCGGATCCGTACCCGGAATCTCCTCCGCGGTCGGCAGCGGAATGTCCTGCGCGAACAAACTCGCCGCATCCGAGGCCGCGCCGCCGATGATGATCAGGTGGTTCAAGGCAAAATCCTGGCCCAGCCGCGCCGTCGGCAGGATCCGTATCATGCGTTCCGGATTGTCGGCCTTGACCTGCCCGAACACCTCGAACAGCGCGTCGAGGTCCGCGTACCTGGCGTACCGGGTGTAGTTCAGGTCGGATGGCTGAGCGTACGGCGGCGGTTCAACCGCGTCAGAGCAAACGATGCTGACCGCGATCGGGTCCGGGAAATGCCAGATCGCGCTGCGCTGCTCCCTTCGCTGGCGCCGGGACGTTCGTCGACTGCGCCCGCTCGCGCAGCGCGATGAGCTCGTCGTAGAGCTCACTCTCCCGCTCGCGTTCCTGCTCGCTTAGCTCGCCGGAGCTGAGCAGACGAGGCCGGTCGCCGTCGAACGACCGACTGGTGCAGAACAAGCGGGCATAGGTAGCCAGCCGATGCGCTGGCGGCAGCCGATTCGAGCCCGGCTTCTCCCACAGGGAGATGGTGGCGATGCTGAGCGGACCCGAGCCGCCCAGGAGCCGGGCCAGCTGCCTCTGGGTGAGATGTTCCTGCTCACGGAGATCCCGTAGACGCTCGGCCAGCCTCCGTGCCGGAATCGACGGCTGGTCGTTCTCGGCCACCATCTGACCTCCATTTGAGGCTCAAGTGTCTTGTGTGACCAAATGGCAGCACCGCTACCGATGGATAGTCGGTTCTACCATCCAGGGCAAGCACTACACGTCGCTGCTCACGAGAGTTGCTCAAAACTTTACCCAAGTTTTTAAGCTGTATCAACGAGATTAGCATGTTTTTACGTCAAACTCACAGGGAACCATGTCAAGTGTGACGAAAGTCTACGCAAAGGTGCATAGTCCCAGGTCAGAGACTTAGGCGACATCTCGGGACTTGGGGAGGCATCCGATGCATCTTCAGCCAAACCAGCCGGTCCGGCGACCGACCACGTGTGCCTACGCGCCAGCGATGCGAGGGTGTCCCCCCTTCGGACGAGTGTGTTGGGTTCCGCCTTGGCGAGCGCCAAGGCGGCCGATGTGGTAGCCCGACGGTCGATCCCGGTCCCGCCAGCCTCACTGAGACAAACGGTTACATATCACCGTTCAACGGCAAGCAGCCGCGCCGCCAGAGTCCCTGACCGGAGCATCCTGGCGGTCGACATCGAGGGCTCCACGAAGCGAAACAACCGGGCCAAGGAAGAGCTACGTTACGAGGTCTACCGGCTCGTCGGGGATGCCTTGTGCGTAACCGGAATCGGTACCCAGCATTACCACCATCCGTTTACCGATCGCGGAGACGGATTCCTGGTCCTGCTGCGACCCGTGGACGAAATCCCCAAGCCGCTGCTGCTGAGCCGCCTGATCCCCGCCCTCGCTCGCCTGCTCGCCGCGTACAACAGCAGCATCTCCCCGGCGACCAGCCGCGCATCCTGCGCCTGCGAGCGGTCATCCACGCGGGGGAGGTGCTCTATGACGGGAAGGGCTTCTTCGGCGAGGACCTGACGTGGCCTTCCGTCTGCTGGACGCGCCCCGGTTCAAGGCCGAGCTCAAGAACGCGACGGTACCGCTCGCCCTGTCGCTCGGACTACATCTACCGTCCGATCATCCGTCACGGTTACGACGGCATCGACGGCGGAAAGTTTCTCCCGCTCGTGACCGTGAACGTCGGCGATCAGCGCCGGAGAGGCTGGGTTCATCTCCCCTCTGCGAGCGGAATCACGGCCATGCCGACGCTGCCCCAGGCCTCCTGAACCCTGCTGACGGCGGGTCATGTCAGCAGGGCCGACCCCGCGATCCGCCGTAGGACTTGCTCGTCGATGATCGTGATCCGGTGCGTAGCAGTCCGGATGAGGCCGCGCTGCCTCCAATCGTCGAAAGTGCGCGTGACTGTGGCCCGCGACGTGCCAGCCAGGCTGGCCAGTTCCTCCTGCGACAACGGCGTCCTTAGCTCGATCACACCGTTGTTGGTGGCATGACCGTGCCGTCCGGCCAGGTCGAGCAGCAGCGCAGCGAGTCGCTGCTTGCCGGTTGTCACCGCACGGATGCGGAGAATCGCGTCCGTGTCGTTCCATCGATGCGTGACGACGCTCCGATAAGCGTGACCTGCCCCCAGGTTAGCGTCGAGGAATGACCGAAAATTGTCGTACGGCACGGTCAGTGCCCGTACCTTGCTGATGGACCGAATCGTGGCGTTGCGCTGGCCGATCTCACCTCCGATTTCCCCGACGATGTCCCCGTCACCGCGCAGCGCGAGCACGATCTCGTGGCCGTCCTGGGTCGTGGAAAGGATCTTGACCCATCCGGCCAGCAAGATGAATACGTGGGTGGCGAGATCGCCCTGGTTGCAGAGAGTCGTGCCGACCAGATAGTCCCGGGGCACGCCAAGGTTCCGCAGGGCATCCTGCTCATCTTGAGAAAGTAGAGTCCAGAACCCCTGCATCTTCGTTGTCACCGTCGGGAAATGCCTTATATGGCGGCAAGCGGGTAATAGCCGACACTGGTTCTAACAATGAGCCTTTTGCGGGCCATTGACAAATCCCGAGGTGACACGTGTCTTCTCGGCCCCCCTCATAGGCCGAGGAGGATCACGGCGGTCCAGACCAGGAAGTACGCGGCGGCGATATAGGTCCAGGTGTCAGCCATCTGGGTGCGGCGCCGGGCCAGCCGGGCCGCACCGAGCAGCAGGTGGGCGCGCGCCCACGTCCACTGCTCCGGATCGGCTCCCGTCGGCGGCAGCGTCAGCCAGCCGGCCCGCGGGTCGAGAGGGGCGCCCGTTTTCCAGCGCATCTCGCTGAGCGCGTTGTGCACCGGCCTGTTGGCCAGGGCCAGCATGACGACCGCGGTCAGCCAGCACAGCAACAGGCCGGACAGCAGGCCGGCGTTGACCGCGCCGGCTACGCCCGGTCGCATCGCGTGGCCCGAGAACGCGGCCTCCAGGCCGATGGCGATGGTGATCGCGCTCAGCACGCCTCCGCCCAAGAACATGCTGCTGCGGGTGTCACGTAGCAGCCATGCCATTTCGCCGATGACTTCTTGGGCGGGCCCCTGATCTGGCTGTGCTTGATCAGGCAGGTCGCGGCCCTGGGGATTGTGTCCCCGGGCCGGCCGGTACGGCCATGATGGTCTTCCGATCATCGTGACGGCCATCGCACTTGCCTCCGTACTTGTGCTTAACCTTCAGTGTTAAGCCAAGCAGGTGTGCCGATCAGCCGCTGTGCCATACGAGCCAGCACCCTTGTATCAAATGACGCGAGAATGACCGCCGGGGGCTAGCGGCAGCCGCAGGCCCCGCCGCAGCATCCCCCGCCGCCGGAGCTGGGCAGACCGGCCGAGCGGCCGGACGCGAGGCCGCCCACGGAGACCGTCGACAGGAGCTTCACCGTGTCGTCATGACCCTGCGGACAGGTGCAGGGCGCCGATGACTCGGTCATCGGGCGGCTCAGCTCGAACGTGTCGCCGCAGGCGCGGCACCGGTACTCATAGCGTGGCACGGCAACAGTCTACCCGCCGGCCGGCTGGCCGGTATGATCCGCGGCGCTCGCCACGGGCGCTGAGTCACCGTTCGCGGAGGCGAGGGGCGGTTCGTTCGGAATAATGGTCTTAGGCGCGGACGGGACGGCGTCGTCATCGTAGTAGAACTGCTTGCCGCGCAGCAGCGAGACCAGCGCGCCGAGCACCGACATGATCGCGGCGGCGGTGAACACGATGACCAGGCCGTGATGGAACGGCGCCGAGATCAGCTCCGGGAAAAACTGCCTGCCGGTCAGGACCGCGGCACTGTGCGCGGGGAGCTTGGCCAGGACGCCGGAAGGCGCCAGCAGGTTCTGCACCGGGTTGAAGCCGAGCAGGGCGGAGAACAACGTGCTGACCGGCGGCAGGTGACCGACCTGCGTGGCCACCGACAGCGGCACGCCCTGGGCGCGCAACCCGCTGGTCAGGGTGTGGGGGAGGGCCGAGGCCACCCCGGCAATCATCAGCGAGAAGAAGATGCCGATGGACAGGGACATGCCGGAGTTCTGGAAGGTGGACCGCATGCCGGACGCGGAGCCGCGCTGCCCGGCCGGCACCGAGCTCATGATCGCGGAGGTGTTGGGCGAGGCGAACAGGCCAGAACCTACCCCGTTGCCGAAGATCAGCAGCGCGAACAGCGGGTAGGGGAAGTCCACCGGGAGCAGCATGAGCCCGACGAAACAGACGGCCGCCAGGAGCAGTCCGGAGGTGGCGAACAGCCGGGGCCCGTACCGGTCGGACAGGGTGCCTGAGATCGGCCCGGCGATCAAGAAGCCCGCTGTCAGCGGCAGCATGTAGATTCCGGCCCACAGCGGTGTCACGGTGAAGTCATAGCCATGCAGCGGCAGCCAGATGCCCGCCAGCCAGATGACCAGAATGAACTGCAGCCCGCCGCGAGCGATGGAGCCGAGCAGGCTGGCGGCGTTACCCGCTGCGAAGGCCCTGATCTTGAACAGGCCCATCTGGAACATCGGCTCGGCGATCTTGGTCTCGAAGATGCAGAAGACGATCAGCATCACGACGCCGCCGATCAGCCCGCCGATAATCAAGGGGTTGGTCCACCCGGTCGGGTGCCCCCCGTAGGGGCGGATCCCGAAGGTAATGGCGATCAGCACGGTGCCCAGGCCCACCGCGAACAGGATGTTCCCGATCCAGTCGATCTTCGCGCGCCTGGTGGTCGCGATCTCGTGCAGGCTCCGGTACGCCCAGACGGTGCCGAACACCCCGATCGGCACGTTGACCCAGAACACCAGGCGCCAGTTCACCGCAGCCAGCACGCCTCCGAGCAACAGCCCCACGAACTGCCCGGAGATCCCGGCGATCTGGTTGATGCCCAGCGCCATGCCGCGCTTGTTCGCGGGGAACGCATCGGTCAGGATCGCGGCCGAGTTTGCCATCAGCATCGCGCCGCCAAATGCCTGCACGAACCGGAAACCGATCAGCCACAGCGCGCCGTGGGTGCCGGTCAGCGGATCAAGCGAGAGCGCGATCGAGGCCAGCGTGAAGACGACGAAGCCCAGGTTGTAGATCTTCACCCGGCCGAACATGTCGCCCAGCCGGCCCAGCGTCACCACCAGCACCGACTGGACGAGCAGGTATCCCATGATCATCCAGAGCAGGTAGGTCACGTTGCCCGGGGTGAGGGGGTTCAGGCCGATGCCGCGGAAGATGGCCGGCATCGCGATGATCACGATGGACGCGTCGATCGTCGCCATCGTCATGCTCAGCGTCGTATTGGACAGGGCGATCCACTTGTACCGATCGGACCGCGGGTCGCCTGATGTCCCGTTCACATGATTCAAGTCAACGCTTCGCCGCACGTTAACTGAGTGTACAGCGAGACACTTGCTTAATGGCAACTATTTATCTCGCTGACTTTCAGCCGCCCGGCGCGCCGTCGCCGGGAGAGTCTGGGGCGGCCCTGGAGCTGGGCGTTTGCTCCACGATGTAGTACACGGCGGTCAGGGCGATCAAGATGAATGCGACGATGGCGTTGAACAGCGAGATCACGATGGCGACCGCGTACACGCTGGCGCCGCCGACGAACCGCACTCGCGCGGGCCAGCGCGCCTCCGGCGGCAGCGGCTCGGTCCGGTGATCGCCGTGCAGCGTCCACTCGAAGATCGCGCCGAAGCCGGCCGACATGCCCAGGAACACGGCGCTGTAAAGCACCATGGCGACCTTCACGTCCGGGCCCGGGACCGGCAGGTACTGAGCCACGGTCGCGGTCGAGAACGGGATCAGCACGACGAACAGCAGCAGGACCAGGTTGAGGAAGAGCAGCGTCCTGTCTACTAGCGCGATGCTCTTGAGCAGCATGTGATGGTTGACCCAGATGATGCCGATGACGAAGAAGCTGAGCAGGTAGGCGGCGAATGACCACCGGTGTTCCCAGAGCTGGTGTTGCAGCCTTACGCCATGCCCGGGTCCTTCGATGGTGAGGTTGAGCGCGAGCAGGGTGATCGCGACGGCGAAGACGCCGTCGCTGAACGCCTCAAGCCGGGAGCGATCCACGTCAGGCTGGCTCGCTCAGCTACTCGCGGGGTCGGCGTTGACCTTGGCCAGGATCTCGTCCACGCAGGCCTGGATGTGCCGCTGCCGGCCCGGCATGTCCTTGCTGGCGAAATTGTCCAGGATGGCCAGCACCCGGTCCTGGCCGTTCAGGATGTCGAGCTGCTGCTTGGCCATCTCGTGCAGCGCGATGAGGGTCTCGTGGTCGGCGATGGCCCGGCGGTCGCTGGCGGCCTGGGACCGGTTCGCGCTGACCTGCAGCGAGATCATGATCGACAGCTGCGGCAGGTTGAGGATGACGAGCAGCAGCGGCCATGGCGTCTTGTCGAACCCCACGATGTTGCCCAGGAATAGCCAGACCACGATGCCGACGGTGATGAAGATGAACACGTACATCGAGCCGCAAAACCGGTTGACCCCATCGGCGATCTTGTCCAGGATGCTGGTCCCGCGCACGTGTTCGGACAGGACCAGCTTGGGCATGTGCAGCTCGGGGCACGCCCGGATCTTCACGGCCCGGTCGTGCACGTGCCTGGTGGCCTCGTCGATGGCCCGGAGGGCGGCGGCGTCGGTGTGCGGGCGCGCGAGGTGCGGCGACTCGGCGGCGGGTGGAGCTTCAGCGGGTGCGATTGTCTCGGTCATCGGTATCCTCCGCGCGGGCCACCGCTTCGGCGGCCGCGACCAGCGAAAGTAGGGACGGCCATAACCTAGCGCGGTTTCACCGGTACCGGCGCGCACGCTGCTTTCCCTCCGATCGTCTTCTAATTTCTGCCGAACGGCCCGCGACCTCACCTGCGAGACCTCACGTCTTGCTTGCGCGCGCGGCGCTGCGGGTGCATCCTGTCGGCCATGACCCGGGACGGCAGCAGTCCTGCGGGCGGAGCCAGCAGGCGGGCGTTTCTGAGCCTGGGCGCGTTCGGGATAGCCGCCGCGGCGGCTGGGTGCAGCAGCAGCAGCAGCGACTCCGGGTCGGCGGCCAATCGCGCGACCCCGCGAGCCAGCACCGGCCGCCGCGTGGTGTCGGAGAACTCGCGAGCCGGTGATCCGCACTGGGAGATCCGCCATCTGGGCGCCGCGAACGCGATCATGGGGTACGCGGGCGCGGCCAGCGTACTGACCGGCCAGTCGTTCCCGTTGTTCGTGTCGACCACCTCCTCGGGCTTCCGGGTCCGCGCCTTCCGGCTGGGCTGGTACGGCGGAGACGGCGCCCGGCAGGTCTGGCAGTCCGGCTCGCTGCGCGGTCACCGGCAGAGCGCGCCGAGCCTGACCGGCTCGACCAACACCGTGCAGACCGCCTGGGATCCCGTGGTCGAGGTCCCGACCGACGACTGGCCCGCGGGCGCGTACCTGCTCCGGCTCGACGCGGACTCCGGCGCGCAGCGGTACGTGCCGATGACGGTCCGCTCGGCCAGCACCGCGGGCCAGGTGGTGCTCAAGGCCGCTGTCGCGACCTGGCAGGCCTACAACACCTGGGGCGGCTACGACCTGTACATGGGTCCCGGCGATTCCTACGGGAACCGGTCGCTGGCGGTCAGCTTGAACCGGCCGTACGACCTGAACGGCGCGGACATGTTCCTCACCTACGAGCGGAACGTGGTCAAGCTGGCCGAGTCCCTGAGCCTGCCGCTGGCCTACGTGACCGGCATGGACATCGCGGCGGACCCGCACCTGCTGGACGGGGCCAGCGCGCTGATCTCGCCCGGCCACGACGAGTACTGGACGCCGGGGGAGCGCTCCAACGTGACCGCGGCCCGCGACGCCGGGGTCAACCTGGCTTTCCTCGGCGCCAACGCGATGTTCCGGCGGACCAGGCTGGACGCCGACGGCCGGCTGGTCATCTGCTACAAGACCAGCTACACCGAAGACCCCGAGTACGGCAAGGACAACGCGCTGGTCACCAGCGACTGGCGCGAACCGCCCGTGCCCGACCCGGAATCCTCGCTGATCGGCACCATCTACGAGGGTTACCCGGTGACCGCGGCGTACCAGGTGGTGGCTCCGGACAGCTGGCTGTTCGCCCGGACCGGGGTCGCCGAGGGGGCCCGCTTCGGCAACCTGGTCGGCGTGGAGTACGACCGGGTCAACCCGGCCTACCCGGTGCCGCGGCCGATCCAGGTGCTGTCCCACTCGCCGCTGGTCTGCCAGGGCGCCCGCAGCTTCGGCGACTCCGCCTACTACACGCACTCCGGCGGGGCCGGGGTGTTCAACTCGGGCACGATGCGCTGGGTGGAAGCGATCTACGGTGACCGCCCGCACGGCATCGGCGGCCGGACGCCAGCCTTCGTCAGGCAGGTGACCACGAACCTGCTCCGCGCGTTCGCCGACGGGCCCGCCGCGGCGAAGTACCCGGCCCGCGACAACCTGGACGCCATGCACGAGTACGTCGGCGACCCGATAGGTAACCCGGCCAACCTGCAGTAATCGTGCGGCGGCCGGCCTGACCCGGCCGCTAGTACCCGACCTGCTGTTCCCGCGGCCATCCATCCTTGAGGATCACACCGATCAAGGAAGCTTTACTTCCTGGACGGTCAGGCGGTCAGGCCGGCGTCGACGGGGATGACCGCGCCGGTCAGGGCGCCGGAGTCGGGACCGCAGAGCCACGCCACCGCCGCCGCGACCTCGCCGGGCTCGAGCAGCCGGCGGAGCAGGGCCTGAGCGGCGAAGGCCTCCTGACCGGGCAGGTCGTAGACGGCGGCGCTGGCGGCCAGCATAGGCCCGCGGGTAGAGCCGGGACAGACGACGTTCGCCGTGACCCCGGTGCCGGCCAGGTCGGCGGCCAGGGCGCGGATGTAGCTGACCACCGCGCCCTTGGCCGCGGAGTAGGCGGCGAGCCGCGGCATCGCGCGCAGCGCGGCCGCCGAGGAGACCGCGACGAACCGGCCGGCGCCGACGTCGATCATCGGCGGCACGCAGACGTCGGCCAGGTACCGGACGCCGAACAGGTTCACCCGCAGCATCAGCTCGAACGCGTCGTCGGGTACCGCCCAGGCCGTGTCCCCCCTGATCACCCCGGCTGCCGTGACGACGGCGGCCGGAGCCCGGCCGGCCAGCAGGATCCGCAGCTGGTCGCGGACCGAGCCGTCGCCGACGTCGGCGGTCAGCTTCTCGACAGCCCTGGCGCCGGCCGTGACGCAGTCCCGGGCCACCGCGGTCAGGTCCTCGGGCGCGGGCATCGGGTAGTCCGCGGGTGGCTGCGGGGCGCAGGCGTCCACCAGCAGCAGGGACCAGCCGTCGCAAGCCAGCCGCCGGGCCACCGCGGCCCCGATCCCGCGGGCCGCCCCCGTCACCACGGCCAGCCGGTCGGTCACGTTCGCCTCCTGTCCGGTCATGCGGGTCTGTCAGGGCCGGGTGAAGGCGGCGCCGAGCTGGCACATCGCGGCGTCGAGCAGAGCGCCGAGCTCGGCGTCCTCGTCGTCGAGCCACTGCTCGTAGGCGGCGACGGCCACGCCGAGGACGGCGTGCGCGATGGCCTGCGGCGCGAGGGCGCCCGGCCGCTGGCCGGTGCGGTCGGCGACGAATTCGGCGATCACCTCACGCCAGGCGGCGAACCGCAGGGTGGAATGGGCCAGCAGGGCCGGGACCCGGAGGATGAGCTCCATCCGGCGCCGGTGCCGCGGGATCTGCCCGGGCTGGACCTGATTGAAGTCGACCAGGGCCACCCGGATGGCGTCCATCAGCTGGACGTCGCGCGGGCAGGCCTTGAGGCGAGCTCGCATGCGCTCGAGTTCCAGCTCGAACATGCCCCACGGGACGTCGTTCTTGGAGGGAAAGTAGCGGAAGAACGTCCGGCGCCCGATGCCCGCGGCCATCGCGATGTCATCGACCGTGGTCTGCTCGAACCCGTTCGCCTCGAAGAGCTCGAACGCGACGTGCTCCAGCTCGGCCTGTGAGGTGACCCGCCGGCGCCCTGGCTGTCCGCCCGCGTCGGGCTGCTCGCCCGGTGCCACCGCCGCTGACATCGTTCCGTCACCATCCCGCTGATCCGGTCGGCCGTCCGGTGGCCATCCTACGTCCGGCCGCGCCCCTAAGCCTTGATCTGTGGCACTCGGTGCCGTTACGATGGCACCCAGTGCCACGAGGCAGGGAGGTACTAATGGGCGAACACCTGACCGTTCCGCCGGCGGCCGCAGATCAGGACGAGGCCGAGCCGCTCGCCACTGAGGAACTTCTGGTTGAGGAAGTCTCGATCGACGGCATGTGCGGTGTCTACTGAGCTAGCGTCCCAGGTCACTCCGACCTTCGACCTGGACCGCCCCTGGCGCCTCGACGCCCGCGCCGCGATCCGCCCTGAGCCGTTCGGCGCCATGCTCTACCACTTCGGCACGCGAAACCTCTCCTTCCTCAAAAGCACCACTCTCTTGAGAGTGCTGGAAAACCTCGGGACCCAGCCCACGGCACGGGCCGCGTGCATCGCCGCCGGTGTGACCGAGGCGGAGCTAGCCACCTACGGGCGTGCGCTTTCCACCCTGGCCAGCTCGAACATGATCGTCCCCGACGCGCAGCGGCGCATGGCCCCGACCGTGTCGCCGCCAGCGTTCCGTGGGACTGCCGGCGGCGACACCGACCCGGCCGGGCGTCGCGCAGGCCGGGACGCGACCAGGCTGACCGACATGTTCGAGCTAGGGCTTAGTTCCCCGATCTGCCTGACCTGGGAGCTCACCTACGCCTGCAACCTGGCCTGCGTGCACTGCCTGTCCAGCTCGGGCCGCCGGGACCCGCGTGAGCTGACGACCGCCGAGTGCCAGACGGTGATCGACACGCTGCGGCGGATGCAGGTGTTCTACGTCAACATCGGCGGCGGCGAGCCGACGGTCCGCCCGGACTTCTGGGAGCTGGTGGACTACGCGACCGCCCACCAGGTCGGGGTCAAGTTCTCCACCAACGGGATCAAGCTCGACGCCGCGGCCGCGAGCAGGCTGGCCGCCAGCGACTACATCGACGTGCAGATCTCGCTGGACGGAGCCACGGCGGAGGTCAACGACGCGGTACGCGGCCTCGGGTCCTACCAGACGGCCACCCGGGCCATGGCCAACCTCGCGGCCGCCGGATTCCGCGGCTTCAAGGTCTCTGTGGTAGTGACCAGGCACAACGTCTCGCAGCTCCACGCGTTCAAGCGGCTCGCCGATGATCACGGCGCACAGCTGCGCCTGACCAGGCTGCGCCCGTCCGGCCGCGGCGCCGACGCGTGGCCCGAACTGCACCCCACCGCCGGGCAGCAGCGCGAGCTGTACGACTGGCTGGCCGCCCACGGCGGGCAGGTCCTCACCGGTGACTCGTTCTTCCACCTCTCGCCGTACGGGAAGCCGCTGCCCGGGCTGAACATGTGCGGGGCCGGCCGCGTGGTCTGCCTCATCGACCCCGTGGGCGACGTGTACGCCTGCCCGTTCGCCATCCACGAGAACTTCCTGGCCGGAAACGTCCGGCAGGCCGGGGGGTTCGAAACGGTCTGGCGCGAGTCGCCGCTGTTCGCCGACCTGCGCGAGCCCCAGACCGGGGGAGCCTGCCGTTCTTGCGGGTCCTTCGACTCGTGCCGCGGCGGATGCATGGCGGCCAAGTTCTTCACCGGCCTGCCGCTGGACGGGCCCGACCCGGAATGCGTGCGGGGTCACGGCGAGGCCGCCCTGGCCGTGATCCAGCCGGGCGACGCGAGACCGCCTCGCCCGGCCGCCGACCACTCGCACCGCCGGGTCCCGGTGACGATCGGCCGGCGCCCGCCGCAGCGGGCCTGCGACGAGAACCCGCTGGCGGGGTTCCCCGTTCCAGGATCCAGGTAACACACAGTGTCGGCAGCAACACTCGTATTAACCTTGGCTGGTGGCGATGGGTCGGGGACCGGAGTATCAGCTGGCTCCCGCCGGGCTCGGCCTGCGCCCGGATCCGGGCTCCCGCCTGCTGGCCGGGGGAACGGTCCTGGTCGGCGGTTCCCCGGTCCGGGTGCTGCGCCTCACGCCGTCCGGCGCCCGTCACGTGGCCGGCTGGTGGTCCGGGACGCCGGTACCGGACCACGCACGAGCCCGTGCGCTGGCCCGGCGCCTGCTCGACACCGGAATCGCCCATCCCGCGCTGAGCCCGGCAGCGATGGCCCGTGCCTGGGGTCCCGGTGACGTCACGGTGGTGATACCGGTCCGCGACCGCCAGGCCGAACTGGCCCGCTGCCTGGCCGGCCTGGCGCAGATGCCGCGGGTGATCGTGGTCGACGACGGCTCGGGCGATCCGGCCGCGGTAGCGCGGGTCGCGTCCGGCGCGGGAGCGGGCGTCCTGCGCCGGGCCGTGAACGGCGGACCCGCCGCGGCCCGGAACACCGGCCTGGCCGCGGCGGACACCCCGCTGGTCGCGTTCCTCGACTCGGACTGCGTCCCGGGCCCAGGCTGGCTCGACGCGCTGTTGCCGCACTTCGCGGACCCGGCGGTGGGCGCGGTCGCACCGCGCATCGTGCCCGATGAGCCCGGGCGTACCTGGCTGGCTCGGTACGAGGGGGCCAGTTCCACCCTGGATATGGGTGCGCGGGCCAGCATCGTCCGGCCGGGGTCGCGTGTCCCCTACGTGCCCGGCGCGGCACTGGTGGTGCGGCGAGCCGCGGCCGGGACCGGTTTCACCGAGACCATGCGGATCGGAGAGGACGTCGACTTCGTCTGGCGGCTGGCCGCGTCCGGCTGGCGGGTGCGCTATGAGCCGGCCGCGACCATGCCGCATCAGCACCGCGTGCGGCCGCGCGAGTGGTTCGCCCGCCGGAAGGACTACGGCACCTCGGCCGCCATCTTGGAGCAGCGACACCCGGGGACGGTACGCCCGCTCTACATTTCCGCCTGGACCGCCCTGGCCTGGCTGGCGGCCGCTTCAGGCCGCCCGGCGGCCGGCGCCGCCTGTACCGGCACCGCCATCGCGCTGCTCGCCCGGCGTCTTGCGCGGGTTACCGGCGAGGAATGGCCCTGGCACGCGGCCGGGACCGCCTGGCCGCTGGCCGCTCGGCTCGCCGGAGGCGGGACGCTCGCCGCGGGCAGGCCGCTGGGCAGCGCCATCTCCCGGACCTGGTGGCCGGTGGCGCTGCCGGCCGCGGTGGCCGTGCGCCGGATGCGATGGCCGCTGGCCGCGCTGGTCCTCGCGCCGCCGCTGCTGGACTGGCTGGACCGGCGGCCGCCCCTTGACCCGCCGCGTTACGTCGCCGCGCGGCTGCTGGACGACATCGGGTACAGCCTCGGGGTCTGGCAGGGCTGCGCCGAACGACGGACCGTCCGGCCGCTGCTGCCCCGGCTAGGGAACCGTCACTTGGACATTCCCCGGGCGAAGTCCGCCGGGACGATGATGTCGTCGGGGGACAGGTCGTGAACGGACGGCCGCCCGAGCGCGAGCAGCGTGGAGTCGATCCCGCCTCGTAGCACGTCGAAGACGTTCTTCACGCCCGCCGAGCCGTTGGCGGCCAGCCCCCACAGGTAGGCGCGGCCGATCATGACCGCCCGGGCGCCGAGGGCGAGTGCCTTGACCACGTCGCTGCCGCGCCGGATCCCGCCGTCCAGCAGGACCTCGACCTGGGTGCCGACGGCGTCGGCCACCGAGGGCAGCGCCCGGATGGAGGCGGGAGTGCCGTCCAGGTTGTTGCCGCCGTGATTGGACACCGAGATGGCGGTGGCACCGATGTCCACGCAGCGGCGGGCCTCGTCGGCCCGCATCACGCCCTTGACCAGGAACGGGCCGCCCCACTGCTCGCGCAGCCAGGCCAGGTCGGCCCAGCTGGGCGGCGGGGTCTGCATCCACTCGCCGTAGACGCCGAAGAACGTCGGGGCCGGTTCGCCGGGGGCGGCCATGTTGGGCACGGTGAGGTCGGGCAGGCCGCCGGCCTGCAGCCACTGACGGACGTAGCGCGGCCGGGTCAGGCCCTCCGGGGCGAACCGCACGATGGCCCGCAGGTCCATCTTCTCCGGGATGGACGGGCTGCCCCAGTCCCGGCCGTTGGAGAACGACCAGTCCAGGGTGACGATCAGGGCCTTGGCCCCGGCCCGGCGGGCCCGTTCGATGCGCTGCAGGATCGTGTCCTTGCTCCCTGACCAGTAGATCTGGAAGAACAGGTTCGGGTTCGCCGCCGCCACGTCTTCCACCGGCATGCTGGCGAAAGAGCTCAGGCCCACGACCGTCCCCGCCTCGGCCGTCCCGCGCGCCACGCCCACCTCGCCTTCGGGGTGCACGGCCTGCACCCCGGTCGGGGACGCGATGACCGGCAGCGCGATGTCCTGTCCGAGTACCGACGTGGCCAGCTGCCGGGTCGCGGGCAGGTCGCCGATGTGCGGCGGGGTGAACCGCAGCTCGCTGAACGCGGCCACGTTGTCCCGCAGCGTGACGCCCTGCTCCGTGCCGGCCACCAGCGCCATATACACCGACCTGGGCAGGTGCCGCCGGGCTCTCCGGCGCGCCTCCTCGACCGTCTCGAACCATTCGCGGGTGCTCGCCATCGGTCTCCCTCACCGAGCCACAATGCCTGAAGGCCCTATTTTGGCACTCAGTGCTGTAATTATCCAGCCTTCGCCGGGCCGTAGTATCCACGATCATGTCCGCTGGTGACTCGGGCGAGGGACTCCCGCCGGGCGGCCACCCGGACCGGCTCCGGTGGAACGCCAGGTACGCCAGCGGGTTCGTGCCGTCCTTTACCCCGCATCCGCTCGCGGTCCGGGCGCTGGCCATGGACCTGCCGGACGGCCCGGTCGCCGACCTGGCCTGCGGTGCCTCCGGCTCCGCGCTGCTGGCCGCGGCCCGCGGGCGGCTGGTCACAGCGGTGGACGTCTCGGAGCTGGCCCTCGGCATGCTCGGCGATGAGGCCCGCCGCAGGGGCCTGGAACCCCTGGTCACCCTGATCCACGCGGACCTGGCCGCCAGGCCGCTCCCACCGCGTTCGCATGCGCTCGTGCTGTGCACCGGCTGGTGGTCGCGGGCCGTCTTCGTCGCGGCGACCGGCGCAGTGACGTCCGGCGGGCTGCTCGGCTGGGAGGCGTTCACGGCCGAGGCGCGGAACGCGCGACCGGATCTGTCCCCGGACTGGTGCCTGGCTCCCGGCGAGCCCGCGTCGCTGCTCCCGGCGGGCTTCACCGTGATCGACCAGCATGACCTGCCGGACCGCCAGCGGCTGACGCGAAGGCGGCTGCTGGCCCGCCGCCAGTAGGCTCGATGCCGATGACACCAACTTCGATCACCCGGTGCCGGTGATGGCCCGGCGGGACCTTACGGATCTGCTACGGCGCCGGATCGTCGTCGCGCCCATGGCCGGCGGTCCGTCGACCACGGAACTGGTGGTCGCGGCGGCTCGCGCCGGGGCGTTGGGCTTCCTGGCGGCCGGCTACAAGACTCCCGCCGCGATGGCCGCCGAGGTCGCCGCCGTGCGGGCCGCGACCTCGGAGCCCTTCGGGGTGAACGTCTTCGTCCCCGGCGTACCGTACGCGGACCGCGAGGCGCTGGATCGGTATCTTGGCGCGCTGCGCGGCGCCGGGCCGCTGGGTGACGGCACCTGGGACGACGACGGCTTCGACGGCAAGGTCGCGGCGCTGCTGGCCGATTCGCCGCCGGTGACCAGCTTCACCTTCGGCTGCCCTTCCGCCGAGGTGATCAGTGCCCTGCAGGACGCGGGCAGCCTGGTCGCAGTCACGGTGACCAGCCCCGGCGAGGCGGCCCTGGCGACCGCGGCGGGTGCGGACGCGCTGTGCGTCCAGGGTTACGAAGCCGGCGCCCACCGGGGAACGTTCGTGAACGACAACGAGCCCGGGCGGGACTACGGGCTGCTGTCGCTGATCGCCGAGGTGGCCAGGGTCACCGGCCTGCCGCAGATCGCGGCCGGGGGCATCATGGGTCCGCGTCAGGTGCGGGCCGTGATCGCGGCGGGAGCGGCAGCCGCGCAGTGCGGCACGGCCTTCCTGCGCTGCCCGGAAAGCGGCGCCCATCCGGTGTACAAGGCCGCCCTGGCCGATACGCGGTACACGGCGACCGCGCTGACCCGGGCCTTCAGCGGGCGGCCGGCCCGCGGGCTGGTCAACCAGTTCATCCGCGATCACCAGGGCGCACCCGCGGCCTACCCCGAGATCAATAACGCCACACGCCCGCTGCGGGCGGCCGCCGCCGCCGAGGGTGACCCTGAGCGGATGTCGTTGTGGGCCGGGCAGGGCTACCGGTCGGCCACCGAGTACCCGGCCGCTGAAATCATCGAACGGCTGAGCGTGGCGTAGCCGTGGGCGGCCGGTCCGGGCTCCGCTAAGCCCATTCGGTGAGGTCGCGGCGTTCGATGGCGGCTGCCATCAGGTCACCGAACGAATCGGGGGTGCAGGCGAAGGCGGGGACGCCCAGCCCGGCCAGGGCAGCCGCCACCTCGTGGTCGTAGCTCGGCGCGCCGTCGTCGGACAGCGCCAGCAGGGCGATCACCTGGGTGCCCGCGGCGGTCAGGTCCGCGACCCGCCGCAGCATCTCGCCGGTGTTGCCGCCCTCGAACAGGTCGCTGACCAGGACCAGGATGGTGCTGGCCGGGCGGGTGATGAGCCGCTGGCAGTAAGCCAGGGCCCGGTTGATGTCGGTGCCGCCGCCGAGCTGGGTGCCGAACAGGACGTCCACCGGGTCGCTGAGCTGCTCGGTCAGGTCGACCACCGACGTGTCGAAGGCGACCACCGACGTGCGCAGGGACCGGATCGACGCCAGCACCGCGCCGAACACCCCGCCGTACACCACCGACGAGGCCATCGATCCGCTCTGGTCCAGGCACACGATGACGTCGCGCGCCACGGCCTGCTGTTTCCTGGCGTAGCCGACGAGCCGCTCCGGCACCACGGTCCGGTGCCGGGGCAGGTAATTGCGCAGGTTGGCGCGGATGGTGCGGTCCCAGTCGATGTCGGCCGGGCGCCTTGGCCTGGTCGTACGGTTGGCCCGGTTCAGCGCGCCGGTGACCGCCGAACGAGTCCGCTGGGCCAGCCGCCGCTCCAGATCGCTGGTCACGGTGCGGACCACGGCGCGGGCCGACTCCCGCGCCTGCTCGGGGAGCACCCGGCTCAGCGACAGCAGGGTCCCGACCAGGTGCACGTCGGGCTCGACCGCGTCCAGCATCTCCGGCTCGAGCAGCAGCCGGGTCAGGCCGAGCCGGTCGATCGCGTCCTTCTGCATCACCTGGACCACGCTGACCGGGAAGAACGTGCGGATATCGCCGAGCCAGCGAGCGACCCGCGGGGCCGAGGCGCCCAGGCCGGCCTGGCGCTTGCCGGGCGACTCGAGGCCCGGCCTCTCATCGGAGTCGTACAAGGCGCCGAGCGCGGCGTCGATCCGCGCGTCGTCGCCGGTGAGCCCTACTCCGGTGCCATCTGCGGCGCCCAGCACCAGCCGCCAGCGCCGCATCCGCTCGTCGTGACCGGGGCTCACGGCGCGGACACCGAGGGAGCGCGCAGGCCCAGGATCGCGGCCACGGCCCGCACCGCGATCGCCGCCCGGTCCTCATCCAGGTCGTCGTCGGCCGGCGCGGCCAGTACCGGCGGCCGGCCGCTCCCGTCCAGCCTCGCCGCCTTGTCGCCGATGGCGCGCCGTTCGGGCGGCGCGAACTCGCCGAAGGTCCGCCGCAGCGCAGGCAGCACGGCGGCGAAAGCGTCGGCACTCAGCCCGGCCAGCCAGCCGTCGGCCAGGCCGAGCAGCGTGTCATCGTGCACAAGGAGCAGGCCGCTGCCGGCCAGGAAACCCTCAGCCCAGCCGGCCGCGGCCGCGGCGGGGGCGGACAGCTCGCGCGACATCCGGATCGCCACGTCATCAGCCGTGAGCCGTCCCGCGTCTAGCAGCAGCCTGGTCAGCCGGCCGGAAATCACCGGGGGACACCGCGGCGCCATCCGCGCCAGCGTGTCCAGCCAGCGAGCGCGGCTCCCGGCGTCGGCGAGGAGGCCGATGGCCGAGTGCACGGTGTCGATACGGTCCCGCATGGCCCGTTCGGCCGTCTCGTCCAGGGACGTCACCGCGGCGGGCAGGCCGGCGCAGATCCGGGTGATCATCTCGACGGCGACCTCGCCGAGCCGGCCGGGGTCGGTGCCGCGCACGTCGCCGTACCGGGCCGCCCGGACCAGGGCGGGCAGCGCCGCCATCAGGTGCGTGACGTCGCCTTCCAGCGCGGCGCGGTCCCTGACCGCCGCGAGCGCCTCCGGCAGGGCGTCGCCCAGGTCCGCGAGCAGGCACCGCTCGACCAGCCCGGTCAGCTCCTCGAGCGCGGTGGCCTCCCCGGCCAGGGAACGGGCCTGCTGCGCGGCGGCGGCCTCGACCGTGCTGCCCCACATGCTCGCCTCGATCAGGGCCAGGTCCAGCTCTGGCCGCCAGGTCAGCTGCCAGCTCTCCCGGAACGTCCCGATGTTCCTGGTCCGGCCCTGCTGCGTCGTGCCCCAGCGCACGCCGAGCACGGTGAGCCGGTGCAGCAGGTGGCTGCGGGCCAGGTCGTTCGGCTTGCGCAGATCCAGGTCATAGTCGCGGGGTTCGGCCTCGGGGCGCAGCCGCAGGCTGCGCTGCCGATCGCGCAGGTCGCGCTGCAGCGGCACCATGGGCGTGGCGGCAGGCACCGTACCGAGCCGCTCACCGACCACCAGGCGCCGCTGGATGAGCCCGACGAGCAGATCGCTGCCCTCGCACAGCACCGCGCGGGCCGACTCGGTGACTTCCTCCAGGCCCGCCAGCGGCCGCCCGCGCAGCGCGGCCAGCGCCTCGGCCAGCCGGACCGATTCGATCACGTGCGCGGACGACGCCGGAACCCCCTCGTCGCGCAGCACGCCAGCGGCCTTGGCCAGCCACCGCTCGAGGGGCTGCCCGGCTGATGAGAACAGATGGTCGTACCAGCCGGGGGACCGGATGCCGGCCCCGTAACCCGACGCGTAAGCCAGACGGCCGTAGGTCCACGGGACCCAGGTCAGGGTGGCCCTCACCTTGGGCAGACCCCGCAGCAGCCGGTCGTCGGCCGCCGCCGCGGGGAGATCCTGCAGGGCCGGGACGTGCCAGGCGCCGCAGACCACGGCGATCCGCTGGTAGCCGTCCTTGACCGTCCGGCGGAGCACCTTGCGCATGTACGCCTCGCGGACCGCGTCGCGGGGGTCCGGTTCGTCCTGCGCCCGGAGCATGGCTATGGCTTCGGCTAGGGCGTCGAAGACGGCGGGCCCGGGGACGTGCTCCACCACGTCCTCCCACCACCGCTCCGGATCGTCATAGCCGGCCGCCGTGGCCAGTTCGCTGACCGGGTTGGTGCGCGGCTTGTCTCTTCTGCTGTCACTCATGGCCAGCTGGTGGGCGGCCGGGAGATCGCAGAACCGGACCGGTATGCCCGCGCCGAGCGCGTACTTGATCGCCTGCCACTCCGGCGAGAACACCGCGAACGGCCAGAATGCCGCGGTCTGGGGCTCCCCGGCCACGTACCCCAGCAACGCCACCGGCGGGTGCATCTCCGGGTCGCCGGCCAGCTCCACGAGCCCGTCCGCCTCGGGCGGACCCTCGATCAGCACCACGTCCGGGTCCTGCTCGGCCAGCGCGTCCCGCAACGACCGCGCCGACCCCGGCCCGTGATGCCGGATGCCGTACAGTGCCGGACTGGTCACTACCCGGCCACCTCGCGGCAGGCGCGATAGAAGTCGCTCCAGTCGTCTTGCTCGCGTACCACGGTTTCCAGGTACTCCTGCCACGCCACCCGGTCGGACACGGGATCCTGCACCACCGCGCCGGTGATGCCGCCGGCCACGTCGGCGGCGCGGAGCACGCCGTCACCGAAGTGCGCGGCCAGAGCGAGGCCGCTGGTGATCACCGAGATCGCCTCGGCCGGGGAGAGCGTGCCGCTCGGCGACTTGACCTTGGACCGGCCGTCTTCGGTAACGCCCTCGCGCAGCTCACGGAAGACCGTGACCACCCGCCGGATCTCCTCGGCGCCGGGCGGGGTCTCCGGGAGCCCGATCGAGCGGCCGAGCTGGGCGACTCGGCGGGTGACGATCTCGACCTCCTGCTCGGCCGACTCGGGCACCGGCAGCACCACGGTGTTGAACCGCCGGCGTAGCGCGCTGGACAGCTCGTTCACGCCGCGGTCCCGGTCGTTGGCCGTCGCGATGACGTTGAAGCCGCGGATCGCCTGCCGCTCGCTGCCCAGCTCCGGGATCGGCAGCGTCTTCTCGGACAGGATGGTAATCAGCGCGTCCTGCACGTCCGAGGGCATGCGGGTCAGCTCCTCGACCCGCGCGATCTGGCCCGCGGCCATAGCGCGCATGACCGGGCTGGGCACCATGGCATCCCACGACGGCCCCTCGGCGATCAGCCGGGCGTAGTTCCAGCCGTACCTGACCGCCTCCTCCGCGGTTCCCGCGGTGCCC
This sequence comes from uncultured Actinomycetes bacterium, assembly GCA_963834685.1. Classification (GTDB taxonomy): domain Bacteria; phylum Actinomycetota; class Actinomycetes; order Streptosporangiales; family Streptosporangiaceae; genus Palsa-504. Next base: position 17,486 of record CAWICW010000037.1, on the reverse strand, counting down.
TGCACCATCAGCGTGGAGTCGCCGGAGATGGCCGCGGCCAGGTGCTCGGAGAGCCAGGTCTTGGCCGTACCCGGCACGCCGAGCAGCAGCAGGGCGCGGTCGGTGGCCAGCGTGGCCACGGCGACCTCGACCAGGCGGCGCGAGCCCACGTACTTCGGCGTGATCTCGGTGCCGCCCGCCACGCCGCCCAGCAGGTAGGTGGTCACTGCCCACGGGGACAGCCGCCAGCCCGGGGGTCGGGGCCGGTCGTCGGCGGCGGCCAGGGCGGCCAGCTCAGCCTGGTGCTCGCGCTCGGCGTGCGGGCGCAGGATCGTCTCGGTGGCCCGGCCGTCATCCATCATCGAGCTCCTTCAGCATGTCGTAGCGGAACCGCAGGACCCGGATCACGTCCCGGATGGGCGGCGGCGCATCCGGGTCGCGTGCCGAGACGGGCGTGGCGCCTGGTGCGCCGAAGGCCGGGTCGGCCCGCCGGGCCAGCAGCCGCAGCGCCTCGATTTCCGCCGCCGTGCCCGGTCGGCCGGTAAGAGCATGGCCGATCAGGGCGCTGATCCAGTCCCGGTTACCTTGCGCGATCGCCGCCCGCGACCAGCCGGCGAACGTGACCGGCACCCAGCCGCCCGACGGCAGGGCCACGATCTCAGCCGGCGTCAATCCGAAGCCGTCGGTCCAGGTGCTCAGCGGGGTCCGGGCCAGGACCTCGAGCAGGATATGGGTCCGGCTCGCGAGCGGCGCGCTTATCGGCTCCGGGTCGCCTGCGATCCCGTCGCGCCGCAACCCCACATCGGGCTGGCGTGGCGGGCCAATGCTCAGCCGCGGGCCTTGTGCGGCCTGCTCGATCCGCACGTAGCGCAGGGCGCGCTCGGCCATCCGCTGCCCGAGGGCCGACCCGGGCAGGTGGGCCAGCAGGTAGGCCGCCCAGCGGCGGACGTCCTCCGCGTGGTCGTCAAGCGCGGCTTCGAGCAGCGCCTCGTCTGCCGGTCCCAGCGCCTCGGCCAGGACGGACAGGAACATGACCCGGTTGGCCGCGCCCGCCGCATCCCAGCCACCGGTGATCAGGGCGCGGGCCGCGTCGGGGTCACGGGTCAGGAGCGAGGCCAGGTAGCCGCGTCGCTGCCGGGTCTCACCGAGCCGCCACGCTTCGTCGTCGGTCGCGGGCGTTTCCACCACGTGTTCCCAGTCCGGGTTGAGGTCGGCCAGCCACCGGGCCCGCGGTCCGCCCGCCTCGGCCAGCAGCCGGGGCAGTCCCGGATCCGCAGGCCGGGCCCGTCGCGCGCGGTCCAGCAGGGCCGGAAGCAGCTGCGGCGGAAGTCGCAGGCCGCGGGCCACGACCGCGGCCAGCCATTCGGTCAGCAGGTCGGAATGCTCGCCGCTGATCAGCCGACGCAGGCGGCGGGCCGCGGCCGGGCTCACCATCGGTCTGGGGTCCGGCACACAGGCGGGCAGCGGCTCGGCGCGATCGGGCCGCCGGCCTGCCCGGCGGGCGGCGGTCAGCAGCGCGGCCCGGTCGAGCAGGATGGCCGCCGGATCGCCGGGGTCGTCATCCGCCGAGGGCAGGCCGGGAATGCCGACCGCAGGAACCACGCTCCGTTCGGTCCCGATAAGACTCGCGGTGACCAGGTCATGCCATGTGCTCAAAGCGGTACCACCGTCCCGGCCTGGTCCCAGGCGGTCAGCGGCCACAGGCCGCGCGGCGTCCACTCCGCGGCCACCGTCAGCGGGTGGCCGCCGGACAGCGCGAACAGCGGCCAGCAGTCGCCCGCGCCCGGGTGCAGCGGCAGGGCATCGCCGGCCGCGTCGTACAGACCGGGCAGCGGGGCGCGGGCCGGGGTGGCGTCTAGCACGGCGGGCCAGGTATCCAGCCAGGGGTCCTGGCCGAGCGCCGCGGCGTACCCGGCCAGCAACCCGGCGACGGTGGTCCCGGTCGGCGGCCCGCCGGGACCGGTGTCGTGCCTGGTCGCCACCAGCGCTCGCAGTGGGACCGCGGCGGGGTAGAAGGCCAGGTCAGCGTCGGTCTGGGTGCCTATGGCGAGCGAGTCGTCCAGCGACTGGCCGACGGCGGCGAAGCTGAGGACGAGCGCGGTCCGGCCGGTGTGGCGGCCGCGCAGCCACACCCGCCGGGTCCGGATCCGGTCCTGGTCCAGGTCCCGCCGGGCCAGGACGTCCCAGTGGTCCCGGACCGGCGTCGCGCTGGCCAGCACGTCGGCCTGGCGGACGGTGAAACCGACCCGCGATCGCACCGTGTCCCGGAGCGGCGGCGGCAGCCCGCCCTGTTCACGGCCAGCGGCGGCCAGCAGGCGGAGCAGCGCGTACTCCTCCAGCAGCCGACCGTCCCAGCCGGGCCCGGAGTGCGGGACCGCGGCCAGGGCACGGAGGCGTTCGGCCAGGCCAGGGGCCTGCGCATCGACCATTCGGGCGGCGATGTCGTCCCAGTGCCGGTAGCCGTACCGCTGGCTGAAGGCCAGGCCCTGACGGACCTGATCGCAGAGCCAGCGGTCGACTTCGGTCAGCCCGGACGCGACCCGCGCTTCCCGCTGCTCGGCGCGCCGTAGTGCGGCGGCGGGGTCGGCCGGGGCCTTCGGATCGCTGGTTTTGGCCGAACGGCTGGCGAGCCAGCTCGCGGCCCAGTCGGGCGGCACACCGTTCGTCCCGACCGTACCGTCCGACCACAGCAGCATCAGGGCGAGCGCGTGCTTGCACGGGAACTTCCGGCTCGGGCAGGAGCACCGGTACGCCGGGCCGGACAGGTCGACCACGGTGCGGTAGGGCGCGACGGCGCTGCCGAGGCACTCACCCCAGAGCGTGCCGTCGCCCGCGGCCCCGGTCAGCGGCCAGGAGCGGCCTGACGCCAGGAGCTGCGCGGCTCGCAGCGACGACGCGTCGGGCGCCAGCGCGCGCACCCGCGCACGATCCCAGCGTTCGGCCACAGGGGCACCATACGCGCGACGCCGACATTTCCCTCACGGCACGGGCGGCGGCCGGCATAAAGGAGGGCGGCGGGCAGTTGGCTACTAGCCGGAAGAGCCAGGGCGGTCCGGGGAATGGAGTCCCCTCGGTAAAAGGAGGCACGCCAGTGAAGGCAGTCCGGTTCGATGAGTACGGCGGGATCGACGTGCTTAAGGTCGTGGAGGTGCCGCGTCCGGTGCCGGGTGCGGGACAGGTCCTGGTCCAGGTCAAGGCGGCCGGGATCAACCCGGGTGAAGCCAAGATCCGCGAGGGCTTGCTGCACGCCAGATGGCCCGCCACGTTCCCGTCCGGCGAGGGCAGCGACCTGGCCGGGATCGTAGCCGAGACCGGCCCGGGCGTGACGAGCTTCTCGGCGGGCGACGAGGTGATCGGCTGGACCGATAACCGGGCCAGCCAGGCCGAGTACGTCGTGGTCGAGGAGCAGCACCTGACCGCCAAGCCGGGCGGTGTGCCCTGGCCGGTCGCCGGGGCGCTGTTCGTGGTGGGGGCCACCGCCTGGGCGGCGGTCCGGGCCGTGGACCTGACTGCGGGCGACACGGTGGTGGTCTCCGGAGCCGCGGGCGGGGTCGGCTCGCTGGCCGTCCAGCTGGCCCGGCGAGCCGACGCCAGCGTGATCGGGCTGGCCAGCGAGGCCAATTTCCAGTGGCTGGCCGGGCACCGTGTCGTTCCGGTGGCGTACGGCGACGGGGTGGCCGAACGGATCCGGCAGGCGGCCAGCAAGGTGGACGCGTTCGTCGACACGTACGGCGCGGAGTACGTGGAGCTGGCCCTCGAACTCGGCGTGGAGCCGTCCCGCATCGACACCATCGCCAACTTCGAGGCCGTCGCGCGGTTCGGGGTCAAGGGCGACGCTAGCGCGGCTGGCTCCAGTGCGAGCGTGCTCGCGGAGCTCGCCGGGCTGATCGCGGCCGGCGAGCTCGAGCTGCCGGTCACCGCGACATTCCCGCTGGACCGGGTCCAGGACGCCTATCGGCGGCTCGAGGAGGGCCACATCCTGGGCAAGATCGTCCTGCTGCCGTGACTCACCGTCCCGGCGGGCCGGGACGAAGCGTACTGTCATGGTATGGCCGAGATGCTGCCGTTGTTCCCGCTCGGCGCCGTGCTCTATCCCGGCATGCTCCTGCCGCTGCACATCTTCGAGGAACGCTACCGGCAGCTCGTCCGGGATCTGCTCGAGCGGCCGGAGCCCCGGCGATTCGGCGTGATCGCGATCCGCAAGGGCCGTGAGACCGGGATCGACGGGGTGCATTCGCTGTACGAGATCGGCTGCACCGCGACCTTGCGCCGGGTCGACGAGCTCGACGACGGCCGCTTCGACGTAGTCACCGTGGGCACGCAGCGGTTCCGGCTCCTCGCCCTCGACCAGACCCTGCCGTACCTGCAGGGCGAGGTCGAGCGGCTCGCCGAGGACGCGGTCGACCAGGCGGTCGCGGCACCCTTCGTGCGCGCGGTCCAGGTCGCGTTCCGCGCCTACCTCGATGCGCTCACCGAGCGGGGCGGCGCCACGGTCCGGATCGAGGACCTGCCCAGTGAGCCTGGACTGCTGTCGTTCGTCGTCGCCGCCACCATGGTTATCGACCTTCCCGAACGACAAGGCCTGCTCGACGAAGCCGACACCATACGTCGGCTGAACGCCGAGCGTGCCCTGCTGGCCCGGGAAACCGCCATGCTGCGGGCCACCACCTCCCGGCCTGCCCCGGACCTGCGGTATACGCCGTACAGCCCTAATTAAAACCGGTAAACCGGCCGGTCAGGTGGATCGGCCGCCGGCCCGGGTAGGTTCAGGTCATGGCTGAACCGGAAACCGGACCGGACGAGATCTCCGTGCGCGCCGCCGAGGTGGCCGCCGACGTCACCGAGGCCGAAAGTCCGCAGGAGCGGCAGCGGCTGGCCGCCGCCTTCGCCAAGGCCGCGAGTTCGGGCGCACGCGTGGCCGGCCACGGGACCCGGGCGGCCCGGCGCGGGATCGGGGCGGTGGCCCGCGGAGCCGGCTCGGGAACGGGCTGGCTAGCCGCGCAGGTGACCGCGATGGCGCCGCGCCTGCGAGTACGTGACCAGGCGGCGCTGCGGGCGCAGTTCCCCGGCCGGTCCGCCGAGGAGATCGCCGACGCGCTCATCGACGGGGCCTCTCGCGCATCGGGCGCGGCCGGGGGAGCCGTCGGCGTGTGGGCCGTGCTGCCGACGCTGCCCGCCTTCCCGGCCGAGGTGGCGGCCGAGACCTTGGTCGTGGTCGGCGTCGAGATCAAGCTCATCGCCGAACTGCACGAGGCGTACGGCACGCCTGCCCTGGGCAAACTCCCGGAGCGGATGAGCGCCTACGTGGCGGCGTGGGCGCACCGCCGCGGCGTGTTCATGATCCCCGGCGGGGTGGTCCTGGCGACCGGGTCCCCGCTGGCCCGGCAGCTGCGCAGGCGGCTGGCCGCCCGGGCGGGCCGGAGCGCGTTCTCGCTGGCCCCGCTGCTTACCGGCGCCGCCGTGGGGGCGTACCTGAACAGCCGCGAGACCCGCAGGCTCGGCCAGAACGTACGCCGTGACCTGCGCCGCAGAGCGCTCCCTGGTCTGTGAGGCCGGGAGCTGAGGCGCGCTAGGCCCGTGCCAGGCGGACCGCCCTGGGACTTGCCGGCGACGTTCTGCAGCCGCACCTCGCCGTGGGCGATGAGCCGACCCGATTCGTCGGTGATATCGACGCGCCACAGTTGCTGAGTGCGGCCCTGGTTGAGGACGGTGGCCTCGACGTTTACCCGGCCCCGGGTGGCGGAGCGGAGGAAGTGCGTGGTGTTCGTCAGCCCGACCGCCACCTGGCCCTGGTCGCGCACCGCCGTGCTGGCGCCGACGCTGGCCGCGCTCTCGACGGCGGTCGTGTAGACGCCGCCGTGGACGATGCCCCATGGGGTGTGGTGGTCCGGGTTCAGGTCCAGGTGCCCGGTGACCCGGGTCGCGGTGATCTCGTCGAAGATAAGGCCCGCCACCCGCAGGAAGGCGCCGGCGCTCTCGAGCGAGGCGGCTTCGAGGTTCGGGGTGACCGCGGGACGGGTCGTCAGTGTGCCTTGCTCAGCGGCCATGGGGTCTTTCCAGGTGACTTCGCGGTGCCGCATAAGTTTCTTCACGGAACTCACTCTAGAAGGAGTGCGTTCTATAAAGCAACCCTATATGCTGGGTTGGTGCAACGGACCAGCTTCGAGGACGTGACCTGCTCGGTTGCGCAGTGCCTGGACGTCGTGGGCGAGTGGTGGAGCCTGCTCATCGTCAGGGACGCGTTCCTCGGCGTGACCCGCTTCGATGACTTCCAGGCGCGCCTGGGCATCTCCCGCAACATCCTCACCCAGCGGCTGAACCACCTGGTCGAGGCCGGGATCTTGAGGCGCGTTCCCTACCAGGACCATCCGCCGCGCTCTGAGTACCGGCTCACCGCCAAGGGCCGCGACCTGTGGCACGTGGTGACGGCCATGCGCCAGTGGGGTGACCGGTGGGCGGCCCCCGGCGGGCCGCCCCTGGAGACCAGGCACACCGGCTGCGGGCACATCGTGACGGCCGTACCGACCTGCTCGCACTGCGGCGAGCCGCTGGACGCGCGCGCGGTGACGGCCATCGCGGGACCCGGGGCCTCCGACGGCGACTTCGACCGTACCCGGCTGGCCGAGCTCGGCACACTGCCGCGGGCCTCGGGACCGCTCAGTCGCTGAGCATGACGGGCTCGAGGTCCCGGAGCCGTTCGGGATTGGCGACCCGGTTGATGGCGGTGATCGTGCCGCCGGTCACGGTAAACACGTAGGCGACCCGGAGCCGTCCGGCCGGAGCCCAGACCGCCCCGGCGAGCCCGGCCAGGAGGGCAGGGCTCGCTCCGTGACGGTATTCGACGAAGACGCTGGCCACGGCGCGAGCGCCGAGGATCTCCTCGGGCGCGCCCAGCCGGACGCCGTCGGGGTCGGTGCGGAGCACGACGTCTGGGTCGAGCAGAGCGACCAGGGCGGCGAAGTCACCACCGCGTGAGGCAGCCAGGAAGGCCGTGACCACTTCCCGCTGGCGGGCCGGGTCGCTGCCGGGGTTCGGGCCTGCCGCCCGAACCCGGCGCCGGGCCCGGCTGGCGAGCTGGCGCGCGGCGGCGGGAGAGCGCTCGATGACCGGCGCGATCTGGTCGAAGGGGACGTCGAACATGTCGTGCAGGACGAACGCCAGGCGCTCGGTCGGAGTGAGGGTGTCGAGAACCACCAGCAGCGCGAGTCCGACCGAGTCAGCCATGAGCGCCTGATGTTCGGGGTCGGCGTCGCTGACCGGCTCGGGGAGCTGCTCGCCGATGGGCTCTTCATGCCGGGACTTACGGGAGCGCAGCAGGTCCAGGCACACCCGGGCCACGATCGTGGTGAGCCACCCGCCCATGTTCTCCACGCCCTCGGCGCCGGACCGGCTGAGCCGCAGCCAGGCCTCTTGCATGGCGTCGTCCGCCTCGGCCGCCGAGCCGAGCATCCGATGAGCCACCGCGTGCAGGCGGGGCCGGTGCGCCTCGAAGCGCTCCGCCAGCCAGTCACCCTCATCCACCGCGTACCCCCTCGTCGAGATCTGTCATAGCACTGTCGGATCGGATCCGGCCCATGTGACAAGAAGGCCTCTTACTCGGCACCGGTTACTCGGTACCTGTTACTCGTACCTGTTACTCGCACCGGCCCGCGGAGCCGCTACCCTCGGGCTCATGGAGGTGCCCATGGCGTTGGCCGAGTGGACGGTTCTCGTCCTGCTCAGTCAACGCCCCGCCCACGGCTTCGCCGTCTCGCAGCTCACCGCGGCCGATGGCGAGCTCGGCCGGATCTGGCGTATTCCCAGGCCCGTCGTCTACCGCGCGATCGGCCGGCTCCTCGACGCCGGGTTCATCACGCCCGAGTCGGTCGAGCCGGGCCTCGGCCCCCAGCGCACCATCTATACCGTCACCGGGCGGGGCCGCGAGGAAGCGGAGCGCTGGCTGAGCACGCCGGTAGAGCACGTCCGGGACATTCGGTCGCACCTGCTGATCAAGCTCGCCCTCCTGTACCGGGCCGGGCGCGACCCGGCCGGCCTGCTCAAGCGCCAGCGCGCCGCCCTCGATCCGATCGCGCGGGCGATGCAGGCCCCGCAGGCCGAGCCGGATGGCTTCGACGAGATCCTGCTGGCCTGGCGCCGCGCCACGGCCGCGGCCGCCTTGGGCTTCCTCGACGACATCGCGGCAAAAAATGAGACGGGGCCCTGCTGAGCCGCCGCGTCTCTCCCCTTGTGCTGGTCGAGGGCATTGTTGTCTCACGCCCTAGCCAAGAAGCTTCGGGCCGGCACAGGCTCAATGCACCTGCTCCGGCCTGGTCTTATCGCCGCTAGTCCGAGGAAAAGGAAGAGCATTCCCGTCGGAGCTGAAGTACGGCGGATCGAGGACGGTGACAGTGAACTCGGTGCCGGGGGAGGGAGCCTTTTCGCGGAGGCGGCAGGTGATCGTTTCTTCGCCCACCCGCAGGTCGGCCTCCCAGCCCGCTCCTGAGGGCCGACAGGCCGCGACCACTCCGGTTAGCACGAGTCCGCGGTCAGCAAGGGCTCCCGCCAACACTCGCTCAGGATGAACCCCGGCCACCGACTCCCCATGCGGCGCGAAGCCCAGGTAGCCGATCAGTTCGGCCACGCGCCGCGACGCGGGCCGCAGCACGACCTCATCGGGCGCGCCGACCTGGAGCAGCTCGCCGCGGTCGAGGACGGCCAGCCGGTCGGCGAAGGCCTGGGCGTCGGCCAGTTCGTGAGTCACCAGTACGGAAGGCACGGATCGCTCGGCCACCAGTGAGCTCACCAGGTCGGTGAGGGTCCGGCGCAGGCTGGCATCCAGTCCGGTGTAGGGCTCGTCGAGCAGCAGGGTGTCGCACTGCGCGAGGAGCAGGCGGCCCAGCGCCACGCGATGGGCCTGGCCGCCGGACAGGCGAGCCGGCATCGCGGACAGCAGGCCGTCGATGCCCAGGACCGAGGCTATCGAGGACAGTTCGGGACCAGACCGCGGAGCCGAAGGCGCATAGCGGAGGTTGTCCCGGACGGACAGGTGGGGGAACAGCCCGGGGTTCTGCCGCAGCAGCCCGACCCGGCGCTGCCAGGGCGGCACGGCGCGTACCGGGGGAGCGGTCGAGGTGAGCACCCGCCCGCCGAGTTCGACCCGGCCGCGGCGCGGCTGGACCAGGCCGGCGATGACCTCGAGCAGCGTCGTCTTCCCCGCCCCGGAGGGCCCGAACAGGGCGAGCCGCTCACCCGGGGCGACCTGCAAGGCGGCGCGTACGGTGAACTCCCGGCGGTCAACCTCGACGTCGGCGTCCAGCACGCGCGCTCCAGATGTAGGCGGCCAGGGGCAGCGGCAGCGCGACCACCAGCAGGACCAGGGCGTACGGCAGCGCGGAGGCCAGGCCCGTCTCCTGCAGCGTCGTATATATCTGCAACGGTATCCCCATCGGGTGGTAGGCGATGATGATGACCGCTCCGAAGGCGCCCATGGCCCGGGCCCAGGCGATGGACAGGGCCATGGCCAGGCCGGGCGCGGCCAGCGGCAAGGTCACCCGGCGGAAGACCCGGCGCGGCCGGTCACCGAGCAGGCCCGCCTGCTGCTCCAGCCGGGGCTCGACGCTGGCGAAGGCCGCCTGCGCGCCGAGTATGTAGTACGGCGCCGACTCGTAGACCTCAGCGATGACCAGCGCGAGGAAGGTGTTGGTCGCGGACTGGTTCAGATGAGCGAGCAGCTGGCCGATCGGCGTGTACGGGCCGACCAAGAAGACCAGCAGCAGGCCGATGACCAGCGGCGGCAGCAGCAGGCTGCACAGCACCCCGGTTTCCCATACCCGCGGGAACGGCAGCCTCCCGCGGGCCAGCATCCAGGCCAGCGGGGTGCAGAACACGAACAGCACGCCCAGGGTCACCAAGCCGGACTCGACCGAGACCACCAGCGGGTCCAGCGCTCCCGGGGAGGTCAGGGCACTGGCGATGGCACTGGCCGACAGGTGCGTGAGCAAGGCGATCACCGGGCCGAGCAGGGCCAGCCAGATCACGCCCGCGCCGACCACGGACACCCACGCCGACACCGAGCGGAGCTTGACCGGAGCCCCGGTGGCCCGCCCCGACCACGCCGGACGGCGCTGACCGCCAGGGCCGGACGGGTCTTCCCCGCCGAGCTTGGGGTCAGCGCCGCCGGCCGCCGCTGCGGGGCTAGCCGCCCAACTCACTCGATATTTCTGAGGGCACCGCGCTTGCCGTCCCGAACACCGTCGGTGTAGGCAACGAGAACCCGCCTTGCTTGTACTGGGCCAGACCCGCTGGCGACAGCGTGTACTTGACGAACGCGATCCCGGCCGGGGTAGGCGTGCCGATGATGGTGATGTCGATGACCTGCGGCGACCCGTGCTTGGTCATCCCGTTCTCGAGCGTAACGGACGCCTTCATGTACTGGGCGGCAAGCGCGGCGCTGCCCAGGTTGATCTGGACCGGCAGCGGGACGTAGGCCAGGTGCAGCTCGATCGCCTGGGTGACGAAGGCGCTGGCCGCGTCCAGCTGGCCCGACTGCAGTGTGGAGTCCAGCGCGGACTCGGCGTAGATCTGCGACGACTTTGACGTGCCGAAGTCCGTGGTGCCCAGGATCTTCGCCACCGTGTCGGACGGCAGGTGGTAGTACATCTGGGCGAGTTCCAACATGTAGATGAAATCCCGGCCCTGCGGGTCGACGTTGGGATCGGTGCGGCCGAGCTTGAGACCGGGCGTCTGCAGCAAGGTGAACAGGTCCGTTATCGGCTTGCTGCCGTCGGCGATGGCCTTGAACTGGCTGGCGTACTTGCCGTTCGGGTTGTAGGCCACCACCATCGACGTGCCTGCGTACTGGATGTACCAGCTGGTGAACTTAGGTATCAGCGGGGTGATGTTGTCACCGCCCACGCTCTGGAAGACGTTCGGGGTGATCTCGCCGGAGGCGATGTCGGCCTCCAGGTCGCCGGAGGACGCACCGCGGCCCGAGAACGTGTAGCCGGTAGCGGCGGTGAAAGCCGGGCTGACGACCTTCTCGTTGAGGTACTGGAGCGACGACGCGTAGGCCACGCTGGCCGTGCCGGTGGGCTTAGCCGACGCAGAAGCGGAGGCAGCCGGCGAACTCGAAGCCGAACTCGATGAGCTGCTACTACTGCTGCTGCATCCCGCGGCCAGCGCGGTGCAGGTTATGGCGAGCAGAGCGACGAGAGGCGCTCGTTTCCTGACCAGCAGAGGGATCATTCCCTGAACATTGCCACTGATGGTTGCGCGACGCAAGGAACTAGGACATGCCGTGTGGGGCTGGTTGTGATTTCGCAGCCCAAACGATACTTCGCGCTGTGTGAAACGCTCTTGGCATCCCAACCGCCAGCGGGGCATTGTTGACCGGGTGAGGCCGCGGCCAGTGATCCCAGACTGCGAGGAAGGAAGATCAGATTATGGAGTCCACGTCTCGCCGGACCTGCCCGCCGTTCCGGGCCGACCACGTCGGCAGCCTGCTCCGGCCGCCCCGGCTGCATCAGGCGCGTGACGATTTCGCCGCGGGGCGGATCACGGCTTCTGACCTGCGCGCGGTCGAGGATGAAGAGATCGTCAAGGCGATCCGGATGCAGGAAGAGGTGGGCCTGCAGTCGGCCACCGACGGAGAGTTCCGGCGGGCGACCTGGCACATGGACTTCATCTACGCCCTCGGCGGCGTCTCCCAGGCGCCGGGCCATCTCGCGGTGAAGTTCACCAACCCGTCCGGGACCATCGAGTGGACGCCTGCCGCGCTGCACGTCGGCGGCAAGGTCCGGCTGGATCACACCATCTTCGGCGAGGATTTCACGTACGTGAGGGACCACGTCACCTCGGCCGTGCCCAAGCTCACGATCCCGTCGCCGAACATGGTCCACTACCGGGGCGGCCCAGCGATGCTCGACCCCGCGGTCTATCCGGACATCGAAGGGTTCTGGGCCGACCTGTCCGCCGCGTACGCCGACGAGGTGCGGCGGCTGGCCGCCCTGGGCTGCACCTACCTGCAGTTCGACGACACCAGCCTGGCCTACCTCAACGACCCCGCCCAGCGCGCCGAGATCAGCGGGCGCGGCGAGGACGCCGAGCACATGCACCTGCGCTACATCAACCAGATCAACGCCGCGGTGAAGGACAAGCCGGCCGGCCTGGCCATCACCACGCACATGTGCCGGGGTAACTTCCGTTCGAGCTGGGTCGCTTCCGGCGGCTATGACTTCGTGGCCGAGGCCCTGTTCTCCGAGCTGGACGTGGACGGGTTCTTCCTGGAGTACGACGACGAGCGTTCCGGCGGCTTCGAGCCCCTCCGCTTCGTCCCGAAGGGCAAGATGGTCGTGCTCGGCCTGGTCACCACCAAGCGCCCGGAGCTGGAGTCCCCCGATGACCTCAAGCGCCGCATCGACGAAGCCGCCAAGTACGTGCCGCTGGACCAGATCTGCCTGTCCGGCCAGTGCGGCTTCTCCTCCACGGTAGAAGGCAACGCGCTGACCTACGACGAGCAGGTAGCCAAGCTCCGCCTCATCGTGGAGACGGCCAGCGACATCTGGGGCTAATCCGCTGGCCGACGGGCCGGATCAGCTGTCGCGGACCGCGCCGCGCACGAGTTCGGCCGCGACGACTGCTATCTTGCGGCGCTCGGCCCGGGCCTGCGCTCGGATCTGCTCGTAGGCGGCATGCGCGGAAAGTCCCTGCTGGCCGATGAGCACGCCCTTGGCCTGCTCGATGATGGCCCGGGAGTTCAGCGCGCCCTGCAGCTGCGCGGCCAGTACGGTCTGCTGCTCGCCCATCATCATGCTCGCGATGAGCAGGGCGGCGAGGTCGGTGAAGGCCAGCAGGGCCAGTTCCGCCTCGCCGGACCACGGATGCCGCTCCTGCGACAGCACCGCCACCACTCCCACGGCATCCTGGTTGTAGGGAATGGGACTGGCCAGCACGGCCCGGACGCCCCGGTCGACCGCGGCCCGGTTGAACGAGGGCCACCGCGGGTCCGAGGTGAGATCATCGGCCCCCACCAGCACCTTGTCGTCGAACGCCGCGATGCACGGGCCCTCCTGGTGACGTATCTGCAGCTCTTCCAGATGCCGCACCCGCTCATCGGAGACCGCCGCGTTGCGTAGGTGATGCTCGGCGTCGGCCAGCATCAGGCCGGCGCCGTCCACGGCGAAGATCGTGTGGGTTGTCTGGACGATCTGGTGCATCGCCTCCTCGACCCGCATCTCACCGAAGCGCAGCCGGCCGAGCTCGTTCAGGGCGTGACGTACGTCCTGCGGCGTGACAGTCATGCTCGCTCCTTGCGTCATCCCTCGATCTCACAGCTGGCGTCAAAGCCGGTCAGCTCGAGTACACGCCGGACCGGCGGGCTGGGGCGCCGGATGATCAGGCGCCTGCCCTCGGGCAGGAACCGGCCCGCGCTGGCGATCAGGCGGGCGGAACCGCAATCGATGAAGCCGGTACCGGCCAGGTCCAGGATGAGGCGTCGCGGCCTCGTCGGCAGGATCAGCGACAGGCAATCGGCCAGCGCTGGCCTGGTGGTCAGGTCCAGCTCGCCGGTGATCACGATCGTGGCCGTATCCTGGCTCACTTCCATCTCGATCGCTACTACCGCCCCCGGTGGACCGGCCGGACGCCGGGCAGGCGGGTCGGAAGGGGAATGGAGCAACGTCATGAGAACCCCTACTCACAGCAGCGGCCAGGGCATGAGCCGACTGCTGTCAGGAGGCCTCTTCCTGTGGTTATCCAGGAAGAGGCGGGGTCAGTACCGGCCTGGCGGCGGGCCGCGGGAGTCTGGGCGGCATCATGATTGATCCAGTATGCCTCACCCTGCTGGTCCCTAAAGCCCGATAAGCCGCGGAAACCCGGGTCCGCGGGCCCGGGGAGCGTCTGTCAGGGTGTTGTCATGCCGTGGATTGACCTTGAAGGCGCCGTCAACGTGCGCGACCTGGGCGGCCTGCCGACCGACGACGGCGGCCAGACGGCCGTCGGCCGGTTGCTGCGGGCTGACAACCTGCAGGAACTGTCGCCCTCCGATGTCAGCCTCCTGGTGCGTGACATCGGCCTGACCACCGTGGTCGACTTGCGCAGCTCGGCCGAACTGGCGTCCGAGGGCCCGGCGCCGCTGGACGCCGTCCCAGGCCTCCGGCACGTTCATCATCCGGTGGTACCCGAGGTCGGATCGGCCACCGACGTGGTGGCCGAGGCGCTGCTGGTCAAGAAGATGCAGGACCGTTCGCGCTTCCCGAGCGATCCCACCTGCGGGCACTACCTGGGCTACCTGGAAGACCGGCCGGACGAGGTGGTGGGCGCGGTGCGCAGCATCGCGCACGACCAGGGCGCGGCGCTGGTCCATTGCGCGGCAGGCAAGGACCGGACCGGCGTGGTGGTCGCGCTGGCCCTGACCGCGGCCGGCGTCCGCCCGCAGGCCGTGGTGGCCGACTACGCGGCGACGGGGGAGCGCACCGAGGCGATCATCAGCCGCCTGCGCCGGTCACCGACGTACACCCGGGACATCGACAGCGTGCCCGCCGAAGCTCACCGGCCCCGGCCGGAAACGATGGCCGCCTTCCTTGAGCAGATGGATTCCCGTTACGGCGGGGTCGCCCGATGGCTGACCGATCACGGTCTCAGTGCGGGAGATCTGGACCTGCTGCACGCCAAGCTGCGCCGTCTGTTACCAACCTGATATTGCAGGCCATCTGCGTCTCACCTGATGGGCGATCGGTATGAGCTAGTCGTCGCAGGTCAGGGACGTTACCAATCTGACCAGCAACGGATTCCTGGCTGCCATGGGCTGGATACCTCCCGTTTGTCTTGGCTAGTCATGATCTCGACTTGTCTAGCCAAGATTTGGCTAGGCCGCCGCGGTAGCCCCGGGCACCTCGGTCTCGGTGACCCTGCCCAGGGACCCGGTGCTCGTAGCACCGAGGCGGTAAGCCTTGCGCACCGGGCAGGCGCTTGAGCGGGAAGGGCGCGATGACCTGCAGCTCGGTGTTCCTGTCGCTGGCGGCGCCAGCCATCGCCGAGATGTCCCAGGGGACGTTAGCGGCGAGCTCACGGTGGAGCGCCGCGAGGTCGTCCGAGGTCTCCAGCGACGCGGCCATGACCGGCGTGTCGTGATCGACCATCGTGGTCACGATGGAGAGGTACTCGCCATGGTCGACGAGCTCGACCACCCGGGTCTGGCATGGCCAGTCCACCACCGCGCACGTGGTGACCTCCCAGAACCCCCGTGCCGAGTCAACGGGGTCGTGGCGAGCGCGGACCATGTTCGTATGGGTGTGACCGTTCAGCCACAGGACGATGTTGCGGAACCGGTGTAGCAGGGCGAGCAGCTCGGCGCCGCCCAGCAGCGGTTCCCCGCCCGGTCCATCGTGCGCGCCGCGGGTGTTGTTCAGCGTGCTGGTGCCATGGTGGGAGAACAGGATCACGAGCCGGTCGTCATGGCCGGTCCGGATCTCGCTGCCGCCCGGGCCGCGGTAGGACGAGTGCACCTCGGCGAGCCGTGCTTCGAGCCAGCGAGCCTGCTCCTGGTCTAGGCACCCGGCCGCCCCGCCGGCGAGGCAGTTGGTGTCCAGCGCGATGAACCGCACCGCGGGCCTGTCGTAGACGTAGTACGCGGTGCCGTCCAGCCGGTTGCGCTCGCTGAACCCGTGCCCGAACGGCCGCGAGCCGGCGCGAAAGTGAGCGTCAACGAACTCCCGCCTGGTAATCGGCCTGCGGAGGGGATCCGGCGTGACCTGCCGGTAGGGACCGGCCATGAACGCCTCGGGGCAGGTGGTGAACAGCTCAAGGGCCTGGTCATGGTCGAAGCCAGCCGGCAGCCCGGTCGGTTTCCTGCCCCCGGTCAGCGCCGCGGCCAGGCCCGGTGTCTGCGTGCCGACGCCCTGGTTGAGTGCCTCATGATTGCCGAAGCAGGACAGCCAGGGCAGGCCCAAGCCGGTGGCGGAGAACTCGCGCAACGCACGCCGCAGCAGCCCCGGATGATGCGGGAAGCCGAATTCGCGCCGGAAGAAGTCCGGTCCGTCGGGACCCGCTCCGTCGGGTCTCCAGAAGATGTCACCGGGCCAGTCCAGTGATTGCACACCCTCATAGTCCGGTCCGCCCGAGTCCGATGACACCAGTCCGCCGTCGAACAGAGCCAGGAACGCCTGCAGCTCGTTCCACTGCGCATTGTCGATCGCGTCACCCGTGGTCACGGCCAGCTGCGGCGGCAGGCCGGTCGCCAAGCCCTGCACCGCGCCGAGCGTGCGGACGGTGGCGTCGACGGCATGCACGGTGAGAGCTTCCTGCGGACGCTGCACGGGAATGATCTCGACGTACCGAGGGTCGGCGAAGCCGGCGTTGAGGAACTCGAACCGGGCTGGTGACTGGACGTCAGCGATCTGGAGATCGGTGATATGCGCCACGCAGAGTAGCGCGCGGCCGGGATCACGCGCGGGTTCTGCCCCGCCGAGCAGATCGTCACGGATGAGGTGCGGCTCTCCTGCGCCGATCTCGACCGCCCGGTAGGGGGCTGACCGGCCGCTACGGAGCACTGCTCCGCGCTCAAACCGACGGTGCGTGGTCAGCGGCGGACGCCGGCCGCTCACCCTTCTTCCCCGGCCACCGAGACGGCCGGATCTGAGCTGGCCGAGACGAGCACCGGGTCGGGACGTATCGTCAGCGCGACGCGGCTGCCCGCCGACAGCGCGGTAGCATCCGCGGTCGTGAGCTGAGCCAAGATGGTGGCGTCGCCGAGATCGACGGTAACCCGGCTGGTCGCGCCGAGGAAGGTGACGGCGATCACGGTTCCGGCCAGCGCGCCGGACTCGGGCGCGTCGTGGGAGGCCAGCGTGACCGCTTCCGGCCGAACGAGCGCCACCACCTGGCCGTCGGGCGTCTCCCGTTCCACCAGCGGCAGCGTGAAGCCGCGGACGGTTACGCTGCCGTCCCGGACCTCGCCGGACAGCCGGTTGGTGAGGCCGACGAACTCGGCCACGAACGACGTCGCCGGGCGCGAATAGACCTCGGTGGGCGGCGCGAGCTGCTCCAGGTGGCCTTCCCGCATGACGCCGACCCGGTCCGCGATGGCCAGCGCCTCCTCCTGGTCGTGGGTGACGAACAGGGTGGTGACGCCCACCTCGGCTGGATCCGGCGGATCTGGTCCCGCAGCTGCGCCCGGACCTTGGCGTCCAGCGCCGACAGCGGCTCGTCCAGCAGCAGCACCTGCGGCTCGATGGCCAGGGCCCGGGCCAGGGCCACCCGCTGCTGCTGGCCGCCGGAGAGCTGGTGCGGGTACCGGTCCGCCTGCGTGCGCAGGTCCACCAGTTCCAGCATCTCCATCGCGCGCTCGTCCCGCTGAGCCGCCGCCATCCGGCGCAGCCGCAGCCCGAAGGCCACGTTCTGCCGCACCGTCATGTGCGGGAACAGCGAATAGGCCTGGAACACCATCCCCATGTCGCGCTTACTGGCGGGCAGGCGGGTGATGTCCCCAGCCACCGACGAAGATCTGACCGGTGTCGGCGTCCTCCAGCCCC
>CAWICW010000036.1:0-21068 GCA_963834685.1 uncultured Actinomycetes bacterium | reverse complement strand
TCACTCGCCTCGACGACCTGAGGCAGACGGCCCCGTGAGGGTCGGTGCGAGTTGGCGGATGGGAGACGGGCGGGTCAGGTACCGCGGACGCCGAAGATGTCCCACAGCGCGGCCTCCAGCGGCCAGTAGCGGCCGGCCTGGAAGCCGATCGACTCGATGGTCCGGACGTGGTCGGCGATGGCCAGCGGGTCCCGCCCGGTGAACAGCGGCTCGAACGGCTCGAAGCCGTCCATGGTGTCGCCCGAGCCGTATCCGGTCACACCCTCGTCGGTTTCCACCGTGACCAGGGTGGCGTCGAAGTAGCGGCGCGGGACCGGGTCCCAGGCCGCGTAGAACGGGGGGTCCAGCGGCAGCCGCATCCGGTCGAGCCGGATGGCGCCAATTTTCAAGACGCAGCTTTCACGCGAGGGTGAAGAACGGGTTGGCCCGTAACAGTCAGGTCACTTCCGTTGAGCATGATCGTCATTGATTGCTCACCAATCTATAACTGAGCTAGGCTCGGCTGCTCTGGAACGTTCCGCGCGAGCGGCCTGGCATCGAGGAGGCCAGCAATGGCAACGTTCCTTTTGAAGCGCCTCGGGCTGATGGTGCTGACGCTGTTCATCCTCAGCTTGATCGTATTCTTCGCCGGGCAGGTTCTCCCTAGTGATCCCGGGCGCGCCATCCTGGGCAATCTGGCGTCGCAAAGCGCCGTGCAGGCCCTCGACCACCAGCTCGGGGTAGACCGGCCGCTGCTCACCCAGTACCTGGGCTGGATTGGCGGGCTGCTGCACGGCAACCTGGGCAAGTCCTACACCTACCAGTCGGCGGTCGAGCCCTTCGTCCGGGCCGCGCTGATCAACTCGCTCAAGCTGGCGGCGCTGGCGTTCGTCATCGTGGTGCCGCTGGGCATCATCGGCGGGGTGGTCGCCGCGCTTTACAGCGGCCGGGCGGCGGACCGGATCATCTCGGTGACCGGGCTCTCGCTGACCACCGTGCCCGAGTTCGTATCCGGGATCGTGCTCATCGTGGTGTTCGGCGTCGTGCTGAAGGTGCTGCCGGTCACGGCCGCGGCCGGGGCGGGCGCGAGCCCGGAGAGCCAGTTCCGGCACCTGATATTGCCGGCTATACCACTCGTCTTTATCCTATTCGGGTACATTGCCCGTATGGCCAGGGCGGGGACCATCGAGGCGCTGAACTCGGACTACACGCGCACCGCGATCCTGAAGGGACTGCCGCAGGCGACGGTGATCCGCCGGCACGTCCTGCGGAACTCGCTGCTGCCCACCATCACGGTCATCGCGACCCAGACCGGGTACCTGATCGGCGGGCTGGTCGTGGTGGAGACGCTGTTCAACTATCAGGGGATCGGGAGCCTGATCTTCAAGGCCGCCCAGGCCAAGGACTTCCCGATGCTGGAGGCGGGGATCCTGGTCATCGGCGTGGTCTACGTGGTGGCCACGCTGATCGCGGACCTGCTGCTGATCGCGCTCAACCCGCGGCTGAGGGTCGGGGCCGACAATGACTGACCTCGCGGCGGCCGATCCGCTGGAGCCGTCCGGCACGACGCTCGGGCCGACCTCCGCGGTCGCGGTCGCGGTGGCGGCCCGGGGCACGCCGGCCCCGTGGCGGCTGCTGCTGCGCAGGCCGACGTTCCTGGTGGGCGCGGCCATCATCGTGTTCTGGATCGTGTGCGCCATCTTCGGGCACGCGATCGCGCCCTACAACCCGCTGGCGCAGCAACTGCTGTCGGCCAACGCCGCGCCGTCCGGGGCGCACTGGTTCGGCACCGACCCGCTCGGCCGGGACGTGCTGTCCCGGATCATCGTCGGCGCCCGGGACATCTTGATCATCGCCCCGCTGGCCACCATCCTGGGCACCGTCCTGGGCACCGCCCTCGGGCTGGCCATGGGCTACTTCGGCGGCGGCTTCGACCTGCTTTCCTCGCGGCTCGTGGAGGCGGTGCTGGCCCTGCCGAGCTTCATCGTCGCCTTCTTGTTCCTGGTCGCGGTGGGCGCGTCCACGACGTCCCTGATCATCATCATCGGCTTGGTGTTCACGCCGCTGATCGCGCGCACGGTCCGGGCGGCGGTGCTGGCCGAACGGCACCTGGACTACCTGTCCGCGGCCCGGCTGCTGGGCGAGAACCCGGCCCGGATCATGTTCGGCGAGGTCCTGCCCAACGTCATGCCCGCCATCCTGGTCGAGTTCACCGTCCGGCTGGGCTACGCGGTGTTCACCGTGGCCACGCTGTCGTTCCTGGGCTTCGGCGTGCAGCCGCCCACCCCGGACTGGGGCGCGGACATCGCGGCCAACTACGTCAACCTGACCGCGGGCTACTGGTGGCAGGTCCTGTTCCCCGCGATGGCCATCGCCTCGCTGGTGATCGCGGTCAACCTGATCACGGACTCGATTGAGCAGGTGCTCGCCTCATGAGCTCTGATACCTCGGTTGAGGCTCCGGCTTCGCTGGCGTTGTCGGTGTCGCATATGGACGTGACCTACCGGGTGCGGGGGCAGGACCGGCTCGCGCTGCGGGACGTGTCGTTCGGCATCGCGCGGGGCGAGTCCTACGGGCTGGTCGGCGAGTCCGGGTCGGGCAAGTCGACGGCCGCGCTGGCCCTGGTCCGGTACCTGCCCAGCAACGGCCGGGTCAGCGGCGGGACGATCAGCATCAACGGGCTGGACCCGCTGTCGATGGGCCAGGGGGCGCTGCGGGACCTGCGGGCCCGCACCGTCTCGATGGTGTACCAGGAGCCCGGGCGGGCGCTGAACCCGTCGATACGGGTCGGCAAGCAGATCGCCGAGGTGTTCGAGATCGCCGGCCAGTCGTCCCACGACGCGGTGTCCTCGGCCGAGAACATGCTGCGCAAGGTGCAGATCTCCGACCCGGAACGGGTCATGCGGCGGTACCCGTTCGAGCTGTCCGGCGGGATGGCGCAGCGGGCGATCATCGCGATGGCGCTGGCCGTCTCGCCCTCCCTGCTCATCCTGGACGAGCCGACCACCGCGCTGGACGCGACCGTCGAGGCCGAGGTGCTGGACCTGGTGGCTACGCTCCGAGCGGAGTTCTCGACTTCCGTGCTGTTCATCAGCCACAACCTGGCCGTGATCGCCAAGATGTGCGACCGGGTCGGGGTGCTCTACGCGGGCGAACTGGTCGAGCAGGGGCCGGCCCGGGAGGTGTTCGACAACCCGCGGCACCCGTACACCGTCGGGCTGCTGCGCTGCATCCCGCGGCGCGGGCAGCGCAAGGACAGCGACCGGCTCGACACCATCCCCGGCTTCCTGCCCGCCCCCGGGCACGACGTGACCGGCTGCGTGTTCGCCCCGCGGTGCGCGCTGGCGCAGGACAAGTGCCGGGCGGCGGAGCCGCCGTTCTTCCGGGTCAGCGACGTGCGGACCTCGCGGTGCTACTTCCACGAGAAGGCCCCGGACCTGCCCCGGACCACGCCCGCCTCGATCCCGGCGTCGGGCGGCGGTGGTTCTGACGGGGCCGGCGGCCGCTTGGTGGTCATCGAGGAGCTGTCCAAGACGTTCGGGGGCGACGTGAAGGCGCTGGCCGGGGTGGACCTGTCCATCCAGCGCGGCGAGACGCTGGGGCTGGTCGGCGAGTCGGGCAGCGGCAAGACCACGCTGGCCCGCGTCCTGCTCGGGCTCACCGCGCCGGACCAGGGTTCGGTGGTGACCTTGGACGGCACCCCGCTCAGCCCCGATGCGCGGCGGCGGCCGCGGGCTACCCTGCGTGCGCTGCAGATCGTGTTCCAGAACCCGGACTCCGCGCTCAACCGGCGCCACACGGTGCGGGCCCTGATCAGCCGGCCGCTGTCCCGGCTGGCCGGGCTGTCGGGTTCCCGGCTTCGCGACCGGCTGGAGGAGCTGATCACCTCGGTCCGGCTGGAAGACCGGCACCTGCCGCTGCGCCCGAGCCAGCTCTCCGGCGGGCTCAAGCAGCGGGTCGCGATCGCACGCGCGTTCGCCGGCGGCCCCGAGATCGTGGTGTGCGACGAGCCGACCTCGGCGCTCGACGTGTCGGTGCAGGCCGCCATCCTCAACCTGCTGGCCGACCTGCAGACCACCGAGCAGGTCACCTACCTGTTCATCTCGCACGACCTGGGCCTGGTCAGGTACCTGTCGGACCGCATCGTGGTGCTGTACCTGGGACGGGTGATGGAGGTCGGGCCGTCCGAGACGGTGTTCGCCGGGCCGCACCACCCGTACACCGAGGCGCTGTTCTCGGCCGTGCCGTCGCTCGACGGCGAGCGTCCGTCCCGGATCCGGCTGACCGGCGACATCCCGTCCGCGGCGAATCCGCCCAGCGGCTGCGTGTTCCACACCCGGTGCCCGCGCCGGCTGCCGACCGGCATCTGCGAATCGACCGAACCGCCGCTGCTCGAAGAAGAACCGGGTCATCAGATCCGCTGTCATATCCCGATCGCCGAACTGCGAATTGTCCAGCGAAATGAATCCGCCCCGTCCCAGGGAGGGACCTCGTGACACGTAACATCGATCACCGCTGGCTCGGGCGCCTGCGCCAAGACCAGGGTGAGATCGCGAACCACATCATCGACGAGTTCGCCGCGGGGCGGCTGTCCCGCCGCGACTTCATCCGCCGGGCCACGGTGGTCGGCATCTCCGTCCCGGCGCTCGGGTCGATCCTGGCCGCCTGCGGCAGCAGTTCGTCGTCGTCGACGACCTCGTCTTCGAGTTCTTCGGCGTCGGCTACCGGCGCGGCCGGCGCGGTGATCAGGGCCGGCATCGTCACGCCGACCGCGGCGATCAACCCGGTCACCGTGGCCGACCAGGGCGGTCTGGACATGCTCGCGCAGACCGGCGAGTACCTGTGCCTGTCCGGGCAGGGCCTGACCCTGACCCCGGTGCTGGCGACCAGCTGGACGCCGAACTCCACCGCCGACGTCTGGACGTTCAACATCCGCCAGGGGGTCAAGTTCCACGACGGCAGCGCGCTGACCGCCGATGACGTGGTGTACACCTACCAGCTGCAGACGAACCCGTCGGGCTCCTCGAACGCGCTGTCCGCGTTCGGCGGGGTGCTCAAGCCGTCCGGCGTGGTGAAGGTCAACGACTACACGGTGGCGTTCCACCTGGAGGCCCCGAACGGGAACTTCCCGTACCTGACCTCCTCCGACAACTACAACATGATCATCATCCCGAACAACTACGACCCCGCGAACTGGCAGAGCTCGTTCATCGGCACCGGGCCGTTCGTGCTCGGCTCGTACACGCCGAAGGTGGGCGCCACGTTCACCCGCAACGAGTCGTACTGGGGCACCAAGGCATTGCCCTCACAGACCCAGTTCACCTTCTACGACACCCCGACCGCGTCGGTCCTCGCGCTGACCGGCGGGACCATCGACGTCCTCGGGCAGTTCGCGGTGACCGGCGGCGAGGCGCTGCTGGGCGGCAGCTACAACGTCATCAAGCTGAAGTCGAGCGCGCACCGCGAGCTGTCGATGCGCAACGACCAGGCCCCGTTCACCGACCCGCGGGTGCGCCAGGCGATCGCGCTCACCCTCAACCGCCCCGAGATCGTCACCGCGCTGTTCAAGGGCTACGCCGACATCGGCAACGACAGCCCGTTCGCGCCGGTCTTCCCGTCGACGAACACCAGCGTGCCGCAGCGCGTGCAGAACATCAGCATGGCCAAGTCGCTGCTGGCGGCCGCGGGACACCCGTCGGGCTTCTCCACCAAGCTCATCACCGAGAACTTCCTGGAGATCCCCGAGTACGCCCAGATCATCGTGCAGTCCGCGGCGGCGATCGGGGTGAAGATCAACCTGACCGTGGAAAGCTCGACCCAGTACTACGGCAAGGCCACGTTCGGGAACTCCGACTGGCTGGACGCCACGATGAGCCTGGTCGACTACGGGCACCGCAGCGTGCCGAACGTCTTCCTGACCTCCCCGCTCCAGACGTACAACGCCAAGACGGGCACCGGCACCTGGAACGCCGCCCACTTCAGCAACTCCCAGTACAACACCCTGGTCGCGCAGTACATCGCGTCCTCCGACCTGTCCACCCAGCGCAGCATCGCCGGGCAGA
The DNA here is from genome assembly GCA_963834685.1 of uncultured Actinomycetes bacterium. Lineage (GTDB taxonomy): Bacteria > Actinomycetota > Actinomycetes > Streptosporangiales > Streptosporangiaceae > Palsa-504. Next base: position 15,027 of record CAWICW010000036.1, on the reverse strand, counting down.
TCCAGACGCTGCTGCTGGCCCAGACGCCGATCGTCTACGGCTACTTCTACAATTACCTGACCGCGACAGCCATGGGCATCACCGGTGTGTACCCGACCGCGATCGGGCATCTGTTCCTGTACAACGCGGCTAAGAGCTAACCGTTACCCGCCCTTGTGCTGTGCGCCTGCTGGCGCACAGCACAAGGGCGTGCGCTCGTGACCTGGTGCGGCGCGCGGGGTGCGGCGGGCAGACGGGGAAGGCAATCCGGATGGCGACCGACAACCGAGCGCGCGCCGACGCCCACGGGCACGAGGGCGGGCATCATCACCGGGACGTGTCGGGCGGCTGGCTGCGCCCGGCGGTGTTCGGGGCCATGGACGGGCTGGTGACCAACGTGTCGCTGATCGCCGGGGTCGGCGGCGGCGGCGGGAGCTCGCACACGATCGTGCTGACCGGCCTGGCCGGGCTGGCCGCGGGCGCCTGCTCGATGGCGGCCGGGGAGTTCGTGTCGGTCTCCTCCCAGAACGAGCTGATCCAGGCCGAGGTCGACAAGGAACGGCTGGAGCTCGAGCACAACGCCGCGGCCGAGCAGGCCGAGCTGGCCGGCATGCTCCGCGCCCGCGGCGTCAGCGCCGCCACCGCGCGGCAGGCGGCCGCGGAGATCTCGGCCCACCCGGAGAAGGCGCTGGCCGTGCACGCCCTCGAGGAGCTCGGCGTCGACCCGGGCGACCTGCCGTCACCCCTGGTGGCGGCGGGCGCGTCGCTGGGCTCGTTCGCGGTCGGGGCGCTGATCCCGCTCATCCCCTACCTGGCCGGCCTGGACGTGCTCGGGGTCGCGCTCGCGCTGGCCGCGGTGGCCGCGGTGGTGGGCGGGGGCATGGTCGCGCGGCTGACCAGCCGCCCGTTCTGGCGGGGGGCGCTACGCCAGCTGCTCCTGGGCGCGGGCGCGGTCGGGATCACGTACCTGATCGGCATCTTCGTCGGTCACGTCACCGGGTAGACCGGCTGCGTCGCCTGGGCCCAGCCGTCCATGTCGGCGGGCCTGGGTCCCGCAGGCCGATCCGGCCACGTGAACTCGTCCGCGAGGGCTGGGTTGGCGAGCAGCTGGCCGGCCACCGGCACGCCGAGTTGCAGCACCAGCCAGATGCGGCCCGGGTCGCCCAGCAGATGCGGCTCGGCCAGCGGGTCCCCATCGACGACGGTCAGGTCGGCGAGCTTGCCTTCGGTGACGGTTCCGATGTGTTCGTCCAGGCCCAGCGCTTCGGCCGCGGTCCTGGTCGCCGCGACCAGGGCTTCGGCCGGGGCGAGGCCGTGGTGGACCATCCGCTGGATCTCCAGGCCGACGGCGAGGCTCATGTCACTGCCCAGCGCGATCTTGACGCCCGCGTGCCGGGCGGCCCGCATGCTGGCCGCGCCCTCGTTCAGGTTGCGCTGGGCCAGTTCCACCAGCAGCGGCGGCATGTCTGGCTGGGCCTGCGCGTCGGCCGGGTCGATGACCTCCCCGGCCAAGCCCGCCATCCAGTAATAGCCCGACAGGGTGGGCACCAGCACCTGGCCCGCGGCCGCCATGGCGTCCAGCAGGTCCGGCCGCTGATGCAGGTACATGCCGTGCTCGATGGTGTCGACACCGTGCCTGATCGCCGCCGCGCAGCCGTCCAGGCCCTCGGCGTGAGCGGCGACCCGGTAGCCCAGCCGGTGCGCCTCGTCGGTGACGGCGGCCAGTTCCGCATCGGTGAACTGGAGCGGATCGGGATCTTCCAGCTCGTTGGACCGGGCACCAGTGGTCATCACCTTGACAAAGTCAGCCCCGGCCCGGATCTGCTCCCGGACCGCCCGCCGCACGTCGTCCGGGCCGTCGGCCTCGCGATACATATCACCGTAGAAACGCCCGCCCGGCGCCGTGGCCGAGACGATCTTGCCGCAGGTCAGCAGGCGCGGACCACGGAACGCACCGTAGCGCATGGCCTGCCGGGCCTGCTGCGGCAGCAGCCCCTGCGAGCCGACCACCCGGATGGTCGTCACCCCGTAGCGGAGGTAGTCGCGGAGTTCGGCCTGCAGGAAGTGCGTGTCAATGCCGGGGAGCGCTTCCTCGGCACCCTTGGCGACCTTCGGGATGCGGCCCGACGCGTGCGTGTGGGCGTCGCTCAGCCCCGGCATCAGGACACGCTGGCCCAGGTCCAGCGAACCGGCGCCGTCGGGGCACGGTTCGCTCGCGTCGGTCACCCGGCGGATGATCCCGTCCTCGACCAGGACCGCCGCATTCTCGCGCAGTGGCGCCCCAGTGCCGTCGAACAGCCGTGCTCCGGTCAGCCAGAGCCGTCCCTGAGCCGCGGGGGGCGCCGCGATCAGCGCCGGGAACCTGTGCGCCACGTACCTGCCACCTTCCTGCCTTCTGCTTCGCCTGCTATCGCTGCGTGGATGATCTTCTCACGTGGTATCCCTGGCGCTGCCTCATGGCTTTCTCAGTCCGCTTGTCGTTCTGCTGCGCGATGCCACCCCGTTATGTCCCGTTATGTCGTAACTTCACATTGAGACATTTCGGGCGACGAGCATGATCATGGCCAGTTTTGGTCCGTATTCGGCCTCTTCTGGCCATGATCATGAAACAGCCCGAGCCGAGGCGCGCTTCCGGCCTGCAACTAGGCTCAGCGTGACGCGAGTGGCCTCGGTTCCGGGATCGCATGCTGAGCCCCGTATGATTTCACGGTGTTCGGTGCCAGCATCGGGGCCAGGCCCTCCCGTAACGGCAGCCCGTGGTTACCCCGGATCGCCCGCTCCGGATCGCGCTGCTCTCCTATCGCAGCAAGCCGCACTGCGGCGGCCAGGGTGTCTACATCCGCCATCTGAGCCGGGAGCTCGATGCGCTCGGGCACCAGGTCGAGGTGTTCTCCGGCCAGCCGTATCCCGAGCTTGACCCCGGCCCGCGGCTAACCAGGCTCCCCAGCCTGGACCTGTACCGGGACGACGACCCGTTCCGGACGCCGCGCTGGGGTGAGTACCGGGACTGGGTCGACGTGCTCGAGACGGTCATGATGTGGAGCGGCGCGTTCCCCGAGCCGCTGACGTTCAGCTTCAGGGCGCGACGCGCGCTGGCCGCGCGCGCCGGGGACTTCGACGTCGTGCACGACAACCAAGGGCTGGGCTACGGGCTGCTCGGCCTCGGGCGGCCTGCACTGCCGCTGGTGGCGAGCATCCATCATCCGATCAGCGTGGACCGGCGCATCGACCTGGCTGCCCTGGGCCCGCTCGACCGGCTGTCCCGGCGGCGCTGGTACGGGTTTGTCCGGATGCAGGCCAGGGTGGCACGCCGCCTGGCCCGGTCGGGCCCGCTGATCACCGTGTCCGCCTCGTCCCGGCGCGACATCTGCCGCGACTTCAAGGTCCCGCCGGAGCGCGTGCGGGTCATCCCGCTCGGCGTCGACACACGGGTGTTCGCGCCGCGGCAGGCCGCGCGGGTACCGGGCCGGATCATCGCGGTGGCCAGCGCCGACTCGGCGATGAAGGGCACCGGCACCCTGCTGCAGGCGGTGGCCAAGCTGGTCACCGACCGGGACGCGCACCTGGTTATCGTGGGACGGCCGGCGCCCGCTACCGAGCGGCTGGCCGCCCAGCTGTCCCTGGCCGAGCGGGTCACGTTCACCCACGGGCTGGATGACGAGGCGTTCTCCGCCCTGCTGGCCAGCGCGGAAGTTGCCGTCGTGCCCTCGCTGTACGAAGGGTTCTCGCTGCCCGCCGTCGAGCACATGGCCTCGGGCACCCCGCTGGTGGCCAGCCGGTCGGGGGCGCTGCCCGAGGTGACCGGGGACGGGGCTGTACTGGTCACGCCGGGCGACAGCGAGGAACTCGCGACCGTGCTGCGGCGACTGTACGATTCCCCGGCCGAACGTACCGCGCTGGCGGAAAGGGCCCTGCGCCAGGTCGGCGAGCGGTTCGCCTGGCCGGCGGTGGCGCAGGCCACCGTGGCGCAGTACCGGGAGGCAATCCAGTCCCGGGAGGCACTGCGGTACCGGCAGGCGCTGGGGACGGCCGCGTGCTGACCGTCGACTTCCGCCGGTTCCCCGTCCGGCCCGGGCAACGCGTGCTCGACCTGGGCTGCGGGGGCGGGCGGCACGCGTTCGAGGTGTACCGGCACGGCGGGAACGTGGTCGCGTTCGACCTGGATCCCAGCGAACTCGGCCCGGTACGAGACATGTTCGCCGCGATGCGGGAGGCGGGCGAGGCGGGCCCGCGGGCCGAAGCGACGGCGGTCTCGGGGGATGCCACCGGGATGCCGTTCGGCGACGGGGTGTTCGACCGGGTGATCGCGGCCGAGGTCCTCGAGCACGTGCTGGACGACCAGCGGGCGATGAACGAACTCGCGCGGGTGCTGCGGCCGGGCGGGCTGGCCGCGATCACGGTGCCGAGCTGGCTGCCGGAACGGATCTGCTGGGCCCTGTCGACCGAGTACCACGAGGTGCCCGGGGGGCACGTGCGCATCTACACCCGGGTCGAGCTGGAGGCCAAGCTGGCCCGGGCCGGGCTGAGCGTCGGGTGGCACCACTACGCGCACGGCCTGCACGCGCCGTACTGGTGGCTGAAGTGCGCGGTCGGGGTGCACAACGACAAGCACCCGCTGGTCGGCGCGTACCACCGGATGCTGGTCTGGGACATCATGCGCAAGCCGGCCGCCACCCGGCTGGCCGAGCAGGCCCTGAACCCTGTGGTCGGGAAGAGCCTGGTGGTATACGCGTTCAAGCCGGGGCAGCCGTGACAGGAAAGGCGGCTGAGACACTCAGCGAGGCCGGAGTGCTCGCCACGGGTGAGTCGATCGCGCGGGCGCAGGAGCCCTCGGGGGCGATCCCGTGGCCGGACGGGCACGTGGACGCCTGGGACCACGTCGAGTGCGCCATGGCGCTGAGCGCCTGCGGGCTGAGCGGGCCGGCCCGGCGGGCCTACGCGTGGCTCCGGGACACGCAGCGGGCCGACGGGTCGTGGCCGCGGTCCAGCCTCGGCGGCGCCGTGACCGACCCGGCGGCCGAAAGCCACCACGCCGCGTACGTCGCGGTCGGGGCCTGGCACGAGTACCTGGTGACCGGGGACGAGAGGCACGCCCTGGCCATGTGGCCGACGGTGCGCCGGGCGGTCGAGTGGGCGCTCGCATTGCGCACCCCGCGCGGGGAAATCGCGTGGGAGCGCGACGCCAGCGGGACGGCGGGGGCCTACGCGCTGCTGTCCGGCTGCTCGAGCATCCACCAGAGCCTGCGCTGCGCGGTCGCGCTGGCCAAGCTGGCCGACGACCCGCAGCCCGACTGGGAGCTCGCGGCGGACCGGCTCGCAGATCTGGTAGCCGCGCACCCGGAGGCGTTCGCGGACACGAGCCGGTTCGCCATGGACTGGTACTACCCGGTGCTGGGCGGGGCGGTCCGCGACGCGAACGCGGCCGCTCGGCTGAAGGCGGGCTGGGACACGTTCGTGGTGCCCGGCCTCGGCGTGCGGTGCGTCAGCGACCAGCCGTGGGTGACGGGCGCGGAGACCTGCGAGCTGGTGCTGACCCTGGACGCGTGCGGGATGCACGCGCAGGCGGCGGCGATGTTCGCCACCACGGCGCACCTGCGCCATCCGGACGGCTCGTACTGGACCGGCTGGCAGTACGCCAACCGGGCGCACTTCCCGGCCGAGCGGTCGAGCTGGACCGCGGCCGCGGTGGTCCTGGCGGCCGACGCGCTGATGGGGTGGTCCGGCGGAGCGGGGGTGTTCCGGGATGCCGGGTCAGATCAGAGCAGAACAGAGCAGAACAGATGAGACCAGGATCATGCGGGGGTGCGCTGGAGGACGCGGAGGGAGCCCTCGACGCGAACTTCGGTGAAGGCGCCGGAGGATAGGGCTCGCTGGTAGATCAGGTAAGGCGGGCGGCCGCCGTCGGCGGGGTCGGGAAAGACGTCGTGGATGGCCAGGGCACCGCCGGGGGCGACCCAGGGGGCCCAGCCCTCGTAGTCGGTGACCGCGGCGGCTTCGGTGTGGCCGCCATCGATGAAGACCAAGCCCAGCGGGGCGGCCCAGAGGCGGGCCACGTCGGCGGAGCGGCCGACGACCACGACCACGTTCTCCTCCAGGCCGGCGGCGGCCAGGGTGGCGCGCAGGCTGGGGAGCGTGTCCAGGCGGCCGGTGGCCGGGTCGACCAGGCGCGGGTTGTGGTACTCCCAGCCGGGCTGGTGTTCCTCGGAGCCGCGGTGGTGGTCGACGGTGACGACCAGCTGGCCGGCGGCGCGGGCCGCGGCGGCGAGGTAGATGGTGGACTTGCCGCAGTAGGTTCCTATCTCGAGCACCGGACCGCGGCGGGAGTACCGGGCGGCGGCGTCGAACAGGGCCAGGCCTTCGGCGGCCGGCATAAACCCGGGGGCGGCTTCGGCGGCGCGCAGCAGCACGGGGTCCATCCCGGTCATCAGGATTCCAGGTAGGCCAGCACGGCGAGGACGCGGCGGTTGTCGTCGTCGGAGAGGGCCAGGTCCAGCTTGGCGAAGATGCCCGCGGCGTGCTTGCTGATCGCCTTCTCGGTGACGAACAGCCGCTGGGCGATCGCGGCGTTGGACCGGCCCTCGGCCATCAGCGCGAGGACCTCGCGCTCCCTGGGGGTCAGCCGGGCCACCGGCGCGTCGCGGGAGCGCCGGGTCATCAGCTTGGCCACCACCTCGGGGTCGAGCACCGTGCCGCCCGCCGCGACGGTGCGGATCGCGCCCGTGAACGCCTCGTCGTTGAACACCCGGTCCTTGAGCAGGTAGCCGACGCCGCCGGCCTGGTCGGCGAGCAGCTCGCGGGCGTAGAGCTGCTCGACGTACTGAGACAGGACCAGGACGGGCAGGCCGGGGACCTGCTGGCGGGCCTGCAGGGCGGCGCGCAGGCCGTCGTCGGTGTGGGTCGGCGGCAGCCGGACGTCAACGATCCCCACGTCGGGGCGCTCGTCGACCAGGGCGGCGAGCAGTTCCGGGGCGGTGGCCACCGCCGCGACGATCTCGAAGCCGTGCGCAGACAGCAGCCGGACCAGGCCCTCCCTCAGCAGGAAGAGATCTTCGGCGATGACAACGCGCACGGCACCTCGATGACGACGATGGTCGGCCCGCCCGGCGGGCTGCTCACGGCCAGGATGCCATCAAACGTCGCGAGCCTGCGCTCCACCCCGGCCAGCCCGGTGCCCTGGGCCGGGTCGGCGCCGCCCGCCCCGTCGTCGGTGACCTGCGCGCGCAGCAGGTGTGAGGTTTGGGTGAGCTGGATCCGGACGCTGCGGGCGCGGGCGTGCTTGACCACGTTGGCCAGGACCTCGGCTACCGAGAAGTAGACGGCCGAAGCGACCGGCAGCTCGACCGTGCTGGCTTGGCCGCCAGCGGCGGCGGGGCCGGGGAGGTCGATATCGAGATCGACGGGCAGCGGCGCATCCAGCGCCAAGGCACGGATGGCGTCGGCCAGCCCGCGGTCGGCGAGCACCGGCGGGTAGATGCCGCGTACCAGGTCGCGCAGCTCGGTCAGGGCGAGGGAGGAGGACTCCTTGGCCTCGGCCACCAGCGCCAGGGCCGCCTCCGGGCTGGTCGGGAACAGCCGCTCGGCCGCCTGCAGGCTCATGCCCAGCGCGACCAGCCGGGCTTGCGCCCCGTCGTGCAGGTCACGCTCGATGCGGCGCAGTTCGGCGGCCGCGGTGTCTACCGCGTCGTAGCGGGTCTGGGTCAGCATCTGAACCCGCCTGGTCAGCTGGCGCGCCCGGGCCGCGAGCTCCAGTTCGGGCGAGTCGGCCAGGCGCTGGCGCATCACCCGCGGCGCCAGCCACAGGCCCAGGGCCAGCAAGACGGAGCCTTCCAAGGCGTCGGTCCAGAGCGGGGAGGGCGTCGAGCTGTTGGCCAGGTCGGAGAAGGCGTACGCGAACCCGGGCACCCCGGGCCAGAACACCGCGATCAGCCAGCCGTAGGCGCCGAGGACCAGCAGGCCCGCCGTGGCCAGCGTGGCGGCCCAGACCCGCGCCCGGAAGATCAGCACCAGCGCGGCCGTGGCTAGGGCCAGGTCGAAGAGGAGCACGCCGAGCCCGGCGACGTCGCGGCCGAACCAGGCGTGAGGCCCGAGCAGTTGCATGACCAGCCCCACCACCGGGATCAGGAGCAGCCCGTGGACGGCGGAGATCCCGCCGCGGCCGCGATCCTGCCACCGGGCGGCCAGGGCCCTGACCAGCCCCACGCCCGGCGCGTCCAGCCGCAGCAGCAGCCACAGGCCGGCCACGAACAAGACCCCGGCCTCGACCAGCACCGGCCAGGCGCCGCTGCCCCAGGAGTCGGGACCCGCGTGGACGAACAGGTACTGGACCTGGTTGGTGAACCCGTCGCGGTACATCTTGGCCAGCTGGATTCCGAAGAAGGCCAGTCCGAGCACGCCGTAGGGCACCAGCTTGGCCGCCGGCTTCGGGGCGAAGACGATGGCCAGGACCGCGAGGCCGAGCTCGGCCGGGATGAGCCCGCGGGTCCCGCCGGCCATCGCGGCGGCCGCCATCGCGACCGGCAGCAGCAGCAGGCCCCAGCCTCGAGTCCGGACCCACCCCCGCAGGCCCGCCGGGCGCCGGTCCGGGCGCTCCTCCCGGGCCAGGATGAACGCGATGCATCCGATCGTCAGCGCCAGCACGATATCGAAGAGCATGGTCCCATGGTGGCCGCCATCGCGCGCGTCCGCCAGGGGCCTAGGCCTACCGTGGCGGGGGGGCGGGCACCACGTTCCGTTCGGCAAAAAAGGCTTTTAGACGGTCCAGAGCCTGGGTCAGGACCTCCTGGCGCTTGCAGAAGGCGAACCGGACCTGGGTGCGGACCGGCTCCTGGTGGTCGTAGAAGAGGGCGGAGGGGATGGCGACGACGCCGGCGCGTTCGGGCAGGGTGCGGCAGAACTCCAGGCCGTCCCGCTCACCCAGGGGCCTGATGTCGGTGAGGACGAAGTACGTGCCCTGCGGCGGGTAGACCTCGAAGCCGATCTCGGCCAGGCCCGTGGTCAGCAGGTCGCGCTGGGCTCTTAGTTTCTCTCGCAGCGTGTCGTAATAGAAGTCCGGCAGGGCCAGGGCCTGCGCGATCGCGTACTGGAACGGGCCGCCGCTGACGAAGGTGAGGAACTGCTTGGCCGTCTTGACCGCGGTGACCAGTTCGGGGGTGGCCGTGACCCAGCCGATCTTCCAGCCGGTGAAGGAGAACGTCTTGCCCGCCGAGCTGATGCGCACGGTCCGTTCGCGCATGCCGGGGAACGCGACGATGGGGACGTGCTCGCCGTCGAAGACCAGGTGCTCGTAGACCTCGTCGGTGACCACGAGCAGGTCGCGCTCGACGGCGAGGGCGGCGATGGCGGCCAGTTCGTCGCGGGTGAATACCGAGCCGGTGGGGTTGTGCGGACTGTTGAGCAGGATGAGGCGGGTGCGGGGGGTGATGGCGTCTTTTAGTTCGTCCAGGTTGGGGCGGAAGCCGGGCGGGCGCAGGGTGACCGGGACTCTTATCCCGCCGGCCATGGCGATATTGGCGGCGTAGGAGTCGTAGTAGGGCTCGAACGCGATCACCTCGTCGCCCGGCTCGACCAGGGCCAGCAGGGTGGCGGCGACGGCTTCGGTGGCTCCGGTGGTGACCAGGACCTCGGTGTCCGGGTCGTAGGACATCTGATAGAAGCGCTGGGCGTGCGCGGTGATGGCCCGCCGCAGCTCCGGGACGCCGGGGCCGGGCGGGTACTGGTTGCCGCGCCCGGCCAGGATGGCGTCGGCGGCGGCCCGGGCGATCTCGGGCGGGCCGTCCCGGTCGGGGAAGCCCTGACCCAGGTTGATCGATCCGGTCGCGACCGCGCGGGCGGACATCTCGGCGAAGATCGTGGTGCCCAGGCCCTGCAGGCGCCGGTTGAGGAGCGGTCGGTTCACGTTGTTTATGATGCCGTGCCGGTTAGGGTTGACAGCATGCGAGTCGCGTTGGGCCAGATTCCGGTCAGTTCCAGGCCTGCTGTTAACGCCGAGCGCGTGCGGTCGGCGCTGCGTACCGCCGCCGACCAGGGCGCGGACCTGGCCGTCTTCCCCGAGGCGACGCAGGTCAGGTTCGGGTCGGACCTGCGGGCGGCGGCCGAGCCGCTGGACGGGCCGTTCGGCTCGGGTCTCGCGGCGGCGGCGAAGGAAACCGGGGTGGCGCTGGTGGCCGGGGTATTCGAGCCCGCCCCGGACGGCCGGGTCTACAACACCGCCGTGGCCTACGACGGGGCCGGGGAGCTGGTCGCGTCCTACCGCAAGCTGCACCTGTTCGACGCGTTCGGGCACCGAGAGTCCGAGGTCGTCGCGCCGGGGTCGGTGCCGGTGCTGTGCACGCTCGCGGGGGTTCGGGCCGGGCTGGAGATCTGCTACGACGTGCGGTTCGGCGAGCTGTCCCGGGCGCTGGCCGTGGCCGGGGCGCAGCTGCTCGTGCTGCCGGCCGCGTGGGCCGCGGGGCTATTCAAGGAGGAGCACTGGGTCACCCTGGTCCGCGCGCGGGCCATCGAGAACACCGTGTGGGTGGCCGCGGTCGGGCAGGTGCCCGACCCCGACGAACCCCCCACCCGGGCCGCGACCGGGGTCGGGCGCAGCATGCTGGTCGACCCGCTGGGCGTGGTCCGTCTCGATATGGGTCCTTCGGCGGGAGTGGCGGTCGGGGAGGTCGACGCCGGGCTGATCGAGACGGTCCGGGCCGCGGTGCCGAGCCTGGCCAACCGGCGAGAAGACGTGTTCGGGATCTGCGTGGCGGTGCCCTCAGCGGACGGGTGACTGCCAGAAGACGGGCTGCTCGCCGGCGGGCGTGGCGGTGAAGCCGACGCCGGTCAGCGTGCGGTCCGAGACGTCCAGGCCGGTGATGGCCTGGATGCCGGTCCCGGTCAGGCCCTGCCCGGCCGGGGTGGCCGCTTGCCAGGCCGATCCGCTGGCCGAGGTCCACACCACCACGTCCTGGTGACCGGGCGTGCGGCCGAACGTGCCGGTGGCGAGGAACTGGCTGCCGGCCGCGGTCAGCGCGGTGACGAACGCGCGGCCCTGCGGAACCGGCAGGGCCGACTCGGTCCAGGTGGCGCCGCCGTCGGCCGAGCTCGCCGCGAACGGCAGCTGCTGGCCGGCGGTGGTGAGCGCGGTGCCCACCGCGACCACGGTGTGGCCGTTGCTCGCGACGTGCAGGAGCACGGCCCGGGTCGCGCCGACCGGCAGCGGGACGTTCTGCTGGGTCCAGGCCCGGCCATTGGGTGAGGTCCAGGCCGCGGCCGCGTTGCCGTCCGCGCCGACCGCCACGAAGCCGTGCGGGCCCGCGGTGACGGCCCGCATCTGCCGGCTGCCCGGCCCGTCCAGCGCGCCGGGGCCTCCGTTCGGCGACCCGGCGTCGCCCGCGCGCTGCCAGCCGGTCAGGCCCGCCGAATACCAGGCCGCCGCGATGGTGCGGCCCGCGACGGCCTGATAGCCGACGATGACGTAGCCTGCCGGCGCCGCGGCCGCCTGCTCGGTGACCAGGCCGGGCTGGCTGAAGGCCGGCTCGGCGTCGGCGGCGGCCCACACGCTGCCGTTCCCCGAGGTCAGGACCACCGGGTGCGGCGCGGCGACGGCGGTGACGCCGCCCACAGCGAGCCAGCCGTCGGCGCCGAAGGTCACGCTGGTCAGCTGCTGGACGCCGGGCCGGTCCAGCACGGCCGGGGTCTGGCCGTTGGCCCGGGTCCAGGTGGTGCCGCCGTTCGTGGAGGTCCAGGCGGCGGGATAGCCGTTGGCGCTGCCCACCGCGACCTGCATGTCGTTGCCTGCCGCGACGTCGTTGACGGCGAGCTCGGGGTCGGCGGCGCCGGGGATGTTCGCGATGTCGACGTGCTGCGGCGCGCCCTGGGCCGCGAGTACGGTGAGCAGCGGCTGGCGGCTGTCGGGATCATTGGTCGTGGTGCCCGCGGCGACCACGGTGCCGCCCTGGGCGATGGCCACGCCCGACACGTCCTGGGCCGCGGCGGTGCCGAACGCCGGGGTCTGCTGCCACGAGGCGCCGTTGGCGGACACGAAGGCGATCAGCGCCGGGCCGGACTGCCCGGCGATCACGGCGCCGTCCGGGGCGCCGTTGACCATGTCGGTGGTGAAGCCGGCCTTGGGGGCCAGGGTGGCTTCGAACGTCCAGGCCGTGCCGTTCGCCGAGCGGTAGACGTCGACCGCGGGCCTGCGGGCCACGGTGGCCGGCCGCAGCAGGATGAACCCGTCCGCGGTGACGGTCACGCCGCTGATCTGGGCCTGGGCCCCGGGCCCGGCCGGGGCGCTGATCCCGGCCGGGCCCGGCGGGACGGCCAGGGTCCAGGTCGTGCCGCCGTTGCCGCTCAGCCAGGCCGCGCTGGTCTGGACGGTCACGGTGTGCCGGGGCTTGCCGGTGGTCTGCGTGCTGGTCACGTCGCCCGCGATCAGGATCTGCTTCCCGTAAGCCGCGGCGTACCGGATGTCCAGGACGCGGCCGGCGCCCCCGGTCGTGTTCACAGCCAGGTGGAGCTGGGCGGCACCGAGCCGCTGCCAGGTGATCCCGTTGGCCGACCGGAAGATCACCGGGGTGCTCCCGGCCGACCCGGCGGCGATGAAGCCCGTCGCGGTGCGCTTGACCACGCTGATCTGATCGCCCGGCCGCAGGGGCAGCCCGGCGGTGGAGGCCAGGGTCCAGGTCCGGCCGTCCGGGCTGGTCCAGATCGAGGAGGGGCCGAGGGCCACCCAGGCCCCGGGCCCGCCCGCCACGAACCGCGCCGCGTACCCCGGGGGCGGCGGCCCGCCGTCGGGGGTGCGCACGTGGCCCATGGACCAGGTCCGCCCGTCATCGGTGGACACGAAGAACTGGGCCCGCGCGATCCGCGCGCCCTGCTGCGAGCCCACGGCCACGATCTCGGCGCCGTCGCTGGTCACCCGGCCGAGCGTCTGGCTGATGCCCCGCCCGCTAGCGGCCGCGGAGAACGCGTTGCCGGCCAGGGTGGCGGGCGGGAAGCCGAGCGCGGCCGGCGGCGGGGCCGGGCCGTCGTGGCTGCCGTTCGCGCCGGCGATGACCGCCACCGCGACGCCGAACACCATCATGGCCAGGATCGGGATGACCACCCGCACCCCCGCCCCGCGGAAATGGAGTGCGGATCGGAACTCGGCGAACCAGTTGCGCTTGACCGGCTCGGGCAGGAACGAGCGGAGCAGCCGGGCCCATTCGGCGCGAGCGGCCCGCGGGCCAGGAGGTGCCGGGGCCGAGCGCGCCGCGGCCGAGCGCACCGGGGCCGGGTCGCCGGGCCGGGCGGCGTCGAACTCGAAGCCGGGCGCGGCCTGGTCGTCCCGGGCCGACGGCGGGCCGGGCATCGGCTGGCTGACCGTCGGGGTGTACCTGAACCGGCGTGCCTCGCCCTCGGGGGCGGCCGACGGCCGTCTCGAGACCCGCCGGCCCTCGAATTCGTAGCCCGGGACGCCGTCCCAGGCGGGGAAGGCCCGCTGGGGCCCGGTCAATCCGGTGGCCCCGGTATCCTCGTCGGCCGGCTCCCCGGTGGCGTGCTCGGCCGCGGCGTACTCGGTCGCAGCGTGCGGGCGCCGACGGTCCGACGGCCGCCGAGATCCCCGAGCGCCGCCACCGCGAGGATTGCCTGCCGTATCCCTTGTCACCTTCGCCTTGTGTCCTGAGCCTGCCAGAGCTGCGTCCCGAGCCTGCCAGACTTGCGTCCCGAGCCTGCAGAGATGGGCGGGGATAGACCCAGAAGGCCCCACATGCCATTCCCGCCGATGGTACCGGCCGGCACCCCGCCGTGACCGGCACTTCGGGACGCCAGAGTCCAGCCCACGTGACCGTCACCACCAGGCGCCGCGTGATCTTCCGGCACAGGCCTGGTGACTCGCGGGTAGCCTGATAAGCAAAGCCAACGTCGATTCACATCTTCGGAAGAGGGTCTTGGGGGACGATGTCCGCCGTGTCTTCTGGGTCATCGCAGGGTAACGCGGAGGTCCGCGAGCCCGAGGGGTCACACCAGTCCGGGTCGCCGCAGCAGTCAGCCAACTTCGGCGCCAACGAATGGCTGGTGGAAGAGCTCTACCAGCGTTACCTGGCCGATCCGGGTTCGGTGGACCGGGCCTGGTGGAGTTTCTTCGCCGACTACCAGCCGGCGCTGGCCAACGGCACCGGGCCCCAGCCGGTCATCTCGGTGGCCGCGCCGCCCGCGCAGGCCGCCGCACCCCCGCAGGCCGCACCGGTTGCGCCCCCGGCCCAGGGTCCTCCCGCCCCGCCTGCGGCGCCCGCCCCGGCCCCGCAGGCGACCCCGGCTCCGGCTCCGGCCCCGGCCGCGGCCGCGGCCCCGGCCGCGCCGGCCGCCGCACCGCCGGCCGGGCCCGGCGCCGAGGTGAGCAGGCTGCGCGGCGCTGCGGCGCGCACCGTCACCAACATGACGGCCAGCCTGTCCGTGCCCACGGCCACCAGCGTCCGCTCGGTCCCGGCCAAGCTCCTGGTCGACAACCGGATCGTCATCAACAACCACCTCAAGCGCGGCCGCGGCGGCAAGGTCTCGTTCACCCACCTGATCGGGTACGCGGTCATCCAGGCGCTCAACGCGCTGCCGGAGATGAACGACGCCTACACCGAGGAAGGCGGCAAGCCCGCCATCGCCAGGCCCGAGCACGTCAACCTGGGCCTGGCCATCGACGTGCAGACAGCCGACGGGGCCCGTCAGCTCCTGGTGCCGAACATCAAGGCGGCCGAGGGAATGGACTTCCGGCTGTTCTGGACCAGCTACGAGGACATCGTGCGGCGGGCGCGCGTGGGCAAGCTCGCGGTCGAGGACTTCCAGGGCACCACCGCCACCATCACCAACCCGGGCACCATCGGCACCGTACACTCGGTGCCGAGGCTGATGCCCGGCCAGGGCTGCATCGTGGGCGTGGGCGCGATGGAGTACCCGGCTGAGTACGCGGGCGCGTCCGAGGAGACCCTGGCCCGGCTGGCCATCAGCAAGGCGGTCACGCTCACCTCGACCTACGACCACCGGATCATCCAGGGCGCCCAGTCGGGTGAGTTCCTGCAGAAGATCCACCGGCTGCTGCTG
>CAWICW010000035.1:0-19911 GCA_963834685.1 uncultured Actinomycetes bacterium | reverse complement strand
CGTACTGCATGATGTCGTAGATGGCCATGCCCGCGTAGACCGAGCCGCCCGGGGAATTGATGTAGATGCTGATGTCGCGCCTGGCGTCCTCGGAGGAGAGCAGCACGATCTCGCCGCAGATGCGGTTGGCGATGTCGTCGTCCACCTGCTGGCCGAGGAAGATAATGCGGTGCCGCAGCAGCCGCTGGAACAACTGGTCCCCGAACGGCTGGACCGGCGGTTCCGTCGCGGCCACGATCGACGGCGGCGTGGGGGTCCACAGGGGCTGAGTCACACTACTCACCTGCTCCAGTCACATCTGGTGTCGTTGTCAGGACCATAACGCCGACGCGGAACCCGATCGTCCCGTGCGGCGGGGTGTTCGCTACCGGCGCACGGGCGGTGACCGCGAAGGCCTTCTACCTCACAGCGTAGTTAACCCTTCACGATCATGATGCGCCCGGGTTACGGGGCTGGGATACGCGCGGCGGGGGCCTTACGCCTCCTCGGCGTCCTCGTCGTCGATGCTTCCGGCGTCCTCGTCGTCGGTGCCTCCGGCGCCCTGGACGGGGGCGTTGAGGGCGGCCTTGAGGTCGACCTCGTGGCCCGCGGTGTCGGTCACCTTGACCCGCTCGGCGATCAGGTTCAGCGCCTTGCCGCGCAGCACCTCGGCGGCCGCGAAGGACAGCCGGCCGTCGTCGGCGAGCTGCTTGGCCAGGCGCTCCGGCGCGACGCCCATCTGCTCCGCCTGCCGCGTGACGTAGGCGGACAGCTCGGCCGGGTCCACGCTAAGCTCCTCCTCGCGGGCCAGCTGGTCGAGTACCAGGCTGACCTTGACGGCGCGGCGGGCCCGCTGCTCGAGGTCGGCGTCGAACTGCTCCTGGGTCTGGTTCGACATCTCCAGGTAGCCCTCCAAGGTGGCACCGGCCCGCTCCAGCTGCTGCACGAGGGAATCCCGGTTCTGCGTGACCTCCTCGGCGACCACGCTCTCGGGCAGCGGGACGTCCACCTTGTCGATCAGCGACTCGAGGGCGCGGTCGCGCGCCTGGACGACCTGCTGGGTGGACTTCATCCGCTCCAGCTGGGCCCGGGTGTCGGCACGCAGCTCGCCGAGCGTGTCGAACTCGCTGGCCAGCTGGGCGAAGTCGTCGTCCAGGCCCGGGACTTCCTTGACCTTGACGCTGTGCACGGTCACCGTCACGTCGGCCTCACGCCCGGCGAACTCGCCGCCGGCCAGCTCGGTGCGGAACGTCTCGGATTCCCCGGCCGACATGCCGACCAGGGCGTCGTCCAGCCCGTCCAGCAGCGACTGGCTGCCGACCTGGTAGGACAGGCCGCTGGCCTGCGCGTCCTCGACCGGCTCGCCGTCCACCGAGGCGGACAGGTCGATCGAGACATAGTCGTCGGTCTCCACCGGCCGCTGTACGGCCTTCAGCGAGGCGAACCGCTCCTGCAGCGAGCCGAGGTACTCAGCCACCTCGTCGGGGGTGACCCGGGTGTCGTCGACCGTGACGGCCAGGCTGGCCAGGTCGGGCAGCTCGAACTTGGGCCGGATGTCGACCTCGACGGTAAAGCTCAGTGCCTTGCCGTCGTCGAGGCTGGTGATCTCCACGTCGGGCTGGCCGAGGGCATAGATATCCCCCTCGGCGACCGCCTTGGCGTACAGGTCGGGCATCGCGTCGTTCACGGCCTGGCTGAGCACGACGTCCCGGCCGACCCGGCGGTCGATCACCGGCGGCGGAACGCGCCCCGGGCGGAAGCCCGGGATGCGGACCTGACGGCCGACCTCGCGGTAGGCCTTGTCGAGGCTGGGCTTCAGCTCATCGAACGGCACCTCGACGCTGAGCCGGACACGAGTCGGGCTGAGCTCTTCGACGTCAGTCTTCACGTCCGCGTCACTCCGGGATTGGGGATGGTAACTCAGCGCTGGAATGCTGAGAAGTCTAAGCCGCCAGTCTAGGGGCTAGCGGACACGAACCACGCGCACGGGCGGCGGCTCGTTCTTCCGCCGGCGGTCATCGCCGATCAGCAGGTTCAGCAGCCAGCTCACTAGCCCGACGACGATGGCGCCCCAGAAGGCCGGCCAGAATCCGGTCACCTGGAACGGCAGGGTCAGGTCGCCGGCGATGACACTGGTCAGCCACAGCAGCAGGCCGTTGACGACGAGCGCGGCCAGGCCGAGGGTGAGCACGTAGAACGCGCAGCCGATGACCTTGATCAGCGGCTTGAGCGTGGCGTTGATGAGGCCGAAGATCAGGGCCACGGCGAGCAGCGTGCCGACCCTCGACCAGCCACTCCCGGCGAGCAGCTCGATCCCGGAAACCGCCCAGGTCGCGACGCCCAGGGCCGCCGCTGCGACCAGCACCCGAAGCAGGAATCTCATAAACCAGATATTACTCGAGTTCGGGAGGCGCCGGGAGCGGAGTTTTCCAGGTGGCTAGGGGAGGGATGCGGGGTCGCCGCGGAAGAGGCGGCGGTAGGCGTTCGGGGTGGTGCCGCGCCAGATGCGGAAGTGGTGACGCAGGGCGGTCGCGTTGCCGAAGCCGGCCCGGTCCGCGATGGCGTCCACGGTCTCGTCGGTCTCCTCGAGCAGTTGCTGGGCCAGCAGGATGCGCTGCCCGACGAGCCACCGCTGCGGCGTGGTCCCGGTGTCCTGCACGAAGCGGCGGGCGAAGGTCCGCTCGGACATGTTCGCGCGGATGGCCAGCTGACGGACGGTGAGCGGCTGGTCCAGGTGGGCGCGCAGCCATTCCAGCAGGTCGCGCAGGGAGCCGTCGCAGGAGGGAGCGATGGGCTGCACCACGTACTGGGCCTGGCCGCCGTCGCGGTGCGGCGGGACGACCATGCGGCGGGCGATGCCGTTGGCGACCCGCGAGCCCTGCTCCTTCCTGACCAGGTAGAGGCAGGCATCGATGCCGGCCGCGGTGCCGGCGCTGGTGATCACCGGATCGTCGTCGACGTACAGGACGTCGGGATCGACCTTGGCGTGCGGGTAGCGGCGGGCCAGTTCGGCCGCGTTCCGCCAGTGCGTGGTGCAGCGGCGGTCATCGAGCAGGCCGGCGTCGCCCAGGATGAAGGCGCCGCTGCAGATGCTCAGCACGCGCGCGCCGCGGTCGACCGCCCGGCGCAGCGCCTCGAGCAGGTCCTCGGGGAAGCGGCGGGCCGCGCTCGGGGCGCAGGCACCCGGATCGGCGTCCAGGCTCAGGCGCTCGTCGCTGACCGCGGGCAGGGCGATCAGGTCGGCTTGCTCCAGCCGCTCCAGGCCGTGGGAGGGCTGCATGCTGAAGTCGAGCGTGCGCAGCGGCGGCGGCTCCCCGGCCACCACGGCGAAGTCGTAGCGCGGCAGCCCGTCGTCGGAGCGGTCGACCCCGAACACCTCGCAGATGGTGCCGAACTCGAACGGCAGGAAGCCGTTCACGACCACGACGGCGACGTTCCGCAGCATATCCCGAGTATGCCAGAGCGTTGGCAGGATATCAGCCAACAAGGGCTTTACTGCCACTGGCCGGATCGCGACATCACAGCGCTGCACGAGCCGCCCGCGCGCTGGCGCTGGCGGACCTACTGGGTCGCGGCGGTCAGCATGCGCCGCAGGTAGGCGGCCCACGCCGGGTCACCGGTCAGCCGGACGGCTTCCCCCCCGGCCCGCCCCCACAGCCAGCGCAGCATGAGATCCGGCGCGGCCTGGATCACCAGGCGCGGGTTGTCGCTGGCGCCGTCGTCCACCACGACCTGGCGCGGCGACGGACGTACCGTCCACGCGGCCTGGCCCGCCAGCACCGTGATCGTGTCCTGGGCGCCGTCACCGGCCAGGTGGCCGCCCTCGAGCTGGTCGAGGTCCTCGGCACCATAGCCGAGGAACCGCTTCAGCACCTCGTCGACGCCGTCCACGGCCAGGTCGTCGGGCACCGCCGTTACCGGCAGGCCGGCGGCGAGCTCGGCGTCGATCCGATGCACCACCGTTTCCTGCGCCATCCGGCGGATCCAGAACGCGACCGTCTGGTCCGGGTCGTACCAGGTCGGCGCGGCGTCGCTGGGCTGGCGGGCGCTGAACTCGGCGATCAGCTCGCCGTAGGCCCGGCCGAGCAGCGGCAGCTTCGCCTCCTGTTCCGTGCCCGGCGGCGGCCACTGCTCGGGCCACTCCCCCGTGCGCATCACGGTCACCTTGTGCAGGTACACCTCGGCGACGTGAAACACCAGGTCGCCCATGGTCCAGCCAGGGCAGGTCGGCACCGGCACGCTGAGCTCCACGGTCGCGGCGGCATCCCGCAGGTCGCCGTAGTCCGCCGCCAGGCACTGGAGATACCGGGAATCGTCCATGTCGGTACTCTGCCACGGCTCGGGGCGGATCCGGACCGCCGCGGCCGAGGGGCGGGAGGCTGTCGCCGCGGTCCGTTCGGTAGAAAGATCGACGGCGAGGAGGTGCGCAAGCTATTTCCGGCAAGATCCTGATCGCGGCGCTGAACGCGAGCAACCTGATGTCGCAGGCGGCGACCACGCCGGGCGTGGCCGGGAAACGGCCGCTGCCGGCCTCGCTTGAGTTGCCGGACGACGAGACGCTGAAGCCGGTTACCGAGGCGGTCCGGGCGCTGCTCGGCGTGCTGGCCAGCGGAGAGCGGCTGGGCAGCACGGCGTAAGGTCCCGGCCGACCTCGGCGGGCCGACCTCGGCGGGCCGGACTCGTCGGGCCGGCCAGCATGGTCGGAGCGGGCCAGCATGGTCGGGCTGGCCGGATTTGAACCGGCGGCCTCCGCGACCCAAACGCGGCGCGCTAGCCAAACTGCGCTACAGCCCGTCTTGAGGCGAGTGTAGCGGGTCGCCCGCGGCAGCCAGGCCTGGTCGGCGGCGCAGCCCTGGACTCGGCGAGTTGGTAGACGGGCGCGGGACCTCAGTCGTGGTCCTGACCGCCGATGCGCCCGGGCTGCCAGCGAAGGCCCAGCGTGCCGGTCGCGGCCTGGGTGCCGCTGACGCCGCCGCCCTGGCCGCGGAGCAGGTGGGAGATGCCGACGGCGATGACCCCGCCGACGATGGGCCCGACCAGGTAGGCCCACCATGAGTTCCAGTCGTTCAGCACCAGGGCGGGGCCGAGGGACCGGGCCGGGTTCATCGAGGCGCCGCTGACCGGGGATCCCCACAGCCCGGCCAGGGCGATGTAGCTGCCGACGCCGAGAGCGGCCAGCGCCCCGAGCTGCTGCGCGCCGGAGGCGGTGCCCTGGATGACGCTGACCAGCCCGGTGGTCAGGACGATCTCCCAGACCAGCGCGGTACCGGTGGAGACGCCGTGCCCGGGCAGGGTCAGGCCCGCGCTGCCCTGCTTGCCGAGCAGGGCCCACAGCAGCAAGGTGGCCAGGATGGCGCCCGCGAACTGGGCCATGACGTACGGCGGGACCCGTTTCCACGGGAAGTCACCGCGCAGCGCGAAGGCGATGCTGACCGCGGGGTTGAGATGGGCGCCCGACACGGCGCCCATGAACAAGATGATGGCCATCACCATCAGGGCCGGCGCGACGACCCGTGCGCCGGCCGACACGGCCTGGCCGCCGAACCGGGCGTTGACCATGTCCGCGCCCACGGCCACCAGGACCAGGAAGAAGGTCCCCAGGACCTCGGCGAACAGGCGCCGCCACTTGTACCGGTCGTCCCAGAAGTCGTACTCCCGGGCGATCGAGTTGGGGTGACCCAGGGACCGCAGGCCCGCCGTGGCCCGGCGGACCCGCTGCTCTTCTAGCTCTTCAGGCTGGCTGGTCATCGTCATCCTCCCGTCTGCGGTCTTCAATCATGGTCCCGGCTGCGCCATGCTCTCTAGCGTGGATATCGACGAGCTGCGGTGTGCGCTGGGCGGCGTGGTCCTCGAGGCGGCCTATCTGGAACGCACGCTGCGGACGGCGTTCAGGGCCGATCCGGGCGGCTAGCCGAACGGCTGGCCGCAGCCCTCGCCACGGTCCGGCCCCGACGCTAACGGAAGCTCGCCTTCACCGGGAGTTCGTTCCACGCCCTTGGTTTCGGGCAGGCTGGCCGTACGCTACCTACGTGAACAGCAAGCCGCCGGAGGCGGTTGCGTTCGCGACGCGACTCCGGCTGCTGCGCGGCCGGCTCGGACTCAGCCAGGAGCAGCTGGCACGACGGCTGAGCGTGTCGTTCGCGACCGTGAACCGGTGGGAAACCGGACGATCGCGGCCGTCAGCACGTGCCAGAGCGGCCATCGCGGAACTGGAGGCCTCGACCAGCCCAGGGCAGCGGCCAGCCCAGGGGCAGGAGCCGACCGGAGAGCAGGAGCCAGCCGAGGAGCAAACCCCCCGGCTGCCGATCGCGCAATCCAGCTTCGTCGGCCGCGAGCGCGAGCTGGTCGCCCTATCCGAGCTGCTCACGCGGTCGCGGCTGATCAACCTGACCGGGCCTGGCGGGGTCGGCAAGACCCGGCTGGCCATCGAGGCCGCGCGGCGCTGGGCAGCGAGGGGCGGCCACGGCGGCGACGTGGTGTTCGTGCCGCTCGATGCGATCCAGCCGCCCCGGCCGGTGGTCTCGATGCTCGCCTCGCGCCTCGACCTGCGCGAACGGCCGGGCGCGTCCTGGCACGAGTTGGCGCTGGCCGCACTAAGGGGACGGCCCCGGCTGCTGCTGCTGGACGGCGCCGAACACTACCGCGAGGAGGTGGCCGGGCTGGCCGGGGAGTTCCTCGCCTCGGCCCCGAACCTGTGTATCGTGGTCACCAGCCGGGTGGTGCTCGGGGTACCGGGCGAGGTGTGCTGGGCCGTCCCCCCGCTTGACTGTCCTTCGGTTGCCGCGGGCGCACGCGAAATCGCGGCTTCGGACGCGGTCCGGCTGTTTGTCGCCAGGGCCAGCGACCGGCTGGCGGACTTCTCCGCGACCGACGTGCCGCCGCACGCGATCGGTGAGCTCTGCCGCAGGCTAGGCGGGCTGCCGCTGGCCATCGAGCTAATCGCAGGCTGGGTCGGGACACTGTCCGTGCGCGAGATCTTGCAGCAGCGGGTCGCACTGCTGGAGTACGACCCGCCCGGCGCCCAGGGCAGCCGCAAGCTCGCCGATGTACTGCGAGCCAGTTACGACCTCCTCCGGCCCGGCCAACAGCGAACCCTGCGGCTGCTCAGCGTGTTCAACACGCCGTTCCGCATGGCCGACGTCCAGGCGGTGACCGGTATCAGCGAGCAGGAAGCGCCAGGTGCCGTCCGCGAGCTGGTGGACGCGTCCTGGCTGGTGGTCACCCGCGGTGCCGAGCAGAATCGGTTCAGCATGGTCGAGGCCATCCGGGAGTTCGCGACCGCACGATTGCAGGAGGCAGGCGAAGCGCCGCAGGCTCGCCGTCGGCACGCCATGCATTTCGCCGACGTGGCCACCCAGAGCTCGAGCTTTCTCGCCGGGCCGGATGCGCGTCGCTGGGCCGCCCTGCTAGCGTCAGCCGTCGACGACCTGCGCGCGATGATGCAGTGGATCCTCGATAACGGCGAGATCGATCTTGGCGTAGAGGTCGGCGCTGCCCTATGGCGCTGGTGGCTGACCAGTGGCCGGCTCTCCGCTGGCCGGGCTTGGCTCGACAAGTTCCTCGCCGCGGCCGACGAACGCTCCGTGCGGACAGCGGAGGAAAGCCAGAGGATCGGGCGGGCCCTGTGCGCGGCCGCCGTGCTGGCCGCGGAGACCGGCGACTACGCCGAGGCGGTTGGCCAGGCCAGGCAGGCGATGCGCATCTTCGAACCGCTTCACCCAGGCGAGGACTTGGCCTTCGCGGCCACCGTGCTCGGCTCGGCCCAGCGCTACCTGGGCGAACGGGCCGAGGCCCGGCTTAGCTTCCAGACCGCGCTCGATCTGCGCGCCGCGATCGGCGACCGCGTGAAACTGGCCATGGCGACGAACAACATGGCCCTGATCGAGATCGACGACGGAAATCTCTGCCGGGCCAGGGAGCTGCTCGAACAGAACCTCATCATCAAGCGCCAGCTCGGCGAGCCGCGCTCGATCGCGATCGGCCTGCTCAACCTGGCCGACGTACTGCTCAGGGACGGCCGGTGGCAGGCTGCGCAGGTATCGCTCGCCGAGGCCGCCCAACTCGCCGCCGGACAGCCTCAGATGATGGGCCTCATCCTGTGCAGCCAGGGCCACCTCGTGGCCAAGCAGCGGAACTGGAAGCAGGCGGCCGAGCTCTACGCTGACGCCCTCGCCGCCTGCGAAATCGGCGGTCATACCCACGACGTGATCGAGGCCATGATCGGCTTGGGCCGCGCCTGCCACGAGCTAGGCCAAGCGGACGAGGCTGCCCGGCACCTTCGCACGGCGGAGGCGATGGCGCACGAGATCGCGAACCCGCAGCTGCTAGACCAGGTGACGGCGGCACTCGCGGAGACCGTGGCTGGCGCGGCCAACCCGCTCCCCGATAACCTGACCGCCCGCCAGGCCGAAGTGCTGCGGCTCCTCGCCGACGGCCTGAGCAACAAGGAGATCGCCGCGCGGCTTTACCTGAGCCCGGGGACTGTGGAGCGGCACCTGGCCACCACTTACCGCAAGCTCGGGCTCGGCGGCCGCGTTGACGCCGCCCGCTATGCCATGGAACACGGGCTGGCTCAGAACCCGAACCGTGAGATGTTATAACGCCGAGGCGGCTCGCTGCTCCGATTGTCCTACGGCCGTGGGCCTCAGTGACACTTGTGATCCATGATGCTAGAGAGATCGGCAGTATGTATGGATTGCCGGATTCGTCCCCGGTGTTCGGCCGCATAGAAAGGAGCGCAGGTGCTTCCGCCGCGCCTGATTGGGTGTAGGGGGGCGGTAGGGTGCGGCGGAAGCTTCCGCCCAAGGAGGGCGGGCATGCGGGATGAGCTTCTTGGCGCCACCCAGCCCATGCTGTCGGTCCTGCTTGATCCGGGCGAAAACGTCATCGGCGAGGCGAACCGATTCGCCTGGATGACCGACTCGATCGAGATGGCCGTCGCGGACGACACCGGGGTATTTCTCTACACGGCCATCAGCGAACCAGGGGTCGTCGCGTTCGCGTCGCAGCGACCCGGCCGCATCCTCAGCGTGGACGTCGGTCCCCAGGATGGGGGTTACCGGTTCCGCAGGTCCGACTTCGTGGCCCGGACGCCCGGTGTGCAGGTACGGGTCGACCCCGCCGAGCACGGCCTGGCGCTGTGCCGGATCGGCGGTTCCGGACGGGCCTGGGTCGAACTGGCCGGCGACGTGGTGCGGCGCGAGCTGACTGCGGGCCAGTCACTGCGCGCCCATCCCAAGCACATCGGCATGTTCGACAGCGCGGTCGCCATCCAGGTCACGCAGCTCCAAGGCATCTCCAGCCAGCACAGCGGCTATCCCTGCGCCGTGCTGTCCGGTCCGGGCGTGGTCTGGCTGCAGTCAATGCCCGCCACCGCGGAGCACTGACCCGGCCGGGCCAAGCGCGGGTCTCAGGCGAGCAGCGCCTCAGCCGAGCAGGGTGCCGCCATTGACGTCGAGGTCGACCCCGTTGACCGCCGGGTTGCGGAGCAGGAACGCCACCGCGTCCACGATGTCGGCCATCCTGGCCAGCTGGCCGCAGGGCGTGCGCGCGACCACGGGGCCGAGGTCGCGGTCACGCCAGAACGGGCTGTCCCCGACGATGCCGGGGTGGATCGCGTTGACCCTGATCGGCGCGAGCTCGACGACCAGCGCGTGCAGGAGCCCGGTGATGCCGCCGTTCACCGTCGTCACCGTGGTCGAGCCGGGGTACGGCCGGTCCTTGGCCAGGCCGCCGAAGAGCACGATCGCGCCGTCCGGAGCGATGCGGGTCCGCAGCGCGTGCACCACCTCGGTGTACCCGACGAGCTTGAGCGTGACCAGCCGCACCGCGCGGTCGATGTCGTAGTCGGCCACGGAGTTGGCGTCACGGTCGATCGCGGCCAGGACCAGGCCGTCCACGGTGTCGATCCCGGCCAGGGCGGGACCGATGCTGTGCGGCTCGCACAGGTCCAGCGCGAGGCCGGTGGAATTGCCGCCGACCTCCTTGGCCGCGGCGGCGGCCCGGTCGCCATCGCGGCCGGTCAGCGTGACTCGGTGACCGGTCTCGGCGTAGTACCTCGCGATCTCGAGGCCGATAGCGGCGGTGCCGCCGACGACCAGAACGCTGCTCATGGCTCCTTTGTCTCCTTCGTTGCGATCTCGCGCAGGTAGTCCCAGTCCCCTGCGAACCGGTAGGAATGCCGGGCCGGCGGCTGCGGCGCCTGCGTCTCGAGCCAGCGCACCGGCTCGCGGCCCGCGTTCCGGAACGAGTGCACGCACCCGGCCCCGGCCCAGGCGATGTCGCCCCGCTCCAACCGGTAGGGCTGGCCGTCGAACGTCGCGTTGGTCGCCCCGGCCAGGATCAGGTACGTCTCCTCGAACGGATGATCATGCGCCCCGGCCATCCCGTCCGCCTCGTACTGCACCATGAACATCGTCTGCAGCTGGGCCCCGAGGTCGGTGTCGACCATCATCTTGACCGTGATCCCGCTGTACACCAGGCGCGCGGTCCGCATGCTGACCTCATCCGGCGACGGACCGCTCATGCTGGCCGCGGCGATATGGCCGAGCGACCGCGTCCGCGGATCTTTCAGATTCGGCCGAACGGCGCGGGCCTCGTGCCCCAGGTCCACCCGCATGGTGTCGCCGTGGTGGTGCCGACGCGGCTGCGGCGCCAGCATGTCGGCCCACCGCGCGGTCACCCCGCCTTCGTTGCGCCAGGCGTGCGGCGCGCCGACCGCGACGAACCCGTAGTCGTCCGGGCCGAGCCGGAACGAGCCCTCGGCCGTGGTGAGCACGACCTCGCCCTCGAGGACGAAGAAGGACTGCTCGAACGAGTGCACGTGCCCGGGCAGGCTGCCGCCCGGCTCGAGCTCGCAGATCCCGAACCCGGTATGCACCGCCCCGACCTGCGCCCCGACTTGATCATCGACGGCCGGCCAGCGCCGGGCACCGATGGCCGAGGGAGCCCACTCGGGCGGGCCGAGGAAGCGGGCTTGCGCGGCCCGCAGGACCAGATGCCGGGAGGCGGTCACGCCTTTCCCCGCCCGGTCGCGGCCAGCAAGCAGTCGAGCCAGGGCTCGGCGAGGTGCTTGGTCCGCCGGGTGAGGGTAGTCATGGGCACACCGCCGTCCTGTGGGGTCATAGGGATCAGTGACACAGTTAAGGACTCGCTCCCGTCATGTCAAGCCAGCCCGGGCTGAGGAATGCGGAGGCGGCCCGGCGGCGGGCGCGGCTATTCGTCGGGCAGGTCGGCGGCCACCTTGGTGAGCATGTCCAGGCTGTCGTCGGCGGGACCATCACGGTCACGGTCCGGGCCGCCGGTGACCGCGTGCACGTCGAGGTCACCGACGACGGCGGTCCCACCGCGCCGAGGATGCGCCGCGACGACGACCTGGCCGAGGCCGGACGGGGGCTGCGGCTGGTCGAGGCCTACTCGCTCATATGGGACTACCACCGCGACGGGACGCGCTTGGTGACGTGGTTCGAGTGCGTGGCGGAGCCGCTGCCATGATGGTCCGTTCGGCATAAAAACGGATCTAACGGGCTTCCTCGGAGCGGTCCTGCGCCCACAGGGTGTGGAAGACGCCGTCACGGTCCGTGCGGCGATAGGTGTGCGCGCCGAAATAGTCGCGCAGGCCCTGGATGAGGGAGGCGGGCAGGTGCCCGGCGCGCAGCGCGTCGTAGTAGGCCAGGGCGGCCGAGAAGCCGGGGACGGGAATGCCCAGGCGGGCGGCGGTGGCCACGACGTTGCGCCAGGAATCCTGGGCGGCGGCGATCTCCTTGCCGAACTCCTCGTCGGTCAGCAGCGTGGGCAGTTCAGGGTTGGCCTGGTAGGCGGCCCGGATCCGGTCCAGGAACGCGGCCCTGATGATGCAGCCGCCACGCCAGATGACGGCGATCTGGCCCAGGTCGATGTGCCAGTCGTACTCGCGGCTGCCGACGTCCATCATGTTCCAGCCCTGCGCGTAGGAGACCAGCTTGGACGCGTACAGGGCCTGTTCGACCTGGTCGGCGAACTCCGCGGGCTGGGTGCCGGCGGCCCTGGGTCCCGGCAGGTTCCGGGCGGCGCGGCGCAGGTCGGCGTGGCCGGACAGGGACCTGGCGAAGACCGCCTCGGCGATGCCGCTGACCGGGACGCCCAGGTCGAGCGCGTCCTGCACGGTCCAGCGGCCAGTGCCCTTCTGCTCGGCCTGGTCGAGCACGACGTCGACGAACGGCTTTTGGGTGGCTGCGTCCTGGTGGGCGAGGACCTCGGCGGTGATCTCGATCAGGTAGGAGTCAAGCCGGCCGGTGTTCCAGGTTTTGAAGGTCTCGGCGGCCTGGGCGGGCGTCAGGCCGATGGCGTGCCGGAGCAGGTCGTAGGCCTCGGCGATGAGCTGCATGTCGGCGTATTCGATGCCGTTGTGCACCATCTTGACGAAGTGGCCCGCCCCGTCGGGGCCGATGTGCGTGCAGCACGGGGTGCCGTCCACGTGCGCGCTGATCGTTTCGAGCATGGGGCCCAGGGCCTGGTAGGACTCCTTTGATCCGCCCGGCATGATGGACGGGCCGTGCAGCGCGCCCTCCTCGCCGCCGGAGACGCCCATGCCGACGAAGTGCAGGTTTTGCTCGCGCAGTTTCGCCTCGCGGCGGCGGGTGTCGTGGAAATGGGCGTTGCCGCCGTCGATGAGCATGTCCCCAGGCTCGAGCAGGGGGGCGAACTCGTTGATCACCGCGTCGGTGGCCTCGCCCGCGTTGACCATGATGAGCAGGCGTCGCGGTTTTTGAAGGGCGGCTACGAAGTCGTGGGCGTTCGGGGTCGCGATGAAGGTTCCCTCATCGCCGAACTGGTCCACGATGTCGGTGACGCGGGAGGCCGTCCGGTTGTGCAGAGCGACGGGGTAGCCGTGGCGGGCGAAGTTGCGGGCCAGGTTGCGGCCCATGACGCCCAGTCCGGTGACGCCTATCTGCGCTTGTTCGGGCATCTGCCGCTCGTCTCCTCCCGGTTGGCCCCTCCTGATTGGCACTTTGGTTCACTATGCCATCCCGGGCGTTACGCTGCCGGAGTGGAAGGTGACGGGTCGACTGGCGGGAGCTGAACCGGGCGAACTGGGACGACCGGGTGCCGGTGCACCTGGCGGACGGGCCGGCGCTTTCGCATCAGCGGACCGCGGAATTCCAGCACGGCCTGGGCGAGATCGTCACCGCGCTGGTCGAGGTCGGCCTGCGGATCGACTTCTTGCACGAGTGGGACTACGACGATTTCGCGCGGTTCGACTGGATGGAGCGGCGGGAGGAAGGAACGTTCCGGTTTCCGGCGAGGCAGCCGCGGGTGCCGATGATGTTCTCGCTGCGGGCGTCGCGGACCGGGAGACGGTACGCTCGGGAATGGACCGCCGCCGTGCTTGCGGGGCGGCCCCCGCGGGCGTAGCTCAATGGTAGAGCTCCAGCCTTCCAAGCTGGTCATGCGGGTTCGATTCCCGTCGCCCGCTCCAGTTTAATGGCTTTTTTCGATTTAGTGTTCCTGTATGTCCGCAGTTCAAGACTTCTACCGGGCCGCAAGCCTGGCCATGCGATGTTCCTCCAGCTCAATTACAATCCTCGAACTTAGTTATGTTAACGTGAGGGGCTGGTGGGACTACCCATCGTTCTACCCAAAATGCCAGCAGCCTTAAGGCTGGCGCTGCAAACTTGAATCTGCCGCCCGCTCCACCGTGATGTCCCAAGACACCGGCATGGCCATGACCCTGATTGGCTATATAGGGGCTTCACCCGGCGGCCGTCACACTGGCGGACGGCGACGGAGGACGCCTGCCCGGTTGAGATTTTCCACGTTGAGCTCGGCGACCCCGGCGCTCCGGTACTGCTGCTCATCCACGGCTGGCCCACCAGCAGCATCGACTGGTTTGACGTGGCCGGGCAGCTGAGCGGCAGATTCCGGGTCTGCGCGCTGGACTTCCCGGGCTACGGGTGCTCCGGCAAGCCGCAGGGGTGGGGGTACAGCCTCAGGCGCGATGCGGAGCTCATCGAGTTCTACCTGGCGGAGGTGCTCGGCGCCGAGGCTGCCGTGATGGTCGCGCGCGATCGCGGTGACAGCGTGGCGCTGGTGCACGCGGCCCGCTGCGCACAAGGCCGGCCGGCAGTGCGGCCGGAGCACCTGTGTCCTGTCGAACGGCAACATCTTCCTGCCGCTGTCGAACCTGACTCAGGCGCAGCGACGGATACTCGCTACAGGCTCCGGGCCCCAGATCGCGGCCGCGCTGTCTGCCCCGGTGCTGGCCGCAGGCCTGGGCGCCACGACGTTCACCCCGCCGCGCAAGCCTGGTGATCCCGAGATCGAGGCCCTAGCGGCCACCTTCGCCCACGGCAACGGCATGAAGGTCCTGCACAAGACGATCCAGTACCTGGCCGAGCGGTCCAAGGACGAGCAGGGCTGGCTGACGGCGCTGGCCGGCGCCCCCTTCCCGGTGACGGTGATCTGGGCCTGCCGACGACCAGGGACCCGGCCCCCTCGGACCCGGACCGGGAGCCCCGCTCCTGGTCGATACCTCCCGCGAACGGCTGCCCGCCACGGCAGACCTGCTCCACGCAGAAGACCCCGCCGGCACGAACTGAAGACCCCCAGGGCCCAGGCAACCACCGGAAAGTGCCTCCGGAAGGTTCCCGCCGCCTGGCTGCGGCGCTCAAACACATGCCGATGAGAGGGCGGTCCGCAGCGACAGCCAGTACCGACAGGCCGATCTTTTCGCGACCGGCTCCGGCGGGGCCTCATCGGCGGACGAAGCCTAGAATCATAACATGAAAAAACGTGATGCCAATCATCAGGATGTATGGGACGAGCTCGCCGAAAAAAATCCGATGTGGGCCTCCTGCACAAAGGGTAAACGTCATGTTGACTGGCAGCCTGATGAATTCTTCGCCACCGGCGACCATGAAATTTCATGGACTTCAGGCATAGCCCGGAAAAGGCTCATCTATCCGAGTCGGAAGTCGCTGGCTGTCGATTTCGGATGTGGTCCAGGCAGGCTAATTGGAGCTCTAAAGAGAGAATTCAACCAAGTCATAGGCATTGATTCGAGCCCGACAATGCTCAGGCTCGCCCGGCGCGCTCACCCTGAGAATAACGTCAAATTTAGCGAATCAACTAAAGCACTCGAAGCGGATAGTGCCGACCTAATCTACAGCACTTTCGTCCTGCAGCACCTTACAGAAGACCAGGTTGACAGATGCTTTCGTGAATTCGCCCGCGTACTTCACCCGAAGGGGTTGTTGATATTCCAGTACCCGGCAAGACCGCGTTGGACACTGCCAGGAGTTGCGTTCCTCCTCCTGCCCACCGCAGTGCTCAATTCCATACAACGGCGCATCTTGCATTATCCAGGAATTATGCCAATGTCGTGGGTGGCTCCACGAAAAATTGCCCTGCGCGCCGCCGCCTGCGACCTTGTCCTCCGGGAGCATGAAAAGGGCCCAGCATACAGTTCCAACTGGGAGGATATATGGTATTTCGCCCAGAAGAGGAGCAAGAGCTAGATTACTGCCGGACAGGCCGCCTTACATTAGCCAGACTGGAAGCATTCACAAGGCGACTTCAGTCTCTCCCCCACCTCTGGCGGTCTTATACGCGCACCTACGCCAAGGGCTAGCTAGCATCGATCTCCGCCTTGGCCTTCGCGGGCAGCCGAAGGCCAAGGAACCACTCATCGAAGCGCGACCTATTCTCATAATTGAACGTTTCCCAGCTCAATAGGTCACGCTCGCCGGGCTCGGTTCGCGCGAGGTTATTAATTCTCCGCTCGAGAGAAGATATCTTATAGGAGATAATCGCCTGATCCCTTCCTTGCCGCCAGAAGGCGCCTACGCCAAGGAGGAATAGCGCTATTCCCAGGACCGCCAAGACCTTGGTGGTATCAGGAGAGTGCGAGCCCCCGAGTCCCGTGGCTAGCACAGCGGCAGACGCTGTGATAAGGCCTAGGAACTGAAAACGAGCAGAAGACCTCATCTGCAGATCCGACCTCAGCGATTTATATTCCATGCTGAGAAGCTGAACATGTTCGTCGTTCATGCCTGCTCCTTTCCCAAGGCGCGCCCTCGACGCGGTCGTCATCGTGTGCCATGAGCCGATCGCAGCGGTAACGGAACAGTCGACCGACGATGCGAAAGACCCCGCGAACGCACGATAACCTACGTAACCGCTCAACGACACGGCAACGTCCTCGTCCACCGCAGTCGAAGAGTACGCCAATCGCGAGTTGGCTATGGAATCCTATGGGGAAGGTCTCGGCGTTCCGGAGGGAAATATCCACTCCTGCCGCGTACCGGGCGGCCACAGCTGATGGTGCGGCGGCCCAGCGTGGGCGAACAGATTGCCCCGCGGGATGGAACCTCGACTCGGATCCCGCGTTCGGGGAGGTGCCGCAGCCCGGACGGTTCGGCGCATTCTCACTGAGACCCGGCTGCAGCTTTCGCATCATTGGACGCGCGGTGGCTCCCAGTACACCTCGATCCGGTGGCCGTCCGGGTCAAGGCATTTGAACGCCACGTAGGCCGCAGCTTCATCGTTCCGTTCCACGATGGTAACGCCATCAGCCTCCATGCGTTCCATCAGCGCGCGCACGCCAGCTGGCTCGGCGGCTTTGAAGCCGGCATGCAGGAACGCTGGCGATGGCTCGACCTGCCCAACCGGGTGCAAAGCCAGGTCGAACCCGTCCGCGTTGCGGATGATGACAGTGCCATCCTCATACTCCTGAGCAGTGGCCAGGTCAAAGCCGAAATAGGCCGAATAGAACTGCTGGCTGCGCCGTAGGCCGCTAACCGGCAGCCCGAGATGGTTGAGGTGCATGACCGCAGCGTTGCTCACCCTCATGGATAACGACAAGCGATTAGCTTCTCCGGGCACCGACCGGACCATCAGCTGGTTCCACAGCGGCTTACTCTCATGACCGCTTTGTTCGTGTTGTTGCCGTGAAGGCCTCTCAGACTGGCGGGCATCCACGAGCACCGGCCTGGTCTTGTGCCAGTCGGCCTTGTCCAGCGCGTACTCGACGGCCCCGAACTGGTCGCCCTCAATCGGATACGGCCAGGGCTGATGGAAGGTCCGCACCAGCGTCAGGCCCGCCTTCTCCATCACCCGCCGCGAGGCCCGATTGACCGCCATCGCCTCCGCGACCACCCGCTGCACGCCGAACTCGGAAAAGCCCTTGCAGATCAGCGCGCGCGACCCCTCGGTAGCATACCCCCGGCCCCAAGCGGGCTTGCGCAGCCGGTATCCGAGCTCGACCTCGCCCGGGCCGGCGCCCGGGCGAGGCCGGAAATGGAACCAGCCCAGGAACTCCCCGGTCGCCTTCTCCACCGCCGCCCAGAACCCGAAGCCCTCATACCGCTGGTAATAGCCAAGAAAGGCAGGCAGCACCTCGTTCTGTATCTCGTCGCGGGACGTGGGCACCCCACCGGTGACAAAACACATCACCTCGGGATCGGCATCCAGGCTCACCAGGTCATCCGCATCGGCCACGGTGAACCGGCGAAGCACCAGCCGCTGCGTCTCCAGGAAAACCTGCATCACCCGGTCCCTCCGCTGCTGCCCGTCTGCCAGCGTAGATGAGCCACCGGCACAGCTCGACTGATTTACCGCTCATGCCGCGGGTGGTGCGTGCATCGCCGCGAGCAGTAGCCGTCGTGCCCTGTGGATCAGCTGACTGGTGAGATGCTGATGATCTCGATTTCGCGAACTCCGATATGCGCTACGAGCTCGGCGTTCCGTCTGATGATCGACCGGACGGTTTCGGCCGCAACCGACGGCTCATGGGCCTCGCATTCGATCGTGACGACTGCCTCGTCCAGCATGTCCCACAGGGTCGGCAGGCGGCTTGAGGTAACCGGTTCGGTGGGTGGCCGCGATCGCCGCCTGGAAGTTCGACCGGCGATCGTTGGTCAGGGCCGGGTAGGGTCCCGCGGTCATCCGGGCAGTGATCTGGAACTTGCGCAGTCGCTGGCCGGGAACCCGGGGCTCCGGCCCGCCCGGCGGCCAGCAGCGGCTCGATCGTGCCGGCGAGCCAGACTGGGCCGGTGGCGAGTTCGGCGTCAGGAGATGGGAGCTTGTGCCGCTCGCGCCACTTTCCGACCAGGCCGGGATCTGTATCGAGTGCGCGAGCGATCTCTGCGATGCCGTAGACCTTCACGAGGCTTCCCTTTTCTTCTGTCGTTACAGCAGACAGAATACCAGATCTGTCGTCACGCCAGACAGGTTGGCCGGAGCTTGCCGACTGGCATCGCATGTTCCGCTAGTGCCGCGGACCGAGCGAGCGTGAGTGGGTATGGCAGGGGGCGGCAGGTAAGTGGCGTGCTTACGCGGGTGCTGAGTCGTAGTACTGGACAAGGCAGAACTCATGGTTCTCTGGGTCGTGCATGACCATGACGATGCCATCGTCGTAGTCGTGCCGCTCACCTGACCAGCGACCCCCGAGGTCCTCCACCTGCTGGCGCGCCGCGCCGATGTCATCGACCTGGATATCGAGGTGGATGCGGACCTTCGCGGTTCTCGGCTCCGGCACCGGCTGGAAGGCCGCGGCTGGTGATCCAGGCGTGACCCGACGGTGGCCCATCCGGCGTCGTCGCCGTGTTCGCCGGTGACCGCGATGTCCAGCAGAGCGCTCCAGAAGGACGCCAGCCGGGCGGGGTCCGCACAGTCGATCGTGATACCGGCCAAGCGGTTCGCCATGTATGTATCTTGCATCGCGTGCCGCTGCTCGCCTGCCTGAGCCTGTGGCGTGCAGAACTAGACGGTATGTCCGGCTGAAGACCTCTATTTGTGCATCGCCGGGCTGGCCAGGGATCCGCGCAGCGCATCGGCGAACTGGTCGACGTGGCGATAGCTGAACGGCAGGGGGGGCCGGATCTTGAGGATGTTGCCGTGCGCGCCGGTCGCGCTGATCAGCACCCGCCGTTCGCGCAGTTCGTTGACGATGTTCAGCGCGGCCTTTCCGTCCGGCTCGCCCGTCTGGGGGTCGGCGAACTCCACGCCGACGTACAGGCCCGCGCCTCGGATGTCCCTGACTCCCGAGCACCCGGCCGCCGCCTCGGCAATGGCGTCGCGAAGGGCGGCGCCGACGGTACGCGAGTTCTCGGCGAGCTTCTCATCTTCGATCACATCCAGGACAGCCGAGGCTGCGGCCAAACTAATCGAGTTGCCGCCGAACGTGTTGAAGTAGCGGATCTTCTGGCCGAATTCCGCCAGTAGCTCGGCGCGGGCGGCCACGCCCGCGATCGGCATGCCATTGCCCATGGGCTTGCCCATGACCACTAGGTCGGGAATGATGCCGTGCCGCTGGAATCCCCACATCGACTCGCCCGTCCGGGCGAATCCGGGCTGCACCTCATCAGCGATGAATATCCCGCCTGCGGCGACCGCTCGAGACCGGGCGCGCGGCGACGACGCCGGCCGGTCATCGCTGAAGCCCGCGGCACATGTCACGCCAGGCGGGTTTCTCGCCCTCGCGGCGCACCACGACGTCCGCACTGCGGCGCCCGGCGGCCCGTCAAGACTGGCCGGGCAGCCTTCGCTGCATTCGCCGAACACGACCTTGCCCGGGCCGAGGGACGAGATATGCGCTACATGAACGAGACCGGAGCACCGGCGCGTGCCGACTGGCTCGACGCGCTTACGACGACCGCCACCGCCTCCGGGCGGCGCTGTCCAGGATCGTTGCGCCAACCCCACCTCGCAGTGCGCCCGGGTCGGGCCCGCAGGCGATGATGTCTTCACTGCCGCAATTCCGCAGCGAGCTCTTGGAGCCGACATGACGATCCTGAACCAGGAAAAACCTGCCCACGCCGCAGCGGCCGCCCGGCTGCGGACCGAACCGATTATCTGGCTGACCACAGTGGCACGATCCGGTCAGCCGCAGTCCGCCCCGGTCTGGTTCCTGTGGAGAAGCAGGCCAGTTCTTGATCTATGGCCTCGCGAACGGGC
>CAWICW010000034.1:0-36972 GCA_963834685.1 uncultured Actinomycetes bacterium | reverse complement strand
TGGTCGGCGAAGTTGCCAGCGGTGTGGAAGAACTTCTTCGGCACGATCGGCGCCCGCAGCCGGACGTCCGCCTGCGGGAGGCGCTCCCCCGTCTCGCCGACCTGGCCGCCCCGCTCGAACCATTCGCGCGTCGAGGCGCAGTCGAGCTCGACCACGACCTCGTCCTCCAGGCGGCCCACCCGGCCGGCGTCGAAGGTGACCAGCTTCATGACGCGACTCGCTCTCGTTATACGAAAGTAGCTTTCGTCAATCATTGGGGGACGGCGGGCGCGGTGTCAAGCGGGCGCGGTCCCGGACGGGCGCTTCCGGCGGGCGCTTCAGGCGGGCTCGGCGGTACCGTCCGGGGCCGGGACCCGGAACACGCGGAGCTGGAGGGCGAGCGTGGCGTAGTAGCCGACCAGGGTGAGCAGCTCGAACACCCCGCTCGCGCCGACCTGGCCGACCGCCTCGCGGTACTCGGCGTCGTCGAGGTCGCCCCGCGCCGCCAGCGCGGCGACCGTGCGCGCGACCACGGCCTCGCGCCCGGCCAGCACGGCGTAACGACCGTCCCGCACCGCGGCCAGCTCCGCGTCGCGCAGGCCGACCGAACGGCCCACCGCCTCGTGCGCGTACCACTCGAAGTCGGACCGCCAGTGCGCGGCGACCACCAGGATCGCGATCTCCCGGCACCGGTCGTCGAGCCCGGTGTCGTAGCGCACCGAGGAGCCGAGCGCCTGCAGCGCCGACCCCAGCCGCGGCTGCAGCAGGAAGGCGTTGAACGGGCCCTCGAGCCGCCCCTCGGCGTCGGCCAGCCGGAACAGCTGCGGGCCCTCGGCGCGGCGGCCCCCGGCGATCGCGTCGTAGAGCGAACGCTGGTCGTCGTCCAGCGCCGAGGGCTCGAGCCTGGGGATGCGCGCGCGGGAGGTCACAGGGTCCTGGCGCTGGTGTCGGACAGCAGGCTGGAGATCTCCGTGCAGGTGGCCAGCACCGCGGGCCGCAGCTCGCGGATGATCCGCTGCGTTGACCAGTCCCGGGCCTGGACGGCGACGTTGACCCCGGCCAGCACCCGGCCGTCCGGGCTGGTGATCGGGCCGGCCACCGACCGGAGCCCGTTGGCCAGCTCCTCGTCCTGCATGGCCCAGCCCTGGTCGCGGATGGTGCGGAGCTCCTCGCGCAGCTCGGCGAGCGAGACCTTCGCGTTGGGCCCGGAGTTGGCCGAGAACGAGGCGTCGGTGATGCGCGCGGCCAGATCGGCCTCGTCGAGGTAGGCGAGCAGCAGCTTGCCGATCGAGGTGTGCACGGCGGGCAGCGTGGAGCCCACCTGGATGTTCGCGGTCACCAGATCGGAATTGCGCAGCCGGACGAGATACAGGACCCGGTTGCCGCTGAGCACGGCCAGGTTCACCGTCTCCCCCGTGCGCTCGCCGAGCTCGGTCAGCTTGGGCGTGGCGATGGCGACCAGATCGAGGCTGCGCAGCGCGGCCGTGCCGAGGGTCAGCGTGCGCACGCCCGGCCGGTAGTCGCCGTTGGGCAGGTGGTCCAGGTAGCCCTCGGACGCCAGTGTCATCACCACCCGGTAGACGGTCGGCATCGGCAGGCCCGCGGCGGCGGCCAGGTCGCTGACCCGCCAGGTCGGACGCTGCTCGTCGAAGAGCGACAGGATGCGCAGCCCCTTAGCCAGGGCCTCCACGCGGTACTCCGGGCGTTCCGGAGACTCCGTTGCCGCTACCGCGGGACGGAGCGCCGTGGATGAGGAGCTGGCGGTGCGGCGAGGCATAGATGGCCTTCCTCCTCTGATGATGGGATCCGCCCTCAGCCTACGGTGGCCGTGTCCATCATCGGCCCTGGACAGCCAGACAACGGGTCGGCTACGGTATTCAGAAAGCGACTTTCATAATACGAGAATTCCGAGGCGAAGGATAGCCCCATGCAGGACTGGCTCACGCTCGACCGACGGCCGGCTCTGGTTTTCGGCGCCGGCGGGCTCGGCGGAGCCAGCGCGCTGAGCCTGGCCGCGCAGGGGGCGCGGGTGGTGCTGGTCGACGTGAACGCCGAGAACCTGGACACGATCGTGCGCGCCGCGAAGGAGGGCGGCCGCGAGATCAAGCCGCTGGTCGCCGACCTGCGGACGGCGGAGGCCTGCCGGGCGGCCGTCCGCGAGGCCGTCGGCCTGGTGGGCACGCCGCAGGTCTTCCTGCACGCGGTGGGCCGCAACGTGCGCAAGCCGGTCCTGGACCTGGCCGACGGCGACTGGCAGGAAACCCTGAGCCTGAACCTGTCCTCGGCGTTCTGGCTCGGCCAGGCGGTCGGGCGGCTGATGGTCGAGCAGCGGTACGGCCGCATGGTGTTCGTGTCGTCGGTCTCGGGGTTGCTCGCTCATCCGCACCATGCGCCCTACGCGGCGACCAAGGGCGGGATGAACCAGATGCTCCGGGTCATGGCGCGTGAGTGGGCCCGGCACGGCGTCACGGTCAACGCCGTCGCGCCGGGCTATATCGAGACCGACCTGACCAAGGCCTACCTCGACAAGGACAACAACCGGGAGAGCCTGGAATCGCTCGTCCCGGCGGAGCGGCTCGGCCATCCGGAAGAGGTGGCCGACGCGGTCACGTTCCTCGCCTCGGACCGGGCCCGCTTCATCACCGGCC
This sequence comes from uncultured Actinomycetes bacterium, assembly GCA_963834685.1. Classification (GTDB taxonomy): domain Bacteria; phylum Actinomycetota; class Actinomycetes; order Streptosporangiales; family Streptosporangiaceae; genus Palsa-504. The sequence continues at coordinate 34,345 of CAWICW010000034.1, read as the reverse complement.
AGGTCCTGTACGTGGACGGCGGCCGGGTCCTGGTCTGATCACCCTATCCAGCCCCTCATTTCGGAAGGACACCTCGTGCCTCTCGTTCCCGTTCCCGTACCGCAGCGCTTGCAGGGCCGGTCGGTGGTCGTCACCGGTGCCGGCACCGGCTTCGGCGCCGAGATCGCGGTCCGTGCCGCCCAGGAGGGGGCCCGCGCGGTCGGCGTCCACTACCGCAGCTCCACCGAAGGGGCCAAGCGGACGGCCGACCGGGTCACGGCGGCGGGCAGCACTCCGGTGCTGCTCCAGGCCGACATCGTGGACTGGGAGCAGATCAAGGCCATGGCCGACGCGGCCTTCGAACGGCTGGACGGCGTGGACGTGCTGGTGAACAACGTCGGGGACGTGGCCCGTCAGCAGATGTCCTGGCGCGACATCACCGAGGAGTCGATCGACCACGTCCTGGCCGTCGACATCAAGGGCACCATGCTGTGCGTCCACGAGTTCGGCGCGCGGATGCTGGACCAGGGGCACGGCAGCATCGTGAACATCGGCTCGACCGTCATCGTCCGCGGCAGCGCTCGGGCGCCGCAGTACGCCGCGGCGAAGTACGGGATCCTGGGCGTCACGAAGTCGTACGCGCACGCGTTCGCGCCGACGGTCCGGGTCAACGTCTTCGCCCCGGGGTTCATCGAGACCGAGGCCACCCTGGGCCGCAAGGACTGGCAGTCCGGCCGGGGCGACCAGCTGCGCTCGCTCACCCCGATGGGGCGGATCCCGGGGCCGGCCGAGCTCGCGGGCACGGCGCTGTTCCTCGCGACCGACGACGCCTCGCACATGACCGGGGGATACATGGTGGCGGACGGCGGCTACAACATGGTCGGAGCCTGAGCATGGCTCGCGGCGCGGGCTCGGCTCGTGATCTGGGCTCGGCTCGTGATCTGGGGTTGGCCGAGGCCCGCGCGCTGGTGCAGCGCGCGGTGGACAAGGCCGAGCAGCTCGGGCTGCGCGGGGCGGTCGCCGTGGTGGGGGCGAGCGGGACGCTGATCACCGCGTCCCGGATGGACGCCGGCGGGCCGGGCGGGATGGCCCGGGCCCGGTCGAAGGCCTGGATCTCCGCCACCCAGCAGATCCCCAGCGCCGAGCACCTGCACCGGATGACGACGATCGCCGCGCCGGTCGCCGCCGGGTTCGCCCAGGCGTCGCCGGAGGCGTTGTTCCCCGGCGCGGGCGGGATGCCGGTCAGCGCCGGCGGCGTGGTCGTGGCCGGCCTCGCGGCCTCGGGCGCGACGGTGAGCCCGTTCTTCCCGGCCGACGTCGACCCGCGCGTGCTGAGCGCGGACGGCCAGCCCGCCAACCCCGAGGACCTGCTGATCGCCTACGCGCTCGGGCTGCCGTACACCGGGCAGCACGGGGACGACCGCAAGCGGTGGGAGCAGCGCTTCGGTGACCTGGCCGTCGACCCGGCCGACAGCCTGGGCATGGCCCCCGCTCCCCCGGCCAAGCGCCAGGCCGAGCTGGACTGGGCGAAGGCGCTCTGCGACGCGGCGATGGACGCGGCCTCGCGGCGCGGCGTGCGGGTGGCGGTGGCCGTCGTGGACCGCGGCGGTGACCCGATCCAGCAGGACCTGATGGACGGCGCCCCGGCCGGCGGGGTGGCCGTGGCGCACGCCGTGGCGGGCGCCGCGGCGCTGTTCGGCTGCGACAGCGGCGATCTCGGGGCCCGGTTCGGCTCGGCGGAGGCCGTCGCGGCGCTCGCGGCGCTCGTGGTGCCGCCGGTGCTGGGCGTTCCCGGCGGCCTGCCGGTCCGCGACGCCGGGCACGTGGTGGCCGGCTTCGGGGTCGGCGGCGACGACCCCGCGGTCTGCGAGGACATCGCGCGAGCCGCGCTGGCGGCCTCGTGACCGGCGACGCCGGGCCGGTCCGCGTCGCGGTCATCGGCTGCGGCGCGATCGGCAGCCTGTACGCGGCGCACCTGGCCCGTGTACCCGGCGTCGAGGTGTGGGCCGTCGACCCCTGGGCCGAGCACGTGGCCGCGATGGAGTCGCAGGGGCTGCGGGTCACCGGGCTGGCCGACTTCGCGGCAGCGGTCCACGCCAGGACCGACGGCCGCGACCTGCCGCCCTGCGATTTCGGCCTGGTCGCCACGAAATCGCTGCAGACCCGGGCGGCCGTCGAGGGCGCGCAAGCGGCGCTGGCGAACGCCTCGGTGGTCAGCCTGCAGAACGGGCTCGGCAACGAAGAGGTCATCGCCGAATTCGTGCCGCGGGTTATCCGCGGGAGCATCATCACGGCCGGCGCGATCGTGGCCCCCGGTGTCGTCCGGTACGACGCCCAGGGAGACTCGTGGTTCGGGCCGTTCGAGCCCCGGCCGGCGCCGATGCACGCGGTCGAGCGGCTGGCCCGGCTGCTTGATGCGGGCGGGCTGCGCACGCACGCGCTCGCGGACGCCCGGGGACCGCAGTGGACAAAAGTCATTTTCAACTCTGCGACGAGCCCGCTGGCCGCGCTGACCGGGCTCTCGGTGGGCCGCGTCTGCACCGACGCCGCCTTGCGCCAGCAGGTCGACGAGCTGATCGCGGAGGCGCTGGCGGTCTGCGAGCGGGCCGGGATCGTGCTGGCCCGGCCGCCCCGGGAGGCGGTGGAGGAGGCTATCGCGGAGGCGTACGACCACAAGCCGAGCATGCTGCAGGACGTCCTCGCGCGCCGGGCGACCGAGATCGACGTCCTGAACGGCGGCATCGCCGCCGAGGGGCGACGGGCCGGCGTCCCCACGCCGCGGCACGACTGCATGGTGGCCCTGGTCAAGGGCCTGGAGAAGTCCTGGTCGGAGTAGCCGCGCACGACCTGGCCAACGCCGGGGGCGCCGCCAATTCGTGACCTCGGAAGGGTGGACAACCGCCCCCTCATCCCGTAACGTAATCGAAATGAAAATAACTTTCACTGTATGAAAGTTAGGGAGGGCCATGGGCGCACCGACCACCCGGCAGCCGCTACTTGACGTCGCCGGGCTGCGCGTCACCTACGGCGGGGTCGTGGCCGTCTCCGATGTTGACCTGCAGGTCACCGAGGGCACCATCTACGGGCTGATCGGTCCCAACGGCGCGGGCAAGACCTCGATGGTCGACGCCCTGACTGGGTATACCAGGCCCGCCGCCGGACGGATCGTGTTCGACGGGCGGGACATCGGAGCCTTGCGCCCCTACCGGCGCGCACGCCTCGGCCTGGCCCGCACGTTCCAGTCGGTGGAGCTGTTCGACGACCTCACCGTGGACGAGAACCTGCTCGTGGCCAGCGAGCGGGTGACGGTCGGCTCAGCGCTGCGCGACCTGTTCCTGCCGCACCGGCCGCCGGACCGGGCCGGCGTGGACTGGGCCATCTCGGTCTGCGGCCTGGAGGACGTCGCCGACCGCTACCCGTCGCAGATCTCCCTCGGCAAGCGCAAGCTGGTGGGCATCGGCCGGGCGCTGGCCCGCCAGCCCCGGCTGGTCCTGCTCGACGAGCCCGCGGCCGGCCTCGACACCGACGAGAGCAGCGAGCTGGGACACCGGCTGCGGACCCTGCCCGAAGAGCACGGCGTGACCGTGCTCCTCATCGACCACGACATGGGCCTGGTCCTGAGCGTGTGCGACCACCTCATGGTCCTGGACTTCGGACGCCAGATCGCGGCCGGATCCCCGGCCCAGATCCGCGACGACCCGCGCGTGATCGAGGCCTACCTGGGAGGACACCATGCAGGCACCAGCCAGTAGCGCGAGCTCCGGCCACGCCCTCGCGGTGCGGGACCTGTTCGCCGGCTACCGGGGAGTCCCGGTGGTCCGCGAGCTCAGCCTGGAGGTCCGTCCGGGAGAGGTAGTGGCCCTGCTCGGCCCGAACGGCGCCGGGAAGACCACCACCCTGGAGACCATCGCCGGGCTCCACCGCCCTATCTCGGGCACGGTCGAGCTGTCCGGCGAGAACATCGGCGGCAAGCCGGCCTACGTGCTGGCCCGCCGGAGCCTCGCGCTCGTGCCCGAAGGCCGCGCCCTGTTCCCCGGGCTCACCGTCCGCGAGCACCTGCGGCTGGCGGCCGGCCGAGGCCAGCGGGCCGGCCACGAGGAGGAGCTGCTGGAGATGCTTCCTGAGCTGCGCAAGTGCCTGGGCCGCAAGGCCGGCCTGCTGTCCGGCGGTGAGCAGCAGATGCTGGCCGTCGGGCGGGCCCTGGTGACCCGGCCGCGGCTGCTGCTGGTCGACGAGATGAGCCTCGGGCTGGCGCCGGTGATCGTCGAGCGGCTGCTCCCGATCCTGCGCCGGGCGGCCGACGAACTGGGCAGCAGCGTGCTGTTCGTCGAGCAGCACGTCGCGCTGGCGCTGGAGATCTCCGACCGCGCGTACGTCCTGACGCACGGCCGGATCAGGCTCGAGGGCCCCGCCGCCGAGCTCCGCGAACGGCGTGAGCTGCTCGCCGCCAGTTACCTCGGGGAAACGGCCGCCTGAGCAGGGCTGACTTTTTGGGCCCATCCGCACGACAGATCCATACCATCACCGAAAGAAGCACAGGATGAAACGTCTTAGATGGCTCAGCGTGACGGCCGCCGCCGTGCTCGCGCTGACCGCGGCGGGTTGCAGCTCGAGCAGCTCGAGCAGCTCCAGCACGCCGTTGTCGGGCAGCACGACGGCCGCGGCCAGCAGTTCGGTGTTCGGCACCCCCAAGAAGGCGACCGGCTCGCCGTACGTCTTCGGGATGATCAACGACGAGACCGGCGCGGTCACCTTCCCCGAGGCCCGCCAGGGGTCGATCGCCGCCGTCAACTACGTCAACAACTACCTCGACGGCATCAACGGGCACCCGATCGTGATCGACGAGTGCACCGGCGACGGCACCCCGGCCACCGCGGCCCGGTGCGCCAACCAGCTGGTGGCCGACGCACCCGCTCGCGATCCTGGGCGCGGCCGACGTCGGCGCGCCCGCCTCGATCCCGATCTACCAGCACGCCGACCTGGCCTACCTGGGCGGCATCCCCTTCACCCCGGTCCCGGAGATCGCGTCGAACTCCATCCAGTTCTGGTCGGTCAGCGTCGGCGACAACGCGGCGGCCGCCGTGTACGCGGGCAAGACGCTGGGCGTCAAGAGCGTCGCGCTGGTATATTTCAGCAACCCCCAGGGCGAGTCGATCATCCCCGAGATAACGCCGGTGTTCAAGGCCGCCGGGGTGACCACGATCAAGTACGTCCCGCTGTCGCCGACGTCGCCGGACCCGAGCCCGCAGGCGGCCCTGGTGGAGAGCAGCGGCGCCCAGCTCGCCTACGTGGACGTGCCGAACGGCTGCGGCAACATGCTGAAGGCGCTGAAGACCGTCGGCTTCACCGGCAAGATCATGGGCATCGACCCGTGCGGCGCGCCGCCGGTGATCGCCGCGGCGGCCGGCGGAGCCAACGGCATGTACATCGCCTCGCCGTTCATCCTGCAGAGCGGGAACAGCCAGCAGGCGCAGCTGTTCCAGGCGGCGATGAAGAAGTGGGCCGCGCCCGGCACCCTGATCGACTCGATCTCCACGGCCGGCTTCGCCACCGTGATGAACGTCCAGCAGGTGCTGAGCACCATCTCCGGTACGCCGACCACGGCGAGCATCCTGGCCGCCTTCAAGTCCGGCACGCACCAGAACTTCCTGTCGCATCCGTATACGTGCGACGGGCAGGCGACTGAAGGGCGCCCCGGCGATCTGCAACGACTACTACCTCATGAACCAGGTTCAGAACGGGACGATCACCCAGCCCGATCCGACCTGGGTGACCTCGAAGGGCTACTTCGCGGGCATCAACGGCTGACGCCCGCGGCTGGGTCCGCCCGCGCTACGGGCGGACCCGGCCGCGTCGCCGGTATACCGACGAGACGTAAACGAGACACCATGTCCAGCTACATCCTGTTCCTGATCCTCGGCCTGGGCGCGGGCGCCACCTACGCCATCCTCGGCCAGGGACTCGTCCTGAAGTACCGCAGCGCGGGCGTGGTCGACTTCGCGCACGGCGCCGTGGCCATGTTCATCGCCTACGTCTTCGTCAACCTGCGCAGCTTCGGGGAGCTCGAGCTGCCCGTGGTGCTGATCCCGCACCAGATCTCGCTGAACGGCGGCGCCGGGCTCAACACCGGGCTCGCGATCGTCATCTCGCTGGTGTACGCGGCGATCTTCGGGCTGGTGCTGTACGTCCTGATCTACCGGCCGCTGCGGAGCGCCTCGCAGCTCACCCGGGTCTGCGCGTCGGTCGGCGTCATGCTCGCCCTGCAGGCGATCGCGGTCCTCAACTACAGCACCGAGCCCGTCGCCACCAACCCGATCTTCCCCAGTTCCCCGCTGTCGATCTCCAAGATCACGTTCCCGGAGGACCGCCTGTTCTTCACCGGCGTGGTCGTCGTCATCTCGGTCGCGCTCGCGCTCACCTACCGCTTCTCCCGGTTCGGCCTGGCCACCCGGGCCGGCGCCGAGAACGACCGGGGGGCGGCGCTGACCGGCATCTCGGCCAACCGCATCGCCGGGCAGAACTGGGTGATCGCCACGGTCCTGGCGGGCGTGGCCGGCATCCTGATCGCCCCGGTGGCCAGCCTCGATCCGACCTCCTACACCCTGTTCATCGTGCCGGCCCTGGCCGCCGCGCTGGTCGGCCGGTTCCAGTCGTTCTGGGTCACCGCGCTGGCCGGCCTGCTGATCGGCTGCGCCCAGTCCGAGATCGACAAGCTCATCACGGTCTGGACCTGGCTGCCCCAGCAGGGGCTGCCCGACGCGCTCCCGTTTGTCGTCATCATCGTGGTGATGGCGCTCCGGTCGCGGTCCGTGCTGGCCCGCGGCGGGGAGATGGCCGAGCGCAACCCCTCGGTCGGCCGCCCGGCCGCCCCGCTGCGCACGGCGGCCGCCTGCTTCGTGGCCGGCCTGATCCTGCTCCTGTTCCTCAGCGACGTCCTGCGCTTCGCCTTCATCTCCTCGCTGACCGTCACGTGCATCGCCCTGTCGGTCGTGGTGCTGACCGGGTACGTCGGCCAGGTCTCGCTGGCCCAGATGTCGCTGGCCGGCATCGGCGGCTTCACGCTTGGGCACATCTCCGGCGCATGGCACATCGGCTTCCCGTGGTCGCTGATCCTGGCCGGCCTGTGCGCGGTGCCCGTCGGGCTGATCATCGGCCTGCCGGCCCTGCGGCTGCGCGGGGTGAACCTGGCCGTGGTGACGCTCGGGTTCGCCGCGGCGATGGACGCCACCGTGTTCAACAGTCAGTCCTTCACCGGCGGCACGGCCGGCCTGCCGATCCCGGAACCGCGACTGCCCGGGCTGAACCTGGCCATCAGCCAGGGCAAGAGCTATCCCACCGTGATCTTCGGCGTGGTCGTGCTGGTCGTGGTGATCCTGCTCGGGCTGCTGGTGGCCCGGCTGCGGCGGGGCCCGGCCGGCCGGATGCTGCTGGCCATCCGGTCCAACGAGCGCGCGGCCGGCTCGGTCGGCATCAACGTGGCCCAGGGCAAGCTGATGGCGTTCGGCCTGGCCGCGTTCATCGCCGGCATCGGCGGCGCGCTGACCGGCTACATGCAGGGTGAGCTGACCTCCGACAGCTTCGCCGCGTTCACCTCGATCAGCCTGCTGGCCATCGTGTTCGTGGCCGGCGTCGGGCGAATCGCCGGGGCGGTAGTAGCCGGCATCATGTTCTCCGCCGCGGGCCTGTTCGTGACGTTCCTCAACCTGCACCTCAACGTGGGCAAGTACCAGGCCATCGTGGCCGGCGTGGCGCTGGTGCTGACCGCCGTCCAGAACCCGGACGGCATCACCGGCACCGCGACCGGCAAGGGCCCGGCGGTGGCGCTGGCCAAGCTCCGCGACCGGGCCGCCGGGCAGTACACCAAGCGGCTCGCGGGCCGCGCGGGAAGTCAAGGGGCCGACGCAGCGGTGCCTGGCGACGCAGCGGTGCGTGGCGCGGACAGCCCCGGCGCTGACGCCAACGGCGCCGAGATCACCGCAGAACCGGACCACCGCCTGCATAACGCACCTGGCCAGTGATAGCGCGGCGCATCGATGGAGCATCAGGCCGGTCGGGTGCGGCTCCATGTTCCATCGATGTCGTTCTGTGCGGGCCGGACGTGTCGGGATCGGCTCAGCGCAGAACCAGACCGCCGTCCGCGCACAGCGTCTGGCCCGTGATCGCACCCGCCGCGTCGGAGACGAGGAAGGCGACCGCCGCGGCGATGTCGCCGGGCTCCAGGTCGCGGCCGATGGCCTGCCGCGCCCGCACCGCGGCGAACGCCTCCGGCGGGGTGCCGACCACGGCGGCTGGCGTCGGGGTGAGCCCCGGCGCGACGCAGTTGACCGTGATCCCGTCCCGTCCGAGCGAGCGGGCCAGCGTGCGGGCGACGCCGACCAGGGCGGCCTTGCTGGCCACGTACGCGAGCAGGTCGCCGGCCGGCGGGTCCCAGATCGTATCGGAGACCACGAACACGATCCGCCCGAAGCCGCGCTCGGCCATGCCCGGGGCCACCGCCTGGGCCAGCCACACCGCCGACTCGACGTTGACCGCCTGGACCCGGCGCCACGTCCGCGGGTTCAGGTCGGGCAGTGCCGCCCGGTCGAACGCGGCCGCCGCGTGAACGAGCACGTCGCAGCGTCCGTGCCGGCCGAGCACGGCGGCCGCGGCGGTCCGGACCTCATCCGGCTCGGCGAGGTCCACGGGCGGATCGCCGTCCCGGTCGAGGATCACGACCTGGTGCCCGGCCGCGCGCAGGCTCGTGGCGATCGCACCGCCGATGGCCCCGGCTCCCCCGGTGACCGCTGCCACGCGCGTCATGAGCGGAACGCTACTACGTCAGGGGAACGATGCTCATGATGCCCATGGTGCGGGCGGAGATCATCGGAGGGGACGCCCTGGGCCGCGGACAGGAGCCGGCCCTGTGCTGGTGGCTGCCGGACGGGGCGTCGGTCCAGCACGCCTACCGGCTGCGCACCGACGACGGCTTCGACACCGGCCGGGTGGACGGCCCGGTCCAGTCGTTCGTCCGGCTGCCGGTCTTCGACCGGTCCCGGCGCTCGGCCGCGGCGCGGGTCAAGGTGTGGACCGACCTGGGCGAGAGCGAGTGGAGCGAGCCGGTCAGGCTCGAGGCCGGCCTGGTTGAGGAGGCGGACTGGTCGGCGCGGTGGATCGGCGTGGCGGAGGGCCAGCGGCCCGCGGCAGGGTTCCGGCCCGCGTACTGGCTCAGGACGACCTTCGCCAGTCCCCCGGCCAGCCAGGCCCGGCTGTACATCACGGCCCTCGGCCTGTACGAGGCGTTCCTGGACGGGCAGCGTGTCGGCGACGTCGAGCTCGCCCCCGGCTACACCCAGTACCGCGCGCGGGTCCAGTACCAGGCCTACGACGTCACGCCGCTGGTTCCGCCGGGGCGGCACGTGCTCGCGGTGCTGCTCGCCGACGGGTGGTACCGGGGCCAGGTCGGGCTGCCGCGCGCCGCGGACCAGTACGGCCAGGACCTGGCCCTGCGCGCGCAACTCGAGGTCCGGACCGGATCCGGCTGGCAGATGGTGGCGGGCAGCGGCCCGGGCTGGCGCGTGGCGCCGTCCCACATCACCGCGGCCGACCTCATCGGCGGCCAGCGGGAGGACCACCGCAGGCTCCAGGCGGGGGTGCACGATGCGTCGTTCGACGACCGGGAGTGGGACGGCGCGGTCGCGCGGGACGTCGACGTCGCCATCGTCCGCTCGGTCGCGCCGCCGGTCCGGCGGGTCCTTCAGATCCGGCCGGTGGCCGTGCGGCCGGTACGCGACGGGCACGCCTTCGTGGTGGACTTCGGGCAGAACTTCAGCGGATGGGCGCGGCTGACCGCCCCCGGGCCCGCAGGCCGCCGGATCACGCTGTCGCACGGCGAGTGGCTGGACCGCGACGGGGACCTGACCACCGCGCACCTCGACGTCGACCTGCCGGTCGTCCCGGAGCCGCTGCCGCTGGGCCAGGTCGACGAGGTGGTCGCGGGTGGCGGCGACGACGTGTTCGAGCCGCGGTTCACCACGCACGGCTTCCGGTACGTGCGGGTCGAGGGCCACCCCGGGCCGCTGGGCACCGGCGACGTCACGGGCGTGGTCGTGCACTCGGACCTGCGCCGGGTCGGCTGGTTCAGCTGCAGCGACGACCGGGTCAACCGGCTGCACGAGGCGGTGGTGTGGTCGCTGCGGTCGAACGTCTGCGACATCCCGACCGACTGCCCGCAACGCGAGCGCGCGGGCTGGACCGGAGACTGGCAGGTCTTCGCGCCGACGGCCGCGTACCTGTACGACGTCCTGGCCTTCACCCGCAAGTGGCTGGGCGACGTGGTGCTGGACCAGCGGGCCGACGGCTGCGTGGCCAACATGTCGCCGTGCCCGCCGGCCGAGGGTTTCGGCGGGCCGCTCGGCGGGCTGCACGGCTCCGCGGGCTGGGGCGACGTCGTGGTGTCCGCGCCCTGGGACCTGTATCAGGCGTACGGCGACACGTCGCTGCTGCGAGAGATGTGGGACGCCATGACGGGCTGGGTCCGGTTCGCCGCGGCCGCCGCCGCGGGCAGCCGGCATCCGGCTCGGGCCGCGACGCGACCGGACCCCGCCGCGCACGAGCAGTACCTGTGGGACACCGGCTTCCACTGGGGCGAGTGGCTGGAGCCGGGGGTGGTGGTCACCGACTTCCCCGCGTTCACGCGGGCGGACAAGTCCGAGGTGGCCACCGCCTACCTGCACCGCTCGGCGGCGACCATGATCCGGGTGGCCGAGGTGCTGGGGCTGCCCGAGGACCGGCGGCGCCCCTACCGCGTCCTCGCGGCGGGGGCGCTGGAGGCCTGGCGGCGGGAGTTCGTCCGGGACGACGGGACGCTCGCCGTGCAGACTCAGGCGTCGCACGTGCGGGCGCTGGCGTTCGGCCTGGTGCCCGCCGAGCTGCGGGCGGCGGTCGCCGGGCGGCTGGCCGAGCTGATCGGCCGCGCGGGCGGCCACCTCGCGACCGGTTTCCTGTCGACGGGCTACCTGCTGCCGGTGCTGGCCGAGGCCGGGTATCTCGACCTGGCGTACGAACTGCTGCGGCAGGACACGGCGCCGTCCTGGCTCACGATGGTGGACCGGGGCGCGACGACCATGTGGGAGGACTGGGACGGGGTGGACTCTCGCGGCGTGCCCCGCGGGTCGCTGAACCACTACAGCAAGGGCGCGGTGGCCACGTTCCTGCACCGCTACGTCGCGGGGCTGCGTCCGATCGCTCCCGGGTACCGTACCTTCGAGGTACGCCCGCGGCCGGGCGGCGGGATCACCTGGGCCAGTACTCGTCACATCGGGCCGTTCGGTCCCATCGATGTGACCTGGCGTCGTGACGGCGGATCGATGGAGCTGGAGCTGCTGGTGCCGGGAGGAACCATGGCTACGGTGGTCATGCCCGGTGCGGAGCCGCATGACGTGGGGCCCGGGCGGCACCACTGGACGGGCACCGCGCCTACCGGCTGACGGGGCTTACCGGCTGACGGGGCTTACCGGCTGACGGGGCCGGCCGCACGGCCGGGTCGTACGCCTCGAAAGCCCGGGCGCGCTCGTCGATCTGCTCGCGCAGCTGGTGGTGGCGCACGGCGGTGTCCTGGATCTCGGCGGCATGGGCGCGCTTCTCGTCCATGGAGATGACCGAGCTGGACAGCTCGGTCCAGGTCACCTGCGGGCCGGGCGCCAGGCGGCCGCGCGCGCCGCAGGTGGCGCACTCGACGTCCGTGCCGCGCAGGACCACGACGTCGAGGTGGCACATCGGGCACAAGCCGGGCGGTCCCAGGTAACGCGCCTGGTCGAAGGGCACGCCGAGCTGGCTGGCGACGTTGCGCCCGAGCACGGCGGCCCGGTCGAGCGCGGCGGTGTCCAGGACCACCGAGCGCGGCGTGCCAGCGCCCTCGAACTGCACCTGGTCGACGACGGCGATGTGCATCGAGAACGTGGCGGTGTGCATGACCGGCAGCGTCAGCGTCTTCCACTGCGAGGTCAGCGAGCCACCCACCGCGAGGAAGCCTGCCACCCGGGGCTTGAGCACCCGCTCGTCGACGCGGAACGGGACGGCCGGCTCCCGGCCCTGGCTGCGCAGCGCCAGCAGCCCGTCGATGATGGCGGCGTCGGCGTTCGGGCCGAGCAGCCGGTCGATGAACAGCTTGAGCCGGGCGGCCACCGTCCGGCTGATGATCGGGGTGCTCACGATCAGCCCGTCGCACTCGACCAGCCGCTCCCACAGCCACCATGCATCGTCCGGCTCGGCGGCCTCCACGCTGCCGCTGGGCAGGCGGAGCTCATCGAGCCGGACGAGCTCGACCTGCGCGCCCTGGTCTTCCGCCGCCCGCAGCGCCGCCTTGAGCAGGATTTCCGCGCTGCCGTGCGGCTGACCGCAGCCCAGCCCGAGCATCCGGCGGCCCGTGCCCGTCGTCGTCATCGCGGTGCTCCTTCCGGTGGCTTGTGGACATCCTCTCACTGTGAGAGAGTAACTTCCATAGAGTGAAGATACTTTACCGGGATTGAAGGAGCCGAGCATGGGTCGGCTGGACGGCAAGCGGGCGCTCATCTCGGGCACCGGCGGCGGGATCGGGCGAGCGGCCGCGCTGGTGTGCGCGCGGGAGGGGGCCCACGTGGTGGGGTGCGACCTGAACCCGGAGACCTCCGCCGAGACCGTCGAGCTGGTACGGGCCGAGGGCGGGCGGATGGACGCCATCGCGCCGGTCGACCTGGCCACCGAGGAGGGGGCCCGGCGCTGGGTGCAGGAGGCCGTGGCCCTGACGGGCGGGATCGACGTTCTGGTCAACAACGCGTCGGCGATCCGGTTCGGCCCTATCGATGCGCTTTCCTTCGCCGACTGGTCGTTCACCATCCGGCACGAGCTGGACATCGTCTTCCTGGTCACCCGCGCCGCCTGGCCGCACCTGGTGGCGGGCGGCGGCGGGTCGATCGTCAACGTCGCCTCGATCACGGCCTCGCGGGGCGCGTTCTTCATGCCGCAGAACGCGCACGGCGCGGCCAAGGGCGGCGTCCTCGCGCTGACCTACCAGCTGGTCGTCGAGGGCGGCCCGCACGGCATCCGGGTCAACGCGGTCAGCCCGGCGATGACCGAGACGCCGCACACGGCCCCGCTGCTGGCCGATCCCGACGGCCCGGGGGCGAGCATCGCCGCCCGCGTCCCGCTGGGCCGGTGGGGGCAGCCGGAGGATGTCGCCCACGCGATCTTGTTCCTGAGCTCGGACGAGGCGCGCCACGTGAGCGGCGCGAACATCCCGGTCGACGGCGGCGCGGCGGTCATCGGATGAGGGCGGCGCTCGGTGACCGCCTGTTCCTGCGTGGCGCCCCCGGGTACGAGGAGGCTCGCACCGGGCGCATCTTCAACGCGCGCCGACCGGACCGGTTTCCCGCGGCGGTGCTGCTCGCGGCGGACGACGACGACGTCGTGGCGGGCGTCCGGCTGGCGGCCGAGCGCGGGTGGCCGGTCAGCGTCCGGTCCGGCGGGCACTCGTGGGCGGCGTGGAGCCTGCGCGACGACGCGCTGCTGATCGACTTGGGCGCTATGCGCGAGCTGGCCTATGACCCGGCCACCGGGGTGGTGTCGGCGCGTCCAGCGGTGCGGGGCGGCCTGGAGCTCGCGCCGTTCCTGGCCGAACGGGGCCGGGCGTTCCCTGGCGGCCACTGCGCCTCGGTCGGCCTGGGCGGCTACCTGCTGCAGGGCGGGCAGGGCTGGGACGGGCGGGCGCGCGGCTGGGCCTGCCAGAGCGTGACCGGCCTGGACGTGGTGACGGCCGACGGCACGCTGATCCACGCGGACGCTTCGGAGAACTCTGACCTGCTGTGGGCGGCGCGCGGCGCCGGCCCCGGCTTCCCCGGGGTGGTCACGCGGTTCCGGCTGCAGACCTACCCGGCCCCGAAGGTGATGTGGCACGACACGTCGACGTTCGGGTTGGAGGACACGGTCGAGCTGCTGACCTGGCTGCACGACATACTGCCCGGGCTGGACCGGCGGGTGGAGCCGGTAGTCGCGGCCACCCGGCTGCCCGACGTCCCGCTGTACGACGGCACGGCCCGCCCAGACGGGACGGTGCTGCTGCTGCATACCACGGTGATGGCCGACTCCGATTCCGGCGCGCTCACCATGCTGGCGCCGCTGCAGCACGGTCCCCTGGCCGGGCGGGAGCTCGGGCACGTGCAGGGCCGGACGAGCGTGGCCGAGGAGAACCTGGCCCAGACGGCGCAGAACCCGGAGGGCTACCGGTACGCCGTGGACTGCACGTGGACCGATGCGCCGGCCGAGGTGCTGGCCCCGATGCTGCAGGAGCTATGGAGCGAGCTGGAGACCGAGCACTCGTTCTCGATCTGGTACGGGTGGGCGCCAACCGGCTCCCGGCCCGACATGGCGTTCTCGGTGGAGGCGGACGTCTACGTCGCGACCTACGTGATCTACGCCGACCCGGCCGACGACGCGCGGTATGCCGAGTGGGTGCACTCCCGGACGGCCGCGCTGGCCGACGCCCACGGCGCCGGGGTCTATCTGGGCGACACCGACTTCACCCGGCGGCAGGACCGGTTCCTGTCCGACCACGCGTACCGGAGGCTGACCGCGATCCGCGCCGAGCACGACCCGTCCGGCCGCTTCGCGTCGTACCTGACCTGCGAGCCGGAAGGGCTGAACGTGCATGGCTGACCAGGGCGCCCGGCTGGATCACGTCGGGCTGGCGGTCGCCGACCTGGCCGGTGCGGCCGCGTGGTTCTGCGACGTGTTCGGGCTGGTGCCCGAGCTGGCGTTGCGGGTCGAGCCGCTGGAGCTGAGCATCCAGATGCTCATCCACCCCCAGCACGGCTACCGGATCGAGCTGCTGCACCGGCCCGGATCGGGGGCGGGCGGCAAGCCGGACACGCCGGCTGCGGCCGCGCTGCGCGACGGGTACGGGCACGTGGCGTTCGACGTCACCGACCTCGACGCCGCCTACGACCGGGCCGTGGCCCGCGGGGCGCGGCCGGTCATGCCGCCATGCCCGTCGCCGGAAGCGGGCGTGCGGATGGCGTTCGTCGCCGACCCTGAGGGCAACCTCATCGAGCTCCTGCACCGCCCGGCACGCTGACGCGGTGGTGGACACCGGTCACCTCTCGCTGGTCCTCACCCCGGGCGGGCCACCTCCCCTCGCCGCCCGCCCGCAGCGAGCCCTACCCGATCGTCAGACGCCCTCGACTGCTTGCAGCCGCCCGGACTTGACCGCGGTCACGAACTCCTGGTAGTCGCGCTCGTTCTGATCCGCGTACCGCTGCGAGAAGTCGGTGATCGATGTGTCGAACGCGTCGCTCGTGCCCAGGTACTCGGCGATAGCTACCGGGTCGCCGGAGCGGGCGTGCGCCCGCGCCAGCGTCCACCCGCAGATGCGCGCGTAGTACGTGAGTCCGAGCGGTATCATCTCCTCGACTACGGCTGAGCCCTTCATGTCGCGGAGCTGGCGCCAGTAGAAGTGGCGGCGGACGTCTATGCCCTTGGTCCAGCCGAGGTAGATGTCGCTAGCAGCCTGCATCATCCGCTGCCCCTGCACCACCCGCTCACCGTGCTGCCGGTACCGGCTCTTGCCCACATAGGGCTCCAGAACCGACGCTGTCGCCTCCTTGATCTGCAGGAACAGCGGGTCCTGCGCGTCGCGTCCCTCGAGCAGGACGATGAACGCCCGGGTCCCGACGCTGCCGACGCCGACGACCTTGCGCGCCGCGTCCACGAACTCGAAGCGCTCCAGCAGACGGCGCCGGTCGTCCTGCAGGGTGGCCCGGTAGGCGCGGAACTGGTCGTGGATCGCCGGCACGACCTCGTCCGGGGACAGCCCGTAGGTGGAGGCCAGGTCACGCGCCGGGACCACGACCGGCGGCTGGCTGACGATCCGGTAGGTGCCATCGACCAGCTCGCAGAGCTTGGACAGCGCCTGGAGGCTGTCGCGGGTGTGCGCCTTCGCCAGGGTCTTCTCCGCCCGCTTCTCCGACACCTTCGCCATCTTGTCCTCTTCCCTGTCCGCCTTCTCCTTCTTCGCCGCCCGGTTCTCCTGCTTCTTGGGGGCCTTCGCCCGCTTGTCCGCCTTCTCCTGCTTCGCCGCCCCCTTCGCCTGCTTCGCCGCCCCGGCTACCACGGCGCGGATCCCCGCCCTGAGCTCGTCCTCGTCCAGGTGGGCGTACCAGACGTCCATCGTGCCCATCTGCGCGAAGTCGGCCATCGCCTCCCGGTAGGCCCGCACCGACGCCAGCGTCGCCGCGCGCGCGTCCGCCTCGGAGAACCCGTTGTTGCGGGCCGCGATCTCAAAGCTCGCCGCCATCCGCTTCACGTCCCACTCGAACGGCCCCGGCAGCGTCTCATCGAAGTCGTTCACGTCAAACAGCAGCACCCGCTCGGGCGAGGCGAACGCGCCGAAGTTCGACAGGTGCGCATCGCCGCACAGCTGGGCCGTCAGCCCGGCCACCGGCGTGTGCGCCAGGTCCGCCGCCATGATCTTGGCCGCGCCCCGGTAGAAGGTGAACGGCGAGACCATCATCCGGCCATGGCGGACCGGCACCAGGTCCTGCTCCCGGGTGACATCCTGCTCCTGCAGCAGCGCGACCGGGTTGGGCCGGTCCTCGGCCGGGCTCCACTTCGTATGGCTCGACAGCGCCGCCCGGTCCCGGGCCTCCAAGCCCTTGGCCTTTCGATCCGCGACGCTATGATGCCCGATCTCCTGTACAGCCATCCGGCCCACCTCCCGTGCTAACCGTCACCACCAGGCACCGGGCCGCGAGCGTGCTCCCGGTGCCGCCACAGCCGGACCGGCCCGGAGCGCTCAAGACCTGGCACTGGTTCTCGTGGCCTCCTGATGGTCCCATCTTGCGGCGACCATGACGGAGGGGACATCACCCAGGAAGGATGGTCTCGGCTGCCGGCCAGCCGGGTCATCCATGATGCGCACGGGCCCGGGACGGTCCTCACCGGGCCTCACCTGCCCTGGAGCCGGGGTCGGTGCGGGTCGGCGGGCGTGTCGCCTCGTCCTATGCGGGCTTTGCGCCGGCCGGGGGGCGCAGGCCATCGAGTGCGGTCTGGAGGATTGGCTCGGTATAGCCGGTGTCAGCGTGGATCGTGGCGATGGCGACGATCATGTCGAGGATCTGTTCAAGGCTGAGGTCGTCGCGGATTTCGCCGGCGTGTTGCGCGGCGGCGAGGAGCGGCCGGCCGGCGGCGATCACCCGGGTGCGGTTGTTTTTGAACAGGGGGTTGCTGCGGTCCGTTTCCTTCAGTAGCTCGGCGGCGATGTGCCGCTTGCTCGTGGTAAAGGCGGAGAACCGGTGCAGCCAGGCCGCCAGGGCCGCTCCGGGCGTCTGGCCGCCGGTGGTCTCGGCGGCCTGGCAGACGGCATCGACCTCGTCGGTGTAGAGGGCCTCGAGGAGCTCCTGGCGTCCGGGGAAGTTGCGGTACAGGGTCGCCATGCCGACGCCGGCGCGTCGCGAGATCTCGGCCATCGACACCTCAGCATCAGGATCGGCGAACGCCGTGCGCGCGGCGGCGAGGATCTTGTCGCGGTTGCGCTCGGCGTCGGCTCGTCTCGTAGGTGCCGGGAACTGATTCGCAGGCATCGGGACTCCAAATGGACAGGCTATCCGGTAATCGCTACAGTGAAGTGGACAGGCTCTCCGCCTGCTGGCCATCCGATCCTACTGCCGCGACTGGCTCGCGGCGACTGAAGGAGCTTGCCATGGAATACCGGCCCCTGGGGCGCACCGGCGTCTCGGTCAGCCAGCTGTGCCTGGGCGCGATGATGTTCGGCGCGTTCGGCAACGCCGATCACGACGACGCGGTCAAGATCATTCACAAGGCGCTGGACGCCGGGATCAACTTCATCGATACCGCCGATGGCTACTCCGCCGGCGAGTCCGAAGAAATACTGGGCCAGGCGCTGGCCGGCGGACGGCGCGAGGGCGTGGTGCTCGCCGTCAAGTTCGGCGTTCCTTTCGGCGATTCGGACCCTAACCATCGCGGAGCGTCGCGGCGGTGGATCACCGAAGCGGTCGAGGGGTCGCTGCGCCGGCTTCGGACCGACTGGATCGACCTCTACCAGGTGGGCGTTCCCGATCCGGGCACCGACATCGACGAGACCCTCGGCGCGCTGTCTGACCTCGTGCGCGCGGGCAAGATCCGCTCCTTCGGCGCGTCGAAGGTTCCCGCCTCTCAGATCGTCGAGGCCCAGTGGACCGCGGAGCGCCGTGGCCACGGGCGGTTCCGGACCGAGCAGCCGCCCTACTCCCTGCTGACCCGCGCCATCGAGTACGACGTGCTGCCGACCTGCCTGCGCCACGGGATGGGCGTCATGGCCTACAGCCCGCTGGCCGGGGGGTGGCTGTCGGGCAGGTACCGCAAGGGCCGGGAGGTCAGCGGGCCGGGCTCCGCCGCTCGCGCTCGGCGCTTCCCCGGGGCCTATGACGCCGCCAACCCGGCCAACGCCGCAAAGCTCGACGCCGCCGATGCCCTCGGCGCGCTCGCCGACGACACCGGGTTGACCCTCATCCAGATGGCGGTCGCGTTCGTCACCCGCCATCCCGCGGTCACCTCCGCGATCATCGGCCCGCGCACCATGGAGCACCTAGACAGCTATCTCGCCGCCGACGGGATCGAACTGCCCGACGGCGTGCTGGACCGCATCGACGAGATCGTTCCCCCCGGAGTCACGATCAACGTCGCCGACAACATGTGGAACATCGGCACGACGGCGCTGGACGCCGCATCCCGCCGCCGCCAGGGCAACCTTCGATGATCTGACGCAGCGGTTCGACGACTAGGTGCCGGGGCCTTTCGGGGACCGGGCGGCGTGCTGGCCGGCTCGGCGGCCGAAGACCAGGGCGTCGGTCAGGCCACCGCCGGAGTGGGTGAACGGGCCCCATACGGTGCCGGCCCCGCCCGCGGCAGACAACCCCGGCACCGGGGTACCGTCCGGGCGGACCACCCGGGACCAGGCGTCGCGCCGGGGACCGCCGGACGTCGTGGCGACGCCCGGCCACAGCTCGATCGCGTACAGGTCGGCCAGGTCGAACTCCTCCTGCAGAACGGACGGGGCGAAGGCGAGCAGGACCAGGCCGACCGCGGTGGAGTGCAGCGGCAGCCGTCCGCCGATGCGGTACTGCACCGGCGTGGCCTGGTGCGCCGAGAGCCGCTCGATCAGCGTCGCCTCGGTGCCCTCGCGGACGGCCAGCTGGACGTTGCCCCGGGCGCGCGGCTCCCGATCGTCTTCCATTGGCTGGAATAGTAGCTCTGGTCGTCGGCTGGCGCCTTGTGGCCGGCCCGGCCGAGGCAGCATCATAGAGCAACGTGAGGGCCGCGCTGTTCGTCACCTGCCTCGTGGACGGCGTCGTGCCCCAGGTCGCGAAGGCCACGGTCCGGGTGCTGGAGCGGGTCGGCGTGACCGTGGACATGCCGTTCCAGCAGACCTGCTGCGGGCAGATGCACGTCAACACCGGCTACCCGCGGGAGGCGATCCCGCTGGTCCGCAACCATGTCGCGGCGTTCGACGGGTACGACGCGATCGTCGTGCCGAGCGGGTCGTGCACCGCCGCGATCCGGCACCAGCACGCCGACGTGGCGCGGCTGGCCGGGGACGGTGCGCTGGCCGCGGCGGCCGAGGCGATCGCGGCCCGGACCTGGGAGCTGTCGGAGTTCCTGGTCGACGTGCTGGGCGTGACCGACGTCGGAGCCTACTTCCCGCACCGGGTGACCTACCACCCGACCTGCCATTCGCTCCGGCTGCTGAAGGTGGGCCAGCGGCCGCTGCGGCTGCTGCGCGCGGTCGAGGGCATCGATCTGGTCGAACTGCCGGACGCCGAGCAATGCTGCGGGTTCGGCGGCACGTTCGCGCTGAAGAACCCGGCGGTGTCCTCGGCCATGCTGGCCGACAAGATCGCGGCGGTGCGGCGGACCGGCGCGGAGTACACCGCCGCGGGCGACGCGTCCTGCCTGCTGCACATCGGCGGCGGCCTGGCCCGGCTGAGTACCGGCATCGGCACCCGGCACCTGGCCGAGATCCTCGCCACGACCAGGAGACAGTGAGCGTTATGACCTTCCTCGGCATGCCGACCGCTCCGCGGGGCGTTGGGCAGCTCCGCCAGGAGGCCCCGTTCCCGGTCGCGGCGGCCAGCGCGCTGGAAGACAGTCAGCTGCGGCGCAACCTCCGCCACGCCACCTCGACGATCCGGGCCAAGCGCGCGGCCGCAGTGGCCGAGGTGCCGGACTGGCAGGAGCTGCGGGTGGCCGGCGCGGCCATCAAGGACGACGTCCTCGCGCACCTGGACCGCTACCTCCTCCAGCTGGAAGAGCAGGTCACCGCGCGCGGCGGCGCGGTGCACTGGGCCGGTGACGCCAACGAGGCGAACCGGATCGTCACCGGCCTGATCCGCGCGACCGGTCAGCGCAGCGTAGTGAAGGTCAAGTCGATGGCCACCCAGGAGATCGGGCTGAACGAGGCGCTGGCCGCCGCCGGCATCGAGGCGACCGAGACCGACCTGGCCGAGCTGATCGTCCAACTCGGCCACGACCGGCCCAGCCACATCCTGGTGCCCGCCATCCACCGCAACCGGAACCAGATCCGCGACATCTTCCTGCGCGAGATGCCGGACGCGCCCGCGCAGCTGTCCGATGAGCCTGTTGAGCTCGCCGCGGCGGCTCGCGCTCATCTGCGGCGCAAGTTCCTGGCCGCGCAGGTCGCGATCTCGGGCGCGAACTTCGCGATCGCGGAGACCGGCACCCTGGCGGTGGTGGAATCCGAGGGCAACGGCCGGATGTGCCTGACCCTGCCGCGGACCCTGATCACCGTGATGGGCATCGAGAAGATCCTCCCGGCCTGGCGCGACCTGGAGGTGTTCCTCCAGTTGCTGCCGCGCTCGTCCACGGCTGAGCGGATGAACCCGTACACCTCGATGTGGGCCGGGGCGGTCGAGGGCCAGGAGTTCCATCTGGTCCTGCTGGACAACGGCCGGACCGCGACCCTGGCCGACCCGCGCGGCCGGGCCGCGCTGCGCTGCATCAGGTGCTCGGCCTGCCTGAACGTGTGCCCGGTCTACGAACGCACCGGCGGGCACGCCTACGGCTCGGTCTACCCCGGGCCGATTGGCGCCGTGCTGTCACCTCAGCTCACCGGCGTCGCCGACAACCCGGACCTGCCGTTCGCGTCGTCCCTGTGCGGCGCCTGCTACGAGGTGTGCCCGGTCGCGATCGATATCCCCGCCATGCTCGTCCACCTCCGCTCCCGGGTGGTCGACGACAAGCTCGCACGCCACCGCGGCCCGACGCCGGAGGCCGCGGCCATGCGCGGCCTGGCCTGGATGATGAGCGACCCGCGCCGCTGGACCTGGGCCCTGCGGGCCGGGCACGCCGGGCGGCTGCTCGGGCGGCGCTACGACCGGATCCGGCACCTGCCCGGCCCGCTGGCCGCCTGGACGTCCTCTCGCGACCTGCCCCGGCCGCCGCGCCAGACGTTCCGCGACTGGTGGGCGGAGCGGCCGGGACCGGAGCGACCCACCCGCGAGCCAAAGGGCGCGGCGCCGACTGGACTGAGGAGCGACGAAGGAGCGACGAAGGCCCGCCGCCAAGGGCGGCCAGACCAGCAAGGAGGCGCGTCAAGAGCGCCCGGAGGCGAGCGGGAGAATACAGCGATGCTGGCCCGGATCCGTGCCGCCACCGCGGACCGCGCCGGCCTGCCCGACGTCCCGCGACGCTACCGCCCGGCCAGCCGCGGCCCCGGCCAGGCCGACGAGGCTCTGATCAGCCTGTTCGAGGAGCGGGCCAGTGACTACCGGGCCACGGTGCGGCGATGCGGGGCCACCGAGGTCGCCCAGGTCCTCGCGGACGCGGTGGCGGCCCGCGGGGCGCTGCGGATCGGCGTGCCCCGCGGGTTCCCGGCGCCGTGGTCGGCGCTGCTGCCCGGCCCGGTCCCCGACGATCCGCCGCTGGACATCGCGGCGCTCGACGCCCTGGACGGGGTCGTGACGACTTGCGCGGTCGCGATCGCCGAGACGGGGACCATCGTGCTGGACACCGGGCCCGGGCAAGGGAGCCGGGCGTTCACCCTGGTGCCGGACTACCACCTGGCCGTGGTACGCACCGGGCAGATCGTCGCCGCCGTGCCCGACGCCGTCGCGGCGCTGGACCCGGCGCGCCCGCTCACCTGGATCAGCGGGCCCAGCGCTACCAGCGACATCGAGCTGCGCCGGGTCGAGGGCGTGCACGGCCCCCGGACCCTCGACATCGTGATCGTCGCGGACTAGGGAGCGACCGGCTGGCCGGCCAGCCAGGCGGCACCGCGCTCGTACAGCCGCTCGAGCCCCTTAGCCCCAGGGCCGGTCAGGCCCGGCATGTCGGGCTTGACCGGGTACCCGGCCTGGACCTGCAGGTAGGCCAGGTACCGGTAGCCTTCGGGGAAGCGGGCCAGCACATCGGGGTCGAGGGTGAGCGAGGCGGCCGGGTCGACCGGGTCCAGGCGGTCCTTCTCGTAGATGGGCTGGCGCAGCACGATCCCCCAGCGCCCATCGCGCTTTTCGAAGAAGTCGTAGAACCGGCCGGTGCAGGCCACGTCGCAGAGCACGCCGTCCACCGGGCCGCGCTGCATGATCGTCATCCGGGTCTGGGCGATGGCCCGGGGCGGTGTGACCAAGGGCGGGGCCAAGGTGACCCGGACGCCGCCGGTGAAATGCAGGATGTTGACGCCGCGGGCGGCGCCCTCCTGGCTGACCCGGATGAAGTCCTCCTTCGGGCCCTGGAACCAGGTCGCCATCATGTAGCCGTCCTCGTGCCAGCAGGCCCGGAAGGCCTCCCAATCCCGGGAGTCCCGGGCGTTCGCCCAGGTCTCGACGACATCCCTGATGGCCAGGCGGTCAGCAAGCGCAGCGTCCACTCTGGGCACGGTAGTGCATGACGGGCGGGAGACACCACGATCCGTTCGGGCCAAAAATGCTTTCATGGAGCATGCCGCCGGCCTCTTCTGACGGAGCCGGCCCATAGAATCGCCCGCGTGGGCGTGCCCGATTCAGGAATCACCGAGGTGCTGCATCGCGTGTTCGGGTACAGCTCGTTCCGCGGGCAGCAGCAGGAAATCATCGAGCACCTGTGCGACGGCGGGGACGCGGTCGCGCTGATGCCGACCGGCAGCGGCAAGTCGCTGTGCTACCAGATCCCGGCGCTGGTCAGGGACGGCACCGGGGTGGTCATCTCGCCGCTGATCGCGCTCATGCAGGACCAGGTCGACGCGCTGACCGTGCTGGGCGTGCGAGCCGGGTTCCTGAACTCGACCCAGGATCTGGACGAACGGCGCGGGGTCGAGTACGCGTTCGCTGACGGCAAGCTCGACCTGCTCTACCTGGCCCCGGAGCGGCTGCGGACCGACGCGACGCTGCGGCTGCTCGACCGGGGCACGGTGGCCCTGTTCGCGATCGACGAGGCGCACTGCGTGGCGCAGTGGGGACACGACTTCCGGCCCGACTACCTGGGGCTGTCCGTGCTGCACGAGCGGTGGCCCGCGGTGCCGCGGATCGCCGTGACGGCCACCGCGACCCGGCAGACGCTGGGCGAGATCGTCACGCGACTCGGACTCGGTGAGGCCCGCCACTTCGTGGCCAGCTTCGACCGGCCCAACATCCAGTACCGGATCGAGCCGAAGAACGAGCCACGCCGCCAGCTGCTGCGGCTGCTGCGCACCGAGCATCCGGGACAAGCGGGCATCGTCTACTGCCTGTCCCGGGCTTCGGTGGAGAAGACGGCGGAGTTCCTGTGCGCCGAAGGGCTCACGGCGCTGCCGTACCACGCCGGGCTCGACGCGCGGACCCGGGCCGTGAACCAGTCGCGGTTCCTGCGCGAGGACGGGCTGATCATGGTGGCCACGATCGCGTTCGGCATGGGTATCGACAAGCCGGACGTCCGCTTCGTGGCACACCTGGACCTGCCCCGGTCGGTCGAAGGCTACTACCAGGAGACCGGGCGGGCCGGGCGGGACGAGCGCCGGCCACGGCCTGGCTGGCCTACGGCCTGGCCGACGTGGTGCAGCAGCGGCGTCTCATCGACGACTCCGAAGGCGACTTCGCGCACCGGCGGCGGCTGGTCGCGCACCTGGACGCGATGCTCGCGCTGTGCGAGACGGCCGGGTGCCGGCGGGCGCAGCTGCTGGCGTACTTCGGCGAGACGGATACCGGCCCGTGCGGCAACTGCGACACGTGCCTGTCGCCGCCGCAGGTGTGGGACGGGACGGTGGCGGCGCAGAAGCTGCTCTCGACCGTGGTGCGGCTGGGCCGGCTCGGGGGTCCCTCGTTCGGCGCGGGGCAGCCGATCGACATCCTGCTCGGGCGCAAGACGCAGCGGGTGGAGTCGTACGGGCACGACCGGCTGCCGGTGTTCGGCATCGGGGGCGAGCTGCGCGAGGCGGAATGGCGGGGTGTGGTACGGCAGCTGCTGGCCGGCGGGCTGCTCGCGGTCCACGGAGATCACGGAACGCTGGCACTGACCGACCTGAGCTCGGAAGTGCTGCGCGGGGAGCGGCAGGTCATGTTCCGGCGGGATGCGCCGCGGCCCGCGGCCTCGTCAGCTGGCTCGGCTTCGGCGGCTTCGGCGGCTTCGGCGGGGCGGGGCGGGAAGGCTCGCCGGGCGACGCCGGCTGCGAGCGAGCTGGGGCCGGAGGCGGAGCAGGTGTTCGAGCGGCTGCGCGCCTGGCGGACGGGGGTCGCGAAGGAGCTGGGCATGCCGCCGTACGTGATCTTCCACGACTCGACGCTGCGGCAGATCGCCGCCGCACCGCCGACGACGATGGACGAGCTGGCCCAGGTCAACGGCGTGGGCGAGACCAAGCTGGCCAGGTATGGGCAGCAGATCCTGGAGGTCCTCGCGGACGGGGGCGACTGACCGTCAGCGTGAGGGCGGTGCGTGCCGGGCCGAGGGCGCGAACGGCGCGGGCGGCGCGGCCCAGAGTCGGCCCGAGCAGGGCCTGGCGGGCGCTGAGGCAGGATCCGACGGGAGGAACAGGGCCACCAGCAGGACCACGAATCCGGAGACCAGCACGGCCTCGCTGGGCAGCGAGAGGCCGGCCACCGTGACCGCCATCCCGGCCAGCGAGAGCGCAGGCCGCGGGTACTTCCCTGCGGTACGGGCAAGACGCAACAGCCCGATGATCGTGAGCAGCGCGCCGGTCCGCGCCCACCGGCGGATCCGCCTGCGTGCGGGCCGCTTGTTCTCCCGGACGCCGTGCCGGGAGGCGCGGCCCGAGGACGAGCACCACACCACCATGGTCCGCCGACGCGATCCCAGCCGCACCGCAGCCTCCCGTACGCACGAGTCTGCTCTGGCGTTTTCAATGCTACGCCGCTCCGTTCAGCTGCCGTCGGGGTAGCCGCCGCGGTGCAGGACCATCGGGTAGTACGGGAGCGTGCGAGCCGGGCGGACCGAGGCCCGCCAGTTGTCCGGGTAGGGCTCCAGAGCCTGGAACAAGGGCGGCGGCTGGCCATCGGCTGCAACGGCCAGCGCCTCCAGGGGCGAGCGCAGGGCGCCGACGGTGTCGCGGCCGAACCGGTCCCGCCAGCGGTCCTCGACGGCGCCCAGAAGCTCGCGGTAGAGGCCCTGCGCGAGCAGGCCCCGGGAGGTAAGGCGGGCCACCTGGCCGCGGCTCGCGGCGGGGTCCGGCTCCTGGACGGCGAGGCGGGCGCGGAGCAGGACGCCCATGGCCCAGCTCACGGCTTCCTTGGAGATGCCGGTCAGGAGCGGAAGGTCGCGCAGCCGCGTCCCGTCCTTGCCCAGGACACGGAGCAGGTTGGCGCCGACCGCGAGGGACAGCTCGGACTCGGCCTCGTAGTCCAAGGCGAAGGCCAGCAGGACGCGGGACAGCAGCGCCGGGAGCGGCAGCGCGGCGACATCGCCTGGTTCGGGCCGGGGCGGCAGGGCCGGGTTCGGTCCGCGGCTGAACAGGACCTGGCTCAGGATCGGGGGGCAGTCGGGCAGGCCGGGATCGAGCTTCCCGACGACCGCCAGCAGGGCCTGCCGTAGCTGGTCGATCTGCCCGGCGCCGAAGCGCTCGTTCCAGCGCTGCTCGATGACGGCGGGCAGCGGCAGGCAGATCTGCCGGGCCTGCAGGCCCTTCGCCGTGGCGCGGAGGACGGCATCGGGGCCGGGACGCCCGCTGTGGATCTTCTTGGCGGTCCCGTCGATGGTGATGTAGCCCCAGCGGCGCATGCCATCCAGGTTGGTCCCGGTGCGGGCCAGGGTTTCGAGCTCGCCGACGGTGATGGGCTGGTCGGTGACGAACCGCAGGCAGTTCTCGAACATGGCCGCCGACGTCAGCCAGGGCCCGTCGCCCTGGCCGGCGGCGCCCTGGTTCGTGGTGCGGTGCGGGAGGCGGTGTTCGGCCTCGTTGTCGAGCTCGATGGTGAACGCGACGAGGGCCTGGGACAGCAGGGCCGACAGGGAGAGAGGCCCTTGGGGTTGTTCGGTCTGCTGGGTCTGCCGGGGTTTGTGGGGTTTCTTCGCTTCAGATGCGGCGCTGGCCGTGGGACTGGCGCTGGCCGTGGGACTGGAGCAGGCCGTGGGGCTGGCGCTGGCCGTGGGGCTGGCGCTGGCCGTGGGGCTGGCGCTGGCCGTGGGGCTGGCGCTGGCCGTGGGGCTGGCACTGGCCGTGGGGCTGGCACTGGCCGTGGGGCTCGCACTGGCCGTAAGCAGGCCGGCCGAGCGGAGCCGTTCGCGGCGGGCGGCGGAATCCGGATCGTCAGCGCCGTCGCCGGCGATGACCTGCCAGCCGGTACGCGCGAGCACCTCGGTGGCCTGGCCGGCTTCGAGCGTGGACCTGACCGGCTCGCCCAGGACGGCGACCGAGGCCTGGAAGCGGGATCTCGCCTCGCCTTGAGCGCTCGACACCGAGACGCTGATCGCCAGGCGGCTGCCGATGGACGCGACCTGGCGGAACTGGCTGAGGACCCGCTCCAGGACGGAGGGGTCCAGGTAGACCGCGACCCCCTCCAGCAGGAAGAGGCCGGGCTGGCCCGGGTTCAGCCCGGCGGCGGTGAGCCGTTCCGCGATCGGGTCGCGGGTGAAGTCGGCCTCGACGAACTGCACCTGGCCGACGGCGAGGCCGAGCCGTGCCAGCCGGTCTCGCTTATCGCGCTGGGTCGCGGGATGGTCGACCTCGAACCAGCGAACGCCGGATCTGGCGTACCGGAGGGGCCGGCCGTCGTCAGCCGGCCGCGCCGACGACGATCTGCCGGACGCCCCGGCCGATGGCCCCGACCACCAGCCGGTCGAAGAACCTGGTGCGCGCCTCTAGGTACTCGCGCATCCGGCCCGCGGCGGGCTCCTGCCCGGCCCCGACGTCTGCGGCCAGCGCCTCGTCGGCGGCGGCATCGCCGTACGGAGCCGGGACCCTGGTGAATCCGAGACGGTACGCGGCTACGCGCCGGGCGGTGATCGACGGGCCCCCATTGTCCATGTCAGACCCTTCCCGCGTATGGCAGTGTGGACGGCATGACGACTGATTCCGCACATCGCAGCGTACGGCTGGAACGGCTCGAGAACAGCAGGTACACCGTGATCAACGAGCGCGGCGGAACGATCAGCATCGGGACCGGGCAAGGGACCGACTTCACCCCGGTTGAGCTGCTGCTGGTCGCGATCGGCGGCTGCACGGCGGTCGATGTGGACATCCTGACGTCGCGGCGGGCCGAGCCGGACTCCTTCGAGATCGTCGTGGATGCGGACAAGGTCCGCGACCCGGCAGGCAATCACCTCACCGGCCTGCAGGTGACATACCGCATCGTGTTCCCGGCCGGCCAGCAGGGTGACAAGGCGCGGGAGCTGCTGCCGGACGCGGTACAGAAGTCGCACGACCGGCTGTGCACGGTGAGCCGGACGGTGGAGCTCGGCACGCCCATCGCGACGCGGATCGAGTGACGCCCCGCCGTTGACGCCACCAGGCGAGCGCTTATGGTGGAAAGACGCGCCCGAATGACTCGGGCGGCGCCGTCTGGATCAAGGGAAACTGCCATGAGACTGCGGCCGCGCCGCGGGAACCTCGTCATCTGGAGCTCGTCCGGCGCCCCGGGCGGCGGATCCTGGGCCCGGCATCCGGCCCGCCCGCGGCGGATCCGGTGGTGGCTCCGGACCGGCGCGCTGCTGGCGCTCGTCGGTGTCGTGCGCCTGGCCCGTACCATGCGGACCCGCTGGGAGCCGGTGTCCCTGGTCACCGGCGCCACGCTCACGGTGATCGGTTTCGAGGTACCCGCCGCTTCCGTGACGTTCCTGCTCGGCCTGCTGGTCATGGTGGTCGCCCTGCTCAGGGGAATCGCGACCAAGGGCCGGCCGACGGGCCAGGCGGCCGATTGCTGGCAGTGGCGCGGCTAAGCCGCTAAGTGTGCCAGCGGAAGCGCCAGACGACGAAGCCGACGCCGATGGCGGTCCACAGGCCGAGGTTGGCCAGGTCCCAGGCCGGGAACGGGCGCACCGCGTACCCGCCCTGCATGAGCTGGGCCAGGGCCTTGACCGGGAAGGCGGCCACCAGGCGGGAGAGCCACTGCGGCAGGCCGCTGAAGGTGGGGTCGAAGACGCCGGAGATGATCGCGATAGGCAGGAAGCTGGCGTAGGCGATCGGCCCGGCCGACTCGGCGCTGGTGATGACCGAGCTGATGGCCAGGCCCAGGGTGGCGAAGCATACGATGCCCAGAACCAGCCCAATGCTCAGCGTTAGCAGGCCGCCGGGGCGCGGGTCGGCGCCGAAGGCCAGCCAGCCGATCATGCCCGTGCACGCGGTAATGAGGATGACGGTCGCCACGGTGCTGGCCATCAGCCCGCCGAGGTAGGCGGCGGACGGCAGCGGGGTGGTCTTGATCCGCTTGAGCACACCGTCGTGGCGCAGCACCGCGACCTTGGAGCCGAGGTTGACGTAGGCGGCCACGATCACCCCGAAGGCCAGGATGCTGGGCACGAACACCGTGGTGTTCTTGACGTGCGTGCCGGGCAGGTAGGAGCCGACGTTGGCCGCCCCGACGAGCAGCAGGATCATCAGCGGGAAGGCGAAGGTGAATAGCGCGTACTCCGCGCTGCGCCAGAAACTGCGTTGCTCGAGCAGCGCCTGGCGCGCGGCGAGGCGAACCGATCTCGTCACGTGATCTCCGGATCCGAGCCGGTGAGCTGCAGGTAGGTGTCTTCGAGGCTGGGGGCGGCGACGGCCAGGCCGTCCAGGTCGCCGAGACGGTTCTCCACTGCCCAGTCGAGCAGCTGCCGCAGCGTCACCGCGGCGTTGTCGGTGTGGCAGACCGACACCGGGCCGCGGATGGCCAGGCCGACCCCGTCGGGCAGGGCGACCTGGCCCCGGCGCAGGGCCGAGGGCGTGGTGAAGGAGATCCGGGTGGCCAGGCCCGCCCGGGCGGCGACCTCGTGCGTGGTCCCGGCCAGCTCGATCCGGCCCGCCCGCAAGATGGCGATCCGGTCGGCCAGCCGTTCCGCCTCGTCCAGGTAATGGGTGGTGAGCATGATCGTGGTGCCCAGCCGGCGAAGGTTCTCGATCGCGGCCCAGCAGCGCCGGCGCGCCTCCGGGTCGAAGCCGGTGGTCGGCTCGTCGAGGAAGATCAGGTCGGGGTCGCCCGCCAGGGCCAGGGCGAAGTCCAGGCGGCGCCGCTGACCGCCCGACAGCTTGCGGACCTGGGCGTTCCGCACCTCGGCGAGTTCGACGACGTCGAGCAGGTCGCCGAGCGGGCGCGGGTGCGGATAGTAGCTGCGCCAGATGTCGATGAGCTCGGCCACCCGGGCCTGCCGGGGGAAGCCGCACTCCTGCAGGACCATGCCGACCCGCTCGCGAAGCTGGGCCGCCTGGGCCGCCGGGTTGAGGCCGAGGACGCGGACCGTACCGCCGGTCGGCGACCGGAAGCCCTCCAGGATCTCCAGCGTGGTGGTCTTGCCCGCGCCGTTCGGGCCGAGCAGGCAGAACACCTCGCCGTAGTGGACGTCGAAGTCCACGCCGCGCAGCACCTCGGTCGAGCCGTAGCTCATCCGCAGGCCGCGAACCTGGACCGCAGGGCTCTCCGTTACCGCACGCGTAGCCGGCTCATATGTGACGCGCATGTCAGTCATTACCCGCGATTATATGACGCTCGTGTCAGTCATTGTCCGCGATCATCCGGAGCAGGTCGGTAGTACAGATACCACGCGGAAGACAGGCGAGAAGTTCCCTCGGGCGAGACGAGCGACGATGAAGCCGGCCGATATCAGCTCGCTGCGGATGCTGCGCCGGGCCAGGGACCGGATCGACCGCGATTACGCCGAGCCGATCGGCATACCGGCTCTGGCTGCGGGGGCTGGCTACTCGCGCGAGCACTTCATCCGGGCCTTCCGGGCCGCCTACGGCGAGACGCCAGGCCGGTATCGTACCAGGCGGCGGGTGGAGCGGGCCCGCGAGCTGCTCCGCTCGGCCAACCTGACCGTGACCGAGATCTGCTACCTGGTTGGTTTCACCAGCCTGGGCACGTTCAGCGCGCGCTTCGCCGAACTGACCGGCATGTCCCCCACCGCGTACCGGCGGGAAGCCGCGCGGCGCGGCGGGCCCGCGCCCATCCCCGGATGCTTCGCGCTCATGTGGCGCAGCGGCCTCCCGGCGCCGGGTCCGGGGAACGCGTCACTTCCGGAGAAGCCGCGGCCGCCCGGCGGGCCCTAGAGTCGCGGGCATGATCAACGGAATCTCAATCGTGTCGGTCTGGGTCCTGGACCAGGACTCGGCCAAGGAGTTTTACACCGAGAAGCTGGGCTTCACGCTCACCAATGACATCCAGCTGGAGGGCGGCATGCGCTGGCTGACCGTACGCCCGCCCGGCAACGACCGCCAGGAGCTGCTGCTCATGGACCCGCTGCACTCGATGCTCGATGAAGAGTCAGCTCAGCAGGTCCGCGCCCTGGTCGCGAAGGGAGCGCTCTCGCCCGGCGTGATGGCCACCTCCGACTGCAAGGCCGATCACGACACGCTGGCCGAACGGGGCGTGGAGTTCACCCAGCCGCCCGCCGAGCGCCCCTACGGGATCGAGGCCATCATCCGCGACGACTCGGGCAACTGGTACAGCTTCACCCAGCGCACCGCCTGAGTAGGGCCGCGAGTTCGGCGCCCTGGTGGGCGAAGTCCGTCCAGGCCGGGCAGGG
Organism: uncultured Actinomycetes bacterium; assembly: GCA_963834685.1. GTDB lineage: Bacteria > Actinomycetota > Actinomycetes > Streptosporangiales > Streptosporangiaceae > Palsa-504. Next base: position 3,226 of record CAWICW010000034.1, on the reverse strand, counting down.
TCCGCCGGGGTCGAGGCCAGATGACGGCGGGCGGCCAGCCCCGGGTTTAAGGTTTTGGCATGGCGGATTCCGAACCGGGCCGCGAGGTGGCCCGCAGTGAACTGCGTGCCTCGCATGAGGACCGGGACCGGGTGGTCGAGTTGCTGCGGGTGTCCGCGGGAGACGGGCGGCTGACCGCGGAGGAACTCGACGAGCGCCTTGAGCTGGCCATGACGGCGCGGACCTACGGCGAGCTGGCCAAGCTGGTCGCCGACCTGCCCGCCGATGGGTCGGTGGCCAGCGTGCCGGCCCCGCGGGCCAAGGAGGTCGTCCGCATCGACTCCGGCAGCGGGCACACCACGAAGGAAGGCCGCTGGGTGGTGCCGCAGCGGATCGAAGCGCGGGTCCGAAGCGGCCACCTGAAGCTGGACTTCTCCCAGGCGGTCATCAGCCAGCCGTCGCTGCAGCTCGACGTGGAAGTGCGCAGCGGTCACGTCGTCCTCATCACCAAGCCCGGCATCGTGGTGGACACCGATGACGTGGTGGTCCGCAGCGGCCACGTTCAGGTCCGCGCCCCGTGGGGTCACGACGGACCCGAGGTGCTGCGGATCGAGGTCTCAGGCAAGGTCGGCAGCGGCCATTTCGTCGCGCGCCCCCCGTACCGGACGTTCTGGCAGTGGCTGACCAGGCAGCCGAGGCCGTACGAGATCGCGGCGCGCTGAGGCTTGACCCTCATCGTGGTCTCGGGCGCGCCGGGCCCGGAAATCCACGATCGTCCGCGAACTGGGGGCGGCGCTGCGGCTGCCCGTGCTGTCGCTCGACCCGATCAAGGAGGCGCTAGCCGACGTGCTGGGGCTGGGCGACGAGGACTGGTCGAACCGGCTCGGGGACGCGGCGGCCGAAGTGGTGTTCCGGCTGGCGGCGGACTTTCCCGACGCGGTGGCCGAAGGCTGGTGGCGGGGACCGAGACGGGACCGGACGGTGGCGGAGTTCGCCGGGGCGATCGAGGCCTTCTGCGGTAGCGATCCGGACCTGGCCGCCGCCCGGTCACTGGCCCGGCGCGAGGCCGGACGGCATCGGATTCACCGCGACATGATCAACCCGGCCGGGGTCGGGTCCGCGGTCCATATCGCGTCGCTGGCGGGCACCGTAACCCCGCTGCAGCTGGGCGGCCCGCTGATCGAGGTAGACACCGGCCGACCGGGTGCGGGCGGCGCGGCGGTGGCGGCGGTCGAGGCGGCGCTCGGCCGTTTACTGACGGGCTTTGCTTGCCGGGGGTCCGCACCGGTGGCAGGCTGTCGGGGTGCCTACCCGTCTCGTGCACCTGGTCGCCGCGATGACGCCTGCCGAGACCCGGCACCTGGCGCAGGTGCGGGCCGAGCTGAGCCGGCTCGTCCGCTACGACGACGAGTCGATCGTGCACGAGCACTGGATCAGGCAGCGGTACGACCTCGGCGCCGCGGCGAGCTACGCGCCCGCGCGGACGGCGGCGGTGCGGACGGCCTGGCACGAGGCCGGGCACGTCGTCGCCGCGCTGCAGGTCGGAGCGCGGTTCAGCTCGGCCAGCATCCGCCACGGCGGTACGAGCCAGGGCCGCGTGCACAGCGTGACCGGCGGGGGCCGGGAGGCGTTTGTCATCGATGCGGCGGGCCAGATCGCGGAGCGGCTGCGGGACTGGTCCATGCTGCCCGACGATGACCAGTTGCGCGCCTGGCTACTGACCTGGCGCGACGACGGCGGCGACGCGCGGCGGTTCCGGCGCGGGATACGGGCGCGCTTCGGCGACGACGAGTTCGCGGCCTGGCGGTACTGCGAGCAGACGCTGACTCCGCTGCGGCTGCGGATCCGCCAGGTGGCCCGGGCGCTGCTGGTGTATCCGCGGTACCTGCCGTACCAGGTGGTCGCGGCGGTCGCCGACGGCGCCAGGCTAGCGGGCAGACCGGTACCAGGCCGGGAAGCCCGTAAGTGAGTCCAGCACCACCTCGGCGCCTGCGCGGGCCAGGTCCTCGCCGGAGAACGATCCGGTCGCGACGCCGACCGCCCGCACCCCGGCCTGCACCGCGGCGGCCATGTCGGGCGGGCTGTCGCCGACGTAGGCAGCCGCGTTGATCCGACTCAGGACGGCCGCCTTCTCCGGCCCGTGCACGGAGGTGAACACCTCGTCGGCGTCCAGCCCGACGGCCCGCAGGCTCGGCGCTACCGAAACCGGGTGCTTGGCGGTGATGATGACCACGCGCTCCCCCGCGGCCCGGACCACCGCCAGCGCCTCGTGCGCGCCGGGCAGCGCGGTCGTCATCTGCTCGGCGAGCGGCACGTAGTGCCGCCGGTAGGTCGCGGCGGCCGCGGCACGCTGATCCGGCGGGTACCAGAACACCAGCTCGTCTTCCAGCTTGATCCCGAGCCGGCGGTCCACGGCCGCCAGGTCGATGACGGTGGCGGTGTCCCGGGCCAGCCCGGCGAAGGCGGTCAGGATGGCCGGCCGTGAGTCGATCAGCGTCATGTCCAGGTCAAAGCCGACCGGACCCATCTCGCTCCTAAGCTCGTGCCGGTGATCGCGGCCATCTGGACGGGCCCGGATCACTCAGCGCCATTCCTGCACTTACCTTATCTGTTTAATCATGGTCATTTCGCCGTTCATTGACCCGGTTTTTCTCGCTTCTTCCAGGCGGTTCTTGCCTAGGATAACGGAGCCGTCGCCGAGCTCGCCGTCACGTTCGACGCGTGAGGGCATGCGTTACTGTGGCGTTCCCGGGGCTCGCGACCGTCTGGAGAAGCCGCAATGACACCAGAAGACTTGCTTACGTACTGCCTGGCCAAGCCGGGCGCCTGGCAGGACGAGCCCTGGGAGGGCGACATCGTGGTCAAGGTCGGCGCCAAGATCTTCGCGTTCTTGGGCTCCGGGACGTCGGTGGGCCTGAAGTGCGGCGCTTCGCGCGAGGCGGCCGACGAATGGCTGCTTCGGTACCCGGACGACGCTTCGGTAATGGCTTACATCGGCCGCTCCGGATGGAACACCCTGCGGATCTGCGGCGCCATACCGGACGATGAGCTCACCGAGGCGATCGACACCTCTTACGAGGCTATCGTCAGCAAGCTGCCCAAGAAAGACCGTCCAGCACTGGCCTAAGCTGTTCCCCGTGTCGGCCTCATTTTTAATGGCGAGTTGTCGACATATGAATTAAGCGGCGGGCCACCGGCCTTCCTGGGCATTGCCTAATTTATGATGGCTAGCGTGACAGGTAATGGC
>CAWICW010000033.1:0-16260 GCA_963834685.1 uncultured Actinomycetes bacterium | reverse complement strand
CCGCGGCCCCGTCGACCTGAATCAGCTGGCCAGGACGCGCGGGATCTCCCAGTCGGGGCGCAGCGGCATGCCGGAGGTGCCGTCGGGGTGGAGTTTGACGCCGAGGACCTGGTGCAGCTCGATGTGGTTGCGGTCGAAGCCGAGCCGCGAGCCGGCCATGTACAGCCGCCAGACCCGGGCAGTGCCCTGGCCGACCTCGGCGACCGCCTGGTCCCAGTGCGCGTCCAGGTTGGCGCCCCAGGCGGCCAGGGTCTTGGCGTAGTGCTCGCGCAGGTTCTCCTCGTGCCGGACCTCAAACCCGGTGTCGTGCATGAGCGAGATCAGGTAGCCCGGTCCCTCGAGCTCTCCGTCGGGGAACACGTACCGGTTGATGAACCCGCGCATCCGGATGGCCGGCTCGGTGTTGTCCGGCCGGGTGATGCAGTGGTTGAGCAGCCGCCCGCCGGGCTTGAGCTTGGCGAGCAGGAACGAGAAGTAGCCGGGGAGGTTCGCCTTGCCGACGTGCTCGGTGAGCCCGATGGAGCTGACCGCGTCAAAGCCGGTCTCCGGCACGTCCCGGTAGTCCAGGTGGCGCACCTCGGCCAGCCCGGACAGGCCTTCCCGCTCGATCGCGGCCTGCGCCCAGGCGGCCTGCTGCGCCGACAGCGTCACGCCGAGCGCCTTGACGCCGTACTCGCGGGCGGCGTGCATCACCATGCCGCCCCAGCCGCAGCCCACGTCCAGCAGCCGCATCCCCCCGGCCAGCCCCAGCTTCCGCGCGACCAGGTTGAACTTGTACCCCTGCGCCTGTTCCAGGGTCGCATCCTGGTCCGGATAACAGGCGCAGGTATAGGCCATGGTCGGCCCGAGCACCCACTCATAGAACCGGTTGGACACGTCGTAGTGATGGGAGATCGCGTTCGCGTCGCGGCCCTTGGAGTGCCGCCGGCCGACCAGCCAGCGGCGGTGCACCGCGACCTCCTGCGGCGGCGGCGGCAGCCGGTGCACCAGCAGCCTCGGCCCGCCCAGGGCCCGCAGCAGCCGCAGCTTCTCCGCCACCCCCAAGCTGATCGAGGTGGCCTTGGTCATCCGGGACAGCACCTCATACATGTCGCCCTCGACGTCCAGGTGCCCGGCCACGTACGCCCGGGCCAGCCCGAGCGCCCCGGGAGCCTGGGCCAGGTAGGCCACCGCCACCGGCGAGCGGACCGTGATCTTCACCGCAGACCCGGCCGGGCCGGCGTGACTGCCGTCATAGGCCGCGAACTCCACCGGGGCATCAGGCCCCGCGAATGCCTCGAAGACCTCGGCTAGTGCCATACTGCGCGTTCCTTCCGTTGACGGGATGCCTCAGCGTCCCCTGACACACTTCTCGTACAGGCCGAGCAGGCGCCCCTCGCCGTCGTAGGCGCGCTTGAGCGCTCGGTACGCACCGCCGTTGTAGCGCCGGTAGAACTCGTCCTCGGGGTAGAAGGCCGTGGAGTACAGCGACTTGTGCCCGTCCAGCTTGGAGACCTCGTCCTCGACCAGGCGGTTGTAGTAACCGTCGGCCTGGTCCGCGGGCAGGGCCACCGTGCCCCAGAACCCGAAGTTCACGTAGACCTCGCCGGGCTTGAGCGGGTACAGCGGCCAGGCCTGCGCGTCACGCAGCGGGCACATCCAGACCGGGCGCATCCCCACGTTCGCGTCGAAGAACCGCAGGAAGTCGGCGCCGTGTTCGACCGGGATCTCCACGTCCTGCGTGACGAACTCGCGGGACGGCAGGCGGCGCCGGGAGTTCAGCGCGTCGATGAGGCCGTAGCGCTGGTCGAGGGCGACGAGCCTGCGGTACACGTCCGAGCGGCGGTACCGGCGCGGCCATATCCGGCGGACCAGCGGCTGCTGGACGCCGAAGGCCTTTGAGCACCAGAACCAGTCGGTATCCCACCGCCACAGGTAGTCGCGGATGGTGAGAAAGTCCTCCTTGTCCCGCCGGATCGAGGAGTAGTAGACCTGCTGGCCGGTGTAGTCGCTGCGCCAGGGTGCGACGTCACTGAACGCTCCGACGGTGAGATACAGCTCGTCGGGCGTGAACGCGGTCCCGTCGACGAAATCGGCCCGGTGACCGCGGAAGCTGCCCTCGGCGGCGACCTGGCCGATGGCCTCCATGCAGGCTTCCGCGCTGCCGAACGCGAAGTGGCGCAGGTGCACGAAGGGCCGTACCGGTTCGAGGTCGATGGTGAGGGACAGAGCGTAGCCGAGGGTGCCGTAGGAGTTGGGGAAGCCGCGGAACAGGTCGGCGTGCTCGTTGTCCGCGGTGGCGCGCAGCACTCGCCCGTCGCCGGTCAGGATCTCCATCTCGGTGACCGACTCGTGCGGCAGGCCGTTGCGCAGCGAGGTGGACTCGATACCCAGCCCGGTGACCGCGCCACCCAGGGTGATGGTCTTGAGCTGCGGCACCACCTTCGGCATGAGCCCGTGCCTGAGCGTGGCGTCGGCCAAGTCCTCGTAGGTGGTCATGCCGCCGGCCCAGGCGGTCCGGCGGGCGGGATCGACGCGCAGCACGTGACCGAACGCCGAGACGTCCAGCGGTGCCGTCGGGGTCTTGGGGCCGGCGTCGCGGAACCGGAACAGGTTCGAGGTGCGCTTGGCCAGCCGTACCGGCGTCCCGGGCGGTACCGCCGCGTAGGCTTCGCGCAACCTGGCCACCGCGACCTCGTGCGTGTCGGCGGTCATGCGGGCATCCTCCCGGTGAGCTGGACGAACATTTCAGGCAGTTTATCCGTAACCGGATCGGCCACCTGGCCGTGGCCCGATCGTGACCTCAGTCTCAATCATCCAGTTCCGGGTCCTGGTCGTCCACGTCCAGGCCGTCGTAGCTGGCGGCGACCTCCTCGGGGGTCATCGGCAGCCGGGCCAGAGCGGGCGGCGCCCCGGCGGTGATCACCTGCCGGAGCAGCAGGGCCATCGAATACCGGGGGTCGTCGGCCAGCGCCCGGTCGAGCGCCACGTTCGCGAGCGCTCCGTGTCCGGACTGCCAGGCGACGAAGGCGAGCAGGGCGGCCGGCGCGGGCACGTACCCGGGCTGGGCCCGGCGGACCACGTTGGTCCACAGCCGCTGGTGCGCCGCCGCGTGCGCGGGATCCATCCGGGCCCAGGCGTCATCCCGGACCCTCAGGTCGCGCAGCGCCACCGTGATCCGCGCGATCTCGTCGTCCGATGTGAACCGGCCGCCGTCGCGGTACCGGGCGATCATGGCGCCGACCGCGGCTAGGCCCTCGGTGGCGATCATGTGCCGGGCGGCGCCCAGGCGACCGGACCGGCGGACCTTGGCCAGCAGCTGGGCGATATGCTGCTCAGCCCGGCGGGTGGCCTGACGCATCGACTCACGGGCGATGCCGCCCAGGGGGGCGACGCGGGCGGCCACGGCGGCCCGGCCGGCCAGCACCCGGTCGCCGACCGCGGCCAGGGCCTCGGCCTCGGCGGGATCAGCGGCGGCGGCGTCGAACGGCACCCCGGCGGCCGGGCAGCACTTCTCGTTGCCGCATACGTAAGACCAGTAGCGGCCGTCCTGCACCCGGAGGAACTCGCGCACGTCGATCCCGGCCTGCCAGGCCGCCTCCCGCAGTTCGCGCGCGACCGGGGTCACCAGGGGCTCGGGACCGTATCCGACCGCCACCGCCGCGGTCAGCCGCTGCGCGCTCAGGACGCCGAGCGCGTGCGCGGCGATCTCGGCGACCAGGTTGGCCGCGGGCGGGTCGGGCAGGTCGTAGCGGAGCGTGACCCGGATGCGGTCCCGGGGCGGCGCGACCCCGATCACGACGAGGCTGGCCTCGGGCATGAAGCCGAGCAGATGCGGGACGAGCCTCAGCAGGGCGGCGGGCGAGCCGGCCCGGACCACCAGGGTCGGCTCCCGATCGTGCGTGGCCTGCGGATTTTGCGGAAGGTCGTCCGCAGCGGTAGTGGTTTGTCTCATGCCGCCAGCGTGTGGCGGGAGCGATGAGCCTGGCCATGGCAATTTTCGCCCGCCTGTGGATAACTCACAGGGTTCCACAGGCCGGCAACGGAGCTTGACAAGAGACCGACAGGCGTGGAGGGTGTCCTGCTTCACGGCCGGATCGTCAAAGATGGTCAGACGCTGGGCTACGGCGCACCGGGGTGATGATCACTGGCCCGGACCACGGTCGCGATCTGGGCGTTGACCGGGATGTTGCTGGAGGTCAGCCCGGGCGTCTGGCCGCGGAGGTCGAAGTCGAGGCGGACTCCGGGCCGGAACATCAGGCAGTGCGTCGAGCCGCCGAAGTGGAACATGCCGAGCTGGTCGCCCTTGTTCACCTGCTGTCCCTGGTACACGGTGATCTCGCAGGTGGAAACCTCGGCCATGCCGACCAGAAGGACGCACATGAGCCCGATGGCCGGATTGTCGGCCTCGATGAACACCATCGCCCGGGTGGCGACCTCGGTGAGGTAGCCCTGCGACTCGTCGGGCCCGGCTGGGTCGTATCCTTCGGCAGGAGTCTCGGAATAGTACGTGCCGTCGTGCACGTACGCCTTCACGACCCGGCCGTCGACCGGGCTGTGCCACCGGTGGTAGCTGAGCGCGCTGAGGAAGGCCTGGTATACGGTGCCGCCGGCGAACTGGCCGGCCCAGGGATCGTCGGCCAGCATGTGGGCGACGGAGTACGGCTGCCCCTTGATCCAGAACCTGTCGTGGCGGCGGACGTCACGGCTCAGCCGGTAGGGCGCCGACTCGCAGGCGTTGATGATGACATCGCGGTCTGCCGGGGACGCCACCGGCCGTACACCCGGGCGGAACCGCCGGGTGAAGAAGTCGTCCCACGAGGTGAAACCGTAATGCGGTTTCGCCGGGTCGCAGACGAAATCCTCGGCGAAATGCGGCATCTTGGCCAGGGCCTTCGGGCCGAACCAGCCCGAGTCGGTCTCGTTGAGCACGCCGGCCGAATCGACGGACTTCAGGAACAGGCCCCATTCGTTGAGCATCTTCTTGAACTGCCGGTTGACTCGGTCGTTCAGGAACGCGGCGAACCCCGCGTGGGTGCCCATCGCCGAGTCGAAGATGGCGTTGATCGGGCAGCCGACGAGCCCGGTATCGTCGTATTCCGGGGCGTGCGTCAGGATGTGGTTGAAGAGCTTGAGCATATGGTCAACGGTCCTGACCTGGGGCTTGCCGGTCGGCGTCGGCTTGCGGGGCGCCTGCGTCAGCATGAACGCGAACAGCATGTAGATCTCGGGATCCCGCTCGATCAGCTGCCGGAACTCCTCGACTACCGGGAGCAGCGGCACGTCGCCGCGGGCGTCGGCCTTCGCGATGAGGTCATCAAGCCACCGCTCGAGAACCTGCTGGTCCGATGGAAGCCACTGACCCACCCGGAACGGAGCGGTGCCCGTCATCGCATCCTCCTTTGCCCGCCGCTCGTGATCGTGCCGTAAGGCGGCCTCGCTAGAGGCCGATCCCGAGCAGGGCGTCGATGGCGTTCCTGATCAGCCGGGCTCCGGACACATCGGCGGGCGTGATCCGGGTCGGCGCGTCGGCCAGCAGCCGGTCCGCCCAGCGGTCGACGATGCCGAGCGCGCCGGGCGCATCCAGGTCGTCGCGCATGCGCGCGCGGACCCCGGCCAGCGCCTCGGCCGCCGCCATGGACCGGGCGACGTCGGGGCCCGCCGAGGCGGCCGCCTCGGTGTGGGCCAGCGCGGCGCGCCAGCGCGCCAGCCGGGCGTCAGCGTCGGCCAGCGCGGCCTCGGTCCACTCCCAGTCGGACCGGTAGTGGTGGGCCAGCAGCGCCATCCGGATCGCCATCGGGTCCACGCCGTCGGCCAGCAGCCGGTTCACGAACACCAGGTTGCCCAGTGACTTGGACATCTTGCGGCCCTGGTAGCTGACCATCCCGGCGTGCGCGTACACCCGCGCGAAGACTCTGCCGCCGCGGGGGGACGACCCCTCCAAACCCTCGCGATCACGAGGGGGAGCCGGGGCGAACGCGACCCGGGCGTGGGACGCGCTCAGCTCGTGGTGCGGGAACACCAGGTCCGAACCTCCCGCCTGGACGTCGAAGGCGGCACCCAGATACTCGGTGGCGATCGCGGCGCACTCGACGTGCCAGCCGGGCCGGCCGCGGCCGAACCGCGAGGCCCAGGCCGGCTCGCCGGGCCGTTCCGCGCGCCAGACCAGGGAGTCCAGCGGGTCCTTCTTCCCCGGTCGGCCAGGGTCGCCGCCGCGCTCGGCGGACAGCTCGGCCATCTCGGCGAGGTCGTACCCCGAGGGGGTGCCCGGCCCGGACAGCGCGCCGAACTCCGGATCGGCCGACCTGGCGAAGTAGAGATCCTCGTCCACGTCGTACAGCGCGCCGCGGTTGGCCATCCGGACGGTGAACCGCTCGATGACCGGCAGCGCCTCCACGGCTCCGACCAGGTGGGTAGGCGGCAGGATACGCAGCGCCTCCATGTCGGCGCGGTACCGCTGGATCTCGCGGCGGGCCAGCTCACGCCAGTCCTCGCCGTCGCGCGCGGCCCGCTCCAGCAGCGGATCGTCCACGTCGGTCACGTTCTGCACATAGATCACGGTGTACCGCGCGGGCGGCGGCGGGTCCGCAGACGGCTGGGGGTCCACGGTCTCGGGCATCGCGTCCAGCCAGGCCCGTACCAGCAGGTCCCAGGCCGTGTAGGTGGCGGCGTGCCCGATGTGGGTCGCGTCGTAGGGGGTGATGCCGCAGGCGTACAGCGTGGCCACCGGGCCCGCCGCGGCCAGGACCAGCTCGCCCGAGGCCGTGTCGTACAACCGGGTCGCCGGGCCGCTCCCGGGAAGCACGGGAACATCGACACGGCGCCAGGAATCCATGTCCGTCAGGTTATCGCGCGGTGATTTGTGCCTGGCCGGAGACGGTTAACACCAGGCTGGCGGCCAGGGTCGGGACCTGGCGGAGCGCGGTGGCCTGCTCGAAGGCGTAGGCCAGGGCGATCAGCCGCGGCTCGGACCAGCGCGGCCCGAAGAACGACACGCCGACCGGCAGCCCGGACACGTACCCGGCCGGCACCGTGATCGACGGGCAGCCGGCCACCGCGGCCGGGCCCGAGGTATGGAACACGTCGTGGTCGCCGAGCACGTAGTCGGTCAGGCAGGCGGGATTGGCGGTCAGGGCCACGATGGCCTCCACCCCGTGCTCGGCCAGCGGCGCCGAGATCGCGGTGCGGGCCAGCCGGGTGGCCTCGCGCCGGGCGGCCAGGTACTCGGGATCGGTCAGGTCGCCGCTGGTCGCTTCGGAGGCCTCGAAGGTCTCCTGGCCGAACCGGGACAGCACCAGGTCCGCGTTCCGCTTGTTGAAGTCGATCAGCTCGGCCAGGGTGCGGGGCAGCGCGCCGCCGAACCCGAATCCGGCGGCGTAGCCCAGGTAGGCGTTGATCCCGTACTTGAACTCGTACCGCAACGCGATGAACTCCGGCTCGGGGATCTTGGCCGTGTCGGGGAGCCTCACCGGGTCGACCACCACGGCGCCCAGCGCGCGCAGCTTGGCCACCGCCATGTCCAGCACGGCGCCGGTGGCCGCGCCCGCCGGGTCCGACGGGTCCCGCCAGATGCCCAGCCGCGCGCCGTCCAGGGCCGCGCGATCCAGGGCATCCGCAAAGGAGGCCGGGCCGGCGATAGCCATGGTCCGTTCGGCATAATCATCATCACCTGGTGCGACGGGATCCTCGGGGTCGGCGGCGGCCAGGACGGACAGGAGCGCCGCGGCGTCGGCCACGCAGGTCGCCATCGGGCCCGCGGTGTCCTGGACCGGCGAGATCGGCACGATGCCGCGCCGGCTGACCAGCCCGTTGGTGGGCTTGAGGCCGACGATGCCGCAGGCGCTGGCGGGGCACACGATCGAGCCGTCGGTCTCGGTGCCCACCGCGACCGGGGCCAGCGCGGCCGCCACGCCCGCCGCCGAGCCCGAGCTCGACCCGGACGGGTTGCGGTCGAGCGCGTACGGGTTGGCGGTCTGGCCGCCGAGCGTGGACCAGCCGCTGGTCGAGTGGGTCGACCGGAAGTTGGCCCACTCGGACAGGTTGGCCTTGCCGATGATCACGGCGCCGGCCTGGCGCAGTCTTGTGATGAGGAACGCGTCCTCCGGCTCGGCGGACAGCAGCGCGGGCGAGCCCGCGGTGGTCGGCATCCCGGCCACCTGGACGTTGTCCTTGACCAGCACGGGAATGCCCTCGAGCGGCCCGCGCGGCCCGCCGGCGGCGCGGGCCGTGTCGCTGGCCACCGCCTCGGCCCCGGCGTTCAGGTTGACCGTGATGACCGCGTGCAGCGCGGGGTTCAGGCGGTCGATACGCTGCAGGTAGAAGCCGGTCAGCTCGGCGGAGGTCAGCTCGCCGGCGGCCAGTGCGGTCTGCAGCTCGGCCACTGACGCGTGGCCAGCGCTGGCGCGCGTGCCCGGGATCACCTCACGGAAGTCCGGCATGCCGGAAGGATAGCGGTGCGATCCCCGGCCGGGTAAGGAGCCTGGGGCGCCAGATCGGACCCAGGGCTACCGCCGGGTAACGCGCAGCGCCTCGTTGAGGTCCTGCGCGGCGGCGCGGACCTGGCCGACCAGCTTGTCCTGCAGCGGAGCGGGGGCCCGCACCAGCGGCGAGGGCACGGTGATCACCGCGATCATTCGCTTGCCCTGGAGCACCGGCGCGGAGACGGCCCACACGCCCTTCTCGAATTCCTCCTCGCTGATGGCGTACCCCTTGCGCGCGGCCTCGGCGGCCTTGATCTCGAGCCGGGCGGCGGCTTCGGGGTCGCGTTCGGCCAGCGGCGCCAGGTATTCCCTGCGGAGCTCGGGCGACAGGCCGGACAGCAGCAGCCGGGCGCTCGCCCCGCGATCCAGCGGCAGCGGCTGGCCCGCCTCGAACGAGATGCGCAGCCGCTGCGCGGACTGGACCCGGTGCACGCAGACCGCGGACCGGCCGATCAGCCGGACCAGGATGACGGTCTCGCCGGTCTCGGCGGCCAGCTCACGCATGACCGGGTCGGCGATGTCGATGATGCTCTCGGCGGCCTCGGCGGCCCGGGCCAGCCCGATGAGCCGGGCGGACAGCCGGTAGCTGCCGCGCTCGTCGCCGGCCAGCAGCCCGGTCTCGCGCAGCAGCGTGATGTACCGGTAGACGCTGGGCAGCGCGATGCCGGTGGCGGCGGCTAGGTCGCGCGCGGTCAGGGTGTTCTTGTCGGCCGAGAAGGCCAGCATCAGGGCGAGGACGCGGCGCGCCCCCTCGCATCCGTGCACGGCACTCGCTTCGGGGGGCATCTTGACTGCCGTAGCCCTGGCCATAGTGACCTTTCTCAGCTAGTTAGACCGTATCTATCGCTAGATGATAATAATGACGTTTATGTATACCGTCAACGTGTCTACCAGAATTGTGCGCAGTAACTGCGAAATACCAAGAATAGCGGCACGCTATCTGCTGCCAGGCCTGCGTTAGCCGAGCCTTAAGGCCGCCTGCGGATGGCGATGCGGTCTGGGCGGCAGCGGGTCACCGGGACGGCCTCAGGGGATGAGCAGGCGGGTGCCGAGCGCTAGGGCGGCGGTGGCAACGAGGATGAAGGCGGTCACCCACACGGCGCGGGAGACGCCGGTCAGGCGGGCCAGCTGGTCGGCGTCCGAGAGGCCGGCCCGGCTGCTCCCCCGGCGCCGGCGGCGGGTCAGCTCGAGCGCGGGGCGCATCCCGCCGAGCAGCAGGAACCACGCCGCCAGGTAGGCGAAACCGGCCTGCACCGCGGCCGAGGCGAAGTAGCTGACCGCGAACACGCCGACCGCGGTGACCAGCACGGCCAGCGCGCCGAACGCGTTGCGGACGGCCAGGAACGTCGCGGCCAGCAGCACCAGGGCCAGCCACAGCAGCGCGGCCGGATGCCGCGCCGCGAGCAGGGCGGCGGCGGCCGCGCCGAGCAGCGGCGGGGTCAGATAGCCCGCAGCCGTGGTGAGAACCAGGCCGGGGCCGCGCCGCTTGCCGCGCGAGTAGGTCACCCCGGAGCTGTCCGCGTGCAGCCTGATCCCCTCCAGCCGCCGCCCGGACAGCACGGACACCAGCGCGTGCCCGCCCTCGTGCGCGATCGTGATCACCTTGCCGGCCAGCCGCCAGGACGCGGCGTCCAGCACGATCAGCAGGGCGGCCAGGGCGGTGACGGCCACCACCCAGGCCGGCGGCGCGGGCTGGCTGGCGTACACCCGCTCCCAGAGCCGCGCCGGGACGCTCACGGGGCCCGCTCGCTCACGGGGCCCGCTCGCTCATGGGGCTCGCTCGCTCATGGGACCCGGCTCGCTCATGGGGCTGGCAGCCAGGAGACGTGGCCGGCCAGCAGGGCGTAGCCGACGAAGGTGACGGCGTCGATCAGCGTGTGCGCGATGATCAGCGGGGTCACCCGGCCGTACCTGCGGTAGAAGAGGCCGAAGATGACGCCCATGGCGGCGTTCCCGAAGAAGGCGCCGATGCCCTGGTACAGGTGGTAGGAGCCGCGGATCACCGCGCTGATGGCGATGGCCGTGCCCGGCTTGACGCCGAGCTGGTCCAGCCGGGTCAGCAGGTAGCCGACGACGATGACCTCTTCCAGGATGCCGTTCTGGGCCGCGGACAGCACCAGCACCGGGAAGCGCCACCAGACGGCGGGCAGGTTCTCGGCTATGACGTTCAGCTCCACGCCGGCGTGAAACGCGATCAGGTACAGGCCCAGGCCCGCGCCGCCGATCAGCGCGGCCAGCCCCGCGCCCCAGGCCAGGTCCTTGCCCGGCTGGCTGGCGTCCAGGCCGATCGACTTCGGTCCCTCCCCGGACCGGGCCAGCAGGTAGAACACGAGCAGCACCGGGGCCAGCGCCAGGGTGATGTTGGTGAGCTGCAGGAACAGGTCGAGCAGCGGGCGGCCGGGAGCGAGCGTGCCATGCACGATCACGGCCTGCTTGCTGAGCGACTGCTGCGCGGTCAGCGAGCCGATGTACTGGACTAGGGCGTAGATGCCGCTGGCGCCGAGGGACACCGCGAAGACGGTGACGATCTCCCAGCGCAGCAGCCGGGCAGAGGGCAGGGCCAGGACGGCGGCAGCGGGAACTGCCGCATCCTCCCGCGAACTCGTCGAGGTCTCGTCGGCCATGGTTATTCAGTATCGCCCGACCGGGCCGGTGCAATGCCCGCCGGATAGCCCGTCAAGTGGCGAGCTACTAAGCTCAGTACTCATCACCGCGCCGCGCCCGTTCGGCACGTTCACCTAGCAGAGGTCACCATGGTCCAGCGTTACCCGTCCAGCGGCAAGCCCGTCGAGATGGAGCGGCCTGCTGCTCCCCCGTCGGTGGTCACTGCGGTCAAGCTCATGTACGCGGGCGCGGCGGTCAGCACCGTCAGCCTGATCATCTCGCTGGTCAATATCAGCGGGACCAAGGCCGCGATCAGAAAGGCCCGGCCCAGCCTCACCGCGGCCCAGGTCAGCCAGCTCAACACGTTCATCATCAGCCTGGCCGTCGTGTCCGGGCTGATCGGGGTCGCGCTGTGGCTGTGGATGGCCTGGGCGAACAACCAGGGCAAGAACTGGGCCCGGATCCTGTCCACGGTCCTGTTCGGCCTGGCGACTCTGGACCTGGTTGGCGTGTTCAGCGAGCCGAAGACGCTGATCGGCCTGGTGTTCCCGGTGCTGACCTGGCTCGTCGGCCTGGGCGCGGTGTTCCTGCTGTGGCGCCCGGACTCCAGCGCGTTCTTCAAGCCGCAGGGATTGCGGTGAGCCCAGCCGGTGTCGTCTTCTCGGCGGTACCGACGCTGTTCAGCAGCGACGGCCAGGTGGACCCCGGTGCCAACCGCGGCCTGTACAAGTTCGTGGCCGGGCTGCTGGACGGGTTGCTCGTGGCCGGGACCACGGGTGAGTTCCCGGCCCTGGACGACGGCGAGCGGCTGGCGCTGATCGAGCTGGCGCTGGCCGAGGCGGGCCCGGACCGCGTCATCGCGCACATCGGCGCGCCGGACGCCCGGCACTCCGCCCGGCTGGCGCGGGCCGCGGCGGCGCTCGGGGCGACGCGGATCGCGGCCATCACGCCCTATTACCTGCCCGCGCGGCCCGACGAGCTGATCGCCCACTTCGGCCGGATCCGCGAGGCCGCGGCCGATCTGGAGCTCTACGCCTATATTTTTCCCGAACGGACCGGCCTGCGCGTGTCTCCTTCCGTGTTCGCCGCGGTGGCGGAGACCGCCGGCCTGGCCGGAGCCAAGCTCAGCGGCTCCGCCGCCGGCGACCTGGCCGCGTACGCCGCGGCCGCTCCGGGCCTGCGACTGTTCTCCGGTGACGACTCCAACCCGGCGGCCACGATGCGAGCGGGCGGAGCGGGGCTGATCTCCGGACGCAGCGGCGCCTACCCCGAGGTCTACGCGGCGCTCACCGCCGCGCTGAACGCCGGCGATGTCGAAGGCGCCGGCCGACACCAGCTCGTCCTTGACCGGATCGTGGCCCTCGGGGCGAGCATCGGGCGCCTGAAGTACGCGCTGCAGCTGCGCGGCCTGGGCGGGACCACGGCCCGGATGACCGTCGACCCGCCGGATGCCTCGCTGTCCGCTGCGATCGCCGCCGAAGTGGCCGCGCTGTTATCTATTTGCTGTGAACCGGGGGCGCGGGTAGCGCGTCCTGTATTTTGAGGTCCGGCGAAAGCGGGGCGCCGGGCCTCAAATTAGCTCGGTAATCGTGCGGGTGCCGGGCAGCAGACCCGGCGAGAGCGGGGCACCGGACAGCTGGCCGGTGCGAGCGGGGCGCCGGGTCTGATCAGGTGCTCGGCCGTGAGTCGAGCACCTGGTGCGCACGGGCGATGAGCAACGGTACGGCGAAGCCTTCTTGTTCGAAGCCTTCGCCGACTGTCTTGCCCTGCTGGTACCGGGCGTGGATGCCCTCCAGCACGACAGCCAGCTTGAAGTAGCCGAACGCCACGTAGTAACCGATCCGGGATACGTCACGCCCGGTGAGCCGTGCGTACTCGGCCGCGAACTCGGCCCGGGTCCAGAACCCGGGGCCGGCAGTGGCGTCGGCCGACACCCCGCGGGTCCCGGCCGGCGAGCCGGCCGGGGTGAGCCAGCCCTCCTCGCCGTCCTCGGTCCAGTAGACGAGGGTCAGGCCCAGGTCGGCCAGCGGGTCGCCCAGGGTGGCCATCTCCCAGTCCACCACGGCCGCGATCCGCGGCTGGGGGTTCAGCGTGACCAGCGCGTTGTCCAGCCGGAAGTCGCCGTGCACCAGCGTCACGTCGCCCTCGGCTTCGGCGGGCAGGGCCGCGGTCAGCCGTTCGACAAGCTGGGTGTAGCCGGGCATCTCCCGGGTCGCGGACAGCTCCCATTGCCGCTGCCAGCGGTCAAGCTGGCGCCGCAGGTACCCGGCGCCGCGGCCGAGGTCACCGAGCCCGACCTGGTTGACGTCGACACCGTGGATCGCGGCGAGCATGTCGGCCAGGCACCGCGACAGGTCCGCGGCCTGCGTCTCGGTCAGCGTCTTGGTGTCCGCGCGGGTCCGGAGCACGACGCCCGGCACGTGCTCCATCACGTAGAAGGGCGCGCCGATTACTTCCTCGTCGGTGCACGACGCCACGAGCGGGGCGACGGGCACCGCTGTGCCCGCGAGCGCGGACAGGACGCGGTATTCCCGCGACATGTCGTGGGCGGTGGGCAGCACGTGACCGAGCGGGGGCCGGCGCAGCACCAGTTGGCGGGTGCCGTCCGGTCCCGTTCCTGGTGCCGTTCCTGGTGCCGAGACGGTCAGGCGGTAGGTGAGGTTCGAGCGGCCGCCCGCGATGAGCTGGATGTCGGTCAGCTCCACGGGGCCGCCCGGGACGTGGTCGTTGAGCCAGCCGGCCAGGCGCGCGGGGCTGGGGATTCCCGGAGGAGTGTCGGTTACGGTCATGTCCTGCCGATGAACAGAAGGTACGGAATGCAAAATCCTAACGTCCCCGCCTATGGACTAATCACCGGCGCTGACGTAAGCAGGTGAGAGGGAGCTAGAAGGTCTAGACCGTTGATCTTTGGGGAGGAACCCTTGGCGGATGCGTGGATGCCAGGTGTCAGGTGCATTCGGGCAGAGACCGACGGGGGACAACTAGGGGGAGGAGCGCCGCGGGTCGTGTGGCTGACCCTGGGGGCGGATCCACGGGCTATTTCGGTTTGTTCGGCTGCTCAGCGGCTCATTCAGGAGAACCGTCCGTGCCACTTGGTGTGGGATCCGCTGACCGGCGAGCTCGCGCAGCTGCTGCCGATCGTGCGGGCCGGGTGCGCTCTCGGGACTCCGGAGAACATCGACTATGCGCCGGACAAGCTCCCGCACCGCCAGCCCGGGGTGAACCGCGAGGGCCGCCTCTGCGTGCAGATCGGGGTGCTCGGCTCGGCGCGGGAGCCGTTCACCAGCTACCAGATGCTCGGGTTGGGCGAGATCCTGGCCTGGCTCGACTCGTGGCAGGTCCCGCGGCGCTGGCCGGCCGGGGCGCCGGCGCCGTTCCGGGCGGCGACCAGGCCGCGCAGCCGGGCGCAGTGGGCGCTCGGCGGGCACTTCGGCGCCTCCCAGGTACCGGACTGCGAGAGCGTCGGCCCCGGTGGGATCGACATCGACCAGATCGCCAGCGCGGACACCGTGGTTGGTGAGCTGCCGGAACCGGCGCTGACCGGCTCGGCCCCGATCCACCTGGGCCCGCGCACGACCCGCGAGATCCAGACCGCCCCCTCGCTCAGCGCAGCCGCCGTCTGATTCTCGCTGCCCGGCAAGGCGTACCGTGATGAACCATGAGCCTGCCTGACCTCTCCAGCACCCCGCGCACCGTGCTCGGACGACACCATGAGCGGGGCCGGACCGAACGCGACGACCTGTACGCCGTGCTCGACGCCGGACTGATCTGCCACCTCGGGGTGATCGTCGACGGCGAGCCGCGCGTGCTGCCCACCGGGTACGGGCGCCTCGGCGACCTGCTTTACCTGCACGGGTCGTCGGCGAACTCGAGTATCACGGCGGGCAACGGCCAGCAGGTCTGCGTCACGATCACGCACCTGGACGGGCTGGTCTGCGCCCGGTCGGTGTTCAACCACTCGATGAACTACCGCAGCGCCGTGGTCTTCGGCGTGGCCCGGCTGGTCACCGATCCGGAGGAGAAGATCCTGGCCCTGCGTACCATCACCGAGCACCTGGTCCCCGGGCAGTGGTCCTACGTGCGGCAGCCCAGCAAGAAGGAGCTGGCCGCCACGTCCGCGCTGGCGCTGCCGCTCACCGAGGCGTCGGTGAAGATCCGCAGCGGCGGCCCGTCGGACGAGCCGGAGGATTACGAGCTGGACCTCTGGGCGGGCGTGGTGCCGGTGAGAACGGGATTCGGGGAGCCGGAACCGGACGCCGTGCTGCGGCCGGGGATCGACATCCCGTCGCACATCGTGAAGCGGGGCGATTTACCGCAGCTTGGCTCGCTGGCCACGCAGGGCAGCCGAGGTCATAGGCTATGAGGGTGAATGACCGGCTCGTATGGATCGACTGCGAGATGACGGGGCTCGACATCGAGCGGGACGCCCTGATCGAGATCGCCTGCCTGGTGACCGACGCCGAGCTCACCCTGTTCGACGAGGGCGTAGACGTCGTCATCAAGCCCCCGGCGGAGGCGCTGGCCGGGATGCCCGAGGTGGTCCGCGAGATGCACACCACCTCCGGGCTGCTCGCCGAGCTGCCGAGCGGGATCACCGTCGCCGAGGCGCAGGACATCGTGCTCGGCTACGTGCGCGGGCACGTCGCCGAGCCCAAGAAGGTGCCGCTGTGCGGCAACTCCATCGCCACCGACCGCTGGTTCATCGCCCGTGACATGCCGGAACTCGACGCCCACCTGCACTACCGGATGGTCGACGTGTCCAGCATCAAGGAGCTGGCCCGGCGCTGGTACCCCCGGGCGTACTTCGCCTCCCCGGCTAAACACGGCGGGCACCGGGCCCTGGCCGACATCAAGGAGAGCGTGCAGGAATTGCGGTACTACCGGGAGGCGGTGTTCGTGCCGCAGCCGGGACCGGATTCGGCGACCGCGCGCGATATCGCGGCCCGGTTCAGCGAGCCCAGCGTGGCGGACGGCGGCGCCAGGACATGACGCGCGAGCGCCCGGGACCGCTATACTTCTGAAAGGCCGCGCGATGTCCCTCCGGGCAGCGCGCGTTCTGCTGTCGCTGCTGCCTAACTCAGCGACGATGGTGGGCGTAGCTCAGTTGGTTAGAGCACCAGGTTGTGGTCCTGGGTGTCGGGGGTTCGAATCCCCTCGCTCACCCCATCGTTTGTACCGGTTGACCTGCGGGTTTGAC
>CAWICW010000032.1:0-340710 GCA_963834685.1 uncultured Actinomycetes bacterium | reverse complement strand
TCTTTCAGTCCTTAGTCAGAACGGACCGTGGCTCGTCTTTGCCGGGTCCGTGCGAGCGAACCGGGGGGCAGGAGGCTGGGTTGGTTCTCCGGCGGTTCCCTCCTGCTCCCCGGTCTGTCTCCCGCTGTTTCTTCCGCTTCCCCATGAGGTGATGGATGGGCGATAAGCACGTCGTCCGGTTCGAGCCAGTCGGCATCGAGATCGAGGTCGACGAGGAGCAGACCGTCCTGCGGGCCGCGTTCGACCAGGGCCTCATGCTCATGCACGGCTGCAAGGAGGGGCAGTGCTCGGCCTGCAAGTCGTTCCTGCTCGACGGCGACGACGTGGAGCTGGACAAGTACTCGACGTTCGCACTGCCCGACTTCGAGCGGGAAGAAGGCTTCACGCTGCTGTGCCGGGCGCACGTCTACGAAGACGTGACGATCGAGCTGCTGAACTACGACGAGGAGATGATCAGGTCCGGGCTGCCGATCCAGGAGGTCCAGACCGAGGTCGTAGCCAACGACCCGGTCACGCACGACCTGCGCCACCTGGTGCTGCGCATGATCTCCCCGGACACCGACTTCAAGTTCTTCCCGGGGCAGTACGTGGACATCTCCGTGCCCGGCACGGACGAGGTCCGGTCGTTCTCGATGGCGAACACGTCGGCCCGGGAAAGCGGGCAGCTCGAGTTCATCATCAAGGTCTATCCGGACGGGCTGTTCTCGGAATATCTCGATAAGCAGCTGAAGGTCGGCGACCGGCTCACCGTGACCGGGCCGTACGGGGTGTTCACCTTGCGCGACGCCCCGGACTCCGACCTGATCTTCGTCGGCGGCGGAGCCGGGATGGCGCCCATCTTGTGCCTGCTCCGCTCGATGGCCGAACGCGGCATCGACCGCAAGGCCGTTTACTACTACGGCGCCCGCCGCCGTGGCGACCTGTGCTTCGAGGACGAACTGCGGGCGCTGGAGCAGACCATACCCAACTTCCGGTACGTGCCAGCCCTGTCGGACGAGGACTGGGAGGGCGAGAACGGCCTGATCACCGACGTGGTGTCTCGGTCGGAGCCGGCGCTGGCCAAGGCGCACGGCTACGTCTGCGGTCCCCCGCCCATGGTCGAGGCCGCGGTCCCGCTGCTAACCAGGCTCGGGGTACCGGAAAAGCACGTCTACTTCGACAAGTTCACGACTACTGGGGACCCGGACAAGACCCCGCCAGCTCCCTAACGGGAAAGGGAAGGACTATGACAGAGGCTCAGCAACGCAGCGTCCCGATGGTGACCTTCACCGACGCGGAGGCTGGTGCGAAGGTATTCCCCGACTCCACCGAACGCCGGTTCAACTACTACACCCCGGCCGGGCGTAAGCAGACGCACTACGAGGACGTCACCGTCGAGGTCCAGCCGGACCCCCGCCACTACCTCAGCCAGGGCTGGCTATACGGGTTCTCCGACGGCCGCGGCGGCTACCCGCTGGACTGGACCGCGCTGAAGGCGTGGGGCAGCGACCGGCCCGAGCCTAAGCGCTTCCCCGGCTCGGGCGGCAAGGGCTATGACTGGCCCGCGCTGGGCTGGCACGAGTTCCGCGACCCGAACGAGGAGTGGGAACTCACCCTGTACCGCTACAACGCCAACGTGGTGCGGCAGCTCAACCAGAACATCCAGAACGCCCAGCAGGCCAAGGCGTTCGACGTGTGGAACCGGAACTGGGTGCGGTTCGTGGAGCGCAACATCGGCGCCTGGATGCACGTCGACCACGGCCTCGGCCTCTACCTGTTCGCGAACGCGAACCGCCGGGCCCCGACCAACATGCACAACAACGCGATCTCGGTGAACAGCATGCACCGGATCCGGGCCGCCCAGGACCTGGCGCTGTACAACCTGACCCTGTCCGAGGTTCTCGACGGCTTCAACGGCACCGCGCACCTGGAGACCTGGAACGAGGACCCGGCCTGGCAGGGCGTCCGGGAGGTCGCCGAGCAGCTGACCGGCATCGACGACTGGTGCGAGGCCATCTTCGCGGCCAACGTGGTGTTCGAGCCGCTGGTCGGCGAGCTGTTCCGCAGCCACCTGGTGATGCACGCCGCGCCGCGCAACGGCGACTTCGTGACGCCGACCGTGGTCGGCGCCGAGGAATACGACTTCGCCGAGCGCGACCTGCGCTACACCGTCCCGATGTTCCATCTGCTCACCACCGACCGGGAGTTCGCCGACCACAACCGGGCGCTGATGATGGGCTGGATGTCGGCCTGGGTGCCGCGGGCCATCTCGGCCGCCCGGACCCTGCAGCCGCTGTGGTCGCAGCCCGAGGCCAAGCCGGGCCGGTTCGAAGACGGCCTGGACGCGGCCAAGAACCGCTTCAGCGGCATCCTGACCGATCTCGACCTGGACACCCCGAAGGAGCTCGCGCAATGACCACGGCCGTAGAGAGCCCGTTCAAGTCCGACAACACGCCGTCCAACAAGTGCGGCGTCACGCTCATGAACAACCAGGTCGGCGAGATCGTCGCGCAGGTGATGGCGACCAAGCCGAACGTCACCGTGACCCCGCTGCCGTCCATGATGCGCGTCGACGCGATCGGCCGGATGGACTTCATCTACGACGAGATCTCCGAGGCGGCCGGCGAGGAGCCCGGCTGGTTCGACGCCGCGGAGTTCGAGGAGAACATGTCGACCCACTACGGCCGGATGATCCACGAGGACGACCGGACGATCATGTTCGCCAACCCCGAGGACGCGGCCGAGTTCATCGGCTTCGACCTGGTAGCCCGGTCCTGACGGGGGTAAGACCACTCCAGAGCGCGGCCGTACCCCCGGCATCGTGCGAGCCGCGCACCCCGCCGCGCAGAAGATGGAAATTTCCATATTTGCCCGCGGCATGTTGTGGCACTGAGCCGGTAATAACCGGCTCAGTGCCACAGCCAAGTCACCACGAAGGAGGCACATGTACGAGAGCAACGGCGAGAAGTACTTCGTCATAGACGCACACATGCACTACTGGAGCGCCGGCCCCGACAACTGGGTACCCGGGGCGGAGAAGTACGCCGAGGGATGGATCAAGTGTTTCCACGCCTACCAGGGGCTCGGCCCGCCGGAAACGCACTGGTCGCTGGAGCACTTCGAGACGTACTCCGAGGACGACCTGATGAAGGACGTCTTCGAGGACGGCCACGTGGACATGGCCATCTTCCAGCCGACCTACCTCAAGGAGTGGTACAAGGAGGGCTTCAACACCACCGAGCGCAACGCGCTGATGGGCGAGAAGCACCCGGGCAAGTTCGTCTACAACACCCGGTTCGACCCCCGCGACGGTGACTTGGGCCTCGAGCAGCTCAAGCGGGACGTCGAGCGGTTCGGCTCCAAGGGCTGCAAGCTCTACACCGCCGAGTGGAACAACGGGTCACGCGGGTACAAGCTGAGCGACCCCGCGGCGTACCGCTTCCTGGAAGCCGCGCAGGACCTCGGCATCAAGAACGTCCACGTACACAAGGGCCCGACGATCTGGCCGCTGGACAAGGACGCCTTCGACGTCGCCGACATCGACCACTGCGCGACCGACTTCCCCGACCTCAACTTCATCATCGAGCACGTGGGCCTGCCGCGGATCGAGGACTTCTGCTTCATGGCCACCCAGGAGCCGAACGTGTACGCCGGCCTGGCCGTGGTCATCGGCGGCCTGATGCACGCGCGGCCCAAGTTCTTCGCCAAGGTCATGGGCGAGCTGCTGTTCTGGGTGGGCGAGGACAAGATGCTGTTCGGCAGCGACTACGGCATCTGGGAGCCGAAGTGGCAGGTCGAGGGCTTCGTCGACTGGGAGATGCCAGATGACTCGGAGCTCGCCGACTACCCGCGCCTCGGCGTGGCCGGCAAGAAGAAGATCATGGGCCTCAACGCGGCCAAGCTCTACGACATCAAGGTGCCGGACGAGTTCCAGCTCCCCGCGTCGGCCGGCACGCCGGGCGCGCAGGAGGTCCTGGGCGAGCCGGTTGCGGGTGCATGAGCGCTCCGCCAGAAGTTGCTCCGCAGGAGCGCCTCCTTAGGGCACTGGAGACGGTGCGCGACCCCGAGCTCGACGAGCCGATCACCTCGCTCGGGTTCGTGGCGTCGTGCGCCGTCTCCGCGGACGGCGACGCCGAGGTCCGGCTGCGGCTGCCCACGTACTTCTGCGCGCCCAACTTCGCCTACCTGATGGTGGCCGACGCCTACGACGCGGTGTCGGTCCTGCCGGGCGTGCGGCGCACGTCGGTGGTGCTGGAGGATCACTTCGCCTCGGACGCGATCAACGACGGCGTGGCCGCCCAGGCCGGCTTCGTGAAGTCGTTCGACGGCGAGGCGGTCAGCGAGCTGCACGGGCTGCGGACCGACTTCCTGCGCAAGGCGGTGATGGCCGGCACCGATCAGGTATGCCGGCCGCTGCTCGCGGCGGGTACGGACCCGGCGCCACTGCTCGCGATGACTCTGGGCGAGGTGCCGCCGTCTCGTGCGCTGTCCCGGTTGCGGGAGCGCCGCGCCGAGCTCGGCCTGCCCGCCGGGGACGACGCCCCGCTGCTGATCGATCCGGTTTCCGGGTTTGCCGTCTCGGCCGACGCGGTACCGCTGTACCTGCGCAAGGCGAAGGTCACGGCGATCAGCATCGAGGCGAATTCCGGCATCTGCCGCGGCATGCTGCGGCACAGATATGACACACCAGGACAAGGAGAGACGCTCTCCCCGACCCCGGAGGAAGACCAATGAAGGCCGTCCGCTTGCACGAGTTCAACCAGATGCCGGTGGTCGACGACGTACCCGAGCCTAAGATCAGCGGCCCGTTCGACGTGATCGTGAAGATCGGCGGGGCCGGGGTGTGCCGCACCGACCTGCACATCATGCTGGGCCAGTGGGACGAGCGGATGCACACGCCGCTGCCATACATCCTGGGCCACGAGAACGCGGGCTGGGTGCACGAGGTCGGCTCCGGCGTCACCAACCTCCAGCCTGGCGACACCGTGATCCTGCACCCCCTGGTCACCGACGGCCTGTGCCACGCCTGCCGGGCGGGCGATGACATGCACTGCGAGAACGGCGCGTTCCCCGGGCTGTCGCGAGACGGCGGCATGGCCGAGTACCTGCTCACGTCGGCCCGGGCCTGCGTCAAGCTGAATCCCTCGACCCGCCCTCAGGATGTCGCGGCGCTCGCCGACGCCGGCATCACCGCGTACCACGCGGTGCGCAAGGCCATCCCGCTGCTCTACCCGGGCACCACCGCCGTGGTGATCGGCGCGGGCGGGCTGGGGCACATCGGCATCCAGTGCCTGGCCACGCTGACCGCCACGAACATCATCGTGGTGGACGCGAACCCGGACGCGCTCAAGCTGGCCTCGGAGCTGGGGGCACACCACACGGTGGTGGCCGACGGCAGCCAGCGGGAAGCGGTCGCGGACCTGACCGGCGGTCGCGGCGCGCACGTCGTGCTGGATTTCGTGGCCGAGCAGGGCGCCGAGATGGACGGGTGGAACATGACCCGCGAGGCCGGCTCGTACTTCGTCATCGGCTACGGCGGCACGCTGGAGATCCCGACGCTGGACATCATTTCGACCGAGCGCAACATCATCGGCAACATCGTCGGTACCTACAACGATCTGGCCGAGCTGATGGCCCTGGCCCAGAGCGGCAAGGTCACCCTGCACACCAAGATCTACCCGCTGAGCCAGGCTGCCGAGGCCCTCGCCGACCTGGACGCCGGCCGCGTTCGCGGCCGGGCCATTCTCGTCCCCTAGGAGCTCCTGTCATGGCCAAGGAACTGCGCTTCGGCGCTGAAGCTCGCGGCCTGCTGCTGGCTGGCGTGGACCAGTTGGCCGAAGCCGTCAAGTCGACTCTCGGCCCCAAGGGGCGCAACGTTATCCTCGAGAAGATCACCGGCTCGCCGGTGGTGACCAACGATGGCGTGACGATCGCGCGCGAGATCCACCTGAAGAACCAGTTCGAGAACATGGGCGCGCAGCTGGTCAAGGAAGCGGCCATCAAGACCAACGACATCGTGGGCGACGGTACCACCACCGCGACGGTGATCGCCCAGGCCGTCATCCGGGAGGGCATGCAGGCCATCGGCGACGGCGCCAACCCGGTGCTGGTCAAGCGCGGCATCGACCTGGCCGTCGGCCGGCTGGTCGAGCACCTGCAGAAGGTGGCGCACCCGATCAGCACCGAGGATGACTACTGCCGCGTGGCGGCGATCTCGGCCAACGACGACGAGACGGTCGGCCGGGTCATCGCCAAGGCGCTGTACACGGTGGGCGACGGCGGCATCGTCACGGTGGAGGACGCGCCGGTGCCGGGCATGGGCGTGGACTTCGTGGAGGGCTTCGAGTTCGACAACGGCTACCTGTCGCCCTACATGGTGACCAGGCCGGCCAGCCTGGAGGCCGTCGTCGACGATCCGTACATCCTGCTGTGCAGCGAGAAGATCACCAAGGTCCAGCAGCTGATGCCGCTGCTGGACAAGGTGATGCGGGCGCCGCGGCCGCTGGTCATCATCGCCGAGACCGTCGAGGGCACCGCCCTGTCCATGCTGGTGCACAACCACGTGAACGGCATCTTCCAGTGCGTCGCGGTGCGGGCCCCGGGGTTCGGTGACCGCCGGCTGCACAAGCTGGAGGACATCGCCACGCTGACCGGCGGCGCCGTCTACAGCAAGCACTCCGGGTTCACCCTGGAGACGATGACCGCCGAGCAGCTCGGCCGGGCCCGGCAGGTGCGGGTGAACGCGGACCGCACGACGATCATCGGCGGCGGCGGTTCGGCCGAGGCGGTCGCGTTCCGGCTCGACCAGCTGCGGGCCGAGCTGGGCCGGGCCACCTTCGGCGCGGACGAGGACGTGCTGACCGAGCGGATCGGCGCCCTGTCCGGCAAGGTCGCGGTGATCAGGGTCGGCGCCGCCACCCCCGCCGAGCTGAGGGAACTCCGGCACC
Organism: uncultured Actinomycetes bacterium; assembly: GCA_963834685.1. GTDB lineage: Bacteria > Actinomycetota > Actinomycetes > Streptosporangiales > Streptosporangiaceae > Palsa-504. Next base: position 333,784 of record CAWICW010000032.1, on the reverse strand, counting down.
GGGTCGAGGACGCCCTGTCCGCCACCCGGGCGGCGATGGCCGAGGGCATCGTGGCCGGCGGCGGCGCCACGCTGCTGCACTCGATCGGCGCGCTGGACGACCTTTCGGTGCGCGGGGATTACGCGATCGGCGCCGGCATCGTCCGCCGCGCGCTGAGCGAGCCCGCGTACCTGATCGCGGCCAACGCCGGCTACCCGGCCGCGGAGATCGTGGCCCAGACCGCTGGCATGGGTGTCGATGACGGATTTGACGCCCTGGAGGGCCGGCATGGGAACATGATCGAGATGGGCATCATCGACCCGCTCCGGGTGGTCCGCTCCGCGCTGCAGAACGGCGCGTCGGTGGCGGGCCTGCTGCTCACCACCAACACGCTGGTGGCCGAGGAGCAGACGCCGTGGGGCGGCAGCGCGGCGCTGATGACCGAGTTCGGCTCGCTGGACGAGGGCTTGCACCAGCCGTCGCCCGACGCGAGCACACCGCAGTCGCTGGGGCTCGGCCCATCCGTTGGCTGACACGGTCCCGCTCGTCCGGCAGGTGGTGACCGGCGACGACGCCCTTCCGGGCGAAGTCCGCGTCATCGAGGCGGCCGAGCGGGTCCTGTCCGGTGAACGTCGCGGGGTCCGAGCGGTGCTGCCGTTCCTGGGCCCCGCGTTCATCGCCGCGGTGGCGTACATCGACCCAGGCAACTTCGCCACCAACGTGGCGGGCGGTGCGGAGTTCGGGTACATGCTGCTGTGGGTGGTACTGGCCGCGAACCTGATGGCCATGCTCGTCCAGTCGATGAGCGCCAAGCTAGGCATCGCCACCGGCCGCAGCCTGCCCGAGGTGTGCCGCGACCGCTTCTCGTTCCGCGTGGTGGTGCTGCTGTGGCTGCAGGCCGAGGCGATCGCGATGGCCACCGACCTGGCCGAGTTCGTCGGCGCGGCGCTGGGCCTGCACCTGGTGTTCGGCCTGTCGATGTGGCTGTCGGCCGCGCTGACCGGCGTGGCCGCCTTCACCATCCTGGGCCTGCAGGTCTGGGGCTTCCGCCGGCTCGAGGCCACGCTGACCGGGCTGGCGGCGGTGGTGGTGCTGGCCTTTGGGCTGACCATGCTGCGGAGCAGGCCGTCGGTATCGGGGATGGCCCACGGGCTGTTCGTGCCGCAGGTATCCGGCAGCGGCTCGGCCCTGCTCGCGGTCAGCATCATCGGCGCCACGGTGATGCCGCACGTGATCTACCTGCACTCCTCGCTCACCCAGAACCGGATCGTGGGCGCCAACCCGGACGCGCGGCGCAAGATCTTCCGGTTCGAGATGGTGGACATCATGATCGCGATGGGCGTCGCGGGCGTGATCAACCTGGCCATGCTGGCCACGGCCGCCGCCGTGTTCCACACCCGCGGGCTGTTCGGCGCGGGCAACGACCTGGGCCAGGTCTTCGACGGGCTGAACCGGTACGTGGGCGCGCACACCGGGCTGGTGTTCGGCCTGGCCCTGCTCGCCTCCGGGATCGCCTCCTCCTGCGTCGGCACCATGTCCGGCCAGGTGGTCATGCAGGGCTTCATCCACCGCCAGATCCCGATCTTCGCCCGCCGGGCGATCACCATGATCCCGGCCCTGATCCTGATCGGGGCGGGGTTCAGCCCGACCCGCGCGCTGGTCCTCAGCCAGGTGTTCCTGTCCTTCGGCATCCCGTTCGCGCTGATCCCGCTGCTGGTCTTCACCGGCACCCGGTCGCTGATGGGATCGCTGGTCAACCGGCGGCCGATGATGGCGGCGGCGAGCCTGGTCACCGCGCTCATCGTGGGACTCAACATCTACCTCCTCGCGACGGCGGCGTAATCTGCCCCTTATGAGTCCGATCTCGCGCGGCTTCCACCGCCGCCACCAAGAGGCGGAGCCTGCCGGCCGGGTCCCGCCCGGCCAGTACGTGACCAAAGACTTCCCGGTCCTGTCGGCCGGACCCACTCCGCACACGCCGCTGGCCAACTGGACGTTCTCGATCGAGGGCGGCCGGTCGCCCGCGAGCTGGACCTGGGAGGAATTCCAGGCGCTGCCGAACGAGACCGTCACGGTCGACATCCACTGCGTGACCCGGTGGTCCAAGCTCGACACCGCGTGGACCGGCGTGTCGCTGGACGTGCTGCTCGACGCGGTTTCGTACGACGCCCCCTACGTGCTCGCCTTCTGCGACGGCGGCTACACGACGAACCTGCCGGTGGCCGACCTGACCGGCGGGAAGGCCTGGGTGGCGTCTTCCTACAACGGCTCGGCGCTGGCGCCGGAGCACGGCGGTCCGGCCCGGCTGCTCGTCCCGCACCTGTACTTCTGGAAAAGCGCCAAGTGGGTGCGCGGGCTGCGGCTGCGGGACACCGACACGCCGGGCTTCTGGGAGATGTACGGCTACCACATGTACGGAGACCCATGGCGGGAACAGCGGTACGCGGGCGACTGACCTGGCAGACCGCCACGGTCGGCGCGGTGACGGACGAGACGGCCAGCGTAAGGACCATCTCGCTGTCCGTGCCGGACTGGGCGGGACACCAGGCCGGGCAGCACCTGGACGTCAGGCTCACCGCCGACGACGGTTACCGGGCCGAGCGTTCCTACTCGATCGCCTCCGCGCCCGGCGAGCCGGTCGCGATCACCGTCGAGCGACTGGACGACGGCGAGGTCTCGCCGTACCTGACGCAGGACCTGCAGCCGGGCGACGAGATCGAGGTCCGCGGGCCGATCGGCGGCTACTTCGTGTGGGACGGTGACTCCGCCGATTCCGTGCCGCTGCTGCTGGCCGCCGGGGGTTCGGGGGTGGTGCCGCTGCGGGCCATCATCCGGCACCGCTCCCGGGTGGGGAGTTCGGTCCCGGTCCGGCTGCTGTACTCGGTGCGCAGTCAGGCGGAGGTCATCTACCGTTCCGAGCTGGATCATGAGGCGGACGGCGTGCAGGTGATCTACACGCTGACCAGGCAGCAGCCGCCCGGCTGGACCGGTTACGCGCGACGGGTGGACCAGCAGATGATGGCCGAGGTGGCGTGGCCGGTGGCGCCGCCGGCCTCGCGCCGCCGGCCTCCGCGCCGCTGGCCTATGTGTGCGGCCCGACGAACTTCGTGGAGGCGGTGGCCGCGGACCTGGTGGCGCTCGGCTACCCGCCGCAGCGGGTCAAGACCGAGAGGTTCGGCGCGACGGGAACCCCGTGAACGCTGGTTTTTGAGGAGGTCGCTGATGAAACCGCTGGAAGACGATGTCCTAGACGGCAACGCGATCGGTGGCATGCTGATCGAGCTGTTCGGTACCGAGATGACCACGGCGGTGGGAGCCTGCGGCGTGTGCGGGACGGCGGGCCAGGTGGCCGAGATGGCGGTGTACCAGCCGAAGCTGGGCACGGTGGTCCGCTGCCGCGTGTGCGACAACGTGCTGATGGTGTTCGTCGAGGTCCGCGGCGTGACCTGCGTCGACCTGCGCGGCCTGGCCAGCCTGAGCTAGCCGCCCCGGCGTGGCGCGGCCCGGGTGGCCGGGCCGATGTGACGTCGTGCCAGCTCTTGCTGGCACGGTGGGCCATCGACCCGGGCGTCCGACGCCTAGGATCGAGGAAGGTCCGGACTCGGGAGGGCAACGATGCCAGTGGTGCAGGCGAACGGGATCGACATCAACTACGAGGTGCAGGGCGAGGGCGAGCCGATGGTCCTCATCCCGTACCTGGCGGCCGACCAGGCCTGCTACGCGTTCCAGGTGGCCGAATACGCCAAGCACTTCACCTGCTACAGCGTGGACCTGCGCGGCGCGGGACTGTCCAGCAAGCCGGAAGGCGAGTACACCACGGAGCTGCTGGCCGACGACATCGCGGCGTTCATGCAGGCCGCCGGCGTCGGCCCGGCGCACATTTTCGGAGTCTCGCTGGGCGCGTCGGCCGGCACGTGGCTAGCGGCCAAGTACCCGGAACTGGCGAAGACGCTGTCGCTGCACAGCGCCTGGGACAAGACCGACCCGTTCCTGAGCGTCATCGTCGAGGGCTGGCGGATCGTAGCCGAGGCTCTGGACAGCGTGACCGAAATGGTCATCCAGTCGATCTTCCCGTTCTGCCTGACCCCGGAGCTGTACGCCGCCCGGCCCGAGTACGTCGACGCCCTGGCCGAGTTCGTCCGCGGCCGCCCGATGCCGCCGGTGGACGCGTTCATCCGGCAGTCCGGTGCGGTGCTGGCGCACGACGCGACGGCCATCCTCGGCTCGATCCAGGCCCCGACCCTGATCACCTACGGGCGGCACGACATCGTGACCTCAACCCGCTTCGCGGCGCCGCTGACCGAGGGGATCGCGAACACCGAGCTCATCGTGTTCGAGGACTGCGCGCACGCCGCCATCTACGAGGACGTGGAGGGGTTCAACACCCAGACGCTGGACTTCCTGCAGCGCCACTCCGGCTGATCGTCACGATCACGCGTCGCTGCCCTTGGCCATGAACGTTCCCAGCTTGGCTATAGCGGGCTCGATGTTGGTAAACAGGCGAGTTAGCGCTGACTGCATCTGCGGGTCATCGAGGTGGTCGCGGACAGCGCTGGTGGCATTGAGCCGTGACCGTTGCATCCAGGAGGACAGGTCCGCGTCGGCGACCCACGTCATCTCGGCGCGCTGGGCGATGCAGGTTACCGGGATCCAGTCCAGGGCCGTGTCCGGATACGGGTTCGCCGGGCAGAGCCGGTTCTTGACCGCACCGTCGTCGCGGGTCGCCTCCACATAGCCGGCCAGGGCGGCGCTGAAGACCGGCTGACAGGCCCGGATCTGCTGCAGCGTGATCTGGCCGTCGGCGAAGACCGGGCGGCCGGGCTCGATTCGCAGTCCGGCCGCCGCGCAGTTCGGCCCGGTCTGCTCGATGGAATCGTCGCCCAGGCGCCGGGAGTTCACGCCGTACAGCGCCGACGGGCCGTGCAGGCGCACGAACGGGTACGCGTCGTTCCAGTGACCGCCCGGGCGATGGCGCCGTCCACCATCAGCACGTCCGCGTCGCATTCCGCGATCAGCGCGTCGACGAACGCCATCCCGGCCGCACCCGCACCCACGACCAGATAGTCGGTCTCGATCCCGCGCACGGCGGAATTCTGCGCCCGCAGGTGTCCAACAACGCGCTGGCGGACGAGAGCTTCCGGGGGGCACCCCGGGTAGCCGGTGATTGCTGGCACCATAGCGGTATGGAGGATCCTTACCGGAAGCTGAGCAGGTCCGAGGCCTCGGACGCGGTCACCAGACTGGGCTGGCGGCTTGTCCTGGGCGAGCTGAGAACCGAGGTCCGGACCGGATCCCTCGCACTGGCCGCCGACGTCGCCGCCCGGGCGGCGGCGGTGGCCGGCGCCGAGGGGCATCTGCGGCTGGACGTGCGCGCGGACCGGGTGCTGCTGTCGCTGCAGACCGCGGCGGCAGCCTGGGTAACCGAGCGGGACGTCGAGCTGGCCCGCAATATCTCGACCGTGGTCGGCGAGACGAGGCTGGAGACGGTCAGCTGGGTTGGCCAGGACGCCGTGGACGGCGGGGTTGGCCCGGACGCCGATATTGACGGGGACGACGACTCGGCCGGCGGGGGCGAGCGGTCGGTGCAGGTGATCGAGATCGGGATCGACGCGCTGGACGCGGCGGCGATCCGGCCGTTCTGGCGGGCGGTGCTGGGGTACGTGGACGAACCAGGGCGGTCCGGGCCCTGGGACGGGCTGGTCGACCCGCTGGGCCAGGGTCCGGCGGTCTGGTTCCAGCGGATGGACGCGCCGCGCCCGCAACGCAACCGGATCCACTTCGACGTGTCCGTGCCGCACGACGAGGCAGAGCCCCGGATCCGGGCCGCCCTGGCGGCCGGCGGGACCTTGATCTACGACGCGGAAGTTCCCGCGTTCTGGGTGCTGGCCGACGCCGAGGGCAACGAAGCCTGCGTCACGACCTGGCAGGGCCGGGACGGCTGAGCCCGGTTACGGCTGAGGCCGACGGCGGGCAGCCGCCACGGGTCCAGACTTCTTCGGGCAGATCCGCGGGCCGACCGCGACGATGAATGCGGCCGGCCTGCGGATGAGCACCGTCAGCTGGGGTTGAGCCGACGCAGCCCGTTGCGGCGCAGCCGCCAGCCGCCAGCCAGGACGAGCAACGCGCCGCCGCCGATCAGCACCAGCCACGGCAGTGGCGAGCCTGCGCCGTGCGGCGCGGTGCCGCCGAATCCGGTGGAAACGCCGCCGGTGGGCGCCTGGCCGGCCCCGGCGGCATCAAGCACGTTGACGATTTGAATGCCGCCACCGGGTGCGGCGATGACGACCTCCGTATGGACGGTGCCCGCGGTCAGCGTGATGGGCACGCTCGCGTTCGCGGTGGGGCTGGTCGCGCTCATGGTCCAGGTGCCAGTCGGGATGGGCGCCTGGGCACTCACGGTGCCGGGCGCCGCGTCGGTCGTAATGTTCCCTGGGGCTCCTGCAGCGCAACTGCAGTGGAACGTCACCTTGCTCTGATTGATGTCCGCCTGGATCACCCGGACGAAGGATTTACCTTGCGGCGTGGTCAGGTTGTTGTCGATGACCTTGAGCTGCCCTTGCTGCGCGCTCGTCCTGAGCGGCACCACCGTGTACGCGCCACCGGCCTGCACGGTAAAGCTGACCGACCAGACGGGATTACTTGACGCGGACGACCCGGCGGCGCGCATCTTGACGCTGTAGCCGCCGACGTTGACCTGCTGATAGGGCAGGAGCGTCCCGTAGGCGACGTCGTGCTCCACGAACTGAGGGCTGGAATCGCCGGATGAATACAGGTATACATCCACGGGAGACGGACTCTCAGACAGGTTACCGAGGCTGACCCACCCGGTACTTGTGGCCGCGGATGCCGGAGCGCTGGCCGGAATACCGATCAGCAAGGCCGAGAAGGCTAGCAACACCGCCGGTCGCCAGGGCATGACACGATACTTCACCTTAGATACCTCCCAAACACTGCGGAAATTCTCTTTCCGCCTCCCCACTCCAGGAGGCCCGGAACGCCGCATCGTCCAGGTGACCAGGAGATGAGTTGTTTGCGATCTCGCTGAGGCGAGGCCACCAGGGAGCGAAAAGAGGCGCTGTGCTCACAGTAGAGGTGGAATTGCGCTATAGCAACCCACTCGAACCTGAGGCCCGACGGTCTACATTATCCACAAAACACCCGATCCAGCGGTGAGGCACCCGGGCCCGGCTGGGCGTGCGCGGACGGGGATCAGGGGCCTTTCCCCGGCTTGCGAGGCAGATCACCGACCCTGGGCGGATGGAGGCCAGAATCTGCCTGTCAGGGCGAGCTCGGCGGGTAAGTTCGCATACCAGAGGTAGACGCTGCCGTCCTGATCGCCGGTCGCCAGTTCCTTGCCGTCAGCGCTGAATACCACCGAGTTAATTTCCACATTGTTAAGCTCACCGAGAGTTGTCACCGGCTTGCCGGTAACGATATTCCAGAGGTAGGTACGGCCATTGTTGTCGCCGGCCGCCATGGTTGTGTCGTCGGGGCTGAACGCGACCGAGATGACGCCGCTGCCGTCAGGGTCGGCGAGGCTGGTGATCGGCTTGCCGGTGGCGACATTCCACAGGTACGTGCGGCCGTTGCCATCGCCCGCGGCCAGGGTCTTGCCGTCCGGGCTGAACGCCACCGAGTTCACCCCCTTGCTGCCAGAGTCGGCGAGGCTGGTGATCGGCTTGCCGGTGGCGACATTCCACAGGTACGTGCGGCCGTTGCCATCGCCCGCGGCCAGGGTCTTGCCGTCCGGGCTGAACGCCACCGAGTTCACCCCCTTGCTGCCAGAGTCGGCGAGGCTGGTGATCGGCTTGCCGGTGGCGACACTCCACAGGTACGTGCGGCCGTTGCCATCGCCCGCGGCCAGGGTCTTGCCGTCCGGGCTGAACGCCACCGAATACGCGCCGTCACTGCCGGGCTCGGTGAAGGTGGCAGTCTGGCTACCGGTGGCGACATCCCACAGATACGTGTTGCCGGTGTTATCGGTGGCGGCCAGGGTCTTGCCGTCGGGGCTGAACGCGACCGCAGTTATGCTCGCACTCCCGAAACTGGCGGTGCAGCGGGCGGCGGCGATGTCCCACAGACAGATCTGTTCAGAGGCTATGGCCAGCGTGGTACCAGACGGGCTGAAGGCCAGTGATGCGATGGGGACGAAGCGCCAGGCAGCCGGGAGGCCGACGGGGACGCGCCGGTAGCTCGGGGAGGTACCGGCAGAGGCACCCCCGGTGGGTGCCTGGCGAGCCCCGGCGGCATCGACCAGGTTGATGATCTGAATGCCGCCGCCGGGCGCGGCGACGACGATCTCCGTGTGGACGGTGCCCGCGGTCAGGCTGACCGGCAGGCTCGCCTTCGCGCTGGGGCCGCTCGCGCTCATGGTCCAGGTGCCAGTCGGGATGGGCACCTGGGGACTCACGGTGCCGGGCGCCGCATCGGTCGTGATGTTGCCCGGGGCCCCCGGAGCGCAACTGCAATGGAACGTCACCTGGCCCTGATTGAGGTCGGCCTGGATCACCCGCACGAAGGACTTGCCCTTCGGGGCGGTCAGGTTGTTGTCGATGACTTTGAGCTGGCCTTGCTGGGCGCTGGCCCGCAAAGGCACCACCGTGTACGCGCCGCCAGCCTTGACCGTCAGGCTGACCGACCACACGGGATTGCTCGACGCCGACGACCCGGCAGCGCGCATCTTAACGCTGTAGTTACCGGCGTTCACGGCCCGGTACGGCAATATCGTCCCGTAGGCCACGCCGTGCTGGACGAACTCAGGACTGGAGTCACCAGACGAATACAGGTACACGTCCACCGGGGACGGACTCTCCGACAAGTTGCCGAGACTGACAAATCCGGTAGTGGCGGGCGGCAGAACAGAGGATGCCGACCGGCCGGAGGAGGCCGACGGACTCGACGATATGAAGGGAATAGTTATCGCCGCGGCCAGGATCGCGCAGACCAGCGCGAGTACCGGGAGACGATGGCGCTGGACCCAGACGATTACCGGGCTCCGGCGGGCGGGTGGGCGCTCCGGGGGTGGTGCGTCGTCCCAGGCTGGACCGTGATCGGTCAGCCGGTCTGGTTCGGCGGCCGGCCCGGCGAGCCCGCCCGTCCTTTCCAGGTCGCGGTCCCCATCGGCGTCAGCGGGGACGGCTACGGGACGGACGTCGGTCTCGGCAGCGGCCCTGGGACGGACGTCGGCCTTGGCCGCTGGCGTCGGCTGGTCGCCTTCGTCGGCTGGTTCGGTGCCGTCGGCCAGCTCGTCAGGGACCGGACCGGCCGCGGCCGGGGGAGATTCGACCACCGTCGGCAACGGGACCTCGGATGCACCGAGCAGGCTGGACACCGCCGTGGGCGGGGGCGACGCCGTCTCCGCGTCCTGGTCGGGAATGACCATCGCGGCCGCGGTCGGGATGGGGAGGTCGGGCGGGGGCGTCTCGACGGTGCCGGGAGGGGCGGGGACGGCGGCCGCGGGCGTCTCCACGGTGCCGGGAGGGACAGGGACGGCGGCCGCGGGCGTCTCGACGGTGCCGGGAGGGACAGGGACGGCGGCCGCGGGCGTCTCCACGGTGCCGGGAGGGACAGGGACGGCGGCCGCGGGCGTCTCCACGGTGCCGGGAGGGGTGCTGTCGGGCAAGGAATCGACCGTCCCGGCCGCTTCCGGGTCGGACGACGTGGCGGAGGGCTGGTGCGGAGGCGCGCTGGCGGTGCCGCGGCGATGGTAGGACGTCAGGCCGAGCGCAGCGCGCAGCGCGTCGGCGAAGTCCCCGCACGAGTCGTACCGTTTGTCCGGGGTCTTGGCCAGCGCCTTGGCCACGACCTGATCGACGGCGGCGGGCAGGTCCGGCCGGAGGGCCACCAGGGACGGCGGCGGGACGGACAGGTGCGCGTAGATCACCGCGGGGAGCGAGTCCCGCTGGAACGGCACCGTTCCGGTCAGCAGCTGAACCGCCACGCAGGCCAGCGAGTACTGATCGGTGCGGCCGTCCACCGGCTGGCCGCTGATCTGCTCCGGCGCCATGTAGTCCGGAGTGCCGAGATTGCTGCTGCCCACCCCGGTCAGGCTGCCCAGCGCCGCGCCCTTGACGATCCCGAAGTCCGACAGGTACACGTGATCGGGCCGGCCGGCCCTCGCGTCGACCAGGATGTTCCCGGGCTTGACGTCACGGTGCACCAGCCCCGCGCTGTGCGCGGCATCCAGCGCCGAGGCCACCGGGGAGACGAAGTCCGCGGCCCGGTCCGGCGCCAGCGCGCCCTCCCGCTCCAGCACCTGCCGCAGGTCGCCGCCTGCTACGTACCGCATCGCGATGAACAGCACCCCGTCGGCCTCGCCGGCCTCGTACACCGGGATGATGTGCGGATCATCCACCGTCGCCGCCGCGCGCGACTCCGCGATGAACCGCCGCCGGAACTCCGGGCTCGACGAGGCCAGGTCCGGCGCGAGGATCTTGAGCGCCACCGGGCGGCCCAGGCGCTCATCGAGGGCCCGGAACACCACCGCGAACCCGCCCCGCCCGACCTGCTTCTCCAGGCGGTACCCGGCCAGCAGCGAGCCTGCCCGAAACTCGGTCAGCTGGGCCGGGTAATCCTCGCTCAACACCCCTCCCCCCCAAACCGCGCTGCCGCCCCCGGGCGGGCCGTCTAGATTATCGCAGTGAATCAGCGTGAGAGCGAGGGCTCAGGCGCTGTCGGCGGCCTTCGTTTCGTCGTCACTGACCTCGGCCCACAGGGCGCGGAAGGCGCGGGCGGCCTGGCTTCGCGGGGCGAACACGGTGACCGGGGCGCGCTCCACGGACATCCGCTCGATGAGGGACAAGGCCGGGATCAGGGTGGCTGCCACCCCGGGCCGTTCGGCCGGAAGTTTGGCCGTGATGTCCTGGTGCAGCCGCTTACGGCGGTCAACCATCGAGAAGAAGGCGCGGATCTGGGGCTTGCGGCCGTCGAAGCCGGCCACAAACTCGGTGAGCTGATCCAGGGTGCGGACCGACAGCGTGGTCGGGATCAGCGGGACCAGCAGGACGTCGGCGGCGTGCATGACGTTTTCCGAGACCAGGGAGATGCTGGGCGGGCAGTCCAGGAACACGTGCTCGTATTCGCCGGCCAGCGGGCGGAGCAGCTGGGCGATCTGGCGGGTCGGCTTCTTGTCCTTGTCGCCCAGGATCAGGTCCATGTTGCGGTAGGTGAAGTCGGCCGGGATCAGGTCCAGGTGCTCGAAGTCGGTGCCCTTGATGGCGTCGTCCAAGGCCTTGGTGCCGCGGATGAGCGCCTTCCCGCCGCCCTTGACCCGGGGCTTGATCCGGAACAGGAAGCTGGCCGCGCCCTGCGGGTCCAGGTCCCATATCAGGGTGCGGTAGCCGTCGGCCGCGGACAGGTAGGCGAGGTTGACCGCGGCAGTCGTCTTGCCGACGCCGCCCTTGATGTTGTAGGTGGCGTAGATCTTCACTGGCCCGCCCCGCCACGGGGCCCGGGTAGCAGAGCCCCGTCGGGCCTGGCCAGGAGGGCGCGAAACCGCTGCTGGCCCGCGGGGCCGGCGAACCTGCTGAACCGCTCGGCGAAGTCCGCGCGGGCTTCGGCCTGGCTGTGTGCGAGATTTGCGGCGATTTCACCCATGGCCAGCAGCGTAGCGGCCGGGGCGACGCGCTCGGCCAGCATCGTGTCGGCCAGGGCCGCGATCTCGTGGCGCTGCACCTCGTCGTCCTGGAACTCACCCAGGCAGTCCTGCAGCTGCTTCAGGTCGCCGACGACCTTCCGGTACACGGCCGGGTCGTGCAGCGGGGCGAAGAACTCCAGCACGTAGCGCAGTTCCTTGCAGCGCTTGCGCAGGTTGTGCAGGGACTCCGGGGCCGAATCCGCGGTGATCGCGCCGCCCAGCGCGGCAACCCGGCGGAACATGAAGCCGGTCCGGGACACGGCCAGGTCGTCGGCGGTGACACCGCGGCGCCGGGCCGGGCCGCCCGCATCGCGGACCTCGACCAGCGCCTTGCGCCAGTGGTCGGTGACGGTCCGGAACCGGGCTGAGCGCAGCCCGGCCGCCAGCCGCCGGAACTCCCGCCTGCGGCGCCGGGCCAGGAACGCGCGGAACGGCTCGAGGTCGGCCGGCGACGCGGCCACCAGCTGCCCGGCCATCGCGCCGAAGCCGAGCAGGTGGACGTCGAGGTCCCGGATCGGCGTGGTCAGGTCCCCGAGCCACTTGAACTCGGCAGCGTACGACGCGCCCAGGCCGTCCGGCAGCACGTCGCCGAGCAGCTTGATCGCCGACCGGGTGCGCCGGACCGCCACCCGCAGGTCGTGCAGGAACTCGATGTCGATGTCGCGCAGCACGCCGTCGACGTTCTGCTCCACGGTGTCGAGCAGCCCCAGCAGCAAGGTGGCGACCGCGACGGAGGCGGGCATCCGCGCGGTGATCTCCGTGGTCACGCCGTTGCTGTAGTCGTTCGGGTGACGGCCGAGAGCGTGCAGGGCCTCCAGGAAGGCACTGCGCTCGGGCGCGGAGACGCCCGGGGTTTCGGCCAGGAGCCGGGCGGCCCGGCGGGCCTGACCGGGGTAGCCGCGGACCTCGGCGACGGCCAGCCGCGGGGGCAGCGCGACGGCCTGGTCGGCCCGGGCCACCGTCGAGCGATCCACGATCAGCCGCGCAACGGTCTTGCCGTCGGCGTTGAGCAGGCGGGTGACGCTGACCGCGCTGGCCGCGGTGGCCATGGGCAGCAGGGCGCGCGGGCTGGCCAGCTTGAGGATCTGGTCGCGGACCGGCCCGGCGGGCAGGTCCTCGGCCAGCCGGGGACGGCCGGACCGCCAGCCGGGGACACGCTGTTCGGCCTGGATCACCTCGTCCTTGCTGAGCAGCAGGCGGCCGCCCTTGCGGGCGTGCTCGTATTCGAGCGTGAGCCCGGCGCGGTTCAGCCGCCAGTCGAAGGTGTCCAGCCAGGTGTGCTGGCGCATCCCGCTGCCGGGCGCACCGGGTTCGGCGACGACGCCGAAGGCCTGCCCGAGCACGTCGACGACGGCGGGCACCGGGTCGGGGTCCGGGTTCGCGCCGTTCCCGGCGAGCGCTGCCACGTCTTCCCCGTCCAGCGCGAATTCCCGCAGGTCAGGCGTCATAAGTTCAGATTCTCCTCGGGAGAATGTTACCTGCAGTTCACCTGTCCTCGGTATACATCGGCCCGCACCCTAGGGCCAGGTTACGCCGGTGGCGGCGAGGATATCAGCGGGCCCGGGCATGGCCGTCTGGGCCCCGTGGCGGGTGACGGCCGCGGCACCCGCGGCGGCCGCGGCCCGCACCGCCTGCGGCGCCGGCACGCCGGCCGCGAGGGCGACCGCGAGCGCTCCGACGAACGTGTCGCCCGCCCCCACGGTGTCGACCGCCCGGACGTGGAAGCCTTCGATGGCGTGCGCGCCGTCCGGGCCGGCCAGGGCGGCGCCGTGCGCGCCCGCGGTGACCACGGCGTGGCGGGGGCCCCGGGCGACCAGTTCGGCAGCGGCCCGGGCGGCGTCGGCCAGCCCGTCGACCGGGCGGCCGAGGACGGCGGACGCCTCTGATTCGTTGACGACCAGCCAGTCGAGGTCGTCGCCGCCCACCGCGACCAGGGCCGCCGCGGCGGCCGGCGTCTCGGGGGCGGGGGCGAGGTTGAGCACGCAACGGGCGCCTCGGGTCTCGGCGAGAGCGTGCTCGATCGCGGGAGCGGGGATCTCGGCGCTGATGACCAGGATGTCGCGGGGACCGTTGGTCGCGGCGGCCACCTCGGGCGAGCTGACCTGATGATTGGCGCCGGGGGCGACGACGATGAGGTTCTCCCCGGACTCGTCCACCGCGATCATGGCCAGGCCGGTCGGCACGCCGGGGACCACCCTCGTGGCGCCGACGTCGACCCCTTCGGCCCGCAGGGCGGTCAGCAGCAGGCGGCCGAAGTCGTCGTCGCCGACGCATCCGGCCATCCGCACGCCGGCGCCCAGCCGGGCCGCGGCGACGGCCTGGTTGGCGCCCTTGCCGCCCGGCGTGAAGCGGGCCGCGGAGCCGAGCACGGTGACGCCCGGGGCGGGCAGCCGGGGCACGGTCACGGAGATGTCCATGTTCAGGCTGCCGAGCACGGTGACCTGAGGTCGTTTGGCCATGCCGGAACCGTAGCGCGCGCCGGGCTGGCGCGATGTTCATCGGGTCACAGTGCGCGCGAGCTTGACCTATGCGTCTAATGACTGGGTAGTAACTGACTCATGATCTAAGTTCATTGGTATGGATACCGATGCGCTGCGCTGGCTCCAGCAGGTGGCCGACGGGACCACGGTGACCGAGGTCAGCGACACCGAGCCAGTCACGCAGTCCGGCGTCTCGCGCGCCCTGGCCCGGCTGGAGGCCGAGATCGGGACGCCGCTGCTGCGCCGCAGCGGCCGGACGCTGCGCATGACGCACGCGGGCGCGGTGTTCAAGCCGCACCTGGACGCGCTGCTGCACCACCTGGACGACGGGATCGCCGCGGTCAGCCAGCTCATCGACCCAGACACCGGCACCGTGGTGCTGGCCTTCCAGCAGTCACTCGGCACCTGGCTGGTGCCGGACCTGGTGCGCAGCTTCCGGGCCGCGCGCCCCGGGGTCGGTTTCCGGCTCACCCAGGTCCGGGACGAGCTGCAGTGGGCGGCGCTGGACGGCGGGAACGCCGATCTGGAGATCGGCAGCCGGCGGGCCCCGGCCGACGCGGGGGTACACAGGGCGCTGATCACGCTCGAGCCGTTGCGCCTGGCCGTGCCGCACGATCACCGGCTGGCCTCCTCGCCGCGCGTCCGCCTGGCCGACGCGGCCGCGGAGCCCTTCATCGGGCTGCGGCCGGCGTCGGCGCTGCGCAGGCTGACCGATGAGCTGTGCGAGGCGGGCGGTTTCCGGCCCGCGGTCATCTTCGAGGGCGACGACCTGTCGAACGTCCGCGGCTTCGTCGCGGCGGGCCTGGGCGTCGCCGTCGTCCCGGCGCCCCGGGCCGGGTCGCCGGAATCGGCGGCCGGGCCGGTGGCCTACCGCGAGATCGCTGATCCCGGGGCGGCCCGGGAGATCTGGCTGACCTGGCCCGCAGAGCGGCGCCTGCTCCCGGCGGCCGAGCTGTTCCGGCGGCATGTCATCCGCCGGGCGGCGGCGGGCCGCCTCCCCGCCGTGGTGGAATAATGTGCCCTGGGCGGCGGGAGTAACTAAGGTATTCGGGTGGAACCGTTCCTGCTGCTGTCCATCCGCGCCGACGACGCCGCGGCGGACAACGAGTACCAGTCCTTCCTGTCCCTGGCCGGGCTGGGTGAGCGCGAGCTGCGGCGGATCCGGCTGGACCGGCAGGCGCTCGGGGACATCGACCTGCGGGACTGGTCCGGGATCTGGGTCGGCGGCGGGCCGTTCAACTACACCGACCCGGACGAGAAGAAATCACCGGTGCAGCGCCGGGTCGAGGCCGACCTGAGCCGGCTGCTGGACGACGTGGCCGGAGCCGACTTTCCGTTCCTGGGCGCCTGCTTCGGCGTCGGGGCGCTCGGCAGCCGCCACGGCGCGGTGCTCGACCGGCGATACAGCGAGCCGGTCGGCGTCGTCCGGGTCACGCTCACCGCCGCGGGCCGGGATGACCCGCTGCTGCGGGAGCTGCCCGAGGAGTTCGACGCGTTCACCGGGCACAAGGAAGCGGTCAGCGAGCTGCCGGAGCACGCCGTGCTGCTGGCCAGCTCGGCCGCCTGCCCGGTACAGGCGTTCCGGGTCGGCGCCAACGTCTACGCCACCCAGTTCCATCCCGAACTGGACGCGGCGGGCATGTGCACCCGGGTCGACGTGTACAAGCACGCCGGCTACTTCGACCCCAGCGAGGCCGACGAGATCAAGGCGCAGGCCCGCAACAGCGAGATCAGCCACCCGCCCGAGATCTTGCGCGCGTTCGTCCGGCGCTACGGACGGGATCGGGTGGGGTGGCCGGAAGCCGCCGCGACCGGTTAGCTCGGCAACCTTCAGCGGCGAGCGCCCGGGCGAGGGCGACAGCCAGCGGCGCCGTGCCGTTGGCGGCCAGGTGCAGCAGCACCGGCGCGGCCAGGCTGCCGGAGCGTTCCCGCAGGAAGGACAGCAGCGCGCCCGCTGCCGCGGTCCCGGCCGCGACGGCGCCGACCGCGGCGATCCGGGCGCCGATCCCAGCCGGAGGGGTATCTGCGGGCTCATACCCGAGTAGGGGGTGGTGCTGGCCGCGGCGGTCGGCGGCGGCGCGGGAGGCGGTCCGCCCCGCCGGCCTCATACCCGCGGGGCAGGCCGGCAATCGGCTCGCCGGCCGGGTGCCGGGCCTGCTCACCGCACCGGCGAACGGCGTCTGGGTGGCCGAACGGCTCGCCTGGCTGCCGGCGTTCGCGATCGTGCTGGCGGGCCTGTGGCTGGCGTTCCGCCGGGTGGAGCGTTAGGCGTGGCCCAGGGGCAGCCGGGACGGGGGCTTGACCTCGCCCAGCCGCAGATAGGTGATCAGGCGCGACCCGCCCCGGGTGGCCAGGCCGACGAGGACCTGCTGCAGCTCGGCGACGTCGCGGGCGACCACCGTGAGCAGGTAGTCGGTCTCGCCCGCCACCATGTCGGCGGCGATTATCTGCGGCGTGGACCGGATCAGGTCGTCGAACCTATGGCTCGAGCGCTCGCCATGGGCCAGGGTGGCCGTCACGTAGACCTGGAGCGGGAAGCCGCAGGCGTCCGGGTCGAGCTGGGCGCTGATGATGCGGATGACGCCCGACTCCTTGAGCCGGCGGACCCGGTGCAGGGTCGCCGCGGGCGACAGGCCGACCAAGCGGGCCAGCTCGACGTTGGTGCGGTCTGCGTCGGCCTGCAGCGCGGTGAGCAGTTGGATGTCAACATCGTCAAGTGAAACTGGCATAGTACAAAATTTTATATCACCAGATAGACCGAGCGGTGAATTCCGTGTGGTGGATGGCCAGTATGAAGGGCATGAACACCAGTCGCCGTCACGCCGTAGCAGCTCTGGTCGCGGCCGGGCTGCTGTGGGGCACTACCGTGCCGCTGTCCAAGCTGGCCCTGCAGTGGCTGGCCCCGGGCTGGCTCACCGTCCTGCGGTTCGGCCTGGCCGCCGCGGTGCTGCTGCCCGTCGCGCGGCGGCGCGGCCAGCGCATCGGTGAATGGCGGCTGCTGGCTTCCGGCGCGATCGGGTACGGCGGGTCGGTCGTCGTACAGAACGCCGGGATCACCCGGACCAGCGTCACCCACGCGGCCCTGCTGATCGGGGCGGTGCCGGTGCTGGTCGCGGTCATCGCGGCGGTGTGGCACCACGCCGTGGCCCGGCCGCTGGCCTGGGTGGGCTTCGCGGTCTCGCTCGGCGGGGTCGGCCTGGTCACCGCGGGCGGAGGGGGCGGGGGGGCGAGCATGCGCGGCGACGGGCTGGTGCTGGCCTCGCTGCTGCTGTCGGCCGCCTTCACCGTGTCGCAGGGCCGGCGGCTGCCCGGCCGGGATCCGGTCGCGGTCACCGCGGTGCAGTTCCTCGGCGCCGCGCTGGGCGCGCTGGCCTTCACCGTGGTCACCGAGGGCGCGCCCGCCGCGCCGGGGGGTCCGGGTCCGGTGCTGGCCGTGGCCGCGCTGGCGCTGGCCGGCACGCTGGTACCGTTCACGCTGTTCGCCTACGGGCAGAGCCGGGTGCCGGCCGAGGTCGCCGGGGCGTTCCTCAACCTGGAGCCGCTGGTCGGCGCCATCGCGGGGATCGCGTTCTTCGGCGACCCGGTAGGCACGAGGCAGGCCATCGGCGGAGCGGCCATCCTGGGTGGCATCGGCCTGAGCAGCCTGCCGCTGGCGGGCCGGGGCCGGTCAGCCGAGGTACGGGCCGAGCAGGGTGAGGTCGGCGGGCGAGAGCCGGTCGCGGGCGGTCTTGGCCTGATGCCAGTAGGGATAGATGAGCGGCAGGGCGCTGGCCTTGTCGAGCGTGCCCCGTTCGCCGGCGCTGAGGGTGAGGGACGCCGCCTCGAGGTTGTCGGCTAGCTGATCGCCGGAGCGCGCGCCGATGACCAGCGAGGTCACGCCGGGCCGGCCAAGGGTCCAGGCCAGGGCCACCTGGGCGGCCGAGACGTCGTGCTGCTCCGCGATGCCGATCAGGATCTCGACGATGTCGTGCAGACCCTCCTGGTCATAGACGGGCGGCTCGTCCCAGTCCGAGAGCTGGCGGGAGCCGACCGGGGCCTGGTGGTTGCGGCGGTACTTGCCGGACAGCAGCCCGCCCGCCAGCGGGCCCCAGACCAGCACGCCCAGGCCCTGGTCCACGGCCAGCGGGATCAGCTCGTACTCCGCCTCGCGGGCCTGCAGCGAGTAGTAGATCTGCTGGCTGACCAGCGGCGCCAGGTCCAGCCGGCCGGCGATGCCCAGCGCCTTCATCAGCTGCCAGGAGGTGTAGTTGGAGGCGCCGACGTAACGCACCTTGCCCGACCGGACCAGGTCATCCAGCGCGTGCAGGGTCTCCTCCAGCAGGGTCTGGCCGTCCCACTCGTGCACCTGGTACAGATCGATGTGGTCGGTGCCCAGGCGGCGCAGGCTGGCCTCGCAGCCGGAGATGATGTGGTGTCGGGACAGCCCGGAATCGTTCGGGCCGCGGCCCATTCCCATCCGGACCTTGGTGGCCACCAGCACCCGGTCCCGGCGGCCCCGCAGCACCTGGCCCAGGATCTCCTCGGACAGCCCGCCCGAGTACACGTCGGCGGTGTCGATGAGGTTGACCCCGGCGTCCAGGCACATGTCCACCTGGCGTTCGGCCTCTTCCACGTCGGTCGAGCCGACGTCGGCGAACTCCCCGGTGCCGCCGAATGTCATCGTTCCCATGGTCAGCACGGACACCCGCAGGCCCGACCGGCCCAGTGCGCGATACTCCATGAGCCGAACCCTACCCACCGCATGCGCGGTACGGGCGCGGGGGTGAAACCACGATCCGTTCGGCATAAATATCGCGGGCGAGACCTCAGCTGGCGGTACGGGGGCGAGCCGACGCGCGGTGGGCGGCGTGCCAGGCCACGGCGGTGGCGGCCAGCGCGGCCAGCCCGGCGGTGAGCATGGCGGCGCGGTCGCCGGAAACGCCCGCCGGACCCTGCGCACCACCGGCGCTGACGGCCTCGGCCACCGCGGGCAGCAGGGCGGCGCCCACCGCGGCACCGATCTGGCGGCTGGTGTTGATCATGCCGCCGACCAGGCCCTGGTCGGCGTCGGCCATGCCGCGGCTGGCCAGCACCACCGACCCGAACGCGGTGCCCGCGGTGCCCAGGCCGATCAGCGTGACCACGAGCAGGACCGGGCTGTAACCGCCGGCCGGCAGCCGGGTGAGCACCGCGAAGCCGATCGCGGCCGAGGCGCCGGTCAGCACCAGCAGCCGCTTGACGCCGATGCGGCGGGCCAGGCGCGGCCCGAGCATGCCCATGCCGAACCCGACCACGCCCTGCGGGGCGATGGCCAGCCCGGTGAACAGCGGTGACTCGTGCAGGACCTGCTGCATGTACAGGGAGAGGATGAGCATCTCGCCGCCGTTCCACAGGCCCAGCAGGAACGACAGCGTGCTGCCGTTGCGCAGTCCGGGGCGGTGCAGCAGGGAGAGGCGGATCAGCGGCTCGGGGTGCCTGGTCTCCGCCTTGAGGAATCCCGCCGCGGCGGCGGCCGCGGCGACGACGGCGGCGATGACCAGCGGGGAGGTCCAGCCGAGGACGACGCCCTGGGACACGGCGAACACGATGAGGGCGACGGCGCTGGTGATCAGCAGGGCGCCGCGGAGGTCCAGGCGGTGCGTGCTGCTCGCGGTTCTGGTGGCGTGACCGAGGATGACGGGGGCGAGGGCGGCGGCGGCCAGGCCGACCGGGACGTTGACCAGGAACACCGCGCGCCAGCTGGTGAACTGGACGAGCACGCCGCCCAGGACCTGGCCGGCGACGAAGCCCACGGAGGAGATCGCACCGTACAGGCCGATGGCGCGGGTGCGTTCGGGTCCTTCGGGGAAGCTGGTGGTGATGAGGGACAGCGCGGCGGGGGCGACGATCGCGGCGCCAGCGCCCTGGATGACCCGGGCCGCGATCAGCAGCACGGGGTCCTGGGCCAGGCCGCCGGCCAGGCTGGCCAGCGCGAACGCGATGAGGCCCGCGACGAACATGCGCCGCCGGCCGAGCAGGTCAGCCGCCCGGCCGCCGAGGATGAGCAGGCCGCCGAACGAGATGGCGTATCCCGTGACGATCCACTGCACCGCGTCCGGCGGCATGTGCAGCTCGCGCTCGATCGAGGGCAGGGCGACGTTCACGATGCTGAAGTCGAGGACGACCATGAACGCGGCGACCAGGATGAGGGCTAGCTGCAGGGGCCGGCGAGTACGGTTTGCTGGTTGCGTTTCTTGTGTTTCCGGGGTCTTTGGAGTCTTCGAGGTCTTTGCGGTCTTTGCGGTCTTTGGCGGCACGAGGGTCGCTGTTTGGGAAGGCGCGGTGCCGGGCATGATACCAATCAGATACGTTACGGATCGTTTCGGATTTCCAGAGGGTAGAACCGGGTGATGAACCGGGATATTCCAGAGGCCGGGGCCGGGTCTGCCGCGTCTTCCGCGTCTGCCGCGTCTTCCGCGTCTGCCGCGTCTTCCGCGTCTGCCGCGTCTGCCGCGTCTTCCGCGTCTGCCGCGGCTTCGGAGGCGGAGGCGGCCGGCGGCGGGGCGCAGCGGGGGCGGCCGCGGTCCCAGGAGGCGGACCGCGCGATCCTCAGCGCCACGCTCGACCTGCTGGCCTCGCGAGGGCTGGCGGCGATGTCGATCGAGGAGGTCGCGGCGCGGGCCGGGGTGGGGAAGGCGACGATCTACCGGCGCTGGTCGTCCAAGGGGCTGCTCGCGCTCGATGCGTTCGTCACGTCTTTCGCTGAACAGCAGCCGCTGCCGGACACCGGGACGCTGCGCGGTGACCTGATCGCCGCGCTGACCGCGTGGGTCCGGGCGGTCACCCACACCTCGATGGGGTCGATGCTGACCGGCCTGGTCGCCGAGGCCCAGCACGACCAGGAACTGCGCGCGGCGTGGCGGGACCGCGTGCTCGAGCCGCTGCGGACCCAGCACCGGATCATGCTGGACCGGGCCATCGCCCGCGGCGAGATCCCGGCCACCGTCGACCGGGAGGTGGTCCTGGACCTATTCTTCGGGGCCGCCCAGCACCGGCTGCTGCTGGGACACCTGCCGCTGACCGACGACTTCATCCGCGAGGTCGTGGACGTGATCCTGGACGGGATCCGGTCCCGCTGAGCTTGCGCCTCTAGCGGCATCACCTAGAGCCAGCCGAGATACGTCATCACCTCGCGCGCGGCCACTGCGACCGGACGGTCGTTGCTGATGGTCACGTCTTCGAGGCCGGCGCCCTCGGCGGCCTCGACTTGCGCGGCCGCCTCGCGCAGGTCGTCGCCGCGGCCGCTGGTGACGTCGCCGGCCAGCCGCAGCTCGATGGCGGCCAGTGGGACCGTCAGCCGCGCGACCCGGAGCGGCAGCCCGAGCGCCTCCCGGACGGCCTGCACCTCGGCGGCGCTGCGGACGAAGTAGGCGAGGACGAAGAGGCTGATGCCGAGGCGCCGGTAGTTCGGGGTCGCGGCGGCTAGGTTCTGGCGCATCAGCTCGATCTCGGCGGCGCGGTCACCGGTGTCGGGGCCTGCCCAGCTCAGGTAGTCCAGGTCCAGCAGCGCGTACGGCTTGCCCCGCTGCTCGAGCAGGTAGGCGATCTCCGCGGCGACCGAGCTCTTGCCGGACCCGTAGACCCCGGTGAGCAGGACGCCCTCGGCTCCGCGCTCGGCTTTGCGGTCGCTCATCGCCCAAGATTAGGGCCCGGCCGGAATTGGCTCGACTCGCGGGGCCAGCGCCGGCAGACTGGCGGGTATCGGGAGGGCAGATGATCGCACGGATATGGCGGGGGTGGGCGCCGCTGGCCACCGCCAGAACGCTCCGGTGCTAGGTCACAGCTAGGCGGCGAAGATCCCGCGGGGCAGGGTCATCGACACGACCCAGTTCGGGAGGTCGACGGTCTCGCTGATCTTCAGGTCGCCCGCCACGCTGCACAGGGCGTAGGCCTC
This sequence comes from uncultured Actinomycetes bacterium, assembly GCA_963834685.1. Taxonomy (GTDB): domain Bacteria; phylum Actinomycetota; class Actinomycetes; order Streptosporangiales; family Streptosporangiaceae; genus Palsa-504. The sequence goes on along the minus strand of CAWICW010000032.1, from coordinate 311,778 downwards.
GTGCAGGCTCAGCTGCTGGTCGACGACCAGCCAGTCCACCATGTCGCGGACCGCGTTCTTGGCGTTCTCCATCAGGTCGGGGCCGATGCCGGTGGTGTGGTAGTACCCGTGGGCGAGCATCTCGGCGGGCATGGCCAACTGGGTGGGATCCGCGGCGGGAACGATCGCCCGGGGTGAGGCGATGATGCTGTTCTTGATCACCTGGAAGCGCAGGGTGACAGCCATCAGGGTCTCGATGGCCGTCACGCAGACCTCGCCGTCCCCCTGGGCCATGTGCCCGTCCCCGGCGGAGAACTTCGCGCCGGGAGCGTAGACCGGGAACTGGATCCGTGCTCCCTTGGTGAACTGCCGGATGTCGGCATTGCCACCCATGGCGCCGCTGACGCCGGGCGGCAAGGTGCGGTACATGCCCTTGCGCATCGGCGCGACGCCGTAGATCCCCATGAAGGGAGCGACCGGGATGCGCGCCTGCCGGCCGGTGTCGGCGCCGATGAAGGTGGCCAACCCGGTGTTCTGCCCTCGCTCGAACGTGAACAACTGGACGAACGGCGAACCGCTGTTGTACGGCTGATCCTCGGGAATCGCACCCGGCACCGGCCCCGGGTTGGGGTCGCTGATCTGGGAGGCCTCGGTGAACTGGGTGATCGGGGCGAGCAGATCCGGGCGCAGCGACCCGAACATGCCCAGGGCCGGGCCGATCACGACGTAGCCGAAGTCCACCAGCGGGGCAACGTCCAGGACCTCGACCTCGAGGATGTCGCCGGGCTCGGCGCCCTCGACCTCGACCGGGCCGGTCAGCGGGTGGACCCGGCCCAGATCCAGGGTCAGACTCGCCTCCGGCGTCAGCGTGCGGGCCGCCTCACCGATATCCAGGGCGTCTCGGCACAGCAGCTGGATCACTTCCCCGGGCCGTACCAGGGCCACCGGCGGCAGGTCGCGGTTCCAGCGGGTGTGCAGAATCTGGCCGTAGCCGTCCACGACCCGCGCCCCGCCCGGCCCGGCCACCACATCCGGTGCGCCGGAAGCGGCGACATCCATGCCGCCGACCGCTCCCCCGCCCGCCGCCAGGGTGGAGAACGCGGCCGCCGCCGCCGCACCGAGTGCGGTCTGCTGCACCAGCGAACCGCCTTCTGCGCTACCCGAGTGGACGAAACACATCACGGCCTCCTCGCATCGTGCCGGACTGTGGCCAGCCGCGGTCCCGCCAGGAACAGCAGCACCACGGCACCGCCCTTCCCCTACGATCCCGCACCATAACTGTCCTGGGGAAGACAGCAGACACGGTCATTGCGATTGCGGCCGGTGCTCGTAGCTGCCGGCTTGGTGGCGGAGGGCGAAGATCGCTGCCTGGACGCGGTCTTGCAGGCTGAGTTTGGTGAGGATGCTTCGGACGTGGGTCTTGACGGTCTGCTCGCCAATCGCCAGGTCCCGGGCGATCTGCCGGTTGCTGTGACCGCGGGCGATCAGCTGGAGTACTTCGCGTTCGCGCGGTGAGAGCGGCTGTAGCGGGTCCGGCGGCGGCGGCCGGCGGAGCGCCTGGGTGAGCCGGGTCAGCAGTTCGGGGCTGAGGCTGGCGGTGCCGGCGGCGGCGTCGCGGACGGCGGCGATGACGTCCTCGGCCGAGGCGGTCTTGAGCAGGTAGGAGGTCGCGCCGGCGCGCATGGCGCGGACGAGGTGCTCGTCGTCGATGGCGGAGGTGAGCACGACGACGGCGGGCCGGTGCGGGGTATCGTGCAGCGCGGCGAGCACGGCGTGCCCGTCCAGTCCGGGCATGTACAGATCGAGTAGCAGCACGCCCGGGCGGGTGGCGGCGACGACGTCTACGGCCTGCCGGCCGTCTGCGGCTTCGCCGGCGACTTCGACGTCTGGTTCCTGGCTGAGCAGGTAGCGCAGTCCGTCCCGGACGACGCGGTGGTCGTCGGCGATCACCACGCGGATCGTCATGGCACCGGCACCCGGACGGTGAGCGCCGCCCCGCGCCCGGGTGCGCTGTCGATGTCCACGGTGCCGCCGAGTTCGGCGACCCGGTCCCGGATATGGGCCAGCCCGGCGCCGGCGGTCGGGGCGGCCGGGTCGAAGCCGGTACCGGTGTCGCGGACGGCAAGCTCGACGTGCCCGTCCTGGCGGGTCATGGACACGGCAAGCCGGCGGGCGTTGCCGTGCCGGACGGCGTTGGCGCAGGCCTCCTGGGTGATGCGCAGCAGGGCGTGCTCGACGGGCGCGGGGACGGTGAGGTCATCCAGGCTGGCGTCGACGGTGACGCCGAGCCGGTCGTGGTAGGCCGCGCAGATCTCCTGCAGGGCCGGGGCGAGCCCGGCACCGTCCAGGCCGGCCGGGCGCAACTCGATCAGCAGCGCCTGCATGTCGCGCAGCGCCTCCTCGCTGATCCGCTCGATCGCGCGGACCTGCTGATTGCCCGGGTCGGCCCTGCGCATCCCGGCGGCGATCATCCGCAGGCCGAACAGGTGCTGGGAGATCGCGTCGTGGACCTCCCGCGCGATCCGGGCCCGCTCCGCGGCGCGTGCGTCGCCGGTGGCTCGCTGCCGCTCGGCGGCCAGCGCGGAGCCGAGCTGGCGGGTCATGGTGGTGAAGTTCGCCTCCAGTCGGCCGACCTCATCCCGGCCGGAGACGGGCAAGGTGACGGTGTAATCGCCGTCGGCGACCGCCAGAGTGGCTCGTTCCAGGCGGCGTACCCGGCGGACCAGGCGGCGTGAGGCCAGCAGCCCGAACAGCACGCCGACCGGCACGATCGCGATAAGCAGCGCGTATTGACCCGCCAGCAGCGGGCCGGCCTCGCCGAGCTGACCCAGGTCGCTCCAGGCGCGGACCGGGTTGATGAACCTGGGCGCCCATGGCGCCTGCACGTAGACGTAGGCGACCCGTCCCGGCGCGCTGGCAGGCGGTTTGCTGGTGACGGCCGGGCCCGTCGGCCAGACCGTCATGAGCACGCTGCCGTACGGCGTGGGCACGCTGCCGGTTTTGAAATACATGTGGGCCGGGCCGGCTGCGATCGGCGCGATCGCCTGGACGGGGAGTTCGCTGGCCGCTGCTCGTCCGGGCGGGTACCGGGATGGCGCGGAGGACGCGACGACCGTGCCGTCGGCGGCGATCGCCACGACCGCGGTGACCGCCTGGTCGCTGTGGATCGGGCCGGTGATCGCCGGAACGACCAGCGTGCCGTCCGGGGCCGGCCGGGCCAGGCCCGGCTGCGCCGGCTGGCCGGGGTCGCCGAGCACGGTCCCGGCAGGCACGCCGCCGGGATAGCGCTCGGCAAGCTGCTGGCCGTAGCTCTTCGCCGCGGCGTCCACCTGGGCCTGCAGCTGGGTGCCGTTCACCAGCGAGGGTACCTGGAAGCCGAGCACGAGCGCCTCGACCAGCACCACGACGGCGAGCGTGATGACAATGTAGGACGCGATCAGCCGGCCCGATAGCCCCCACGCCCTGCGTCGCACCCGGTCCAGCACACCTGCACGCTACCTCCGCGCAACCCTCCGGCGTATCCCTCCAAGGAGGGACCCGCGCTACCTCCGGCGCGTGATGCGCCCGCCCCCGCCGACCGGGACGCTGACTGCAGTGAACCCGCAATCGCCCTGCCTGGCCGCGAGGAGGCACGAGATCACAACTGCCCCGGCGCGTACGCGGCCGCGGGCAGCCCTGACTTCGGCCCGCTATCAGGACGACACCGTTCGAGTTCCGGCTGGATGCGGCCTACCTGCAGCTTTCTGAATCGGAGGAGATCGCATGAGCACGGCGATCGAGACACATGGACTGTCCAAGCGCTACCGGCGGGTCAGCGCGCTGACCGAGTGCACGTTCACCGTGCCCGAGGGCCGGGTTTCCGCGCTGGTCGGGCCGAACGGCGCGGGCAAGACCACGCTGCTGCGGATCCTCGCCGGGCTGGCCAGCCCGACCAGCGGCACGGCTTCGGTTCTGGACGGCCCGCCGCGGCAGGACCCGGCGTTCCTGGCCGAGATCGGGTTCCTCGCCCAGGAGATCCCGCTGTACCGGCGGTTCACCGCCGAGGATCACATCCGGATCGGGGCGCACATGGATCCGCGCTGGGACGCCTCGCTGGTGCGCACCCGGCTGGCGGAGTTGCGCATTCCGCTTGACCAGCGGGTGGGCACGCTGTCTGGCGGCCAGCGGGCCCAGGTAGCGCTGGCGCTGACGCTGGCCAAGCGACCGCGGCTGCTGCTGCTCGACGAGCCGGTCGCGGCGCTGGACCCGCTGGCGCGGCGGAACTTCCTCGCCACGCTGACCTCGGCCGTGGCGAACGCCGGCGGCGGCCTCACCGTCGTGCTGTCCTCGCACCTGGTCACCGACCTGGAGCGGGTGTGCGACCACATCATCCTGCTGGCCGGGTCCCGGGTCCAGCTCTGCGGTGACATCGACACGCTGCTGGCGGAGCACAAGGTCCTGGTCGGGCCGCACAATGACATCGCGCCGATCGAGGGGACGCACAAGGTCGTGCAGACGGTGACGACGGCCGGTCAGTCCACCCTGCTGGTCCGCCTCAACGGCCCGGTCATCGACCCTGCCCACCAGGCCGGAAACGTAACCCTCGAAGAGCTGGTGCTGGCCTACATGGGCGCCGATCAGGCGCCTGCGGACAAGCATCTCACGAAGGTTGGAGAACACTCATGACCTGGCTTGTCTGGCGCCAGTACCGCGCCCAGGGCGCGATCGCATCGGTGCTGCTCGCCGCAGCCGCCGCCGTGATAGTTGCGGACGGCCTCCAGATCGCGTCGCACTGGCACTTCATTCTCATCACATGCGCGGGGAACAGCGCGTGCCTGCAACAGCAGGCCTCGCTGGTCAACGGCGTGGTGAGTGATTTGCCCTACCTCAGCCTGATAGTGCCGGCCGTGCTCGGCATGCTGTGGGGCGCCCCGCTCGTGGCGCACGAGCTGGAGAGCCGCACCATCGATTTCGCGTGGACGCAGAGCGTCACCCGGATGCGCTGGCTGACCGTCAAGGCAGGCTGGCTGCTGCTCGCCGCCGCCGCCTGCGGCGGCGCGATCGCCGTCCTGACCACTTGGTGGTCCGGGCCGATCAACGCGCAGTCTGCCAGCGCGTTCACGCCCGGCCAGTTCGACACTCAGGGCATTGTCCCGATCGGCTACGCGGTGTTTGCCATGGCGCTCGGCATCGCCGCGGGCACCGTGGCGCGCCGGACCCTCCCCGCGATAGCCGTCGTGCTCGGCGGGTTCATCGCGCTGCGGCTGGTCATCTCCGATTTCGTCCGGCAGCACTACATGGCGGCGGTCACGACCTACTACAACGTGACGAGTTCGTTCACGCCGCCGGGGCAGGCCTGGGTACTCGCCCAGGGCGCCGTCAGCAGGACCGGGCAGGTGGTGCCTACGGGATGGGGCTCGCTGTATCCCGCGCTTCCGGCCTCCTGCCAGAAGCTGCTTTCCGCGGGCCCGCCAACCAAGTCTGGCTCGATGAACGCCGTGTTTTCCTGCATGCAAGCTCACGGCTGGCGCGGGTTCGTCACCTATCAGCCCGCCAGCCGCTACTGGCCGTTCCAGGGCATCGAGACGGGGATCTACGTCCTGCTGGCGGCGGCGCTGATCGCGGTCACATTCGCCATTGTCCGCACGAGGGACGCATAGTGAGCGGACGAGCTCAGGCCGCCGGCTAGACCGGCACTGGCCCGCCGGCCCAGAATGCTGCCAGGGCCCTGGGTCGGCCATGGGCGTCATCTGTCTGGGGTGGCGATGAATTCACCGGGAGTGTTCGCGGACCTGGCCGCCCAGCGTGCGTGCTGGCATCCGGTCGCGTTCGCCGGCGACGTCGGTGACCGGCCGGTGCACGCCGACCTGCTCGGTGAGCCGCTGGTGGTCTGGCGCGGGGCCGGCGGAGCGCCCCGGGTGATGTCGGATCTGTGCGTGCACCGCGGTACCGCGCTGTCGCTGGGCTGGGTTCAGGGCGACGAGCTGGTGTGTGCCTACCACGGCTGGCGGTACGGCGCTGATGGCCGGTGCGTGGCGATCCCGCAGAAGGAGGATCCGGCCGTGGTCCCGGCCAAGGCCCGGGTCCGGACATTCCACGCGCAGGAACGGTACGGGCTGATCTGGGCCGCGCTCGAGGAACCGCGGTGGCGGCTGCCAGAGGTCCCGGAACTGGAAGCCGGCGAGTGGGCGATAGTTGCGGCCGGGCCGTACCGGTGGCGCTGCGATGCGGGCCGCCAGGTGGAGAACTTTACCGACTTCGGGCATTTCCCCTGGGTCCATCCCGGGCTGCTCGGCGACCCGCAGCGGCCGGTGGTTCCCCGCCATCAGGTGCACACCGACGGCCACGTGCTGCGGTATGAGATCGTCCGCCCTGAGGCACCCAACACCGAGGACTTCCCGGTGTTCGGCAACGAGCAGGCCGGCCAGCCGGAACGGCGCAGCCGCTACGAACTGCACATGCCCTACACGATCGTGCTCCGGCTCGGCTGGGGCGGACAACGCGGCATGGTCTATTTCTTCGCCTCTCAGCCGGTTGCCGCTGACCGCTGCGCGGGCTATGTGGTCATCGGCCGCAACTACAACACTGACCAGCCGGACCGGGTGATCCGCGAATTCGAAGACACAATCTTCGGTCAGGACCAGGTCGTCGTCGAATCACAACGACCCGAGCGCGTGCCGTTCGACCTGGCCGCCGAGCTTCACCTGCGCTTCGACGCAGTCGCCGTCGCCTACCGCAAGGCCATGCGTGACCTCGGTCTGGCAGCTAGTGCTCCGATCGGGATCTCCGCCGAATAGCGAAAGTGACCGGCACCTGCACAAACGCCAGAGCCGGCCTTCCACTACTAGTGACGAACAGGCCGCCCGGCAGCCCGGGAAGGGCGACCCTGGGGCGGCGCAGCAGGGTAGCCGTGGCGAGGGTGAAGCTGGCCAGGAACACCAGCGTGATCGCCGCGGACACCCAGTCACCGGCGCCCAGCCGGTACCGGACGGCCACGGCGGCGTACACGCCGACGGCACCGGCCGCGGCCACGGTCATCGCCCACACCGCCGCGGCGGCCCGCCCCGAGGGCGGCAGCAGCAGCGCGGCGCCCGCGCAGCTGGCCGCGAAGCGCCACCGCCGGCCCGGCCGTCGATGTGGTCCGGTTCGCCGAGCATCGCCTGGCTCCACTCTTCCCGCCGGGGGGGACGTGTCTCCATCGGCTCGCACTCTCAGAGCCGGTGAATCCGCGTCAGGCCAGCCGTGAGGGCCGAGCCACTCCGGGCCGTGCCGATTCGGCAGGGAACCGCCGCCAGCGTCTGGTGGGGCTGTCGGCCCGGTCGCACCAAGGACCGGCGATTGCCCAGGCCGGAAGTGGCCGTGCCGGTCCGAGCCCGGATACGCTGTGGGCGCTGGCCAGAGCGCTGGATGGCCTGTTCGCTGTGCTGGCCGGTGCCCTCGAACCGGGCGACTCGCGCCATGGTGCCGATCGTGTGTTGGTAAGGACCGTCCGATGTCTGCATCGAGTTCGCCGCGTGATGATCTGAGCCTGCTGTCCCGGCTGGAACGGCTGGACGCATCGACCGTGTCCGATGCGGACAAGTCGCTGCGCGTGCTGCCCGCGGCGATCAGGCTGGTCTCGGCCCGCAGCCGGCTGCTCGGCCGCGCGGTCACGGCGAACGCACGCGACGATCTGCTGTCGGTCCTGGGCGCGCTGCAGCATAGCGGTCCGGGTGACGTGCTGGTCGTGGCCGCAGGGGGATCGCAGCACGCCGTCGCGGGAGAACTGTTTGCCAGCGAGGCAGCGCGCCGGGGCATGGCGGGCATCGTCATCGACGGCTTGTGCCGCGACACGGCGACGTTGAAACGCATGACCATGCCGGTATACGCGCGCGGAGCGACGCCGCGCGCGGCCAGGGCCATGGTCATGCCCGAGGTCAACGTCCCCGTGCTGCTCGGCAACGTCACGGTCAGCCCCGGTGACATCCTGCTGGGTGACGACGACGGAATCGTCGTCGGCACCGAAGCGGAAATGGCGGCCGCCATCGATAAGGCCGAGGCCATTCAGGTCACCGAGGACGCACTATGCTCGTCAATAGCCGAAGGCGTCTCCCTGTTCGACAAGCTCAACTTCGACGAGCACGTCATGAACCTGCGCGCCGGCCAGGCCAGCTTGCTCTCATTCGATGCGTGACCGCCGCGGCAAGAACACGGCCTGATCGACGGCTGCCTGACCGGGACTGGCCTGACCATCGAACCCTGGTGACCCCATGCACCACGAGTTCAGCGTGGTTGGCATGAGGGCTCGTCATGTCCCGGATGAGTCAGGCCCGGCACGCCGGGGAACCGCGAGGCGGCGATCGGGTGCTATCGCCGTGGGTCCCGTTACCTAGTCGACGCCCTGCACGGCGACCATACGCAAGTGCGCCGCGCCGTCCCGGAGCTTTTTCGCCTCCTGGTAGACCTCCGAGTCATACCAGCGCTTCGCGGCCGCCAGGTCTTCAAACTCCAGCACCACCAGGCGGGCCGGCTGCCAGTCGCCCTCAAGGACGATGAGTTCGCCGCCGAGGACGAGAAACCGGCCACCGCCCGCCGCGATCGCAGTCGGCACTGCGGCCCGGTACTGCGGAGCCTATAACGGTCATTAATGCAGGTCAGAGGCTTATATCGGTCACATTCGGTCGATGTGGTCCGGGGGGGTTGCTGTACATTCCTGTTGTACGTCCGTCCACGCTGTCGCGCCACCCGGTACTACAGTCCCGATTTGCTACATGCCTCCGCGTCACAAGCATCATCATGCGGTGGCCGTCGCGTATCCTGCTGCACCGACCACAGGACCTTTGGCACTACGACGGGAGAGCCCATCTTGGCAAGATGGCTTGTTGTCTTCTGCATATGGAGGTGCCCATGGCCATCAGACCTCATGACGTGACTGATCTGTACCTTGCGCCCGTAGTACTGGCGGTGGATGCACGGATCGAGAAGCTCGGCCAGCTGGGTAAAGACGGGCTGGCCTATGAAGTCGCGCTCGACAGCGACTCACCGGACTTCACCCGTCGCATCAGGGAAGACGGGCTGATCAGGACGGTCACGCACCTGATTGACTGCCACGGCTGGAAATTCAGCTGGGACCCACGCGGTCTCCGCCTCACTCACGATGCGCATACTTTCGTCCTAGGCATCCCCGCAGTGTTCCTTGAGTACCTGGAGGACAGCCCGGGGGGGTGATGCATCGACGCCGGGCACAACAAGATCAACCCGGCGGACCGGACCGGCAGGACATTACTGTGTTGTCGGAGGCGCTGCTGCTGCCGGGCATGGTACGGGTGAGGACTGTTGCGGCTGATCGTGGTTGGCTCGGGCATCGCCGGGGCTTCGTGTGCGTATACGGCCAGCTCGCTCGGCGCCGAGGTGGTGCTGGTGGAGGCCGGGAAGCCGGGCCGGGCCACCGCGGCCGGAGCGGGCATCATCTGCCCGTGGTCCGCGCAGGTGGCGGACCCGGTGTGGTGCGCACTGGCCTACGCCGCCGCCCGGGAGTACCCGGCGCTGACCGCCCGCCTGGCCGATCTCGGCGAAACCGACGTGGGCTACCGGCAGGTCGGAGCGCTCGCCCTGGCCGAGCGCGAAGAAGACCGGGAGCGGATCCGCCAAGCGCTGCTGGCGCGCCGGGCCGCGGCACCGGAGATCGGCGAGGTGGCTGGACTTTCCGGCGCGGACGCGCAGCGGCTGTTCCCGCCGCTGCGGGCGGACGCCGCCGCGGTGTACGTCGGCGGCGCGGCCCGGGTCGACGGCCGGAAGCTGGTGGCCGCACTGGCCAGGGCCGCGGTCCGGCAGGGCGCCGTGGTCAGGGACGGCGAAGCGCAACTGGCCCGCGACGGCGGCCGGGTCGCCGGGGTGAGGCTCGGCGGCGACCTCATCGAGGGCGATGCGGTCGTCGCCGCCACCGGCGCGTGGACCAGGTCCTTCCTGCAGGCGGCCGGCCTAGCAGTCCCGGTCGAGGCCCAGCGCGGCCAGATCATGCACATCTCGCTCGGCGAGGTCGACACCAGCCGGTGGCCGGTGGTGCTGCCCGGCGCCAGCGGCCACTACCTGCTGGCCTTCGATGGCGGCCGGATCGTGGCCGGGGCAACCCGCGAGACCGGCTCCGGCTTCGACTACCGGATCACCCCGTCCGGCCTGGCCGAGATCCTCGAGCAGGCCCTGGCCGTCGCCCCCGGCCTGGCCGACGGCACCTACCTGGAAACCCGGATCGGCTTCCGCCCGATGGGTCCGGACATCCGGCCGCTGCTCGGACCGGTGCCCGGGCTAGACGGGCTGATCGTGGCCACCGGCCTGGGCGCCTCGGGGCTGACCATGGGCCCGCTGGCCGGCTCGCTGGCCGCGCAGGCGGCGCTGGGCCTGCCGCCCGCCATCGACCTGGAGCCCTTCGCGCTGCCCGGGCCGTCAGGCAGCCGGTAGCTCGCGGCGGCCGGCTCACGGAAGGGTCACCGGCGGTCCGGGCGAATGACTACGCAGCCGGCGGCCGGCGCTCCTGGCCGGCCGTGGTCAAGGACCGGGAGCCCTTGACGCGGCGCGTGCGGAGTTCGGGGAGCGCGGTCTGGAGGCAACCACCATCCGCCGCATCGCCCAGCGCGCGAACATGGACCCGTCCCTGGTCATGCAGCACTACGGATCGAAGGCCGCCCTCTTTGCCGTCGCCATCCAGCTGGGGGACGCCGCTCCGGATGAGATCACGGCCCATCTGCACGACGTCCTGGATGTCCGGCTCGGGGCCCTGCCCCCGGAGACCAAGGCTCTCGTGCGGTCCATGCTCACCGCACCCGAGGCAGCAGCCTCGATGAGCGCGTTCCTGAACGAGCGAGCCGCCAACCTAAGTCGCGCCAACGGCACGATGGCGGTTCTCTCGGCGCCCACTGGTTTAGAGACCGGGCAGGACGGCCTCGGCTTCGATCTCGACGAGCCAGGCGGGGTCGAGCAGGCCGGCCACGATCACGGCGGTCGCGGCGGGACGGATGTCGGCGAACACCTCGCCGTGCGCGCGGGCGACCTCGGGCCAGTGGGCGGTGCCGGTGATGAACATGCGGGTCCGGACGACGTGCTCGAGACTGGTGCCGGCCCGGATCAGGGCCTCACCGATGAGCTCCAGGCACAGCTTGGCCTGTGCGTAGGCCTCATCCGGGGGCGGACCGCCGCCGGGCGGGACCGGCGCGGTTCCGGCGACCAGGACCCGGTCGCCCACGACGACCGCGCGGGAGAAACCGAACACCGGCTCGTAGGGCGAGTACCCGCTGACGCGCTGACGTTGCACGGCAGGCATTCTTTCATCCCGGGCCGCGGACGAGGGGGTTGGACGACGGCCGGACGGGTAGCACTGACACGGGCCTGAGCCTGGGTTTGGCTCCTTCCATCGTCACGTTATATCTTGAAAACGAGAAGCTTGTCAGGTGGCATGGCTGAGAGCGCGGAGCGCTCGAGGCGGAGGAGAGTCGGCGATGACCGATTTTGAGCAGCAGCTACGCACGTGGTGGGGCAAGCTGACCGCCTGGCTGCACGGCGGCCAGCCCGCCGAGGGGACCCATAAGGCGAAGGCGGCCCTGCAGGACTTCCGGGACAGCGAGAGCGGGCGCAAGGCCGAAGCCCGGCTCCGCGACCTGCGGCAGGGTGAGGCCGGGCGCAAGGCCGAGGCGGCCATCCGCGACCTGCGCGAGGGCGAGACGGGGCGCAAGGCCCGGGAGGCCCTCAAGGATCTGCGCGAGAGCGACGCCGGGCGCAAGGCGCGCGAGGCGCTGCAGGACCTGCGGGACAGCGAGGCCGGGCGCAAGGCCAAGGCCGCATTGCGCGACCTGCGGGACAGCGCGGCCAATCGCGACAAGGCCTGACGTCAGCGCGCAAGGCCAAGGCCGCGCTGCGCGACCTGCGGGGACAGCGCGGCCAATCGCGACAAGTCCCGACGTCGGCGCGCGCCGACGTCGGGAGCCGTACTGACACCGGACGGGCGAGACCGGCGGCGGGCGGGTACCGCGGGAGCGGTACGACGGCTACCCTGAGACGCAGGAAATCGGGCGGGTGGAGCAGAGGTGCCTGTCGCTGTCGGGGGTATATATGCTTCGCATCGCCATTTGATCGGTACGGATGTTAGCGCTAACGCCGGCCCCGGCTGACCGCTGGCTGCACAGCGCGCGGCAAGGGAGGCACGACGTGGTGCGGTCACCGGGCGAGAGAGCCGAGAGCCGGCCGATGGCGTCGGTGGTCAGCGGCCCGGGCAGCCTGGGCCGGCCGCCGGTCATGGCCGACGTCGCTCGGCTGGCCGGGGTCTCCCACCAGAACCGTGTCACGCGTTCTCAACGACCACCCGAACGTTCGCCCGCTCACGAGGGAAAGGGTGCTCGCCGCCATCCGGGAGCTCGCCTACCGGCCGAACGCCGCGGCCCGCACGCTGGTCACACGGAGAACCCACACGCTGGGCGTGATCAGCTTCGACACCATGCTGTACGGGCCGGCCTCCATGCTTTACGGGTTCGAGCGGGCGGCGCACGACAGCTACTTCGTATCCATCGCCAGCCTGCCGGCGCTGGACCGCGGGTCGATGCTCGACGCGGTGGACCGGTTCCTCGGCCAGGGCGTCGAGGGCATCGTCGTGATCGCGACGCAAGACACCGCGGTGGCCGCGCTCGCGCACGTGCCCGCTGAGGTGCCGCTGGTCGCCGTGGGCTGCGGCACGAAGGCGGCGGTGACCTCGGTGGCGATCGACAACGCGGCCGGCGGCGCCGCCGCGACCCGGTACCTGCTCAGCCTCGGGCACCGGACCGTCCACCATATCGCCGGGACGACGGCCCATCTGGACGCGCAGGAACGCGTGGACGGCTGGCGGCGAACGCTGGCCGAGTCCGGCGCGCCGGAACCCGCCGTGCTGGCCGGCGACTGGTCGGCCTCGTCCGGCTACGAGCTGGGCCGCCAGCTGGCGGCGGATCCGCAAGTCACCGCCGTCTTCTGCGGGAACGACACCATGGCGCTCGGCGTCATGCGGGCCCTGGCCGAGCGGGGGCTGCGCGTCCCGCGCGACGTGAGCATCGTGGGATTCGACGACGTCCCGGACGCGGGTTTCTATACGCCGCCGCTCAGCACGGTCCGGCAGGACTTCGGCGAGGTGGGCCGGCAGGCGCTGAATACGCTCATCGACCGGATGTCGGGCGCGATCGAGCCGGGCCTGCGGGTGCGGATCGCGCCAGAACTGATCATCAGGGCCAGCGCCGCCGGGCCGCCGGGGCGCTGACCCGGCGGCGTGGCCGATTTGGTCGCCGGCCAGACTGGTGGCGGCCGGCGCATCGTCGCCGCCCACGGCTGGCTAGCCGCTGCGATTGGGCCGCCGGGCCACAGGCAAGAATGCACCTGAACAAACATTAGGATGAGGCGGACAGATGGATGTTAGCGCTAACAAGAGCGGGGCGGGCGACGTCTACGTGGTAGGCGTCGACTTCGGCACGCTGTCGGCCCGCGCCCTGGTGGTGGGGGTCAGCGACGGCGCCGAGGCGGGCACGGCCGTCTGTGAGTACGCGCACGGCGTGATCGACCGGGAGCTGGGCGGGCGGGAGCTGCCGCCGGACTGGGCGTTGCAGGACCCCGGCGACTACACCAAGGCGCTGAGCGTGGTCGTCCCGGCGGCGATCAGGGACGCCGGGATCGACCCGGGCCAGGTGATCGGCGTGGCCACCGACTTCACCGCGTCCACCTGCATGCCGGTGCTCGCTGGCTCCGCAGGGACGCCGCTCTGCCAGCTTCCGGAGCTGACCGGACGTCCGCACGCGTATCCCAAGCTGTGGAAGCATCACGCCGCCCAGCCGCAGGCGGACCGGATCAACGCGGTGGCGCACGAGCGCCACGAGGAATGGATCAACCGCTACGGCGGGAAGATCTCGTCGGAGTGGCAGTTCGCCAAGGCACTGCAGGTGCTCGACGAAGACCCTGAGATCTACCAGCTCGCCGAGCGCTGGATCGAGGCCGCGGACTGGATCATCTGGCAGCTGTGCGGGACCGAGACCCGCAATGCGTGCACCGCCGGGTACAAGGGCATCTTCCAGGACGGTCACTACCCGTCCCGGAACTTCCTGGCCGCGCTCGACCCGCGCTTCGCCTCCTTCGGCGCAGACAAGCTGGCCCATCCGATCTCGCCACTCGGCGGCCTGGCCGGCGCTGACCCCGGCCGCGGCCGCGCTGACCGGCCTGCCCGAGGGGATCGCGGTCGCCGTCGGCAACGTGGACGCGCACGTCACCGTGCCCGCCGCGGGCCCGGTGGTGCCGGGCAAGATGGTGGCCATCATGGGCACCTCCACCTGCCACATGGTGAACGGCACTGAGCTGGCCGAGGTGCCGGGCATGTGCGGGGCGGTGGACGGCGGCATCGTGGCCGGGCTGTGGGGCTACGAGGCCGGGCAGAGCGGGGTGGGTGACATCTTCGCCTGGTTCACGAAGAACGGGGTGCCCGGTGAGTTCGCCGAGGAGGCGCGGCGGCGCGGCGTGTCGCTGCCGCAGCTGCTCGACGAGAAGGCGGCCGCCGAGCCGCCGGGGGCGCACGGGCTGATCGCGCTGGACTGGGAGAACGGGAACCGCTCGGTGCTGGTGGACGCCGGCCTGTCCGGTGCCATCGTGGGCCTGACGCTGGCCACCACGGCCGCGGAGATCTACCGCGCGCTACTCGAGGCCACGGCGTTCGGCACGCGGCTGATCATTGAAACGTTCAAGGCCTCGGGCGTGCCGGTGACCGAGCTCGTGGTGGCCGGCGGGCTGATCAAGAGCGCCCAGCTCATGCAGATCTACGCGGACATCACCCGGCGCCCGCTCAGCGTGATCGGATCCGAGCAGGGCCCGGCCCTGGGCTCGGCCATCCACGCCGCGGTCGCCGCCGGCGCCTACCCGGACGTGCCGACCGCGGCGAGCGCCATGGGCCGGTGCACCCAGGACGTCTACCGGCCTTACGGGGCGCGCGCGGACGTCTACGACGAGCTGTACGCCGAGTACGTGCGGCTGCACGACTACTTCGGGCGCGGCACGAACGAGGTCATGTACCGGCTGCGGGCCATCCGTGACCGCGCGCTGGAAGGCGGCTCCCGGTGACCCCCGAGCCTTCCGGGCTCGCGGCGCTCCAGGAGACCGTGTGCGCGCTGCACGCCGAGCTGGTGCGCAACGGCCTGGTGGCCTGGACGTCCGGCAACGTGTCAGCTCGCTTTCCCGGTTCGGCGGACCTGATGGTGATCAAGCCGAGCGGCGTCTCCTACGACGACCTGACCCCGGAGTCCATGGTGGTCTGCGACCTGGACGGCAAGCCGACCTCGGCGGGCTCGCTGAGCCCGTCGAGCGACACCGCTACGCACGCCTACATCTACCGGCACCTGCCCCAGGTCGGCGGCGTGGTGCACACCCACTCCACCTACGCGACCGCGTGGGCGGCGCGGGGTGAGGCCATCCCGTGCGTGATCACCGCCATGGCCGACGAGTTCGGCGGGGAGATCCCGGTCGGCCCGTTCGCGCTGATCGGCAGCGACGAGATTGGCCGGGGGGTGGTCGCCACGCTGACCGGGCACCGCTCCCCCGCCGTGCTGATGCGCAGCCACGGCGTGTTCACCATCGGCGGCACCGCACGGGACGCGGTCAAGGCCGCCGTGATGTGCGAGGACGCGGCGCGGACGGTGCACCTGGCCCGCGCCTACGGCGAGCCGTCGCCCCTGCCCACGGACCAGGTGGACGCGCTGTACGCCCGCTACCAGAACCACTACGGCCAGCGTTGACCGCAGATAAGGAGAAGCCATGACTGCTTGGGTTGGGCGCAAGCCGCGGATCGGAATCCTCGGGATCATGCAGGACCTGTACGACGACATGATCCCCGGCATCGCGCAGCGGCAGGAAGGTTACGCCGCCGAGCTCGCCGCGCACCTGTCCGACGTCGCGGAATTCACCCCGAGCAAGGCGGTCAAGTACCGAGAGGACGCCGAGCGCGCCATGCGCGAGTTCGAGAACGCGGACTTGGACGGCGTGCTGGTGGTGATGCTCACCTACGGCCCGGCCATGCGGGTGGCGCGGCTGCTGGCCGAGTCGAGGCTGCCGGTGTGCCTGGCCAACATCCAGCCGGAACCCAACGTGACGCCGGCCTGGGACATGGCGGACATGACCTACAACCAGGGCGTACACGGCGCGCAGGACACGGCCAACGCCATGGTCCGGGCCGGGAAGCGGTTCGCCGTGCTGACCGACGACTGGAGGAGCGCCACGTTCCGCGAGGACGTGGGGCGCTGGGCGCGGGCGGCGGCCGCGGCCACCGCGTGGAAGCGGCTCAAGGTGGCGATCTTCGGTTACGCGATGAACGAGATGGGCGACATCCGGGTGGATGAGTCGGCGCTGGTCCGGACGCTGGGGCCGGCCATCATCGCGGTCGCGCAGGGCGACCTGTACCGGGGCATGCAGGAGGCGGGCGACCAGGCGGTGGCGACGGTCATCGACTTCGAGGACAAGAACTTCCAGATCGACCCGCGGCTGTCGGTGACCGAGCGTGCGGACCACGCTCGCATGCAGGTGGCGATCGAGAGGATACTCAACGAACGTGGTTTCGGCGCCTACACGGCGCACTTCGACGCGATCGGGGAGGACGGCCGGTTCAGCCGGCTGCCCCTGGCCGCCGCCTCGTCTCTGATGGCCAAGGGCTACGGGTACGCTGCCGAAGGCGACGTGCTCACCGCCTGCCTCGTCTACGCCGGGCACGTCCTGATCGGCGACGCGCACTTCACCGAGATGTACGCGATGGACTTCCCGTCGGACTCGGTGCTGATGAGCCACATGGGCGAGGGCAACTGGAAGATCGCCCGGACCGACCGGCCGGTCAAGCTGATCAAGCGGCCGCTGGGCATCGGGCGGCTGGCTGACCCGCCGACGTTCCTGTTCCAGTACCAGCCCGGTCCGGCCACCCTGGCCACGCTGGTCTCGCTGGAGGGCGAGCGGTTCCGGCTGGTGGTCGCGGAAGGCCAGAACCTGGACAGTCAGGAGCTGCCGGCCCTGGAGATGCCGTACGGGCAGTTCCGGCCCGCGTCCGGGCTGCGCAGGTGCCTCAACGGGTGGCTGACCGCCGGCGGGCCGCACCACGAGGTGATGAACCTGGGCCACCACGCCGCCGACTGGAAGGCCTTCTGCCAGCTGACCGGCATCGAGTTCGTCCAGGTCTAGGGAGCGCGCTCGTACCTGGCCCTTCAGACCTGCCACAGGGCGCTGACCGGGACCGCGCGCAGGCGCGGGCCGAAGGGAAGGGTCTGGGTGCCGGTGTAGAAGACGAGGCCGGCGAGGAAGTCATCGCCGATCCGTTCGGCCAGGTGGCGCAGGCCGCGGAAGTCTCCCGCCGCGACCGTCGAGGAGGCCTTGATCTCGATCCCGACCACGTTCCCCTGGCGGTTCTCCAGGATCCCGTCCACCTCGACCTTGTCCTTGGTCCGGTAGTGGAACAGTTCGGCGCGCTGCCGCGACCAGGTCAGCTGCCGGGCCAGCTCCATCAGCACGAACCCTTCCAGCAAAGGCCCGAACGGGCCGCCGGGCCGCAGCAGGCTCCGCACGTCCATGCCGAGCAGGTTGGCCGCGATCCCCGAGTCGACGAAGGCCAGCTTGGGCGTCCCCACGGCACGCGCGCTTACGTTCCGCGACCAGGCCGGGATCCGCTTGATCAGGAAGACCTCTTCCAGCAGGGCTAGGTACCTGTGGACGGTACTGGCCGGGAGCCCGGCTTCGCCGCCTACCGCGTTGACGACCAGCAGCTGGCCGGAACGGCCCGCCAGCAAGTGGATCAGGGCCCGCATCTCGGGGGTGCGCTCGATCTCGGACAGCTGGCTGACGTCGCGTGCGACGAGATCGGCGAGGTAGGAGTCGAAGAAGCGCTCGCGACGGCGCGGGTTCGTCCGGGCCGCCGCCTCCGGAAAGCCACCGCGGACGATGCGCTCGGCGTACTCCTGCCGGGTCACCGCGGATTCGTGGGTCAGCGCGGCGCCTCTCTCGAAGACGGCATCGATGAACCGGTCCGCGGTGCCGTCGAGTTCGCCCTGGGCCAGCGGCCATAGCTCGATCGTCTCGGCCCGACCGGGCAGCGTATCCGGGAGGCCGCGCAGGCCCAGCAGGCGCGCGGAGCCGGTGAGCAGGTACCGGCCGGGTCTGGGGTCGGCGTCGACCTGCTCCTTGATGGCGAGCAGGAGCTCGGGGACCCGCTGGATCTCGTCGATCACCATGAGCTCGGCGGACTCGACGAACCCGATCGGGTCGGCGACCGCCGCCTGGCGGGTGATGGCGTTGTCCAGATTCCGCCACTGCGCACCCCGCCCCTTAGCGACCACGCCGACCAGCGTGCTCTTCCCGGACTGACGGGCCCCGTTGACGAGCACCACTCGGGTGTCAGTCAGCGCCTCGGCTACGGACGCTTCGGCATGCCGGGGCAGCAGCTTGCCCAGCGGGGTCGGATTGATACGTACCACCTGATCAGAGTGCCATATCTGCCTGCCTTGGACTAGTCGAACGGCCGTTTCCGTGGCACGCTGGTCGCCGTATTCGTGGCACGCTGGTCGCCATGTTCGTGGTGTTCTGGTCGCTGTAGCCGCGGGCGGCTGGCCGCTGCCCCCGCGGAAGGCTGGTCGCTCATCGCCGGGCCGGCCGCCGGAAATCCGGTTGCACGAGACAAGGGCCGTATGACAGCCTGCAGCCGTCCGGGCCGGAGCAGCCCGGCTGAGCGGAAGGGAGACGCCAGATGTATACGCCCGTCGCGGGCGCACCGCCGCCTGCCCTATCCGACGCTCAGCTGAGGAGCACTATCCGTGCCCGACTATCACTCCGCCTACGACGGAAAGTTCACTTCTGGCCGCGGTAAGCGGCGCTTCGACGACGACGAATCAACCACGGCCAAGCGCGTCCGGGGGCGCCGGAGGCTACCCTCGATCGAGCAGTTCGACGCCACCGACGGCCTGCCGGAGGGCGATCGCTGGTCGACCTGGGATCAGTCCATACCAACCGAGCGCGGCCCCAGGCCCTACCCGGACTGGCTGGTCACCGAGCTTGCCGCGGTCGACACCGAGCTCGGCATCCTGAAGACAGGCAAGGAGGCCGACGTCTTCCTGGTCCGCCGCGGCATCCCCGGGACGGACCGGTCCTGCCTGCTCGCGGCCAAGCGATACCGGTCCTCCGACCACCGCATGTTCCACCGCGACAGCGGCTACCTGGAAGGACGCCGGACCCGGGATCCCCGGGTCAACCGGGCCGTGGCCAGCCGGAGCACGTTCGGGCGGCAGGCCATCGCCGGCCAGTGGGCCGGCGCGGAGTTCACCGCGCTGGCCCGGCTGTGCGCGGCCGGGACTGCCGTGCCGTACCCGGTGCAGATCCTCGGCACCGAGCTGCTGCTGGAGTTCATCGGCTCGGCGGACGGGACGGCCGCGCCGCGGCTGGCGGAGACCCGGCCCGGCCGGGCCGAGCTCGCCGGGCTGTGGGACCAGATGGTGCAGGCGCTGGTCGCCCTGGCCCGGGACGGCCTGGCGCACGGCGACCTGTCCGCGTACAACGTGCTGGTCCACGACGGGCGGCTGATCATGATCGACCTGCCGCAGGTGGTCGACGTGATCGCCAACCCGCGCGGGGCCTGGTTCCTGACCCGGGACGCAGAGAACATCGGCCGCTGGTTCGGTCATCACGGCCTGGCTGGCGTGCGGCCGGAACCCGCGGACCTCGGCGCCCTGCTCCGCCGGGAAGCCCGCCTCGACTGAGGCCCGGGGCTGGGCTGGGGCTGGGGCTGGGGCCTCGGCGGGGGCGGGCGCGGGCTTTCCCGGATCACGCTCGAGACCGGGACGCGCAACGACCGGGCGCGGCGTTTCTACGCGCGAGCCGGGAAGACGATCAACGTTTCATGACCGGGCGGGCTCGCGGGCCGCCGGGGCGGGCGTCATCAGGCGCAGCGCGGCGGCCGGGAACAGCGCCGCGGACAGCAGCCCGGCGGCGAACGCGCCGAAGATGGAGGCGAACCTGAACCGGTCGGCCAGCACCGCGCCGCGACGATCAGGACGCCGCTGAACGTGACCACCATCGGACGGGTCGGCCGGGCCGGTCAGCTGGCGCCGATGGCGCCGGCCGCGCCGAGGTTGCCGGCCGCGTCGACGACGAGCTTGACGCCCCACGAGACGCCCTCGGTGCTCTCGCCGATCGAGTCGGTCATGAACGGGGCGATGATGTTGGAGACGTTGGCCAGGATGCCCGCGGCCTGGGCGCCCTTGCTCTGGCCGGTCTGGAAGTTGTAGATGCTGCCGGTGATGGTGGCGGCGATCGCCGAGGCGGCGGTGAAGTACGTGCCGATATCCGGGAAGCTGGGCTGGTCGCCCGAGGGCGGGGGGTCGTCCGGCCCGGACGCGGGCTTGTAGTCCGCGCCCTTGCCGCACAGGCCGACGACCGGCGGGACCCAGCCGAGCAGCCAGGTCGGCTCGATCAGGTCACCGTCCTGGCCCGACCCGGCGATGGCGTTGACGAACGGTTCCGCGACGGTGCCGTCGTCGTTGGGCGCGCCGGGCCACTGCAGGATGTTCAGTATGCACGGGGCGACGATGTCGACCCAGCCGATGACGGGCGGCGGCGAGGTCTTCTTGAGGCTGCAGACGTCGGCGACCGCGTCGATGAGGCCCCAGATGCCCTGGGCGACGGAGGCCGAGATCTTCAGCCCGGGACCCCAGTCCTGGTCGTCCCCAACCAGCGGGTGCGTCGCCGCCAGCTGCGGCGCGGCGCTGGTGCTGGTGCCGGGGAACAGCGAGGCGGTGGAGCCGTTCTTGATCCGGTTGGCCAGCGTGGCCGGGTACATCAGCACCATCGCCACCATGTGGCCGACGCTCATCGTGTCGTCGACCCCGAGATCGCGCAGCAGCCCGCCGATGAGCGGGATCTCGTCGAACTCGTGCGACAGCAGGGTGGCGAGCTGGTTCATGACGGCTTCGGCCAGGTCGAGCAGGGCCTGCACGATCGCGTCGGCGAAGGCGAGCAGGTTATCCACCGCGCCCTTCAGGGCCCCGAACAGCGATGCGAACGTGGCCTCGTTGTAGGAGTCGCGGCTGGCGAACAGGTCCTTGAGCGCTTCCCACAGCGCCTGGCCGATGTCCTCGGCGGCCTGCAGGCCGGCCTGTACCGCGACGGCGAGCTCGTCCATGGCGTCCTGGAGCGGCGTGTTCGGCGCGACCGGGGGGTCGCTGGAGAAGAACGAGGTGATCTTGTCCAGGAACCAGCCGGACCGCACGTCGGCCACGAACTCCTCGACGTCGAAGGCGGCGTCCTGGAGGGCTCGCGGCCCTGGTGCGCCGGCGGACTGGAGCGGGTTACCGAAGGTCATGCTGGTCACATCGGGCCGTTCGGCCAGATCGTCGAGGGCTTGGTTGACCTCGATGGTCAGGTTGGCGAAGAAGCCGCTGGCCAGATTCTTGTAGTAGTCCAGGAACCCGTTGACGGTCGCGGGCGCCTTCACCGGCGACAGCCAACCCTCGACCACCGCAGCGTTCTGGCCGGCTTCCTTGAGCAGCTCGCTGATGTTCTGCCGCAGCCAGGTGATGACGCCGGCGATGTCCGCGCCGAGCTTGTTGAAGAACGCGGTGACCGCGTGGATGGCCGACTTCATGTCGGTGATCAGGTAGGTGGCCGTGCCGACGGCGGCGTCGGCGATGGTGACGGCCAGGCTGACCACCCAGTGCCAGGCGTCCCCGGCCTCGTCCTTGACCCAGTTCGCGGTGCAGGTGGCGATCTGCGCCGCGTCGTGGCGCAGCCCGTGGAAGAAGGACTCGGCGTCGTTCTCGACGTTGTCCCACCAGTCCGACAGCGACCCCACCGCGGTCAGCGACGGCGGCTGCGTGGAGCTGGTGTAGGTGGGTACCTTGCCGGTCGTCAGGTCCAGGGTCCAGGACTTGATGTCGTTTGGACCTGGCGTGGCGCCCTGCCCGGCCTGGACGGCCTGGCTGATGGCGGAGATAACCCCGCTGGCCGCCTGCGCCTGCTGGCCGGGATCTGTGATGCTGGCCAGCACCGGGCACAGCCTGGTCCCGTCGGCCTTGGTCGCGGTCAGCAGCGCTTCCGGGGTCAGCGCGGCCATGTCGTTCAGCGGCGCGCCTCCGGCCAGGAACCCGTGCACCCCGGCATCCGGGCTGACCGGCACCGGCGCGGTGTCCTGCAGCGGGCCGTCATCGCTGGTCGAGACGACCTGCACGGCCAGCTGCGGGGCGTCGAGCTCCACGGCCGGGGTGGCGAACGTGACCCAGCCGGAGGCGTCGGTGGTGAACGTCACCGGGTTCCCCGGCCCCATCAGCGCGTTGCTGCCTGCCTGCCAGGTCCCGGTCGGCCGGTCCGCGGTCACGCCCAGCTGGGCGTCGGCCACCGGCACCCCGTTGGCGTCGGTGACCGACAGCTGCACCCGCCAGGCGTCCAGTTCCTGCACCGAGGCCGTGTCCTGCTGGACCGGGACCAGGGACCAGCCTGCCACCAGGTTCTTGGCCAGCACGTTCAGCGTCGCGTCGGCCAGCACCACGAACAGCGTGCCCTGGGCGGTGTCGGCCGGCTGGCTGAACACCGCATGCACCACCGGTTGCAGCGGGATCGGCCCGGCCAGGCCCGGCGCCTGAGCGGCTGGATCGCCGTACTCGGTCGTCACGTTGACCGTGCTGGTGTCGCCGAACAGCATCGCGAAGCTGAACAGCCCCTGGTTCTGCCAGACCGCGGACGTGTCCGGCCCCACCGCCGCGCCCGACGACCCGATGCTGTTCAGGCCGACCGTGTCGGAGGCCGACCGGGCGAACCAGATATCGCCCGACGAATCCTGGTACGCGTACCCGGGCGAGTCCCAGTACTGGCCCGCGTCCCCCGACGGCGGCCAGCCCACCCACAGGAGCCGGCCCTGCCCCTGCAGCGGCCTCGCCTCGCTGGTGACCGAGTAGTTCCCGTCCTGCAGGTACCAGGTGAGGGTGCCCGGGCCGCTGGCCACCACGATTCCCGCCGCCCAGTCCGCCTCGCCCCAGCCCGACGAGGCCCACAGCAGCCAGCCGTCGGTGACATCGGACAGGGCCGGGCCGGATATCTCGACCGGGATGTCCTGTTCGGGGCCGGTTATCCAGAACCGGCCGGAGCTGTCCGAGGCGTAGAAGTACGGGTCACCGGTGGCCGGGTCCTGGCCCGCGCGGAGCCGGCTCCACCCGCCCGCTATCGGGCTGGCCGCGTCCGGATCGGAGTACCAGGTGCCGGACGACGGGTCGAAGACCAGCGGGCAGAGCAGGTACGGATAGGCCGGCTCGCCCTCGTTGGGCGCGACGCAGACGCCCATCACGTTGCCCTGGCTGTCGGTCCCGACCGCCACGTCGCTGACCTCGCCCGGAACGACCATGTCCGGGTTCATGCTGAGCGGGATGTACGACCAGCCGCTGGTCGTCACGGGGTCCCGGTGCAGCCAGCTCAGGTTCCCGCCGGACAGGACCAGGGCCTCGACCGTGCCGTCAGCCTGCAGGAAGGGCCGGATCAGGTCACCGTCGTTGATGAGCACCTGGCTGGTGAGGAAGTAGTCCTCGCTCAGCACGCAGCTGCTCTGCACCGAGAACGGCGGGGTGAACAGCGAGGCCGAGTCGCCCACGACGGGGGCGGAGGTGGCATGGGTCATGGCGTCACGATCCTCTGGCAGGCGAACGGCGTTGGCAGGTGGGGTGCATGGCGGCATTTCCGACCCTCACACGACGCGGCCAGCCTCGGCCGCGGACAGCTCGTCGAGGATGACCTTGGACCGGACCAGCAGTTCCGCGCCCGCGCCGGTGAGCGCGACCTGGCGCGTGGTGCGCGTGAACAGACGCGTGCCAAGCTCCCCCTCCAGGCGGCGAATCAGCCCGCTCAGCGCGGGCTGCCCCATGTACAGCTTCTCAGCTGCCCTCCCGAAGTGGAGCTCGGTAGCCACTGCCACGAACGCCTCGAGCTGGCGTACCTCCACCGGTCCACGGTATGCCGGAATATGTGCCCTGTCACTAGGGCAACCAGCAGCTCACGGCCGGAACCAAGCCGAGCGGGACTCACGCAGCGTAGCCAGCCGTAACCTCATCCCGGCTAACTTCGAAGAGCCCGATAAAGGGAATGGGAGTGCCCGCTCCCTCCATTTTCAACATATAGCGCACCGGGGGGCTTGCGGCAAGACCCGGGTCGTGCCGCACAATGGTCGGCTGAGGCCAGAGCCTGCGGAAATGGGAGTCGCCAGATGCGTGTTGTGGTCAGCGTACGGGTCGCGCGGGGACGTCGCGCCGCTGGTGGGACTCGCGGTGCGGTCGCGGGCACTGGCGCGGAGGTGCGGGTGTGCGCGCCGGGGTGACCTCAGATCGGAGCTGATGACGTGAACCCGCTGACTACCAGCGCGTTTGACCTTCCCGGCCGCCTGGCCGCCAAGGCCGACCCGGCGCTGATCGCCGGTGACGAGCAGCACTTCGCGGCCATCGCGGAGAGCCTCGAGCAGTCGATCGCCGACCTGTCTGACCGCCTCGACGCCGAGCTCAAGGCGCCCGGCGGCATCGGCCAGAAGGCGATGGACCGGGACATGGAGATCCACCGGCTGGCGGCTCGCCTGCGCGTCCTGTGTCGCTTCGGTCTGGACCTGTGCCTCGGGCGCATCGTCGGCGCGGACCACCCCGAGCCCGTGTACATCGGACGACTGGGCCTCACGGACAGCGCGGGTCGCCGGCTGCTGATCGACTGGCGTTCGCCCGCGGCTGAGCCGTTCTTCGGAGCGACGCACGCCAACCCGATGGGCCTGGCCAGCCGGCGCAGGTATCGCTGGACCCGCGGCCTGATCAGCGACTACTGGGACGAGGTGTTTACCGCGGACGGGCTTGTCGGGCACGCCGCGCTCGATGACCAGTCCGCCTTCATCGCCAGCCTGGGCAGCAGCCGGTCGGCCCGGATGCGAGACGTGCTCGGCACCATCCAGGCCGACCAGGACGCCATCATCCGCGCCGGATCCCGCGGCGCTCTCGTCGTCGATGGCGGTCCGGGCACGGGCAAGACCGTCGTCGCCCTGCACCGCTCCGCCTACCTGCTGTACTCCGACCCTCGCCTCGGTCACCGCCGGGGCGGCGTGCTGTTCGTCGGTCCGCACCAGCCCTACCTGGCCTACGTCGGCGACGTGCTGCCCAGCCTCGGCGAGGAGGGCGTGCAGACCTGCACCCTGCGGGACCTCGTCGCCGAGGGAGCCGCGGCAGGGATCGAGACCGACCCGGAGGTGGCCCGCCTGAAGTCGTCCGCGGACCTGGTGAAGGCGATCGAGCCGGCCGTCAGGTTCTACGAGAAGCTGCCCACCGAGGGAATGACGGTCGGGACCCCCTGGTCCGACATCTGGCTCAGCGCCGACGACTGGGCCGAGGCGTTCGAAGCACCAGACCCCGGTATTCCGCACAACGAGGCGCGCGACCAGATCTGGGAGCAGCTGCTCGCGATCCTGATGGACAAGCACGACGGCGACGCCCCGGCTGCCCTGCTCCGCAAGTCGCTGCTGCAGAACCGGGAGCTGCGCACGGCCCTCAACCGCGCGTGGCCGCTGATCGAGGCGACTGACCTCCTCGGAGACCTGTGGTCGGTACCTGCCTACCTGCGGCTGTGTGCTCCCTGGCTCAGCCCCGATGACGTTCAGCGGCTGCAGCGCGAGGACGCTCAGGCCTGGACGGTGTCCGACCTGCCGCTCCTGGACGCGGCACGGCAGCGGCTCGGCGACCCGGAGGCACCACGACGTAAGCGCCGGCATGACGCCGCGGTCGCCGCTGAACGCGAGCAGATGGCCCGGGTCGTCGACGACCTGATCGAGGCCGCGGACGACGAATACGGCGTAGGTCTGGTGACGATGCTGCGCGGCGAGGACTTCCAGGACGCCCTGGTCAATGAGGCCGCGCTGCCCGGTACCGATCCGGACCTGCTCGCCGGCCCGTTCGCGCACATCGTCGTGGACGAGGCTCAGGAACTGACCGACGCGGAGTGGCAGATGCTGCTGCTGCGCTGCCCGTCCCGGAGCTTCACCATCGTCGGGGACCGCGCGCAGGCCCGGCACGGGTTCACGGAGTCGTGGCAGGAACGGCTCGAGCGGATCGGGCTCGACCGGATCAACCTGGCTTCCCTGAGCATCAACTACCGGACGCCGCAAGAGGTCATGGCGGAGGCCGAGCCGGTCATCCGGGCCGTGCTCCCGGACGCCAACGTGCCGACCTCCATCCGCAGCACCGGCGTCCCCGTCCTACACGGACCTGCTTCGGAGCTGGGCTCGATCCTCGACACCTGGCTCGCCGCGCATGCCGACGGGATCGCCTGCGTGATCGGCGAACCCACGTTCGCGGCGACGTCCCGCGTCTGGTCGCTGACCCCGGAGCTGTCGAAGGGGCTGGAGTTCGACCTGGTCGTGCTCATCGACCCAGCGGCGTTCGGCGAGGGGATCGAAGGAGCGGTCGACCGTTACGTCGCGATGACCCGAGCGACCCAGCAACTCGTCATCCTCACCAGCTCCTGACGCCGGGGTCCGAGGCGGGGAGCCGACCCACGGGCGGGCCGGCGACGGCCCGGTGGCTGGGAAGCCGGCCCGTCCCGCGCATAATGCAGGGGTTCGCGGGACGGGCCGGGCCCCGGCTCGGGGATGCGCGGGTGCCGGGCTAGTCGAAGGTGACGGTGTCGGCGGGCTCGGAATCGGGATCGTCGAAATCAGGCAGGCCGGAATCCAGCTCGGAGTCCAGGTCAGCGTCGTCCTCCAGCTCGGAGTCCAGGTCGGCGTCCGCCAGGGCGGCGAGGTCGGGGGCCTGCAGGCGGGGCGGCTCGAGGTCGGCGGGGTCGGCGGCCCCCGCCGGGCCGGCCTGGACGTCCGTGGGCTGGACGTCAGCTGGGATCAGGCCGGCGGCCGGCGAGGGCGCTGTTTCCGCACCGGTGCTAACGGAACCACCGGTACGGGCCGCCTGGACCTGGGCGGCCTGCCCCGGACGGGACTGCGCCCGACGGGACTGCTTGAAGCCCAGGCGGCCGTTCTTCATCACGCCGATCCGCTGAGCGCGGCGGGCGATGCTGCTGTCGTGAGTGACGAGCACCATGGTCAGGCCGCGCTCGCGCCACATGGTCTCGAGCAGGCCGATGATCTCGTCCCGGGTGTCCTCGTCCAGGTTCCCGGTGGGCTCGTCGGCCAGCAGGACCTTGGGCTCCTTGACCAGGGCCCGGGCGATGGCCACCCGCTGCTGCTGGCCGCCGGACAGCTCGCCGGGCACGTGCCGCAGCCGGTCGCCGAGGCCCACGGCTTCCAGGGCCAGGGCGGCCCGCTGCCGCCGGGCCGCGGCGGACACGTGCAGCGGGACCAGCGCGGTTTCCACGTTCTCCTGCGCGGAGAGCGTGGGGATGAGGTTGAAGGTCTGGAATATGAAGCCGATGGACTGGGCGCGCACCTTGGTCACCTCGGTCTCGCGCAGCTGCGCGAGGTCACGCCCGTCGAAGTCGACGACGCCGGCCGACGGGCGGTCCAGGCCGCCGAGGATCTGCAGCAGCGTGGTCTTGCCGTGCCCGGTCGGGCCCTGGATGGCCAGCCATTCGCCGTCCTCGATCACGAGGTCCACGCCGCGCAGGGCAGCGACGGTGCTCCGGCCCTTCTGGTAATTCTTGGTCACGCCGGTGAGCTTGTACATCTAGCTCTCTCTCCCGTTGAAATCGCCCATTGGAGTTGGTCGCGCGGGCACCGTCAGGCCACCTTGCCCAGCGCGTCTGCCGGGCGGAGCCGCGCGGCCCGCCAGCCGCCGAACATCCCGGCGATGAGGCCGCCGGCCACGGCCAGCACGACCGCGAGCAGGATGACGTTGGTGCTCACCGAGGCAGTGAGAGGGACGGCAACGGTGTGGTTGGCCGCCGTCGCGGCGTGGTTGAAGAACCCGCCACCGCCGGAACCGCCGCCGAAGCCGCCAGTGCCGGTGCCGCCGCCGCCGAAGCCGAACTGCCGGGCGCCGCCTGGCGTGGCCGAGCCCGTGGTCGGCCCCACCGTGGCGGTCAGCTTGTGCGACAGCTTGGACACCAGCTCCGCCCCAGCCAGGCCGATGCCGATGCCGATCACGCCGCCGATGATGCCCAGGGTGACGGACTCGCCCATCACCTGGCCGACGACGCGGCGGCTCTTCCAGCCGAGCGCCTTCAGCGTGCCGAACTCACGGACCCGGCGCGAGACCGACGCCAGGGTCAGCAGGCTGGCCAGCAGGAACGCCGCGACCAGCACCGCGATGGCCAGCCACTTGCCGAGGTTGTTGGCCAGGCTCGAGGCACTGGACAGCGAACCGGTGACCTCGCTGGCCAGGTCGCTGGAGGTCGTCACGGTATAGGAGGGGAGCGCCTTCTGGATCTCGCTCTGGACGGCGGGGATGGCCGAGGAACTGCTGGCCGTGACGTAGATGGTGTTCACGTCGTTCTTCATGTTGGCCAGCTTCTGCGCGACCGCAAGCGGGATGTAGGCGTCCGACGGGTTGTCCCCGGCCGGCTCGCTGACGATGCCGATGATCTTGAAGTTCGTCGTGGTGCCGCTGCTGTTGCCGATGGCGATGGTGGAGCCGACCGACAGCTTGTTCGCCGTCGCGTAGGAAGAGTCAACCATCGCGACATCGGAGTTGGCGTCCGCGGTGGTGAAGGTTCGTCCTGCGCTGAGCTTGCCGGAGCTGAGCGGGCCGAGTTCGCCCGCGGTCAGGTCCACGCCGTCGACGCCGAAGCTGCTGGTGGTGAAGTTGGCCCGGAAACTCCCGCTTCCAGAGCCTCCGGAACCGCCGCCACCGCCGCCGAAGCCGCCGCCGCCGCCGTTGACGTTAATGGCCGGCACGGTGCCGCTGATCGTCCGGTTGGTCAGGGTCAGGCCTCCGGCCGCCGCCGCCACGTCGTTCAGGCCGGAGACCGTGCTCACCGAGGACGTGGGGATCGAGGCGAGCGTGCCGCCCGAGCTGAGCGTGCTGGTGTTGATCTTGGTTCCGGCCGCGGGCCGCTTGGTGGTCCCGGTGCGGAACCCGAAGCCGAACGAGCCCGGCGTGAACGACCCGGCGGTCGGCGTCTTGGTCACCGTGACGTCCGTACCCACGCCGTACAGTGCCTTCAGCACCGTGCCCTGGGCGTTCTTGACGCCGGCCGCGGCCGCCGTCACCGTGATCACCAGGCCGATGCCGAGCGCGAGACCGAGCGCGATGAACACGGCCTGGCGCATGCGGCCACGTAGCTCTCGCCGCAAATAGGTGAAAAACATCTCCGCACTCCTGCTCGGCGGCGCGCCAGGCAGAATGCCCTGGCGCGCCCGGTCGGTCCGATAGCGCCCGATATCCGAATGGCTCGGCATATTGGCGGCGCGGGGACCGCCCCGGGAGCGGGCGCCGCGCCAGTTCCGAGCATGGCGGTGCTACCTGAACAACCGCTGAGCAGAACCTGCGGGATTTCCCCCGACTAAGAGACAGGCGCCGTCAGATGCCGCGGACCGCCCTGATCGATTCGCGCAGCGAGCTCATCGTGGCCAGCACCGCCGAGGGCTCGTAGCCGCAGTGCGCCATGCAGTTGGCGCACCGGGGGTCCTTGCCCCGCCCGTAGGAGTCCCAGTCGGTGGTCTCGACAAGTTCCTTATACGTCTTCACGTACCCGTCGTTCATCAGGTAGCAGGGCTTCTGCCAGCCGAACAGCGAGTAGGAGGGGATGCCCCAGGCGGTGCACCCGAAGTCGGCCTTGCCCTCGAGGAAGTCCAGGAACAGCGGCGTGTGGTTCAGCCGCCACTTGCGCCGGCGGCCGTCCGCGAACGCCTTGCGGAACAGCTCGCGGGTCTCGGTCACGCCGAGGAAGTGCTCCTGATCGGGCGCCTTCTCGTAGGCGTAGGCGGGCGAGATCTGCATTTCGTCGATGCCCAGGTCGTCGTTCAGGTACGTCAGGACATCGATGATCGTCTGCGGGGTGTCGGTGTTGAAGAACGTGGTGTTCGTGTTCACCTTGAACCCGCGCGACTGGGCCAGCTTGATCGCGGCGACCGCCTCGTCGAATACGCCTTCCTTGCAGACCGACTCGTCGTGCCGCTCGCGCAGCCCGTCGATGTGCACCACCCAGGCGAAATAGGGCGACGGCTTGAACTTGTCCAGCTTCTTCGGCAGGAGCAGCGCGTTGGTGCACAGGAAGACGAACTTCTTGCGCTTGATCAGCTCGGCCACGATGACGTCGATCTGCGGGTGCATGAGCGGCTCGCCGCCGGCGATGGACACCATCGGCGCGCCGCACTCCTCGATCGCGGCCAGGGCCTGCTCGACCGGCATCCGCTGCTTGAGGATGTCGTGCGGGTGCTGGATCTTCCCGCAGCCCGCGCACTTCAGGTTGCAGGCGAACAGCGGCTCGAGCTCGACGAGCAGCGGAAACTTCTTATGGCCAGCCAGCTTCTGGCGCATCAGGTAGGACCCGACGCGCAGGGACTGACGTAGTGGCATGGGCATTATTGCCGTACCTCCTTGGGCAGGCCGAACCGGATTGATTCCGTGGTCGTCACTCGCTCGGAAACGGACACAGGTCCGAGGCCGGACAGCGCCGAGATGATCTCCTCCACCACGGCGGGAGGCGCGGAGGCGCCGGCCGTCAGGCCGATCGTGGATACCCCGGCCAGCCAGTCGAGCTGGATATCGGAGGCCCCGTCGATCAGGTGGGCCGGCGTGCCGGCCCGCTCGCAGGTCTCCACCAGCCGGACCGAGTTGGACGAGTTCGTCGAGCCCGCCACCAGCACCAGGTCGGATCCGGCGGCGACCGCGCGCACCGCGGCCTGCCGGTTGGTGGTCGCGTAGCAGATGTCGTCGCTGCCCGGCGCGCGCACCGCGGGGAAGCGTTCGGCCAGCGCGCCGGCTACCTCGGTCGCCTCGTCGACCGACAGCGTGGTCTGCATCAGGTAGGCGACGCGCTCGCCGTCCCGCGGCCGGAGCGCGGCCACGTCGGCCGCCGTCTGGACCAGGACCGTCGAGTCGGGCGCCTCGCCCAGCGTGCCCTCGACCTCCTCGTGCCCGGCGTGGCCGATCAGCGCCACCGTGTACCCGTCGGCGGCAAACCGCCGGGCCTCGGCGTGCACCTTGGACACCAGCGGGCAGGTGGCGTCGATGACGGCCAGCCCCCGGCGGGCCGCCTCCTCGCGCACCTGGGGCGACACGCCGTGCGCGGAGAAGACCACGGTCGCCCCGTCGGGCACCTCGTCCAGTTCGTCGACGAACACCGCGCCGCGGCTCTCCAGGTCGCCCACCACGCGCGTGTTGTGCACGATCTGCTTGCGCACGTAGACCGGCTGGCCTTGGCGCTCCAGGACGCGCTCGACGATCTCGATGGCCCGCTCCACGCCGGCGCAGAACGACCGCGGCCCGGCCAGCAGCACCTCGCGGGTCCCGCACGCCGCCGCCCAACGCTGCGCCACCGGCGCGGCGGCACGCAGCGCGCGCAGCGCGGCCAGCCCGCCGGAGACGATGCCGGCCAGCGGGCGGTCCGGGGTGTCGGACACGGCCCTGATCACCGCCACCGGGCGCCCGTCCGCGGCAGCGGCCAGCGGCGCCGACTCCATGTCCGCCAGCAGCCAGCCTTCGGCGGCCAGCTTGGCCCGCTCGGAGCGGCGAACCAGGTGGTCGACGGTGGTGATCCGACCGGTGCGGGCGCTCAGCCCGGCGCGCCGCAGCTCCCCGGCCAGGATCGGCGCGGAGGCGCAGGTCACGGCGCCGACTTCGGTTCCGACGACCAGGTCGCCCGGGCTGAGGTCGGTGCTCAGGCCACCGCCGACGCCCATGATCATCATTTGGCCGAACGGGTCATGGCTCAAGCGCCCGGCCGCCCGCGCCGCGCGGGTGGCGCCGTAGCCGGTGCGCAGCACCGCGGGGGCAGGGCCGGTGCGCAGCACCGCAGGCGGGTCGGGAAGATCACGTAGGCCGCGGCGGATGGCCCGGGCCTCGATCCGCAGCGGCGCGCAGATGAGCGGCGGGTCCGGCTCGCTCGCGTCGTCGGCCCCGGCCGCCCGGTCGCGCGGCCTCGGGATGGTATCCGTCATGCACTGCCTCCGGATGTGTGGGCCGCTACGTACCGGCCGAGTGCGCTCAGGGGGAAGGCCAGGCGGTACAGGTGGTAGTTGATGTAGAAGTCGCCGGGGAAGCCGGTCCCGGTGTACTGCGGCTCGTCCCAGGAGCCGTCCGGCCGCTGCGTGGCCGCCAGCCAGCGCACGCCCCGCTCGGCCGCGGCGCCGTCCTGTTCGCCCGCCGCGAGCAGGGCGAGCAGGGCCCAGGCGGTCTGCGAGGCGGTGGAGGCACCCTGGCCGGCCAGCGCCGGGTCGTCGTAGGAGCGCAGGTCCTCGCCCCAGCCGCCGTCGGGGTTCTGGTGGTCTGCGAGCCAGGCCACGGCGCGGCGGATGGCGGGCTTGGACGGCCGCACCCCGGCCGCGATCAGCGCGGGCACCACGGCGCC
Source organism: uncultured Actinomycetes bacterium (assembly GCA_963834685.1). Taxonomy (GTDB): domain Bacteria; phylum Actinomycetota; class Actinomycetes; order Streptosporangiales; family Streptosporangiaceae; genus Palsa-504. Next base: position 279,366 of record CAWICW010000032.1, on the reverse strand, counting down.
GGTGCCGTAGACGTAGTTCGCGCCCCACCGGCCGAACCACGATCCGTCCGCCTCCTGGGCCCGCAGCAGCCATACCACTCCGCGCCGGACCGCGGGGTGACCGGCCAGTCCTTCGGCCGCGAACGCCTCCACGATGTGCGCGGTCACGTCGGCCGAGGGCGGGTCGATGACCGCCCCGAAGTCGCAGAACGGCAGCTTGTTGACCAGCGCGCGGGTGTTGTCCGCGTCGAACGCGCCCCAGCCGCCGTCCTTGGACTGCATCCCGGCCAGCCAGCGCAGCCCGCGCTCGATGGCGGGCTTGGCCTCGGCCGCGGGCAACGCGATCCGGCGCAGGGCCAGCACGACCTCGGCGGTGTCGTCGGTGTCGGGGTAGACATCGTTGTCGAACTCGAACGCCCAGCCGCCAGGGGCTACGGAGGGCCGGCGGACCTGCCAGTCGCCCGGCCCGCGGATCTCCTCGCCGAGCACCCACTCCCCCGCCTTGACCAGGGCCGGGTGATCGGAGGGCAGGCCCGCGTCGGCCAGGCCGATCATGGTCAGCACGGTGTCCCAGACCGGCGACTGGCACGCCTCCAGGCGGCGCACCGGGCCGTCCGGGCCGTCCTCGGTGATCGTGAACCGGTCGAGACCGCTTAGTCCGCGCTGGATGACGGGGTGCTCGAGTTCGTAGCCGAGCAGGTTCAGCGCCATCAGCGAGTAGACCCAGGGCGGCTGGATGCCGCCCCAGCACCCGTCCCGCTCCTGCCGGGCGATGACCCACTCCGCGCACCGCCGCAGCGCGGCCCGCCTTATCGACTTTACCGGTCGGTAAAGATGAAGAGCCCGATCTATGGTGTTGAACACGCGCGCCCACGGATCGGCGGCCGGGCCGCTCGGGGTAATGCCGGTGCGCAGCTCGTCGATGGTGAACGGGAGCGGCCGGGAGGGGCGGAACGACTGGACGATGGCCAGGGCCACGATGGTCTGCCGGGCCCAGCAGCCCCAGTCGTAGATGTTGAGCGGGAACCAGGACGGCAGGTAGATAAGCTCGGGCGGGATGACGGGCAGGTCGTCCCACGACCACCGGCCGGACAGGGCCAGCCAGAGCCGGGTGAACACGCGGGTGGCCTCCACGCCGCCCCGGGCCAGGATCCAGGACCGGGCGGCGGCCATGTGCGGCGCGTCGACCGGGTCGCCGGCCAGCCGCAGCGCCACGTAGGCCTCGACCGTGGTGGACAGGTCACCGGGCCCGCCGAAGAAATTGGCCCAGGTGCCGTCCGCGCGCTGCTGGGAGCGGATCCAGCGGCCCGCCGCCGCGGTCTGCGCGTCGTCGCGCACCCCGAGGAACTGGCGCAGCAGCAGGTCCTCGGCGTCCATGGTCACGTTGGTCTCGAGCTCGCCCTGCCACCAGCCCGGCGTGTGCTGCAGGCCGAGCACGTGGTCCCGGGCTCGGTTCAGGGTTTCTCGCGCGGCGTCCAGGGCAGACGGGCCGACCGCCGGGTCAGCTACCACTGCCGCGCCGTGATGAACTCCGCGATGGCGGTCAGCTCGGCGCGCACGCCGGCGGGCAGGTCGACGTCGGCCAGGCTGGCGCTGGCCGCGGCGAGCTGCGCGTCGGCCTCGTCCTCGGCCCACTGCTTGCCGCCCGCGACGACGACCAGGTCGGCCGCGCGGATCAGGTCATCCTCGGACAGCGGCTGCGGGTCGGTGAGCAGGGCGCGCAGTTCGGCGGCCGCGGGCGTGCCACTGGCCAGCGCGGCCACCACCGGCAGCGACTTCTTGCGGGCCCGCAGGTCCGCGCGCACCGGCTTGCCGGTGACCTCGGACGCGCCCCAGATGCCGAGCAGGTCGTCGGTGAGCTGGAAGGCCAGCCCGACGTGGGCGCCGAACTCGGCCAGGCCCATGGCCAGCGTGGGCGGTGCGCCGAGGTGCACCGCGCCGATGCTGCACGCGCAGGCCATCAGCGCGGCGGTCTTGTCGCCCGCCATGTCCAGGCACTCGGCCAGGGTCACGTCATCGCGCTTCTCGAAGGCCAGGTCGGCGCCCTGCCCGCTGATCAGCCGCTGTACCGCCGCGGACAGGCAGCGGGCCGCCCACGGACCCTGCGGGGTGCCGTCCTCCAGCAGCAGGTCCTGGGCCAGGGCCAGCAGCGCGTCTCCGGCCAGGATGGCCGCGCCCACGCCGAACACGGTCCAGGCGGTGGGCCGGTGCCGGCGCTCGGTGTCGCCGTCCATGATGTCGTCGTGCAGCAGGGACCAGTTGTGCACCAGTTCGACCGCCACCGCTCCGGTCACGCCGCGCTCGGGCGGGGCGCCGGTAGCGCGGGCGGACAGCAGGGCCAGGGCCGGGCGCAGCGCCTTGCCGCTGCCGCCTGCGGTCGGGTTGCCCTCGGCGTCGGCGAAGCCGAAGTGATACGCCGCGACCACGCGTACGTCCGGCGTCAGCCGACCGATGGTCGACTCGATCGCCGGGCTCACCAGGTCCCGCGCCAAGGCCACTCCCTCAGGCATCACAGCAGTCACTGACGTCTCCCAATCATGGTGGATGAGGCAGGCGGACCGGCCGCCTCCCAAGCTGAATCGGGCGCGCCGGGGGCGAGCCCCGTGGCAAGCACCGTGTGACGAAGCTCGATCGCGGCGAACAGGCCGCTGCGGACGGCGCCCTCCATGGTGTCGGGCCATCCGGTCGCGGTCCACGCGCCCGCCAGGACCAGGCCCGGCATGCTAGTGGCCGCCGGCGGGCGGAGCCGGGCGGTACCCGGCGCCTGGCGGAAGGTCGCGCGCCGCTCCCGGGTGACGAAGAATTCGGTGACCCGGGCCTCGCGCGCGGCCGGGAACAGCTCGGCCAGCGCGGGGACGAACTGCTCCCGCAGCGCGGCCGCGGGCACGTCCACGTACTCCTCCGCCGCCGACAGCGAGATGGCCAGGTACTGCGCCTGGCCGCGCGAACTGCGGTCCAGGCCGGAGATGCGGGTGCGGTCGAAGACCCACTGGACGGGTGAGTCCACGGCCGCGGCGAAGGGTAGGTCCGTCACCGGGCGGTCGTAGATCACGTGCACGTTGACGATGGGCGAGGCGCCGAGGCCCGTCCAGCCCGCGACGGTCGCGTCGGGCAGCGCACCCGGCGGGACCAGGCGGGCGGCGGCCTCGTGCGGCACGGCCAGCACCACGGCGTCCGCGAGGATCTCGGCCGGGAGCGCGGCGGCAGAGTCCGGGTCGGCGGGATCGGCGGGGCGGGCGAGGCGGACGCGGAAACGCGGGCGGGAGGGGTCGCCGGGGCTGGCGGGGGGCTCGTTGGCTTCGATGCCCCCGGGGTCGATAGCAGAGACCTTGGCGCCGATCAGGACCCGGGCGCCGAGCTTGGCCAGCAGGGTGGCGCCGGCGTCGCCGTGCAGTTCGCCCAGGGGCAGGGCGGGGACGCCGATGTCGGCGGCGTTGCTGCGGCCCAGCAGGCCGGTCTTGACCACGATGGCGGCCAGCGAGAGGGAGGCGTCGTCGCCCGCGATGTTCAGGGCCGAGACGGTGAACAGGTCCCACAGGGCCCGGCGGGCCCGCTCGCTCTGCCCCCGGGCCGCCAGCCAGTCACCGAAGCGCTGCTCGTCGACCCCGGGATCGGCCGGGTCGACGCGGCGCATGGCGAGAGCGGGCCGTGACACGCTGGTCCGTTCGGTCAAGGAAAGAAAGGGGTACCGGCCCAGGGCGGGCAGCATATGCAGGGGGCCAGGCAGCGCGGTCCGGCGGAGCCGTCCGCGCCGCGGGGTCGGGCCGGGGGCCAGCACGGTGACGTCGAAGCGGTCCTGGACCGGGGCGTGCTCGGTCATGCCGAGCTTGCCGAGCAGGTCGCGGTAGGCGGTGCAGCAGCCCAGGAAGACGTGCTGGCCGGTGTCCACGGTCAGGCCGTCGCGGGTGAAGGAGCAGGTCGCGCCGCCCAGCCGGGGCCGGGCCTCGAGCAGGGTGACCGCCGCGCCCGCCTCGGCGAGCGCGATCGCGGCGGTGATCCCGGCCAGGCCGCCGCCGACCACCGCCACCCGCGGCGCCGCCGGGCTCATCCGAACCTCCCGGTCAGGGCCTTGACCGCGACCGTGGCCTTCTCCCGGCCGGACAGCGAGATCCGGCCGCGCAGCACGGCGGCGGGCTCGGCCGCGATGCGCTCCAGCAGGCGGCGGTAGATGCCGGCCATCGCGCCGGTGCAGGCCGCGCTGCGCCGGTCGAGCAGGCCCAGCAGATTCCAGCCGTCGGCGTACCAGTCGCGGGCCCGCTCGGCCTCGAACTCGACCAGGCGGACGAAGCCGGGCTGGGCCCAGAGGGGTATGGGGGGGCGGACAGCTCTTCCCAAGGGGGGTCCGGGGGGATGGGTCCCCCCGGGAGGAATAGCGGGGGGGGCCTGGGGGGGGTCGTCCCCCCCGAGGTCAACACCGAACTTGGCCAGGTCCTCGGCGGGCAGGTAGACCCGGCCGTTCTGCCGGTCCTCGCGGATGTCACGCAGGATGTTGGTCAGCTGGAGGGCGACGCCGAGGGAGTCGGCCAGCTCGGCGGCCTGCGCCTTCGGGTCCGCGTCGTGGCCGGTACCGAAGATGCCCAGGGACAGCCGACCGATCGAGCCGGCCACGCAGCGGCAGTAGTAGAGCAGGTCGTCGAAGGTCTGGTAGCTGGTACCGCGGACGTCGGCCAAGCAGCCGTCGATGAGCTCGCCGAAGGCCGGCATGGACACCGGGAAGTTCCGTTCCACGTCGGCCAGGGCCATCAGCACCGGGTCGTCCGCGGGCGGCTGGCTCAGGTCGAGGATCTGCTGGCGCGCGGTCTCCAGCGCGGCGATCTTCTCCTGCGGCGGCAGCGTGCCGTCGCCGATGTCGTCGATCCGCCGGGCGAACGCGTAGATGACGGCCAGGCCGCGCCGCTTGGAGGGCGGCAGCAGCCTGATGCCGTAAGCGAAGTTCCTGGCCTGGGACCAGGTGATCCGTTCGCATTCGCGGTATGCCTCGGTCAGTTCCACGCTGTCGTGCTCACTTTCCCCTCACGTAGGCCTTGACCAGCTCGGCCGCCATCCGCGGCTTGCGCGGCCGGGCGGTGGCACTCAGCACGTCGTACCGCTGGGCCCGGATGGCGGCCAGCGCGGCCCGCCCGCCGGCCAGGTAGCCCGCCACGGCCAGCCGCGCCGCGCTGCGCAGCGTGCCGACCAGCGGCGCGCCCTCGTCCAGGAGCCGTCGCGCGCGGTCGACTTCGAAGCGCATCAGGTCCCGGACCGCGGGTCCCGCGGACGGCACGGCCAGGTCGGCTTCGGCTACGTGGAACCGGTCCAGGTCCTCGGCGGGCAGGTAGATCCGCCCGTTGGCCAGGTCCTCGGCCACGTCCTGCCAGTGTTCGGCCAGTTGCAGGGCCGTGCAGATGCTATCGGAGAGGGCGATGCGTTCCGGGGTAGCGGCACCGAAGATGTACAGCACGATCTGGCCCACCGGGTTGGCGGACAGCTCGCAGTACTGGGCCAGCCCGGCGAAGGTCTGGTAGCGGGTGACCTGCTGGTCCTGGCGGTTGGCCTGGATCAGGTCACGCAGCGGCTGGGCCGGGATCTGGCATTCGGTGACGGTCACGGCCATTTTCTGCATCACCGGCGATTGGGGGGTTGCGCCTTGGTAGATGCGGTCCACGTCGGCGGCCAGCTCGTCCAGCAGGCGCAGCCTCAGGTCGCCGTCGGCCTGGCCGGTCTCGCGCGCTTCGTCGCCCAGGTCGTCGGTGAGCCGGGCGAAGCCGTACAGGGCGGTCAGGTGCCGCCGATGGACGGACGGCAGCACGCGCAGGGCGACGGGAAAGTTCTCCCCGGAGGCGTTGGCCGCCACCTCTTCGGCACGCGTAAGCGCCGGGCGGACGTGCTCACGCACACCCGCCCGGCCGTTTCCGCTCCGGCCCCCGGTCACCTCGTCATTTTCCAGGGAATGCACATTTAATTGCAAACAATGACGCGTGCGTCACATGACAGCGACGTCGGTTAAGCGCACTGCCCGGCCCTCCGGGGGTGAGGTGTTCACTACTGTTCGCACAGGTTACGCTGCGAGGAAAATAGTTTGCATCACCGAACAACGTTATGCTACGTAAATACACCTGACGTGAATGTCAGTTTCGGGGTAATGCCATTGACGGAGCGGCCGGGCGCGGGCCGCGCGTCCGCGGCCCGCGCCCGCGTCATCCCCTGGCACCTGATCGCCGGCGCGTCGTACCACCTGCGGATATTCCTCCGGTCTTATCATCATGTTGGCCGGCTCGTTCCGTGGCCAGCGCTTTGCTCTCCTTCGCACCCATACTCGATGGTTCCCCCGACCGCTGCCGCGCGCGGGGGACAGGCGTATTCCGATGCAGGTGGAGGTAGTCGCCCATGGCCGCCACGAGGCTGACGAACGGGCTCGCCGGACGGGCCCCCCGGAGAAGTCCCGTTTCCCGCCGGGGCCGCCTGCTGGCCGGGCCGCTGACCGTCGCCGCGGGCGGCGCCGTGGTGCTCGGCATGCTGGCCGGGCCGGCCGGGGCCGCGCCCACGGCCCCGGCCGCCCCGGATCCGGCCACCACGACCTGCGCCCTGGGCGCCAACGGGTCCTCGGTCAAGCACGTCATCTACATCCAGTTCGACAACGTGCACTACACCCGGGACAACCCGAACGTGCCCAGCGACCTGGAGCAGATGCCGAACCTGCTCAACTTCATCACCGGCAACGGGACGCTGATCGCCCGCGAGCACACGCCGCTGATCGCGCACACGGCCGACGACATCGTGACCTCCGAGACCGGCCTGTACGGCAGCGACCAGGGCCTGCCGATCGCGAACGAGTACAACTACTACACGCCGAGCGGGTCCACCCACACGGCCGGGTCGTTCGCCTACTGGACCAACCCGGTCGTCGACTACAACACCACGACCAGCGCCCCGGTCGGCGACAGCGACTACACGCTGGTCACCGCGCAGGGCAAGAACGCCCCGGCGCCGTGGGTGCCTTACACCCGAGCGGGGTGCGACTTCGGCTCGGTGGCAGCGGCCGACACCGAGCTCGAGAACACCCTGCCCGACATCCCGCTGGTGTACGGGGCCAACTCGCCCGAGGCCAAGGAGGCCGAGAACCCCAAGCTGGCGAACAAGGCCGCGGCCGACTTCATGGGCCTGTCCGTGCACTGCGCGCACGGCTCGCCGGTCTGCGCTAAGGGCGGGGTGCCTGACCTGCTGCCCGACGAGCCGGGCGGCTACGCCGGCTACCAGGCGTTGTTCGGCAACAAGTTCATCCAGCCGGTGATCAGCCCGTCCGGCCCGGTACGCGACCTGAACGGGAACGTCATCAAGGACCCGACCGGCGACATCGGCTTCCCCGGGTACGACGGGCTGATCGGCCCGGTGGGACTGGCCTACACCCTGGACATGCAGACGCACGGCATCCCCGTCACCTTCACCTACCTGTCCGACGTGCACGACAACTGGACCACCGGGGCCGGCCTGGGTTCGGGCAGCGCCACCTACGAGAGCCAGCTGCGGCGGGAGAACGCGGCGTTCGGCACGTTCTTCAACGACCTGGCCGCGGCCGGGATCACCAAGGCCAACACGCTGTTCGTGATCACCGCCGACGAGGGCGACCACTTCGTCGGCTCCTCACCCACCCCGGCCGACTGCAACGGCGTGACGATCACCTGCTCCTACAGCAAGGCCGGCGAGGTGGACGGCAACCTGACCGGGATGCTGGCGGCCAAGGGCGTCACCACCCCCTTCGACGTGGAGGCCGACTCCGCACCGGTCATCTACGTGCACGGACAGCCGTCCGCGACGTCGGCCGCGGTGCGGGCGATGGAGCGTGCCGCGGCCGGGCTCAGGGCGGACGACCTGGCCACCGGGCAGACCGTCCCGCTGACCGACTACCTGGCCGGCCCGGTCGAAATGAACATCCTGCACATGATCACCGGAGATCCGAAACGAACCGGTACGTTCGCCCTGTTCGCCAACCCGGACTTCTGGCTGAGCAGCGGGTCGGCCAGGTGCGGAAGCTCGTGCGTCAGCGAGCCGAGCGGGCAGGACGCGTGGAACCACGGCGACGTGGCGCCGGAGATCAACACGACCTGGCTCGGCCTGGTCGGGCCCGGCGTGGTGCGGACGGGCGTCAACAAGGCGATCTGGTCCGACCACACCGACATCCAGCCCACGATGATGGCCCTGCTCGGGCTCAAGGATGACTACACCCCGGACGGCGTGGTCCTCGGCGACGTCATCCAGTCGTCGGCGCTGCCGCCTGCCATGCTGACCAACTACCCGACGCTGAACAAGCTGAGCCGGGTCTACACCCAGCTCGAGGCGGCGGTCGGGGAGTTCGGCCGGGCCACGCTGGCCGCCTCTACCCGGGCCCTGGCCAGCAACTCCGCCGGCGACGCCACCTACATCAGCATCGAGAACCAGCTGCGGACGCTCGGCGCGGCGCGCGACACCCTGGCCGGGCGGATGCAGACCCTGCTGATCGGCGCCGAGTTCGGCAACACCCCGATCAGCGCCAGGCCGGCCCAGAAGCTCATCTCCCAGGGCAACGCCCTGCTCGCCCGGGCCGAGACCCTAGCCCACCGGTAAGCCCGCTAGGTCCGCCAGATGAGGACCAGCGCGCAGTCGTCGGAGCCGCCGCTCGCGCGCTGCAGGTTGGCTACCAGGGCTGGGGCACCGGCCTTGAAGCCGCTGGTCAGCATGCGTTCGGCCTCGCCGAGCAGGCGGTCGGTGCCGGCGTCGATGTCACGGCCGGGTGCCTCTACCAGCCCGTCGGTGTAGAGCATCAGCGCGTCGCCGCGCTGCAGCACGCCGCGCTCGGTCTCGGCCGCGGCCCCGCGCAGGTCGGGGAGCACGCCGAGCACGATCCCGTGGGCCTTGGTCAGGCGCCAGCGACCCGCCGCCGCGTCGTAGTGCACGGCGGGCGGATGCCCGGCCGAGGAGATCACGTACTCGCCCGAGGCCAGGTCGAGCGACAGGTGCACCGCGGTGACGAAGCCCTCCGCGGCCGCGCCGCGCCGCATGTAGGCGTTGCAGGCGGGCAGGAACTCCTCTCTCGGCACCGAGCCGAGCAGCCCGCCGAAGGCGCCGGACAACAGCAGGGCCCTGGTCCCGGCGTCGATGCCCTTGCCGGACACGTCGACCAGGGCGACCTCGAGCGTCTTGCCGTCGCAGAACGACACCACGAAATCGCCGCCGAACGAAGAGCCGCCGGCCGGCTTGAGCACCACCGACGAGCCCCATCCCTCGCCCAGCGAGGGCAGCTTGCCCTGGGCCTGGATGCGGTCCCGCAGCTCCAGCAGCATCCGGTCGCCGCGCAGGCCCTGGACGCCGAGCTTCTTGCGGGTCCGGGCCAGGACGTCGGCGAAGACGGCGGTCAGCACGATGGTGGCCACGATCCCGGCGCCGGCCTTGCCCTTGACCACGTTGTAGATCACCGCGCCGGCGACGACGGCGAAGAAGATGTGCAGCGCCCGGGGCCACATCAGCAGGCCGCCGGCCAGGATCGGCAAGATCATCACGCCGGGCGAGAACCACCACACCGAGACGTGCACGGCGCCCACCGAGATGACGATCACCGCGACCGACAAGATGAACGCCATCCGCCGGTTCCTGGTGATGAACTGCTTGGTCAGCTGGGCACGCAGAACCCGGAGGACCCCGACGATCCGCCCCGCGCGGCGGCGGCCATGGATCGGTGACGGGTTAACCATGATGCGCGCCCTGTGAAGTCATGCAATACCGGCCCGCGAGGGCAGGCCCCCTGGGCCTGCGCGAGCGGCCGGTGCAGGAGGTCAGGTCAGCAACCACAGCGGGCTCTTTGCATGACGTGAACTTTGGCAGAGGCACACTGTAGTCGATCAGGGGCCGGACGGTCTAAACCAGTCGCATCGCGGCACGGGGCGGGGTACCGCGGCGAGCCACTCGCCGTGCTGTGGGCATCCCGCGCAGGGGGGAGAAGTACACCCACCAGCCGGCCAGCCGCTGCCCGCGAACGCGAGGGTCGCCGCCGCGACCAGCAGGCCGACCTCGAAGGTGGAGGCCCGGAGCACGACCACCGCGGTCAGCGGGAGCGCGAGCTGGGTGACGGCCGAGCCCATCTCGCTGACCGTCTGCCCGCTCCACAGCAGCAGGAAGTTGCGATGCCGCCAGAGCGTACGGCCTGGCTCGTCCCCCGGCATGGGCTCCACTTTGCCCGGCCCGTACGGGGTTGTCCAACGGGATACCGGGCCTGCGACAATGGCCTCGTGGCGGCGATGAAGGTGACGACCAGCGCCGCGATGCGGGCCCGGGACGTGTCCCGGCCGCGCGCGGAGCACCTGGCCTGCGCCGAGGCAGCCGAAGCCGACGCGGTGCGCGGCCTGCCGGCTGCCCCGGCGCTTCCGGCGGGTGCGGGCGCGCCGGTTCCGGAGCCTGTCGTTCCGGAGCCTGTCGTCCGGAGCCTGTCGTTCCGGCGCCTGTCGTTCCGGCGCCTGTTCCGGCGGGCGGTGCGGAGGCGGCGTTGGGGCAGGCCGGGGGCGACGACCGGCGCCGTGAGGGGGCCCGGTCCGACGCGAGGCGGGAGAGCGAGCGGACCGACGGCGGGCCGGGGCGGCCGGGCGGCGCACGGCGGCGATCGCGGCGGTCGGGGCGAGGCCGCGGGTCCCGCTGACGGCCGGGGCCAACCGGACCACTGATCCGCCCTACCGGCGGCGGGGCTATGTGCGGCAGCCCGATCGCGACTGGCCGACCGGGCGGTCCACCCTGATGGTGTTCCGGCTGAGCCTCTAGGCCGGCCGGGGCGGGAGCTCGCCGGTCTTCTCGTAGCCGGCGATCTCGGCCAGGCGCCGGGCGTGCCGCGCCTCGCCGGAGAACGGGGTGGACACGAAGATCTGGGTGAAGCCGATCGCGTCGTCGACGCTGTACATGCGCGCGCCGAGGCTGAGCACGTTGGCGTCGTTGTGCAGGCGGGCCAGCCGGGCGGTCTGGTCGGTCCAGGCCACCGCCGCGCGGACGCCGGGGATCTTGTTCACGGCGATCTGCTCGCCATTGCCCGAGCCGCCGATCACGACGCCCAGGCTGCCCGGGTCGTTGATGACGCCGTGGGCGGCGCTCATCACGTAGGGCGGGTAGTCGTCGTCCTCGACGTACGTCTTCGGGCCGCAGTCCACCGGGTCGTGCCCGGCCCCGGTCAGCCACTCGATGAGGCGGGTCTTCAGCTCGAAACCCGCGTGATCTGATCCCAGGTAGACACGCACGGGGCCAGTCTGCCAGACCGGCCCCGTGCGCAGACGGGCAGCCGCCGAGCGGGCCCGAACCTCTGATAAGAGGACTCAGTCGAAGATCGGGTCGCGGGTCCGGGACCTCTTCAGCTCGAAGAAGCCGTCCACGCCCGAGATCAGGAGCACGCCATCCCACAGCCGCCCGGCGGCCTCGCCGCGCGGGATCGGCGATACGACGGGGCCGAACACCGACATCTCGCCGACCGAGATGACCGGCGTGCCGACTTCGTACCCGACCCGCTCGATACCCTCGGTGTGCGAGGCGCGCACCGCCGCGTCGTACTCGGTGGAGTCCATCGCGGCCGCCAGGCTGGCGGGCAGGCCGGCCTCGGCCAGCGCGGCGGTGATCGTCTCGGCGTCCCGCGGCGCCTTCTCCAGGTGGAACCGGTTCCCGAGCGCGGTGTACAGCGGCAGCAGGACCTCCGGGCCGTAGGCCTGCTCGGCCGCGATGAGGACCCGGACCGGGCCCCACGCCGACCGCAAGCCCTCCCGGTACCGCTCGGGCAGGTCTTCCTTGTCCTCGTTGAGCACGGACAGGCTCATCACGTGCCAGCTCGTGGTGACCGGCCGGACCTGCTGTACCTCAAGCATCCAGCGTGAAGTGATCCACGCCCACGGGCAGATAGGGTCGAACCAGAAGTCGACACGCGTAGGCTCCTGCTCGGTCATGCGCACTCCTTACTACGAATAAGCCGGCTCCGCTGGCCCCGGCAGCGTCAACCGCCCGTCATCGCCTTGAATTCCGCGCAGGGCCGACCAGAGGACGAAGGGACCAACTGGTGACATCGAACCTGACCCGCGACGAGGCGGCGGTCCGCTCGGCGCTCATCACCGTCGCCTCGTACCACGTGGACCTCGACCTCACGGGCGGCGACGAGGTGTTCGGCTCGGTCAGCGTGATCAGGTTCGACTGCGCCGCGCCGGGCTCGGCCAGCTTCATCAACCTGACCGCCCCCGCGGTGCGTGAGATCACCCTGAACGGGGAGCCGGTCAGCCTGGACGCCTTCGACGGCGACCGGATCACCCTGGAGAGGCTGGCGGCCAGCAACGTGCTGCGGGTGGTGGCCGACTGCGCCTACTCGCGCAGCGGCGAAGGGCTGCACCGGTTTACCGACCCGGCCGACGGCCGGGTCTACCTCTACTCGGACCTGGAGACGTTCGACGCGCACCGGGTGTACGCGTGCTTCGACCAGCCCGACATGAAGGCGACGTACGAGCTGGCGGTGACTGCCCCGGCGGACTGGCTGGTGGTCTCGAACATGGCTCCCGAGTCGAGCCTCGCGGACGGCGAGGCGCTGCGCTGGCACTTCCCGCCCACGCCGGTCATGCCGACCTACATCACCGCCGTCGCGGCCGGTCCGTACCACGTGGTCCGCGACGAGCACGACGGCATCCCGCTGGGAGTGTTCTGCCGTCAGTCGCTGGCCTCCTACCTCGACCCGGACGAGATCCTGGAGGTGACCCGCCAGGGCTTCGACTTCTACCACAATTCGTTCGGAATAAAGTATCCGTTCGGGAAGTATGACCAGCTTTTCGTGCCCGAATTCAAAGAGGGCGCGATGGAGAATGCGGGCTGCGTCACGTTCCTGGAGTCCTACATTTTCCGGTCGCGGGTCACCGATTTCGCCCGGGAAGCGCGCGGCGAAACCATCCTGCACGAAATGGCGCATATGTGGTTCGGCGACCTGGTCACGATGCGCTGGTGGGACGACCTGTGGCTGAACGAGTCGTTCGCTACCTGGGCGGGCACGCTGGCCCAGGCCGAGGCGACGCGCTGGACGTCGGCCTGGACGACGTTCGCGCAGCTGTACAAGTCCTGGGCCTACCGGCAGGATCAGCTGCCGTCCACCCATCCGATCGCGGCCGACATCCCGGACATCCACGCGGTCGAGGTCAATTTCGACGGGATCACGTACGCCAAGGGCGCATCGGTGCTCAAGCAACTGGTGGCCTACGTCGGGCGGGAAAACTTCCTGGACGGCGTGCGTAAGTATTTCGGCGCGCACGCGTGGGGCAACGCGACGCTGGCGGACCTGCTCGCCGCGCTGGAGCAGACCTCGGGCCGTGACCTGGCGTCGTGGTCACGGGAATGGCTGGAGACCGCCGGGGTGAACACGCTGCGGCCGTCCTATGCGGTGGATTCCGAGGGCCGGTTCACCGAGTTCGCGGTGGAACAGGAAGCCGCCCCGACCCACCCCCTGCTGCGGTCGCACCGGATCGCGATCGGCCTGTACGACCGGACCGAGGCGGGCCTGTCGCGCCGCCTCCAGGTGGAGACCGACGTGGCCGGGCCGCGCACGGTGATCGCGGAGCTGGCCGGGCAGCGGCGCCCGGACCTGGTCCTGGTGAACGACGACGACCTCACCTACGCCAAGATCCGGCTCGACGATCACTCGCTGCAGACGCTGGTCGACTCCTCCATCGGGTCGTTCAGCGAGTCGCTGCCCGCGGCGCTGTGCTGGGCGGCCGCATGGGACATGTGCCGCGACGGCGAGATGGCGGCGCGCGACTACGTCCGGCTGGTCCTGTCGGGCGTCTCCTCGGTGGCCGACATCAGCGTGGTCCAGACGCTGCTGCGCCAGGCAGGTCAGGCGGCGCGCCGGTTCGCCGACCCCGGCTGGCGGGAGACCGGGCTGGCCCTGATGGCCAGCGTGCTGCGCGACCTGCTCCGTACGGCGCCGGCCGGCTCGGACGCGCAGCTGGCCTACGTCCGCGCCTTCGCGGGCGTCGCCAGCTCCGCCGATGACCTCGCGCTCCTAGCCGAGCTGCTGGACGGCACGGTGCGGCTCGACGGGCTCACCGTCGACACCGACCTGCGCTGGGCGCTGCTGGGGCGGCTGGTGAGCCGCGGCGGGCCGCGGGCCTTCGGGCCGACCGAGATCGACGCGGAGCTGGCCCGCGACGCGACCGACGCGGGCGAACGGCACGCGGCGACCTGCCGCGCGGCGATTCCCACGGCCGAGGCCAAGCAGGCGGCCTGGCGAATGCTCGCCGGCGGCGAGCTGACCATCGCGATGTTCCGGGCCGCGCTGGCCGGCTTCGTCGACCTGGACCACCCCGAGCTGATCGAGCCGTACCGGGACTCCTACTTCGAGGCGATAGGCGAGGCGTGGCGGAACTGGTCCTCGGCCATGGCCCAGGACTTCGTCAGCGGCGCTTACCTGGTGTGCGCGATCTCCCAGGAGACGGTCCAGGCCACCGACGACTACATCGCCCGGGCCGAGCCGCCCGCCGCGCTGCACCGCCTGCTCATGGAGGGCCGGGACGACGTGCTGCGGGCGCTACGCTGCCAGGCCCGCGACCGGCAGGCCTCATAGCTGGCGTCCGCTCCTTCGTCGCGCCGTGCCGCCGGGCGGCGCTATGGCACCGCGTGGTAGTGGTGATCTTCGGGCTTGGGCAGCCACTTCGCGGTCTGCGGCATGGTGCTTCTCAGCGGCCAGCGACGATCGATTTGGCGATGGCCTCGCGGACGTGCTGGGCCAGGTCGGCCAGGGGAACCTGGACCGTGGTGCCGGACTCGCGCTCGGTCAGCTCGGCGGTGCCCGTGGCCAGGCCGCGCTTGCCGACGGTGACCCGGAACGGGATGCCGACCAGCTCGGCGTCGCTGAACTTGACGCCCGCCCGGACCGGCCGGTCGTCCACGATGACGTCGACGCCGGCGTTGCCCAGGGCCGCGTAGACCTCCTCCCCCGCCTCGGCCACCGCGGGGTCGTCCTGCTGGGCGATCACCACCACGACCTCGAACGGGGCTACCGAGACCGGCCAGATGATGCCCTTGGCGTCGTAGTGGACCTCGACGATCGTGGCCATGGCGCGCTCGACGCCGATGCCGTAGCAGCCCATGACCGGCCGGATCGGCTTGCCGTCCGGGCCGGACACCCGGATCTGCATGGCCTCGGTGTACTTGGAGCCGAGCTTGAAGATGTGGCCGACCTCGATGCCGCGCTCCACCTCCAGGCCGTGCCCGCAGTTGACGCACAGATCGCCGGCGGCGACCTCGCGCAGGTCCGCCCACTGGCCGACGTTGATGTCGCGCTCGACGTCCACGCCGCGCAGGTGGGTGTCGTCGACGTTGGCGCCGGTATACATGCCGCGCCGGCCGCGCAGCGCCTCGTCTGCGACGACCGGGTGACCGCCAAGACGATTGGACAGAGTGCCGACGGCGCCCAGGCTGCCGGGCAGCGCGCCCAGGGCGTCGCGGATCTCCTCCGGCTGGGCCGGGCGGATCGCATTCGCGCCGGTGGCGTCGATGAGCTTCTGCTCGTTCAGCGCGTGGTCACCGCGCAGCAGGACCAGGGTGAGCACGCCGTCCAGGAAGTAGACCAGGGTCTTGACCTGGCGTTCGGCCGGGGCCTGGTAGCGGACCGCGAGGTCCTCGATGGTCCGTACCCCGGGGGTGTCGAAGGACTCCGGGGCCGCGAGGGCCACGTTCCGTTCGGCTGAATCATCTACGGCGGCCAGCCGCGACGTGGCCTTCTCGATGTTCGCCGCGTAACCGCACTCCGGGCAGAGCACGATCAGGTCCTCACCGGACGGCGAGGGGCAGACGAACTCGGTGGAGTCCGAGCCGCCCATCGTGCCGCTGGATGCCTCGACCGGAATGGCGGGGACGGACAGCCGCTCGAAGATCCGGACGTACGCGTCGTGGTGCAGGCGGAAAGACACATCGAGCTCATCCGGGCCCAGGTCGAAGCTGTAAGAGTCCTTCATGGTGAACTCGCGAGTGCGCATCAGCCCGGCCTTCGGCCGCGGCTCGTCGCGCAGCTTGGTCTGGATCTGGTACCACATCTGCGGCAGCTCGCGGTAGGACTCGAACTCGGTGGCCAGGTTGGTGACGATCTCCTCGTGCGTCATGCCGAGGGCCAGGTCGGCGCCGCGCCGGTCCTTGAGCCGGAACATCTCGTCGCCCATCAGCTCCCAGCGGCCGCTGAGCAGCCACAGCTCGGCCGGGTGCATCACCGGCATCACGATCTCCTGGGCCCCGATCCGGTCCATCTCCTGGCGGATGATCCCGATGACCTTGAGCCGGACCCGCTGGCCGAGCGGCAGCAGCGAGTAGTGCCCGGCCATCAGCGGGCGGATGTAGCCAGCGCGGAGCAGCAGGCGGTGGCTGGGCGCGCCCGCGTCGGCCGGGTCCTCGCGCAGCGTCGGGATGTGCATAGTGGACCAGCGCATGCCGCGTACTCTCACTTTCACGCCGTGGTCGGGCAAGCCCGTAGTCTATCGTCGGCGGGGGGTGAGCGCCGACCCGATAACGCCGGGCGCCAGGCGGGATCGCCGAGCGTCCCGGCTAGCTCGGCCAGGGTGCGCACGTGCCGGTGGCCGTCCGGGGCCGGGCAGAATCGGTGCGGATCCAGGTGGACCGGCTCCAGGCCGGCGGCCAGGGCGCCGGCCACGTCGTACCTGAGGCTGTCGCCGACGTGCAGGACGGTCCCGCTGGCGGGCACGCCGAGGGCGTCCAGGGCGATGCCGAAGATGGCCGGATCCGGCTTGGCCACGCCGACCACCGCGGAGTCGACCACTACGCCCACCGGGATCGCGGCGGTATCCGGTTCCGGCCCGCCGGGCGTATAGCACACGCCGAGGCGGCGCAGTTCGGCCTGCACGCTGCCGTCGGAGTTGGAGACCACGCCGATCGGCAGGCCGAGCGCGGCCAAGGCCCGCAACCCGGCCATGGCCCCGGTGCCGACGTGCGTCCAGGCGCGGCCCATGGTCGCCGCGGCGACCTCGGTGGCCAGCTCACGGCACTGGTCCCCGGGCACGCCGCACGCGGCGAAGTAGCCGACGAGGTACTCACGCCACCAGGTGCCCGGGGCGGGCGGCACGGCGGCCACGTCCTGAACCACCATGGCCCGGTAGTGGGCTCTCTCGAACGCGGCGACGTCCGGGGACACGCCGAGCGCCTGTAGCGGCGGCCGGAGGAGATCGGGCTGCGGGAAGACGAGCACCCCGCCCGCGTCGAGCAAGATCGCGCTGACCCCAGAGCTCACCCCCGCACTATATGCAGCGCCGGGAGGGCCCTGCCGCGCGGCGGGTCGCTAGGCCGGGGTCTGGCGCTCCGCCGCGAGTCGGAATTTGCCCCGAGACGCTCGGGGCGCGCTCGCGGGGGTCGGCGGCCGGTGGCGCGCTGGCATAATGCCATCCGGGGTACCTGGACCCCGGATGGCATGGTGCGCGCGGACGGAGGGCGCCGGTGAGCGGGTATCTGGACTATTCCGGCCGGGAGGACGTGCTGAGCGGGGGCGTTCGGAAGATCCCGGTGCACACGCCGAAGGGCACGTACCAGGTCTGGGTCAAGCGGACCGGCAATCATCCCGACCTGCGGGTGCTGCTGCTGCACGGCGGGCCGGGAGCGACTCACGAGTACTTCGAGGCCTGCGACAGCTACCTGCCCGCCGCGGGGATCGAGTACTACTACTACGACCAGCTCGGCTCGGGGTTCAGCGACCAGCCGGACGAGCCGTCGCTGTGGGACCTGGACCGGTTCGTCGACGAGGTGGAGCAGGTCCGCCAGGCACTCGGGCTGAACCGGGACAACTTCGTGCTGCTCGGCCACTCCTGGGGCGGGATCCTGGCCACCGAGTACGCGCTGGCCCACCAGCAGCACCTGCGCGGGCTGGTCATCTCCTCCATGATGTCGAGCGTCCCGGCCTACAACGCCTACGCCGAGCAGGTGCTGATGCCGCAGATAGACCAGGCGGCGCTGGCCGAGATCAAGGCGTTCGAGGCGGCCGGGGACACCGAGAACCCGAGGTACATGGAACTGCTCATGGAGCAGCACTACGTGCACCACGTGCTGCGTATGCGGCCCGCGGACTGGCCCGATCCCGTGCAGCGCGCGTTCGCACACATCAACCCGGCGATCTACGTGTCCATGCAGGGTCCCAGCGAGCTGGGCATCAGCGCCGACGCCAGCCTGGCCCGCTGGGAGCGGACCGCCGAGCTGTCCTCGATCGAGGTGCCGACCCTGGTCATCGGCGCCCAGCACGACACCATGGACCCGGCACACATGCAGATGATGGCGGGTCGGCTGCCCCGCGGCCGGTACCTGCACTGCCCGGACGGCAGCCACATGGCCATGTATGACGACCAGCGGGTCTACTTCGCCGGCCTGATCGACTTCCTGAACGGCCTGGGCGACGGCTAGAGCGGGCCCTCACCACAGCGGGGGGTGCCGGTCCTTCCACGGGCGGGCCCGCTCCAGCTGGGCGGACAGGGAGATCAGGGTGGCCTCGTCGCCCATCCGGCCGGCCAGCATCACGCCGATCGGCAGGCCTTCGGCATTCCAGTGCAGCGGGACGCTGACCGCGGGCAGGCCCGAGACGTTGTAGATCGCGGTCCACGGGGTGAACCGCTTCTGCCGCTCAAAGTTCTCCGCCGGGTCGACCTCGTCGAAGTAGCCGACCGGCACCGGCGGCAGGGCCACGGTCGGGGTGAGGACGGCGTCGTAGGCGGCGAGCGCGGCGACCGCCGGGCGGGTGACGAACTGCAGGTAGGCCTGGGCGAAGATGAAATCGGACGCGCCGGTGGCCCGGCCGCGCTCGCGCAGGTACTGGGTCAGCGGCAGCAGCACCTGCTCCTGCGCCGGGTCAACCGGCGTCAGCGTGGCGTAGCCGTGGTAGATGGTCTCGAAGACCGGGACCAGGTCCTGGCCCAACGGCATGGCGATGTCCTCGACCTCGTGCCCGAGGTCGGCCAGCAGGCGGGTGGCGTCCTCGTAGGCCGCGACGCAGTCCGGGTGCGCGTCCGCGCCGGGGACCGGGTTCTGCAGGGTACGGCCGATCCGGAGCCGGCCCGGCGGGCGGCTCGCGTAGCCGAGGAAGGTCTCGCCGGGCGGCAGCGGCGGCTGGGTGTACATGTCGCCGGGGTAGTTGCCCGCCATCACATCGAGCAGCAGCGCAGCGTCGGCCACGGTCCTGGTGATCGGGCCCTCGGTCCCGAAACCGAGCAGGTCGGGGACGAGCGGTCCGCCGGAGATCCGGCCGCGGGACGCCTTGATCCCGAACAGCCCGCAGACGCTGGAGGGGATGCGGATGGACCCGGCGCCGTCGCTGCCGTGGGCGGCCGGGGCCAGGCCCGCGGACACCGCGGCGGCCGCGCCGCCGCTCGACCCGCCCGCGGACCGGGACAGGTCCCACGGGGTCCGGGCCGGCGGGCCGATCCTGGTCTCGGTGTAGCACGGCAGCCCGAACTCCGGGGTGGAGGTCTTGCCGGTGATGACCACGCCGGCGTCCTTGAGCCGGGTCACGACGTAATCGTCGCCCTCGGGCACGTTGTCGGAGTAGGCGAGCGAGCCGAGCGTCTGCCGCACGCCCGCGACCATGTTCAGGTCCTTGATCGGGATCGGCACGCCGGTCAGCGGCGGCAGGTCCGCCGGATCGGCGGCCTGGGCGACGGCTTTCTCGGCCGCGAGCGCCTGCTCGGCGGCCAGTTCGGCGGTGACGGTATAGAAGGCGCCGACCTGCTCGTTGAGCTCCTGCGTGCGGCGGAGATAATGATCGGTGACGGCGACCGGCGACAGTTCCTTAGCGCGGATCGCCGCGGCCAGCTCGATCGCGGTGAGCTCGTGAATCTGGGTCATGGTTGGAGATGCTAGACCACAAGCAGGCCGGGACGTTCGGCGTGTTATCAGGACGAATGGCCTGCTTCAAACGAGCCGGAGCGGGCACAATCGTGGTAGGCCGGTGCTGTGCGCTGAGTCCTAAGGCAGTTACGCTCAGGTAGTAGGTGAGGACCGATGGCGTGGCCTAAGCCGAGAAACCGCAGGTCAACGGAGGCGTTGAGTAATGGCAGCGGGGGCGCACCGGATGGGGCACGGCAGCATGCCGTGGCACCGGGCCAGGCTGCCAGGCTGTCGTGGCCATCCCCGGAGCGCTGGCCTAGCGCCCACGCCACGGTCGCGCCGAGCCCCGCGCAAGCCCAGCCGAGCCCCGCGCAAGCCCAGCCGAGCCCTGCGCAAGCCGAGCCGAGCCCCGCGGAAGCCGGGCTGAACCCCGCGGAAGCCGACGAAGCTCAGGAGACCGATCCGGGCGACCGGCCGTTCTGGGAGAGCTGGGGGCGGGTCGACGAGTCGGCGGAGCTGGACGAGCCCGGCGACGGTTTCCCGGAGGACGGGCCCGCGGACGACGCCGTCACGGACGTGGACCCCCGGCCCCGGCGGTCCTGGGAGCCGGTGGTCGCCACCGCCGGTGAGACCCGCGAACAGCCGAAGGCCGAAGGCATCGGCCAGCACCTGGGCAGCCTGGCGCACCTGTCGGCGAACCCGCGGATGCGGGCCTGGCAGCGGCGGGTCATCATCGCGGTCATCGCCGGGGTGGCGTTCGGTTTCCTGCTGGACAACTGGCGGTGGGGGCTGACCTTCGCCGTGCTCGCCGCCATCGCCGACACCATCATCAGGTCCCGGACCGTGTTCAAGGGCCCGGCGGGCATCCGGCTGACCGGGGCCCAGAAGCGCACGCTGCGGCAGCTGTCCAGCCTGGAGCGCAAGGGCTACCGGGCCATGCACATCCTGCCCATCCCGGACAGCGAGGAGCAGATCGACCACCTGGTGATCGGGCCCGCGGGCGTGTTCGCCATCGACTCCGTGGACTGGGACAAGCGGATGCCGGTGCGGACGAGCAACCACCGGCAGCTGTGGCACGGGCCGCACAGCATGAAGGACCGGCTCGAGCACGCCCACTGGGAGGCCGACCAGGCCGCCACGTTGCTGTCAGGCGCGATGGGCAGCCCGGTCACGGTCCGCGCGGCGATGGCCGTGTACGGGCCGAAGATCCCCTGGGACGTGGCCGAGATCAGGGACGTCGACGTGTTCAGCGGCCAGCGGCTGCGCATCTACCTGCGCCGCCGGGCCCGGCGGCGCGACGCGCATCCGCTCAACGCGAGCGAGATCGAGCGCATCGACAAGGCCGCCCACGTAGCGTTCCGGCGGGACCCGGCCAGCTGACCCGGCGTGCCGGTAGGCTGAGGATCCGGTGAGGGTTATTCAGACAGCGCCTAGCGAGCATGGGCCGTTTGGCCCGTGCGAGCGGTCGCGGCACGCATGACGGCCGGAACGTCGCGGGAATCTGAATGACCCGAACTTTAAATAGCACTGTAAATCAGCTCTCGCGATTGGCTGAGGGAGATCACTATGCCGCCGCTTCGATCCCGTACGGTCACGCACGGCAGGAACATGGCGGGCGCGCGTGCCCTGCTGCGCGCCACCGGGGTGGCCCGGGAAGACATCGGCAAGCCGATCATCGCCGTCGCGAACAGCTTCACCGAGTTCGTTCCCGGGCACGTCCACCTGCGAGAGGTCGGCCAGGTGGTGGCCGAGGCGATCCGGGCCGCGGGGGCGATCCCGCGCGAGTTCAACACGATCGCGGTGGACGACGGCATCGCCATGGGACACGGCGGCATGCTGTACTCGCTGCCGAGCCGGGAGCTGATCGCCGACTCGGTGGAGTATATGGTGAACGCGCACTGCGCGGACGCCATGATCTGCATTTCGAACTGCGACAAGATCACCCCCGGCATGCTGATCGCCACCATGCGGCTGAACATCCCGACCGTCTTCGTGTCCGGCGGGCCCATGGAGGCCGGCGCGCCGGCCGGTCTCGCGGCGGGCGCTCCCGGGCGCAAGCTCGACCTGATCGACTCGATGGTCGCCTCCGCGGATCCTTCGGTGTCCGACGATCAGCTGCTGGCCATGGAGGAATCCGCCTGCCCGACGTGCGGCTCCTGCTCGGGCATGTTCACGGCCAACTCGATGAACTGCCTGACCGAGGCGATCGGCCTGGCCCTACCGGGCAACGGCAGCACGCTGGCCACGCACTCGGCGCGCCGCGGGCTGTTCGAGCGGGCGGGCCGGGTGATCGCGGAGATCACCCGCCAGTACTACGCGGACGGGGATGCCTCGGTACTGCCCAGGTCGATCGCGAGCCGGGACGCGTTCGAGAACGCGATGGCGCTGGACGTGGCCATGGGCGGGTCGACGAACACGATCCTGCACCTGCTCGCCGCGGCGCACGAGGCCGGAGTCAACTTCGGGCTGAAGGAGATCGACGAGCTGTCCCGCCGGGTGCCGTGCCTGTGCAAGGTCGCGCCGAGCAGCTCCTACCACCTGGAGGACGTCCACCGGGCGGGCGGCATCCCGTCGATCCTGGGCGAGCTCGATCGCGCCGGGCTGCTCAACCGCGGGGTGCGCACCGTGCACAGCGCCTCGCTGCGGGAATTCCTTGATCTTTGGGACCTGGGGTCCCCGTCGGTCAGCGCCGAGGCAGTGGAGCTCTATCACGGGGCGCCGGGCGGGGTCCGGACCATCCGGCCGTACTCGCAGTCGGCCCGGTGGGAGACACTCGATACCGACCGGGTCAACGGCTGCATCCGGGACGCGCCGCACGCTTACACGGCTGACGGCGGGCTGGCGGTCCTGTACGGGAACCTGGCTCCAGACGGCGCGATCGTCAAGACCGCGGGCGTCCCGGAGGAGCTGTGGACGTTCTCCGGCCCGGCCGTGGTGTTCGAGAGCCAGGAGGACGCGGTGGCGGGCATCCTGAGCGGCGCGGTGCGCGCCGGTGACGTGGTCGTGATCAGGTACGAGGGGCCGCGCGGCGGGCCCGGCATGCAGGAGATGCTGTACCCGACCAGCTTCCTGAAGGGCAAGGGGCTGGGCCGGGCGTGCGCGCTGATCACCGACGGGCGATTCTCCGGCGGGACTGCGGGGCTGTCGATCTGCCACGTCGCGCCGGAGGCGGCCGCGCGCGGGACGATCGCGCTGGCCCTGGACGGCGACACGATCGTGATCGACATCCCGCGCCGGGAGCTGCGGCTGGACGTGCCGGATTCCGAGCTGGCCGTCCGGCGGGACCAGGTACTGGCCTCGCTCGGTTCCTACCGGCCCGCGGACCGGCAGCGGCCGGTCAGCGCGGCGCTGCAGGTCTACGCGGCGATGGCCACCTCGGCCTCGACCGGCGCGGCCCGCGACATCACGCTCATCGCCCACTCCGACAAGTGAGCCCGGCTTCGCCGCCCGAGCTGACCGCGGGCTTCGTGCGCCCGGCCCGGGCGAGCGACGCCGATCACCTGGCCCGCGTCCAGGTCGCCTCGTGGCGCTCTTTTCTCGCGGGGATCGTGCCGTCCGCTTTGCTGGGCGAGCTGACCAGCGGCGAGGCCCAGGCCGTGTGGCGTGACCGGTGGCGGGAAGCGATCACCAACCCGCCGACGAGCAGGCACCACGTACTGGCGGCGGTGACCGAAGCCCCGCCGCGCGAGGTGGTCGGGTTCGTCTCGGCCGGGCCCGCCACCGACGCCGACCGCTGGCCCGGCACCGACGCGGAGATCTACGAGTTCCGGGTATCGCCGGAACGGACCGGGCAAGGGCACGGCGGCAGGCTGATGCACGCGGCGGCGGACACGCTGGCGGCCGACGGGTTCCGCACCGTGTCCATCTGGGCGCTCCAGGCGGATGCTTCGCTGCGGCGGTTCCTCGAATCGGCCGGCTGGGCCGCCGACGGCGCCCGGGGCGAGCTCGACGTGGGCACCAGCGTCCCGGTCGTGCGGCTGCACACGGCGATCAGCGCATGATCGCGTTCGCCTAGGATCTGTGCGTGGCTGATGCGCGGCAATGGCTGGCGGGAACGCGGCCCAGGACGCTGCCGGCGGCCGTCGTCCCGGTGCTGATCGGCTCGGGCGTGGCGCTGGGTTACGACCGGTTTTCCTGGTGGCGGGCGCTGCTGGCGCTCGTCGTGGCGCTCGCGCTCCAGGTCGGGGTCAACTTCGCCAACGACTACAGCGACGGCGTGCGCGGCTCGGACGCCAAGCGGGTGGGACCGGTCCGCCTGGTCGCCGCG
This sequence comes from uncultured Actinomycetes bacterium, assembly GCA_963834685.1. Taxonomy (GTDB): domain Bacteria; phylum Actinomycetota; class Actinomycetes; order Streptosporangiales; family Streptosporangiaceae; genus Palsa-504. Next base: position 255,305 of record CAWICW010000032.1, on the reverse strand, counting down.
GGGCTGGCCACGCCCCGGCACGTGCTGCTGGCTGCGGTTTCGTTTTTTTTCGTGGCGGGCCTGGCCGGGCTGGCGCTGGCCGCGGTGACCGCGTGGTGGCTGGTGGCGGTGGGCGTCGCGTGCGTGGCCGCGGCCTGGTTCTACACCGGCGGCCCGCGACCGTACGGGTACCACGGGCTCGGCGAGGTCTTCGTGTTCACGTTCTTCGGCGTGGTCGCGGTGGCGGGTACGGCGTACGTGCAGATGGACCGGTTCGCCTGGCTCGGGCTGGCCGCCTCGGTGCCGGCCGGGCTGCTGGCCTGCGCGTTGCTGATCGTCAACAACCTGCGAGACATCCCCGGCGACACGCTGGCGGGCAAGCGGACCCTCGAGGTCCGGCTCGGGGACGCGCGCAGCCGGACGGCGTACCTGCTGACGCTGGTACTGGCGTTCTGCTGCGCCGCGCTGATCGCCATCGACCGGCCGTTCACGCTGCTGGTGGCGCTGGCCCTGCCGCTGGCGCGGATCCCGCTGCGGTCCGTGCGGGCCGGCGCGTCGGGTCCGGCGCTGGTCAAGGCGCTGGGCCAGACGGGACGGCTGCAGCTGGCGTTCGGCATCGCGTTCGCGGTCGGCCTGGCCATCCACTTGTGAGCCTGGGATCGCCCGATCGCGGCCGTTAGGCTTGCCTCTATGCCGCCTTGTGCGCCGCCCGACTTCGGAGGGCCGATCCATCATGACCACCGCGGATAACCAAGCACCGAAGATCCTGGACCTGCCGATCGGGCTGTCGGCGACCGGGATGCGGAAGGAGTTCGACAGCCTGGGTGAGGTGGAGGTGCCGGCCGACCGGTACTGGGGGGCGCAGACCCAGCGCAGCCTGCAGCACTTCAACATCGGCCACGACCGGATGCCCAAGGAGGTGTATCACGCCTACGGGTACGTGAAGAAGGCCGCGGCGATCGTGAACACGGCGGCCGGGCGACTGCCGTCCTGGAAGGGCCAGCTGATCGAGCGAGTGTGCGACGAGGTGATCTCCGGGGCGCTGGACACCGAGTTCCCGCTGTACGTGTTCCAGACCGGGTCGGGAACCCAGTCGAACATGAACGTGAACGAGGTCATCTCCAACCGGTGCATCCAGCTGGTGGGCGGCACGCTGGGCTCCCAGACCCCGGTGCATCCCAACGACCACGTGAACATGGGCCAGTCCTCCAACGACACGTTCCCGACCGCGATGCACATCGCCGCGTACACGATGGCCACAGGCCGGACGATCCCGGCGCTGCGCCGGCTCCGGGATGTGTGCGAGCGGCACTCGCGGCAGTGGGCGGACGTGGTCAAGATCGGGCGGACGCACCTAGAGGACGCGGTGCCGCTGACCGTCGGGCAGGAGTGGTCCGGGTACGCCGGGGCGCTGGATGACGCGATCGCCGAGACCGTCCGGGTGACCGAGGGGCTGCTGGAGGTGGCCATGGGCGGCACGGCGGTGGGTACCGGGCTGAACGCCCCGGCCGGGTTCGGGGACCAGGTCGCGGCGCAGATCGCGTCGATGACAGGTTTCCGGTTTAAGACCGCGGGCAACAAGTTCACCGCGCAGGGCACGCTGGACCGGATGGTCCGCGCGCACGGCGGGCTGAAGGCGGCGGCGGTCACGCTGTTCAAGATCGCCAACGACCTGCGCTGGCTGGGGTCCGGTCCGCGGACCGGGATTCACGAGCTGCTGTTCCCGGAGAACGAGCCGGGGTCCTCGATCATGCCGGGCAAGGTCAACCCGACCCAGGCCGAGGCCATGCTGATGGTGGCCATCGAGGTCATCGCCTCCGACGTGGCGGTGAGCATGGGCGGCGCGGAGGGCAACTTCGAGCTGAACGCGTTCCGCCCGGTGCTGATCAGCAATTACCTGCACTCGGCGCTGATCATGGCCGACATGTGCGACCACTTCCGCGAGTTCATGGTCGAAGGGACGAAGCTGAACGAGGCGAAGCTGAAGGAGAACATCGACCGGTCGGTGATGATGGTCACCGCCTTGTCGCCGGTCATCGGGTACGACAAGGCCGCCGAGATCTCGTACTACGCCATCGACCACGACCTGACCCTGAAGCAGGCGGCGCTGGCCAAGGGCGTCAGCGAGGACCTCTACGACCGGGTCGTCGACCCCCTCGCGCTGACCCGCGGCGGATCGGCCGACCTCCCCTCAGGCCCGCAGAAACCCTGAGATGAGCGCTCCGGACACCTCGGCGGCGCAGTCGGCGCACGCCATGGAGCCGGTCGGCAAGGCGGCCCTGATCGCCTCGGTCGGCGGGACCCGGGGCTACGCCGACTGGACCAACCCGGACCACCGGCTGCGGCGGCTGCTGGCCGAGTTCATCGGCATGTCCGGGCTCACCTTCATCCTGTCCGGCGGCGCGGCCATCTTGGCCCGGTACGGCGGTCACGCGCTGCAGCCCTGGCAGACCGTGCTGGTCCTGTCGGCGGTCTCGGCGCTGTGGCTGGTGGTGGCGGTTTACTTCCTGGGCGATATCTCGGCCCACTTCAACCCGGCCACCACGCTGGCGTTCGCGCTGCGCCGCGACATGGGCTGGGTGATGGCGAGCGTCTACTGGATCGTCCAGTTCGCGGCCGCGGTCTGCGGTTCACTGCTGGCCCGCGGGTTCTTCGGGCGGGCCGGGAACCTGGCCGCCACGATGCCCAAGCCCGGCCAGTCCTGGCAGGCGGCCGGCTTTGAGGCCATCATCACGTTCGGCCTGGTGCTCATGATCCTCAACATGGCCAACGGGCCGAAGCTCAACGGGCCCTTTATCCCGCTGGCCGTCGGCGCCTACATCATGGCCTGGGGCACGATGGGCGGGCCGTTCGAGGGGGCCTCGATGAACCCGGCCCGCAGCTTCGGGCCCGATCTGGCCCTGGGCCAGCTGTCCACCTGGTGGGTGTACCTGATCGGGCCGGTGGCCGGCGCGGTGATCGCGGTCGGGGTCGCGCGGGTGCTGCGCGGGCCGGCCCGGGCCCAGGAAGCCAGCGCCGCCCAGGGTACCCCGCTCGACCGGACCGCATGAGGTGGTGCGAGTGGCGCGGCAAAGGGCGGGCCAGATCGGAGATTCTGGGCGTGGTCCGGGGCCTGACGAGAGAGACTTGAGACCAAATGCGCGGTATCAGCGACATCGCGGCGGTTGGCGTTATACCCTCCCCGTAATCCCAGGTTGTGAGATACGGGCGCGGAAACGGTGCCGGAGCGCGTACGTGTCCAACGGGAAGGTGTCCAGTTGCAAGCGCAGGGAATGTGGTCGGCCGGGGACGGCGACGATAACGGACGATTCCTTGCCGACCTGCGCGCGCTGCGCGACACGGCCGCACTGGAATTCGACGAGCTGGCGGCCCGGGCCCACTACCCGAGTGCCGTCCTGAAGGAAGCCGAGAGCGGGCCCTCCCTGCCCACCCTGCCGATCCTGGCCGCTTACGTCCGGGCCTGCGACGGAGACGTGCCCGAGTGGGAGGAGCGGTGGCGGCGGCTCGGCGGCGAGTCCCGCGCCGATCCCGGCCTTCCGGTCAGGCGCGCCGGAGCCAGCCCGGCCGCGGTGGCCGGGGCCCGCGCGGGGGTCGGCGTGGTCCCGCCCGAGTCGTACGACGCGGAGCGGATCAGGGCGGTGCTCCGGGGCTCCCATGCGAGTTCGGACCGGGGGGCGCGCGGCACCGCGAGCCAGGGAACCGTGGCCGCGGGCTGGGATACGGACACGAGCGCGGATACCGTCGGGGGCTGGGGCACGGACACGGGCGCGGGCTGGGATGGCGCCGCGGCTGACGTGCCGGACGCGGGCCCGGGCTGGGATGGCGCCGCGGCTGACGTGCCGGACGCGGGCCCGGGCTGGGATGGTGCCGCGACCGACCTCAGCGGTGCTTCGGCCAACGGGAACCATCACGCGAGCGAGCCCGACGATGGGCCGTCCGACACCGCGGTCATCGAGACACCGGACGTGACCCAAGCCGATGCCATCCTGCGCGACCCGTTCTCCCCTGCCTGGCTGCAGGACAGCGAGCTGACCTCGCCCGCCGACCTCGAGCCCGGGCGGCAGGACCAAGCCGAAGCGGGGCCTCCGCCGGCCGACTGGTTTGCGCCGCACGAGACGACTGACCGCGAGCAGACCTGGCCGCCATCGGATCCCGAGCCGTCCCCCGCCGTCGCCGACACGTGGTTCACGCCGCGCGAGCGGACCGATAACGGGCTTATGCCGGAGCGCGACGCGGCACCGCCGCCGGAGTCCACGGTGCCGGTGACCGGGTTCTGGACGCCCTCGGCCGCAGCGGCACCGGCTGAGGTCCGCCAGCCCGATCCGCCGCAGGCCGAAGGACACGCCGTCGCGCGGGCGGCGTGGCCCGCGGCCGGCGAAGCCCCGGCCGGCGACGCGCCAGGGGCGGTCGACCAGACCAAGCCGGTCCCCGCCCGGAGCGCCGCGGCCACGCCGTCGGGGACGCTCACCGGACCCGCGGTGCCGTCCGGGCCGGTCGTCCCGCCGAGCGAACCGCGCGCAAACCGGCTCTTCCTGGTGCGGCTGCTGGTGGTCATGGTGGTGGCCGCCCTGATCGGCAGCGTCCTGGTCCTGCTGGTGCGGTAGCTAGCTCGCGGGCTCACTGCCGTTGGCCGCCGGGGTGTCCAGGTCCTGCGGGACCGCGGGCACATCGGACTGGGTACGGTCCCCGGCGCTCAGCGGGTCAGCGGAACCGAGCGGGTCGCCGAAATTCACGCTGGGCACGGTGGCGGCGAGCATGGCCGTCATGGCGTCGGCCGCCGCGTCAGGGTCGAGGCTGGTCGCGGCCGGTGGCGTGGCTTCGAAGGACGGCTCGGCCGCCAGATCCGGGGCGGCACCGGCGGCCGGCGAGGCGCTGATCGCGGGCCGCGCGTCGGCGGCGGGTACGGCCGGCGGCTTGCGCCGGGCCTGATCCTTGGACCCCGGGCTGGCCTCGGCGGGTGGTTCTCCGCCGCCGAAGGCGCTGGCGACGGACCTCAGCGCGGTGGTCACCTCGCTCGGGATGACCCAGAACGTGTTGCCGGCCCCCTGGGCGAGCTGCGGCAGCGTCTGCAGGTACTGGTAAGCCAGCAGCTTGGGATCGGGGTCGTTGTCGTGTACGGCCTGGAAGACGGCGGCGATGGCCTGCGCCTGGCCCTCGGCGCGCAGGATCGCGCTCTGCTTGGCGCCCTCGGCAGTCAAGATGGCGCTCTGCTTTTCGCCCTCCGCAGTAAGGATCTTGGACTGCCTGACACCCTCGGCGGTCAGGACCGCGGCGCGCTTCTCCCGCTCGGCGCGCATCTGCTTCTCCATCGCGTCCTTGACCGACTTCGGCGGGTCGATGGCCTTGATCTCCACCCGGGTGACCCGGATGCCCCACTTCCCCGACGCGTCGTCCAGGACGCCGCGCAGCAAGGCGTTGATCTTGTCGCGCGAGGTCAGCGTCTGCTCCAAGTCCATGGAGCCGATCACGCTGCGCAGCATCGTCGCGGTGATCTGCTCGATCGCCTGGATGTAGTTGACGATCTCGTAGTCCGCCGCTCGCGGATCGGTGACCTGGAAGAACAGCACCGTGTCGATGAGCACGACCAGGTTGTCCTCGGTGATCACCGGCGCGCCGTTGAACGAGACGACCTGCTCGCGCAGGTCGATAATCGGCTTCACCCGGTCGATCATGGGGATGACGAAATTCATCCCGGGTTCCAGCGTCTTACGGTAGCGGCCGAGCCGCTCCACGTTACGTGCGCGAGCCTGTGGCACGATCCGTATCGACCGCACCACCGTGATGACGACGAAGATCGCGACGACGGCCGCGATGATCAGTTCAGCCAGGATCATGGCTACTCCCGGGGATAGACAAGTGCGGTGGCTCCCTTGATCTGCATGACGTCAACCTTGGTGCCGACCGGGATCACGAGCGATTCATCCAGGTAGGGACGCGAGGACCATTCCTCGCCCTCGATGCGTACCCGTCCGCTTCGCTCGTTCACCTCTTCCAAGACGATCGCCGAACGCCCGACCAGGGCGGCGGTTCCCGTGCGCAGCGCCGGCGCCTGCTTGAGGTGCCGGATCGCGATCGGGCGGACGACGCCGAGCCCGGCTCCGGCCGCGACGACGAACGCGGCCACCTGGAGCCCCAGGTCGAGGTGGAACGCCCCGACCGCGGCCGCCACCATAGCCGCGACCGCGATGAGACCGAACGCAAACGTCATGGTCAGCAGCTCGGCAACGCCAAGCACGGCCGCCACGATCAGCCAGACGATCCAGGACTCCATGGCCGCTCCGCTGAAGGCGCTTCTGCCTTGAGAGTATCCCCTGCGCGGATCGGTTCGTATCACGCTCCGGCTGCGTCACTCGACGCACGTCGATACCCGGTGTTATCGGTTCAATACCACCCGATTATGTGCAATTGATGACAATTGACCGTCCAGGTCCTACAGGGGAATTCTGCCGACCTACACTCATGAGGTACGGGCATATCCTGCGGCGCGGCTGGACAACAAGGTCCAGGAGGTACCTGGTGGAACGTGGCGACACCGGCCTGGGCCGCGATGCCTATGGCGTGCCCAGGCGAAGACGCCTGGGTGACCGCCGCGCCTACCGGCCGGAGGACCGCGCGGGCCCGAACGGGCCGGACGATGCCGATGACGACGAGTACGGCCAGCTGCTGCGGCGCCCTGGGGAAATGCCGTCCCAGCCGGGCCCTCACCAGTCGGGCCGTTCGCGCATGCGGCCGCCGCCGGGCCGTTTCCCGCCGCCTCCCGGAAACCCGGCCGACGGCTTCGCGCCGAACGGCGCGCCGGGCAACGCCGGCCCCATGACCACAGGCCCCGCGAACGGGGGCTCGATGAACGGGCGTTCGGGGAACGGGGGTCCGGCGAACGGCGGACCGATGCCCGGGCGTCATTACCGGCTGCCGAACGGGCGCCGGGTTCCGCCGCGTGCCGATCGCCCCTACCGCCCGCAGGCGCCGGGCCCCGGGGGCGTAATGCGGGGACCATGGGATCAGCCCGGCCCGGGGCAGCCCCCGGGTCAGGATCCGCTCGGCGGCAGCTGGGGGCGTCCGCCCCGGCCGCAGGCGCCCGCCGGCCCGCCTCCGGGCGCCGACGAAGGCCCGCCGGGCTACGGCCACGCCCCCGGGACTTACGGGATGCCCAGGGCTCCCGGGATGTCCGGGGCTCCCGGGATGTCCGGGGCTCCCGGGATGTCCGGGGGATCCGGGGCTCCCGGGATGCCAGGGGCAAATGGGTATGCAGGTGCGTCTGGGTTTACCGGTACTTCTGGGTCTTCGGGTGCTTCTCGGTTTCCGGGTGGTTCCGGGTTCGCGGGAGGACCCGCAGGCTCGGATCACGCTGGTCCGGGTCACGCTGGTCCGGGTCACGCTGGTCCGGGTTACGCGGGGTCGCGTTCCGAGGGCCACGACGGCTGGGGGCGGCTCGGAGACCAGGCCGGGGTCCGCGGCGCTCCTGTGCCCGGGGAGCCGGCCGACCCCGCGGGCCAGGTGATCCGCCAGCGGGAGAGTGCCGTTCGCGACGAGCGGCCGGTGGCCACGGCGCGGTCGGCGGTGAGCATCGCGCCGGACGGGCTCGAGTCGTTCGCCCGGGACCTGCGGGCGCTGCGGGCCAAGGCCGAGCTCGACTACCCCGAGATGGCCGAGACCTCGCACTACACGATGAAGACGCTCGTCTCGGCGGCGGGCGGGCTGCGGCTGCCCACGCTGCCGGTGGCGGTCGCATACGTGCGGGCCTGCGGCGGGAACGTCGCCGAATGGGAAGAACGCTGGCAGAAACTGGCCACCAAGATCACCACCGACGCGGCGAAGAAGCGCCGGGGCGACGGCGAGGAACTCCAGGCCCTCCCCGAACCAGCCGATCAGCCGGCCCTGCCGGAACCGCCTGCCCCGCCCGCGGCGCAGGAGCCCCCGGCCGAGTCCGGCGAGGTCTACGTCATCACCTCCGCCAAGCCCCGTCAGCCAGGCTGGTGAACTACTAGTGCGGCTGCTGGGCTAAATGGAGGGCTGAGACAATGGGCAGCGTGCTACCGCCTGACAACCACGTGCACACCCAGTGGTCGTGGGACGCGCCGGCCGAGGCATCGATGGTGCGTAGCTGCGAGCAGGCGCTGGCCGCCGGGGTGCCCGCGGTGGCCTTCACCGATCACCTGGACTTCACCGTCTCGACCGGCGGAGACCAGATCGCCGCGGAGCACATCGATCCGCGGCCGTACTCCCGGATGCACGTGCTGGACGTCCCCGGCTATCTGGCGACCGTGCAGGAGTGCCGCCAGCGCTATCCGGACCTGCGCATCCTCACCGGCGCCGAGATCGGGGAGGCCCACCTGTGGGCCGCGAGCGCGCGGGCCGTGGCGGAGCGCGCCGGGTTCGACCGGATCCTCGGTTCGCTGCACGCGATCCCGTTCGACGGGAAGCTGACCCCGGCCGACGACCTGTTCCGGCGGATGCCCGCCGACCAGGTGATGCGGCTGTACTTCGCGGAACTGCTGCAGCTGGTCGAGGGCAGTGACATCTTCCAGGTGCTGGCGCACCTGGATTTCCCGCGGCGGATGTGGCCCCGGACCGCGGCGCCCTACGACGAGCGGGCCTTCGAGCCGGAGATCCGGGCCGTGCTGCGCGCCCTGGCCGCCAGCGGGCGGGTCCTCGAGGTGAACACGAAGAGCCCGCTGGCGTCGGCCGAGCTGCTGGGGTGGTGGCGGGAGGCCGGGGGAACCGCGGTGTCGTTCGGGAGTGATGCGCACGAGCCCTGGCGGGTCGGCAACCGGTTCAAGCTGGCGGTCGACGTGGTCGAGGCGGTTGGCTTCCGGGTCGGCCGGGACCGGTTCGACTTCTGGCGGCTCTAGTCAGGGGGGCCGAGGGGTTGGGGGATCGCTCCCCCCGAGGAAACACGGTGTCGGCGGCGGCGCGAACGCCCGAGCGCCGGAGGGAGGGTCCGGGCCGCCGCCGACGGCTCTCAGGTCCAGGTGTCGCCGAAGCGGGCGGTCATGTCGTCCCAGCTTTCATCGTCGGGGCGGCGCTTCGGTGTGTCCGGCTCCTGGTCATCCAGGGCGGCCCGGGGCAGAGGGATCGACCGGCTTTGGCAGTGGACGGCGAAGCGTAGCTCTGCGTAGTAGGTCTCGCGATCGCGGACTTCGGCGCGTGCCTCGATGGGGGCCGGGTGGCCGGTGCCGGTCTCCCGGAAGGGAAGCCGGTCGTAGGAGTCGGTCCCGTCGTCCGGTGACCGATCCTCGTCTTCATCCTTGCTGGCCACGACCCACACCTCGAATACCACTCTGATCTGCGACGTTGCCCCGCCAGCTAACACGGCCCGCAGGCGGGGCAACGTCTGGTTAAACACGGTGCGAAGTTGTTTCGCTACCATTTGTAGTGTAACCGAACGTGCTGCATCAAATGCAACGGGTAACGAGGTAATAGTTAGCTATCTCTCAGGTAATAATCTACGCAGAGTAACCAATACGGGATCTGAGAGAAGCCGCATAGCGGCAGATACCAGTGTGAACACGAGACGTGCGGACTGGCGGTTACCACGTTCCGTTCCGTCAAAAATAAAGGACGTCCCTGGTTACTGTCCGCGCATGATGTCGCCGGTGATGTCGCCGACGGCGCCCGCCTCGGCGGTCTGCGGGGCGGCCTGGCGGTCCAGGTAGGGCTCCAGCCCCGTCGCGGCCCCACAGTTCGCCGCGGAAGGTCTGCTGCAGCCCGACACTGGCGGACCGGCGACGGGGGTGGCTGTCCGATTTCCGCCAGTACCAGTCGCCGCGGGCTGGCATTGTGGATGACGTGAGCACGAACCTAACCAGGCCGTCCGGGCTCGATGACGAGCAGCGGTACCAGGCGGCGATCAGCAAGGACGCCCGCTTCGACGGGGTGTTCTTCATCGCCGTGAGCTCGACGGGGATCTACTGCCGCCCGTCGTGCCCGGCGATCACGCCCAAGCGCGAGCACATGCGGTACTACCGCACCGCGGCCGCGGCCCAGGAGGCCGGCTTCCGCGCCTGCAAGCGGTGCCGCCCGGACGCCTCCCCCGGCTCGCCGGAATGGAACATCCGGGCCGACGTGGTCGGCCGCGCGATGCGGCTGATCGCCGACGGCGTGGTCGACCGCGACGGCGTGGCCGGGCTGGCTAGCCGGCTCGGCTACGAGCAGCGCCAGGTGCGCCGCCTGATCACCGCGGAACTGGGCGCGGGGCCGCTGGCCATTGCCCGCGCGCAGCGCGCCCAGACGGCCCGGGTACTGACCGAGACGACCACGCTGCCGCTGTCGGAAATCGCGTTCGCGGCCGGCTTCACCAGCATCAGGCAGTTCAACGCGACGATCCTCGAGGTGTTCGCGGTGACGCCCACCCAGCTGCGCGAGACGCGCGGGCGACGGGGGCAGGCGCCACGATCCCGGCGGACCACCTTGGCCCGCGCCTCGGGGCTGTCGGACCCCGCAGCGCCCGGGCTGATCCGGCTACGGCTGCCGTACCGGGCGCCGATCGACGTGGACCGGATGATCGGCTTCCTGGCCGCCCGCGCCATCCCCGGCGTGGAGGCGGTACAGGAGCGCCGCTACCGGCGGACGATGCTGCTGCCCAACGGCACGGGCATCTTGTCGGTCGGCGCGGGTCCGCCGGACCCCGGTTACATCGACTGCGAGCTGCAGCTCGAGGACCTGCGCGACCTGACCGCCGCGGTCCAGCGCTGCCGCCGGCTGCTCGACCTGGACGCCGACCCCGAGGCGGTCACCGCGTCCCTGGCCGCCGATCCGGTGCTCGGCCCGCTGGCGCTGGCCAGCCCGGGCCGCCGGGTACCCGGTCACGTGGACGGGAACGAGCTCGCGCTGCGGGCCGTGCTCGGCCAGCAGGTGTCGGTAGCCGCGGCCCGGCGCCTCGGAGCACGACTGGTGGCCGCCTACGGCAAGCCGCTCGAGCGGCCGGATGGCACGCTGACGCACTGCTTCCCCACCGCGGAGACGCTGGCCGCGGCCGATCCGGGCACACTGCCGATGCCGCGGACCCGCGCCGGCGCGCTGACCGGGCTGGCCGCCGCGCTGGCCGCCGGCGACCTGTCGCTGGACCCCGGCGCCGAGCGGGACCGCGCCGAGGCGCAGTTGCTCGCCCTGCCCGGCATCGGACCCTGGACGGCCGGTTACATCCGGATGCGGGCGCTGTCCGACCCCGACGCGTTCCTGCCTGGTGATGTCGGGGTGCTCGAGGCGCTCGGACGGCTGGGCGCCTGGCCGGCCGGGGTTCACGGCCCGGCGGCGCGGAACCGGGCGGCCCGGGCCGCGGCGGAGCTGGCCGAAGGCTGGCGGCCGTGGCGTTCCTACGCGGTGCAGCACCTGTGGGCATCGATCGAGTCGACAGAAGAGAAAGAGGATCAGTCGTGACCAGCCCGTTCGTGGCGCCGGACCTGGATACCCCGCGCCTTTCCCACATCGTCAGCTCCCCCATCGGCCGGCTGCTGCTGACCGGCGACGGGCACGCCCTGACCGGGCTGTGGATGCTCGACGCCGACCGGCACTCGGCCCGGGTGGAAGCCGGGCTGACGCTGAGCCCGGAGACCTTCACCGAGGTGGCGTCGCAGCTCGAGGAGTACTTCGCCGGCGACCGCAAGGAGTTCACCGTGCCGCTGGCGCCGAACGGGACCGCGTTCCAGCTCGCGGTGTGGGCGCAGCTGACCAAGATCCCCTACGGGAGCACGGTCAGCTACGGCGACATCGCCCGCGCGCTGGGCAAGCGGCTGGTCGCGTCGCGCGCGGTGGGCCTGGCCAACGGGGCCAATCCGATCTCGATCATCGTGCCGTGCCACCGGGTAATCGGCAGTGACGGCAGCCTCACCGGTTACGGCGGCGGCCTGGACCGCAAAGAACTGCTGCTCCGCCTGGAGGGCGCGGGTCCGGTCACGCTGTGGTGACCGTGGTCTTCCGTGACGGGGGGTTTTCGGCCTAGCCGGTAGCCTGAGCCTGTGCTCGCGCTGCTGCTCCTGGCCGTCGCGCTCGGGCTGTCCAACTTCGCGGCGGCGATCGGCATCGGCGTCAGCGGGGTGCGCGGCCGGGACCGGGTGCGGATCGCGGTGGTGTTCGGCGTGTTCGAGGCGGGCATGCCGATCCTGGGCGTGGCCCTGGGGCAGGGCCTGGCCTCGAGCCTCGGCCAGGCGGCGCGCTGGCTGGGCGGGGCCGCGCTGATCGTCATCGGCGTGACCAGCTTGATCCTGGCCCGGCGTGGTCGCCGGGATGGCGGAGACCGCCGCGGCCCGGACAGGAACGGCGGGCTCGGCAGCGGGCCGTCGTGGCGGACGGGCCGGGTCGTGGCCACCGGGCTCGCGCTGAGCGTCGATAACCTCGCGGCCGGCTTCGCCCTCGGCACGTATCACACCGGGCTGGCGGTGGCCGCGACGGTGTTCGGCGCGGTGAGCGTGGTCATGTCGCTGGCGGGGCTGGAACTGGGCGCCGCGCTCGGCGCCCGCGCGAGCGACCGGTGCGAGCTGGTCGCGAGCGTTATGCTCATCGGGGTCGGATCCGCCGTTGCGGCGGGCGTGTTCTGAGCTATCCGCGGAGACGTGATGGAACGGACGGCGCGCCGGGTGCGTCAAACCCGCATGATGGATCAACGCCCTCTGCGCGGGCGCGCCGGGTTCTTCGGGATCCTCGGGATCCTCGGGGCCGGGCTGCTGTTCGCGGCGGTGTCCGGGTGCGGCTCGGTGGTGGCGTCCGGCTCGGCGGCGGCCCCGGCGGCAGCCGCGGCCACCACGACGGCCGCGGCCGGGCCCCAGGTCGGCTGCGCCAGCGTGAACCAGGCGACCGCGGTCTCCATCCGCCGGATGATGCACCTCATGGCACCGGTCGGGACCAACCCGCTGGTCAACACCACCTACCGGCAGCCGGCCCAGGTACGCGCCCTGTTCGGTCAGCTGTGTGCCGCGGTGACCCATCCCGCGCCGGCTCAGATGATGCACTGCCCGGCCGACATCGGGACCGAGTTCATCGGGACGTTCTACGACGGCTCGCGGGTCCTGGCCACCTTCACCTACGCCGCGTCGGGATGCGCGCGGGTGAGCGTCACCGCAGCGGGCAAGACCCTGGCCACGATGTTGTACGGCCGGGCGGCCGCCGCCGCGCCCCGTCTGGCCAGCGACCTGGACGTGATCGTGGGGGCGCCTAAGCCGGGAGAGATGCAGCCCCAGGGCGGAGTCAACCCCGGCGGGACGAATATGCCCGCGTAGCGGTCAGGGCAGGTTGCCCGACTCGTCAAGGTCGAATTCGCCGTCCTTGACCCCGAGCACGAACGCCTCCCACTCGGCCTCGGTGAAGTACAGCTTGTCGCCGTCGGGGTTGGCCGCGTCGTACATCACGTACAGCTTGGCCTCGTCGGCCTTATGCGGAGCGGCCGTCGTGTCGGTGGTGACGTACACCTCGACGCGGCTCTCCTCGGCGTCAGGCGCTGACGCATCGTCACCCGGTGTGTGCATGCGCTCAGGCTACTACCGGTGCCGTCACCGCGAGTGTCGGCGGCCCGATAGGGTCGGTTTCGTGCCCGACGCAGCCAGCAAACAGTACTCGGCCAGCGAGCAGGCCGCGTGGTTCGCGCGGCTGCCCACCACGTTCGCCGCCGCGGCGGCGCTGTTCACCGACCCGGCCGGCCGGGTGCTGCTGGTCAAGCCGAACTACCGGGATCACTGGTCGCTGGCGGGCGGGATCCTCGACCACGGCGAACCCCCGCACGTCGGCTGCCGCCGCGAGGTCGCCGAAGAACTCGGGCTCGACATCGAGCCGGGACCGCTGCTGGTGGTCGGGTGGGCGGCGCCGGACGGCATCCGGCCCAAGCCGATCGTGCACTTCGTCTTCGACGGCGGCGTGCTGGCCGACGACACCCCGATCCGGCTGCAGGAGTCCGAACTGGACGACTACCGGTTCGTCGACCCGGACGACCTGGCCCGTTACCTGCCGCCGATGATCAGCACCCGGGTGGCCGCGGGCCTGCGCAGCCGCGGCAGCGGGGCGACCGTGTACCTGCCGTGGACCGGGTGGTGAAGGGGGCCGGCTGAGCCGCCTACGCTACCGCCCCGGTGCGGAGCGGACTTCGAGGTGGTCCAGCAGGGTGGCGGTGGCGGCCGCCACCGCGTCCACCGCGTTCCCGAACGCCTCGGCGTTGTGCCCGGCGGGCGCGCGGAAACCGCTGATCTTCCGGACGTACTGCAGGGCCGCCGCGCGGATGTCATCGTCGGTGACCTGCTCGGCGAAGGGCGGACGGAGGGTCTTGATGCTGCGGCACATGCTCCGACGGTACGCCTACTCCAGCCCGAGCAGTCCCTCCAGGCCGACGGTGAGGCCCTCGGGGAGCGAGCCGAGGTTGCGGACGGCCAGCAGCACCCCGGGCATGAACGAGACCCGGTCCAGGGAGTCGTGCCTGATCGTGAGCGTCTCCCCCTGGCCGCCGAACAGCACCTCCTGATGCGCTACCAGACCCGCGACGCGCACCGAGTGCACGTGGACCTCGTCCACGGTGGCGCCGCGTGCACCGGGCAGCTCCGACACGGTGGCGTCCGGCGGCGGGCCGAGGCCGGCCTCGGCCCGGGCCGCGCCGATCATCGATGCGGTGCGCAGCGCCGTCCCGGACGGGGCGTCGGCCTTGGCTGCGTGGTGCAGCTCGATCACCTCGGCGGAGGGGAAGAAGCGCGCCGCCTGTTCGGCGAAACGCATCATCAAGATGGCGCCGACGGAGAAGTTGGGCACGACCAGGACGCGCATCGCCCGGTGGTCATCCAGCCAGCCCTGCACCTCGTCCAGGCGGTCCTCGCCGAACCCGGAGGTGCCGATCACGACGTCCAGGTCGTGCTCGACGCACCAGCGCAGGTTGTCCATGACCGCGCCGGGATGGGTGAAGTCGACCACCGCGTCGCACCCGGTCAGCGCGTCCCGGTCGTCGCCCAGGTCGACCCCGGCGGCGACGTACAGGTCCGGGGCCTCGCTGACCGCGCGGATCACCTCGCGCCCCATCCGCCCGCGCGCCCCTACCACCCCGACCCTGATCATCGCGGTCCTCCCGGTGGGTCCCTTTACCGGTCCACAATCCTGGCTTAGGCCGTGAAGGCGGAGGCGTCGTCGAACGGGCCGACCACGGCTAGCGCCTTGGGGCGGGCGAGGATCTCGGCGGCCACGGCACGGACGTCGTCGTGGGTGACGGCGTCGATCGAGGCGAGCACCTCGTCGACCGGATCGAGCCGCGGGTATACCAGTTCGGACTTGCCCAGGCGGCTCATCCGCGACGAGGGGTCCTCCAGGCCCAGGACGATCGAGCCGCGTACCTGGCCCTTGCCGCGGGCCAGCTCGGCGTGGGTCAGGCCGCCGTTCACTACCCGGTCGATCTCCTCGCCGCAGATGGCCAGGACTTCGTCGGCCTTGGCCGGCAGGCAGCCGACGTAGATGCCCCACATGCCGGTGTCGGCGTGCTGGGCCGCGAAGCTGTACACCGAGTAGGCCAGACCGCGCTTCTCCCTGACCTCCTGGAACAGCCGGGAGGACATCCCGCCGCCGAACGCCGCGTTCAGCACGCCGAGCGCGAACCGGCGGTCATCGGTCCGGGCCAGGGCCTCGCAGCCGAGGACCAGGTTGGCCTGCTCGATGCTGCGCGAGACCAGCGTGGTACCCGCCCCGGCCTCGGCGCCGAACTCGGAACGACCCCCGTTCAGCCGGGGCGGGGCGGGCTCCGCGGGGCGGTCCAGGGCCGGGCCGAAGGCCTGGGCCACGAGCTGGACCACGGTGTCGTGGTCCAGGTTGCCCGCCGCGGCCACGACCAGGTGCTCCGGGGTGTACCGGGCCTGGTAGTGCTCGAAGATCTGCTCCCTGGTGATCGCGTTGATCGAGTCCACGGTGCCCAGGATCGGCCGGCCGAGCGGAGTGTCGCCGAACAGCTTGGCGGTGAACGCCTCGTGTGCGGTGTCGGAGGGCTCGTCGTCGTTCATCGCGATCTCTTCGAGCACCACGTTGCGTTCGGCGTCCACGTCCTTCGGGGTGATCAGCGAGCTGGTCACCATGTCGGACAGGACGTCCACGGCCAGCGGCAGGTCCGCGTCGAGCACCCGCGCGTAGTAGCAGGTGTACTCCTTGGCGGTGAACGCGTTCATCTCGCCGCCGACCGCGTCCATCTCGGCCGAGATCTCCAGTGCGGTGCGCCGGCTGGTGCCCTTGAACAGCAGGTGCTCCAGGTAGTGCGTCGCGCCCGCGTGCGCGTGGTCCTCGTCCCGGGAGCCGACGCCGACCCAGATGCCCAGCGCCACCGACCGCACGGCGGGCAGGAACTCGGTAACGACCCTCAGCCCGCCGGGCAGGACGGTGCGATTGACATGGCTTGGTTCGGTAGCCATCTACTCGTGGTGCCCCCGGGTACGATGCCGGGTCCGGCGATGACCGTCATGCCCGTCCGGCTCGCCGCTCCGGTCGCCGCGATCACCGGACCCGGTCCGGTCGCCGCTGCGGGGCCGGTCACCACGGTCGCCGCGGTCACGGGACGGCTCGCCGCCGGACAGGTCCTCGCCGGCCGCCTCGCGCTCGACCACCTCCACCGGGACCAGCGACAGCTTGCCGCGGTCATCGATCTCGCGGATCTCGACCTGGATCTTGTCGCCGATGTGGATCACGTCGTCGATGTTCTCGATCCGCCTGCCGCCGTGCAGCTTGCGGATCTGGGTGATGTGCAGCAGGCCGTCCTTGCCCGGCAGCAGCGACACGAACGCGCCGAACGTGGTGGTCTTCACCACCGTGCCGAGGAACCGCTCGCCGACCTCGGGCATGTGCGGGTTGGCGATGGCGTTGATCGCGGCCCGGGCCGCCTCGGCCGAGGGCCCGTCGGTGGCCCCGACGTAGATCGTGCCGTCGTCCTCGATGGTGATCTCGGCGCCCGTGTCGTCCTGGATCGAGTTGATCATCTTGCCCTTGGGCCCGATGACCTCTCCGATCTTGTCCACCGGCACCTTGATCGTGATGATCCGCGGCGCGTACGGGGACATCTCGTGAGGCTGGCTGATGGCGCCGCGCATGACCTCGAGAATGGTCATCCGGGCCCCGCGGGCCTGCTTCAGCGCCCCGGCCAGCACCGAGGCGGGGATGCCGTCGAGCTTGGTGTCCAGCTGCAGCGCGGTGATCACCTGCTCGGTGCCCGCCACCTTGAAGTCCATGTCGCCGAACGCGTCCTCGGCGCCGAGGATGTCGGTCAGCGTCACGTACTGGCCGCCCTCGTGGATCAGGCCCATGGCGATGCCGGACACCATGTCCTTGAGCGGCACGCCCGCGTCCAGCAGCGACATCGTGGAGGCGCAGACCGAGCCCATGGACGTGGAGCCGTTCGAGCTGATCGCCTCCGACACCTGCCGGATCGCGTACGGGAACTCCTCGCGGGCGGGCAGCACCGGGAGCAGGGCCCGCTCGGCGAGCGCACCGTGCCCGATCTCGCGCCGTTTGGGCGAGCCGACCCGGCCGGTCTCACCGGTGGAGTACGGCGGGAAGTTGTAATTGTGCATGTAGCGCTTGGTGCGGTCGGGGTTGAGCGTGTCGATCATCTGCTCCATCCGGAGCATGTTGAGCGTGGTCACGCCCAGGATCTGGGTCTCGCCGCGCTCGAACAGCGCCGACCCGTGCACCCGGGGCAGCACGTGCGTCGTGGCGGACAGCGGCCGGATGTCGGTCAGGCCGCGGCCGTCGATGCGCAGCCCGTCCCTGATGACCCGCTCCCGGACCAGCTTCTTGGTCAGCGAGCGGAACGCGGCGCTGATCTCGCTCTCCCGGCCCCCGAACTGCTCGGCGAGCTTCTCCTGCGCCAGCGCCTTGACCCGGTCGGTCTCGGCCTCGCGGTCGTGCTTGCCCGCGATGGTCAGGGCCTTGGCCAGCTCGTCGGAGACCTCGCGGGCCACCGCGTCGTACACGTCCTCGGTGTAGTCGACGAACACCGGGTACTCGGCGTGCGCCGCGCCCTCGGCCCCGGCCGCCTCGGCGGCCACGCGCTGCTGCGCCTCGCACAGGATCTTGATGAACGGCTTGGCCGCATCCAGCCCCTCGGCCACGCTGTCCTCGGTGGGCGCCACGGCGCCGCTGCCGGAGTCGGCCAGCAACTTGAGCGTCTCCGGGGTGGACTCGGCCTCAACCATCATGATGGCCACGTCGCCGTCCTCGAGGACCCGTCCGGCGACCACCATGTCGAAGGTGGCCTGGGCCAGCTGCTCGTGGGTGGGGAAGCCGACCCACTGGCCCTTGATCAGGGCCACCCGGACGCCGCCGATGGGGCCGGAGAACGGCAGCCCAGCCAGCTGGGTGGACATGGAGGCGGCGTTGATCGCCACCACGTCGTACAGGTGCTGCGGGTCGAGCGCGAGGATCGTCGCGACGATCTGGATCTCGTTGCGCAGGCCCTTGACGAAGGACGGGCGCAGCGGCCGGTCGATCAGCCGGCAGGTCAAGATGGCGTCCTCCGACGGACGGCCCTCCCGGCGGAAGAACGAGCCGGGGATCCGGCCCACCGCGTACATCCGCTCCTCGACGTCCACGGTGAGCGGGAAGAAATCCAGGTTTTCCTTTGGCTTCTTGGACACCGTGGTGGCGGAAAGCACCACGGTCTCGCCGTCGAGCGTCACCAGGGCGGACCCGGCGGCCTGACGAGCCAGCCGGCCCGTCTCGAACCTGACTGTATGAACGCCGAACTCACCGTTGTCGATAACGGCTTCGGCACTTCGGACACCCTCCACGGGTGAGACCTCCTTGCGGTAGATCCCGCACCCACCCGCCGCCGTGCCGCATGTGGCCTGGCTCGCCGGTTAGGCGGCCGGCCGGTCTTCGATCGAAGTCCTCGGGTGCTGTGCTTGCCGGAAGGGCAGGCGACCCGGGGACCACTACCGAGGACCGGCCCTGGCGTTCGGGGCCGGGGGCTACGGGATGTCAGTGTGGTTATTCAGTTTTCGTGGCGCCAGGGGCCGGGGCTCCTGGCGGACGGGGGTCAGCGGCGGATGCCGAGACGCTCCCTGATCGCACGGTAACGGGCGATGTCCTTCTTAGCCAGGTACTTCAGCAGCCTGCGACGCCGGCCGACCAGCAGCAGCAGCCCGCGGCGGCTGTGGTGGTCGTGCTTATGCACCTTCAGGTGCTCGGTCAGGTGGTTGATCCGCCTGGTCAGCAGCGCGATCTGGACCTCCGGCGAACCGGTGTCACCCTCACTGGTCGCGTACTCCGTCAGGATCTCTTTCTTGACGGCGGTATCGAGCGGCACGTGGCTCCTTAGAATTAGCGCGGGAAAGGGTTCAAAGGGTTGATCCCCCGAGACGGCCGCCTGAGGGTGCAGCACGCCTCTATCTGCCGCGGCTAGCACCGGGCAGCGTTTCACATTACCACGTGCCGCTGACCCCTTGCGCCGCGTCGGCCGCAGTGCTCAGGAGGCCTCCGGACCGGGGTCCTCGGAGCTCTCCGCGACCGCGGCGTCCGGCACGGGCACCAGCTCAGCCGCGGCCACCGGCGCCTCGCGGTCGATAAGGTGCTCGCCGATCTCCCGGCCCCGGTGCGCGGCGAAGAACACGATGACGCCGAGCAGGCCGACGATCACCATCACCAGCAAGGTAACCCAGTCGTAGTTGAAGTAGGCCCGCGCGCTGCCCAGCCCGGTCGGGGCGACCACGTTGGCCAGCATCAGGCCCAGGTACACCACGGCGGCCACCGACACCGGCCAGGCCCAGCGGCCCAGCTTGAACCGGCCGGCCGGGATCCAGCCGCGGCGCCGGGCGATCATCGACCCGATCACCGTCAGCAGGAACGACAGGTAGATGCCGCTGATCCCGAAGGACACCAGCGACATCAGCACGTTCGTGTTGGCCGGGTAGGTGAAGAACAAGATCTTGACGTCGTGGGTGGGCGAGGCGAACTCGAAGCCCACGAACAGCACGGTGATCAGCGCGCCGGCGAACAGCGCGTTGGCCGGGGTCTTGAACCGCTCGCTCACCGCGGAGATCCACTTGGAGCCGGGCAGCGCGCCGTCCCGGGCGTAGGAGAAGGCGAGCCTGCTGCCCGCGGCCTGCACCGCGCTGCCGCAGGAGAAGAACGCGATGATGATCAGGCCGACAATCGCTTCCTGCAGGCCGCCCGGCAGGGAGCCGAGGATGTACGGGATGCCGCCGCCCTGGATGGTCTTGCCGACCGAGCCGGCGCTGGCCGGCATGGCCAGCAGCAGCGCGCCGGTGAGCACGAACGAGGCGATCCCGCCCCAGATCAGGGCGAGCCGCATGGCCCGCGGGACCTGCCGGCCCGCGTTCTTGGTCTCCTCGGAGATGTCGCCGGCCGACTCGAAGCCGTAAAAGATGTAGACCGGCGCGAGCACCGCGACCAGCGCGGCGGCGATCCAGCTGCCGCCGAAGTCCAGGCCGAGCGGGTTGGACTCGGCGTGCTGGACGTTCTGCGTGGTGGTCAGGAAGCCGAGTCCGTGGTGGAAGCCGTGGATGGCGAGCACGATCGCGATGCCGAACGTGCCGAGGATCTCCACGTACACGCCGATCTGCGCGACCCGGCCCATGATCTTGGCGCCGATGGTGTTCAGCGTGGTCTGGATGGCCAGCAGGCCCAGCGTCACGACCAGGATGGTCCCGTGGCCGCTGGCGCTGAAGTTCCATCCGAACAGGTCGTGGCCGAGCGCGACGGCGTAGGCGACCACGCCGGTATCCACCGCGGCCACCGTGACCAGCAGCGCGATCCCGTAGAACCAGCCGACGAACCAGCCGAACCTCCGGCCGACCGTGTACTTGCTGTACTGGTAGAGCGCGCCGGCCACCGGGTAGTGGCTGGCCAGCTCGCCGAAGACCAGGGCGACCAGCAGCATCCCGGCCACCGGGATGAAGGTGAGCCAGATGTAGGCCGGACCGCCGGTGCTCAGCCCGAGGGTGAACAGGGTGAAGATGCCGACCATCGGCGACAGGTAGGTGAACGCCACCGAGAAGTTCGCGAACAGCCCGAGCACGCGGTTCAGCTGCGGGCGGTACCCGAGGCTTTCCAGCCGGGTATCGTCGTCGTCCAGCGTGGCCGGTGCTGGCGATGCCTCCTGCATGGAACCTCCTCCTCCTGGGATGCGCGCTGAACCGCGCCGATCGCGAATGCAGCAATGTATCGCACGGGGGCCAGGGGTAAACCTGAATCCCGCCGATCGCGGGGCCGCCTTTTAGACTGGATCAATGCCCGATATGAGCGCCACGCGCCGCCTCCCGCTGGCTGTCTTCCGGCCTTCCGCGCCGTCGGCCAGCCCGTCCGGCCCAGCGGACGGCAGCGCGCAGCGGCCCCGGCCCGCGTGGTGGCCGACCTGGTCGGTGCCCGCGGCGATGCGGGCCGCGCGTGCGGTCATCGTGATCCCCTCCCTGTTCGCCCTGACCTACGAGGGCTTCGGCAACCTGCAGATGGCGCTGTTCGCCGCGTTCGGGGGCTTCGCCAACCTGGTCGTCGTCTCGTTCGGCGGCAGCAAGCGGGACAAGGCCGTCGCGCACTTCCTGCTGGCCCTGACCGGAAGTATCGGGCTGATCATCGGCACGGCGGTCAGCGGGATCGAGTGGCTGGCCGTCCTGGTCACGATCCCGGTGACGTTCGGCATCTTCTTCGCGGGCGTGGCCGGGCCCAACGCGGCCTCCGGCGCCATCGCGGCGCTGTTCCCCTACGTGCTGCCGGTGGCCACGGCCGGGACCGTGAGCATGATCCCGGACCGGCTGGCGGGCTGGTTGCTGGCCTCGGCCGTCTCCACGGTGGCCGTGCTGGTGATCTCGCCGCCGTCGCCGGGAGACCGGCTGCGGACCGCGGCGGCCGGCTCGGCCCGGGCGCTGGCCGCCACGCTGGAGGTGGCTGTGCGCGGTACGGCCACCCCGGCCGACCACCAGGCCTGCCTGGCCGCCAAGTACGAGCTGATGAGCGCGTTCGCCAGCACGCCGTACCGGCCGACCGGGCTGGCCACCTCCGACCAGGCCATGGCCAGCGTGGTGCAGTACCTCGAATGGTGCACCTCGCTGGTGGCCGACGCCACCGACGGGCACCCGAACCTGGACCGGGCCGACCCGCCCGACCGCGACCTGTTCGCCGAGAGCGCCGTGGTGCTCAGCCAGGCCGGCGACCTGCTGGCCGACGACGACGGGACCGCTCCGCTGCCCGACGTCGACGAACTGGAACGGCGGCGCGAGGCCAGCGTCGCCTACCACCAGTCGGCGGCCCCGGACGACGAGAAGGGGGCAGGAGAGGTGGGTGGGGATTCGGTGCAGGCGGCCGCGCGACACGCCTTCCACGCCCAGGCGATCTCGCTCGCGGTCCGCGGGCTGGTGGCGGACGCCCTGATCGCCACCCGGCGCGCCGATCCGGAGACGATCGCCGCCCGGCGCCGCGGCTGGTACGGCGCGCAGCCGGAGGGCACCGACGCCGAACGCCGGGTGGCCGCGCTCTACAGTGCGCTCGGCGTGCTGACCCGGCACGCCAGCATCCGCTCGGTCTGGTTCCTGAACAGCCTGCGCGCGTCGGTGGCCCTGGCCGCGGCGGTCCTGGTGGCTGACGTGTCCGGGGTCCAGCACGGGTTCTGGGTGGTGCTCGGCACCCTGTCGGTGCTGCGCACCAACGCGGCGTCCACCGAGTCCACCGCGCTGCGCGCGCTGGGCGGCACGGTGATCGGCTTCGTGGTCGGTGCCCTGCTGCTGCTCGGCATCGGGACCAGCACGCCCGCGCTGTGGGTGGCGCTGCCGATCGCCATCGCCGTGGCCGCGTACGCGCCGGGCACGCTGCCGTTCATCTTCGGCCAGGCCGCGTTCACCGTCGTCATCGTGGTCCTGTTCAACCTGCTCGTGCCGGTGGGCTGGAAGGTGGGCCTGCTCCGCATCCAGGACGTGGCCATCGGCTGCCTGGTGAGCCTGGTGGTCGGCGTGCTGTTCTGGCCGCGCGGCGCGGCCTCGGTGGTCGGTGACGACCTGGCCGACGCGTTCCGGGTCGGGGCCGCCTACCTGACCGAGTCGGTGCAGTGGGCCCTGGGCACCCGGCACGAGGCGCCGGATGCGGGCCCCGCGGCCGTCACCGCCGGGATCCGGCTCGACGAGGCGCTACGCGGGTTCCTGGCCGAGCAGGGCGCCAAGCACCTGTCCAAGTCGGACCTGTGGATGCTGGTCATGGCCACCATGCGGCTGCGGCTGACCGCGTACTCGCTGGCCGGGCTCCAGGAGCCGGCGCACCCCCGGCATCACCGCCACGCCGGCGTGATCTACGCGAAGAGCGTGCTGACCCAGGCCACCGCGGAACTGACGGCCTTCTACGAGCGGATCGCGGTGCTGGTGGGCCGGCCCGCGGCGCATGAGGTGCTGCTACCGGTCAGCGTCCCGGCGTTCACCGCCCTGAACGGGACGACCGCCGCGGCCGGGGCCAGCCCCGAGGACGTCAGCGCGATGGTCAAGGTGGGCGCCGCCCTCGGCGCCGCCGCACCTGGCGGGATCGATGATGCTGACGGGGAGGGCGAGGCTGGCGACCCGGGCCTGGTCCGGATCATCACCACCGGCCATCATCCGCAACTGCTCTGGGTCCAAGAGCACCTGGAGCACCTCAGCTCGCATGCGCAGGCCATCACCGAGCCCGCCACCCACGTAGCCGAGCAGCGCCGCCTGCCCTGGTGGCGCTAGCGAGCGCGGTCCGGTCGTCCCGGCCTCGTGCACGGTGAGCCCGGTCAGCAGCCGGGGGGCGAGCGCGGTCGGCGGGGTCGCGGCGCGATCCGTCTCGGCGGCGGGGCTCAGGTAAGCCGATCGACTGACCTGGCCGCAGCGGCCAGGTCAGTCGCCGTTGAGGGAGTGCTGCTGGGGGGCGATCCCGGAGAAGCTGGCCGGCGTCAGCGGCGTCGGGTTCAGGTGCAGGGCCCGGATCGCCGCCAGCAGCACGGCGAGCTGGTGGCCAAGCCCGGGCACCCAGTGCAGGATGACGATCTCGCCCGGGCTCAGCGGCTTGCCGTTCCAGGTCTGGATGCGGTTGCCCGACATGGTGGCGCTCCAGCCCGCCAGGGCCGTCAGCCCGGCCCGGGCGGCCGCCACCTCCACCTTGTTGTCGAAGGCCCCGTACGGCGGGCGCCCCACAACGGGAGTCTGACCCAGCCAGCGGCCGAGCGCCGTCCGCGCCTGGGCCCACTGGCTGGCGGCATGCCTCAGGGTGAGCTTGGTGAGGTAGGGATGGGAGACCGTGTGGTCGCCGATCATCCCGCCCGCGGCGACGAAGGACTTCCAGTAGCTCAGGTGCTCCTGGGCGGCCTCGGAGATGAGGAAGGCCGTGATCGGCAGGTACGTCTGGTGCATCAGATCCAGCACCTCGGCGCTGGGCGTCCAGCCGTCATCGATGGTGATGTAGATGGCCCGCCCGGCGGGGTTCGCGAAGCAGTACAGCTTGGCCACGGACACGGCACGGACCTTAGCTTGGGACAGGGCGGGGATCGTGACCGGGACGGCCGCCTGCTCGCCGTCCTGTGCGGTCAGCTGCAGCTGGGCGTGGCAGGCAGTCGTGCTCTCGGACACCGCCACCTGTGACGGTGCCACCGAGCTGACCTCATCGGTCCCGCACAGCACCTGGGGCGGTCCGGGCTGCAGCGGGCCGGACGTGTACACCAGCCACCGGCCGGGGCTCGCGCCGGACGCGACGATCCGCGGCGGCGGCGGGGCGCTGACCGTGAGCGTCCTGGTCAGCGACCGCGGGCCGGTGAGCTGGACCAGGAGGCTGGTCCGGCCGCCCGCGGGCACCGGCACCCGTACCGTCCCGCCGGCCGCGGACCAGCGTTCGGTGTGCCCGTTGCCGTTCTCCGACACGGCCAGCCGGCTCTGGGCCAGGACCTGCCGAGCGGACGGCCCGGCCGAGAGAGTCACCCGGATCGTCACGGTATTCGAGGCAGGCGAGAAGACCCACGCCAGGCGAGGCGAGACCGGCGCCGGCCCGGAACGGCCCAGCCAGCCCGCTATCACCGCCACCAGCGACAGCAACGCGACGAGGACCACGGCACGCCGGAACCTGTACTGCCGGTCGGACACCGGGGGATAGCCAGGGTAGGCGCCGGCCCGGCGCGGAACGGTAAGGCTTCCCGGTGAATCCACAGCAGCATTATTTGCGTCAAGTCAGGATATTTCGAGAAACCCCGTATGACTTTCTTGCCGTGTCGCGGTATTGGCCCGATTAGAGACGACTCTGCCCATGTGGCACAAGACATAGCGATGGCTATCGACATCAATGCGACTACGGGTGAAACTGCTGTTGTAGGCGGTCCCGATCAGAAACGAGCTCGCCGGCGTGGGCGATTACGGGCGGCGATCGATGAACACCACACCACAGACGGCCGGGCAGCCTGGCGCTGTCCCGTCCCGGCGGGTCCTGCTGAGGGCGGGCGGGCTGGTGGTCCTCACCGGATTCGGGGTTGCTGTTCCGGCCTTGCGGAGTCAGGCGGCCACGCGGAACCCGGCCCAGGCCGAGGTCAGGCAGCCGATGTACTACATCCACGACGGGCCGAAACGGGTCGCGCTGACCATCGATGACGGCCCCAGCCCGGTCTACACCCCGCAGATCCTGCGCCTGCTGCACCGGTACGGGATCACCGCGGCGTTCTCCATGATCGGCGTCAACGTCCGGGCCAATCCGGGCGTGGCCCGCGAAGTCGCGCACGCAGGTCACATGATCGTCAATCACACCTGGACGCACCCGGACCTGGCCTACCTGTCACCTGGCACGGTCTACGACGAGATGGCTTACGGCACTGAGGCGATCCACCGGGCGACGGGCAGGACTCCGCACATGTTCCGCGCGCCGTACGGAGCATGGTCGCCGACCGTGCTGCAGTACTGCGAGCAGATGCGGATGACCCCGCTGGACTGGTCAGTTGACCCGCGGGACTGGTCGCTGCCCGGCGTGGCCGCCATTGTCGACAACATCATGGACAACACCCGGACCGG
This sequence comes from uncultured Actinomycetes bacterium, assembly GCA_963834685.1. GTDB lineage: Bacteria > Actinomycetota > Actinomycetes > Streptosporangiales > Streptosporangiaceae > Palsa-504. The sequence goes on along the minus strand of CAWICW010000032.1, from coordinate 229,389 downwards.
GTCCATCATCCTCGAGCACGACGGCGGCGGGAACAGGTCGCAGACCGTCGCGGCGCTGAAAATCGTCCTGCCTCGGCTGCTCGACGAGGGCTTCCGTTTCCGCACCCCGTAGGACCGGCCGAGCGATCGCTAGAGAAACTCTCTGGTTCGCTGGCCCAGGAGAGCTGGAACCCTGGCCGCTGATCCGTCAGCTCCTGGAGCCGGTTCCGCCGGTTCAGCGGGCAGCAGCTTGACGGCCAGGGCGGGGAAGAGCGCGGCCGACAGCAGGCCGGCCGCGAGCAGGGCGGCGCCGGCGGTCCGGCTGACCCGCCCGGACGCGGTACCGATCTATGAAGGCTCCCCCTGGGTCAGACGGCGGCGGGCTGGCCCCATTGCTCGACGAAGCGCCGTAGCTGCTGGCGTCCTCGCAGGCCGCACTTGGCGTAGATGTTGCCCAGGTGGTACTCCACGGCCTTGCGGCTGATGAACAGCTCGGCCGCGATCTCGGGGTTGGACAGCCCCTTGCCGACCAGGTGAGCGACCTCGGTTTCCCGGCTGGTCAGCGACAGCGCAGACCGCTTCTTGGCCGGGCTGCCCGGCAGCTGGCAGGCCGCCAGTTCCTCTTCGGACCGGGCCATGAACGGCGCGGCGCGCAGCGCCTGGTACATCTCGCTCGCGTGCCGAAGCCGCCCGACCGCCAGGCGCCGCTGGCCCGTGCGCCGCAGCAGCCGGCCGTGGGCCAGCAGCAGGCGGGCGTGGTGCACGGGGCTGGCGATGCCGGTACTGTCCTCGCCGCGCTGGTAGATGTGCAAGGCCAGTTCGGGGTCGCCGCGCTGCTCGGCCAGCCACCCGTCCAGCCACGCCAGCGCCGGGGCCAGGTAGCTGACCTGGCCGCTGCCGGCCCGCAGCTGGGCCAGGACGGCGGTGGCCTGTTCCAGCTGGCCCGATCCGGCCAGGCCCTCCACGAGCAGCGGCCGCCACAAGACCGCCCACACCCGGCTGCGGCCGTCCAGGGCCGCGTCGTCCTGCCACGGGCCCAGCGCGTCGGCCATGCCAAGGTAATCGCCAGCTGCCTGGCAGATCAGTGCTCGGGCGACCGCCGCGTATACCCGTTCCCGGCCGTAGTCCACACTGGCCGCGGCCTCGTAGGCCAGCCGGGCATGCCGCTCGGCCTCCTCGGCCGCACCGCGCCCGGCCGGGACGGTCACGGCCGCCAGGTGCAGCAGTGGCAGATCGAACCGGCGAGGATGGATCGCGGCGGCGGAAAACCCCTGTTCGACGGTAAGCAGGACGTCATCCCACGCGCCGGCCAGGTACTGGGCCAGCGTCAGGTAGAAATAGGCGCGCAGGCCGAGGGTGAGCGTAGCGCCCCGGCGCGCCAGTCCGAGGCTCGCGGTCAGGTCGCCGATGGCCTGTCCCAGGTCCCCGGCCAGCAGCCGGAGCATCCCCCGGTACGACAGGCCGTCCACATCGATCGCCCGCACCATCACCGGATCGGCCTCGAGGTAGGCCAGCTCGGCCAGGCCGGCGCGCGGCCCCGATACCTGGGCGGCGCCGATGGCGACCAGGGTACGCGTCCGGCTGGCCGCCGCGGGATCTAGCGTGCCAGTGCCCAGCGCCTGCCGCCCGAGGGCCATCACCTTCTCCCCGTCCCCCAGCAGCGTGTAGGTGCTAGCCAGCCGGTTGGCGATCAGGGCGGCCAGCGGCTGGCTGCCCGGGTCATCCCGCGCCTGTTCCAGCGCCTGGCTGAACCGCCGTTCGGCCTCACCGAGCTGGCCCGCGGAGTACGCCATGGTGGCCAGCACGCAGCTGCGCAGCGGGGACGGCGCCGACGCCTCCACCGCCTGGCGCAGGGCCAGGCCGCGCGACTCCTCGGCCAGCATCAGGTGCAGCGCGGCGGTCAGCAGGCGACGTTCCCGGTCGGCGAGGGCCGGGGACATGTCCGAGGCCCACTGCAGATGCGTGGCGGCCATCGCCAGGCGGCCACCGGCCGCCTCTTCGCCCGCCAGGTGCTCGAGCTGGGCGGCCAGGTCCTCGTCCAGCTGATCCAGGGCGGCCACCCGGTGCTCCCACGACGCCGCCTCGCTGACGAACAACGCGGCGCGGGCGTGCAGCTGCCGCCGCCTGGCGATCGTGATACCGGCGTAGATCGCGTCCCGCACCAGCGGGTGGCGGATGGCCACCGGGCAGGCGGGCTCCTCGGGCCACCAGCTCACCAGGCCGGCCGCCACGGCGGGCTCGATCGCGGTGCTGGGCGAGCCCGGCCTGTGCCGCCTGGGCTAGCTGAGCCGCCTGGCCTAGCTGAGCCGCCTGGCCTAGCTGAGCCGCCTGGCCTAGCTGGGCCAGCGGTACGCGCAGGTTCAGTACCGCGAGCATCTCGAGGAGGACCCGAGTCTCTGACGGCAGCCCGCGCAGGTGATCACCGATGGCGGCGGCTAGCGACCGGGGCAGCTCCGGCCGCCCCGGCGCCCTCGGATCGAAGCCGGAGCCCTCGGTCAGCAGCGTGCGCAGGTACAGCGGGTGCCCGCCGGTGTCCTGGTACAGCCGCCGGACCACCTCATCCTCCAGCGATGCGGTCCCGAGCGCGACCGCCAGCGACGCCACTTCGTCCAGGCCCAGGCCCTCCAACGGCATACGCAGCTGGTTCTCCACGCTCGACAGCATCCGCTGAGCCGCCTCGTCCAGGCGGTCACCGGGCCCCTGGTACGTCACCACCATGATCACCGGGTCCACCGACAGCCGCCGCACCATGAACGTCAGCGCCTCTGCCGACTTGCGGTCGGCCCACTGCAGATCATCGATGAAGATCGCCACCGGGCAACTGGCCGCCTGCTCTCCCACCACCTCGAGCAGCCGCGCGCCCACGGCAAAAGACGAGATGTCCGAGCCGGTCCCGCCCGCGGGCACAACGAGCCGGGAGGCCGTCCCCGCCGCCCGCAGCAGCTGGTCGACGAGCCCGAAGTCCAGATCGGCCTCGGCCTGGTCGGCGCGAGCCGCCAGCACTCTCAGGCCGGTGCCCTCGGCCTCGGCCAGGCAGCGCCGCGCCAGGGCCGTCTTCCCGACCCCCGGAGCGCCTTCGATCGCCACCAGCCACGGCTGTCCCGCCTGCACCCTGGCGATGACCTCCGCGACCTGGGCCAGTTCCGCCGCCCGGCCCACGAAAACCCCCAACGGCGGCCGCCCCTCCTGCACGCGCCCACCTCGCTTCCGCCCGCGGCGTCAGCCACCGCGGGTAAAAAGAGCGTAACGCGCCGACGATTTGGCGCAGCCAGTCTGGGTTGATGATCTGCGTCGTTCGGCCTGCTGTCGGTGGTCATTTATCCGCCGCTAGCCCTGCGGTTGCTGCACAGCGCCGCAGCCCGTCCTGGACCCCCGAACCCGACTCTGCTCAGTCCGTGCAGCGACCGGACTAGGAGCCCTCCTGGGGAGGCGAGACGGGCAGCCAGGTGACATCTCCGGTTGTTCAGCCCGTCGCCACAGGCGCGGTCCCGATCGGGGACCGCGCCTGTGCGGTGATATCCAGCCCGGGCTGCAGGCGAGCTGCTCAAGGGCGGGCCGTTGGTGGCCGGGGCGGCGCTGGACTGGCCGTGCCACAGGGCCAGGGCCAGGGCGGCGAAGGCAACGGTCGCGACCGCGGCGACGGCCAGGATCCAGCGCCGGCGCCGGGACGGGCTGGTGACGTGCTGGCTGGTGGTCCCCGGGTTGGCGGTGTAGGTCTGGGTGCCGATTTGGGTGTCTCCCTTTTCAGCTAGTTGCACCTTGCGGATAGACCCAGTTTCGATCTCGACAAGAGCAAAATTCCTAGGGAGACTCCCTGGTTCTGTTTCCCAGGACCGCTGAATGCCGAATAAGGCCGGTTCCCGAGGTCCCGCCTCGCCTCGAGTGGGGCCGCGGAGGTGCTGCTGGCCGGGTGTGCGGATGGATTTCAACGGGTATGGCCGGTTGGGATCACCGGCGTCGAGGATCGGCGCTGCTTCGCCAGGCGCCCTTTTCGTCTGGATGGCCGACGTCACAGGCAAGAGCGAGGTGAGCGTGCAGGACCGGCCCCAACCGCTCGACCTGTTCATCGGCAGAGCGGCGGAACTGGCGCGCGTCGCGGAGGTCATCTCCCGGGTGGAGGCAGGGCAGCCGTGGCTGGTGGCCTTCGAAGGCGACCCCGGGGTAGGGAAAACGGCCCTGGCGCGGCGATGCCTGGCCCAGGCTGCCGACCTGCGGGTGCTTTCGGCTCGGGCCGATCAGGCCGAGGCCGACCTGGACTTCGGAATCGTCGACCAGCTGCTCAGGGCGGCCGGAGGCATGGTGCCGACGGCCACGCTGAACGGCGCCGCTTCGTCGTTCTCCGTGGGAGCCGGGCTGCTGGAGGTAGTAGGAGAACAGCAGGCGGCCGCCGCGTTGGCCATCGTGATCGATGATCTGCAGTGGGCGGACCGGAAGTCGGTGGAGGCCCTGACGTTCATGTTGCGGCGGCTGTCGGTTGACCCGGTGATCGCCATCGTGACCTACCGCGGGCCTAGCGACCGCCTGGACGAGGCGGCCCAGCGGCTGCTGCTGAGCGTCGAGAACCGGCTGTTCATCCCGCTGGGCGGGCTGAGCCAGGAGGAAGTCGCGTCACTGGCCGCCGCCCTCCGGGCAGGAGCGCTGGACGATGAGGCCGCCGCGTGGCTTTACCGGCACACCGGCGGCCATCCGTTGTACCTGCGCACGCTGCTGAGCGAAGGGTTCGACTTCGATCCCCGGGCCCCCGGACGGCCCGCGCTGCCCCGGACGCTGGCGGCCGCCGTCGGTGATCACCTCAGGGTGCTGCCGGCCGAGACCCGGGTCATCCTGGAGATGCTCTCGGTGCTGAACCTGCGCATGCCCCTGGCCCAGGTAGGCCAGGCGGCGGAGGTCGGCTCACCCAGCGCGGCCATCGAACCGGCGGCGGCCTCCGGCCTGGTGGACTGGTGGCCGGAAGAGCCGAGCTGCCCGGTGGCGATCCGCCACCCGCTGGTCCGCGATGCCATCTATGCGGGCATAACAGCCACCAGGCGCAGGATGCTGCACGCGCGGGCCGCCTTGGTCGTCAACGAGTCGGCGTCCTGGGAGCACCGGGTAGCCGCCCTCGACCGTCCCGACGAGGACCTGGCCGCCCAGCTGGAGCGCCTGGCGGGCGAAGAGACGGCCGACGGCCACCTGGCGCTGGCCGCTACCCACCTCCAGTGGGCATCTGACATCTCCCCCGAACGGGCCGACCGGGAACGAAGATTGCTGACCGCAGCGCTGCACCTGATGCTGGCTGAGGAATCCCGCGGCCTGGCCCTCCGCCAGGCGGTCGAGGAATCGGCGCCGTCCCCGCTGCGCAGCTGCGTGCTGGGGACCATGGCATTCTCCTTGGGCCGGCTCGCCGAGGCGGAACGCTGGTTCAGCGAAGCGCTGGCGGCGGCCCGCGATGACCCTGGCCGCCGGCAGCTAGCCGCGATGATCGCCAACCGGCTGGCTGGCACCTACACGCTCCTGGGGAGCGGGGAGAAGGTGATGACGTTCGGCAGGCAAGCCCTGGAGGGCGGATACCTGGACGCGGCGGCCGCCAGCCAGACGCGCACCCTGATCGCCATCGGCGCCTCCCAGGTGGCCGGCCCGCGCGCCGCCCTGGCCGAGCTCGGACATCTCGACGCTGACGCGGTGCGGGTCGGCCCGGTCGACGTCGACGGCCTGTCGTTCCGCGGGGTGTTCCGGCTGCTGGCCGGCGACCTGGAACAGGCGGTGACCGACATGACCGCCAGCCTCAGGCTGGCGCGCCGGGGCGCCACCTTGACCCTTGGCCTGCGCGCCTACTTCTACCTGGCGCTGGCCCAGTACCTGGCCGGCCGGTGGGACGACGTGCTGCTCACCGCCGAGCAGGGGTTCTCAGCCGCCGCGATCCATTCCCGCCGCTACGAGCTGCCGTTGCTGCACCTGGCGGCGGGCTGCGTGCCGGCCGGCCGCGGCGAGGCCGAGGAGGCGGAGCGGCACGCGGTGCTGGCCGAGGAGGCGGCGGCCAGCCTGGATTACGGCCAGGAACGGCTGTACGCGGCAATGGCCCGGGCCCTGGTGTGCCAGGCGGCGGGTGACTATCTGGGCATGGCCGACGCGCTGGGTCACTGGCGGGACGAGCAGACCCTGGACGGCCGCAGCCGGGTCTATGCGGTGCTATGGCGGCCGCTGCTGGTCGAGGGCCTGGTCGGCTCGGGCCAGCTAGACCAGGCCGCCGTCGTCCTGGACGCGCTGCGCACCGACGGCGGTGAGGCCGGCCAGCTGCAGCCGGCCCTGGCCTGGCTGGACGGCTGGCTGGCCGAGCAGCGCGGCGACCCCGACCAGGCTCGGGAGATCTACGCCCGCGGCGAGGGCACCGCCAGCACGCAGAGCCCGGTGCACACGGCCCGGCTGCAGCTGGCCTACGGCCGGCTGCTGCGGCGAACCGGCCAGCGGCGCCCGGCGGTCGAGCGCCTGCGGCGGGCGAACGACCTGTACCAGGCCCTGCGCGCCGAGCCGTTCATCGCCCGGACCGAAGAGGAGCTGGCGGCCTGTCATCTTCCCGGCAGCCCGGCGAAGAAGCGGTCTGTGCTGACGCTGACCAGCCGGGAGACGGAGGTGGCTCACCTGGTCGGCAAGGGGCTGTCGAATCCGGAGATCGCGGGCGAGCTGTTCGTCAGCCGCAAGGCCGTGGAATACCACCTGGGCAACATCTACGCCAAGTGCGGCCTGCAGGGACGGCAGGAGCTGCGGCGCTTCGTCGAGCAGTGGCGCCAGCCGGCCGCGGTCTGACCGGTCCAGGTCGTGCGCCTGGAACCGGTCACATGTTTTCCGGTAAAACGGCCGAAGGCCGGGACACGGTCCCGGCCTTTCGGTCGCTGGCGGAGGGTAGGGGTGCCTGATCAGCTGTTCCCGCCCATCTGGTTGTTGCCGTGGGCCAGGTAGTTGGCCAGGGCGGCCTGGGTGGCGGCGTTCATCTGGCCGGTCTGCGGCAGGCCCGCCTGACGCTGGAGGTCCTGGATCGCCGCGGTCGTCTGGGGCCCCATGAGGCCATCGACCGGGCCCTCGTAGTAGTTCAGCTGCCCCAGTTCCCGCTGCAGCTGCGTCACCGCGGCCGAGGGCTGGACCGGGGTGACGGGGTGGGACGGGGTGGTGCCCGAGGTCCCGGAAGTGCCCGAGGTGCCCGGAGTGGTGGAGTTGGCCGGGGCGGACGTCGAGGCCGACGGGCCGGTGGTGGCCGGGGCCGCGCTGGAGTGCCCAACCGACAGGACTACGGCCAGCGCGACCAGGGCCGCCGCCGCGACCGCGCCGATGACCGCGATCCAGATGCGGGACCGGGACCGGCCGCTTCCCTGCTGGCGGGGGGCCTGCTGGTAGGGGGCCTGCTGGTCGGTGTAGAACTGAGTGCTCATTTCGGGTTTCTCCTTGTCTTTACTCAGTTGCTCGGTGTGGATAGATCCACGATCGCTCGAGCCGAGAGCAAAAACCCTGGGGAAACTCCCTAGTTCTCGCCTCCCCAGGACGGCCTTCGCACGGTCCCGGGGAGGCAGAGCTCAGTAGCGGGCCCCCGTGACCGGGGCAGCCATGTCCGCGGTGGAGGCCTGGGCCCGCTCGGCCACCGCGAGTCCACGCCGATCCTGCGTCTGCGCCACCAGGGATCAGCCGAAGCCTCTTAGGGACTTTCGGTCCTAGTGGACGGTACAGCCGACGGCGGATACTCCAGGCGGAGTGCTCAGTGGAGGAAAGGGGATGGATCCATGACTACCCAGTCTTACCCGGCTGGCTCTGCACGGGGCCTGGGGGCAGCGGACGCGCCGTACATCCCCCCGTTTTCGGTGCAGGGGAGCTGCGTGCTGAGCGAGGACTATTTCCTCACCGGACAGGTGATCATCGGCGATAACGACCTGATCCGGCCCTTCCTCCGGGCTGACGGCACGGTCGAGGCCCTGGTCCTGTCCGGAGGGAACCTGAGCTGGCTGCGCCGTGACCCCGGGACGACAAGCGGATGGTCCTGCGTGCCGCTGAGTACGGACCCCAACATGGTCATCCCGGGCGAGGTCAGCGACGTGGCGGTCGCGACAGACAGCGCCGGGAACGTGATGGGCGTCTGCGTCGCGCCGAACAACGGGGATCCGTCCCAGCCGTATCTGTGCCAGCTGCAGCTCCTCGACCCCTCGTCCGACACCCCCTGGTACTTCGATCCGGACACGGCCTCGCCGCTGAGCGGCGGGCTAGGCCGGTTCCGCGCGGGAACGGACCCGATCACCGGCACCCCGTATTTCTACGCCTCGGACAGCTCTGGCCGGTTCACGGTAAGCATCGGCCCCGACGCGGACATCCTGGTCGAGGTGTCCGGTCCGGCCCTGTCCGGCGTCACCGACGGCTGGCTGCTGTGGGCGTCGTCGGGCTGGAACTCCGACGCGGCCTGGCCGGCCGGCATCGTGGTGACCAACGCCGACGGTGCCTTCACCTGGTACCAGCAGAACGGGAGCTACACGGTCAACCCCCAGGGGGCGCCGCTGCAAGGTCAGGGTCGGCTGCTGTGGGTCGGCTGGCCGCCGTCAGGGCTGGCGGGCCAGTATTGGTCCTCGCCCGGGTACGCGTACCAGGATTCGTCGGGTCATATCTTTTTCGCCAGGCCGGGGGCCGACACGGTAGGCCTGAATGACATCGGATCGACCCAGGCAGCGCTGGGGCCGGATACGGTCGCGGTCTGGCAGAACGGGGGCCTGTTCAGCTTCGCGATGTTGTTCGGCGAGACCAACGCGGTCAACGTGGTGACACAGTACGGCGACCCGACCGACTACCCGCCGGCCCTGGCCGGGCCGATTCCGCTGCAGCCGGGCGTGATCAAGGTGTTCAGCGCGCCGGCCGACCCAGCGCAGGGCACGCTGTTCGCGGTGATGGCGGATGCGACGCTGAGCGTGCTGGCCAAGGACCCAGTGACGGGCTGGTCGCTGGTCCCGGTCCAGCAGGACGTGGCCACGCTGCAGGAGCTGGACACCTGGCGGGTCCAGTTGTCGGTCACCGACGCCAACGGCGCCGCGGTGGCGGGCGCCCAGGTGAGCGTGGCCGCCGATCGGCCGGCCGGCACCTGGCAGTACGGCAGCAGCACGCTGCTGGGGCTGGGCGCCCCGGCTACGTTCACCGCCGATGCCCACGGCCGGATCACCTTCGCCACCCCGGCGGCGGAACTGGACGCCCCCCAGCTGAGCGTGCAGGTCGTGTCGGACGGTGACACAGGCGACGACGCCGGCCCGCTGATCGTCAGCCCGGACGCCGACGTGCACGCGTTCCTGGCAGGCGCTGTGCCGCTGAACGACCTGGGCACGATGTCCGGCACCTCGCTGCTGGCGACAAAGGCCGACGGCACCCCGCTGTGCCCGGTGCTGGCCAGCCTGCCCGCCGACCAGCAGAGCCAAGGGGCCGACGCGGTGGCCTCCGCGGTCGCCCAGTCCGTCAAGGCCGGGCAGGGGACCACCCCGGGTCCGGACGACGTCAAGTCGTGGACCTTGGACTTGTCCCAGGCCGTGCCCACCTATACCAGCTCCACCCAGTCGGGCAGCACACAGACACCCCCGCTGGTCGGCGCGGACCAGCTGGGGTCGCTGTCGGACTGGTGGGACAGCGTCAAGAACGACGCCGACTCGTTCTTCCACGGCGTGCGGCACGACGCGGTGCAGGTCGCCACCTGCACGGCGAACTGGGTCCAGGACGAGGCCACCGGTGCCTGGCAGTGGGCGGTCAGCCTGGCCGTCACTGTGGAAAACGAGGTCATCGGTGCGGCCGACTACGTGATCACCGACATGAAGTCGGCCATCCACGCGGTCACCGGGTTCTTCGCCAAGCTGGGCGCCGAGATCGGCGATGTCATCACCTGGCTGCGGCAGAACGTCGGCCAGCTGATCGCCGATGCCGGGCAGAACGCCAAGGTGATCGAGGGCTGGCTGGATCAGCTGCCCGCGAAGGTCAACGCCGGGCTGACCGAGATCGGCCAGCTAGCGGACGGCTTCTTCAAGAACCTGGAAACAAAGGCCAACCAGGCGATCGACGAGCTGGCCTCTGACCTGGGGGACCGCACGTTCGGCAGCTCGGTCCCCAGCCCGCCGTCAGGGGCCTTCGACATAACGAAGTTCCTCTCCGGCGCTCAGCACAACTGGCTGCTGGACAAGATCGAGTCCTTCGGTTTCAGCGACACCGCGGCCGAGCAGAACACCGCCCTGCAGGCCGCCTTCGGCCAGCTGGCCGTCGCCGTGCAGGACGGCCTGCAGTTCGTGGCCGACCTCGGCCAGACGTTCTATGACGCCCTGCAGACGATCTTCGCCTCCAGTGGCTCCTACCAGCAGGCGCAGCTGGCCGATTTCCTCACTCAGCTCAAGGTCACGGTGGACGCCCTGCTGGCCTTCGCCGATGCCGTGGTCCAGGCGCTGATCGACCTGGCCAAGGTGGCCATGGACCAGCTGGGCAGCATGCTCTCGCACGGGTTCGAGGACATCCCGCTGGTCTCGGCGCTGCTGAAACACTTCGGCGTGGACACCACGATGAACGTCGGGCACGTGGTCAGCCTGGTCCTGATGTACCCCGCCACCTTGGCCAGCCGGATCGTCAACGGCTCGGGCTCGTCGCTGTTCCCGAGCGGCAGCACTGGTCAGAGCGTCGCGGCCGCCGAGCCGGACTGGGCGTCCGGGCTGGGCCTGTCGGCCGCGATCGGGCAGGGCATCTGGGGGGTCGCCGACTCCGTCGGCGACCTGCAGCGGGTGCAGGGCCAGGAGCCGTCCGGCATCATCGGCTGGATCGACATCGCCTCTCCCCTCGTCCTGGCCATCCTGGAATGGCCCGGCACGCCCGCCGGGCCGCCGTTCGCCAACCCCGTCGACGGCTCCGGCCCGGACGGCGCGATGATCTGGCCGAACTGGCTGCTGGGCCTGGTCCCGCCGATCGTCGGGCTGTGCGGCCAGTTCGCCGACTACACACCGCCGGAGACCGTGCAGGCGACCGACGACGCGCCGGAAGAATGGCCGGAGATCGGCCAGTGGTTCACCATGGCCGCCGCCATCGCCTCCACCATCCTTGGCAGCATCTACAACTTCAACCCGGATACCGGCCAGTCCGCCGAAACTCAGGCCGCGGGCATCCTCAGCAACCTCTCCAACGTCATCGCCCCGTTCGCCACCAAGGAACTCGCCGAGACCACCGAGGGCGGGTCGGAGATCATCAAGATGTTCATCGACTACCTGGGCAACCTCGGTGCCGCAGGCTGCATGGGAGCGGCCCTGGAAGCATAAGGCGCCCGGCGAGACCCGGCACAACGTCACCTGCGGCCACTTTGCTCTCCTTTGTTCTGACTTCGCATCTCGAAGGATCGCGAGGTGGCGGCCCCGCCAGCAGCTGCTTCCTCATGGCACGCTCCCGCTAGGGAAGGAAATCTTCATTTCCGGCTGGTACCCCCGACGATGAGCTCGGGCAGCATCCCCCCACGAGGAGAAACGGGCCGAAGGCCGGGACACGGTCCCGGCCTTTCGGTCGCTGGCGGAGGGTAGGGGTGCCTGATCAGCTGTTCCCGCCCATCTGGTTGTTGCCGTGGGCCAGGTAGTTGGCCAGGGCGGCCTGGGTGGCGGCGTTCATCTGGCCGGTCTGCGGCAGGCCCGCCTGACGCTGGAGGTCCTGGATCGCCGCGGTCGTCTGGGGCCCCATGAGGCCATCGACCGGGCCCTCGTAGTAGTTCAGCTGCCCCAGTTCCCGCTGCAGCTGCGTCACCGCGGCCGAGGGCTGGACCGGGGTGACGGGGTGGGACGGGGTGGTGCCCGAGGTCCCGGAAGTGCCCGAGGTGCCCGGAGTGGTGGAGTTGGCCGGGGCGGACGTCGAGGCCGACGGGCCGGTGGTGGCCGGGGCCGCGCTGGAGTGCCCAACCGACAGGACTACGGCCAGCGCGACCAGGGCCGCCGCCGCGACCGCGCCGATGACCGCGATCCAGATGCGGGACCGGGACCGGCCGCTTCCCTGCTGGCGGGGGGCCTGCTGGTAGGGGGCCTGCTGGTCGGTGTAGAACTGAGTGCTCATTTCGGGTTTCTCCTTGTCTTTACTCAGTTGCTCGGTGTGGATAGATCCACGATCGCTCGAGCCGAGAGCAAAAACCCTGGGGAAACTCCCTAGTTCTCGCCTCCCCAGGACGGCCTTCGCACGGTCCCGGGGAGGCAGAGCTCAGTAGCGGGCGCCGGCGACCTGGGCCGCGAGCGGGTCGAGGATGGCCAGTTCGCCGGGGGTCAGGGTGATGTCGAGGGCGGCGACGTTCTGCTCCAGCCACTTGATCCGCTTGGTGCCCGGGATCGGAGCTACCGGGACGCCGAGCCGCTCCTCCTGGGCGTAGACCCAGGCCAGCGCGATCTGCGCGGGGGCCACGCCCTTGGCGTCGGCCACTTCGCGGACCGCGTCCGCGATGGCCTGGTTGGCCTGGCCGGCCTGGCCGGTGAACCGGGGGTTGCGGCTGCGGAAGTCCTTGGCGTCCAGCGTGCTCAGGTCGACGGTGGCGGTCAGGAAGCCGCGGCCGAGCGGGGAGTACGGGACCAGGCCGACGCCGAGCTCGCGCATGGCGCCGATCACGCCGTGCTCCACATCGCGGGTCCACAGCGAGTACTCGCTCTGCACCGCGGCGATCGGGTGCACCGCGTGGGCGCGGCGCAGCAGCTCGTCGTTGACCTCGGACAGGCCCAGGTAGCGGACCTTGCCTTCGGCGACGAGCTCGGCCATCGCGCCGACGGTCTCCTCGATCTCGGCCGTCTGCGGCGGGCGGTGCAGGTAGTACAGGTCGATGACCTCGACGCCGAGCCTGGTCAGCGACGCCTCGCAGGACCGCTTGACGTAGTCGTGCTCGCCGCGGACGATGCGGTGCGCGTCGCCGGCCGACCGGTCGATGCCGAACTTGGTGGCCAGCTGGACCTCGTCGCGCCGGTGCGCGATGCCCCGGCCGACCAGGACCTCGTTGTGGCCGGCGCCGTAGATGTCCGCGGTGTCGATGAACGTCACGCCCAGGTCGAGCGCGCGGCCGATGGTGGCGATCGACTCGTCCCAGTCGGCGGCGCCGTACCACTCGCTCATCCCCATGCAGCCCAGGCCCTGGGCGGACACGGTCAGATCGCCGAGTTTGGTGGTGCGCATGTGGGTACCTGCTCCTCGTAGTGGGTGATCTTCGCGTCGAGCAGCTTGAGGCACTCGCGCTGGCCGACGATCGCTCGCCGGACCTGTTCGCGGTGCCGCTTGAGCAGTTCGAGCCGTTCGGCCTGGCCGGCGCCGACCTGACCAGCTCGGCGTAACGCTGCATGTCCCGTACCGGCATGCCGGTAGCGCGTAGCTTGGTCATCGTCGACAGCCAGTCCAGGTCACGGTCGCTGAACCGGCGCCGGCCGTCGCTGCCCCGCTCGATGGGAGGGAGCAGGCCGATGCGCTCGTACCAGCGCAGGGTGTGCTGGGACAGGCCGCACTTCTCAGCGGTCTCGCCGATGGTCCAGGTGGTCACGATCCGAGCCTATGAGTTAGAGCACGCTCTAACGCAAACGGCCTCGCTAGCTGGGACTGGCGCCGCCGAAGGTGACGGTGATGCGGGTGAAGCCGAGGGAGGTGAGCATACCCTCGAGCATTCCCTCGGTATTCTTCTGCGCCTCGCTCAGCAGCGGGCTCTGCTGGGCGGCGGTCTGGATCCTCTGCTGGGCCAGGATGTAGACCTGCTGCTGGCTATTCGGGTTGCCGGAGAAGAAGTTCCCGATCCGGTTGAACAGGCCCTGCTGCTGCGCGTACACGTAGGACTGCGAGACGTTGAGTACGGCCGGTTCCAGCTGGGCCTTCGGCAGGCTGACCGTGACCGAGGTGCGGTCCGCGCTGACCTTGATGGCCTGGCTCTTCAGCTGGGAGAAGTCGACGAACGCGATGTCGGTGCCCTGGCCGATGAACAGCGTCTCGCTGCCCGCGAGGAACGAGGGCAGCAGCGACGCGCGCTGGGTGAGGTCGACCACGACCTCGAACGAGCCGCTGGCCGCCTCGTAGCGGCTCAGCTCGGTGATGGACTTCAGGATGACGGGTTCGCTGCGGACGGTGGTGGTCTCCGCGAACGGGTTCCGCAACTGCGGCAGCAGGTGCACCGCGGACAGCACCACGACCAGGACGAGCACGGCGGCGACCGCGCCGACGATCCCGGCCAGCGACCCAACTCTCGGCATGCGCGCCATCGTCTTTCCTCATGTCGTGCGGGGGTGCGCTTCAGCTACCCGGGCGGGCGGAGATAATTCGGGCCGTTCGGCATATTGCGCGGGCACCGGGAAGACACAGGACATGGACAGGTACCGGTTCAGCCGGCGCGCGGATTACGGCGGGCGCCGACGGCGCTGGCCGAGATCCAGGGCGGCTGGCTGCCTGCTGTGGATCGTGCTGCTGGTGGTGCTGCTCATCGTGTTGTCGGTGATGTTCGGCGGCTTCCAGAAGGGCACTCAGGACAAGGGCCTCGGCCCGGGCCCGGATATGACCTACTCGATGGCTATGGCGGGTGGGCCGGCTCTTTCCGTCAGGGTGCCGCGTCCATCGGTTCACGGGTGGTCGCGGGCGCCATCGCGGCGCTCCACTTCTGCTCGATCCGGCCGTAGCGCCAGATGAGCAGGGCGGCCAGCCAGGTCACGACGAACATCCCGACGATGACGAACCCGGCGGTGTTGATGTTGAAGCGGGACACGAAGCCCCAGAAGCCGCCGCTCTGGCTTAGTCCCTTGATCTCCTGCGGGAGCAGGCCGAGGGCCTCCACCCCGCCGATGAAGAAGCAGATCGCCACGGACAGGCCGGTGATGGCCAGGTTGTAGTACACCTTGCGGACCGGGTTGAAGAACGCCCAGCCGTAGGCCAGGTTCATGAACAGCCCGTCGGTGGTGTCCATGAGGGTCATGCCCGCCGTGAACAGGACCGGCAGGCAGATAATCGCGTACCAGGGGATGTGCTGGGAGGCCAGCAGCGCGGTGGTGGCCAGCAGGGCGACCTCGGTGGCGGTGTCGAAGCCCAGGCCGAACACCACTCCGACCGGGTACAGCTGCCACTCCTTGGTGATGACGGCCATCCAGCGGCCGAAGAACCGGTAGAAGAACCCGCGGCTGGCCAGCTGGCGCTCCAGCTCGGCCTCGTCGTACTCGCCGCGGCGCATCGAGACGAAGACCCGCGCGATCCCGGCCAGGATGACCAGGTTCAGCAGCCCGATCAGCAGCAGGAGGCTTGCCGAGACCACGGTGCCGAACAGGCCCCCGAACTGCTCGAGCCCCGAGCCGCTCTCCGACACCGCGCGGAAGACCGTCTTCTCCGCCACCCCTGGTTGCCCTGGCCCGCTCCCGGCCTGGCCCGGCCTGGCCCCGGCCGGCCGGGCCGGGCGCGGGCCCGTGTGCCATAGTCCAAGGCATGACGGTCTTTGACGACCTGACCGCGGAACAGGAACGGCTGGAGGGCATCCTGGGCGGCCTGGACGAGGCCCAGTGGATGTCACCGTCGGGAGCCGCCGGGTGGACGATCGCCGACGTCGTGCTGCACCTGGCCCAGTCCGAGGAATCGGTGGTGGTCACCGCGTCGGGCGGCGACCTGCGGGCCGACCTGGGCCCGGCGGCCGGCGGGACGGTGGCCGAGCGCGTCGCCGAGCTGGTCCGGGCCGAACGGGCGGCGCCGGACGTGGTGTTCGCTCGGTGGCAGCAGGCCCGGCGGGCGGCGCTGGACGCGCTGCGGGGCCGCCGACCCGGACCGGCCGCTGGGTTGGGTGGGCGCGCCGGTCAAGCCGGCCACGCTGGCGACCACGCGGCTGGCCGAGCACTGGGCGCACGGCCTGGACATCACCGGGCCGCTCGGCGCCGAGTTCCCCGACACCGACCGCCTGCGGCACGTGGCCTGGCTCGCGCATCGCACGCTGCCGTACGCGATGACGCTGGCCGGACAGCAGCCGGCCCAGGTCCGGTGCGAGCTGACCGCTCCGGACGGCGCGTCGGTGTGGGAGTTCGGCCCGCCGGAGGCCGAGTCGGCCATCGCCGGCCCGGCGGGTGACTTCTGCCGGGTCGGGGCGCGCCGGCTCGCGCCAGCCGAGTCCGGGCTGCGGGCCACCGGACCGCACGGCGCCACCGCGCTGCGGCTGATGCGCACCTACGCGGAGTAGATGCTTTACCAGACGCGCACTTACCCGACGGCCAGCGCGATGCTGACGCGGTTAACGCCGGACGCGCATCGCCTAGGTGGCGGCCTGCTGGGCGGCGCGTTCCACGCGGTCGTGGTGGGCTTGCCACCAGGGCTGGTCGCCGGGCGGGAGGTTGGGACGGCTGGCGGTCTGGCCGATGGCGCCGTCGATGAGCTCGCGGACGAGGTCGGCATGGCCGGCGTGCCGGGCGGTCTCGGTGGCCACGCGGACCAGGACGTGGTGCAGCGTCACCTGGTTCCGGTCGGCCGGCCACCAGGGGACGTGGCCGACGGCGTCCAGCGGCAGCGCGTCGATGGTGGCGTCCGAGTGGGCCCAGGTCCGCCGGTACAGGCCGGTGAGGGACTCGCGGGATTCCGACGGGTCCGCGAACATGTCCGACATCGGGTCGGATTCGTCCCAGGGCAGCTGGTCGGCGCTCGGGCGGCCGAAGGTGTCGCCGAAGTAGCCGAGCTCGACCGCAGTGACGTGCTTGACCAGGCCGAGCAGGTTGGTACCGGACGGCACCAGGGGGCGGCGGATGTCGTACTCCGACAGCCCGTCGAGTTTCCAGAGCAGCGCCTCGCGGGCGTCCTGCAGGTAGCGGTGCAGATCGGCTTTGCCGTCGGAATCGAGCATGCGGACATCTTCTCAGTCAGGGGTGACAGGGAGAATGAGACCATGACCAATGGCCCGATCGCGGGTCACAGTCGGGGGTCGACCGGCTCGGACTCCAGGGCCAGCACGGCGAAAACGCACTCGTGCACCCGCCACAGCGGCTCGCCGCGGGCCACCCGGTCCAGCGCTTCCAGGCCGAGGGCGTACTCGCGCAGGGCGAGCGAGCGCTTGTGACTGAGCGCGCGCTGGCGGAGCCGGTCCAGGTGCTCCGGCTCGGTGTAGTCGGGACCGTAGATGAGCCGCAGGTACTCCCGGCCGCGGACCTTCAGGCCCGGCTGGGCCAGGCCGCCGGGGCGCTCGGCCGTGCCGGGTCCGCGGGCCAGGTTCGCGGCGGGCTTGACCACCATGCCCTCTCCCCCGGCGGCGGTCAGGTCCTCCCACCACCGGGTGGCCTCGGCGACCGAGGCGGGATCGCCGACCTCGACGGCGAGCCGCCGGGTGGTGGCGATCAGGTCCGGGGCGGCGGCGGCCAGCCGGTCGGCGACGTCCAGGTGCCACAAGTGCGGGCGCTCGTGGTGGACGGCGCCCTCGGAGGCGAGCAGCTGGAACGGGGCGACGCGCACGCCGGCCAGGCCGTCGGTGGACCAGCAGTAGCGCAGGTAGGCGGCGGTGAAGGCGTCGGCGTTCGTCATCCGGGCGCGGGTCCGGTCCAGGAGGGCGTCGACCGCGGCGGCGGCCGCGGGCAGGGCCCGGGCCTGAGCCTGCTCCAGCGCGGCCGCGGCGGCGGGCAGCGAGGCCCGGGCGGCGGCCCCGACCGCGGCGTACTGGTCGCGGAGCAGCTGGCCGGCCTTGACGTTCCAGGGCAGCAGTTCGGCGTCCAGCAGCAGCCATCCGGTGTCCAGCTCGCTGAACAGCCCGGCCTGCTCCGCCGCCGAACGGACCCGGTCGGCCAGGTCCGCGGTGAGGGCAGCGGGGAAGAACGGCCGGCCGGTCCGGGTCCAGATCGTGCCGCAGGCGTTGTCGGGCGGGACGCCGAACCGGGCCTGGGCAGCGGCGCGGGTGCGGCAGATCAGCAGGACGGCGCGCGAGCCCATGTGCTTCTCCTCGCACAGCACGTCGGCCACGCCGTCCGAGCGGTAGGCCGTGAACGCCTGCTCGGGGTGCTCCAGCAGGCCCTCCCGGGCCGACGTGGCGACCGGGCTCATGGTCGGCGGCAGGTACAGCAGCCAGCGCGGATCCAGCGCGAACCGGCTCATCACCTCCAGCGCGGCCGCGGCGTGGGCCTCGCGGACCCCGATCCGCGGCAGGTAGCCGGTCTCGATGACCCGGGACCCGGACACGTCAGCGATGTCGAGCACGTCCGGCTCGCGGCGGGCCGGATCGTCCTGGGCGGAGACCGGGAAGGGCTTGGCCGGGGGATGGTGGACGCGGGTGGCGGGGACTGACACCAAGGTCCGTTCGGGATAATTCAAGGCGGTCAGACGGCCACCGAAGACACACCCGGTATCCAGGCACAGGGTGTTGTTCAGCCACTCCGTCTCCGGCACCGGGGTGTGACCGTAGAGGACCAGGGCCTTCCCGCGGTACTCCTGGGCCCACGGGTACCGGACCGGCAGGCCGTACTCGTCGGTCTCGCCGGTGGTCTGCCCGTACAGGCAGAACTCGCGGACCCGGCCGGAGGCGCGGCCGTGGTAGCGCTCGATGAGGCCGGCGTGGGCCACCACCAGGCGCCCGCCGTCGAGCACGTAGTGGCTGATCAGGCCGTCGATGAACCCGTCGACCCGGGCGCGGAACTCGTCGGTCTCGGCGTCGAGCTGCTCCATGGAGGCGTCCAGGCCGTGGCTGCGCTTGACGTTCTTGCCGCGCAGCGCCTTGAGCAGCTTGGCCTCGTGGTTGCCTGGCACGCAGAACGCGGTCCCCTCGGCCACCATGCCCATGACCAGGCGCAGCACGCCCGGGGTGTCGGGACCTCGGTCCACCAGGTCGCCGAGGAACACCGCGCGCCTGCTCGGGTGGCGGGCGCCGACCGGGCGCCCGGCGCCGTCGCGGTCGATCGCGTAGCCGAGCTGGTCCAGCAGCTGCTCGAGCTCGGCCCGGCAGCCGTGCACGTCGCCGATGACGTCGAAGGGGCCGGTTTCGTGGCGCAGGTCGTTGAACAGCCTGGCCCGGGTGATGGTGGCCGCGGCCACCTCCTCCGGGGTGTTCAGCACGTGCACGGTGCGGAAGCCCTCGCGCGGCAGGCGGTTGCGGTGCCTGCGCAGCTGCTGGCGCTGGCGGCGGATCACGTGCGGGCCGAAGTCGCGGTCGGGACGCTGGGCGTTCCGCTCGGCGCACAGCCGCTCCGGCAGGTCCAGGACGATGGCTACCGGGAGCACGTCGTACTCACGGGCCAGCAGGACCAGGTCGCGGCGGGCCTCGGGCTGCACGTTGGTCGCGTCGACCACGGTCAGGCGGCCCGCCTTGAGGCGCTGACCGACGATGAACCGCAGCACCTCGAACGCGGCGGGGGTGGCGGACTGGTCGTTCTGGTCGTCGGCGACCAGCCCGCGGCAGAAGTCCGAGGAGATGACCTCGGTCGGCTTGAAGTGCGCGCGGGCGAACGTCGACTTGCCCGATCCGGTCACGCCGACCAGCAGGACCAGGCTCAGCTCGGGGATGCTCAGCTCGGTCATTGTTCTTTCCTGAAGACCGCCAGCTGGGTGGGCGGGCCGGCGTCGGGGTGTTCGGGGCCGACGGGCAGGAAGCGGACCTGGTAGCCGTGGGCGTGGGCCGCGTTTTCGGCCCAGGTGCGGAACTGCGCGCGGGTCCATTCGAAGCGGTGGTCGGGGTGCCGTTTCGCGCCGGGTTCCATCGTGGCGAACAGGGGGTTGTACTCGGCGTTCGGCGTGGTGACCACCACGGCGGCGGGCGCGGCGAAGCCGAATACGGCGCGCTCCAGGGCGGGCAGCCGCTCGGCATCGACGTGCTCGATCACCTCCATCAGCACGGCCGCGTCCAGCCCGGCCAGCCGGTCGTCGCGGTAGGTCAGCGCGGACTGGAAGATCTGCAGCCGCTCGCGCTGCCGGTCCGCCATCCGGTCGAGGTTCAGGTTGCGCGCCGCCAACTGCAGGGCGCGGGCGGACACGTCGACGGCGACTACGCGTTCGACCTGCTTTTCGGCGAGCAGGGCCTTGGTCAGCACGCCGGACCCGCAGCCGAAGTCCCCGACTCGCGTGGCCCCCAGTTCGCGCAGGATGGCCAGGATGGCCTCGCGGCGCTGGACGGCCAGCGGCTTGCGCGTCTCCTCGTCGTCGCTGACCGCGTTGTCGAGTTCTTCCGGCTCGGTGTCGTCGGCTTCGGCCAGCCGGGCCAGCGCGGACCGGGTGAGCCTGCGCTGGTGGGACAGGTACCGGCGGGTGATGAGCTCCTTGGCCGGATGGGCGGCCAGCCAGTCACCGCCCGCCCGGATCAGCTTGTCCACCTCGTCGGTGGACACCCAGTAGTGCTTGGCGTCGTCGAGCACGGGCAGCAGCACGTACAGGTGGTTGAGCGCGTCGGCCAGGCGGAGCTCGCCGGTCAGCCGCAGGTCCAGGTAGGGCGAGGCGCCCCACCGTTCGGGCTGCAGGGGCTGGCTGGCGGTCTCGACGGTCCAGCGGAGCGGTTCGAAGACGCCCTTAGCCAGCGTGGGGCCGCCGCGGCAGCGCAGCGACGGCACGTTGATGGTGAGCGGGATGGGAGCGGCCGCCAGGTCCGGCTTGGCGTCGCAGCGGCCGGTCAGCGCGGTCCGGAAGGCTTCCTTAAGGGCCACCGCGAGCATGCTGGAGGCGGCGTACGGGCGGTCGTTGACGTACTGGGCGAGCTCGCCGTCGTTCGTTTTCGTCTGGCCGCGGACCAGGGCGATGGGGTCGACCTCGAGCAGCAGCGCGGCGGTGCAGCGTCCGGCGGTCGCCTCGGGGTAGAAGACGTGCGCCACGCCCGTCGCGGTTTCGAAGGTCTGCAGCCGGTCAGGGTGCTTGTGCAGCAGGTACCCGAGGTCGGTCGCGGGCGCCCGGGTGGTGGTGATCGTCAGCAGCACCAGGTCATTGTTTCGGACTGTGTCCGGCGAGATCAAAACCAATTTTCGGAACGGGCCGTGGTGCGTGCGTCAGTTTCACGATGCGGTGGTGGCGGGCTTCGGACCGGTTGAGCGCAGGCTGCCGAGCTTGCTCAGCAGGCCGAACCAGAACTGGGCGCCGGGAAGCACCGAGATGATCATGATCAGGAAGCCGACGATGACCAGCACCAGCTGCCAGCCGGAATTGCCATACGGGCTGAAGATCCCGCGCTGGTCCAGCCAGTTGCACCGCGCACCCGGCTGCGTGCAGGCACGGACGGTGCCCCAGCCGACCGGCAGGCCGGCCGCGGCTGCGGCCGACAGCTGTCCCTCGAGATCGGCCAGGCACTCCTGGCTCGTATTGGGATTGGAACAAGAAGCAGGTGCGGCTTTTGGCGCTACGGCGCTGACAGCCGCGCTGACCGCGTTCTCGGTGTACAGCGTGCGTCCGATAGTAATGGCGTTGAGGTTGAGCAGTATGACAATGACCGCCCCGGCCGCGAGGGTGAATTTGGCGACGTGCCGCTTATACCAGCCGGAAACGCGGGCCATGTGGTCGTCGTACCATTGCTCGACGGACGTGCGGAACCGGCTGACGTCACCGTCGGCGTTCTTGACCAGGGTCTCCAGCGACCGCCTGAACGGCAGCTCGGGCGGCAGCTTCATGATGATCTGCTCGATGGCGGTCATATCGGTCTGTCCCTGCGGATCGGGTACCACCAGATCGATGACGGCCTCGGCGAAGGAGTCCCCGGAAATGTAGGACGGCAGGCTCCGGCGCTGGCTCCATAGGCGCCCGATCCCCGTCTTTTCGGCCGTCATCTTGGGCAGCCGGCCCGTGCTCCTGGTCGGACCGAGCGTGAGCTTCCGGCTGGACAGCTGGCCGGCCACGCCTTGGCTGCTCAGGACCGGTCCTCCGAGCACGGCGGCGGTCATCGACGCCTCCCTCGGAGCAGGTGGCTGCTCCGAGGCCTGCTGGCCAGCAGGTGGCTGGCCCGGGGTCTGCTGTGCAGCAGGTGGCGGTACGGTCGGCAGCTTCGTGGCATCCGTAGCAGGTGGCGAGCTGGGCTGCATCAAATCGCGTATCGCTTGGTAGTCCCCGGCCACGTTGGTCAGGTCCGTTTTCGAAACGCCGTCGTCGATAAGCTCGCGAAGTCCGCTGAGCAGGTATGCGCCGCGCAGCCCGAGGATGCGTGAGATCAGCTCGGTGACGAAGGAGGCGAGCGCGGCGGTAACGCCGAACACAAACGTCAGCCCGATGGCCAGGTCAATGATCGGTGAACTTAGCACTGCCCGTCCCCCTCTGTCAGCGAGCGTCGCTCCGTATGCCGCCGATCATCCTCCTCGCACCCCGCCGCGTGAAGCACATTTGCGCAGCAAGTACAAATGTGGCTCGGAGTTCAGAACCCGCCAAACCGGAACGCGGAACAATTGCGTCAAATGATGGACATTCCGAAAATAACGCGCGTTGGGGTGCCGTGCCCTGAACCAGGTTGGAGGTCGCGACCCCGAGCGCTGGCTGGATGTTCGCCGACCGGAATGGGACCGGGTAGAACTGGGGCGTGACGTGGTGGGTGCTGCACGTGGACCTCGACCAGTTCATCGCGGCGGTCGAGGTGCTGCGGCACCCTGAATTGCGCGGGCGCCCGGTGGTGGTGGGCGGCGACGGCGACCCGACCAAGCGGGGCGTGGTCAGCACCGCGTCGTACGAGGCCCGCGAGTACGGCGTGCACTCCGGGCTGCCGTTGCGTACCGCCGCGCGGCGACTCAGCTCATCTTCGGCCGACGCGGTGTTCCTGCCGGTGGACCGGGAAGCCTACGAGGAGGTCTCGGCTGCGGTCATGGACGTGCTGCGGTCCTCCGGCGCGGTGGTCGAGGTGCTCGGCTGGGACGAGGCGTTCCTCGGGGTGGAGACGTCCGATCCGGAGGGGTTCGCCCGCTCACTGGCGGCCGGCGTGCGCTCGGCGACGCAGCTTGACTGCACGGTGGGGATCGGGGAGAACAAGTTGCAGGCCAAGATCGCCACCGGGTTCGGCAAGCCGGCCGGGGTGTTCCGGCTGACGTCCGCCAACTGGTTCGAGGTGCTCGGCGACCGGCCGACCGACGCGCTGTGGGGCATCGGGGCCAAGACGGCCAAGAAGCTAGCCGGACTCGGCATCGGCACGGTCAGCGACCTGGCCGCGGCCGACCCGGACGCGCTGGCCGGGGTGTTCGGCCCGATGACGGGGCCGTGGCTGGTGCTGCTCGGCCGGGGCCGCGGCGACGCGGACGTGGACGATTCGCCGTACCTGGCCCGCGGGCACGGCAAGGAGGAGACGTTCCAGCAGAACATCGGCGACTGGACGCGGGTGCAGGCCGAGGTGGCGCGGATCGCCGGGCTGCTGGCCGCGGACCTGGTCGTTGAGGGGCGGCCGGCGGTGCGGGTGGTGGTGAAGGTGCGGTACGCGCCGTTCGTTACCGAGACGCACGGGGTGACGCTGTCCTCGCCCAGCTCGGAGGCCGCGGTGATCGAGGAGGCCGCGCTCTCGGCCCTGGAGCGGTTCGGCGGGCGGCGGCCGGTGCGGCTGCTCGGGGTCAGGGCAGAGTTCGGGACATAGCGACCTCGCCGAGGCTCGGGTCCGACGGCAGCGGCTGCTGCTCGCCGGTCAGGGCGAAGCCGCAGCGCTCGTAGAGGGCGCGGGCCGGGGCGTTAATCTCGGTCACCCATAGGTGCACTTCGGCCGCGTTCTGGTCGCGGGCCCAGCCGATGACTGCGGCCACGAGCGCCTCGCCCACGCCGCGGCCGCGGGCGCAGGGCCGCACGTACATGGAGACCAGTTCCACCGTGACCGGGTCCTCCTGGTAGCCGCCGATCAGCCCGGCCGGCTCGGACGTACTGACGTCGGGGAGATAGGCCAGGAAGGTGCCGCCGCGGGAGATCCGGTCACGCCAGTGCGCCTCGCCGCGCAGGGCCTCGCGCTCGTGGGTAGACCCGAAGGCGGTCGGGGCGTCGCGCAGCGCCTCCAGCCGGATGTCGCGCAGCGCCTGCCAGTCACCGGTCACCGTCTCGCGGACCAAGACCATGGCCTATGGTCCCGTCGCGGGCGCCGGTTAGACAACCGGTTAGTCCGGCGCAGAGAGCTCGGCGCGCTCGGCGTGCTTGGCCAGGCGGCGGGCGTCCTTCAGGCTCACGCCGCGGGCCTGCGGCGGGAGCCGGTAGATCGACGCGCCGCCCATCAGGTTGTAGGCGCGGATCCGGATGAGCGGCGCGCCCGGCCGGGACGGGCGCTGGCTGCCGATCTCCTCGTGGCCGCCCATGAAGGAGAAGCCGCCGACCTCCACCTCGACCGAGTCGGGGACGTAGATGTTCGCGCCGCCCATGACCGCGATGAGGTTGAGGGTGAGCTCGCCGCCCTCGATCTCGGCCTCGCGCAGGTCGATCTCGTCGCCGCCCATGATCGCGACGGCGTTGATGCTGCCCACGGTGCGGAACCGGCCGCGCCGGTGCGAGCCGCCCATGATGGCGACCATCCACCGCACCGGCTTGCGCCGCGCGGGGGCCAGGCTCGGCTCGCCCGCCTGGCCGACCTCGCGCGGCAGGTCGCTGGTCAGGGTGGCCAGCTCACCGCGGGTCTTGGCGGTCAGCGCGCGGCCGGATCGATCCTCGAGCTCGTCCAGGGTCAGCCGGCCGACCGCGGCGTGATCGCCCAGCGTGCGCAGCACCGCGTCGCGCTCGGCGTCGGAAACCCGGAGGGAATCATCAGGTTCGCTCACTGCAGGCCCCTTGCTAGTCGGCGTACCGACCAGTAAGAGTACGCCCGGCGCCCCGCGTGGCTTCGGCCACCCTGGGCGCCGTCACCGGCCGACGTGGTCGGTGAGCCAGGAGCAAAGGGGCAGGGTCGTTCGGAAAAATGAGACGACGCGGTCCTTAGCCGCCGACGTTTCCAGCCAGGGTTCCACGGGCCATTGCCGCCAGGCGGTAAGGCCCTTGTAGCGGAGCAGGTCGATACGGGGGTGGTCGACGGGGTAACCGCGGGGCGCCGACTTGAGCACGCCGTGGCCGTGCACGGTGACGTCGGCCTGCTCGATCGCGGCGATGATCTCCTCGAGCTTCATCCCGGGGCCGTCCGCGGCGATCGCCTCCCGGTAGCGGGCCAGCTGGTCCGGTCCCATCTGCCACATGCCGGCCCCGGCCCCCAGGCCCTCGGCGGACAGCTGGACGTAGCCGGTGCCGCCGATCACCGCGCCGATGTGGGTCTTGTACGGCGTCTTGTCGGCGCTGAACCTGACGTCGCGGTAGGGCCGGAAGATCTTCGGCTCGCCGAACTCGGCGGCGAGTTCCTCGGCCAGTTCCGTCATCGGGCCCAGGATCTTGTCCGCATAGACGGCCTTGTGCTCGGTCCAGTAGGACTTGGTGTTGTCGACCGCGAGCCCGTCGTAGAAATCCAGCGCCTCTTCCGGCCAGCCGCCGAACGCCATGATCAGGTCCCCCTCCGGGTTATCGTCTCGTGGTCTCACCGTACCCTTGGTGTTTCCCGGCGGAACGGGGTATGACGGGACCCATGACCACGCCGGAACGGGACGGGGTCGCGCTGACCCACCTCGACGAGCCGCTGTTCGACGGGGCGGACGCGACCAAGGGTGACCTGGTGGACTACCTGGACGCGGTGGCCGGGCTGATCGTGCCCGGTCTTGCGGACCGGCCGTTGTCGGTGATCCGGGTCCGCGGCGGGCAGCCGCCGTTCATGCAGAAGAACGTGCCGGACTACGCGCCGCCGTGGGTCCGCACGGTGACCCTGTGGGCCGAGTCGTCCAAGCGCGAGGTCCGCTACGCGCTCTGCAACGACCGGCGCACGCTGCTGTGGTTCGCCAACCAGCGCGCGGTGGAGTACCACCCGACCTTGTTCCTGGCCGGGCACCCGGACCGGCCGACGTACCTGGTGCTGGACATCGACCCGCCGTCCGGGGGCGAGTTCGGGCACGCGGTAGCGGCCGCCCGGCTGGTCCGGCAGGCGCTGACCGACGTCGGCCTGGCCGGCGCGGTCAAGACCAGCGGGGCCAAGGGCGTGCACGTGTACGTGCCGATCGAGGCGAGCGCGGACGACGCGGCCGCGGCTACCCGGGCCATCGCCGTACGGGCCGAACGGCTCGATCCGGACCTGGCCACCACGGCGTTCATCATCCAGGACCGGGCGGGGAAGGTCTTCCTCGACTCGACCAGGGCGCACGGCGCCACTGTGGCGGCGGCGTACAGCCCGCGGGCCCGGCCGGGGGTGACGGTCTCGTTCCCGGTGCCGTGGGACGACCTGGACGCCATCACCCCGGCCGACTTCACCGTGCACACCGTCCCGGCGCTGGTGGCCGGCCGGGGATGGGCAGGGCAGCCGTGGGCGGGGCAGCTGCCCGAGCCGCAGCCGCTGAGCCCGGACCTGGTGGCGGAGGGCCATGAGGTCCCGATCGCGCGAGTACAGGCGATGCACGAGGGCAAGCGGCGGGCGCGGGCGCGGCGTTCGTCCTCGTGATGCTTTCTGGTTCCGCTGCGCGACGGTGATCCGCTAGGCGGTTTGCCAGTAGACGCTGTAGTACTCGTGGGCGGCCCGGCTCACCGGGATCAGCGTGACCGGCTTGCCGCCGGAGATGGCCCCGAACGTCATCGGCTGGGTGGCCGTCTGCTGGACCGAGCCGACCTCGAGGGCCGGCGTCAGCGCGCCGGGGTCGGCGGAGTACACGCCGCTGAGCACGACCGGGCCGTACGTCACGGCCTGCACGGCAGGATAATCGGGCGTGGGTTCGAACGCCAGCCGCATCGGCAGCGTGACCTGCAGCAGGTCACCGGCCTGCCAGCGGCGGCGGATGGCGATCCATCCCCCGGCCGGCGCGGCCGGGATGAGCGCCCCGTTGAGGAACACCACGGGCGTTCCGTCCACCCAGGCCGGCACGCGGACGCGCAGCGTCATGGTGGCCGCGCCGGAGACCACGGACAGGCTGATCACCGGATCGTCAGGGAACCCGGTGGCCTGCTGCATCACGAGCCCGGCGACCTGGACCCGTGAGGGGATGAACAGGTTGACGTACAGGCCGTCCGCGTCGCGGGTGTAGATGGTGTCGGCGAACTTGGCCTGCGTTTCCAGCCCGGTGGCGGTATCGCAGGTGAAGGTGTCGTAGTCGGTGGCGTAGACGTCGGGGTTGCCGCCGTGGAAGTAGTTCAGCGGCTGGCGCTTGAACGCGCCCGCGGACAGGCCGGTGTAGTAGCAGTTGAAGCCGTGCGGCGAGGTAGGGTCCTGCTCCCCCAGCATCTGGTTGAACAGCGTGCGCTCGTAGTAGTCGATCAGGTCGGTCCGGGTCAGCTGGTGGAAGTGCAGCAGCCGGGTCAGCTTGAGCAGGTTGTAGCTGACGCAGTTCTCGCAGGTGAAGTTCGACAGCTGCCCCGCGACCACGTCGGGCTGCTGGAAGTGCTCGTAGTTGCCGGCCCCGCCGATGACGTACACATGATGCGCGGTCACGAGGTCCCAGAAGTTCTGGGCGATGTCGCGGTACTTGGTGCTGCCGGTCTCCTCCCACATCCGGACGCACGCGATGATCTTCGGCGTGGTTATGTTCGCCTGGAGCCCGGCCAGCTGGTCCACCCCGTGCGCCAGCGGGTCGAGCACCTGGGCGTGGTAGAACCGCTGCGCGGTGGCCAGGTACCGCTCCTGGCCGGTGATCGTGTAGAGGTTGGCCAGGGCCTCGGGCAGGCCGCCGAATTCCTTCTGCAGCACCATCTGCATCTGCGCGTACGGCAGCCGGGCCGTCCGCCAGTCCACCCAGTCGCCGAGCTTGGCAGCGACGTCGAGCGCCTGGGCGTCGCCGGCCAGCTGGTACTGGTCGATCAGCCCGGCCAGGTACTTGTGGATCATGTAGTACGGCGACCAGACGAACTTGCCCTCCTCCAGCAGGTCGAAGAAGGACTCCGGGAATGCGGACAGGTACCCGGGATGGAACCCCATCAGGCGCGCGCGGGCCTGCAGCGCGGCGAGCTGGCCGACCAGGTAACGCCCGCGGGCCAGCGCCTCGTCGTTGCCGGTGTTGGCGTAGGTCAGGGCGAGCGCGGACATCAGGTGCCCGGTGGTGTGCCCGCGGACTTCGGAGGTGGGCTGCTCCCAGCCGCCGCACGGCTGCGCCGGCGACGGCAGGCCGTAATTCAGCCGGAACGGCCGGAGCATGCGGTCCAGGTCGAGGAACAGGAGGTAGGCGGTGTTCCGGCCCTGATTGGCCAGGAACGGGCTGTCGAGCAGCTCCACGTCGCGCAGCGGCAGCGCGGCGGTGCGCCCCGCGGTGCCGTCCGGCGCGTAGCCGCCCGGGATCGGCTTCGCGTTGGCTGTACTGGCCAGTTCCGCACCGAGGGGACCCGCGGTGCTTCCGAACGAGGGGCCGTCCAGCAGGGCTTGCTCGGCGACGAGCGCGCCGGCACCGAGCAGAACCAGCGCCTCGCGCCGGGTGAGACCCTTCGGGCCTGCCGAACCGCCCGCCTTGTTCACGTCCGCGATCCTTTGCCCGGTCACCGCCCCGCAACGATCGTACCCAGCGGCCCCTCTGATACTAACGACCGCGAGCCGGAGCTGGTTCTCGGCATCGGCGGCTTAGTTATTACCGGCCGCTTACGTACCCGCCGATCGTTGAGCCGGAACCGGCGGGCGGCCGTAGTTGCGGGTAGTGGCCAGTGCTCGCGGCGCCGAAGATCAATGAGCCTTAATCGAACGCTCCCGGGCTCAGAGATCGCTCGTCTCCTCCTATCCGTGCAGGCCCCGCCGGCACTGGCCACCGGCCTGCCCGCGCGGCGTTAGGCGCGGAGCCCGCGCTGCCGCGCAGGGTCTAGGTCCTGATGACCAGCGCGGCGAGCGCGGCCAGCGCGACGGTCAGGGCGGCGGCGCTGCCGTGCAGGGCAACCAGGCGGCCGGCGAAGGACGGCGCAGGCCGACTGGGATCGGCCCGGCGGGCGGCGCGGGTGTTGACCGTGAACCAGCCCAGCCCCACGCAGGCCGTGGCCGCCGCCAGGCCGAACCCGATCCAGCCCAGCGCCCGGTTGTGGACCAGCGTGAAACCCAGCCAGAAGGCCAGCCCGATGATGCCCCCGGCCGGATGCGCGAACTCCACCAGTGACCGGGCGCTGGGCAGGATCGGTGCCTGCCTGGCCGCGACCAGCGAGGGCGGATCCCACCGCTCCCGGGCCGCGCGCCGAGCCGTGCGCCGCGAGGGCGGGCCGTCGGCTGCTCGCGCCGCCGAAGAGGCGGTGGCCGCAGTAGCGGCCGCGGCGGGAGCATCGGCCGCGGCGCGGGTGGCGGTCACAGGCTGCGTCACGGGGACCGACCGCGGGTCGGGACCGGCGGGTCCGGCGGGCCGCGCGCGGCCGAGGCTACTGGTGAGCAGCAGGTAGAACCCGGCCCCGGCGGTGAACAGCCACAGCACCAGCACCACGATGGCCATCTCGCTCCTTTCCGCAGCCCGAATGTACCCGGCCCAGCTGCGCACGGCCCCCGCCAGGTCGGTGATCCGCCTGGACCGGCCAAGCTCGCGCAAAACACGGTGCGTGACGGATTCTGCGTTTTGTATGCGAGGCGACGGGAGCGAAGATACAATGAATAATCCGGTAGACACGGGGTGTGACTTGAAATTATGTTCCGAAACACCGGATGAGATACTGCTAACCTGACTCCAGCCAACCGCCGCCCATGCCACGTCACCAGCGGGGTCCGTGAACACGGATGGTGACGTCGGACCATGATTCGTTCGGAATATCAGAGATTTTCCCGGGTAGCGGCTGAGGATTAGTTCAAAGGGGAACTATGAGGCCGGTCATTGGCATAACCGCATATGACGATGAGGCTGCCTGGCGCAACTGGAAGGCCCGGGCCGCGATGCTTCCGTATGCGTACGTGGACGCGGTACGGCGGGGCGGCGGTCGGCCGGTCCTGCTGCCCCCGGGCGGGGACCAGGACGAGGCCAGCGTGACCGTCGCGGACCTGGACGGCCTGGTCGTGTCGGGCGGGCCGGACGTCGACCCGGCCCGGTACGGGCAGGCCCGCCATCCGGAGACCCAGCCCTCCGTGCCGGTCCGGGACGCGTGGGATCTGGCCGTCACCGGCGCCGCGCTGACTCACGGCGTGCCGCTGCTGGCCATCTGCCGCGGCATGCAAATGCTGAACGTGTGCCGGGGCGGCACGCTGCACCAGCACGTGCCGGACCTGGTCGGCCACGAGCGGCACGAGGGCACACCGGGCGTTTACGGACGGCACCGGGTGCAGATCGGCGCGGACAGCGCGCTGTCCGGCGTCCTGCCCGAGCCGGGCTACTTCGACGTGCCCACCTACCACCATCAGGCCGTTGACCTGCTCGGCGACGGGCTGCGGGCGGTCGCCTGGGCGGAGGACGGCCTGATCGAAGCGGTCGAGACAGGTCCCTCCGAGCTCGGCGGCCTGTCCGGCTTCGTCCTCGGCGTCCAGTGGCACCCGGAGCAAGGTGATGACGTGCGGCTGTTCGGCGCGCTGGTCAGCGCCGCGACCGAGCGGGCCGCGGCCCGGACCCGCGTCCTGGCGCCTATGATCTAATCAGCGTGAGTGCTCAATGCGCAGTGCTCAGCATCGGTGATCAGGAGTCAGCACGTGCCGGGAGGCTCGCCCGCCATCGTCGCCGCGGTGTTCCGCGCGGTACGGACGGGAAACGCTTTCGAGGAGACCGTCGAGCGGCTGCTCGAAGGCGTCAAGCTAGGCGTCTACGCGCCGGGTGACAGGCTGCCCCCGGAGCGGGAGCTGACCCGCAGGCTCGGGGTCAGCCGGATCACCCTGCGGGAGGCGCTGCGCGAGCTGGCCGCGGCCGGTTACGTGGAGACCAAGCGCGGGAGGTTCGGCGGCACGTTCATCATCCGCCAGCCCGAGCCCCTCGTCCCCGACGAGCTCACCCGCACCGCGCGCGATATGGGCGGGGAGCTGGACGACGCGCTGACGTTCCGGCGGGTGGTGGAGACCGGCGCGGCCGAGATGGCCGCGCGGGCCAGCCTGAGCAGGCAGCAGCGGGAGAGCCTGGCCGAGTCCCTGGCCGGCATGCAGGACGCCGGGTCCTTCGGCTACCGGCAGGCGGACACGCGGCTGCACCTGGCCATCGCCGACGCGGCGGGATCGCCGCTGCTGACCGCCAGCGTGGTCGAAGCCCGGGTCCGGCTGGTCGACCTGCTCAACGCCATCCCGATGCTGGAACGCAACCTCGAGCACGCGAACGTCCAGCACACCGCCATCGTGCGGGCCATCTTGTCCGGCGACCCCGAGCGGGCCCGGCGCACGATGGAGGAGCACGTGGCGGGGACCGCCGCGCTGCTGCGCGGCTTCCTCGGCGACGTCCTGGATTCCTAGCGCGCGCCCGGGACGAAACGGCTCGGTGGCGGACCGGTGACGCACGGCCCGGTCACGTGGCGGCGGCACGAATCACCCTCTTGACACGCTCCTGGGCACAGTGCGTGAATACCTTCATTCAATGGATCAGTTCCAGCCATATCTGCTGTTCTCGCCTAGGGAGATCGCATGGCCGACGACATAGCCGCCGTGCAGGCGGCAAGCGATGACGAGCGCCGCCTCCACGAGCTCGGCTACGCGCAGGAGCTTCGCCGGCGGATGTCGGGGTTCTCGAACTTCGCCGTGTCGTTCACGATCATCTCGATCCTGTCCGGCTGCCTGACCCTGTACGGGTACGGCATGCTCACCGGCGGGCCCGCCATCATCGTCTGGGGCTGGCCGATCGTCGGGATCATGACGCTGATGGTCGGGCTGTCCATGGCCGAGGTGTGCTCCAGCTTCCCCACGGCGGGCGGCCTGTACTACTGGTCGGCCAAGCTGGCCCGCACGAACGGGGCGGCCTGGGCCTGGTTCACCGGCTGGTTCAACTTCCTGGGCCAGGTCGCGATCACCGCGGGGATCGACTTCGGCTGCGCGTTCTTCATTAACTACCTGCTGTTCCTGGTCTGGGGGGTCAGCACCGCGCACTGGGTGACGATCCTGATCTTCGCGTGCATCCTGTTCGTGCACGGCCTGATGAACCAGTTCGGCATCCGGCTGGTCGCGCTGCTGAACAACGTGAGCGTGTGGTGGCACATTCTCGGCGTGCTGGTCATCGTGGGCGTGCTGGCCTTCGTGCCCTCCAAGCACGCGTCGGCCCACTACGTGTTCACCTCGATCTACAACGGCACCGGGTGGCACAGCACGATTTACGTGCTCGCGCTCGGCCTGCTGCTGGCCCAGTACACGTTCACCGGGTACGACGCGTCGGCGCACATGACCGAGGAGACCCACAATGCCGCGCGCAGCGGCCCGCGGGGCATCGTGATGTCGATCGTGGTGTCGCTGTTCGCCGGCTGGGTGCTGCTGATCGGGATCACCTTCGCGATCCAGAAGGCCCAGTACTCGAACTACCTGGGCGCCCTGGTGCCGCCGGGCGAGGTCTTTGCCGTCGCGATCGGGGACACCGGCGCCAAGCTGCTGCTGCTCGTCATCATCGGCGCCCAGCTGTTCTGCGGGATGTCCTCGGTGACCGCGAACTCCCGGATGATCTACGCGTTCTCCCGGGACGGGGCGCTGCCCGGCTCGGCCATCTGGCACAAGGTGAACAAGCGGACCAGGACGCCGACCAACGCGATCTGGCTGGCCGCCGGGGGCGCCCTGATCCTGGGCCTGCCGTACCTGTGGAACAGCGCGGCCTACGCCGCGGTCACCGCGATCGCGACCATCGGGCTGTACATCGCGTACGTCTCGCCGACCTTCCTGCGGCTGCGGCAGGGCGCGACCTTCAATCGCGGACCCTGGCACCTGGGCCGGTGGAGCTACCTGATCGGTACCATCGCGGTCATCTGGGTGGTCTTCATCACCATCTTGTTCATGCTGCCCACCGGGAGCCCGATCGGCTGGGACAACTTCAACTACACGGTCGTGGCCGTGGCCGTGGTGATCGGCTTCGCCGGCATCTACTGGCTGGTCTCGGCGAAGAACTGGTTCACCGGGCCGAAGGTCCAAGGTACGCCCGAGGAACTGGCCGCCATCGAGCAGGAGCTGTCGTCATGACGCCGGCCGGGCAGAGCGGGACGCGGCGCGGCCTGTTGACGATGGAACAGCTCCAGACGGCGATCCGCGACGGCGAGATCGACACCGTGGTGCTGGCCTTCACCGACATGCAGGGCCGGCTGCAGGGCAAGCGCCTGTCGTCGGAGTACTTCCTGGACGAGGTGGTTCAGCACTACTCCGAGGGCTGCAACTACCTGCTCGCGGTGGACGTGGACATGAACACGGTCGACGGATACGCCATGTCGTCCTGGGAGCGCGGCTACGGCGACTTCGTGCTCGTGCCGGACATGAACACGCTGCGCCTGCTCCCGTGGAACGAGGGCTCCGCCCTGGTGCTCGCGGACCTGACCTGGCTGGACGGTGCGCCGGTGGTGGCCTCGCCGCGGCAGATCCTGGCGGCGCAGATCGACCGGCTGGCCGAGCGGGGGCTGGTCGCGCTGGCCGGGACCGAGCTGGAGTTCATCGTGTACCGGGACACCTACGAGCAGGCGGCGGCCAAGCAGTACCGCGACCTGGTGCCGGGCAACCAGTACAACGTGGACTACTCGATCCTGGGCACCGGGCGGATCGAGCCGCTGCTGCGGCGGATCCGCAACTCGATGACCGGTGCCGGGCTGTACGTGGAGTCGGCCAAGGGCGAGTGCAACCTCGGCCAGCACGAGATCGCATTCCGTTACGCCGAGGCCGTGACCACCTGCGACAACCACTCGATCTACAAGACCGGCGCCAAGGAGATCGCCGCCCAGGAGGGCATGAGCATCACCTTCATGGCCAAGCCGAACGACCGCGAGGGAAACTCCTGCCACATCCACCTGTCCGTGCGCGGCAACGCCGGGGCCCCGGTGATGGCCGGCGACGGGGCGTACGGCATGTCGCGGCTCGGCGAGCACTTCCTGGCCGGCCAGCTGGCCGCGCTGCGCGAGCTGACGCTGTGCTACGCGCCGAACATCAACTCCTACAAGCGCTACGTGGCGGGCAGCTTCGCGCCCACCGCGGTGCGCTGGGGCCCGGACAACCGCACCTGCGCGATGCGGCTCGTCGGGCACGGTCAGTCGCTGCGGGTGGAGAACCGGACGCCCGGCGGAGACGTGAACCCCTACCTGGCCCTGGCCGCGATGATCGCCGCGGGCCTGCACGGCATCGACCACGAGCTGCCGCTCGAGCCGCCGGCGGGCGGCAACGCCTACAACGACACCGATGCACCGCACGTCCCGCCTACCCTGCGCGACGCCCTGGACCTGTGGGAGAAGAGCCAGCTGGCCAGGGAGGCGTTCGGCTCTGACGTGGTGGAGCACTACGCCAACTACGCCCGGGTCGAGCTGGCCGCCTACGACGCCGTGGTGACCGACTGGGAGCTGCGGCGCGGCTTCGAGCGACTGT
Organism: uncultured Actinomycetes bacterium; assembly: GCA_963834685.1. GTDB lineage: Bacteria > Actinomycetota > Actinomycetes > Streptosporangiales > Streptosporangiaceae > Palsa-504. The sequence continues at coordinate 195,113 of CAWICW010000032.1, read as the reverse complement.
GACGCGGGCCCGGTAGAGGGGGACGTCCCATGCCCGTGTTCACCGTGCTCAATCCCGCTACCGAGGAGCCCGTCACCACGGTGACCCAGGCCTCGGCGGAGGAGGCCGACGCGGCCATCGCCCGCGCCGCGACCGCCCAGGAGGGCTGGCGCGCGGTCGCGCCCGGCGACCGGGCCCGGCTGCTGCGCGCGTTCGCCGCGGCGGTCGACGCGCACCTCGAGGAGCTGGCCGGGCTGGAGGTGACCGGCTCCGGCCACCCCGTGGGGGCGGCCCGCTGGGAGGCCGGGCAGGTCCGCGACGTGCTGCTGTACTACTCGGCGGCACCCGAACGGCTCATCGGCCAGCAGATCCCGGTGCCCGGCGGGCTGAACGTCACCTTCCACGAGCCGGTCGGCGTGGTGGGCCTGATCGTGCCGTGGAACTTCCCGATGCCGATCCTGTCCTGGGGCATGGCGCCCGCGCTGGCCGCGGGGTGTGCCGTGGTGGCGAAGCCGGCCGAGGCCACCCCGCTGACCGCGATGCGGATCGGCGAGCTGGCGCTGGAGGCCGGCCTGCCTCCCGGTGTCTTCACCGTGCTGCCGGGCAAGGGCAGCGTGGTCGGGCAGCGGCTGGTCGGCCATCCCGCGGTACGCAAGATCGTGTTCACCGGGTCCACCGAGGTGGGCCAGCAGATCATGACCGGCTGCGCGCGCCAGGTCAAGCGGCTCACCCTGGAGCTGGGCGGCAAGAGCGCCAACATCATCTTCGCCGACTGCGACCTGGAGCGGGCCGCGGCGACCGCCCCGTACGCGGTGTTCGACAACGCGGGCCAGGACTGCTGCGCCCGGTCCCGGATCCTGGTCCAGCGCTCGGTGCTCGACCGGTTCATGGCGTTGTTCGAACCCGCGGTGCAGAGCGTCGCGGTGGGCGACCCAGCGGCGGAGAAAACCGAGATGGGGCCGCTGATCTCGGCCGCGCACCGCGCCCACGTGGCCGCCTACGTGCCGTCCGGGGCTCCGGTCGCGTTCCGCGGCCACGCGCCGGACGGGCCCGGCTTCTGGTACCCGCCGACCGTGCTGGCCCCGGTGCGCCCCGACGACCCGGCCTACACCGAGGAGGTGTTCGGCCCGGTGGTGACCGTGACCCCGTTCGAGGACGAGGCCGACGCGGTGGCGATCGCCAACGACACGCCGTACGGGCTGTCCGGCTCGATCTGGACCTCCGACGTGGGCCGGGCGATCCGGGTGGCTCGCGCGGTGGAGACCGGCAACCTGTCGGTGAACTCGCATTCCTCGGTGCGGTACTGGACGCCGTTCGGCGGCTTCAAGCAGTCCGGCCTCGGCCGCGAACTCGGGCCGGACGCCCCGAACGCGTTCACCGAGACCAAGAACGTCTTCATCTCCACGCAGGAGTGAGCCGGCGGGCGCCGGCGCCGCGAGGGGCCCGCCGCCACCGGCGGCCAGGCCAGCAAGGCGGCGCCTCAACGGCGCCCGGAGGCGAGCGAGCAGAAGGGTAGAGCATGCAGCAGCGCTTGCAGGACCGGGTAGCGGTCATCACCGGAGCGGGCAGCGGGATCGGCCTGGCCAGTGCCCGCCGGCTCGCCGCCGAGGGGGCCCTGGTGGTGGCAGTCGACATCGACGAGGCGGCGGGCAAGGCGGCCGCGGCCGCCGTCGGCGGTGAGTTCATCGCGGCCGACGTGGCCAGCGAGGACGACGTTCAGCGGCTGTACGAGACGGTGGCGGCCCAGCACGGGCGGGTGGATATCGCGTTCCACAACGCCGGCATCTCGCCGCCCGAGGACGACTCGATCCTGACCACCGGGCTGGAGGCCTGGCACCGGGTCCAGCAGGTGAACCTGACCTCGGTCTACCTGTGCTGCAAGCACGTGATCCCGTACATGCAGCGGCAGGGCAGCGGGTCGATCATCAACACCGCCTCGTTCGTGGCCGTGCTCGGCGCGGCCACCTCGCAGATCTCCTACACCGCGTCCAAGGGCGGGGTGCTGGCCCTGAGCCGCGAGCTTGGCGTGCAGTTCGCCCGCGAGGGCATCCGGGTCAACGCGCTGTGCCCGGGCCCGGTGAACACCCCGCTGCTGCAGGAGCTGTTCGCGGCCGACCCGGAGCGGGCCGCCCGCCGCCTGGTGCACGTGCCCATGGGCCGGTTCGCCGAGCCGGATGAGATCGCGGCCGCGGTGGCGTTCCTGGCCAGCGACGACTCCTCGTTCATTACCGCGTCGAGTTTCCTCGTCGACGGCGGCATCAGCGGCGCCTACGTCACGCCGCTGTAAATCAGGGGGAGCGGAGGGTGCGGAGGCGGATGGTGACGGGCATGGCGGCCAGTTCGGCCAGGACGTCCTCGCTGTACTCCGAGCCGATGTCGGTCAGCACGTAGCCGAGCTCGTCCCGGGTGCGCAGCAGCTGCCCCTCGACGTTGACGCCGTGCTGGGCGAGCACCCCGTTGATCGAGGCCAGCACGCCGGGGACGTTCTGGTGCAAGTGGACCAGCCGGTGCGTGCCGCTGGTCACGCCCAGGGCGATCTCCGGCAGGTTGACGCTGAGCGAGGTGGCGCCGGAGGCCAGGTAGTCGGCCAGCTTCCCGGCGACGAACTCCCCGATGTCCTGCTGGGCCTCCTCGGTCGAGCCGCCGATGTGCGGGGTGAGGATGACGTTGGGCAGCCCGCGCAGCTCGGAGACGAACTCCTCGCCCCGGCCCTTCGGCTCGTCGGGGAAGACGTCGATGGCCGCCCCGGCGATGTGCCCGGATTCGACGTGACGGCGCAGCGCCGCGTGGTCGACCACGAACCCGCGGGACAGGTTGAGGAACAGCGACCGCGGCCGCATCGCGGCGAACTCGGCCTCGCCGAAGAAGCCGCGGTTGCCGTCGCGCCCGTCCACGTGCAGGGTGACGGTCTCCACCGACTCCAGCAGCTCGGCCAGGGTCGAGCAGCGCCGCGCGTTGCCGATGGCCAGCTTGTCGGCGATGTCGTAGAAGTACACCGACATGCCCAGGTTCTCGGCCAGCACGGACAGCTGGGTGCCGATGTTGCCGTAGCCGACGATGCCGAGCCTGCGGCCGCGTACCTCGTGGCTGCCGGCGGCCGACTTGTCCCAGGCGCCCGCGTGCATCTGGGTGTTCTTCTCCGGCAGCCGCCGGGCCAGGGCGATGATCTCGGCCAGCGCGAGCTCGACCACGCTGCGCGTGTTGGAGAACGGGGCGTTGAACACCGCGACCCCGCGCCTGCTCGCGGCGGCCAGGTCGATCTGGTTGACGCCGATGCAGAACGCGCCGATCGCGACCAGGTCCGGGGCCTCGCCCAGGACCCGCGCGGTGACCTGGGTGCCCGATCGGATGCCGAGCAGGCGCACGCCGCGCAGGGCGTCGATGAGCTCGTCATCGCCGAGCGCGCGCGGCAGCGCGGAGACCTCGTAGCCCTCCTTGGCCAGCCGCGCCGACGCGTCGGGATGGATGTTCTCGACCAGCAGTGCCCTCGTGGTCATCCAGCACCCTTCGAATGTGCCCAGGCCCGTAGGCGGGCAAGGATCAGCCCCGTAACCCTTTCTTTATACCGAACGGGCCGGGGTGCCTGCCCCGGGCAACGGACCACGGTCCGGGGGGCCCTCGTCGGCCAGGCGGTCACGATCCGGGTCCTGGTCCAGGTCGTCGAGCTTGCTGCGGACGACGTCGGCGAGCGGGTGGGGCAGGGCGTCGAGGATGGCGGCGGACTGGAGGTACAGCGCCCGGGCCGCGTGGGGGTCGCCGCCGCGGAGCAGGACGTCGCCCAGCCCGGCCAGCGAGTTGCCCTCGCCGAACGGCGCGCCCAGCTCGCGGTAGGCGTCGATGGCCTGCTCGTAGTGGGCCCGGGCCTGGGCCAGGTCGCCGAGGTGCAGGTAGACGTAGCCCAGGCTGTCCAGGGTGTCGGCCGCGCCGGCGCGGTGGCCCGATTCGCGGTGCAGGCTCAGCGCCCGCTGGCAATGATTCAGCGCGTCGTCGTACTGGCCCAGGTGGGCGTAGAGCCAGCCGACGCCGTTCTCCAGCGTGGCCTGGGTCCACCAGTGCCCGGCGGCCTTGAGCATCCGCAGCGCGTCCAGCGCGACGGCCAGCGCCTCCGGGTAGCGCTCCTGTTTCTCCAGCATGCCGCCCAGGCCGTTGAGCACCACCGCCTCGTTGGCCCGGTCACGCAGTTCCCGGAACAGGTCCAGGGCCTGCCGGAAGTTCGGCTCGGCCGACTCGTAGTCGCTCATCTGCAGCTGGGCGTGACCCAGCAGGTGATGCGCGTGCGCGAGGGCGAGCGTGTCATCCAGCCGCTGTGCGGCGGCCAGTGCGATCCGCTGGCTGACCGCGTAGGAGCGCCACCGGCCGCGCCGGTGGAAGAAGGGGCCGAGCGTCCAGGGGATCTGCCAGGCGTGGGTGTCGAAGCCGTTGGCGCTGGCGTACTCGATCTGCGTGAGCAGCACCGGGGCCTCGGCGTCGAACCAGGCCATGGCCTGGTCCTTGTCGGCCATCTCGGCGGGCAGCACGCCGGGCTGCGGCGCGGCCAGCCGCAGCGGCGACCGGAACGGGCTGAACCGCTGCGAGGCCGCCATCGCGGTGTGCAGGTAATGGTCGAGCATCCGCTGCACGGCGGCGGACCGCTCCGGCGCGGGATCGTGCCGCTCGCCCTGGTCGGCCGCGTAGGCGCGCAGCAGATTATGGAAGGTGAACCGGCCGGGCAGGTGCTCGGCGGCCATGTGGGTCCGGGTGAGCTCACGCAGCGCGGTACCCGCCTCGGCCCGGGAGATCCCGGCCAGGCTGGCCGCCGCCGACAGGGAGATGTCCGGACCCGGGTGCAGGCCGAGCAGGCGGAACATCTGCGCGGCGGCGGGACTGAGCTGGTCGTAGGACCACGACAGCACGGCCCGCACGTCGGTGGCCGCGTCGCCTTCCTCCAGTGCGTCCAGCCGGTTCCGGGCGTCGCGCAGTTCGGCCGCCAGCTGCGTCAGCGGCCGCTTGGCGCGGCCCGCCGTCGCGCGCCCGACCGCGATGGACAGGGCCAGCGGGAGGCCGGCGCACGCCTTGATGATCTCGTCCGCCGCCTGCGGCTCGGCCGCGACACGCTCCCGGCCGAGCCTGCGGGCCAGCATCTCATGGGCTTCGTCGTCGCTGAGCACGTCGAGGGAGACCAGCGTGGCCCCCTCCGCGGCCACCAGCCCGGCCATCTGGCTGCGGCTGGTCACCACGACCAGGCAGTCCGGCGAGCCGGGCAGCAGCGGCCGCACTTGAGCCGCGTTGCTCGCGTTGTCGAGCACGACCAGGATGCGCTTGCCGTCGACCAGGCTGCGGTACAGGGCCGCCCGTTCCTCGGCGCTCGACGTCAGCCGGTGCGGCGGCATGCCGAAGGCGACCAGCAGGAGCCCCAGTGCTTCAATCGGTTCCATCGGCGGCCGGCTCGGATCCCGCCCGCGCAGGTTGACGTAGAGCTGACCGTCCGGGAAGTGCTTGGCCACCTGGCGCCCGAAGCGGATGGCCAGCGCGGTCTTGCCCACCCCGGCCGTCCCCGAGATGATCACCACCGGCACCGACTCGCCGGTCTCGGCGGCCCGGGCCGACGGCAGCATGTCGTGCAGCGCGCGGAGCTCGTCGTGGCGGCCGGAGAAGCCCTGGGCGTCCAGCGGCAACTGGGCCGGGACGGGAACGCCGGGGGATCCGGCGGACCACGACGGCGCTCTGCCGAGGCCGGCGCCAGTACCGGGGCCGGCCCCGGGCAGCAGGACCGGGCCGACCGGCCCGGTGGTCCCGCTGGGCAGGACGGACCCGTCGGATCCGCGCGCGCCCGTCCCGGCGGCCTTCGGCCGTGGCCGGGCCGATCCGCCGGCCGGGTCCGGGAGCTTGCTTGCGGCCCGGCCCGCGGCCAGGTTCAGCGCGGGATCGCAGGTCAGCACCTGCTGGTGAATCCGGGACAGCTCGGTCCCGGGATCGATGCCGAGTTCCTCGGCGAGCACGTGCCTGCCGTCGGCGAACACTCGCAGCGCCTCGGCGTGCCGCCCGCCGCGGTACAGCGCGATCATCAGCAGCCCGCGCATGCGCTCGCGCAGCGGATGATCCGCGACCAGGACGGTCAGGTCGGGTACGACCTCCTCGTGGCGGCCCAGCGCGAGCAGGACATCGGCCCGTTCCTCGGCGGCACCCGAGCGCAGCTCGGCGAGGCGCACCCGTTCGGTCTCCGCGAACGGGCCCGGCACGCCGGCGAACGCGACACCGCGCCAGAGTCCGAGCGCGCCCTCCAGCGCATCGACCGCGGCGACCGGGTCCCCGTTCTTGCGCAGTTGCCGGGCCCGGGCCAGCTGCTGCTCGAAGGCGACCGCGTCGGGCTGGCCCGGCACCAGGTGCAGGACGTAGCCGGCTCCGGAGGAGACCAGCACGCGGCCCGGCCCGCGGACCGACCTGGTGGGCTCGATGACGCGGCGCAGCCCGGCCACGTAGGTATAGATGCCGCCCTCGGCGCTGGCGGGCGGATCCTGCCCCCAGACCGCGTCGACGAGCTCGCCGCGGGAGATCACCCGGTTGGCGCGCATGGCGAGAATGCCGAGGACGGCTTGCTGCCGGGGCTGGCCCACGCGCAGTTCCTCATGGCCGTACCATGCCGTTACCGGACCGAGCACGCCAACGCGCAATACCACGGTTTCGCTGACCTTCCGTTCTTCGGGCTCACCAGCCCAAACCCCGACGGCCGCCCCCCACCCGGGCAGAAGCGTCTTCGTTGAAGATTACAGCGTTTGGAGCCGGTCCTCCAGAAAAAATCTAGATTGCATAGAGACTTCCGGTTAATAGTTGGTGCGCCAAGCCCGCGCGGCGACCGGGATACCCGGGATTGGGGCCCAGGCGGGCGGGCTGCTCAGCTATGCGGGGGATTATTGAGATGAGGGCCGTGCCCTAAGCCTCCGGGCACCTGCGTGACCCGGAGTAGCCGGCCCTCACGGCACCCCCCTCACTACCTGCCGTGAGGGCCGGCACCCTCGTCCAAGCCGTACCGGGCGGCGGAGGCCTGCCAGGAGAGCTTTATAAAATCGTCGGGCTATCTTGCCCATTACGTCACTTTGCGTGCTTTCCGCCCGAGGGCGGCCAAACGGGACGGTATACAGAAGGCCGCATACCGCTCCGCGGGCCGGCATCCGGCCACTCGCTGACCTTTTCCTGGCCGCCGGCTGACGGTTAGCTCTGAGTCCCGGCGCCGGGGCACACCAGGGCGGCGGACCGCCTACGATAGAGCGCGTTATCCGGGATGACGGACAGAGGGCTGGACGAAGCGAGCATGGGCAAGGCAAGCAGAACTAAGGTCGAATCGACCCGCCGGGAGAAGATCGCCGCGCAGCGGGCGGCGGAGCGCCGGGCCGAGCAGCGCAGGCGGATCCTCATCGCCTCGGGCAGCGTCGTCGCCGTGCTGGCGATCGTGCTGGCCTTCGTCATCATCAAGCTGAACAACAAGCCGGCGGCGCCGGCGGCGACGGCGTCGGCGTCCGCGTCGCCGCAGGGTCTGTCGAACGGCCCCACCGGCTCGGCCCTGGCGCCCGTGGTGGCCAAGGTCACCTCGGTGCCCGCGAGCGCCCTGGACGCGGTCGGGGACGGCAACGGCGCGGTCACCGGCAAGCCCACCACGATCAGCGGGACGACCCTGACCGAGAACGGCAAGCCCGAGATGTTCTACATGGGCGCCGAGTACTGCCCCTACTGCGCGGCCGAGCGCTGGGCGATGATCGTCGCGCTGAGCCGGTTCGGCACGTTCAAGGGCCTGGCCACGGTGCACTCCGCCGTGAAGAACGGGGCGGGTGACGCCGAGCCGGACCCGGACACGCCAACCTGGACGTTCCTGCACGCCACGTACTCCAGCCCGTACCTGACCTTCACGCCGGACGAGATCCAGACCAACATCCCGGACCCGTCCACCGGGACGTACACCACGCTGCAGGCGCCCACCGCGGCCCAGCAGGCCATCGTCACCAAGTACGACGGGTCGACCGGACCGATCCCGTTCATCGACTTCGGCAACCACTACATGATCTCCGGGGTCAGCTATGACCCGGGCGTGCTCGACGGGCTCAGCTGGGCCACGATCGCGACCGACCTGAGCAACCCGAGCAGCCCGGTGGCCCAGGCCGTCGACGGGACGGCGAACTACATCACGGCCGCGATCTGCAAGATGACCAACAACCAGCCCGCCAGCGCGTGCACCAGCACCGTCCAGTCCCTGGAGAGCCAGATCTAAGGCTGGCCTAGCGCCCGCACGGTACAATCACGCCACCAGCCGTGCCCAGACCGGAGGCGAAGCCCGGATGACAGCGTCAAAGTCGAGCCGCGCCCGGCAGGCCCGCGCTCGGCAGGCCCAGGCCCAGCGGAGCCAGGCGAGCCAGGCCAGCACGCTGGTCAAGGCGGGCAGCCCGCCGCGGGCGGTGGCCGCCCGCGGCGGCGTGGACCGCGGCGGTTCGCGGTCGCCGGCCAGGGAAGCCGCCGCCGAGCTGGAGGCGCCCACCACGACCGTTCCGCTGTGGTTCCAGCTCGTCACCTGGGGGCTGGCCCTGGCCGGCCTGGGCGTGTCGATCTACCTGACCATCGCGCACTTCACCGACAAGCCGCTCGCCGGGTGCTCGGAGAGCGGGCTGGTGAACTGCACCAGGGTGACGACCAGCCCGCAGTCGTACGTGTTCGGGATCCCGGTGGCCGTGCTGGGGCTGGCCTTCTACCTGGCCGCGGTGGCGCTGATGAGCCCGTGGGCCTGGCAGTGGGCCCGGCGCGAGGTCGCCCTGATCCGGATCGCGGCGCTGGCGATCGGGATGGGCTTCGTGCTCTACCTGCTCTACGCCGAGCTGTTCATCATCGGGAGCATCTGCCTGTACTGCACAAGCGTGCACGCGATCACGTTCCTGCTGTTCGTGCTGACCGTCTTCGCCGCGGCGGCCTGGGGGCTGCCGGGACGCCAGCGCAGCTGAGCGCTTCGCCCGGGTGAAGCTCCAGGTCATTACATCTTCTTCATGTTGGGGCCGGTCCGGGTCCGGCGGCGAACGCGCGCATTACGCTGAGGACACACTGGGCTTGGCCGCGGGCGAGAGGAGCGGATTCCGTGCCCGGCATGAACTCAGGCCTGAGTCCGGCTGACCCCACGCTGGTCGCCGCGTTCAGGTCGGCGCTGCTGCACCAGGGTGCGATCGCGCTGCTCATCATCGTCTTCCTGGGGCTGGCGTGGGCCACGGCCCGGACCTGGCGGCGCCCGCCGCCCGGCGGCCAGGCGGAGGCGGGCGCTAACCGCGCCGGGACCCGGGAGGCCCGGGGCCGCGCGCTGCTGCGCGTCGGGTTCGGGCTGCTGTGGATCCTGGACGGCATCCTGCAGGCTCAGCCCAAGATGGCGGGCGGGCTGGCCGCCCAGGTCATCGAGCCGACCGCGGCCGCCTCGCCGGCCTGGGTCCAGCACGTGGCCAACTGGGGCGGGACCATCTGGTCTTATCACCCCATCCAGTCCGGTGCGGCCACGGTGTGGATCCAGGTCGGGCTGGGTGCCTGGCTGCTGGCCGCGGCGCACGGGCCGTGGTCCAGGCTCGCCGGGCTGGCCACCGTGGCCTGGGGCCTGGTGGTGTGGGTGTTCGGGGAGTCGTTCGGCGGGATCTTCGCGCCGGGCCTGAGCTGGCTGACCGGGGCGCCCGGGGCCGTCCTGCTCTACGTGGTGGCCGGGGCGCTCATCGCGCTGCCGGAGGACGCCTGGCGCGGCACGCGGCGGTGGGGGCCTTTGGGGGCGTTGGGGCCTTTGGGGCTCGGACGGCTGCTGCTGGGCGGGATCGGGCTGTTCTTCATCGGCATGGCCGTGCTGCAGACCTGGCCGGGCCGGGGCTTCTGGCAGGGCACCGGCCACGGCCAGCCCGGCACCCTGGGCGGCATGGTCCAGCAGATGGCCTCGACCCCGCAGCCGCACGCGCTGTCCGCCCTGGTGGCCAGGTTCGGCTCGTTCGCCGCGAGCAACGGCTTCGCGGTGAACCTGGTGGTGGTGATCGCGCTCGCGGCGCTGGGCGCGGTGTTCCTGACCGGGCGGCCCCGGCTGGTCCGGTACGCGGTGTGGTTCGGCCTGGTGTTCTGCCTGGCGGACTGGGTGCTGGTCCAGGACTTCGGCTTCCTGGGCGGGCTCGGCACCGACCCGAACAGCATGATCCCGCTAATCCTGCTGTTCTTCGCGGGCTACCTCGCGCTCACCCCGGTGCCGGACCCGGAGATGAGCAGAGCGCTAGCCGCCGCTCCCGAGGGTCACCCCTGGCGCCAGGGCTGGCGTCAGCGCCTGCGGACGCTGCGGCCGCGGACGCTGGGCGGCACGGTCGCGGGCGCCAGCGCCCGGTCGGTCGGGGCGGTGGCGGCGCTGGCCATCATCGTGCTCGGGGCCGCCCCGATGGCCGCGGCGGCGGCGAACCGGACCGCGGATCCGATCCTGGCCCTGGCCATCGCGGGCGACAGTGCCGCGATGAACCAGCCGGCCCCCGGCTTCCAGCTCACCGACCAGAACGGCCAGCCCGTCTCGCTGGCCAGCCTGCGGGGCAAGGTCGTGCTGATGACCTTCCTGGACCCGGTGTGCACCACCGACTGCCCGATCATCGGGGCGGAGTTCAAGGAGGCGGGGGTGCTGCTCGGCCGGCAGGACGCCGACGTGGAACTGGTCGCCATCGTGGCCAACCCGACCTACCGCGCGGCCGAGTTCATCCGGGCCTTCGACCGGGAGGAAGGGCTGAACACCGTGCCGAACTGGCGGTACCTGACCGGGTCGCTCAGCCAGCTCAGCCAGGTCTGGCGGCAGTACGGGATCACCGTGGAGAACCTGCCCGCGGGCGCGATGTCCGCGCACAACGACCTGGCCGTGGTCATCGACCGGACCGGGCACATCCGCGAGGAGGTCGGTGCCGACCCCGGGCCGGGCACGGCCAGCACCCAGTCCTCGTTCTCCGTGCTGCTCAGCCAGTACGCCCGCCAGGCGCTCCGTGACTAGCAGGGAGCGGCTCGTGATGCGGCGGTTCGGGCCGGGCGCAGCGCTGGAGGGCCGCGGCGCGGCCTGGACTGAGGAGCGAGGCGACGAGGGCCCGCCGCCGCAGGCGGCCAGGCAAGCAAGGCGACGCCTCAAAGCGGCCCGTAAACGAGCGGGAAACACGGTCCTCGCGCTGCTGTGCGCGGGGCTGATCGCCCTGGCCGCGGGCTGCGGGTCCCAGGCCGCGCCGGTGAGCACCCCCGCCCTGCGGGTGCAGACCGCGCCGCTGTCGACCTCGCTGGTCACCCCGCAGGGCACCTGGGCGGTCGCCGTCATGGGCGGGACGGCGGCGTCAGAGAACAACTTCTGGCAGCTGTTCGTCCGGCCCGCCAGCGCGACCCGCTGGTCGCTGGTCACCCCGGAGGGCGTGGCCGACAACGGCGGCCTGGTCGCGGCGGGCGGCGCGGGCGGCACCTCGCTCGTGGTCGGGTTCCGGCCCAGCCAGGGGCTGGCCTTCTCGCCGCTGGCCACCAGCAGCGACACGGGCCAGCACTGGACGCCGGGCCTGCTCGACGCCGGCCTGGCCGACGTCCCGGACGCGATGGCCGTCGCCCCGTCGGGACAGACCCTGGCCCTGCTGCACGGCGGCGGCATCGAGACGGCGAGCGACGGGGCGGCGACCGCCGGGCAGTGGTGGGGGCTGACCACGCTGTCCGCCCTCGCGGCGTCGGCCCCGGGACGCGGCTGCGGGCTGGTGGCGGTGAACGCCGTTTCGTTCGGCCCAAATAATGTCCCGATGGCGGCGGGAAGCTGCACGCGGCGGGGTGTGGCCGGGGTTTTCGCTGATACCGGCGGTGCGTGGCAGGCGGCCGGGCCGGTGCTGCCCGCCGGGTTCGGCGCGGATCAGGTGCAGGTGCTGGGACTGGCCCGCACGGTGCTAGCCAATACGGGGAGCGGCAACGCGGCGCTGCTGCTGGCCGGGACCGACCTGCTGGCGGCCTGGTCGGACGGGGCGCGCTGGACGGTCTCGGCGCCGGTCGCGGCCGGGGACGTGAGCGCGTCGGGGTTCGGGCCGGACGGCGGCGTCTGGGTGCTGCTGGACGGGGGCCGGGCGGAGACCATCGGCGGGCCCGGGGGATCCTGGGCGGCGCTGCCGGCCCTGCCGGCGGGCACCGCGACGCTGGCGCCGGGCCCGGGGTCCGTTTCTTATGACGCGCTGGCGGTGGCGGGTTCCAGGCTGACTGTGTGGCGGCTTACGGCCGCCGGCTGGGCGAAGGTCCAGGTCATCACCGTGCCCATCCTGTACGGCTCCTCGAGCTAGGACCACCATGACCTACATCACCGAGCACTGGTCGTTCGATCCGTTCCTCATCCTGGCCGTGGTGGTGGCGGCATGGCACGAGGTCGGGCTGTGGCGGCTGGCCCGGCGGTCCCGGCCGGAGCGGACCCGGGAGCGGCGGCTACGCTCGCTGTGGTTCTACGCCGGGCTGGCGGTGCTGCTGATCGCGGTGGAGTCGCCGATCGACTACTGGGCCGACGATTACTTCTTCGCGCACATGATCCAGCACCTGCTGCTGATGTTCGCCGCGCCGTCGCTGATCGTGGCGGGCGCGCCGTGGCAGCCGCTGCTGGCCGCGCTGCCCGGCCGGTCGGGGCGCAGCGTGACCCGGGGCGTGCTGGCCGGCGGCTGGTCCCGGCCGCTGCGCGCGGTCGGCGGGTTCTTCCTGCGGCCCTGGGTGGCGGTGGCGCTGTTCAACGCGGTGATGATCTTCTGGCACCTGCCCCGGCCGTTCGACCTGGCCGAGAACAACCAGGCCGTGCATATCTGGCTGATGCACGGCAGCTTCTTCGCGGCCGGGGTGCTGTTCTGGCTGCAGTTCATCCCGTCGCCGCCGTTCCGCCTGCGGATGCCGCTGGTGTCCCAGGCGGCCGCGCTGCTGGTGACCAACGCGATCATGATCGGCATCGCGATGGCGCTGAGCATCTTCGTCAACGGCTCGGTCTACCCGGTCTACGATCACGTGCCGGGCGTCACCCTGCCCCCGTTCGCCGACCAGCAGATCGGCGCGGCGATCTTGTGGGTGTGCGGCGACTTCTGGGCCCTGCCCATGATGATCGTGATCGTGCGGCGGCTGATCGTGACCGACGGGAGCATCACCGCGACGCTGGACCGGGTGCTGAACCGCGGCGCGTCGCGGTCGGTGCCGCGGGGCTGGGCGCGGCCGCCCGCGGGCGTGCTGGCTCAGCGGCCGTCGCCGCCGGACGCGGAGTCGTGAACCTGCCGCCAGTGCGCGGAGCGGGAGAACTTCCGCGCCACCGGGCCGCCGGTGCCCTTCCCGTTCACCGGGGCGGCGGAGACCGCCCCGTCCACCGCCCCGTCCGGAGGCCGGCGGCCTGAGCGGCGCGGCGAGCGGTCACGGGACGGATGGGCGGCCGAACCGTCCGGGGTCGGGGAGTCCGCGCCGTCTGGCCCCGGCCTGATCACGTCGGTGATCTTGCGCAGGCCGCTGAACGCGGACGAGCGCGCCACCGCGATCACCCCGACGATTAGCGCGGTGATCCCGCCCGCCTCGATGGCGAGCATGCCGGGCGTGACCTGGACCCGGTCGCCGAACACGACGATCCCGAGCGCGATCCCGGCCAGCGGCTCGCCGGCCGCGATGGCGGGCAGCGAGGCGTGCAGCGGGGCGGCGCTGAACGCGTTCTGCATCAGCCAGATGCCGGCGATACCCGCGCCGACCAGGGCGTAGGCCGACCAGGTGGTGAACAGCACGGTCCACGAGTGGCCCTGCAGGCTCTCCAGCGTCTGCCTGGTCAGCGCGTCCTGGATGCCGAACACCAGGCCGGCCGCGGTGCCGGTCAGGGTGGCCCGGACCTGTCCCTGACGGCGGTGCCCGATCACCACCGCGACGAACGCGATGCCCGCGATGATCGCCGCGGCATACCAGTGCGACAACGAGCCGAACGACAGGCCGACGGGCGTGGTCGACCGGGACAGCGAGATCAGGGTCACGCCGCCGATGAGGATGAGGGCACCGATCACCTCGGCGGCCTTGACCGGCTGCCGGGACAACGGGACGGCCAGCACCAGGGCCCAGATCAGGTAGGTGGTCAGCAGCGGCTCTACCACGGTCAGCTCGAGATGGTCGATGGACCAGGCCACCAGCAGGTAGCCCGAAATCATGCAGGCGATGCCGAGCAGCCACCGGGGCTGGCGCAGCAGGTCGGTCAGGATGCGCAGGCGCAGGAACCGCGACTCGGGCTCTTGTTCAGCGGAGTACTGCTGCAGGACGAACCCGACCCCGAGCAGCACGGCAGCCAGGAGGGCGGTCGCGTAGTCCACATCCAGGTCCACAGTGCTCTGTCTTTGGGCTTATGAGGGGCAAAGTGTGCGGTTATCAATCACAACGTGCACTGCCGACGGCTAGTTTCGGCGCGGCCGCGTGACCCTGGGCGCTGGCGACGTCTCGATCGTACGCTAGCCATCTGCCTACTACCGCCGCGGCGGCTGAGCGAACATCATAGCGGCCCCTCGGACGTGATTGGCATCAATCCGTTACCTGCGGGCCTGCGCGTTATCCTGCTCAGCGGGTACGGCCAGGCCCGCCGTACTATCATGAGGTGGTCGGCGGGCGTGATTGCCGTAGGAGAGGGTACTGACGTGGGGGACCGCAGGAGGGCTTCCAGGAAACGGGCCGTCGGGACCCGTGAGCACATCATCGCGTACCTCGCCGACACCCAGGAGCTGTTCGACCCGGGCGGGATGGCGAGCACGCGGCTGGCCGCCGCGGTCGGCTACCCCGGCTCCAGCGTGGCCTTCGCGCAGCTCCTGTCCGGCATGGAGCGCTCCGGGCTGATCGAGCGCGACGTGCGCGGCAAGCGGACCTACCGGATCAGGATGGTTCCGGTGGCAGGTGCTGACCAGGCGGCTGCGGGTGACCCCTCGCCTGCGGGTGACCTTGGAGCGGCGGGTGACCTTGCAGCGGCGGGTGACCTTGCGGCGGGTGACTTTGCGGAGCGGGCCGGCGGGGCGTCCGGGGTCAGAGGGCTGGCGGGGATGCTCGGGCCGGGCTCCGCGGCCGGATTCGACTATGACGAGCTAGCGCGGCGGCTGCTGGCCCAGGTTGTTCGGCGGCTGGCGGGCACGGACGCGGCGGTTGTGCCCGACCTGACCACGCTGCGGGAGACGGTGGCCGGACTCGAGCACGAGCTGGCCGACGCGTGGACCAAGCACGGCAAGCTGGCCGAGGAGAACGTCAGGCTGCGCGAGCAGCTCCGGACCGCGGAGCAGTCGCTGGCGCTGGCCCGGGAGAGCCTGCGCCGGCTGCCCATCGCCGACGACCTGGACAGCGCCGAGGTGCTGCTGCTGCAGCGGCTGCTGGCCAGGGACACCGCGGGCTGGGAAGCGGCCCACTCGCTGCGAGGATAATTCGCTGCGGCCGGCTTGGCCCGAACTACGGGACGGCAGGGCCAAGGTAGAGGCGGCGGGCGTTGCCGGACAGGACGGCGGCGAGGGTGTCGCCGGGGAGGCCGAGCGCCGCGACGGCGCGGACGTTCCGAGCCACGCCGGGGACCCCGGGCCAGTCGGTACCGAAGATCCACTTGGCGGCCAGCGCGGGCAGGTCGAAGCCGGCGTAGTAGTCCGGCAGCCGCCTGGGCGGCAGCCCGGCCAGGTCGATCCAGACGTTGTCCCGGGCCAGCGCCATCCGGGCGGCGTCGGCGTACCAGTGGCCGCGGCCACCGTGGGCCAGTACCAACGGGACGCCGGGGTAGGCGGCGGCAATGGTGTCCATCAGCTTCGGATCTCCCGCCTCAGCCTGCGAACCGGGAAAGATGCTCGGGCCGGTGTGCACGATGACCGGCACGCCGCGCTCGGCGCACAGGTCGTAGACCGGGTACATGTCGTCGCGGTCGACCCGGAAGGCGCCGTGCACCGGGTGCACCTTGACCGCGACCGCGCCGAGGTTCAGCTGGCGTTCGGCCTCGGCGGCGGGCGGGGTGTGCAGGAGCGGGTTGACGTTGGCCACCAGCCGGTACCGCTCGGGCCGACGGTCGATGATCGGCAGCAGGTCCTCGACCGGCTGGATGCCGGTCGCCCCCGGGCTGTACTCGGCGAACAGCAGCGCCGCGTCCACGCCCTCGGCGTCGAGCAGCGCGTCCAGCCGGGCCGGCTCCGGATCGCCGTCGGCATCGAACACGTCCCGCCACCCAGAGTCCTGGCCGAACGTGACCGCCCAGTCCAGCCACGCGGACGACACGGTGCTCAGCCTGGGCACGTGCATGTGGGCGTCGACCACCGCCAGGCCGTCGATCATCTCGGCCCCGCCGGAATCACCGGTTTCGGGGCTCCAGGCGCCGCAGCCCGGCCCGGTACCGGCGGGCGGACGCGACGTACGTCTCGACCGCGCCCTCGACCCAGTCGCCGGGCACGTCGGTCTTCTTGATCGTGGCCGGGACGCCGACGGCCAGGGCCCGCGGCGGCACCTCGAAGCCTTCGGGGATCAGCGCGGCGGCGGCCACGACCGCGCCGGTCCCGACCCTGGCCCGGTTCAAGATGATCGACCCGGAACCGATCAGGCACCGGTCCGCGACCACGCAGCCTTCCAGGTGCGCGTTGTGCCCGACCACGCACTCGGCCCCGATCAGCGTGGGCCACTCGTGCGTGCAGTGGACGACGGTCCCGTCCTGGACCGAGGTCCGCGCCCCGATCTCGATCCGGCCGTGATCGCCGCGCAGCACCGCGCACGGCCACACCGAAGCCTGCGGGCCGATCCGCACCCGGCCGATGACCACGGCATCGGGATGGACGAACGCGGCGTCATCGATGTCAGGCTCGACGTCGCCCAAGGCGTAGATCGGCACCAGCAAACCCTACCGTGCGGTCTCGGCCTCCAGATCGAGGACACCGAAGCGATGCTGGTCCCACAGGTGCAGCGACGCCTTCTCCGGGTAGCTGGCCACGCCCGGCGGGTCGTCGAAGATGCGGGTCATCCGGCTACCCGGCGAGTAGAGCGGCCAGCCGGGGTCGCCGCCGGCGGCGAACGCTGCCCACTGCTCGCGCATCAGGTCGCCGAGGGCCACGGCGGCCGCGGGCGGCTCGGGACCGAACAGCATCTGGCCGAAAGACTGGTAGGCGCCGAACACGAGCGGCACGTCGATCGCGTGGCAGGCGCCGAGCCCGCCCACGGAGGCCGGGTAGCGGAACTCGTACAGGAA
This sequence comes from uncultured Actinomycetes bacterium, assembly GCA_963834685.1. Classification (GTDB taxonomy): domain Bacteria; phylum Actinomycetota; class Actinomycetes; order Streptosporangiales; family Streptosporangiaceae; genus Palsa-504. Next base: position 177,952 of record CAWICW010000032.1, on the reverse strand, counting down.
GGTCCGGCCGCCGGAGGCGGCGTGCGCCTGGGCCAGGTGCAGGGTGGGCATCCGGAACAGCCAGTCGGCGTGGACCAGCTCGAACAGCGTCTCCGGGTCCGCCTCCGGATAGGCGGCGCGGTAGGACGCCTCGCCGCCCGCGGGCGTGCTCGGGCCGAGCCCGGCCAGCGCGTCGCTGGCCAGCTCGGCGGTCACCTTCCCGCGGAGCCCGTAGACCTGCATGAACAGCCGGTATTCGTCGCGGGTGTGCCCGGTGATCAGGTCGACGTTCCGGGCCGTCCCGGCGGCCATCTCCTGCCACGGCGCGGCGGGCAGCACCTCGCCGTCGACCACCGGCGAGAACGGCGTGGGGGTGTACGCGACCGGTCCCCAGCGCCCGAAGTGGTCGCCGGGCCGCACCGCGTCGGCGGCGGCGGTCAGCCGGGCCGGGCCGGCGGTCTTGAACGCCTCCGCGGTGGCGGGCAAGCCGGCCCGGGCCGCGATCGCGGCGGTGATGTCGGAGGCTAGCGCGGGCGAGAAGAACGTGCCGGGGACGCTCTGCGCGATGGCGCGACGGAACAGGCCGGCCGCGTCCGGCATGACCAGCAGGGCCGCGATCGCGCCGGCCCCGGCCGACTCGCCGAAGACGGTCACCCGGTCCGGGTCGCCGCCGAACGCGGCGATGTTCTCCCGGACCCAGCGCAGCGCCGCGACCTGGTCCAGCAGCCCGCGGTTGGCCGGCACGCCGGGCAGCTGGGCGTAGCCCTCCACGCCGACCCGGTGGTTGAAGGTGACCAGGACCACGTTCTGCCGGGCCAGCGGCGTGCCGTCGTAGCCGGGCAGGCTGGACGAGCCCGCCCGGTACGCGCCGCCGTAGATCCATACCATGACCGGCAGCCGGGCCGCGCCCGGGTCGGGCGTGAACACGTTGACGGTCAGCCAGTCGTCCGGGTCGGTGCCCGGCGCCGGGGCCGGCGCCGGCGTCACCGCGTAGGCGGACTGCGGCGGCGGCGGGCCGAACGCCACCGCGTCCCGCACGCCGTCCCAGGGCCGCGCCGGGCGCGGCGCGGCGAACCGCAGGTCACCCGTGGGCGGCTGGGCGAACGGGATGCCCAGGAAGACGGCGATGCCTGCGGTGTCGCGGCCTGCTCCGTCGCGGCCTGCGGCGTCGCGGCGGCCGCGGACCAGCCCGCTGGCCGTGCGGACGACGGGCTCGGTGACGTCCATGTAAGGCACCCCTTGCCGGCGGGCCTCGAGCCGGGCCGGATAGTCGCCCGTATGGACCCGTGTCGCCGCCAGGAGCGACGTTACGCCACGGGGTCGGGCAGCAGGACGGGAATCTCGCGGGGCGCGCCGGCCGAGCCGGCAAGATCACCGCCGGGTGCTGGCGGTCCTGACCTAGCTGCGCCGTTAGCCGCTGTCCCGGCCGGGGTCCGGCGCTAGAGTCGGACGCATGGCAGGCGGCCGACGCGAGCTCATCCCGTTCCGGGGCGATCTGGAGCCGGACGAGGACTACGAGGGCCTGCGCTTCGCCGACGCCACGTTCGACGAGGCCACCGCGGGCGGCTGTCACTTCCTGGACTGTGAGTTCACCGGCGTGTCGTTCGCTGACAGCCGGCTGCGCAAGAGCAGGTTCACCGATGTTGCGCTGCGCGACACCCGGTTCGTAGCCACCGACCTGGCCGAAACCGGCTGGCAGGACACGACCCTGACCGGATGCGCGCTGGCCGGGGTGCAGGCCTTCTCCGCCGCGCTGCGCCGCGTCACGTTCCGCGACGGCAAGCTCGACTCGGTGAACTTCCGCGGCGCCGTGTTCACCAACGTGGCCTTCGAGGACTGCGTGCTGCGCGACGCGGACTTCGGCAGCGCCACCCTGCTGCGGGTCAGCTTCGCCGGGTGCACCCTGACTGGCGCGGACTTCACCAAGGCCAGCTGCACCGAGGTGGACCTGCGGGGCGCCCAGCTCGGCATCACCGCCGGGTACGAGTCGCTGCGCGGAGTCACCATCGACAGCGTCCAGCTCGTGACCCTGGCCCCGTACCTGGCCCGCCACCTCGGCATCACCGTGGCCGACTGAAAGGCATCCTCGTGGAGTACTACCAGCATGACCTGGCGCTGGTGCACGCCCGCGGCTTCGGTCAGCACGCCGACCGCTGCGCACCGGGCGTCCTGGACCTGCTGGCCCCGGTCAAGGGCGGGCTCGTGCTCGAGCTCGGCTGCGGCGCCGGGGCGCTGACCCGGCACCTGCTGGCCGCCGGTCACCGGGTCATCGCCACCGACGCGTCGGCCGCCATGCTCGAGCTGGCCCGGGCGACGCTGGGCGCGGACGTGGACCTGCGCCAGCTGACCCTGCCCGATGATCCGCTGCCGGCCGCGGACGCGATCGTCTCGGTGGGCCACGTGATCAGCTACCTGCCGGACGCCGCCGCCGTCGACCGGGCCCTGGTCGCCGTGGCCCGGGCGCTGCGGCGGGGCGGGGTGCTGGCCATCGACATCTGCGACCTGGAGTACGGCCGGGTACGCGCAGGCGAGGATAACGCCGGCCGGGTCGGCCCGGACTGGGCCGTCATCACCCAGTTCTCGAGTCCGGCCCCGGACAAGTTCGTCCGGGACGCCACCACGTTCGTCCCCGACGGGTCCGGGGCGTGGCGGCGGAGCAGCGAGCGCCACGAGAACGTGCTCGTCGACACGTCTGTGATCCCGGCGCTGCTGGCATCACACGGCGTTGCGGCCGCGGTGGGGTCATCGTTCGGCACCGCGGAACTGCCGCCCGGAATGCGCGCCGTGACCGGGGTCAGAAGCTGACCTGCCGGGCTGAGGGTCTAGGAAATCGCGCGGACCGCATGGGCGAAGGCCTCGCTGCGGTCCCGGTAGTCGCGGAACCGCCCGAAGCTCGGCGCGGCCGGGGACAGCAGCACCACCCCGTCGGGCCGGGCCCAGCGGAAGCCCGCGGCCACGGCCTCGTCCAGGCCGGGGCAGTCGGTCACGTCTGGTGCCCCGGCGGCCGCCCGTTCGAGCTCGGCGCGGATCCGGGGGCCGCTGTCCGGCAGGGTCAGCACCAGGGTGGGCGCGTCCCGGGCCAGCACGCCCGCGGCAAGCGGAGCATAGTCGATGCCCCGGTCGTGGCCGCCCACGATGAGCGCGATCCTCCGGCCGGGGAACGCGTCCAGCGCGGCCAAGGTGGGCAGCACGTTGGTGGACAGGCTGTCATCGACGAAGGTGACGCCGGCGACCGTCCCGATCGGCGCCAGCCGGCTGGGCAGCCCCCGGTAGCCCGCGGCGGCCGCGCGCAGCGCGGCGTCGTCGACGGCCCCGGGCACGCCGAGGGCGGCCAGGCACCGCCGGGCGATCAGCGCGTTGCGCCGGTTGTGCCGGCCGAGCAGCCCGAGTGGCGCCATCCAGTCCGCGTCCGGGTCATCGTCCTGCGACACCCATTCGACTCGCGGCCCGAGCTGTTTTGCGCGCTGTCTGAGCAGTTCGCTGTCGCCGTTGGCCACGGTCAGGTCGGCCCCGGGCTGGGTGCACATGGACAGCTTGTCCCGGTAGTACCGCTCCACGCCCCCGTGCCAGTCCAGGTGGTCGGGATGCAGCGAGGTGACCGCGGTCACCGGCGGCGTGCACGGCAGGTCGGTGGCCTGGTAGCTCGACACCTCGATGACCCAGTAGTCGAAGTCGCCCGCCGCGCACTTCTCGGCCGGGTCGTAGGGCACGACGCCGATATTGCCCCCGACCAGGCACCGGTAGCCCAGCCCGGTGAGCAGGTGCCCGGTAACCGACGCGGTGGTGCTCTTGCCCTTGGTGCCGGTCATGCACAGGACCCGGCGCAGGTCCGCCTCGGCTCGTTCGGCCAGCCAGAGGCCCAGGCCGCCGACCACCGGGATGCCCAGCCCGGACAGCCGCTCCACCTCGGGCCGGTACCGGCTCAGGCCCGGCGTCTTGACCACCACGTCGCACCGTTCCAGGGCGGCCAGCCCGCCGTCCCCGGTGGCGAGCACGTCCGGGTCGCCCGGGTGGTCATCGACCAGGACGGGCTCGACCCCGAGGGCCCGCAGCTTGCGGAGGTTGGCGTGGCCCTCGCGGCCCAGGCCCCAGACCCCGACCCGGGCGCCGGGCAGGTCGGACCAGGAGAGTTTCGGGCGGGGATCGGTCATCGGTACCCGGCCGGGATGAAGTTCTCGCCCTGCTCATTTCCGGGCTCATTTCCGGGCTCATTTCCGGGCTCATTTCCGGCCGGCCGCAGCATCGCGGCGGCGTCGGCGGCCGTCGGCGCGTCGGGCCAGCCGGCGACCTCGGCGGCCAGCTCCTGGAGCAGGCGGCTTTCGGCCCGGTCGTCCCGCCGCGCGGCGAGCAGGACCGCGGCCCGGCACTCGTTGACCTCGCCGACGCACTCGAACGGCTTGGCGCCCGCGCCCAGCAGGGCCCGGAACTTCCCGGCCAGCTCCGGGTCGTCCAGCGGCTCGCCGGTCTGGAGGAAGATCCGCCGCAGCGCCCCGGCGGGCATGAACGGCGCCAGGATCAGGTCGATGAAGCAGCACTTGTCGCACTGGCCGCACCAGTGATCCAGGCGGCGGGCCGGGTCGGTGTAGAACGCCTTGTTGCAGCTCCGGAACGACCCGTGGTACGCCTCGAGACCCGCAAACTCCCGGCCCACCCACAGCTCGGTCCGGTCCCGCAACCAGGAGAAGTAATCCGGACTGCCCGCCAGTACACCGCGGAACGCGGCCTCGAAGCCGGCGCTCTTGGAGTACTGGTGGTTCACCGGGCGGCCCTGGTACTGCAGCGTCGGGATGGACGCCGACCACTCGTTGGACATGACGACCGCGTCCCGGTCCTCGAGCACCGCGGCGAGCACCGCGATCGCGGACAAGATCCCGGTCACCGGCACATGCCCGTTGAGGAAGCCCAGCTCGGCCGAGCGCAGCAGCTGCGGGTCGATCTCCCGCTCGGCCCGCACCACCGGCAGCCCGGTGACCGCGGCGGGCTCCTCGATCGCCGCGAACCGGTCGGCCGGCCTGCTCACCACGAACAGCGCGGCGTCGGCCAGCCGCCGGACCCGCTCCACGACCACGATCGAGTCGATCCCGCCGCCGAACGGGACGAGGGCTCTTTGCTGTGTCGCCGGCTCCCGCGGGCCGGGAGCCGGGGCGTCGGCCCGCTGCGCCTCGATGCGCAGCGGGGTCAGGTCCAGGGTGTTGCGGTAGGCGAACTCGCCGAGGCCCTGGAGGTAGAACTCACGCAGGAAGGCCAGCTCGGCGTCGGTCAGCGCGGTCGGGCCCAGGTCGAGGACCGGCGGCGCCGCGGTCTTGTAGTAGGACGCGCCCGCCAGCAGGAACACCAGCCGCGCGGCGGCCCGGGCCGCGTCGGTATGCCAGCGCGGGCCGGGCGCCAGCGTGACCCGTTCGGTGAACTCCCGCCCGTCCAGCGAATACCCGCAGGTCAGGGTGCCGAGCTCCGCATCCACGGCCCACGCCCCGTACCGGAACACGCGCCCGCGAACCGATGAATGCGGCAACCTATCGGATAGAGCCATCTTGGATAAGTCCCCAACCTCCGGTCAGCCCAGTGCGTCGGCTCATGATAGAGGCCGGAGGCGGGCGACGAGGGCTAGGCGTCCGCACGGACGCGCGACCCGGTCGCTGAAGAAGTGACCGGGACTGGTGGGGTCGGTGGGGGGTGTGAGACTGGAGGGGACTGCCGCGAGCCGATGAATGCGGCCACCTATCGGATAGAGACATCTTGACTAAATTCCACAATTCCCTGGTCAGTTCAGCCTGCCGTCTCGAGATCGAGGCCATCTACTCGCTCTGAGATCCCGGCTAACAGTACCGGCCGCTGCCGGGCGCCGTGCGGCGCGGCCATCGCGGCCACGTTAATCCTCTGAAAGTAGGTTACGTATACAAGGATCACTGGCCACATCGGCCCCCGCGCCATCCTCGACACTCGACATCGCTGCGCTCAAGGGGTCACTATATGGTGCATGACAGGCCAGAACACCGTTCCCTGGACTAGGCGTACAACACTCTTCCTCCGCTTGGGTCAGGGCGTCCCGCGCGCCGAGGGCCCGGGAGGAACGGCCGACTCTTCTGGCCAGCGCCATTGCCCAGGCCAGTCCTAGCTATGTCCGGCGACGACGCGGTAAGGCTCGTTGAGCACTTTCTCCAGAACCCGGTAACCGCCGAATTTGGTCCCTATGAAGCTATCGGGGGGGAGGGAGAGCCGATCTCGGCTGAGGAACTTATACCAGACCGGCTCTACCGGCTCCGGATGGTGGACCGCGAGGAGAGAACGGTCGACGTACAGGTTTTCCTGGGAATAGGCGACATCGGCGGCTTCATGTGGGAGCAGGATGTCCGCGCTCTGCTCCGGATCGCCGGGCTGGGGCACCCGGCGCTGCCCGAGGTGCTCGACGGCGGCTACCGCTCGGAGGCCGCGACCGCGCGCGCGGGCGTCGACGTCCGCGGAATGGCGTTCGTCGCCACCAGGGGCAGCCGCCGATGCTCGGGCCGGCCGGAGATCGAGCATTTCGCCACCCGTCCGGCCGAGGCGCTGCGGCAATTCCGGTCGCTGGCCGATGGCCTGGCCAACCTGCAGCACCTCGGGATCGCGCACCGCAACCTGTGTCCGGCGACCATTGACGTGTATCCGGGCTCCACCTTGCGCCTGGCCCGGTTTGAACTGAGCGCGCTGGTGACCGATCTGTTCCGGCTTACGCTCGACAGCGCGTCCGGTTCCGACGCGCTGCGGGCGCTGCTCATTCAGCAAAGCTCGCACACCCTGGCGTACGCGCCGCCCGAACGGATCGCGTTCGTGCTCGCCGACGACGCGTCAGACCTGATCGAGAACGACCGCACCGATATCTACGGGCTGGCGGCTGTCGTCTGGGAATGGTTCATGGGCGAATTCCCGGCCGGCCAGGTACCGCCGGCCGTCTCGGCCGTGCCGAACCCAGCCCAGGCGGCCAGCCTGCGCGAGGCGTACATGCGCTTCAACCGGTACCTGCGCAACGCCATCAGCGAAGCGGACCACGTGCCGGCCGAACTCGCCCAGATCATTGTCCGCATGCTCGACCCAGACCCGGACCGGCGTCCCTCACCGGACGACGTCATGGGCCTGCTGACCAGCAGCTATGACCGCATTATGGCAACCTGGGACACGGATGCGGCCAGCCGTGCGCATCTCGTCTTGTTCATGCCCAGGCAGTTCGCCGAGACCGCCCTGCGCTGGGGCTGGATCGACCAGGATCCCCAGACCGAGCAGGGGACGCGCGATCTTGCCGAGTTCCTCCTGACGGACCTGCGCGGCGCGTACATGACCCACTCCCCGCACGGGGCCGACCCGTTCGTGCGCGGGGGTGACCGGAATGCGAAGCGGCTGGCGACGCAGGTGCTCCGCGGAGTCCAGGGCGTGTGGTTCTGCCACTACTACCGGCCTGAGGACGAGCACGGCGTCATGGGGGCGCCGACCGACCGGGCCCTGGTCATCAAGTACGTGGCGGACAACTCGCAGCCCTGGGTGGACAGGCGGCTGCGCGAGCTCGACTGGCGTAACGCCCGGCTGGTCCCCGAGGTGGAGCTGCTGCCGACCACCCTCGATCCCGACCGCCTGGACCGGCGCATCGCGCATCGGCCGACCTGGCGGAGCCTGGTCGATTCGACGACCTCGCCGGTGGACGTGTCACCGCGTGACCTGGCCTACCAGCAGGCGATCGACTGGCTCATCGATTACCAGGACGTCGAGCTCCAGGCCCGCATGTATCCCTTCGTGAAGACCGAGGAGGGCGACGGTGGCGAGGTGCTCGTCCGTTACGACGAGGAGCGCGACCAGCAGCGCATCCACGGCTCGCCGCTGTTCGTGAAGTTCGCCGCCTCCCCGAGCCTGCGGCCCGAATTCGGGACGTTCTTCGAGCAGCTCGAGAACCAGGACGGCGGGGCCGACGTCGACATCGTCGCGGACCGCGACGGGCGCCCGGCATCCCGCCGTGCGACGACCGAGGCGGAAGTGAGCGACCGGGCCGAGCTCACCGGCAAGACGGGCCGGGACCGGATCCTGCTCCGGCGCAAACCCGGCTCCGCCGCCATCCCCGAACGCGGGTGGATCCGCGCCAAGGACGACCGCGGCAGCCAGACCGCCCTCGACCGCCAGCGGGACGCGAGCTACGAGCTTTACAGCGCCCGGGTGCTGCTGGCTCAGATCCACGGGCCAAGCACCATCCGGACCCTCGAACAGCACTGGACCGGCGCCGGTCGCGAGCTCAAGGGCGACGGGCCGTACGCGGTCCAGGAGATGCTCGTCTGCGAACCCTTCGCCGCCATCCAGGGCCCTCCGGGCACCGGCAAGACGCGGGTCGCCGCCTCGGCCGTGGCCGCGTACCTGAGCAAGAACCCGGCCGCCAGGGTCCTGGTCTCCGCCCAGTCGAACTTCGCGCTCGACAACCTGGCCGAGCGGCTGCTCACCGAGATCGGCGCCATGGACGACAAGGGCCGGCCGGTTGAGCGCGACCAGGATCAGCTGCGGCCGATCGCGCTGCGGGTGACGTCGGGCGCGCTGGCCGCGGCCGACCGGGTGAAGGAGAACGTCCAGCCCTGGACTAGGCATGCCCTGGCCGACCGGCAGAGCACGTGGATCCGGCGGCACGTCGACGGGCTGCTCGGCGACCCGCAGACCAGGCTGCCGGCGGCCTGCCGGACATCCTGCGCGACTGGGGCCGCTTGCTCGGACCGGAGGGCGATTCGGTGGTCCCCGAGCTGAGCGACCGGCTGCACCGGGGAGCGAACCTGGTGTTCGCCACGTGCGCAGCGTCGACCCCGGAGCTGCTGTCCCCGTCCGCGAACGCCGTCTTCGACTGGGTGGTGGTCGAGGAGGCAGCCAAGGCCTGGCCGACGGAGCTTGCCATCCCGCTGGTCCGCGGCCTGCGCTGGACCCTGATCGGAGATCACTACCAGCTTCCGGCCCACCGGAAGAATGAACTGCGGCGATTCCTCGATTCCTGCATCGCCGATCCGCACGAGGGCATCGCCGTCGTTGGCGCCAACCGGGACCAGTACCTCGACGCGTTCGAACTTTTCCGGCATCTATTCGATGAGCAGAAGGAGCGTCCCAATCGCCAGCCGCCGCCGCTGCTACGGATGTCGGTGCAGTTCCGGATGCGCAAGCCGATCGGGGAGCTGGTCAGCCGGGTCTTCTACAAAGCGCACCCGCAACCGCCCCAGCCGCCCGCCGACGGGCTGCCGGCGGGCGGTCTGGAGACCTACGAGGATCCCGACCCGGCCAAGCGGATCTCGCCCATGACGTTCAACTCGCCCGCCGAGCTGAGCGGCGAGTCCCTGGTCTGGCTGGACACCTCGGACCTGAGCGCCTGCCGGGACGAGCCGCACTGGTTCAACCCGGGCGAGGCGGCCGTGGTGATGGAACTGCTCCAGCGGCTCCGCCCGTTCCCCCGCAAGAACCAGGACGGCTACGGCGAGACCCCGCTGGCCGTCCTGACCCCCTATCGCGCCCAGAATCAGCTGCTCGGCGGGCTGCAGCTGACCCGGGGTCTGGTGTCAACCATCCACGCGTTCCAAGGGCGGGAAGCCGACATGGTGATCGTTTCTCTGGTCCGCGACCGCGATCGGGCCAGCGGCACGAATACCAGCCGGAATCAGGCCAGCCTCGGGCACCTCTCCCAGCCGGAGCTGGTCAACGTGCTGTTCTCGCGGGCCCGCCGACAGCTGGTGATCATCGGCAGGTTCGGTTTCTACGCCAGCATCATGGGCAAGGACGGCTTCTGGACGAAGGTGTGCCGGGCGGTCGAGCTGAACGGCACGATCCTGTCGGCGCGCGAGATGTTCGGCGACCTCCGGCCGCTGGTGATCTCGCGCGAGCCGGCCGCGCAGATGGACATGGCGAGAAGCGGGCCGCCATGGTAAGCGGCACGAAGGTCACGGTGTACGTTCCGTGCGACGTCGCGTCCATCCGGGTCCTGCTCGGCTACGAGGACGCGCTGACCCCGATCGAACGGATCGTGCTGCGCACCGTATACGCCGGGCTGGGCACGCTGCCAGAGATATCCGACGCGCTCGGGCTCGGCCGACGGCTGACCATGGACGTGGTCCACGACCTGTGGCGCGCCGGATACCTGCGCCTGATCCGGGCCCACGCCGGCGTCGAGGTCTCGGCCGAGGTGACGCGCTGCATCGAGGACGGCACCCTCGACCAGCTGAAGAGCGCGGAGAACATCGACTCTCAGCGCGAGGTAATGATCGACAAGCTGTCCGGGTGCGTCCTGCCGATGAGCGGGCCGAAGGCGCCTGCCGACCGCAAGCTCGCGGTCCCGGTAGAAAACAGCACGATGCGCATCGGCGACGCCACGATCCCGGAACTGCTGGGCGCCATCGAACGCGGCCTGGACCAAGAGGAGCGCGAAAGAGATTCCGATCCGGAAGTCAGGCGCACCTTCGGGTCTTCGCGCCGTCGGCGGGTGCTCAGCGCGCGCCTGGCTCCCGACCAGCTCGGCTCGGCCGGCCGCTGCTGGCTGCCGCTCGATGTCCGGGCGAGCGTCGATCCGGACACCGACCGCCTGATCATCATCGTGATCGGAGGGGTCCTGCCGGAGGCGCACCGGGCCGCGGCCTCAGAAGAGCTCACCCGGCTCGCCGCCCTCCGGTCCAAGGACGACTTCTTCCAGGCCCTGCGGGGGCGGGCGACCAAGGGCCCCTTGGACGGGCCCATCGTCGCCGATGCGCTGACCCGGCTGCACGACCATGCCGTCAACGCCTCGGATATCCCGCCGGGCCAGCGGCGCAACTGGCACTCGGACCTGTGCGCCGAGGCCCGTCAGCTGACCGGCGATGCTGGAGGACGTGGTCGACCGGGAGGTCTCCGCCCGGGTGATACCGGGCGCCGACCAGCCGGAGGCGCTCGTCAGCCTCATTCACAGCGCCCGCGCCCAGATCGTGCTGACCGCCCCGTGGGTCGGCTACGACGCCCTGTTCGCCGTGGCGCCCGAGCTGAGGGCCGCGCTCAGGCGGGGCGTTCAGGTGGTCCTGCTCTGGGGCATCGAGTACGACCAGGAACTCCGCGACAAGGTCGAGAACCTGCTGTACGACATGACGCTCCGCAATGAGACCCGGGCCGGAGGTTCCGGCCGGCTGATCGTCCCCCGGACGTCGGCGCGCACGCACGCGAAGGTGGCCATCGCCGATGATCGCCGGGCCCTGGTCACGAGCTGGAACATGGTCAATTCCGCACGACCAAACCTCGAGATCGGCCTCGAACTCGCCGACCCCGCCGGGGACAGCTGCCGGACCGTGGTTAACCTGCTGCGCTGGGCCCGGACGGTGGTGCCGGCCTACGAGATGAGCCTGCAGGTCCTGGTGACCCGCCAAGACTTCGCGCTCCGGCTGTCCGCGGACGAGACGCCGCTGCGCGAGCTGCGGGAGCCCGAGATACCCTCCCTCGGCTTGCCCGACATGCCGCTGGAACCGTCCGAGGGCGTGGACGAGGCGGCGGGCGCCGAGGCCCAGGCCTGGAGCCGGGCCTGGACCGACTACGCCGACCGGCTCGCGGACATCGCGGCGAGCCGGGTGCAGCCGTCCGCTCAGCTCATCATCGACGGGACGCACCGCGATCTCCTCTGGCGGGCGATGCGGACGGCGAAGCGGCGCCTGATCATCAGCACGGACCGACTGAGCGGCCGGGTGGCGGACGACCGGCTGCTGGCCGGGCTGGCCGAGGCCCTCGGCCGAGGGTGCCCGGTGACCGTCATCTACGGGCGCCTCGGATCCGGCGAGGACGTCGCGGCCCCCGGCGCGCGATCCCCTGGCTGAGCAGGCCCTGCACGCGCTCCAGGCGCGCTTCCCGGACGGACTGCGCATCGTCCGCAACGGCAACCATGCCAAGATCCTGGTCTGGGACGACGAGGCGGCGATCGGCAGCTTCAACTACCTGTCATACGAGGGTTTCTACACGCTGGGCGGCTCCTACCGGCAGCGTTCCGAGGTCAGCGTCAGGCTCAGCGGACGGAAGGCGGCGGACGACACAGCCCGGGCTGCTGGTGTCCTCGACGCCGTCGCCGAGACGCCGGCCAGCGCCGAGGTCCTGGTCGGCCGGGATGAGGCCCGGGTCGGGCGGGATCCGGCCCTCCTGTCCGCGCAGTACATTCTCCGCGCGGTCGCCACCGGAACGACGCCCGCCGAGGCGGTCCGCGAGCATCTGTCACGTGACGGTGACCCATGGCAGACGCTGGAGCGGCTCGGCGGCCTGGCCGGCCGCGAAGTCCTGCAGGTGGTCGCCGCCACCTGCCTGAGCGAGCGGGACGGCGACGCGCCCGCGCCGCTGCGCGACCGCTGGAGCCGGTGGCTGGTAAGCAACCTGTGGACGGACGGACGCTACACGGAGGCGATGCTCCTGGACCGGCGGGAGAAGGTTATCGAGGCGGCCGAACAGCGCGAGCAGGAGGCGCTCGAGCGGCGGCTGGCCGACTCGGCCGCCACCGCGGGTCAGCCGGACGGTCCGGGACTACAGCAGTGGCAGTCCTCCGTCACGGCCGCGATCGCGGCCGGTGAGTTCTCCCTGGCGGACGCCATGCTCGGCGCGGGCCCGGATGACGTCCCCGACGCGGGACCGTTGACCGTCCCGTCCCCGCCGTTCCGGTGGCCGTGGCCGGACCGGCCGGTCGATGAGATCCTGGAGTGGTACGACCAGCCCGGGCGGTCCCCGGGCCCGGAATTCGAGCGCTACCGGCCGGCCGCGGGCGACACGGCCGCCGCGCAGCTGCGGCGGGCCATGCTCCGCCTGCACCAACGTGTCGACGGCCCGGCGGTCCGGGACTTCACCGTGGCGCTGACCGCGGTCCTCGGCGAGTCCGCGGCACCGACCGTGCAGCACGTCGGACCGGACGGCTTCCTGACCCGGCTGTTCGGCTTGCACGATGCCCGGCTCCCGCGCCTGCCGATCCTCCGTCCCCAGGGGGTTGCGCTCTGGATCGCGGACGAGAGCACCGACCAGCAGCCGCCCCGCAGCGGCGACGGTCCGGTGATCTGGTTCCGCCCGACGCTCGTCGCGCCGCGGGCAGCTCACCCGGACGTAGCCGTCCTGGACGTATCCGACCTGCTGCGGATCCTCGCGCCCGATGGGCGGCTACACCACAGCGGTACGCCGACGCGGCGGATCAACCTGCTCCGGCTGCTGGTGCCGCAGCTGGATCCCGGCGTTGTTCTCGGCCCGGGTACAACCGATCTCGGCGACGGCGCCTCGCAGCGGGACTCCCTGGCCTGGCTGTTCGACCTCATCGGGCTGCGTCCCGACCGGCTGGTCCTGGACGGCCTGCTCTACGACAGCGGTGCTCAGCCGGTGGTCCTGCGCTGCCTGCTCGACGCCATGCTGCGGGATCCTTCCGCGCTACTCGAGCCAGATCGGGTGACGCTGCCCGACCTCAGGCTCGCCCGACAACCGGAGGTGCGCCGACGCGCCCGGTCGGAGCTGCTCAGGCCGCTAGGCGCGGACGCGGCGGCCCGCACGGTCTTGTGGCTGACGCTGTGGCAGTTCGACAGCCAGGACGCCATCGCACCCGACCAGATCCTCGAGGGGCTCGGCTTCCTCGACCCTCCGGCGAACGTCGTCCAGCGGTTCGTGAGCGAGCTGTCTGTCACGCGCACACCACTGACCACCCTGGTCGGGCTGGGCCTGCTGCGGGCCGTCGGCGGGGACCGGTTCGCGCTGCCGCCGCCGGGGCTGGTCGCGATCCTGCGGGCCGGCATGGCCGAGCAGGAACTGCGGTCCGCGGCCTCCCAGGCCATGACCGAGCTCGGCGACACCATCCGCCGCACCGGCCAGGACTTCGCGGCCAGGTTCGGCGAGCGCATCACCCACCTGATCGCGCACCGGGTCGACAACGACGTCCTCAGTATCGGCCGCACGGGCCGGCCAGCGCGCGGATCACGCTACGCCGCGCACCGGCACCGGCCTTCTCCAGACCATAACCTGGCTACGCGACTACGGCGGCTACCTGCAGCTGCTGCCCAATTCCGAGACGCTCGGCGGCGCATCCGTCACGGCGTGGCTGCCGATGCTCGAGGACCGAACTCTTCATGAAACGTCTTGACCGCCTGCTCCGCTTCCCCGATGGGCATTTTCTTCAGCCTGCGGAGCAGGTTCTCGGCCTGCTTCTGGCAGCCTTTCAGCCGGGCCGCCCCCTGCCTCCGGTTGTAAGCGTGGTCATCCTCGAAGTGGAACAAGTCTGATTCCACCCATAGCTCCAGCCGCGCCCGGCGGGCCTTCTCGCCCGCGTCGACCAGGGCCCAGGCCGCACTGAGCAGCTTAGCCTCGTTGAGCTTGCCGTCGGCCCCCTTGTGCACCACTTCGAGCAACCGGTACTTGGCGCGCAGGTGCTTCTGCTCGCTGAACAGGGGCGGCGGGGCCACGCTCATCAGGGCCGCGGGAATCTCGGTGTACTTGCGCAGGTAATCCGCGATTACCGTGGTCCCCAAGCTGTCGGCCGCGTCGGCCTTGAGATGAAGATCGATCAGCGCCCCGTCGACGTCGAGTGAGTCGCGGGCCTTGTTCCACTCCTCGAGCGACGTCACGGGCACGATGTCGAATTCCGAGTCGAGAACCTTGGACAGGTCGTCGATGATCTGATCTTCGACCACGAGCAGGCGTGATTTGCGGCCCCGCGCGGCGGGGTGACGCGGGCGCGGGGCCGCCTGGGCGTTCAGCCCGGCCGACGGTTCGGCCTTCGGCTCGGCTGGCGCCGGCAGGTGCCGCAGCCCGTCCAGCCCGGAAACCCCCAGCCGCGCCCACCACTCGCTGGCGTTGCCGACGCCGGGTCCCCACAGCGGATGGGCTGGATCGCGCTCGAGCAGGGAGAGGGGTACGGCGGTGATCGTCGATGACCCCTCACGGAGGGCGTGCTCGCTTACCACTCCGATCAGGTATCCGTCGGCCACCACTGGCGCTCCGGACATTCCCTGCCACTGCGACTTGACGAGCGCGCCCTTACCTCGCGGTAGGGGCCGCGGGGTATTGCTGACCTGAATGCTGAGCAAGCCACCCTTCAGCTTGGACAGGACCGGGATGAAGCCGTAGGCGTCGACGGTGTCCCGCGTCATCTTCGGCGACGGCGTTTCCCCGAACCAGGGATAACCCACGGCGTGGCAATGCTCGACCGGCTGGGCGATCGGGCTGCTCCGGTCTACGACGGCGAGTTCGATCGCGGCCAGGTCCACGGTCTCATCGTCGATCTCGACGAGTGCGAGATCGGGGCCGTCGTCTCCGCTGACGAACCGCGGGTCGACCAACGCGGGCCTGAGCACCTTGTCCGGCCGTCGCACCGAAACCCGCTGGGCACCGAGGACCACATGGGCGGCGGTCAGCACGGTCCGCGCCCGGACGATGCAACCTGACCCGTACCGGTAGCGAGGATTCGCATCTTCGCCGAGGTCAGCGATTACCTCGACGACCCGGTCAGCAAGCGGGACCCCCACTGGACTAGTCCTTAAGCTCATTGCTCTCTTCCGCTACCGACACTGGACGGCCAGCCTTATCGACCGGCGCTCCGAAGGTGATGGTCACCGTCTGAGTCGCTTCTCGCTCCCAGCCCACCGATCCGCCCAGTTCGACATTGACGATCGGGACGCTGAAGCCGGCCTTGCCATCGGCCGACCGGGTGGCGACCGCCTTCAATTCGATCGTCATCGATTCCACTGGAAGTGTTACCGTGCTCTTGCTTGCTTCCAGGTTCGCTTTCAGCACTTCACCACGCAGCATCTCGATTGCTTCGGCGAGTCCGATCCCCGCCTCAGGCGCACGGCCCATCGGTCTGTCCCCCCTTGTCGCACAATGCCAGTATCGCACTCTGATAGTGACGAAGCGTGCGTGGTCCGGTCAAGGGCTGCAGGTCGGAGGCGTGCGACCAGGGCTAGGCGGCCGCACGGGCGCGCGACCCGGTCACTGAAGAAGCAGCCGTGGCCGCGGAGGTCTGCGGGCACGGCTGAGGCGTAAAAGTCCAGGGGGCCGGTGGGGAGGGTGGTGGTGTGGATCTGGGGGTCGGGGAGGCCGGCTTCGCGGAGGACGTGGCGGTTCGCGGACCACAGATCGAGGAGCCAGCGGCCGGGGGCGGCGGGGTCCGGGCGGATGAAGCTCGGCGCGGCAGAGCCGAAGGCCTGGGTGACGGCCTGGTGGACGTCGGGGCCGACCTGGTAGCGGGCGGGCGCGACGGCGGGGCCGACGCCGGCCAGGATGTCTGACGGGCGGGAGCCGAGGGATTGCATCGCGGCCACGGCCGCGGCGGGCACCCGGGCGACGGTGCCGCGCCAGCCCGCGTGCACGCAGGCCAGCACGCCGGCCACCGGGTCGTGCAGCACGATCGGCACGCAGTCCGCGGTCAAGATGGCCAGCGCCACGTGCGGGGAGGTGGTGACGAGCGCGTCGGTGTCCGGCACGGCGTCATCCAGGGTGAACGCGCCGCTCCCCCGGTCCGCCGGGCCGACGATCCGCACTGCGGCCCCGTGCACCTGGCGAGCGAAGACGAAGTCACCGGGGTTCGCGCCGAGGGCGGCGGCCAGCCGACGCCGGTTCTCCAGGACCGCGGCCGGGTCGTCGCCCACGGACAGGCTCAGGTTGAGCGTGGCGTACGGCCCGGACGACACCCCGCCGTCGCGGGCGGTGACCGCCGCGTCCGCTCCGGACGCCTCCAAGGCCGGCCAGGTCAGCAGCCGCAGGGCTCCGGCCGCGCGGATCCTGGCCGGGCCGGCAGCAAGGGCGCTCGCCGGGAGCGGCCGGGCGTGGGCGGTCATCGGGAGCGATCCTAGCGCCCCGCCAGGCAGGGCTAGTGGATCAGGGCGACGGGTGCATAAAATGCAGCCCGATGAGCGATGACACCGCAGACGACCAGGGCGCCGTCGGCGAAGCCGGGGAGGCGGTACCCGCCATGCTCGTCATGGTCCCGGACGGCGCCGAGGAGCGGTCGACGCCGATCTACGACTGGCTCGTCGTCGGCCGGCATTGTGTCGGCATCGACGAGCGGCACCGGCTGCTGATCGACGACCCGGCCGTCTCCAGGGCGCACCTGGAGCTGAGGCTGGATTTCGATCGCGATCAGGCCTGGCTGACCGACTTCAGCACGAACGGGACCCGGCTCAACGGACAGCGGATAGAGCGATCCATACCGGTCAGGATCAAGCCCGGCGACCGGATTCGCCTGGGTCCAGCGGAACTGGAGTTCCGCTCCCGGCGGTTCGCCGCCCTGGCAGATACCGAAGGGCTCGAACGCGGTCCGGGGGCCGACGACCCGCCGGCACATCACGGTGATGGACATGATCATGGTGGTGGGCGACATCGTGAGTTTTTCGGCCATCGCCGAGAACACCGGTGACCGCGTGCTGCTGGAGAACATCGACCGCCTCTACGCTGAGCTGCGGCAGATCCTCTCCCGGCACCACGGCACGCTCAGCAACTACGTGGGCGACGCGTTCTTCGCGACCTGGGAGGTGGCCGCCACACCGGGCGCAGCCCGGGCGGCGACGGCCTTCGCGGTCGAGGCCGCCGAGACGGTACCGCGGATCGCGGCAGGCCTGGACCTGCGCGATCCCGGCGGACAGGCGCTGCGCATGGGATGGGGCGTCGCCGCCGGCCCGGCGGCCATGAGCCTGCTGACCGGGATGCTCGTCACCGTGCTCGGCGATGCCACGAACGTGGCCTTCCGGCTCTCCGGACTGGCCGGCCGGGACGGGCGGCCGGACGTGCTGGTGACCAACGCCGTCCACCGCACGACCGCGGCGAGCTTCGCCTTCACCGCGCCGTCGGCCATCCAGGTCAAGGGGCGTAGCCAGGCGGTCGAGGCCCTGGGCGCCAGCCGCTTGCCGGAAGGCCAGCCCGCGTCGTGAGCTCCGGCCGGGAACTGCTCAGTACGTGAGCGGGGCCTGGGCTGGGCGCCTGGTCAGGACGGCGCGCGGGCGGCGAAGGACTCGGCAGCGCGCAGGGCGCGCAGGAGGTTGCCGCCGGCCAGGGCCGCGCAGTCGGCTTCGGTCCAGCCGCGGGCCAGGAGCTCGGCGAACAGGGCCGGGTAGGTCGACACATCCTCCAGGCCGACGGTCACGTCCGGCGTGCCGTCGAAGTCGCCGCCCAGGCCCACGTGCTCGACGCCGGCCACCCGGCGGACGTGCTCGAACGTGGTCGGCGACCTGGGCCAGGGTGGCCTGGGGCCGCGGGTGGGCGGCCTCCCACTCGGCCGTGATGCTGTACAACTGGGCGAAGTCCTTCGGGTCCAGGCCGCGGCGGGCGGCCTCGGCCTTGAGGCCGGCCAGCCAGTCGGCGCATTCCTGCGACACGAAGCCGGGCACGAACGTCACCATGCACACGCCGCCGTTGCCGGGCAGCCGGGCCAGCACCTCGTCGGGCACGTTACGCGGGTTGTCGCAGATCGCGCGAGCCGAGGAGTGCGAGAAGATCACCGGGGCCGCGGCGACGTCCAGCGCGGCGTGCATCGTGTCCGGGGACACGTGCGACAGGTCGACCAGCATGCCCAGCCGCTGCATCTCACGGACCACCTCCCGGCCGAAATCGGTCAGACCGCCGGCCGCCTGCTGGTCGGTGGCCGAATCGGCCCAGCCGACGTTCACGTTGTGGGTCAGGGTCATGTACCGCACGCCGAGCGCGTACAGCATGCGCAGCACGCCGAGCGACCCGGCGATGCAGTGGCCGCCTTCGGCGCCGAGCAGCGAGGCCACCCGGCCGGAGGCGAAGATCCGCTCCACGTCGGCGGCGGTCAGCGCGTGCTCCAGGGCCCGGGGGTAGGCCGCGATCATCCGGCGGGCCAGGTCGATCTGCTCGAGCACGGTGGTGACGGCGGTGTCCCCGGGGATCGAGGCCGGCACGAACACCGACCAGAACTGGGCACCCACGCCGCCGGCCGCGAGCCGGGGCAGGTCGGTGTGGCCGCCCGCGACCGGCTCGGCCAGGTCCACCGGAGCAGCCCGCTCGCGCAGCGCCCAGGGCAGGTCGTTGTGCCCGTCGATCAGCGGAAACCGTCGCAGCAGATCCCGCGCCCGAAGCGTTGGCTCACTCACCCGGCCATCCTAGGGTGGGTTCGGGGGAAGAAGAATAGGGTGGGTTTGGGGGAAGAATAGGGTGGGTTCGGGGGAAGAATAGGGCGGGCACGAGCGAGGCCGGAAGCGGGTAGCGCGGTCCGTTCGGCATAAAAGGAAAGATCGGTGGCGGACGGTCCGTCCGGCCGATTCCCTGATTTATGCCTATTTATGCTGGTTGGGCGGCTGGCCGGGTTACCCTGGTGGCGGGGACGATGGGCGGTGCGCGATGAGCCTGGTCCGATGAGAGCCCACTGGGCACCAGCTCGCCATGTCGCGCTGGACGGCGCGGTGAACGTGCGCGACCTGGGCGGCTACCGGAGCAGCTATGGGCTGGAGGTCACGCGCGGGCGGCTGTTCCGCGGCGACGCGCTCAGCCAGCTGTCGGGCCTGGATGTGGAGCGGCTTGACCGGCTGGGGCTGCACACCGTCATCGACTTCAGGTCGCCGGGCGAGGTGCTGCTCAGCGGGGCGGACCGGCTCCCGTTCGGCGTCGAGCTCGTCAGCCTCCCGGTCGGCGGCGGCGACCTGGGCGCGGTCTACGAGCTGATCGCCAGCGGCGACCACCAGCGGCAGCGCCGGGAACTCGGCGACGGGCGCGCGGCGGAGTTCATGGTGGAGATCAACCGCGGGTTCGTGGCGGACGCGCGGCAGCGGGAGGCGTTCGGCACCGCGTTGCGGCTGGCGTGCTCGGCCGGGCGGCTGCCGCTGCTGTACCACTGCTCGGGCGGGAAGGACCGCACCGGGTGGATGACCGCCATCGTGCTCACCGTGCTGGGCGTGCCGCGCGAGCTCGTACTGCAGGACTACCTGCTGTCCAACGACTTCCACCGCGCGGGGTACCAGAAGCTGCGCGTCGACCTGGTCAAGACCGGGATCGTGGCCGACACCGAGCTGCTGCGGCCGATCCTGGAGCAGAGCGCCACGTACCTGGGCGCGGCCTTCGAGGAGGCGGACCGCAGGTACTCCTCGTTCGGCCGGTTCGTGACGCACGGACTGGAGGTCAGCGACGCGATGCTGGGCGAGCTGCGGCGCGTCCTGCTCGGTGACCTGGTGCCGCCCGAGCCGGTGCCGCCCGAGCCGGTACTGTAGCGCCCGGTTCAGCCCTTGCGCCGGCGCGGGCCGAGGCGGCGCAGCCACCACCAGGCGAGCAGCGCGAAGACGACCGCCAGCCCGGCCTGGCCCCCCATGTCTTTCAGCCAGGTCCCGGCGGTGTGCGCCCAGAGCGGGTCGGTGAAGTTACCTCCCGCGCTGGGCGAGATCACGTTCAGGTTCGCGGTCGAGGCCACCGCGCCGTAGCCCCAGCGGGACGGCGAGATCCAGGCCAGCTGCGACAACCCTGCCTTTCCGGCCAGCGAGACCACGCCGCCGGACAGGATGACCTGGATCATGGTCAGCAGGACCAGGAACGGCATCGCCTTCTCCGAGGTGCTGACCAGGGCGGACACCAGCAGGCCGAGGCACATCGAGGCGAAGGCGAGCACGGCGATGCCGAGCATGATCTCCACCAGCGGGAAATTCTTGAGGAACGAGCCGGTCGGCGGCAGCGGCCGGCCGATCAGCCCGAGCAGGACCAGGATGAGCGCCTGCACGACGCTGATCACGCCGAGGACCAGCAGCTTGGAGGTCAGGTAGGCGCCCGAGGACAGCCCGGCCGCGCGTTCCCTGATGTAGATCGCGCGTTCCTTGACCAGCTCCCGGACCGAGCTCGCGGCGCCGGCCAGGCAGGCGCAGACGACGAGCAGGAGCAGGGTCTCACTGGCGTTCTGGTTGGTGCCGGGCGGCCCGGCCAGGCCCTGTTTGGAGCCGACCAGGTGGATCAGCACGCCGAGGATGATGGGCATCAGGCCGATGGACAGCAGATAGCCCCGGTCGGCGGCGATCACCCGGATGTACCTGCGGGTCAGCGTGCCCAGCTGCGGCCACGCGCCGCGCCGCTGGGGCGTCGCTTCGGGCATGTCGTCCGCGCCTTGCTGGCCGGGCGCCGGCTTCGTGCGCTGGCCCAGCACGTACTGCGCGTGGGCCTGCGACGCGGCGTACTCGGCGGCCCAGTCGCGGTCCGGGTAGGCCTCGAAGGCCTGGAATACCTCGGCCCAGCCTTCCAGGCCGAAGTACGCGAGTCCCTCGTCGGGCGGGCCGTAGTAGGCGATCTTCCCGCCGGGGACCAGGACCAGCAGCCGGTCGCAGGTGTCGAGGTTGGCGACGCTGTGCGTGACGACGATGACGGTGCGGCCGTCGTGGGCCAGGTCCCGCATCTGCTCCATGACGGACTTGTCCAGCCCGGGATCCAGGCCCGAGGTCGGCTCGTCCAGGAACAGCAGGGACGGCTTGGTCAGCAGCTCCTGCGCGACGTTGACCCGCTTGAGCTGGCCGCCGGACAGCCGGTCCGCGCGGGTGTTCGCGTGCTTGGTCAGGCCGAGCTCGGACATCACCTCGTCGACCCGGGCGTCCCGCTCGTGGGCCCCGGTGTCGGCGGGGAAGCGAAGCTCGGCAGAGTACTGCAGGGCGCGGCGGGCGGTCAGCTGGGTGTGCAGGACGCTCTCCTGCGGGACCAGGCCGATGCGGAACCTGAGCTCGGCGTAGTTGCGGTACAGGTCGCGGTTGTCGTACAGGACGGTGCCGGTGTCCGCGGGCCGCATGCCGGTCAGCGCGCCGAGCAGGGTCGACTTGCCCGCGCCGCTGGGCCCGATGACGCCGACCAGGCTCTTTTCCGGGATCGGGAACGTGACGTGGTTCAGCAGCACCTTGCCGCCGCCGACCTTCACCACCAGGTCCTGCGCGGTGAAGGTGATCTCGCCGTCGTCGACGAACTGCCGCAGCTCGCCGCCTGCCAAGCGGAACGTCGAGCGGCCGATGCTGACGATGTCGGACTCGCTGAGCACCGCGGAGGAAACCCTCCGGCCGTTGACGAAGGTGCCGTTGTGACTGCCGAGGTCGACGATCTCGTAGGCCCCGTCGGATGACTTGCGGAGCTCGGCGTGATGCCGCGACACGTCGAGGTCCGGCAGGACCAGCTCGTTGTCGGGGATGCGGCCGATGCGCAGGGCCTTGGCCGGCAGCGGCATCCGCGAGGTCGGACGGCGGTCGACGCTGGGCAGCAGCTCGCGGGGGACGGCCCCCGCGGCGGCGGCACCCTCACGCTGCCCGGGGTGGCGGGGCGCATCGGGCCGCAGGGGCTCGGCGGGGGGCGCCGGCGCGACGGGCGGGGCGGCCTGGACCACGGGCACGGGCACGGGCGACGGCGCGACGGGCGGGGCGGCCTGGACCACGGGCACGGGCGGCTCGGCCTGCCGCTCCACCGGCGCGACTGGGCCGCGCTGGAGCATGCAGCGCAGGACCGGGCCGTCGTCGGGGTTGCCCAGCCGCACTACGCAATCGGCGGTGATCGGGACGCGCTCGATCCGCTGCAGCCCGACGAACGTGCCGTTGGTGCTGCCGAGGTCCTCCAGCAGCCATCGGTCGTCCTCGACCCGCAGCACGCCGTGCCGCCACGAGACCCGCGAGTCAACCACCACGATGTCGGATTTGGGGTCGCGGCCGATCCGATAGCTGGCGCCCGCGTACAGCGTGCGCTCCGCGCTCCGGGTCCTGACGACGAGTGCGGGCACGGCAGCGGCGGGTCCGGCGGACGCAGGCGCCTCGGCCAGTCCGGCCTGGGCCAATCCGGCGGGACCCGGGCCCAGTGGCCCGGCCGGAGGCTGCTGCTGGCCGGGCCAATCAGAGTGCTCGGGTGGCATGTCTCAGAGTGTAGAGCCGCTCGCCGTAAACGGGAATCGGCTGAACCTTTCGGCCCAGGCGAGCGTTTTGGCATAGTGGGTCGCGGACACCCTTGATACTGGAACGTCCGGAAACTTCGATCCAGTCACACGCCGGCTTATCGCGACGTCTGACTCGCCGTCATCCACCGTCGCTCAACGACACGGCAAGGGTTGGGAAGATGATCCTCGTGGATACGTATCGTGAGGATGTGGCGACTGCGGCCACCGCGCCGGGAGGCTCGCTATGAGCGCCGATCCCACCCGTCCCCTGCCCGAGTGGTGGCAGACGCAGGGTCCGGCCGAGCCGACCTTCGTAACCCGCAAGCGGCGCCGTAAGGGACCGCTCATCGCCCTGATCACGCTGATCGTGATCCTGGTGCTGCTGGTGGTCAGCGACCGGGTGGCCAACGCGTACGCCGAGAACCAGATGGCCAGCCAGGTCCAGTCGTCCCTGGGCCTGTCGGGCAAGCCGGACGTGACCATCCAGGGTTTCCCGTTCTGGACCCAGCTGATCGCGCACGACTTCAAGACCGTCGATGTCACGGCCAGCAACGAGACGATCAACTCGGCCAGCGCGGGCGGCGGGGCGCTGGAGATCGCCAGCCTGAACGCCACGCTGCACGGATTGCACTTCAGCAGTTTCAGCAGTAACAGCGCGACGGTCGACCAGTTCAACGCCACGGCGCTGATCACGTTCACCGCGCTGGCGAACGTGGGCGGCATCCCGCAGGGCATCACGCTGACCTCCGGCGGCGGGAACACGCTGAAGGCGACCGTCAGCCTCGGCCCGCTCAGCGCCTCGGCCGAGGCGCAGGTCACCCAGTCCGGGCCGAACACGATCAACGTCAAGGTGGTCAACGCCGACGGGATACCGTCGTCCGCCCTGGGGAACCTGGCCGACTTCAACATCTCCATCCCGAAGCTGCCGTCGGGGGTGTCGATCCAGAGCGTCAGCGTGACCCAGCAGGGCGTCATGGTCAACATCTCCGGCCAGAACACCACGCTGAGCCAGAACTCCTAGATTCTGGGCGCGGCTGGCTGCGCGATGCGGGATAGGCTCACGGCTGATGCCAGCGACGTGTGCCTTCTGCGCCATCATCCGCGGCGAGCAGAAGGCGGAGATCATCCTCGAGACGGAACGGGTGATCGCGTTCCTCGACCACCGCCCGCTGTTCTACGGCCACACCCTGCTCGTACCGAAGCAGCATGTGGTGCTGCTCAGCGACCTGCCCGCCGATCAGGTGCCGGAATTCTTCGGCGCCGCCCAGCGGCTGGAGCGCGCGGTCGAGGACGGCCTGCCCGCCGACGGCTCGATGATCCTGATCAACAACGTGATCAGCCAGTCGGTGCCGCACCTGCACCTGCACGTCGTCCCCCGGAACAAGCGCGACGGCCTGCGGTTCTGGCTCGGCCCGCGCAAGGTCTACGACGCGGCGGCCCCGGCCGAGGCCTTCGCGGAACGGATCAGGGCCGCCCTCCCCGCGGCTCAGAGCCAGAGCGACCCGGCGCGGCCAGCTTCAGGCGGCGCTGGTCGATGATGAGGCAGTGGACCCGGCGTAGCGTTGGTCCGCAGGGAGGTCCTTTATGTCCGACGGCTTTTCGGGTCCCAACGGCTTCGCGCGTGACCTGTTCGGCCCGCTGCCCGCCCGGTACGACCGCCTGGCCGAGATCCTGTCCTTCGGGCAGAACGGACGATGGCGTTCGGCCATGGTCGACCGGGTGCTGCCGGCGGAAGGCGTGATCCTCGACGTCGCCTCGGGCACCGCCGGGGTCGCGCTGCAGCTTGAGAGGCGCAGCGGGGTCAAGGTGGTGGGCGTGGACCTGACCGAGGCCATGCTGCGGCAGGGCCGCCGGCAGGTGGCGGCGGCCGGGAAGGGGAACCGGATCGGGCTGGTGGCCGGGCGGGCCGAGCAACTGCCCTTCCCCGACCGCCATTTCGACGCGCTGACGTTCACCTACCTGCTCAGGTACGTCCAGGACCCGCAGGCCACGCTGGCCGAGCTGGCCCGTGTGCTGCGGCCCGGCGGCACCATGGCCAGCCTGGAGTTCTGCGTTCCGGCCGGCCCGGTGTGGGGACCGGCCTGGTGGGCCTACACCAGGCTGCTGCTGCCGGCCGGCGGGCTGGCGCTGGGCGGGCCGGAATGGTACCGGGTCGGGCGGTTCCTCGGCCCGAACATCTCCGCCCACTACCGCCGGTACCCCGTCTCCTGGACCGTGCAGGCGTGGCAGAAGGCGGGGTTCACCGACGTCAGCGTCCGCACCATGAGCCTCGGCGGCGGCCTGGTCATGTGGGGCACGCGTGCCGACGTCTGAGGAAGCGGAGGACGATCCGGCCGGGCGGCCGGCGTACTATGCGGCGCGGCCCGGGCGATGGCGGGACTGGTGGACGCTGCTGCACCCGCCGTATACGGCCTGGCACCTGTCCTACGCGGTGATCGGCGCCGCGCTCGCGCCGCGGGTGCAGACCAGCCGCGTGATCGCGACCGTGCTGGCGTTCTTCCTCGCGGTGGGGCTGGCCGCGCACGCCCTCGACGAGCTCCGAGGCCGGCCGCTGCGGACCCGGATCCCATCGACGGTCCTGGTCGCGGTGGTCATCGTGGGCCTGGCCGGCGCGCTGGCCCTGGGCGTGGCCGGGGTGTACCAGGTGGGCTGGACCCTGATCCCGTTCATGGTGGCGGGCCCGGTCCTGGTCATCGCGTACAACGCCGAGCTGTTCGGCGGCGCGATGCACACCGACTTCGGCTTCGCCGCCGGCTGGGGGGCGTTCCCGGTGCTGACCGGCTATGTGGCTCAGGCCGGCACGCTGGCCCTGGCTCCGGTGGTGGCCGCGGGCGGCGCGTTCGCCCTGTCCGCGGCCCAGCGCCGGCTGAGCACGCCGGCCCGGAACATCCGGCGCCGGGCGGTGCGAGTCCAGGGCAGCATCACCTTCGGCGACGGCCGGACCGTGCCGATCACCGCGGACGGCCTGCTCAGGCCGCTGGAGGGGGCCCTGCGGGCCACGTCATGGGCCATCGTCCTGCTGGCCGCCGCCATGGCCGTGGCCCGGCTGAGCTGACCGCCTCCGGGGCCTGGGGGCGCCTGCGTGATCAGAGCGACCTCAACGTTACTTGAGGTTCTGAGTCTGGCCGTCGTGTTCTTCGGCGAATTACGTCAATCGGGGATAAACATTACCTTTACGGATTAAGGTGAGTCATCGGAACTCCTGTCTGAACGTGCCGTCCGTGGCCCATAATTGACATGAGCGCAGCCAGCGATGCCATCAGGAGACAGCACTTGACATCGGGCATGTCGGCGAAGGGCAGCGCTCTCGGGGCGAGCGTCCCCGAGAGCGCTGCCCCGTCGAAGCGCGCCCCGGCCCCGCGAACCCCGCAAAGCGCGGGCAATGGCGCCCGGCGAGGCCACGAAGCCACGATCGGAACCGACTCCCGGGAGGGCGGCATCGGCGAAACCGAGGGGACCTTCGCCGACGGGAGCGTACCGTCCGCGCTCTCCTCGTCGGTCCGCACCCTCATTCTCGGGATCGATTACGACGGGCGCATTGTGCAGTATGACCGCAACGCGCCGCGGATCCTGGCGCGCGAGCCCGACGAACTGCTCGGCGCTCAGCTGAGCGACCTGACCGTCCGCGGCGTCCCGGGCAACTCGCACCCGGCCCGCCCCGCGGACGGCGTCGCCGCGGTCAGCGGGCTGCTCGAGGCGATCCGGTCCGACCGCGAGGGCAGCGCGATGCTGACCATCGAGACCCGCGACAGCCATCCGGCCGAGGCGGTGGTGACCGTCCACCCGATGCGCGCGGGGGGCACCAGCCTGGCCGCGCTCGCCCTGCTGCGCATTCCGGTGCCGCGGGCCGAGCGGTTCGTCGATCCCGCGGTCATGCGCAAGCAGATGCTGGACGACACCTTCACCAGGATCGGCGACACGCTCGACATCGATCACCTGGCGCGCGAGCTGATCGACGCGCTCGTCCCGCATTTCTGCAACGCGGCGGGCCTACTGCTGCTGGAGAGCCTGATGGGCAACGACGAGCTGCCCGCGCACGGACCCGAGGGATCGCTGCCGCTGCGGCGGATCGCGCTCTCCCACGACCGGAAGGACCCGGCGTGGGAGGCGGCCTTCCCGACCGGCGAGATCCTGCGGTACCCGGGGAACACGCCTTACTACAACTGCATGGACACCGCCAAGCCGGTGCTCGAGACGACCATCAGCGAGAGCCAGGCGGCAAAGATCGCCAAGGCGTGGCGGCGCAGGCCGGTGGGCAAGCTGCTGTCGGGCGTCTCCATGCTGCTGCTGCCGCTGGTGGCCCGCGGCACCATGCTGGGGTTCTTCGCCTGCACCAGGCAGGAGGGGTTCCGCCGGTTCGACGCGTACGACAGCGACATCGGCATGGACTTCGCGTCCCGGGCCTCGGTCTTCATCGATAACGCCCGCCGCTACAGCCGGGAGCACGCGACCGCGCTGACCCTGCAGCGGAGCATGCTGCCGACCGGGCTCTCCGCGCCGTCCTCGGTCGAGGTCCGGCACCGATACCTGCCCGGCAGCAAGCTCATCGAGGTGGGCGGAGACTGGTACGAGTCCATCGCGCTGCCCGGCGGGCGGGTCGCGCTCGTGGTCGGGGACGTGGCCGGTCACGGCGTGCGCGCCGCCGTGACCATGGGGCGGCTGCGCACCGCCATCCACACCCTGGCCATGCTGGAGCTGCCGCCGGCCGAGTCGCTGCAGCAGCTCGACGAGCTCATGCACACCCTCGGCGAGCGCGAGCCGCACTTCGCGACGTGCGCTTACGCGGTCTATGACGCGGTGAGCGGCGACTGCGAGGTCGCGGTGGCCGGCCACCTGCCGCCGCTGCTGGTCCGTCCGGACGGCACCAACGAGCTGCTGGACGTTCCCCCGGCGCCGCCGCTGGGCATCGGCGACGGCGAGGTGGAGAGCCGCCAGTTCAAGATTGAGGACGGCAGCCTGTTCGTGCTGTACACCGACGGCCTGGTGGAGAACAAGGGCCAGGACATCAGCGACGGGCTGGCCCGGCTGCGCGGCATCTTCGGCCCCGGCTCGCCGACCCGCCCGCTCGAGGACCTGTGCAAGGCCACCCTGGACGGGGTGTACTCCGACGAGCAGCGCGACGACATCGCGCTGCTGATCGCGCGGCTGCGCCGGCTGCCGGAGGACAACTACGCCTCGTGGACCTACTCGCCCAAGCTGACCGCGGTGCGGGAGGCGCGGTCGGCGATCGCCGAGCCGATGAAGCGCTGGGGTCTGGAAGACCTGATCCCCACCACCGAGCTGCTGGTCTCCGAACTGGTGACCAACGCGGTCAGGTACTCCCGCGGCGACGTCACGCTGCGCCTGGTCAACGAGAGGGCGCTGGTCTGCGAGGTGCTGGACAACTCGGCGGCGCTGCCGAGGCTCCGCCAGGCCAACAGCGAGGACGAGAACGGCCGCGGCCTGCAGGTCGTCCGCCAGCTCTCCCAGCGCTGGGGCGCGCGCCGGACGCCGACCGGCAAGGTCGTCTGGTGCGAGCAGCCGCTGCCGGGCGGCCCCGGTCCCGATGCCGACTGGCAGAGTCTGCACTGAATTCCGGTAAATGTCGGGAAAGCCGGATAAGCGGAAAGGGCCGGATAGGTCCGAAAAGCGCGGGAAACGTAATTCCTGGGGTAATGGGGCGTTATTCGACGGTGACGCTCTTGGCCAGGTTGCGGGGCTTGTCGATGTCGCGGCCGAGTTTGGCGGCGATGTTATAGGCCAGCATCTGCAGCGGCACATTGAGCAGCAGCGGCTCTAGTTCCGGCTCGCCGCGGGGCACCCGGATGACCGCGTCGGCGAGGGACGCGGGCAGCTCGGCGCTGGTGACCGCGATGACCGGGCCGCCGCGCGCCTTGATCTGCTCGATGGTGGAGATGTTCTTCGACAGCAGCTCGTCGGCCGGCACCACGACCACGCTCGGCATCGAGGCGTTGATCAGGGCCAGCGGGCCGTGCTTCAGCTCGGCCGCCTGGTAGGCCTCGGCGTGCACGTAGGAGATCTCCTTGAGCTTCTGGGCGCCCTCGCGGGCCACCGGCCAGCCGCGGACGCGGCCGATGAAGAACATGTGCTCGGCGGCGGCGAACCGGCGGGCGATCTCGGCGACCTGCTCCTCGCCGGCCAGGATCGCCTCCATCTGCCCCGGCAGCGCGCGCAGGCCGGCCACGATCCGCTGACCGTCCGCCGCGGACAGGTCGCGGACCCGGCCGAGCAGCAGCGCGAGCATGGCGAACGAAGCCGCCATGTTGGTCAGCGCCTTGGTGGAGGCGACCGCGATCTCCGGGCCGGCGTGCAGGAAGACCCCGCTGCCGCACTCGCGCCCGATCGCGCTGCCCACCACGTTGACCGCACCGATGACCTGACCGCCCTTGCGGCGCAGTTCCTGGACCGCCATCAGCGTGTCCAGGGTCTCGCCGGACTGGCTGACCGCCACGTAGAGCGTGTCCGGGTCCACCACCGGGTTGCGGTACCTGAACTCCGAGGCCGGCTCGGCGTCGGACGGGATGCGGGCCAGCTCCTCGACCAGGACCGCGCCCATCTGGCCGGCGTAGTAAGCCGAGCCGCAGCCGAGGAACTTGACCTGCCGGATCGACCTGAGCTGGCGCGCGTCCAGGTTGATCCCGCCCAGCCGGGCGGTGGAGAACCGGTCGTCGAGCCGGCCGCGCAAGGCGCGGCGCACGGCCTCGGGCTGCTCGTGGATCTCCTTGCGCATGAAGTCCTCGTACGGGCCGAGCTCGTAGTCGTCCGCCTCGGCCTCCACGGTGGTGGGCACCTTGCCGCCGGCGGTGCGGCGGCCGCCCTCGTCAAGTGAGACCACGCGGTAGTCGCTGGCGTGCACCGTGGCCACCTCGGCGTCGTCGAGGTAGACGACCTGCTTGGTGTAGCGGACCAGGGCGGCGACGTCGGAGGCCACGAACATCTCCGACGCGCCGATGCCCAGCACGATGGGGCTGCCGTTGCGCGCCACCACGAGCTCGTTCGGGTTGCTGGTGTCCAGGACGACCAGGCCGTAGGTGCCGTCCACATGGCGCAGCACCCGGCGGACGGCGTCCTCCAGGCTGACCTCGCCGGTGGCCTCGGCGGCGATCATGTGCGCGAGCGCCTCGGTGTCGGTGTCGCTGACCAGCGTCACGCCGCGGTTGATCAGAGCATCCCGGAGCGGCTCGGCGTTCTCGATGATGCCGTTGTGCACGACCGCGATGCGCCCGGTCGAGTCGGTGTGCGGGTGCGCGTTGACGTCGGTCGGCTCGCCGTGCGTGGCCCACCTGGTGTGGCCGATGCCGATCGTCGCCTTGGTCCGGTCGTTGACCCGGTCCCTGAGGTCCTGGACCCGGCCCGCGGTCTTGGTAATCTGCAACTTGTTCCGGTAGATGACGGCCAGGCCGGCCGAGTCGTAACCCCGGTACTCCAGGCTCCGCAGGCCCTCAAGCAGGACCGGGATGGCGTCTCTGCGGCCGATGTAACCGACGATTCCGCACACGCAGACTCTCCTGTTCGGTTGGCTGTTCGGCTGGCATGGGGCTATCCGTAGACCAGGCGCCGGAGCTGCCGCGCCGACAGGCCGGGCGCGGCGAACCGGCGCTGGCTGAGCTCGGCCGCGATCACCGGCCAGATCTCGTCGTTCTTGCGCTGACCTCGCTGCAGTTCGGCGTGCCGCCTGCGGACAAACTCCTCGGTCGTCTCGCTGAAGTACGTAGTGACGTCCGCGATGACCCGCATCGCGGTGGACTGCGGCAGGCCGGTGGAGGCGGCCAGGTAGCGCGCGAGGTCCTGCGGGAACGGGTCAGGCATACTCACTTCCTACGTGCCGAGGGCCGGTTTAGCAATTTTCCTGCCCGTTTCCGGGCAGGAAATCGCGAATCTGGCTGGCTCGACGTCCGATCATAGCGCCTCAGGGGTTCAGGGGGTTGGGAGAGGCGAAGAAACGGCGGGCGCAGGAGCTGGCGGCGCGAACCAGCCCGGGCCCGGGCCGCGGGCGGGCGCGGTCTAGGACGCCGGGGCCGACGCGGGCATGACGTGGGTCTTGTTGCGGCCCGTTTCCTTGGCGTAGTAGAGGGCCGCGTCGGCCGCGGCCATCATGTCGGTCAGCTCGCGGCTCGCGCCGTCCAGGGAGGCGACGCCGACCGAGATCGTGACCCGGACGGCCGGGCCGGCCTGGGGGTCGTCGCCCACCGGGATCGACATCCCGGCGATGTGGGCCCGCAGCCGCTCGGCGATGTGCAGCGCGTCCATCTCGCGGGCGTGCGGCAGCAGGATCACGAATTCCTCGCCGCCGAACCGCCCGGCCAGGTCGTAGTTGCGCAGCTGGCTCTGCAGGGCGTCGGTCACCGCGCGCAGCGTCTTGTCGCCCACCAGGTGGCCGTAGGTGTCGTTGACCGCCTTGAAGTGGTCGATGTCGACCAGCGCGAGGGCCAGCGGCGTGCCGGTGCGGACCGCGCGGGAGATCTCCACCGCCGCCTCCCGCTCCCAGGTCGACGCGTTGAGCAGGCCGGTCTTGGTGTCGACCCGCGACTGGGCGAGCAGCTCGGCGTGCATCATGAACCGCCGGACCAACAGCACGGTGGGTACGGCGACGACGGCCAGCACCGCGTTGACGGCGACGACGACGGTGATCAGCACGCCGAGGTCGAACTCGGCGAAGTCGCCCTGCAGGGCCTCGCGGTTGAACTCCAGCTCAGTGAGCCGGACCGTGCGGTCGGTCAGCTTGATGCCGCCCATGACGAGCAGCTGGTGGCCGCGGCCGGCGAGGAGCTCGCACACGGCCACGGCCAGGGTGAAGGTCAGGGCGTGCGTGCCGGTCCCGATCGCCCCGCCGGCGAACGAGGCGGGGAACGCGCGGAACAGCAGCGACGCGAACCCGTAGGCCAGGGCGATCGACGCGATGGAGAACACCCGGCGGTAGACGACGCCCTTGTACACCCGCGTCAGGGTCAGGATCTGGAGCGGGATCGGGGTGAGCATGGCGTAGACCGGCGGGAGCAAGATCGCGACCGGGAGCACCCACACGGTGAGGAAGTCTCTGGTGATGCCGCCGGGAATGAAGGCGATCCGGGGCGTGGCCGCCACCGAGACCATGCCGCAGCCCAGCAGCAAGGCGAACTTGGCCAGATCACTGGCAGTCCAGACGGTCTGCGACGCGGCGTAGCTGGTCAGGCCGATGGCCAGCAGCGGCACGAACCCCACGTAGAGGCGCAGGTCCCAGGGAGTCTGCCACCAGGCCCACTTCCGCACGTCGGCGCTCGCCAGCACGCGACGCGTGACGGACGAGGCTTCCATGTTCCACCGTTCCTGATGGGACGCGACTGGTACCTGTCTAGTCGGAAGCTCACCGTAAAGGACTAGCTCCGTATAGCTACCTTAACTCATCTGGGCCATCTTATGCACTATTGCGCCCGATTCCCCGACATCACGGCGTAAAGGGGCGCTAAATGGTGATTGACGAGCCACGATTACCCGGCGTTGCTTTCGCCGGGGGTTGTTACATGGCCGCATATCACCCCCGGGAGGGAGGGGCAGGTACATGCGCATCAACTGGGTCTGAGCCCGTCAGGTCACCGGCCAGTACGACCCGAAAGGAACCCGCAATGCGCGACACGTGGACTTGAGCCCAGTCCGCACCGGCCGCTATCGCGATCCGCGCAGCGGCACCGAACTTGAGGCTGCGGCCTTACCGGGACGCCGGCCCGCCGCATGCCGTCCGCCCGGTGGTGACACGTGGCGCCACCGCAGGGCCAGGACGAAGGCTACCACCGCACCCATCCCGCCCCCGATCGCGATGACCGCCGCCGGAGTCACCACTTCCGCGGCGGCCCCGGCCGCCACGAAGGCCGCCCCCTGGCCGACGATGACGCCCATGCTGGCGATGCCGAAGGCCTGCGCCCGCCGTTCGTTAGGGACCCTGATCACGAACGCGGTGTTGGCCGCGATCTGGTAGACGCCGAACGCGGCCGACAACGAGAAGACCGCCAGCGACGCGGCAAGACCCGGGTGGAGGGCAGTCAGGACCAGCGATCCGCAGGTGAGCACGGCCAGTGGGCCCATCCAGTTGATCCGCTGACGTGGCCGGACGAACCGGGTGAACAGCGGGATCGCGATCGTCGTGGACAGCGCCGTCGACGCGAGCACCAGGCCGGTGGCGATGGACCCTCCCCCGAGCCTTGCGGCATACGGAGCCGCGACCCCGTCCGGGACCGTATAGAAGACCACCAGCCAGCCGAAGAACAACAGCGTGCTCAGCGCCTGATCGCCGAAGATCAGCCGGAATCCGCCCCGCATGCGGGCCAGCGGCGACGCCTGGAGGGATTCCGGCTGGGCCGCGGCCGGGCGGGCCCGGGTGCCGAACGCTATTAACAAGCCCGACAGCACGAACGTGGCGACGTCGACGGCCAGCGAGCGCCGCACGCCGATGAGCGCGACCGCCACTCCCCCGGCGACCGCGCCGAGCACCTGAGCGGCCAGGTAGGTGGTCTGGAGGATCGCCGACCCCAGGACGTACCGTTCGCCGTGCAGGATGTCCGGGGTGATGGAGGCGCGCGCCGATTCGAACGGCGGGGCGAACATGGTCGCCGCGAACAGCAGCGCGACCAGGACCGCGAGCGGCACGTGCGGGATCACCATGGCCGCGACCAGGACCGCGCGGGCCGCGTCGCAGAACACCATCACCGAGCGCCGCGGGCGGCGGTCGGCGACGTCGGCCAGGAACAAGCCGCCGATCACCCAGGGCAGGTAGCCGGCCGCGTAGGCCAGCGCCGTGAGCAGCGGCGACCGGGTCTGGCCCCAGACCAGCAGGGTGAGGGCGACCAGGGCCAGCCGGTCACCCGCGGTGGACAGGACGACAGAGGACCACAGGACCCGGAACTCGCGCACCGCGAATACCTCGCGGTACGTGGCTCGCGGCGGCACAGCACCTTTC
Organism: uncultured Actinomycetes bacterium; assembly: GCA_963834685.1. Classification (GTDB taxonomy): domain Bacteria; phylum Actinomycetota; class Actinomycetes; order Streptosporangiales; family Streptosporangiaceae; genus Palsa-504. Next base: position 144,221 of record CAWICW010000032.1, on the reverse strand, counting down.
ACCGTGACCCTTCTGTCCAGGCCTGTCGGTCCGCGGTCCTTCGTGAACTACCTCGTCATCATCACCTAGGGATGGTGTATATCGCAACAAGTGGTACGGAATCGGTCACCGACGGTTCTTCAGGGCACCGCGGGCCGGCGGCGGAGACCGGGCGCGCCGGACCGGCGCGACGAGGGGAACGCCGGCGCCCCAATGACACATCAGAGAGAGGTGACCCAGGACCATCGCGGTAAACCGGGAATGGCGGATATCGAGAAGTGCCCCGCGAAAATGCGGGACGGCCGCTTTCTGCTATATCTGAATAAAAGCCATATTCCGGTCAGGTGCGCCGGAGATCGGAGGCCGACGTGACGGAACTGCCGCCGGCGCCGCTGCCGCTTCCGCTGCCGCCGCTGGTCGCGGAGCGGCTGGGTGCGCTGCGCGAGCGCCCCATCGAGCCGACCGAGAAGGGGTTCGGGTCGCTGCGGGGCCGGGCCAGCGCGGCGAGCCTGGCCGCCGCCCGGCCCTGGCTTCCCCAATCGGGCCTGGTCTACCCGCTGCTGACGCTGCGGGAGAGCGCGCTGCGGAACAACCTCGAGGCGATGGCCGCCTACTGCGCCCGGGCCGGGGTCGCGCTGGCCCCGCACGGCAAGACGGCCATGTCCCCTGAGCTCGCCGCTTTGCAGCTGGCCCACGGCGCCTGGGGGATCACGGTGGCCAGCATCGGCCAGGTGCAGGCCTACCGGGCGTTCGGCTTTCCCCGGCTGCTGCTGGCCAACGAGCTCACCGACACCGCGGGCATCGCGTGGCTGGCCGCCGAGCTGGCCGCCGATCCCGGCTTCGAGGCGTACTGCTACGTCGACAGCCCGGACGGCGTGGCCATCCTGGACCGGGTCCTGCGCCGGCATCAGGCCGGGCGCCCGCTGCCGGTGCTGGTGGAGATCGGCCACGCCGACGGGCGCACCGGCTGCCGCACCGACGAGCAGGCGCTGGCGGTGGCGAAGGCGGCGCAGGTCACCGCGACGCTGACGGTGGCGGGCGTGGCCGGGTACGAGGGCACCCTGGCCTCCCTCCCCGCAGTCACCGCGTTCTGCCGGCGGCTCCGGGCCCTGGCCGACGCGCTGGGCGACGCGGGCAGCCCGCGCATCGTCACGGCCGGCGGCAGCGCGTACTTCGACGTGGTCACCCGCGAGCTGACCGCGGCCGGCAGCACTCCGGTGCAGGTCATCCTGCGCAGCGGCGCGTACCTGACCTACGACCACGGGTTCTACGGCACGGTCTCCCCGGCCGGACGGGGCGCGGCGGGCGCGCCGGTGCTGCGGCCCGCGCTCGAGCTGTGGGCGCAGGTGCTCTCGCGGCCCGAGCCGGGCCTGGCCCTACTCGGCGCGGGCCGGCGGGACGCCGGGTTCGACAAGGGCCTCCCGGTGCCGCTGCGGGTGCTCGGGCGTGCGGGCGGCACCGCGGGCTGGGCCGTCACCGAGCTCAACGACCAGCACGCTTACCTGCGGCTGGGCGCCGGCGCCGAGCTCGGGTCGGGCGACGTGGTGGTCCTGGGGATTTCTCATCCGTGCACCACGCTCGACAAGTGGCGGGTCCTGGTGGTGCTGAACGACGACGACCTGGTGATCGATACGGTGCACGCCTTTTTCTAACCCGCCATTTTCTGGGTGTATCACGGGCGCTGTCACTATGGTCCGTTCGGTAAAAATAATTCTTCCGAACGGACCATGGTTCACCGCCGGGGACGGAAGAATTCGCCCAGGGGGGGTCGATGGAGCTTCCCTGGTACCTACCGAGCGGAGCTTAACAATGCCGGATGAATCTGGATCTTTGGTGCAGCTGGCCGGCAGCGAACGTGCGTCGCTGCCCGACGTCACGGAGATCGCGCCGCTGAACACCCAGGAGCGGGCCGAGATCACGGTCGTGCTCAGGAGGCGTGCCGAGCTGCCCGCCGAAATCGTCGAGGGACCCACCGTGCTGAGCACCGCCGAGCTGGCCGGCGGGTACGGCGCCGACCCGGCCGACGTGGACCTGGTCAGCCGGGAGCTCACCAGCCGCGGCCTGGAGGTCACCGCCGTCCACCCGGCCACCCGCCGGGTCAAGGTGGCGGGTTCCCTGGGCGACCTGTCCAGGGCGTTCGGCACGACGCTGCGGCAGGTCAGCAGCCCGGACCCGCGGGGCCGCGGGCGGGTCACCCACCGCTACCGCGAGGGGCCGCTGTACCTGCCGGCCGCGCTGGCGGGCGTGGTGACCGCGGTGCTCGGCCTGGACACCCGGCCGCAGGCCCAGCCGCACTTCCGGACCGCGAGTGATGCCGCGGCCGCCCAGGGCACCTCGTACTACCCGAACCAGGTGGCGCAGATCTACGACTTCCCGGCCGGCACGACCGGCGCGGGCCAGACGGTCGCGGTCATCGAGCTCGGCGGCGGGTTCACCACCAGCGACCTGGACGCGTACTTCGGCGGGCTGAGCATGGCCGTGCCGTCGATCACCGCGGCCAGCGTGGACGGGGCGTCCAACAACCCCGGGGACACCAGCGGGGCCTCGGTGGAGGTCAACCTGGACATCGACGTCATCGGCGCGGCCGCGCCCGGCGCGGCGCAGATCGTGTACTTCGCGCCGAACAACGGTGACCAGGGCTTCGTGGATGCGATCTCCGCGGCCGCGGAGGCCACCCCGGCGCCGATCGCGATCTCGATCAGCTGGGGGCAGTCCGAGGACTCCTGGACCGCGCAGGGGCTGTCGGCGATGAACGCGGCGATGTCGGACGCCGCGGCGCTGGGCATCACCGTGTGCGCGGCCGCGGGCGACAACGGCAGCAGCGACGACGTCAACGACGGCCAGGTGCACGTCGACTTCCCCGCGTCCAGCCCCTACGCGCTGGGCTGCGGCGGGACCAAGCTGATCGCGGACCCGAACACGGGCGTGATCAGCTCCGAGGTGGTCTGGAACGAGCTGGCCTCTAACGAGGGCGCGACCGGCGGCGGGGTCAGCGACCAGTTCGCCCAGCCCACCTGGCAGAACACCGCCGGGGTCGGGGCGCGGGCCGCGTCGCAGCCGGCGAGCGTCGCGACGGGTGCCGCGGCCGCGGGCGGCGGCGACTCAGGTGCCGGCGCTGACACCGGCGAGTACCACCGCAGGCATCCGGGGTCCGGTGGCGGCGGTTCCGGCTCGGGCGGTTCCGGCTCGGGCGGTTCCGGCTCGGGCGGTTCCGGCTCGGGCGGTTCCGGCTCGGGCGGATCGGGCGGGTCGTCCGACACGGACTGGCGCGGCGTGCCCGACGTAACGGGTAACGGCGACCCGGTCACCGGGTACCAGATCTACCAGGGCGGGCAGGCCCAGGTGGTGGGCGGGACCAGCGCGGTCGCGCCGCTGTGGTCGGCGCTGATCGCCCGGCTCGCGCAGGCCACCGGCAAGCGGTTCGGCCTGATCCAGCCGCTGCTGTACGCGGGCGTGTCGCCGGGCGTAGACGTGCCTGGCTTCCACGACATCACCAGCGGCAACAACGGCGCCTACGCGGCGGGGCCGGGCTGGGACTCCTGCTCGGGTCTCGGCAGCCCGGACGGCACCGCGCTGCTCAGCCGCCTGCAAGGCTCGTAACCCGCACGGCCTGCGTCGACAGGGGGTCCAGGGTCTGGGGCCCCCTGTCTGCGTGCTGGCTTCCGGATCATGGTTGACGCTTCCAAATGGATGACACACACTTTTGAAAGTAACTTTCATTCGCGATGCCGCAGTACTTCCAGGAGGTGCAGGGCGCGAACGCCATGGGCAGCGGGCTGCGGCTGCTGCCGCTGATCGGCGGCCTGGTCGTCGGGATGATCGGCAGCACGGTGCTGGCCCGGGGGGACAACCCCTGAGTGCGGCCGGCCTGCCTGCCGCGGCCGCGGCCCAGGCCAAGGCCAGCGTGGTGGCCGGCGTCGGGGTGGCGCATGCGCCGCCTCCGCCTCCGGGTGAAAACGGCGCGGAGCGGGCACAATTGGAAGTGTGACGGACATGCTCGATTCAAGCCAGGCCCGGCCGGATGGCTTGCGCGAGCGGAAGAAGGCCAGGACGCGTGCTTCGCTGCGGGAGCACGCGCTCCGGCTGTTCCGCGAGCAGGGCTACCAGGCCACCACCGTGGAGCAGATCGCCGCGGCGGCCGAGACCGTGGCCAAGCGAGCCGGGCGCCCGGCGGACGACCTGGCCGTCCGCGCCGTCGCCGGGGCGGTCATCGGCGTGATCATGGCGATCACGATCCCGTGGGAGGGCTGGTCCGACCGCATCGAGGACACGTTCGGGCGTATCGACGAGGCGCTGGCGCTGCTGGAAGCCGGCCTGCCGCTGTAGCACGCTTTCCGCTGCAGCCCGCTTGAGTCAGGCCGTAACGCGGTCCTCGGCCCGCAGCGTCACGTGGTCAGGAACCGGCGGACCCTGCTTCACCATCCAGACCCCGGCCACCAGCACCCACAGCATCGTCGCCAGCAAGCCGAAGAAGCCGACGGGACCGGCCAGGCAGGCTAGGCCGAAGACGAACATGACCCATCCCATCCATTTCGGCAGGATCCGGCCCACCACGACGGCTAGGCCGGTCAGTATGCCGAACAGCGCGAACCCGACGAGAATGGGCAGGAAGAAATCGTTCTCGAGCAGATTCAGCGTCTGGGCCGACGCGGTCGTCAGATGGTTGTGGTCCTGCGCCAGGACCGCGTCGAAACCGACGGAGGTAAGGAAGCCCACGCCGCCGAAGACAGCCGCGGCGAGTGCCCCCTGGGCCAGCCAGCGATCACCGGTCCGTACCTGCCGGACCAGTGCCACCGCGAAGAGCACGAAGAACAGTACGGCCAGGCCCCCGACGAGGTCGGACACGAAGTCCGCCTTGTGGTGGCTCCCGTACCAGGCGATGACCTGCGCACCGGTGGCGCTATCGCCCGGCGAGTTTGGCCCCGCGAAGAATGCGATCGCGACGAGCACCCCCGCCAGTACTCCGGACGCGGGTGCCCACTTGCTAAGCCATGCTGACATGTAACTCACCCCTCTCTGGGCTTGAGTGAACTCAAGCCCGCGCTGACCGGGATCGCCGCTCCCTCGGCAGACCAGCCGGACAGAGCCAAAGCTACGGGCGGAGCGTTCCGAGATCGTTACGGGCTGCTATCCATCACCGGACGCCGGAAGTCCTGCACGCTCCTCGATCAGGTGGAAGAGCAGAATTGCCGGTCTGGCCGGCGCGGGCATGGACCTCGGCCGCGGTCACCGGGGCTGGAGCAGAACTCCAGATGTGCCTCGTTCACAGGCCCTCAGGGTAGCGGCCCGGGTTATTCGGCGGATCCGCCGGTCGCGAGGCGCATGAGGTCGGTGTCGAGGTCGATGGAGGTCTCGGTGCCGCCCGCGCTGCCGTACTCGTGCTGGTAGTTCTGCCAGGACTGGTCCTTGACCTGGCGGGCGAAACCGCTCTCCATCAGCAGCACGAGCTCGAGCGCGGCGCGGTCGATGCGGGTAGTCAGGGCCGGGTCACTCCAGTCCTCGGGCGCGGCGAACAGGGAGGTCGGCGTGGTCATGGTGCGCAGGTAGGCGAACATGGGCCGCATCTGGTCGTCCGCGACCAGGGCGTGCCGGGTGGTTCCGGCCGTGGCGGCGAGCACGACCGGCTTGGCGATCAGCAAGTCGTTGTCCAGCACACCGAAGAACGAGGTAAACAGGCCGCTGGGGCCGGCCTTGTAGACCGGGGCGGCGGCGATGATGCCGTCGGCCTCGCCCAGGACCGTGATGGCCTGCTGCAGCTTCGGCGTGATCAGCTGGGACACCAGCGCGGTGGAGATGTCGGCGGCGATCTCGCGCAGCTCGATGACGCTGACCGTCGCCGTGTGCTGGTGCCGGGCCGCGAGGGCCACGGCGCGTTCGGCGGTGCGGTCGGCCAGCAGCCTGGTCGAGGAGGGGTCGCCGGTTCCGGCGCTGACCACCACGAGCTTGAAGGGCTCGGAATGCTGCGGGCGGTTCATGCGGGTACGTCCTCGTTCTCGTGGTTCTCGTGGTTCTCGTGGTTCTCGTATTTCTCGTCGCGGGCGCCGGCGGGCTGACCGGCTAGTTTCAGGCAGATCGTTTCGAGCTGCCGCAGCTCGCCGGGATCCAGCCCGGCGGTCATGGCCCGGGCGACGCCGCGGGCGTGCTGACGCCCGATCTGGCGCTGCGCGGCCCGGCCGGCCTCGGTGAGCGCCAGCCGGACGCTGCGCCCGTCGGCCGGATCGGGCCGGCGCTCGATCAGGCCACGCTCGGCCAGCCGGTCCACCAGGCGGGACAGCGCCGGCTGGCTGAGCAGGACGTGGCGGTTCAGCTCGCTGATGCGGATCGATCCGGGGCACTTGGACAGCGTGTACAGCACGTCGTACTCCCGCATGGAGACATCGGCCCAGATGTCCTCGGCGGCGAACTGCTTCATCAGCACGGCGTGGGCGGACAGCAGCGCCTCCCATGCGTCGTTGGCGAGATTGGTCCGGCCGGGCATCACAGCTCCGGGTACTCGGCCTGGAACTCAGCGTCGGTGTCCTGGTAGGGGGACGCACCGGTGACGTTGTCGCCGCGGTTGGCGTTCGGGCGCGGCTGGCGCACCGGCTGGTCAGCGTACTTGGCCCGGACCAGGCTGGCGTGAGTGGGCGCCTCGCGCGTCTCCGGGTCCTGCCGCGCGGCGATCTCCTTGCGCAGCACGGGCACGACCTCCTCGCCGAGCAGGTCGAGCTGGTCGAGGACCGTCTTCAGGGGCAGGCCCGCGTGGTCCATCAGGAACAGCTGGCGCTGGTAGTCGCCGAAGTGCTCGCGGAAGGTCAGGGTCTTGTCGATGACCTCCTGCGGGCTGCCCACGCTGAGCGGGGTCAGGTCGGAGAAGTCCTCCATGCTGGGCCCGTGGCCGTAGACCGGCGCCTCGTCGAAGTAGGGGCGGAACTCATTCTTCGCGTCCTGCGAGCGCCGCGCGATGTACGCCTGGCCGCCCAGGCCGACGATGGCCTGCTTCTCGCTGCCGTGGCCGTAGTGGGCGTAGCGCTGCCGGTAGAACTGGATCAGGCGCATGTAGTGCTCCTTGGGCCAGAAGATGTTGTTGGCGAAGAAGCCGTCTCCGTAGTACGCGGCCTGCTCGGCGATCTCGGGGGTGCGGATCGAGCCGTGCCACACGAACGGCGGCACGTCGTCCAGGGGCCGCGGGATTGACGTGAAGCCCTGCAGCGGGGTGCGGTACTTCCCCTGCCAGTCCACGACGTCCTCGCGCCACAGCCGGTGCAGCAGGTTGTAGTTCTCCAGGGCCAGCGGCAGGCTCTGCCGGATGTCCTGGCCGAACCACGGATAGACCGGGGCCGTGTTGCCGCGCCCGAGCATCAGGTCCATCCGGCCCTTCGACAGGTGCTGCAGCATCGCGTAGTCCTCCGCGATGCGCACCGGGTCGTTCGTCGTGATCAGCGTGGTCGACGTGGTCACGATCAGCTTCTGCGTGGTCGCCGCGATGTAGGCCAGCAGGGTGGTCGGGGCGGAGGAGAAGAACGGCGGGTTGTGATGCTCGCCGATCGCGAACACGTCGAGCCCGACCTCCTCGGTCTTCTGCGCGATCTGCACGATCGCGTCGATCCGCTCTGCCTCGCTCGGCGTCTCGCCCGACACGGGGTCCCGGGTGATGTCGCTGACCGAGAAGATCCCGAACTGCATGGCGTGCCTCCCACGCTCCGGTCAACCAAGATATATGCGTTTGCATGTACCTCTAGCAGCGTAGGGGGCGCGGATATTCCGCCCAGGTCAAGCGGCGGCGGGCACGGGGATTACCACCTGGGCGGTGCGCGCGCTGATCCGGGCGGCGTCCAGCACGGCCGCGGTCGCGACGGCGTCCCATGGGTCCACCGGCACCGGTTGCGTGCCGCGGACCGCGGCGGCGAACGCGGGGTAGAACAGGTTCCACGCGCCGCGGGCGGAAGGCACGAGCTCGCCGGCGTCGCCGCGCAGCAGGTGTCCCCACCGCTCGGGCGGCTCGGCACCCCAGCGCTCGCCCTCCGACGCTGGCGATGCTCCGCTTCGCAGCTGGGCCTCCTGGCCGTCGACATCGGTGATCACATAGGCGCCAGCCGTCCCGGCGGCACGGATCCGCGGGCCTGGGGCCCCTTGCCGCCAGCTGCCCCACAGGTGCGATCGCGCGCCGCTCTTGTGGGCCAAGGCGATGAACACGTCGTCGTCGAGCCCGCCGGAGTCGGCGCGGTAGTGCATCTCGGCGTATACGCCCGTGACCGGGCCCGCGAGGACCAGGGCCTGGTCGGCCAGGTGGCTGCCGAAGTCCAGCAGGGTGCCGCCGCCCGCCGCGGGCGGGCCGGGCTCCGGCCGGAACCGCTCGAACCGCGACTCGAAGACGGTCAGCGTGCCCAGTGATCCCGTGTTCAGCAACTCGCGCAGGGTCAGGAAGTCCGAATCCCAGCGGCGGTTCTGGTACACGGTGAGGGGGACGTTGAGCTGCTCGGCCAGCTCGACGGTGATGCGGGCCGAGTCCGCGTCCAGCGCGAACGGCTTGTCGCAGACGACGGCCAGGCCCAGGCGCAGCGCCTGCTGGGTGAGGGTGACATGGGTGGCGGCGGGCGTGGAGATGGCCACTGCTTCAGCTCCCGCGCTGGCCAGCTCGTCCATGGAGGCGAAGGCCGGGCGGCCGAGATCCCCGGCTACCTGGCGGCGGCGTTCGGGTGAGGTGGTGACCACGCCGAGGAACTCGCAGTTCGCGGCCGAGGCGATCAGCGGGGCGTGAAAGTACCGGCCGCCAAGGCCGTAGCCGGCCAGGCCGATGCGGACAGGTGCGGGCACGACGAGACTCCTCCCATGGGTGATGGGCTAAGACGCTAGACGAACGAAGCCATCACCGCGGACGGTTAGGGGCGACGGTGGGGCGTCCGGCATAATGGGCCTGGATACTTACGGGTGAGCCGGGATGTCTGGTCGGCCATGGATCACGCTCGGGAGCCGGCCATGTACCGCGGCCTTTTCTCGTCGGCGCTAGCGTCGCACTGGCGGCGCGAGGTGCTGCGCACCAGCCTGTGGTTCGTGCCCTCCATTGAGGTCCTGGCCGCGATCGGCTTGTTCATCGGCACGCTCGCCGCGGACCGGGCCGCGTACCGCGGCGACTTCGGGCTCCCGGGCTGGGTGATCAGCGGGAGCGCGGACGCGGCGCGGCAGATCCTGACCACCATCGCCGCCGCGATCATCACCGTGGTCGGCGTGGTGTTCTCCATCATCCTGGTCACCCTGACCCTGGCCTCGACCCAGTTCGGGCCGCGGATGCTGCGGAACTTCATCCGGGACCGGGGCACGCAGGTGACCCTGGGCACGTTCGTGGCGACGTTCGTCTACTCGGTGCTGGTACTGGCGGCGATCGGAACCGGGTCGCACGGCGACTTCGTACCGCACATCAGCGTGACCGTGACGCTGGGCCTGACGGTCATCGACCTGGCCGTGCTCATCTACTTCATCCACCACACGGCGATCTCCATCCAGCTGCCGCAGGTGATCGCGAGCATCGCCGGCGACCTGGCCCAGGCGATCCGGGAGCAGGGCAGCGGGCCGGACCGGCCCGGGCCGGAGGCCGGACCGGCCGCGGTCGAGCTGGTGAACCGGACCGAGGCCACCGGGGCGGTGCTGCTCGCCCCGGTCAGCGGGTACGTGCAGTTCATCAAGCACCAGAACCTGGTCCGGCTGGCGACCCGGGCCGGGGCCGTGATCAACCTCGAGCACCGGCCCGGCCACTTCATCGTGCGCGGGCACCGGCTCGCGACGGTCTGGCCGCCGGAGGCGGCGCCGCTGGTGCGGCAGGCGCTGGGCGGGGCGCACATCATCGGCCCGCAACGGACGCTGACCCAGGACGTGTCGTTCGGCTTCGACCAGCTGGCCGAGATCGCGATCCGCGCCCTGTCCCCCGCGGTCAACGACCCCTTCACGGCGATGACCTGCATCGACTGGCTGGGCGAGAACCTATGCAAGATCGTGGCCGGGTGGCATCCGGCCCGGGTGCACCGGGACGCGCAAGGCTACATCCGGGTCATCACCGCCGAGCCGTCCTACGACCGGCTGGTCCAGCGCTCGTTCGAGAAGATCAGGCAGTCCAGCATGGGCATGCCCGCGGTGATGATCCGCATGCTCGAGGCGCTGACCACGATCATGGCCGAGACGACCAGCGACGGGCAGCGGCGGGTGCTGCTCGAGCAGGCGGCCATGATCGACCGGGCCAGCGAGCGCTCCGTGCCCGAAGCCGCCGACCGGGCCGACATCCGGCGGCGCTACGAGGCCATCTCGACCATGGAGTCGAGGCTGGCCACGAGCGAGCAGAACGTGTAGGCGAGAGATTTCGCCGCCGTGTCGGAAACGGGGCCGGCCCGTTCGTGGAACGAGTGCGGGGATGCCATCGTGGCATCTCTTTGGGGATTACTGGAGGCAACCGTGAAATACGTCATCCTGCTGCTGGACACCGAGGCGGCCCGGAGCATGTCGGAGGCCGAAGGCCAGGCGTGGTACGCCGAGATCGGCGCCTGGTACGAGAAGGGCGGCGGCGGGTCGGGCAAGCTCGTCGAGGGCGGGCACCAGCTCGCGCCGCCGGCCACGGCCAAGACGGTCCGCGCCAGCGGCGTCACCGACGGCCCGTTCATGGAGACCAAGGAGGCGCTCGGCGGGTACTCGGTGCTCGAGACCGACACCATCGAGGAGGCCGTCGAGATCGCCCAGACCTGGCCCGGGGTGGACAAGGGCTGGATGACGGTCGAGGTCCGCCCCGTGGTGGAGATGTAGCTTCAGGCTGCGCCTAAGAACGACAGACGGCGGGCGAGGAGCTCGCGCTCGGCCGGGTTGCCGGCCAGTGCGAGCGCCCGCTCGCTGGCCGCGCGGGCCTCGTCGTCGCGCCCGAGCCCGGTCAGCAGGCCGGCCCGCAGCGCGTGAAACAGCCGGTATCCGTCCAGCTCCTGGGCCAGTGGCTCGATCTCGGCCAGGGCGGCCTGGGGATTGCGGACATAACGGGTGGCCACGGCCCGGTTGAGGAGCACCACCGGCGACGGGGTCAGCTCCTGCAGCCGGTCGTACAGCATGCGGATCTGGCGCCAGTCGGTCTGCTCGTATTCGGGGGCTTCGGCGTGCAGCGCGGCGATGGCCGCCTGGACCTGGTAGGGACCGGACGCGCGCATCGCGAGGGCCTGGTCGAGCAGTCGCATGGCCTCGGCGATGAGCTCCTGGTTCCAGCGGGTCCGGTCCTGTTCGGCGAGCCGGACCAGCCGACCCCAGCCGTCGAAACGGGTCGCGGCCCGGGATTCGTGCAGCAACTCCAGCGCGAGCAGGCCGAGGACCTCCGGCTCGCGCGGCATCAGCCGGTGCAGCAGCCGGGTCAGGGTCACGGCCTGGGCGGCGAGGTCGCGCCGGGCGGGCTGGCGGCCGGCGCTGGCCAGGTAGCCCTCGTTGAAGACCAGGTAGACGACGGCGAGCACCTCGGCGAGTCGTTCGGCCAGGTGGTCGGGATCGGGCACGCGCACGTCGGCGTGTTCGGCGGCCAGGGTCTTGCGCGCCCGGAGCAGGCGCTGGGTCATGGCTGGTTCGGCGACCAGGAAGGCGGCGGCGATCTGGGCCGTGGTCAGGCCGCAGACGGCACGCAGGGTGAGGGCGATCTGCGACTCCCGGGGCAGCGCCGGGTGGCAGCAGGCGAAGACCATCCCGAGCAGCTCGTCGTCTTCGGCGTCGGCGCCGTCCCAGGTGTCGGTCATCGTCGCGGCGAGCAGCGCGAGCTTCTCCTGGCCGGCCCGGGCCCGGCGCAACCGGTCGATGGCCTTGCGGCGGGCGGTAGTGGCCAGCCAGCCGCCGCAGTTGGCCGGGATCTCATCGTCCCGCCAGTGCTCGATGGCCTCGATGAAGGCGTCCTGGACGGCGTCTTCGGCGAGCCCCACATCGCCGAGCCGCGCGGCCAGCGCGGCCCTGATCCGGGTCGCCTCCTCGTGGTAGACCCGTTCGAGCTGCGACGCGTCCAAGACCCTGCAGGCTTAGGCGCCGCTGAACCGGGGCGGGCGCTTGGCGGCGAACGCCGCGATGCCCTCGGCGAAGTCGCCGGAGGCGGCCATCTCCCGCTGGATGCCGGCCTCGAACTCCAGCTGGGCGTCCATCTGCTCGTAGAGCCACCGGTTCAGCTGCCGCTTGGTGCCGGCGTAGGACCGGGTGGCGCCCGAGGCGAGACGGTCCAGGAGAGCATCGGATTGTTCGGCGAACTGCGCGTCCGGCCAGACCCGGTTGATCAGGCCCCAGTTCAGCGCGGTCGGCGCGTCGAGCCGCTCCCCCAGCATGGCCAGCTCCGCGGCCCGGGTGAAGCCGACCCGGGAGGGCACGAACAGCGACGAGCCGCCGTCCGGGACCAGGCCGATGTTGACGAAGGCGAGCTGGAAGAACGCCGATTCGGCCGCGACGATGAGGTCGCAGGCCAGCGCCAGGGACAGGCCGATCCCGGCCGCGGGGCCGTTGACGGCAGCGATGACCGGCTTGGGCATCAGCCGCAGGCCGGTGATGATCGGGTGGTACCGCTCGGTCAGCCGCCGGTACACGTCCAGCGTCTCGCCGTCAGGCCGCTCGGCGGCCTCCTTCAGGTCGGCGCCGCTGGAGAAGGCGCGCCCGGCCCCGGTGACGACTACGGCCCGGATCTCCGGATCGTCGGTGACCTCCCGGATCGCCTCGAGCAGGTCGAGCGAGAACTGGTTGCTCCACGCGTTCAGCCGGTCGGGCCGGTTCAGCTCGACCTTCGCCCCCGGTCCACGGCGGTACAGGTTGACCGTCTCATACTGGCGGTATAGCTCGTCGTCGCCCACGCGGGCCATGCTAACAGTCACAATGGGCAGGCCGATCGAAGGGAGAACACCTCGGTGCCAGCCAAGGACCCAGCCAAGGACAAGAAGCCGCACCGGCCGGCCAGCACGTCAGCGAAGCTGCCCCGGGGGGTGTACGAGCGGGAGCTGTACCGGCTGCAGGGCGAGCTGGTCAAGATGCAGGGCTGGATGCGGGCGACGGACGCCCGGATGGTGGTGATCTTCGAGGGCCGGGACGCGGCCGGCAAGGGCGGCACGATCAAGCGGGTCGCCGAATACCTCAACCCCCGGAGCGCCCCGGTCGTGGCCCTGCCCGCGCCGGGCGAGCGGGAGCGCGGGCAGTGGTACTTCCAGCGCTACGTCGACCACCTGCCGGCCCCGGGCGAGCTGGTCCTGTTCGACCGGAGCTGGTACAACCGGGCCGGCGTAGAGCACGTCATGGGGTTCTGCACGCAGCAGGAGTACATGCGGTTCATGCACCAGTGCCCGATCTTCGAGCGGCTGCTGGTCGAGGACGGCATCTTGCTGCGCAAGTACTGGTTCTCGGTCAGCGACGAGGAGCAGCAGCGCCGGTTCCGGGACCGGCTCGATGATCCGATGCGCCGCTGGAAGCTGTCCTCGATGGACCTGGAGTCGATCACCCACTGGGAGGACTACTCACGGGCCAAGGACGAGATGTTCGTGCACACCGACATCCCCGAAGCCCCGTGGCACGTGCTGGAGAGCGACGACAAGCGCAGCGCCCGGATCAACATGATCGCGCACCTGCTCAGCACCGTCCCCTACAGCGACACCGAGCCGCCGGCGCTCAAGCTCCCGCCCCGGCCGCCGTCCCGCGGGTACGTCCGCACGCCGCGGGACATGCAGGCCTACGTCCCCGACTATGCCGCGGAGCTGATGGCCAGGACCGGACGCTAGCCGACCTTGATCATGCGGCCGGATAGCTGGGATCGCCGTGAGTTCAGCCAGTGTTATCGACGGGCCGGAGGCGGGTCGCCGAGCGGGCATGAAACTATGCCGTGGGGAAGGTAGCAGCGAGGAGGCAGCACATGGCGGTGACACCTCTGCCTGAGCGGAAGGCGTGGCAGGCGCTCAAGCGGCACCATGCCGAGCTGGCCGGCCAGCATCTGCGGGAGCTGTTCGCCGCGGATCCCGGGCGGGGCGAGCGGCTGACCGCGCAGGCGGCCGGGCTCTACCTGGACTACTCCAAGAACCGGGTCACCGACGAGACCATGCGGCTGCTGGTCGAGCTGGCCGCCGAGTCCGGCGTGCCGGAGCGGCGGGACGCCATGTTCCGCGGCGAGCACATCAACGTGTCCGAGGACCGGGCCGTGCTGCACGTGGCGCTGCGCATGCCGAGGACCGCGTCGCTGGTCGTCGACGGCGCCGACGTGGTGGCGCAGGTGCACGAGGTGCTGGACCGGATGGCGGACTTCGCGAACCGGGTCAGGTCCGGGGAGTGGAAGGGCTACACCGGCAAGCGGATCCGGAACGTCATCAACGTCGGGATCGGCGGTTCGGACCTGGGCCCGGTGATGGCGTACGAGGCGCTGCGGCACTACGCGACGCGGGAGATCACGTTCCGGTTCGTGTCCAACGTGGACTCCACCGACTTCGTCGAGGCCACCCGCGACCTGAACGCGGACGAGACGCTGTTCATCATCTCCTCCAAGACGTTCGGCACGCTGGAGACGCTGACCAATGCCACCTCGGCCCGGGACTGGGTGGTGAGCGCGCTGGGCTCCGAAGACGCGGTGGCCAAGCACTTCGTCGCGGTGTCGACCAACGCCGAGCGGGTGGCCAAGTTCGGCATCGACACGGCGAACATGTTCGGGTTCTGGGACTGGGTCGGCGGCCGGTACTCGATGGACTCGGCGATCGGGCTGTCCACCATGGTGGCGGTCGGGCCCGAGGGGTTCGGTGAGATGCTGGCCGGGTTCCACGAGATGGACGAGCACTTCCGGACCGCCCCGCTGGACCGGAACCTGCCGGTGCTGATGGGCCTGCTCGCGCTCTGGTACCGCGACTTCTTCGGGCTGCAGAGCTACGGCGTCATGCCGTACGAGCAGTACCTCAAGCGCTTCCCGGCCTACCTGCAGCAGCTGACCATGGAGTCCAACGGCAAGCACGTCACGCTGGTCGGTGAGCATGTTTCCTATGACACCGGGGCGGTGTTCTGGGGCGAGCCGGGCACCAACGGCCAGCACAGCTTCTACCAGCTCATCCACCAGGGCACCACGATGATCCCGGTCGACCTGATCGGCTTCGGCAAGTCGCTGAACCCGCTGCGCGACCACCACGACATCCTGTCCTCCAACGTGTTCGCGCAGGCGCAGGCGCTGGCCTTCGGCAAGACCGAGGCCGAGGTCCGGGCCGAGGGCACCCCGGAGAACGTGGTGCCGCACCGGGTGATGGAGGGCAACCGGCCTTCGAACGTGCTGCTGGCCGAGATCCTCACGCCGCGGGTCCTCGGCACGCTGGTCGCGCTGTACGAGCACAGCGTGTTCACCCAGGGAGCTATCTGGGACATCGATTCGTTCGACCAGTGGGGCGTGGAGCTCGGCAAGGTCCTCGCGGTGAAGATCATCCCCGAGCTGACCAGTGTTACCGAACCAGCGCTGGACCACGACTCGTCCACCAACGCGCTCATCCGCAAGTACCGCGAGCTCAAGGCCCGCTGAGGAGGATTGGATTCAACTATGCCAACTGACACGCCGATGCAGCTCGGGATGATCGGGCTCGGCCGGATGGGCGCGAACCTCGTCCGCCGGCTCATGCGCGACGGCCACCGGTGCGTGGCCTACGACCGGAACCCGGACGTGGTCAAGTCGCTGGCAGCCGAGGGCGCGACCGGCGCGAACAGCCTGGCCGAGTTCGTGGCCAAGCTGGACAAGCCGCGCGCCATGTGGATCATGGTGCCGGCCGGCGTCGTCGCGTCCACCCTCGAGCAGCTGAAGCCACTGCTCGAGGCCGACGACATCGTGATCGACGGCGGGAACTCCTATTACCGGGACGACATCCCGCGCGCCGCCGAACTGAAGCGGGACGGCATCCACTTCATCGACGTCGGGACGAGCGGCGGCGTGTGGGGCCTGGAGCGGGGGTACTGCCTGATGATCGGCGGCGAGGACGAGCCGGTGCGCCGCCTGAACCCCATCTTCCTGAGCATCGCGCCCGGCAAGGGCAGCGCCGAGCCCACCCCGGGCTTGCGGCCGGGGGGGACCGCCGAGCAGGGTTACCTGCACTGCGGGCCGTCCGGGGCGGGCCACTTCGTCAAGATGGTGCACAACGGCATCGAGTACGGCATGATGGCCGCGATCGCCGAGGGCCTGTCGGTCATCAGGGGCGCGGACGCGGGCCTGCACATGGACGAAGTCGACGCGGAGACCGCGCCGCTGCGTGACCCCTGGGCGTACCAGTACACCATCGACGTGGCCGACGTGGCCGAGGTGTGGCGCCGGGGCTCGGTGATCAGTTCCTGGCTGATCGACCTGACCGCCGCCGCCTTCGCCAAGTCGCCCGACCTGGCGGGATTCAGCGGGCGGGTGTCCGATTCCGGTGAGGGCCGCTGGACGGTGCTGGCCGCGGTGGACGAGGGCGTCCCCGCCTCGGTGATCGCCGCGTCGCTGTACGAGCGGTTCGACTCCCGCGACAACGGCGAGTTCACCTGGAAGGTCCTGTCCGCGCTGCGTGAGGAGTTCGGCGGGCATCTGGAGAAGAAGGCCTGAGCAGACCATGAGCGAGAACGGATACACGCGGCCCGAGAACCACGTCATCGTGCTGTTCGGCGCGACCGGCGACCTGGCCAAGCGCAAGCTGCTGCCCGGGTGGTTCCACCTGTACGCGGCAGGCCTGCTGCCGAAGGAGTTCCGCCTGATCGGCTCGGCGCCGCCGAGTTCGGCCATGACCGACGAGCAGTTCCGCGAGCACGCCCGGCAGTCGTGTGCCGAGTTCTGCATCACCAAGCCCGACGATCCGCGCTGGCCGGACTTCGTGAAGAACCTGTCGTTCGCGGCCGCCGAGGCGGATAACTTCGGGGACCTCGTGGCCGCGGTCCAGCGGGCCGAGAAGGAGATCGGCGGCACCCCCGGGCGGCTGTACCACCTGGCCATACCGCCGGTCGCGTTCACCTCGGTGGTGGGCATGCTCGGCGCGGCCGGCCTGGCTCCCGGAGCGAGGGTCATCATCGAGAAGCCGTTCGGCACCGACCTGGACTCGGCGCGCAAGCTGAACCAGGCGGTGCACGCGGTATTCGACGAGTCTCAAGTGTTCCGCATCGACCACTTCCTGGGCAAGGAGTCGGTCGATAACATCCTGGCCTTCCGGTTCGCGAACGGGCTCTTCGAGCCGGTCTGGAACCGCGACCACGTCCGGTACGTGCAGATCGACGTGCCGGAGACGCTGTCGATCGAGGGGCGGGCCGCGTTCTACGACGCGACCGGCGCCTACCGGGACATGGTGGTGACCCACCTGTTCCAGGTGCTTGCGTTCGTGGCCATGGAGCCGCCGGTGTCCCTGAGCGCCGCGCCGCTGCGGGACGAGAAGTTCAAGGTGTACCAGTCGCTGCGGCCACTCGAGGTTCGTCATGTCGTGCGCGGGCAGTACGAGGGGTACCTCGCCGAGCCGGGGGTCGCGGCCGACTCGCAGACCGAGACAATGGTCGCGGTGCGGGCCGAGGTGGAAAACTGGCGCTGGCACGGAGTGCCGTTCTTCTTGCGCTCGGGCAAGGCCATGGCCGCCGGCCGGCAGGTCGTGACCCTCGGCTTCCACGAGCCGCCGACCCGGATGTTCCGCGTGCACCGCCGGGATATCCCGACCGGCCGGATGAACGAGATCGTCATCGACTTCGCCGACCCGGGCTCGATCACCACCGAGTTCCTGGCCAAGATCCCCGGCCCGGAGCTGAACCTGGGCCACGCCACGATGACGTTCAAGTACCAGGACTCGTTCATCCAGGCGAATGCGCTCGAGGGCTACGAGCACCTGATCCTGCAGGCCATGATCGGCGACCAGACGCTGTTCACCCGCTCCGACTCGATCGAGCGGCTGTGGGAGATCTCCGAACCGCTGCTGGAGAAGCCACCGCCGGTCGAGCCGTACGCCGTCGGATCGTGGGGCCCGGAATCGGTCAACCGGATGATCGAGCCCTACCGCTGGCACCTATCCGAACACTAGACCCGGGTGCCGAAGACGCGTGAGGCTTACGTGATCTGAGTGTCTCCTGGAACGGACGGTCGCGGGGCCTGGCTCGCGGGCCTGGGCACCGTGCTGCGCGAGTGGGGCCGGATCGGGATCACCGGGTTCGGCGGGCCGCCGGCGCACATCGCGCTGCTGCGCCGGCTGTGCGTCGATACCCGGGGCTGGCTCGACGCGACCGAGTTCGAGGACGCGATCGCCGCCTGCAACCTGCTGCCCGGGCCGGCGTCGACCGAGCTCGCGATCTTCTGCGCGTGGCGGGTGCGCGGCCGGCTCGGCGCGCTGGTCGGCGGCCTGGCGTTCATCGTGCCGGGGCTGGTCATCATCTTGTTCCTGTCGGCGCTGTTCCTGGCGGGCGCGCCCCCGCTGTGGGTCCGCGGCGCCGGAGCGGGCGCGGGCGCCGCGGTCGCAGCGGTCGCGGTGCAGGCCGGGTGGAGCCTGCTGACGCCGAGCTGGAAACGCGCCTCGGCGCGGGAACCGGTCCGGGTTTCCCGGCTGCGCTGGGCTTGTTACCTGCTGGCGGGCGGGGCCGCGGCGGCCACGATCGGGCCCTGGCTGGTGTTCGTGCTGCTGGGCTGCGGCGCTATCGAGCTGGCCTGGCGGCAGATTCCGTGGCGGCCGTCCGCGGTGCCGGTCATCGCACCGCTGTTTCCGGCCGTGCTGAGCGGCGGGGTCCTGGCCTCGGTGGCCTGGGTGGCGTTCAAGGTGGGCGCGCTGTCGTTCGGCGGGGGGTTCGTCATCATCCCGCTCATGCAGGCCGACGCGGTGGGGCGGGGATGGATGACGAACGACCAGTTCCTCAACGCCGTGGCGCTGGGCCAGATCACCCCCGGTCCGGTGGTGCAGACGGTCGCCGCGGTCGGCTACGCCGCCGCCGGGCTGCCCGGCGGGCTGCTGGCCGCGGTCGTCGCGTTCTCGCCGTCGTTCGCGTTCGTGCTCGGCGGCGGGCGGTACTTCAGCGCCCTGCGGACGAACCGGGCCGCGCAGTCCTTCCTCGACGGCGCCGGGCCCGCCGCGATCGGAGCGATCTTCGGCGCGGCGGTCCTGCTGGCCCGCGCGCTGAGCGTGGGCTGGCAGTTCGCGGTGCTGGCCGGGGCGGCGGTGCTGCTGCTGGCGCTGCGGCGCGGCGTGGTCCTGACCCTGCTCGGCGCCGCCGGGGTCGGCCTGATCGTCGCCTTCGCGGGCGGGCCGCTGCCGGGTTGAGGCCCGTTGGCCCGCGCGGGCGCTGCTTCAGGCGGATTCGATGCCGAGCGAGCGGAGACGGGTGGTGTTCTGCTCGTCGAGGGCGGAGTAGGCGCGGATCTCGTCGGGATAGGGTTCGCGATCGGCGTACTCGGGGCGGTCCCCCCGGGCCAGCGCGGCTGGGTCGACGTCGGCGCGGTAGACGAAGGTGGCGTTGCCCTCCAGGACGGGCAGCCACTGCCCGTCGCGCACCCGCAGGGACGCGGTGGCCATCCCGCCCGCGTTGCGGATCAGGACGTCGCGCTCGGGGAGGGCGCGGCCGATCCGGGAGTAGACCGCGCGGGCGGCGGCCATGCCGGAACCGCAGGAGGCGGTCAGCCCGGCGCCGCGCTCGAGGGTGCGGACGAAGACCTCGGCGGGGGCGAGCGGGAGCAGGACCGACAGGTTGGCCCCGGCGGGGAACAGCTCACGCCGGGCGGCCACCTGCTCCCCCATCGCGACCAGGTCGGATTCGACGTACTTGTCGACCACCGCGACCAGGTGGGGGTTCGGGATGGTCACGGCGGTGAAGGCCAGGGCGGGGTCGAGCTCGGGCAGGCTGGCCTGGACGGCCGGGCTATGGCCGGCCACCACGGGCACGTCGGGATCGAAGTCGACCGCGGGATGCTCGAGGCTGACCTGGCGTACGCCCTCGGGCGTGGTGGCGCGCCGCCGGACGGTGTAGCCGCGCGGGCCGCTGCGTATCCCGGCCGTTTCGATCCCGCGCCGGTCAAGGATGACCCGGCCCAGGCAGCGCATGCCGTTGCCGCAGAATTCGGCGGCCGAGCCGTCCGGGTTGAAGAACCAGGCCTCGGGCACGGCCGGAGCCGCGTCGTAGAAGTAGACGCCGTCGCCGCCGAACGGGCCGCCGCGGTCGCACAGGTTGCGGACGAACGCGCGCAGGTCCGACTCGGACGCGAAGTCACCGGGGGTCAGCTCGGCGACGAAGATGTCGTTCAGCGAGCCGTGCGCGTTCAGGATCTCGGCCATCGCCGGCCAGCCTATCCGAACGCGACGGGCCGCTAAGCTGGCCCGGGCGTGCTGGCCAGCGCTGCCGTGATGGCCGGAGTTACGCCGGGCGTGCCGACCGGCCCGGCGGCGGTCCGGAGCGGTCAGGTCCGCCGCGGGTGGTGACGGCCACGGGGCCGACGACCCGTCAGCCCAGAACGCCTCCGCTGCAGGCTTCCCTGCGCCGCGCTCGGGAACCGTTCCGCGACGTGAATCCTTTGGCCTCAGAAACCCCATTAGCCCCATGTGACTCACCAGCCTCAAATAGCCCATTGATACCGTCGGACTCCCCGAAGGCCCCCTTGGGGGAACCGTTGACCTCGTGGAACCCGCTGGTCCCGCCCGTGCCCGCGGGTACGAACGCCGGGTAGGTGGAGAAGCGCATCCCGTCGACGTAGTTGCGCAGCGCCACCCGGGCCCGGTCGAGCATGTTCGTCGGCAGGTCCCCGACCGGAAACCAGCACACGTCGGGTGACGTGGGCTCGCCGGTGCAGCCGGATACGGACAGGAAGAACGCGATGCGTCCGCCGCCGGAGACGTCGTGCATGACGTGGGCAAGCGAGACGTTCTCGCCGCCGATCACGATGCCGGCGGCCGAGGCCACCCGGATCGCCGTCTCCACGATCGTCTCCCGGTCGGCGAGTTCGCCCGACGGCGGCTCGTACGCGCCGTCGCCGTAACCGGTGTTGGCCCGCTCCCGCAACAGGATGCGCCCGTTCCTGATCAGCAAGAGGATGACGTCCACGACGACCCTGCGACGTGGCGGCACGTCGGCTGCGATCGAATCCTCGCCCGCTCTGCCCATAATGATCGCCTCGTCGCGCCCACCCCAACCCTGAGCCCCTGCCCGGCGCATAGCCTTCTCATACGCACTGCCCAGGAAAGAGCACGCTACCTCCGGCGGCTTGTGGATCGCCATGTGCACAATTCGGGCGAACCTGTGGACGACGGCCGGGAAACGGCCCGGCGGCTGTGGATACCGGGGGGCGCGAGCCTTGCCCGACAGGCCACCCGGGCTGTGGAGAACCGTTCCACCCATGTGGACGACCGGGCGGGAGATTAGTTCAGGAACTCCGGGCCCGTCGCCGCGGGCCGGCCGGTGCGCATGGCTCGCCCAGGGTGAGGCGCTTGGACGGACGAGGGTAGGGCGGACCCTGTGGCACCATGACAGGGCGGGAGCGTCCGACGCGCCGGGAGCGTGAGCATGTACACCAAGATCCAGGTGGCCTTCGACGCCGCCGAGCCGGAGAAGCTGGCCGAATTCTGGGCGCTGGCCCTGGGCTACGTGGTCGAGCCGCCGCCGGAGGGCTTCGAGAGCTGGGAGGACTTCGCCCGGTCGGCCGGGATACCGGAAGCGGACCGGGGCGAGGTGGCCTCCCGGGTCGATCCGGCGGGCGAGGGTCCGCGGCTGTATTTCCAGCGCGTGCCGGAGGGCAAGACGGCCAAGAACCGCGTCCACCTCGACGTCCGGGTGGCCGGGCGCCACGTCCGCGGTGAGGAGCGCAAGCGGCTGGTCAGCGAGCACGTGGAGCGACTGGTCCAGGCGGGCGCCTCGCTGGCCTGGCGGACCGATAACGTCCGCGGCAGCTCCGTCACGCTGTATGACCCGGAGGGCAACGAGTTCTGCGTGACCTGACGGCTAGCGCGCTTGGCTGGCACTGGGGGCCGCGACCTCGGTCAAAAGCCGACGTCAGAGGCCAGTACGAAGCAAATGGCCACGTCAGGAGGGTCGACGGCAAACCGGTCCCGGGACCGGACGGCCCACGGAAAGCAGCCGTAGCGCTACAGGTCATCGTCATTTCGGCCGAATGGGCAAAAACAATCCATGTCATTGCCGTTGCGACATTTTGCGGCGGCCAGGCTAAAGCGCGGCCAGAGTGGCTGAGAGTCGCGTAGCAATCGATTGCGACAATCGAGGGGCGGGCGCGGAGCTCCCGACCCGGAAATCGATTGCAGGAAACCTTTCGCTTACCCTATTTATGGCTCTTTTTCAACTTCTCGCAACGCATAGCCAGACGCGGGAATCGCCACTAGCATGCCCTTAGACCGGACTGCGCTGCACGTGCGGAATGGTGGCCCGCAGCGACCTGACCATCACAGCGAGTGCCAGGTGTAGCCGCCGGGCCGGGTTCGAGCGTCGCGGACGGCCATGACCGGGGGTAACGGCCGCTCGCACATGGAGGAGTTGGCCGCGGCTGAGGCAGGATCGCCTGCCGGCCGCCGGGTACCGCGGGAGAGGCTGTCAACGTGGTCGCGCAGCGGGCCGGAGCGCCGCAGCCCCCGGAGATACTGGTGTCGGGGATCATCCCGCCGCTGGTCGACTCCTACTTCCAGCGCCTGGAGACGGGGATCGACCTGAAGGCGGGCCTGTTTCCCGGCGAGACCGTGGTGCTGACCCACGGCGAGGAAACCGAGTCGGCCCCGGCCGCCCAGGGCGGCACCGGCAAGACGCAACTGGCCGTGGAGTTCACCTACGCGCTGCGGAACGCGCGGGCGGTCGACGTCCTGGTCTGGGTCACCGCGAGCAGCCGGGACGCGGTCTGCGCCGGGTTCGCGCGGGCGGCCAGCGCGGTCGGCGCGGGCGATCCGGACGCGGACGCGCAGGACGCCGCGGGCCGGTTCACCGCCTGGCTCGCGCACACCGAGCGGCGGTGGGCCCTGATCCTCGACGACCTGGCCGACCTGGCCGACCTGGACGGCCTGTGGCCGGCCGGCGCGAATGGCCAGATCGTCATCACGACCCGACTGCCCGCCGCGGCCTTCGGCATCGGCGCGCACGCGGCGGCCAGCGGCCTGCGGATCGCCCCGGTGGGCGGGTTCAGCCGCCGGGAGGCGCTGTCCTACCTCAGCTCCCGGCTCACCGACTACGCCGAGCAGCGGATCGAGGCGCTCGATCTGGCCGAGGACCTGGACGGGCTGCCGATCGGCCTGGCCCAGGCGGCCGCCGTGATGAACGCGAACCGGCTGAGCTGCCAGGAGTACCGTGCGCTGTTCGGCGAACGGCGCGCGTACATGTCCGGCCGGCCGGTCGAGGGCGTATCCCCGGCGGTCCTGGCCACCTGGTCGCTGGCCGCCGAGTGCGCGCACCAGCTCGTGCCCGCCGGACTGGCCTGGCCGGCCCTGGCCCTGAGCTCCGTGCTCGATCCGAACGGGATCCCGGGAGCGGTGCTGACCAGCCCGGCGGCGTGCGGCTTCATCGCGGGCCGGCCGAGCAGCGCCACGGGCGCGGATCAGAACCTGGCCCGGACCGCCGTCACCAACCTGGCCCAGGTGGGCCTGGTCAGCATCGACCCCGCGAACGCGGTCCGGACCGTGCGGACGCACCGCTGCGTCCAGGCCGCGGTGCGCGCCTACCTGCCGCCCGCGGACACCGACCAGGTCCTGGTGGCCGCCGCGGACGCCCTGATCCAGACGTGGCCGGAACCGGGGAATGACCGGAACGGCGCGCAGGAACTGGATCAGGCCCTGCGTGACTGCGCGGTCAGCCTCCGCCAGCCCGGCGCGAGGACGCCGGGCGGCGGTGAGGTTCCGCGAGATGCTCCGCCCGGGCCAGATGCCGCGCCCGCGCCCGACGCGCTCTGGCTGCCGGAGGCCCATCCGCTGCTGTTCCGCCTGGGCCGGAGCCTGGAGGACAACCGGCTCGGCGATTCCGCGATGATCTACTGGCAGTCCATGGTGGCCGCCACCAGCCGGCGGCTCGGACCGGTGCACGCCGACTCGCTCGCGGCCAAGGAGCAGCTCGCCGTCGCGTACGAGTCGGCGGGCCGCCTCGGCGACGCCATCGCGATGTTCGCCGGCGCCCTCGGCGACCGGGAACGCAGCTACGGACCCGAACACCCGGACACCATCGCGGCCCGCGGGCGGCTCGCGCACGCGTACACCGGCGCGGGCCTGCCCGGCGAGGCGGTGGCGCTCTACGAGCACATGGTGACGGACTCCAGCCGGCAACTCGGCCTCGGGCATCCGGTCACGCTGACCGCGCGGGCCGGGCTGGCCGACGCCTACTCCGAGGCCGGCCGGACCCGGGAGTCGCTCACCACCTACCAGATGCTCAGCGTCGACACCGAGCGGCTGCTCGGCCCCCGGCACCCGACCACGCTGGCCGCGCGGGACAACCTGGCCGGCGCGTTCCTGGCCAACGGCCAGACCAGAGAAGCGCTGGACCGCTACAAGAGCCTGCTGGCCGACTACGAGGCGATGAGCGGCCGGGATCATCCTGACACGATCTCGGCCCGCGCCAGCCTGGCCTCGGCGTTCCGCCGGAGCGGGAAGTTCAAGGACGCGATCGCGGAGTACAGGCGGGTCCTGCAGGACCGGGAGCGCACTGCCGGGTCCAACCATCCGGACACCATCGCGGCCCGGGCCAACCTGGCCTTCGCCTACCGCAGCGCCGGGCAGCTGCGCGAGGCGATCCCCGACTACGAGCGCACGCTCGCCGACCGGGAGCGGCTCCAGGGCCCCGACCACGCGGACACCCGTACCGCGCGCTGCAACCTGGCCGCCGCCTGCCAGCAGGCCGGGCGGCTGAACGAGGCCGTCCAGCAGTATGAGCACGCGCTGGCCGACTGCGAGCGCATGCTCGGACCCGGCCACCCGGAGACGGTGACCACCCGGGTCAGCCTGGCTGCGGCCCTGTACGCCGGCGGCCGCCTGATGGAGGGCGTCGCGGTGCTGCAGCGCGCGATGGCCGACAGCGAGCGCTACCTCGGCCCGGATCACCCGATGACCCAGACCGTGCGCGGCAACCTCGACGCGGCGACGCGAACCTGAGCCCGGTAACCTCGCCGGCGCCTTATCAGTAACTGAGATCCGGCCCCGGTATTTGAAATCCGAAAGAAACCGGTAAGGAACCAGTGGGACCGGAGAGATTCACGGTGAAACCGTAAGCGCTGCCACGCTGGGTAAGGCGGTAAAAGAATCCTTAAGAAAGGCTAAGAACGGTTAACCGTGCGTGCGGGCTGGGAGAAGTGGCTAGACTCGGCCATCAGGAGGCGAGCACGGACGGTGCCCGGGAGGATACCGTTCGGATTTTCGTGCGCATAGCGTGACTTATCACGACATATGTCCATGCCGCGGAGATCCTTATTATTATGCAATATGGGCCCCGCTGCGGCGCGCGAGCGGGCCGGTGCTCATGAGTCCGCGTAAGCGGATGAGAAAGCAGGCGAGAGAGGCTCCCGAAAGTGGTCGCACAGCAACCCGGAACGTCGAAGCACCCGGGGATCCTGCTGTCCGGGATCGTGCCGCCGCTCACGGACCCCTACTACGCGCGCACCGAGACCGGGCCGGATCTGGCCAGCAGCCCGCAGGCCGGGGAGACCGTCGTGCTGGTGCACGGCGAGGAGAGCGACGCGGCCCCGGCGGCTCAGGGCGGCACGGGCAAGACGCAGCTCGCGGTCGAGTTCGCCCACGCCATGTGGAACGGCCGGCTGGTCGAGGTCCTGGTCTGGGTGACCGCGACCAACGCCGAGTCGGTTATTACCGGCTTCGCGCAGGCGGCGAACACGGTCGACGCCAGTTTGTCGAGTGAGGGCGCCGAGGCGGCCGCGGCACGCTTCGTGTCCTGGCTGGCGCACACCCAGCGCCCGTGGGCGCTGATCATCGACGACCTGAACGACCTGGCCCACCTGGAGCACCTGTGGCCGGGCGGCGCGGCCGGCCGGATCCTGATCACCACCAGGCTGCCGGCCGAGTCCTTCGACACCAGGGACGTCAAGATCATCCCGGTGCCCGGGCTGAGCAGGCGGGAGGCGCTGTCCTACCTCAGCTCCCGGCTCACCGATCATCCCGACCAGCGGATCGAGGCGCTGGACCTCGGCGAGGACCTCGGCGGCCTGCCGCTTGCGCTGGGCCAGGCTACCGCGGTGATCAACGCCCGCCAGCAGGGCTGCCGGGAGTACCGGTCGGCGCTGGCCGAGCGCCGCAGGCACATGTCGGGAGTGGACGGGGTGTCGGCCACGGTGCTGGCCACCTGGTCGCTGGCCGCCGAGTGCGCGCACGACCTGCCGCCGGGCGGGCTGGCCTGGCCGACACTGGTACTGGCCGCCATGATGGACTGCCATGGCATCCCCGGCGCCGTGCTGACCAGCCCCGCCGCGTGCAGCTACATCGCCGGCCGGCCGAGCACGGCGGGCGGGGCGGACCAGAACATGGTCCGGTCCGCTATCAACAACCTGGCCGCGGTGGGCCTGCTCACCATCGATCCGGCCAGCCCGGTGCGCACCGTCCAGATGCACGCCAGCGTCCAGGCCGCCGTGCGGTGCTACCTGCCGCAGGCCGACCTCGAGCAGGTCGCGCTGGCCGCTGCCGACGCGCTGCTGGAGACCTGGCCGGAGGGCGAGGGCGGGCCGCAGCTCGATCAGGCCCTGCGGGACTGCGCCGCGGCACTGCGCGCCGACGACGGCGGCATGCTGTGGAAGACCGAGGCCCATCCGCTGCTGTTCCGCGCCGGGCTGTCGCTGGAGAACAGCAGGCTGTCCGACGCCGCCATCACCTACTGGCAGTCCATACTGGCCACCAGCACCCGGCTGCTCGGGCCGGCGCACGCGAACGCCGTGGTGGCCCGGGACCGGCTGGCCGCGGCGTACGAATCGGCCGGGCGTTCGTCCGACGCGATCTCGGTGTTCCAGACCGCGCTGGCCGACCGGGAGCGGAACCAGGGACCCGAACACCCGGAGACCATCGCGGCCCGCGGCCACCTGGCCCACGCCTACCAGAGCGCCGGGCGGCCCGCGGACGCCGTCGCCTTGTTCGAGCGCACGGTGGCCGACTCCGAGCGGCTGCTCGGGCCCGGCCACCCGGTCACCCTGGGCAGCAGGGCCAGCCTGGCCGACGCCTACCAGAAGGCCGGCCAGCTCCGGGATGGTATTAGCGGCTACGAGCAGTTGCTGGGCGACGCGGAGCGGACGCTCGGCGCGGGTCATCCCACCACCTTGAGCGCGCGCGCCAGCCTGGCCGCCGCCTACGCGGCTAACGGGCAGGCCAAGGCGGCGATCGAGCAGTACGAGCGGACACTGGCCGACCAGGAGCGGATGCACGGGCGCGATCACCCGGACGCCATCGCGGCCCGGGCCAGCCTGGCCTCGGCGTACCGGTCCGCCGGGAAGCTGAAGGACGCCGTGGCGCAGTACGAGCGGGTGCTCGCCGACCGGGAGCGGATTGAGGGCGCCGATCACCCGGACACGATCGCGGCCCGGGCCAACCTGGCCTACGCCTACCGCAGCGCGGGCCGGCTCCGGGAGGCTATCCCGATTTATGAGCGCACCCTGGCCGACCGCGAGAAGGTACAGGGGCCGGATCACCGGGATACCCTCACCGCGCGCTCGAACCTGGCCGCGTGCTACCAGCAGGCGCGCCGGCTGACCGACGCGATCCCGCAGTACGAGCGGGCGCTGGCCGACAGCGAGCGGATGCTCGGGGCCGGCGACATGGAGACGCTGACCACCCGGTGCAACCTCGCCTCGGCGTACTACACCGCGGGCCGCCTGTCCGACGTGGTCTCGATCTTGCAGCGCGCCCTGACCGACTGCGAGCGGTACCTGGGACCAGACCACGACATGACCCAGACCGTGCGCCAGAACCTGGACGCCGCCACCCAGGCGTAACATCACAGGTTATTCAGGACACGCAGAGCACGGAGGTACCGGTGGGAACCTACGACTTCGTCATCGTGGGTGGCGGATCGGCGGGCAGCGCGCTGGCCAACCGGCTGTCGGCGGACCCCGGCACCCGGGTACTGGTGCTCGAGGCCGGACGGCCGGACTACATCTGGGACCCGTTCATCCACATGCCCGCCGCGCTCACCATCCCCATCGGCAACCGCTTCTACGACTGGAAGTACGAGAGCGAGCCCGAACCGTACATGAACGGGCGCCGCATCTACCACGCTCGCGGGAAGGTGCTGGGCGGGTCGAGCAGCATCAACGGGATGATCTTCCAGCGCGGCAACCCGCTGGACTACGAGCGCTGGGCGGCCGACGAGGGCATGGCCGAGTGGGACTACGCGCACTGCCTGCCGTACTTCAAGCGGATGGAGAACTGCCTGGCCGCGGACGACACCGATCCGTTCCGCGGCAAGAACGGACCCCTGGTGCTGGAGCGGGGCCCGGCCACCAACCCGCTGTTCGGCGCGTTCTTCGCGGCCGTGCAGCAGGCCGGCTACCAGCTCACCGATGACGTCAACGGCTACCGGCAGGAGGGCTTCGCGGCCTTCGACCGGAACGTCCACCGGGGCCGACGGCTGTCCGCCGCACGGGCCTACCTGTATCCGGTGATGAGCAGGCCGAACCTCACCGTGGCCACCCGCGCCTTCGCCACCAAGATCATCTTCGACGGCACGCGCGCGGTCGGCGTCGAGTTCCGGCACGAGGGCAAGGTCAAGCGGGTCAGGTCCGCCGAGCTCATCCTGTCCGGCGGGGCGATCAACTCCCCGCAGCTGCTCCAGCTGTCCGGCGTGGGCCACGCCGCAGAGCTTTCCGAGCTCGACATCGACGTGGTCACCGACCTGCCCGGCGTGGGTGAGAACCTGCAGGACCACCTGGAGGTCTACATCCAGTACGGCTCGAAGCTGCCGGTCTCGGTCGCGCCCGCGCTGAAGTGGCGCAACCGGCCGATGGTCGGCGCGAAATGGCTGTTCCTGCGCAGCGGCCCGGGCGCCACCAACCACTTCGAGGGCGGCGGCTTCGCCCGCAGCAACGACGACGTGGCCTACCCGAACCTGATGTTCCACTTCCTGCCCATCGCGATCCGCTACGACGGATCCCAACCCGCGGGCGGGCACGGATACCAGGTGCACATCGGCCCGATGTACTCCGACTCCCGCGGCACCTGCAAGATCACGTCGGCCGACCCGGACGTGCACCCCGCGCTGCGGTTCAACTACCTGTCCACGCCGACCGACCGGCGGGAGTGGGTGGAGGCGATCGGTGTCGCCAGGAAGATCCTGACCCAGCCCGCCTTCGACGACTACAACGCGGGCGAGCTGTCGCCCGGCCCGGAGGTCCAGACCGACGCGGAGATCCTGGCCTGGGTGGCCCGCGACGCCGAGACCGCGCTGCACCCGTCGTGCACGGCCAAGATGGGCACCGACGCGATGGCGGTGACCGACCCGGCCACGATGCGGGTCCACGGCCTGGACGGGCTGCGGGTGGTCGACGCGTCGGTCATGCCCTATGTCACCAACGGCAACATCTACGCGCCGGTCATGATGGCCGCGGAAAAGGCCGCCGACCTGATCCTGGGCAATACCCCGCTGCCACCCGAGCGGGTCGAGTTCTACCGCCGCGAGCAAGCAGTGGGGCAGGCCGCGCAAAGGCAGGTCCGTTCCGAAGATTAAAAGATCTTTGTCTTTTCACCGAACGGACCGTGGTGTACGGCCCGCACCACAACGTGGGATTATTTACCCGGAAACTAGACAGAGCGGCTATCACGTCACCATGATCGAATTGCACCGGTGGCATGCGGCATCGGTGCGCGTACAGCGAGGAGCGAACCGGGCATGACCACACCGAACGGACCCGCGGGGGGCGCCGCGGGCGATCCGCTGCCCGAGGCCATGACGCTGGTGCGGGGCGCGTCGGAGGCGGGCTACCAGCTCAAGATCCTGGGCGGCCTCGGGGTGCGCGTGCTGTGCCCCGACTTCCCGCCCCGGCAGCGTGCGGGCCAGGACATCGACCTGGCCTGCCTGGGCAAGAGCCGCCGTCAGGTGGCCAGCCATCTCGAGCAGTCCGGCTGCGAGCCCGACAAGCGGTTCAACAACCTCAACGGCGACCGGCAGATGTACTTCACCGCCCCGTCCGGGCGGCCCGTCGACGTCATGGTGGACCGGCTGTCGATGTGCCACACGCTGGACTTCCGTCCGTCGTTCGGCTCGGCGTCGGCGACCCTCGAACCCGCCGACCTGCTGCTGTCCAAGCTGCAGATCGTCGAGCTCAACGTCAAGGACGCGCACGACATCTTCCACATGCTGTCCGGGGTGCGGGTCGGCAGCGACGCGACCCGGCCCTTCATCGACCCGGACCGCTTCGGCTCGGTACTGTCCGGCGACTGGGGCTGGTGG
The DNA here is from genome assembly GCA_963834685.1 of uncultured Actinomycetes bacterium. GTDB lineage: Bacteria > Actinomycetota > Actinomycetes > Streptosporangiales > Streptosporangiaceae > Palsa-504. The sequence continues at coordinate 113,951 of CAWICW010000032.1, read as the reverse complement.
CGCACCGTGACCGGCAGCCTGAACAAGCTGCCCGACCTGCTCTCCTCGCAGCCGAGTCTGGCCCCGCCGTACCCGAAGTACGATCCGCTGACCCAGGCCAAGCAGCTGCTCGAGATCGCGGAGACGGTGCCGAAGGGGCTCAAGTGGAAGACCAGGGCCCGGGTCGGCAACCGGGTCCGCTGGTACGAGCTACCCGAAGAAGTCGGTCACTAGGTACTACGGAAGGCGCGGGCATCACGATGAAAGTCTTCTTCGCCACCGACATCCATGGTTCTGAGATCTGCTGGCGAAAATTCCTGAACTCCGCCGCCTTCTACAAAGCCGACATGGTCATCCTCGGCGGGGACGTGACGGGCAAGGTCATGGTGCCGATCGTGACCCCGCGGCCGGGCCACTGGGAGGTCACGTTCGGCGGCCAGCGGGTCCAGCTCGACACCCAGGCCGAGCTGGACGACATCAAGCGCAAGATCCGCGACCGCGGGTACTACCCGGCCGTGATGTCCACCGACGAGCTCGACTCGCTCAACGAGGAGGACGGCTCGGTAGACCGCCGGTTCACCCAGGAGATGACCAAGGGCCTGGAGATGTGGCTGGACATGGCCGACAGCAAGCTGCGCGGCGGCGAGATCCCCTGCATCTTGAACGGCGGGAACGACGACATCTGGGAGATCGACGACATCATCGAGCAGTCCCCGTCGGTCAGCTTCGCCGAGAGCAAGGTGCTCGACATCGGCGGCTTCTACCTGGCCTCGATGGGCTGGACCAACCCGACGCCGTGGAACACGTTCCGGGAGGCGCCGGAGGACGTTCTGGCCACCAAGATCGACGCCGTGGTCTCCTCGATCCCCGACATGAGCCGGGCGGTGTTCAACTTCCACGCGCCGCCCTACGGCACCGGGCTGGATGAGGCGCCGGCCCTGGACGAGACCATGCGGCCGATCCACGGCGGCGCGGTGATGAAGCCGGTGGGATCCACCGCGGTCAAGGCGGCCATCCAGAAGTACCAGCCGATCCTGTCGGTGCACGGGCACATCCACGAGAGCAAGGGGGTCCTGCGGCTGGGCCGGACCCTGGCCATGAACCCGGGCAGCTCCTACAGCGACGGCGTGCTGCAGGGGGCCGTGCTGGACCTGAACGAGAAGAAGGGAAAGGTCACCAGGTACATCATGGTCAACGGCTGACCGCTGGGCCGGAGTGGCCAGCGCAGCCCGTCCGTGTTCTCATTCAGTGAGGCTGGCTGCCAGCGGGTATGGCGGAACGTGAGCCTTCCACTTCGCAGAACTACAGCCCGCGCAGACTCCCAAAGCCCTATATTGACGCTGATGACGACGAACGTACGCAGATGTAACCCTCTCTAACCACCATCCGGGATATCGGAGGATACATATGACGGCAGGGGCACTGGGCGAAGAGAGACCGACTCTCTTCCTCCGCAACGCGACGGGCCTCGTCCGAGGCTGGTCCGTCAGGGATTCGATGATCTACGCCTGCCTGTCCACCAATGTGGTGACGCTGGGCATGGTGGAGTGGACCGTGCAGTCGTCCTTCCCGCACGGCAACCTGCTGTACTCGATCCTGCTCTCCGGAGTGTGGGTCTCGTTCCTCATCGTGGCCTATACCGGGCTCGTGGTGACCATCCCGCGGGCCGGCGGCGACTACGTATGGCAGAGCCGCATCCTGGGCAGCGGGATCGGCTTCGTCATGGCCGCCACCGGATGGTGGTTCATCTTGTGGCTGTGGGCGCCGATCTACGGGACCGTACTGGCCGAGGAGTTCTTCCAGCCGATCTTCGCCACGCTCGGCACGCAGAGCCAGGCGGCCTGGTTCACCACCTCCAACGGGAAGTTCGTCGTGACCCTGATCACGATCGCGCTGGCCGGCCTCCTGGTCTCGATCGGAATGGCCGGCTACGCCCGGGTGCAGAAGTGGTGCTTCTACGTCGGCCTGCTCGGCGCCCTGGTCCTCGTCATCTTGCTCCTGGTGTCCAGCCACCAAAGCTTCGTCTCTTCCTTCAACCTCCAGACGCACAAGCTGTTCGGCCTCAACAACGCGTACCAGCAGGTCAACGTGAACGCGGCTAAGGCCGGCTTCGTCGCGCCTTCGTTCTTCGGCGGCACGTTCGGCCAGAGCCTGCTGCTGCTGCCGTTCATGATGTTCTACCTGCTGTGGCCGAACTGGGGCACCACCCTGTACGGCGAGATCCGCGGGGCCAGCGACTTCCGCCGGGTGTTCAGCGGCATGTTCATCGGCCTGTGGACCACCGTGGCGCTGTCGGTGATCTTCCTGGCGCTGTTCGCCAAGACGTTCGGCTGGTCCTTCTACCTGAACATCAACGCGGGCCAGAACCTGGTCAGCAAGGCGGTGCTGCCGATCTTCCCGTACCCGGTGATGATGGCCGGCTGGCTGGTGAACAACTCCGCGTTCCAGGTCATCTTGATCCTGCTGTTCAGCCTGTGGTTCTTCGGCTGGGTGGGGACGCTGTTCCTGTCCTCGACCCGGGTCATCTTCGCCGCGGCCTTCGACCGGGTGCTCCCGGACGCGGCCGCGCAGGTGTCGGAGAAGCGCCGGGTGCCGGTGGCCTCGCTGGTGCTGATGCTGCTGCCCGCGGTGGGGTTCGGCGCGCTGTACGCGTACAACTCGACCTTCGCCTCCTACACGCTGGACGCCACGCTGGTCATCGCGGTCACGTACCTGTTCAGCGCGATCGCGGTGGTGATCCTGCCGCTGCGCAAGCCGGACCTGTGGTTCGCCTCGCCGGCCAGCAAGGTCAAGGTGCTCGGCGTGCCGATCGTGCCGGTGGCCGGGGTCGTGACCATCGGGCTGCTGGTGTTCAACCTGTACGAGTGGCTGTCCAACGACGCTTACTTCGTCAACAACCACGACTCGCTGCTCTACATGGGCGGCATGTACGTGCTGGCCATCGTCATCTACGTGGCGGCGCGCATCATCCGCAAACGCCAGGGCATCGACCTCAGCCTGATCAACAAGGAAATCCCGGTCGAGTAGCTTTCGCTTGGAGGATCGTGGACCGTTACGGTTGCTAACGGCACCGGTAACGGTCCACGATCCTTGTTCTGACCTGTTGTGGGAGGCGCCGCGGTGAGTGAGCGCACGGTCCTGGTGACGGGGGCTAATACCGGGATCGGGCGGGCCACGGCGCTGGCGCTGGCCGGGCAGGGCTGGCGGGTGTTCGTGGCCGCCCGGTCCGCGGATAAGGGGTCGGCGGCGGTTGCCGCGATCAAGGCCGCGACGGGTTCCCCGGCGGTGTTCTTCCTGCCGCTGGATCTGGCGGACCTGGAGTCGGTGCGGTCGTGCGCGGCTGAGTTTCTCGCCCGGGGGGAGCCGCTGCACGTGCTGATCAACAACGCCGGGGTGGGCGGGGCACGGGGGCTGACCAAGCAGGGGTTTGAGCTGATGTTCGGGGTCAACCATCTGGGGCACTTCGCGCTCTCTTGTGCCCTGCTGGACCGGCTGGCGGCCAGCGCGCCGGCCCGGGTGGTGACGGTGTCCAGCGACGCGCACTACAACGCGCGCGGGGTTGACTTCGACGCGGTGCGGCGGCCGGCCCGGGGCATTACGGGGCTGGGCGAGTACGCGGTGTCCAAGCTGTGCAACGTGCTGTTCAGCCAGGAACTGGCGCGCCGGACGACGGGGACCGGGGTTCGGTCTTATGCCCTCCATCCGGGCGTCGTGGCGTCGGACATCTGGCGGCGGGTGCCATGGCCGGTGCGGCCGCTGGTCACCCGTCGCCTGCTCTCGGTGAGCGAAGGGGCGGCAACGTCGCTGTACTGCGCGACCTCGCCGGAGGTGGCTTCGGACAGCGGCTTGTTCTACGACAAGTGCGCGGAACGCCCGGCCAGCCCGGTGGCGACCCCGGAACTGGGCCGGGAACTGTGGCAGCGCAGCGAGAGCTGGACCGCCCAGTACCTGGCCGGGGCGGCATGATCGACTTAGCTAGTGGGCAGTAAGACTCCTAGGCCGTCTTGATCAGGGAAGCTGGGGGCTATGGACCTTCCCGTCAACCCGCCGGTGGCGCCGATGCTGGCCAAGCCGGTGGACAAGATCCCGGATGGGGACTACGTATTCGAGCCGAAGTGGGACGGCTTCCGGTCGATCGTGTTCCGTGACGGCGACGAGGTCGAGATCGGCAGCCGGAACGAGCGGCCGATGACGCGCTACTTCCCCGAACTGGTCGCGGCGGTTCTCGCGGAGTTGCCGCCGCGATGCGTGATCGACGGGGAGATCGTGGTCCCGGACGCCTCGGGCCGCAGGCTGGACTTCGAGGCACTGCAGCTGCGTATCCACCCGGCGGCCAGCCGGGTCTCGCTGCTGGCGGAGCAGACGCCGGGGCACTTCATCGCGTTCGACCTGCTCGCGCTCGGCTCGGAGAATTACATGGAGCGGCCGTTCGCCGAGCGCCGGGCGTTGCTGGAGGACGTCCTGGCCAAGGCCGGCTCCCCCATTCACCTGACGCTGGCCACCACGGACCGTTCGGTGGCGACCGGGTGGTTCAGCCAGTTCGAGGGGGCCGGGCTGGACGGGCTGATCGCCAAGCCCGCGTCCGGGGTGTACGAGCCGGACAAGCGCGTGATGAAGAAGATCAAGCACGAGCGCACCGCGGACTGCGTGGTGGCGGGCTACCGGGTGCACAAGAGCGGTACGGACCGCATCGGGTCCTTGCTGCTCGGGCTGTACAAAGACGACGGTCGCCTGGCGAGCGTGGGCGTGGTCGGCGCGTTCCCGATGGAGAAGCGGATCTCGCTGTTTGAAGAGTTGCAGCCGCTGGTCACGGGCTTTGAGGGGCACCCGTGGGACTGGGCGTCGCAGGAGGCCGGGCAGCGCACGCCGCGCGCGGCCATGGCCAGCCGGTGGAACGCGGACAAGGACCTGTCGTTCATCCCGCTGCGCCCGGAGCGCGTGCTCGAGGTCCGCTACGACCACATGGAGGGCCCCCGGTTCCGGCACACCGCCCAGTTCGTCCGGTGGCGGCCGGACCGCGAGCCCCGCTCGTGCACCTACGCGCAGCTGGAGGAGCCGGTCAGCTTCGACCTGGCCGAGATCCTGCGAGGCGGCGCCTCAGGGGGACGGCATGGCTGAGCCCAAGAAGGTTTTCGAGCTCGCGGGGCGCGAGGTCGCGATCAGCAATCCGAGCAAGGTGTTCTTCCCGCGGGCCGGGATCACCAAGCTCGACATGGTGCGCTACTACCTGGCCGTGTCCGCCGGCGCCCTCGGCGGGGTGAGCGGGCGGCCGATGGCGCTGAAGCGGTTCGTGAACGGGGCCGAGAGCGAGCCGTTCTTCCAGAAGCGGGCCCCGGACAAGCGCCCGGACTGGATCGAGACCGTCGAGCTGCGCTTCCCCTCCGGCCGCACCGCCGACGAGGTGGTGGTCAGCGACGAGGCCGCGCTGGCCTGGGTGATCAACCTGGGCTGCATCGACCTGAACCCGCACCCGGTCCGTTTTTTCGATCTCGATCACCCCGATGAGCTCAGAGTTGACCTGGACCCGGTCCCCGGGGTGGAGTGGCCGCAGATCCGGGACGTGGCCCTGGTGGCCAGGGACGTGCTGGCCGACTTCGGGCTGACCGGCTGGCCGAAGACCTCGGGGTCGCGCGGCATGCACATCTACGCGCGGATCGAGCCGCGCTGGCCGTTCGGCGACGTGCGGCGCGCGGCGGTCGCGGTGGCGCGGGAGATCGAGCGGCGGGCGCCCGAGCTGGCCACCGCCAAGTGGTGGAAGGAAGAACGGCACGGCGTCTTCGTCGACTACAACCAGAACGCCAAGGACCGGACGGTCGCGTCGGCGTACTCCATCCGCCCGGTCCCGGACGCCCGCGTGTCCACGCCGCTGACCTGGGACGAGGCACCTACGTGCGATCCGGCTGCGTACACGATGTTCACCGTGCCGCAACGATTCGCTTCACGGGGGGATCCGTGGGCCGGGATGGACGAGGCGGCCGCGTCGCTCGAGGGACTCCTCGAGCAGGCGGCCCGGGACGAGGCGGCGGGCCTGCCCGACGCGCCATGGCCGCCAATGTACGACAAGCAGGAGGGCGAGGCACCCCGGGTCCAGCCGTCCAAGCGGCGTTCCGATGTCGCGGCTCCTCCGGCACCGGGCAAGACCGCCGGGCCCACGGGACGCCGGCGCAGCACGATGCCGCTGATCGAGATCGCCCGCGCGCAGACCAAGGGCGAGGCCATGGCGGGCCTGGAACGGTGGAAGGAACGCCATCAGACGGTCTGGCCGCTGCTCGAGCCCCGGGACGTGCTGGTCGACTCGATGCGCGGCCGCAGCTCCAGCTGGTACCGGATCCGGGTCAACCTCCAGCACGTCCCCGAGGCCGAGCGCCCGCCGCAGGAACCGCTGGAAGTGGACTACGACCCCTGGGCAGGGTTCCAGCCCTAGACGTCCTCGCGGCGCAGCACCAGGATCATCCGCCAGGCGTCCGGCGCCCCCACGGAGGTGTCGGCCTCGAAGTCCCCGTAGCTGGCCACGACGGCGAAGCCGCCGGCCAGCCGGATCGCCGCGGTCAGTTCGGTGGCGGTCCAGAACCGGTTGGGCACCACGTCGGTGACCGTGCGCACGCCGCCGCCCCGCTTGCGGTAGGTGACGCTGACGTGTTCCCTGGTGATCTGGGTGATCGGGTCGATCTCGTCCGACCCGCCGCCCCAGCGCACGCTGACCGTGCCGCCGTCGACCTCGCTGCGCCACTCGCTGCTGGTCCGGCGCTCGGCGGCGAAGAAGTCGGCTGGATGCGCGAGCTCGACGATATACAGGCCGCCGCGGGTCACGTGGCGCGACAGGCAGGCCAGGTGCTGGAGCAGGTCATCGAGGGTCAGCAGGTGGCACAGCGAGTTGAGCATGGTGATGGCGAGATCGAACTGGCGGGAGAGGCTGAAGTCCCGCATGTCGGCCTGGACGACGGTCAGGCCGATCGCGTCCGCCGCCGCCAGCTCCCGGGCCCGCGCGCACATCGCCGGGCTGAGATCCAGCGTGGTGGCGTCCAGGCCACGGCGCGCCAGTTCGCGGGAGTGTTCGGCCGGTCCCGCCGCGAGTTCCAGAACCGAGCGGACCGGACCGGAGTCCGGGTCCCGGTGCTTGCCGGACCACCGGAGCAGCGCACTGACCTCGCCCGGAACGTCACGGTAGGCGCACGCGGCCTCGTAGAGCTCTGGCTCGTCATAGATTCCAGGCACCCGACCATGATGCCCGACCGGGCCCCCGGCCGCGTGCCCACGGCGGTCCAGCACAGTAGAACGCACACTAGCCGCGCGCAGCGGGGCTGCGGCAGACTGTCCGTCATGATGACAGAGAGCCAGGCGCTGGAAACCCTGACGCGCGAGGATCCGGAAGCAGCCGGAGACGCGAAGGCGGCGCTGGCCTGGCTGACCGGTGACGAGGGCCTGGAAACCATCTCGCTGCTGCGCCTGCAGGAATTCCTCTGGTATGCGCTCCCGGTCAAGTGGCCGATGTCCACGCCGGGCCGGGTCGGGGTGGCCAAGGCCCTCGGCCGCCTGTTCATGCTCGCGGGCCTGGACCGGTACGCCGGGGTCTGTTCGTCGGCCGGTACCGAGCGGATCATCACGGCCTACGCGGCCGGGCACGAGGAGGGCATCGCCGCCTATACCGAGGCCATCGAGGCGTCGAACGCGGCCCCGCCGGACACCGACCTGCTGGCCTGGGGTTCGGTGATGGGACCGCAGGAGCGCGCGGCGTACGACGCCTGCGCGGCCGCACTCGAGCTGGCCTTCGCCGCCGGCGAGCTGAGCGTGGGAACCCGCGGCTGGCGGACCAAGCGCGTGGACCTGGTCAACCGCTGGCTGACCGGCCGCAGCGAGGCCTTGCTGCCCCGCCCGGCCCAGGCCGGTGACGACACGGGGCACGTCCCTGACGGCTCGCTCGGCACGGATACCTGGCTCGGCCGCATCAGCGCCGAACGGATCGACGCGTGGGCGCACGGCCGCCCCGGAGAGCGGTCCCGGCTGGCCCGCGCGCTCATCCCCCGCCTGCTCGAGCCGCCGGCGCTGCCCGACGACCCGCTGCCCACGCTGCGCTGGCTGCTCGGTCACGCGGACGACGGCCTCCGGCTCACCGCCCGGCACTACATCGCGCCCGCGCTGGTCACCGAGGCGGTCGACACGTTCGGCTGGCGCGACCAGCTGGTCGGCACGCTGCGCCAGGAACTGGACGTGTTCCCACTGCACACCCTGCGCGGGATGGCCCAGGGCGAGATGGGCGCCATCCGGCGCAGCCGCACCAGCCTGGTGCTGACCAAGACGGGCAAGCTGATGGCCGCGGACCCGGCCGCCCGGTGGCACATCGGCACGGCCGCGCTGATCGGTCCCGACGACGGGCCGCAGCCGGATTTCTCGGTCGCGGTGCGTGAGGCCGCGCTGCTCGTCATCCTCACCAGCGGGCCAACCGGGTACGACGACCTGACCAGGCTGCTGACCGACATCCACGGCGTCGAGGGCTGGGCCGCAGGCAGCAGCACCGGCCTGGCCAGCGCGGTGCGCACCGAGCTCTACACCCTGCGGCACCGGCTGTGGGCGCTGCACCTGCTGGGCAGCGAACGCAGCTTCACCGCGCCGCTCTCGCTCACCGACAACGGAGTCGCCGCCGCCCTGTCGGCCCTGCTCTCCCGCGCCCTGCGCCCCCGTCACCACCTCGGCCTCGGCTAAACCGTACGGCGCTGGTCCTTGCTACAGGTTGCTCTGGAGGGCGATCTGGGCAAGTTCCGGCAGCTTCTGCTCGGCGACGTTGGCGGCGCCCCATACGCCGGCCCAGGCCAGCGCGAGGCCGTATGCGGCGGCGCACAGCACGAGCACCGGCAGCCGGATCGCCGCAGGAGCCGATTGGGTGAATACCACGGCGAGGATCACCGGCGTGACCGCCACCCCCACGCCGAGCAGGGTGACGAGCTGCGACCCGACCGCCTCGCCGTTATGTCCGCTGACCGCCCTGGGGATGGGGGTGCCGCCTCGCTTTTCCACCGGGTAGGCCGACGCGACGGTGAACAGGTTGGCCAGGGCCAGGCCCGCGCCGATCCCGGCCAGGCCGACCGCCGTGGCCAGGAACCCGTCCATCGGGTGCTTGGCCACGGCGGCCAGGCCGAAACAGACTGCCGTGACCAGGGGCACCGCGATCGTGGCGAGCGCGATGTTCTGGCCGGAGAAGTAGGCGCGCAGCGCGCTCCGGCCGTTCAGCGCCGTCGCCTCCAGGCCGAACCCCGGTCCGGACATCCCGATCGCGTTGGAGTGGAAGGCACCGACGAACGCGCCCCCGGCGGCCCCGCTGGCGAGCAGTCCGCCGAGATAATCCGGGGTCAGAGCGGCTCTGATGCCCACGACCACCATGATGACCGCGGTGATGCCCCAGTAGATCAGCGCGAACGGCTCGCGGCGCTGGTAGAGCCAGAACCGCGCGGCCACCGTGCCGCGCAGGCCATACCGGGCGAACGGCAGTGCCGAGGCGCGCACCGTCGACTGCGTGGAGGTATCGGTCGTCACCAGGGCGCGGCCGAGGGACCGGATCCACAGCAGGCCGAGCACGACGATGATGCCGGCCAGCAGCGCCAGGCGCAGGAACGCGGTTCCGGGGTGCCCCTCGGAGGCGTCCCAGATCGCGTGCACGGCCAGGCCCGGCGGTGTCCAGCGCAGCCACCGGTCCACGCCCCCGAAGCTCGCCGCGGTCAGCGCGCCCTCGGAGGCCAGCTTCGGCACGATCTGGATGAAGCCTTCGTACAGTGCGAAGATCGGGATGATCAGGAGGGCCGCGAAGTCCTTGCCGCGGCGCGAGCGCAGCATCCCGGCCAGGCCGGTGGTCACGAACCGGGCCAGCGTGATGCAGAACAGCACCTGCAGCAGCACCGCGAGCAGCGCGACGAGCACGCCGAGCGCGCCGCGGGCCAGCCCGATGGTCACCCCGAGCAGGCCGATCAGGGTGGCCGCCGGCCAGGCGCCAGTAGCCGAGGCGGCCAGCAGCCCCACGGCCAGCGGGCGGGTGCGGAGGGGGTAGAGGGCCAGCGTGGCAGGGTCCAGGGTGCTGTCGAGGCCGAAGACGACGAGCGGCAGGATCAGCCACGCGAGCGCGAACGCGCAGAAGATCACCGTGGTCAGGTCCGCCGCCGCGATGCCGCCGCCCAGGATGGCCAGGAGGTAGAAGACGCCGCCCGCTACGAGCGCCGCGCAGACCGTGCTGAGGGTGAAGGCGATCTGGGCCCCGGTCGACGCGCGCAGCGCGTTGAGCACCAGGCGCAGCTTCAGCTGGACGAGGAGCCGAGCCATGACAGCACCTCCTCGTCGTTGGCCCTGGAACCGACCAGGTCGATGAACGCCTGCTGCAGCGTCTTGCCGTTCCGGACCTTTTCGGTGGTGCCGGTGGCCACGATCCGGCCCTTGTCGATGATGGAGACGTGGTCGCAGACCTGTTCGACGAGCTCCATGACGTGGCTGGAGAACAGGACGGTCGAGCCGGAGCCGACGAAGCGGGTCAGCAGCCGGCGGATGACGTCGGCGGAGATCGGATCGACGCCCTCGAGCGGCTCGTCCAGGAACAGCACCGAGGGGTTGTGGATCAGGGCGCAGCCGAGCATGGCCTTCTTGCGCATGCCCGTGGAGTAGTCGGCGACCAGGCGCTTGGCGTCCTCGGCCAGGTCGAGCACGCCCAGCAGCTGCGCCGCCCGGGAGCGGGCTTCGCCGGCCGGCATGCCGCGGAGCCGCCCGGCGTACTCCAGCAGTTCCTCACCGCTGAGCCGCTCGAACAGCCTGGCCTCGGCCGGCACCACCCCGATGACCGCTTTGGCGGCGGGCGGGTCGGCCCACATGTCCAGCCCGTTGATCAGGACCCGGCCGCCGTCCGGCCGCAGCAGCCCGGTCATCATCGACAGGGTCGTGGTCTTCCCTGCCCCGTTCGGCCCGACCAGCCCGGCGAGGGACCCGGCCGCGATCTCCAGGTCGATGCCCGCCACCGCCTCCTTCGGGCCGAAACTCTTGCGCAGCCCCGTCACTGCGACCGCTGGTTCGCCCATCTCTGCCTCCGTCGCTTATCCAGGTAGCATGAGCTTATCATTCTGATATCAGATTTCAAGAGCAGTATGCGGGCCGGCCCAGGGGCTGGATCAGGGCTCCATCGCGACCGCGGCAAGGGTCCATCGCGACCGCGGCTAGGGCCAGCGGAGGGGGTAGTAGCCGGTGTAGTTCTCGGCCAGGGTGGTGGCGGCGGCGCGGGACGAGGTGACGTAGCGGAGCTGGGCGAGCTGCAGCTCGGCGCCGAACGGGTCCGGGCCCGGGTCCACGTGCAGCATGGACGTCATCCACCAGGAGAAATGCGTGGCGCGCCAGACGCGGCGCAGGCTGGTATCGGAGTAAGCGTCAGCCGGGCCGGGATCCCCGTCGCGCAGCAGGCTGGTCAGGGCCCTGGCCAGGACGGTCACGTCGGCCATGGCCAGGTTGAGGCCCTTGGCCCCGGTGGGCGGCACGATGTGCGCCGCGTCCCCGGCCAGGAACAGCCGCCGGTAGCGCATGGGCGAGGCGACGAAGCTGCGCATCGGCAAGATGGCCTTCTCGGTGATCGGGCCGTCCTTCAGCTCCCAGCCCGGGACGCCCAGCCGGTGCCGCAGCTCGGTCCAGATCCGGTCGTCCGGCCAGCGCTCGATGTCCTCGTCCGCGGGAACCTGCAGGTACAGCCGGCTGACCTGCGGGGTGCGCATGGTGTGCAGCGCGAACCCGTCCTGGTGCCGGGAGTAGATGAGCTCGTCGGTGGACGGCGGCACGGTGGCCAGGATGCCGAGCCAGGAGTACGGGTAGCCACGCTCGGCCACCTGGACCAGGCCGGGTGGCATCGAATCGCGGCAGATGCCGTGGAAGCCGTCGCAGCCGGCGATCACGTCGCAGCGGACCTGGTGCCGGGTCCCGGCGGCGTCGGTGTAGCGCAGCAGGGGCCGGTCCTGGTCGAGGTCGGCGACCTCGGTGTCGGAGACCTCGAACTCGATCTGGGCCCCGGCCGCCAGCCGGGCCTGGATCAGGTCCTTGACGATCTCGGTCTGGGCGTAGATCGTCACCCAGCGGCCGCCGGTCAGGTCGCGGAAGTCCAGGTGGTGCCGCTCCCCCGCGAACTGCAGGTAGATGCCGCCGTGCTCGAGGCCCTCGGCGTCCAGCCGCTTGCCCAGGCCGATCGCGCGGAGCAGCTCGGTGGTGCCGGCCTCCAGCAGCCCGGCCCGCTGCCGGGCCTCGCAGTAGGCCCGGCTGCGGTTCTCCACCACGATCGAGTCGATGCCGCGCAGCGCCAGCAGGTGCGACAGCAGCAGGCCGGCCCGGCCCCGACGATTCCGACCCGGGTACTGGCGGTCATAGTCACAGGCTAGAACGGATACGAGGCGATGTCGCCGCGGATGGTGACCCAACGGGATATCACTGCCATGACCGCTCCCTTGCGTCGACCGTACGTAAGACGAACGATAGTTCAGAAAGCGAACGCATAGTGCCCAGGTCTATGATGTCATCGACCGAGCAGGAGGCCCGATTGACTGACAGCCAGGAACAAGGTCATGACGGGGACTTCGTGCAGTCACTCGAGCGCGGTTTGTCCGTCATCCGCGCCTTCGACGCGGATCACCCGAAGCTGACCCTGAGCGAGGTGGCCGCGGCCACCGGCCTGAGCCGGGCCGCGGCCCGGCGGTTCCTGCGCACGCTGGTCCAGCTCGGCTACATGCGCAGCGACGGCAGCCGGTTCGCGCTCCGGCCGAAGATCCTCGAGCTCGGCTACGCGTACCTGTCCAGCCTGACCCTGCCCGAGGTCTCGATGCCGCACCTGGAGCAGCTGGTCGAGCAGGTACACGAGTCGTCCTCGGTCTCCGAGCTGGACGGGGACGACGTGATCTACATCGCCCGGGTCCCGACCAAGCGGATCATGACCGTGACGATCAGCGTCGGAACCAGGTTCCCCGCCTACGCCACCTCGATGGGCCGGGTGATGCTGGCCGCGCAGTCCGACGAGCGGCTGGATGAGTACCTGGAGTCGACCAGCCTGCGCGGCCTGACCGGGCACACCATCACCAGCGCGACCGCGCTGCGCCGGGAGCTGCGCAAGATCAGGTCCCAGGGCTGGGCGCTGGTGGACCAGGAACTCGAGGAGGGGCTGCGATCCATCGCCGCCCCCATCCGCGACGCGGACGGCCAGGTCATCGCGGCCATCAACATCTCCACGCACGCCGGCCGGCGCACCCTGAACACCATCGTGGAGGAGTTCTTGCAGCCCCTGCTCACGACCGCGCGCCGGATCGAGGTGGACCTGGCGCGTTCTTCCGGCACCACGGCCCGGGCCCGCCCCGACGCTTAGGGCGGATGTGGGGGAGGGCAGCGGGATAACAGAGCGCCCGGAGGCAAGTGGGGGAAAGATAGAGCTATGCGCACGCTCGTCGTCGATCATCCCCTGGTCACCCACAAGCTCACCGCGCTGCGCGACGTCGCCAGCGATACCGCGACGTTCCGCAGCCTGACCGCCGAGCTGGTGACGTTGCTGGCCTACGAGGCGACCCGCGAGATACGGGTGCAGCCGGTGTCGGTCACCACGCCGGTCGGGGTGGCGCGCGGCGTCAAGCTGGCCCGGCCGGCCCCGCTCATCGTGCCGGTGCTGCGAGCCGGCATCGGCATGCTGGACGGCATGACCCGGCTGCTGCCCATGGCCGACGTCGGCTTCGTCGGACTGCGCCGGGACGAGGAGTCGCTGATGGCCGAGACCTACGCCAACCGGCTGCCCAGCGACCTGACCGACCGGGACACGTTCGTGCTCGACCCCATGCTGGCCACGGGCGGAACCCTGGCCACCGTCATCACCATGCTGATGGACCGGGGCGCCGCGTCGGTGACCGCGATCTGCCTGCTCGCGGCGCCGGAGGGCCTGCGCCGCGTGGAGGAGACGTTCGCCGATGGCGGTGGCTCGGCCGAGGAGGCGGCGGGAGTTCGGGTGGTCGTGGTCACCGCGGCGGTGGACGAGCGGCTGAACGAGCGCGGGTACATCGTGCCCGGGCTGGGCGACGCGGGCGACCGCCTGTTCGGCCGGATCTAGGGGCGGGAAAATAGAGCTTCGGGCGGGGCGCCGGGCCTGCCGCGGCAGACTAAGCGGCATCGAACCAGTCCTCGGGTTTAGGCCCCCCCATACCCGAGGGTGGACGGTACCACCGCGAGCAGAGCCCGGCACCCTGCCACTTGCAGCCAATCAGGACAATTCACGCACCGGTATCCCTGAATCCGGGGTACCGCGGGCTCACGCGGGCGGCCAGAATCCGGCCTAGACTTACCAGACCGCGTCCGATCAGGCCATACTGCGGCAGGAGACCGATGCTGAGCCGTATTTCCGGGACCCCGTCATGGGCGTGAGCGCGCGCGTGCGCACCGCCTCGGGTCAGGAAATGCGGATCGCGGAGGGGAGCCAGCTGATCTTCGGCCGGGGGCCGGAGGTGGACCTGACCGTGGCGGCCGGGCCGGGGCTGTCCCGGCGGGCGGGCATCGTGACCGCGATGCCGGCCGGCGCGTGGATCACCAACATCAGCCGCACCCACGCGCTGTACGTGGAGGGCGAGGGATACCGGATCAGGCTGCCGCGGCTGGAGGACGGCGGCGAGCCGGCCGGCGGCTGGCTGCTGCACTCGGGGACCGCGCTAGTCGGCTCGCGCGCCATGCTCGATGAGGGGCTGCCGCTCCAGGTGATGGTCACCGGTCAGCGACCCGGAGACGCGGCTTCGGCGGACAGCCAGCCGGACGGAGAGGGCACGATCCTGCCGCTCTACCTGGACCCGATGACCAAGCTCTTCCTGGTCGCGCTGATCTGGTGCCGGCCCTGGCTGCTCGATCCGAGCGCCACCACGCCGCTGCCGCGGACGCCGGAGATCGCGCGGGGGGCGCTGGAGGTGACCGGCGCCTATCACGAGCTGGAGCGGTTCGAGACCGACGCCGAGTTCCGCGACCTGCTCTCGGCCCGGGTGGCCGAGCACATCAAGGCGCTACGGCGGAAGATCAGCGACCGCGGGCTGGCGAGTCCGGACGTGCGGCTCTCGGACGGGGTGGCGGTCCGGATCCTGATCGAGCACGGCATCATTACCTCGGCCGACCTCAGCCGGCTGGCCGATCCGGTGTGGCGCTCGCGCCAGGAGGACCTGTGGTGGACCGAGGCCTGAGGGTAAATAAACACAGTCACTGTCCGGGTGGTGCGCCGGCGGGCGGTGCTCCCGCCGGGAGAACCATGAACTGCGTCTGAGCGTGGCTGCCGCCGGGCGCGATGACCTGGACGGTGAACAGCCCTAGCTGCAGCGAGCCGGAGTAGAGCTGGCTGACCGGGACCCTGAACGTGCCGTTAGCGGTGGTGACCGGCTTGAACGTCGACGTGACGCTGGGCAGCGGCTTGTCATCCGGCGGCGGGCCGACCCCGGACAGCGTGACCACTACGGGCTGGCCCGGCGGGAAGCCATGTCCCTCGACGATGAACTCGGCGTTCGGGTCGCCCTGGCTCTGGTTCATGCACAGCATGTCGCTGACCACGTCCTGGGCACCGCAGACGGTCTGCGGAGCCAGCGGGGGCACCGTGCCGCTTGAACCGGTGAGCGAGGCGCCGAGAATGACGCCGCCCACGACCAGGGCGGCGCCGACCGAGACCCAGCCGACCCAGGCCATATGGGTCTTGACCCACCGCCGCCAGCCGGCCGGCCGGCGCGGGGACTTCTTGGGCTGGTAGGAGGCGGGCAGCTCGGTGTAGGACGCGGACGTCGCGTCCGCTCCGCTGTCCTGCTGGCCGGGCTGGCCGCTGGCCAGCAGGGGGTTGCCCTGGTACTGCGCGATCAGCGCCATGGCCGCGTCGGGCAGGTAGGAGTGCTCCCCGGCCGCCCCCGGCCGGACCTCGGTGAACTGCCCGAGCTGGGCCAGCATCGCGGACGACGTGGGGCGCTCGCGCGGGACGCGCCGCAGGCAGGCCGCGATCAGCCCGGTGAGCTCGCCGGGCAGGCCGGACAGGTCAGGCTCCTCGGTGGCCAGGCGGGCCAGCACGTCCATGACCGTGTCGCCCTGGTAGGGCGGGTGCCCGGTCGCCGCGAACAGCAGCGTGGCCCCCAGCGCGTACACGTCGCTGGCCGCCGAGGCCTGGTGGGTGTCGCGGGCCTGCTCGGGCGCCATGTACGCGGGGGTGCCGACGGCGCCGCGGGAGGTGGTTACCCCCATCCGTTCGGCCGCCCGGGCCACGCCGAAGTCGATGACCCGCGGCCCGTCCGGCGCGACCAGCACGTTCGACGGCTTGAGGTCCCGGTGCACCAGCCCGGCGCCGTGGATCGACTCCAGTGCCTCCGCGCACCCCGCGGCCAGCCAGCGGACCGTGCCGACCGGCAGCGGGCCGCACGCCTTGACCAGCCGGGCCAGCGACGGCGCCGGCACGTAGGCCGTGGCCAGCCAGGGCAGGTCGGCCTCCGGGTCGGCCTCCACGACGGCGGCGGTGAAGAACCCGCTCACCCGGCGCGCGGCCGCCACCTCCTGTGCGAACCGGGTCCGGAAGCCGGCCTCCTCGGCCAGGTCCACCTTGATCGTCTTCACCGCGACCAGCCGCCCGGCCGCCGAGCGGCCCAGGTACACCTGGCCCATCGCCCCGGCCCCCAGGCGGCCGAGGATCACGTACGGGCCGATCCGCTCCGGGTCCCACCTGCGCAGCGGCTCTCCCCGGTCCTTGGCCCCCGACTGCGGTTCCGTCATGTCCCTCCTGACCCAACCCTCTCAGAGCCCGCGGTCAGCTTCCATCATGCCGAATCACAGTTAGTGAATGCGACGTGTCGACGAGGAGTGTTGCAGATGAGCGGGGAGGGGAACCACGATCCGTTCGGTAAAAAAGTGAATTATGCATCGTGACGGGATCCCAGGATGCTGACGGGAACCACCGCATCGCTAAGCGCTCGAGCGGTGGCGAAGCCCGGCTTGATGGCCGTGTTGATCAGGTGCAGCCGCTCGTCGAAACCGGCGAACGCGCTCTTCATCGCGTTGGTGGTCAGCCATTCGACGTCCGACCAGCCGTACCCGAACTCCGCGGCCAGCCGGTGGAATTCCGAGCTCAGCGTGACCTGGCTCATCAGCCGGTTGTCGGTATTCACCGTGACCCGGAACTGCAGCTGGCGCAGGATCCGGATCGGATGCTCGGCGATCGACCGCGCGGCGCCGGTCTGGACGTTGGAGGTCGGGCACATCTCGAGCGGGATCCGGCGGTCCCGGATGTAAGCGGCCAGCCGGCCGAGCCGGACGGTGCCTTCCGGGCTGATCTGGATGTCGTCCACGATGCGGACGCCGTGGCCGAGCCGCTCGGTGCCGCACCACTGCACCGCCTCCCAGATCGACGGGAGCCCGAACGCCTCGCCCGCGTGGATCGTGATGTGGAAGTTCTCCCGCTTGAGGTACTGGAACGCGTCCAGGTGCCGGCTCGGCGGCCAGCCCGCCTCGGCACCTGCGATGTCGAAGCCGACCACGCCCTCGTCCCGGTGGCGGACGGCCAGCTCGGCGATCTCCAGCGACCTGGCCGCGGTGCGCATCGCGGTGAGCAGGGCGTACACCGTGATCCCGCGGCCGGCCCGGGCCGCGTCGGCCGAGCCTTGGCGGAAGCCGTCGAGGACCGCCTCGACCACCTCGTCCAGGCTCAGCCCGCGGTCGGTATGCAGCTCGGGCGCGAACCTGACCTCGGCGTAGACCACCCCGTCGGCGGCCAGGTCCGCGGCGCACTCGGCCGCGACTCGCCGCAGCGCGTCCGGGGTCTGCATGACCGCGACCGTGTGCCGGAACGCATCCAGGTAGATCTCGAGGTGGCCGCGGTGCGCGCCCGCGGTCAGCCGGCGGGTCAGCTCCTCGACGTTGTCGCCGGGCAGGTCCCGGTACCCGATCTCCCGGGCCAGGTCCAGGACGGTCTGCGGGCGCAGGCCGCCGTCCAGGTGATCGTGCAGCAGGACCTTCGGGACGGCCCGGATCTGGTCAAGGGTAAGCATCCCACCATTGTGCTACGGGCCGATGACCTCGATGATCGGGGACGGCAGCGGCAGGATTGGCTCGTCGCTGACCGTCACGGCGGTAGCAAGGGCAGCCAGGGCCGGGCCGAAGCGGGCCGGGTCGTCGGCGTGCAGCTCGAGCAGCGGCTGCCCTTCGCGGACCTGGTCGCCCGGCTTGGCCAGGCAGATCACGCCCGCGGCGGCGCTGACCGCATCTTCCTTCCGGGCCCGGCCCGCGCCGAGCCGCCAGGCCGCGATGCCCACGGCCAGCGCGTCCAGGCGGGTGAGCCAGCCGTCGGCGGGCGCCGGGAGGGCCGCTCGGACGTGAGCGGCCTGCGGCAGCGGGGCGTCCGGGTCGCCGCCCTGCGCGATGACCATCGTCCGGTAGGCGGCCAGGGCGCGGCCGTCCGCCAGGGCTGCGGCCGGGTCTTCGTTGATGTGCGCCAGGGCCAGCATCTGGCGGGCCAGGGCGAGCGTGACCTCCACCAGGTCGGGGGGACCCACGCCTTGTAGCGCCGCGACGGACTCCTGCACCTCGACGGCGTTGCCCGCCGCGCGGCCCAGCGGGGTGTCCATCGTGGTCAGCAGGGCCCTGGTCCTGACCCCGTGCTCCTCGCCCAGGGCGACCATGGTCTGGGCCAGAACCCGTGCTCGGTCCACGCTCTTCATGAACGCGCCGGTGCCGACCTTGACGTCCAGGACCAGCGCGCTGGTCCCCTCGGCGATCTTCTTCGACATGATCGAGCTGGCAATGAGCGGGATGGACTCGACCGTGCCGGTCACGTCGCGCAGCGCGTACAGCCGGCGGTCGGCCGGGGCCAGGCCCGAGCCCGCGGCGCAGATCACGCACCCGGCGCGGGCCAGCACGTCGAGCGTCTCGTCCGGGGTCAGCGCGGTGCGGAACCCGGGAATCGACTCCAGCTTGTCCAGCGTGCCGCCGGTATGGCCGAGGCCGCGCCCGGACAGTTGCGGGACGGCGGCGCCGCACGCGGCCACCAGCGGCGCGAGGATCAGGCTGACCTTGTCCCCCACCCCGCCGGTCGAGTGCTTGTCGACGGTCGGCCGGGGTATCGCGGACAGGTCCAGGCGGTCGCCGGAAGCGATCATCGCCGCGGTCCAGGTCCGCAGCTCGGCGCCGTCCAGGCCCTGGAAGTAGATCGCCATCAGCAGCGCGGACATCTGCTCGTCGGCGACCTCGCCCTTCGCGTACGCCTCGAACAGCCACCCGATGTCGTCGGCGGAGAGCCGGTGCCCGTCTCGTTTGGTCCTGATCAGCGTGACGGCATCGGTCACGGTATCTCCTCTCGGGGCTCCCTCCGCCCGGACAGGTCGGTGTTGGTGAAGGCGGCGGGGAGCAGGGCCTTCAGCTCCACCGGGCCGTCCGCGCCTTCGACCAGCAGGCCGCCGCCGCCCGCTTCGAGCAGGAGCTGCCGGCAGCGGCCGCAGGGCAGCAGCGGCTCCCCGTCGCCCGCGACCACGGCCACCGCCACGAGCGAGGTACCGGGCGCGGCGCAGCCCTCGGGCCCGGCCCCGTGCAGGGCGCTGACCAGGCTGCACTCCGCGCACAGGGTCAGGCCGAAGGAGGCGTTCTCCACGTTGGAGCCGACGATGATCCGCCCGTCGTCGGTCAGGCCCGCCGCGCCGACCCGCAGCCCGGAATAGGGAGCGTAGGCGCGGCGAGCGGCGGCCGTCGCCGCCGCGCGCAACGCCGGCCAGTCGGTGCTCACCCAGGCGCCTAGAAACCGCTAGGGTTCGGGAGGAAGAGGTCTTCGGGGTCCTTGGGATCCTGGGGTCCGAGTGGATAAGGCTGCAGGGTGGCCTTATCCACTCGGACCCTCCCATGTCATCCGCGCGACAGCGGCAGGGAGGCTGTTCGCGCTGGAGCAAGGAACTCTGCCACTAATCATGCCCAACGACTTCCTAGGACCCACCCTGGAAGAAGTTCAGGTTTGGTTAAGATCTTCGCCCGATTCGGCGCGCGCCGGTTTCGTGCTTAGCGTGGAGGTCGTGAACGTACGTCTGGGCCGGGTCCTCGTCGTAGAAGACGACCCCGGCATCGCGATTCAGCTGGTCCGCGGGCTGACCCGGGCCGGCTACGAAACGGGCAGCGTCACCACCGGCCAGGCGGCGCTGGACTGGCCGGCGCCGGACGTGGTGCTGCTCGATCTCGGGCTGCCGGACATCGACGGCATCGAGGTCTGCCGCCGGCTCCGCCAGGCCTGTGACGCGGCCATCATCGTGGTGACCGCGCGAGGCGAGGAATCGGACCGGGTGCTGGCCCTGGACGAGGGGGCCGACGACTACCTGATCAAGCCGTTCGGGCTGGAGGAGCTGCTGGCCAGGATCAGGGCCGTGCTGCGCCGCAGCCGCCAGCCCGCGGGCCAGGTGCTGCAGCACGGCGCGCTGACCGTGGACCTGCGCACCCACAAGGTCAGCGTGTCCGGGCAGCAGATCGCGGTGACCCCGAAGGAGTTCGCCATCCTGGAGTGCCTGGCCAGCGACCCCGGACGGGTGGTCAGCCGGCAGGAGATGCTCGAGCGGGCCTGGGATGAGCACTGGTACGGCCCGACCAAGGTGCTGGACGTGCACATGGCGGCCCTGCGGCGCAAGCTGGGCGACCACGGCATCATCGAGACCGTGTACGGCCACGGCTTCCGGCTCGCCGACCCGGACGGTCACCGGTGACCAGGCGGATCCTGTGCATGCTGCTGGCCTTCACCGCCATCGTCCTGGCCGGCGCGGTGGTCCCGCTAACGCTCAGCACGATCGGGCAGGACAGGAACTCCTTCATCCAGGACACGCAGGCCGCGGCCAACGCGGACGCCTCCCTCGCCCAGCCGCGGTTCGTCTTGCACCCGCCGAGGCCCGCCGAGGCCCGCCCGGTTGACTTCGAACTGCTGCTCGTCTACGAGCAGGTCAAGCAGGCAGGTAATGCGCTGGTGATCTACCTCAGCAACGGCCGCTTGCTGGACGCCAAGGGCCAGGTGCCGGCCGGCCGGTGGCGGCAGTTGGCCGCCCAGGTGGCCGACACCGGTCAGGCCTTCACCGGGACGATGGGCTCGCGGGCGATCGCCGCCGTTCCCGTCTTCAACCCGGGCAGGCTCGCCGGACCCGTACTTGGCACGGTGATCCTGATCCGGTCCACCGCGCCGCTGGACCGCGAGATCGTCGCGCTCTGGGTTCTTTTCGGGACGATCTGCGCGGTCGCGATGATCGGCGCGGCGCTGCTGGCGTTCGGCCTGGCCCGGTGGGTGAGCCGGCCGCTGAAGGGCCTCGACGCCGCGGCTCGCAGGCTGGCCGACGGCGACCTGGAGATCAGGGCCAAGGTCGAGTCCGGCCCGACGGAGCTGCGCCGGCTGGGCACGACGTTCAACACGATGGCCGGGCGGCTCGAGGCGCTGGTCCACGGGAACCGGGCGGTGATCGCGGACGTGTCGCACCAGCTGCGCACCCCGCTGGCCGCGTTGCGGCTGCGGCTGGACCTGCTGGCCGCCGACACCGACCCGGAGACCGGCCACGAGCTGGCCGGCGCGCTGGACGAGCTGGCGCGGCTGTCCCGGCTGGTGGACGGGCTGCTGACCGTGGCCCGGGCGGAGAACGTGGTGCCGGTGCCGACGGCGGTGGACGTGGCCGAGGTGACCCGCGAGCGGGTCGTGGCCTGGCATCCAGTGGCCGATGACCGGAGCATCGTCCTGGTCACCTCGTCGGCCAAGCCGGTGCTGGCCTGGATCGGCGAGGGGCACCTGGAGCAGATCCTGGACAACCTGATCGCCAACGCCCTGGACGCGCTGAACCCGGGCCACCTGGTGCGGCTCACCACGTCGGCCACCCCGGCCGGGGTGCGGATCACGGTCGCCGACAACGGCCCGGGCATGAGCGCCGAGGATCGCGAGCGGGCCTTCCTGCGCTTCACCACCTCCAGTCCGAACGGCACCGGGCTGGGCCTGGCCATCGTGCACCGGCTGGCCACCTCCAACGGCGGCACGGCCCGGCTGGACGAGACGCCCGGCGGCGGCCTGACCGTCACGCTTGACTTCCCCGGCGTCCCGGTACCCAACGGCAGCGCTCCCGCCAACGGCACTTCCAGCACTTCCGGCCAGGACGTTATCAGGCTGTAGGAAAGCACTAAGACGCCGGGCAGGAACCGCGGCTGTATGTCTGGCAGGCCAGGAATGTCATCGTATTCGGGTTCCGATTCGGCAACGAGCAGGCCAGATCGACGCGTGTCCTCTTCCCACGCGAGACAACCGGGCATAGCCTGCGGGACAACCCAGGACGAATGCGAGGCCAGGCGCTGCTAGTGCCTGGCCCAGTGGAGGTAAGCGTGAAACACAGCGCATGGGCCACGGCGGCGCTGGCCGTGTCGGCGACGTTGGTCGTCGCCGCGTGCGGCAGCAGCACCAGCTCGGCCTCGTCGAGCAGCACATCGGCCTCGTCGACCGGCACGGCGGCCAGCAGCGCCAAGTTCCTCGGCTGCATGGTCACCGACACCGGCGGCATCGACGACCGGTCGTTCAATGCCTCGTCGTGGTCGGGCATGCAGGCGGCCGCGACGGCCGACCCCAACGTCACGGTCAAGTACCTGCAGTCGACGACGCAGAGCGACTACATACCGAACATCAACACGTTCCTCAGTGAGAAGTGCGGCATCATCGTCACCGTCGGATTCCTGATGGGCCCCGCGACGGAGGCCGCGGCCAAGGCGCACCCGACCCAGAAGTTCGCGATCGTGGACTGCTCGTACGCGTCGGGGTGCCTGACCGGCACCAAGGAGCCCAACATCGACCAGCTGACGTACAACACCGTGCAGGACGGCTTCCTCGGCGGGTACCTGGCCGCGGGCATGACCAAGACCGGCAAGGTCGCCACGTTCGGCGGTGAGGACTTCGGGACCGTGACGATCTACATGGACGGCTTCTGGGACGGCGTGCAGTACTACAACAAGCAGCACGGTACGCACGTGACGGTGCTCGGCTGGAACGAGCAGACCCAGAAGGGCTCGTTCACGGGCGACTTCACCAACCAGACCAAGGGCGAGACGCTGACCCAGACGTTCATCAGCGAGGGCGCGGACATCATCTTCCCGGTGGCCGGCAACGTCGGCCTCGGTGCGGCGAAGGCGGTCCAGGACGCGGACGCCGCGGCCGGCAGCCAGAAGGTGAACATGTTCTGGGTGGACACCGACGGATGCACCAGCGCACCGCAGTACTGCAAGTACTTCATCACCAGCGTGACGAAGGGCATCGTGCCCTCGGTGAGCACTGCGGTGCTGAGCGCGGCCCACGGCACGTTCACGGGCGGCACCTATATCGGTACGCTGAGCAACGGCGGGGCGGTGCTCTCCCCGTACCACGACTTCTCGAGCACGGTTCCCGCTTCTCTGCAGAACGAGCTGAAGACGATCGAGACCGGCATCGAAAACGGTTCGATCGCCACGCCGACCAAGAGCCCGGTGTAGGAGCCTGGGGCTAAGGCACGACAAATGTGGCAGCGGTGCGGCGCGGTGCGCATCGCTGCCACATTGGCATGCGAGCCGAAGGGGTTCCGCGAGCGAAGGGGCCGCGCGGACATGGAGGCCACGGGCATGACGGTGCGATCGCGGAACTGAAGGGCCGGACGTGGAACTCGAGCTGAAGGGCATCACCAAGCGTTTCGGTTCGCTGGTGGCCAACGACCAGATCGACCTGTCGGTGGCCCCGGGCCAGGTGCACGCCCTGCTCGGCGAGAACGGCGCCGGCAAGACGACCCTGATGAACGTCCTGTACGGGCTGCTGCAGGCCGATGCGGGGGAGATCCTGCTCGATAACAAGGCGGTCCGGTTCGGATCCCCGAAGGACGCCATCGCCGCCGGCATCGGCATGGTGCACCAGCACTTCATGCTCGTGCCCGTGTTCACCGTCGCGGAGAACGTGACCCTCGGCATAGAGGAGACCCGCCGCGCCGGCCTGCTCGACCGGCGCAAGGCGCGGAAGGATGTGCGCGAGCTCTCCCACCGCTACGGCCTGGACGTGGACCCGGATGCGCTGGTGGAGAACCTGCCGGTCGGCATCCAGCAGCGGGTCGAGATCGTCAAGGCGCTGGTCAGGGAGGCGGCCGTGCTGATCCTCGACGAGCCCACCGCAGTGCTCACCCCGGCCGAGACCGAAGAGCTGTTCCGGATCATCAGGCAGCTGAAGGACGGCGGCAGGTCCATCGTCTTCATCTCGCACAAGCTCAAGGAAGTCCAGGCGATCGCGGACACGATCACCGTCCTGCGCCGGGGAAAGGTCGTCGGCCAGCGGCCTCCCGGCACCACGGAGGACGACCTCGCCTCGCTCATGGTGGGCCGGGACGTGCAGCTGCGGGTCAGCAAGCGAGCCGCCAAGCCTGGCGACGTGGTCCTGGACGTAGCCGACCTGACCGTCGCCGACGAGACCGGCCGGGTGGGGGTGAACGGGCTGTCCTTCCAGGTCCGGGCGGGCGAGATCCTCGGCGTGGCCGGGGTGCAGGGCAACGGGCAGACCGAGTTGTGCGAGGCGCTGATGGGGCTGCGGCCGGTGGCTTCGGGGAAGGTGACGCTGAGCGGGCGGGATCTCACCCAGGCCACGCCGGGGCAACGGCTGCGCGCCGGCCTCGCGTACATCCCGGAGGACCGGCAGGAAGACGGCCTGATCGGCGACTTCTCCGTGGCCGAGAACATGGTGCTCGACGTATACAACAGGCCGCCCTTCGCCTCCGGCATTAACCTCCACCCGGGCGCGATCGCCGCCAACGCGGCCGAGCGTGTGCAGGAATTCGACGTCCGCACCACCTCGGCGCAGGCACCGGTGTCCACCCTGTCCGGCGGCAACCAGCAGAAGGTCATCCTGGCCAGGGAACTTGCGCATGAGCATAAGGTGCTCGTGGCCAGCCAGCCCACCCGCGGGCTCGACGTGGGCTCGATCGAGTTCGTGCATCGCCGCATCGTGCAGCAACGCGACGAGGGCGTGGCCGTCCTCATCGTCTCCGCCGAACTCGACGAGATCTACGCCCTGGCGGACCGGATCGCGGTCATGTACGAGGGCAGGATCACCGGTTTCCGGCCGCCGACGGTGCCGACGGAAGAACTCGGGCTGCTGATGGCGGGAGGGGCCGACCAGGACACGGGGCCCCCGGGGGCGGAGTCCACGCCCAGCGCGCCGACAGCCATACCGGGAGCGGGACAATGAGCGACCAGGTGGATTCCCCGGGTCCAGCCGCCGCGGAGGAGAAGGGGCCGGGGCGGTCCCGGGCCGGTCTCGGTCTCGGCCGGGCACTGAGGAACTCGATCCTGGAAGGCCATACGTTCACCATCATCATCCTGGTCTTCTTCAGCGCGTTCGTGATAGGCGGGCTGCTGAACGCGTTCACGAACACCACCGTGCTGCACGCCTGGGGTAACTTCTTCTCGGCTCCCGGCCATGCGATTGCGTCGGCCTGGGATACCGCGGTGGGCGCCTACGTGGAGATGTTCGAGGGATCGATCGTCAACCCGCACACGGTCGCGGCGCTGTTCAAGCAGGCATCGATCGGCACGGCGATCCACGACGGCTACCTGTCCGCCGTCTTCTACCCGCTGTCGGAGACCTGCGTCCAGGCCACCCCGCTGATCCTGGCCGGTCTCGCGGTCGCGCTGCCCTATCAGGCCGGCCTGTTCAACATCGGCGCGCAGAGCCAGCTCATCGGCGGCATGATCGTCGCCACGTACCTCGGCTACGGGGTCAGCCTGCCGTTGTTCGTGCACGCCGCGGTCTGCGTGATCGGCGGTTTCGTGGGCGGCGCGGCACTCGGCTGGCTGGTCGGCGAGCTCAAGGCCCGGACCGGCGCGCATGAGGTGATCACCACGATCATGCTCAACTACATCATGATCTACTTCCTGACCTACCTGCTCTCCTTCGGCTACCTGATGCAGGCGCCGCACGCGACCAACCCGGTCAGCCGGGCCATAGCCGGCAACGCACAGCTGCCGCACCTTTTCGGCCCGTCCCTGCGGATCAACGTGGGCTTCCTCATCGCGCTGGCCTGCGCGGCGGGCATGTGGTGGCTGCTGAACCGAACCACGACCGGCTTCGAGTTCCGCAGCATCGGCAAGAACCCCAGCGCCGCGCGGGTGGCGGGCATGAACGTGGGACGGAACTGGGTGCTGGTGATGCTGATCGCCGGCGGGCTGGCCGGGCTGAGCGGAGCCGCGGTCATCCAGGGCACCGACTTCTCCCTGAACTTCCAAAGCTACGGAACCTACGGCATTGACGCCATCACCGTCGCCCTGCTCGGGTTCGGCAGGCCGGGCGGCGTCGTGCTCGCCGGGCTGCTGTTCGGCGCGCTGCGCGCCGGGGCACCGCTCATGCAGGCCGCCACCGGTACCCCGGTGGACATGGTGCAGGTGCTGGAGGCGGTGATCGTCCTGTTCATCGCGGCGCCGCTGCTGATTCGGAGGATATACCGACTGCGCGACGCCAAGACTGGCGGCGTCGGCGAGGTCATGTCCAAGGGGTGGAACGCATGACGACGGCCGAGGACGTACAGCCCGCGGACCTGGACCTGGCGGCCCGCCCCCCGAGCAGCGGCTTCCGGCGGTGGGTGGCGCCGGTCACGTTCGCCGTGTTCGGGCTGGTGGACATCTTCGTCCTGGGCCTGAACTCGCACCACGGAGACGCGACGTTCGCGTTCTCCCAGCCGTTCGCCAAGGTGATCTTGCCGAACCTGACCCTGCCCGCCGCCATCACCTGTTACGTGTGCGGTGCGATTACCCTGGTGATCGCCGTGCTGCGAGCGTTCCTGCCGTTCGGCACGGCACTCAAGCGGGTGTCCATCGCGGTGGTCATCTTCCTGTTCGTCATCGCCCTGCTGTGCTGGGCCGACGCCGGCCTCACCACGGCGTTCAACGTGGTGAACCTGCTGCAGGGCAGCCTGAACGATTCGATCCCGATCATGCTGGGCGCGCTGACCGGTGTCGTGTGCTCCCGCTCCGGGGTGATCAATATCGGCATCGAGGGCCAGCTCCTGCTCGGCGCCTTCACCGCCGCCATCGTGGCCAGCGTGACCGGTTCGCTGTGGCTGGGCCTGGTATGCGGAGCGCTGGCCGGCTCGCTGGTCGCGGTGCTGCTCGCCGTATTCGCCATCGGCTACCGGGTGGACCAGATCATCCTCGGCGTGGTGCTGAACACGCTGATCCTCGGGTTCACCGGGTATCTGTATGACGACCTCATGGTGCCCTACGCCAACACACTGAACTCGCCGGCTACATTCTCCGCGATCAAGATCCCGCTGCTGGGCGACATCCCGATCGTCGGCCCGGTCTTCTTCGACGCGACCGTCTTCCTGTACCTCACCTACCTCGCCCTGGCCGGCGTCCAGGTGGGCCTGTTCTCGACCCGGTGGGGACTGCGCACCCGGGCGATCGGCGAGCACCCCGTCGCGGCCGACACCGTGGGCATCAACGTGATCGCAATGAGGTACCGCAACGTCATCGCGGCCGGCCTGATCGCGGGCATCGGCGGCGCCTACTTCACGATCGGCTCGGTCGGCGCGTTCGGCAAGGACATGACCTCCGGCGAGGGCTACATCGCGCTGGCCGCGATGATCTTCGGGCGATACACCCCATTCGGCGCGATCTCGGTCGCGCTGCTGTTCGGGTTCACGACGCAGCTGCAGTCGATCATGTCCACCCTCAACACGCCGATCCAGTCGAACCTGCTGCTGATGACACCGTACATCGTGACGATCATCGTGCTCGCCGGGCTGGTCGGCAAGGTCCGCGGCCCCCGGGCCGAGGGCATCCCCTACGTCAAGGCATGATCTTCGGTGGTGCGTCCGCCCGGATCAGCTTGCACCCCGCCGTGGGGGTGTCGCGGTTGGCGTGGCGCTCAGGGGACGTCCGCCGGGCCCGCGAGTACCGCACGCGCAACTGGCGCAACATTTGCGCGGTCGATTCAGGCTTGGCGGTTGATTACGGGGCCTATAGGCCAGGGGATCAACCACGAAGCCCGAATCAACCACGATCTTGTCGGGTCGGGCTGGTAGGGGGAGGTTGTAGTGCAATCAGGGGGGCAGAGATGACTGAGGCTGAGTTGCGGGACGCAGTCGAGGGCTGGATCGCGGATGACCCGGACGCGGACGATCGGGCGGAGCTGAAGGGCCTGCTCAAGCGGGCTTTCGGGAGCGCGGCGGGTGGGCCGGATTCCGGAGCGCTGGCGGAGGTGCGGGACCGGTTCGCGGGGCGGCTGGAGTTCGGGACGGCCGGGCTGCGGGGGGTCGTGGCGGCGGGGCCGAACCGGATGAACCGCGCGGTGGTCAGGGCGGCGACGGCTGCGGTGGCGGGGTGGCTGCTCGGTGCGGCGGGCGGCGCGGGTGGCGGGGCGGCGGGCGGGGGTGTCCGGGTGGTGGTGGGGTGCGACGCGCGGCACCGGTCGGCGGAGTTCGCTGACGAGGCGGCGCGGGTGCTGGCGGGGGCCGGTATCGCGGTGCACATGCTCCCGCAGCCCGGGCCCACTCCCCTACTCGCGTTCGCGGTCCGGCACCTGGGCGCGTCGGCCGGAGTGATGATCACCGCGAGCCACAATCCCGCCGCGGACAACGGGTACAAGCTGTACCTGAGCGACGGCGCCCAGGTCATCCCGCCCGTCGACGCCGAGGTCGAGGCCCGGATCGCCGCCCTCGGGCCGCTGTCGCAGGTCCCGGTGGCGGACCCGGGCAGCCCGCTCATCACCCAGCACGGCGACGAGATCGCCCAGGCCTACCTGGACGCGGTGGTGGCCGCGGCGGCCGGCTCCGGGTCCGAGTGGCCCAAGCTGAACGTGGTCTACACCCCGATGCACGGGGTGGCGGGCGACCTCATGCTGCGGGCCATGGCCCAGGCCGGCTTCGCGGCGCCGCACGTGGTCGCGGCGCAAGCCCGGCCCGATCCGGACTTCCCGACGGTCGCGTTCCCCAACCCAGAGGAGCCCGGCGCGCTGGACCTGGCGCTGGCCGACGCGGTGCGGCTCGGCGCCGACCTGGTGCTGGCCAGCGACCCCGACGGCGACCGGCTGGCCGTGGCCACCCGCCGCCCGGGCGACGGGCTGGCCGGCTGGGTGGTGCTGACCGGGGATCAGGTCGGCGCCCTGCTCGGCGCCAGCCTGCTGGACCGCACGGCGGGCGACGCCGACCCCGGGAACCGGCTGGTGGCGTCCACGATCGTCTCCTCCACGCTGCTGTCCAAGATCGCCGCCGCGGCCGGGGCCCGGTACGCCGAGACCCTGACCGGGTTCAAGTGGATCGTCCGGGCCGGCGACGGCGTGCCGGGCGCGCGGTTCGTCTTCGGCTACGAGGAGGCGCTGGGCTACGCGGTCGGTGACGTAGTGCGGGACAAGGATGGCATCGGCGCCGCCCTGGCCATGCTCCGGCTGGCCGCCGAGGCGAAGGCCGCGGGGCGTTCGGTGCTCGACCGCTACGACGCACTGGAGGCCGCGCACGGCGTGCACCTGACCTCCCAGGTGACGCTGGGCACCACCGATCAGGCGCAGGTCATGCGGCGGCTGCGGGCCGACCCCCCGGCCGGGTTCGGCGGCCAGCCGGTGATCGCCCTGGTCGACCTGGCCGCCGGGGACGGGGTGCGCGGCGGACCGGGAAGCGGGAGCGCGCCGACGGCGGACGTGCTGATCTTCCGGCTACCTGGTGCCCGGGTCGCGCTGCGGCCGAGCGGCACCGAACCGAAGATTAAGTGCTACATCGAGATCACAGAACCGCTGGCCGGAAGGTCACTTCCGGCCGCCCGCGGGGCGGCCGCCGAGCGCCTGGCGCCACTGCGGCACGCCCTGGAGGCCGTACTGGACCGGGAGCGCGCCGGGCCGCCGCCGCGGCCGGGCGGCTAACCGATGATTGGGGGGATACCCGATGGGACTGCGTGAGATGCGGGCCGCGGCCCGCGGCACCGTGACGCTGGGCCGGCTCCAGACGGGGATACGAGCCGGCAACCCGGCCCTGACCCAGACCAGCGCCGAACGCCTGGCCGGGGCGGTCATCGAGCTGCCGGCCGGCGATGAGCGGCGGGAAGCCCTGCTGCAGGCCTTGGACGATTATACGGACAAGACCTGCCGCAGCGGCCGCGAGGATCAGGTCGGCGCGGTGGTCCTGGCCTACCAGCGCATGGCCGCGGTGGTACCCGCGTCGGACGGCAGCCTGCGCGCGCGGCTGCTGACCCAAGTCGGCCTGGCCGACATGGACAAGTTCGACCGGTTCCACGACCTGGCCGACCTGGACGCCACGGTCGACGCGCGGTCCGGGGCGGTGCAGGCGGCCCCGGCCGAGGATCCCACCCGCCCGGTCCTGCTGATGGCCCTGGCCCACGCCAAGCTCATCAGGTCCACGCGGCGCGGCACGGTCGAGGACCTGGACGACGGGCTAAGCCTGGGCTACGCCGCGCTGGAGGCCGAGGTGCCGCGGCGAGAGCTGCTGCTCAGCAACATGAGCATGGGCCTGCGCCGCCGCTATGAGCTGCGCGGGGACGACAACGACCTGGCCGAGGCGGTGCGCCTCGGCGAGCAGGCCGCGCAGCAGGCCGATGAGAGCAGTCCCTACCTGGCCGCCTGCCTGACCAACTACGGCTCCGCCCTGCTGGCCCGGTTCGATCGCTTCGGCGACCAGGCCGACCTCGAGGCGGGCCTGACCGCGGGCGAGCAGGCGGCGGCCGCCGGCACCACCAGGCCGCAACAGCTCCTGATGGCCCTGACCGCCCGGGCTGCGGGCCTGCGGCTGCGGGCCGCGCAGACCGGGACGCCCGCGGACATCGACTCGGCCGTGACCGCGGCCCGGAGCGCGGCGCAGGCCGGCCGCCAGGACAGCAGCGGTGATGGCAACGCCGCCGCCAGCCTGTCCGATCTCGCCCTGTGCCTGCTGCTGCGCTTCGAGATGGCGAGCTCGCCCGAGGACCTCGACGAGGCCGTGGAGCTCGGCCGGCAGGCCGCGGCCGAGGCCGCGACCTTTGACCGGCACCGGTACCTGGCCAACTACGGCAGCTACCTGCTGCGCCGGTTCCAGCGGCTGGGCGAGCTCGCCGACCTGTCGGCCGGCATCGACGCCTGCCAGGCGGCGGCGGACGAGGCGCCCGCTACCGCCGCGGACCGGGTCAAGTACCTGGGCAACCTGGCCGACGCCCTGTCCGCCAGGTTCCAGCGGACCGGCGCCGCCGAGGACCTGGACCGGGCGGTGGCCGCGGCCCGGGCCGCGGTGCAGGCCGCGGCGGACCGCCCGGATCGCGGCAGCTACTTCAACGCCCTGGCCAGCGCGCTGATGCTGCAGTCGCTGGTGACCGGGGACGACATGGAGGAAGCGGCCGAGGCCAGCCGCCAGGCCGTCGAGGCCATGCCAGCGAGCCCAGGCCGGATGTTTCTCCTGTCCAACCGGGCCCTGATCATGATCGTGCGGTTCACCCGGGCCCAGAACCGGGCTGACCTGGACGAGGCGGTGCGGACCGCGCGGGAGGCGGCCGTCCTCGCGACACCCGGGCATCAGTTCCGGGCCGAGGTGCTCGCCCGCCTGTCCTTCGCGCTCATGCTGAGGCTCGAACTCGAGCCCACGCCCGAGGACCGGCTCGAGGCGGAGCAGGCCAGTCACGAGGCGGCCGGGATCGCGACGGCGCCGCCCGCCGTCCGGGCCAGCGCCGCGGCCATCTGGGGCGCGCTGGCCACCGGGGACGGAGAATGGGCCGACGCGGTGCAGGCCTACCAGGCCGCCGTCGGGTTCCTGGCCCAGGTCGCGCCGCGCGGCCTGGACCGCGCCGACCAGGAGTTCCAGCTCGCCCAGCTGCCCGGGCTCGGGTCCCGGGCCGCCGCCTGCTGCCTGCAGCTGGACCAGGCCGATCTGGCGCTGCGGCTCCTGGAGCAGGGGCGGGGCGTGCTGCTCGGACAAGCCCTGGACACGCGGACCGATCTGACCGCCCTGGAACGGGCGCGACCGGACCTGGCTAGCCGGTTCGTCCAGCTGCGCGACCAGCTGGGCGAATCCGGCCGGGCGGTGAGTCCGGGCGGGCCCGGCCCGCTCGACGGCCCGGGCCGGGAGGCCGAGGACGCGGTCGCGAGCCGGCAGGCCGAGGTGCGGCGGCAGGCCGCCGACTCGTTCGACGCCGTGCTGACCGAGGTCCGCGCCGTCCCCGGGTTCGAAGGATTCCTCCTGCCACCCACGGTGGAGGACCTGCTGCAGGCCGCCGAGCAGGGTCCGGTCGCGGTCATCACGGTCGACGAGCTCCGCTCCGACGCCCTGCTCCTCACGTCACGCGGGCTCCGGCACGTACCGCTGCCCGGCCTTTCCCCGGCGGCCGTCGCGGAGCAGACGGTGGGGTTCTTGTCCGCGCTCGACGCCATCGGCGCGGCCGCGCCGAACGCCGACTACGAGGCCGAGGCCCGCGTGACGGAGGTGCTCGGCTGGCTGTGGGACGTGCTGGCCGAGCCGGTGCTGCGCGAGCCGGTGCTGCGCGAGCTGGGCATCGGCACCCCGCCGGGCCGGGGCCAGCCGTGGCCCAGGATCTGGTGGTGCCCGTCCGGGCTGCTCTCCTTCCTCCCGCTGCACGCCGCGGGCCATCACGAGACGCGCTTCGATGACGCGCCGCGCACCGTGCTGGACCTGGTGAGCTCGTCCTACACGCCGACCACCCGGTCGCTGCGGTACGCGCGGCGACCGGTCCCCCCGGACGCGGCCCCGGCCAGCGGGCAGGTCCTGGTGGTGGCGATGGCGCATACCCCGGGTGCGGCCGACCTGGACGCCGCGCCGGAGGAGGCCGCCCTGCTGACCGAGCGGTTCGGCGCCCGGGCGCGCGTCTTGCCCGACGACGCCGGCAACGCGTTGGCGACGTATGAGTCGGTGCGGGCGGCCATGCCCGGTTACCCGTGGGCCCATTTTGCCTGCCACGCCGAGGCCAGCCTGCGGGAACCGTCGGCCAGCCACCTGCTGCTGCAGGACTACGCCAGCAAGCCGCTGACCGTGCTCGACATCGCGGGCCTGCGCCTGGAGCAGGCCGAACTCGCCTTCCTGTCGGCCTGTTCCACCGCGACGACGGGCGGGGCGCTGCCCGACGAGGCGATCAACCTCGCCTCGGCGTTCCAGCTGGCCGGCTACCGTCGGGTCATCGCGACCCTATGGCCGGTCGACGACGCCCTGGCCGCGGACCTGGCCCGCGGCTTCTACGACCGTCTGGACGCGGCCGGGACCCAGGACGCGGCGGCGACGGCGCTGCATGATGAGATGCGCCTGAACCGCAGCCTGTACCCGGACCAGCCGTCGATGTGGGCCGCGCACATACACAGCGGCAGATGACCACCGTGAGGGCACCCTTGGATCTGGAGGCAGCAATGGACGATTCCCTCTCCGAAGCCGCCCGTGTCATCCGCCCGTTCCTCGGCCAACTCGTCGGGCCGGCCGAAGCCGACGAAGTGGACGGGCAGATCGCGGACCTGCTCGACCGGGCCGGGAAGGGCGAGGACACCTCGGCGGCGCTGCGCGAGGTCCTGGACAGCCGGGAGGCCACCCGGGTGTTCACCCGGCGGGTGATCGCCGACGCGCCGCACTACCGGCCGCCGGAACTGCAGCCTGTGCGGCTGCGGGGGATATATCCGGGCGAGCTGCCCGGCGCGCCGCAGTACATCAGCGTCCCGAAATACGTCTGCCCGCGGGGCGACGTGGTGTGGTACCGGTACAGCGTCGGGATCAAGATCCCCACGTGCAAGACACATGGCCTGCTCCTGGTCGAGGACCCGACGGAGTGACGGCGTTCTGGAGCTCGATCAACGGCAAGCTCGCCGACCGGGTGGCGGCCATCTCCGCGCCGGCCCTGGTGTTCTGGCTCGGCGGCCTGCTGGCCTGGAGCCTGGGCCACGGCGGGCTGCACGCGCTGGCCGAGCCGACCCGCTGGCTGAGCAAGCAGGCCAGCGTCACGCAGGCCGCGGTGCTGGTCGTGGTCATCGCGGCCGCCGGCGCGTCCGGCCTCATCGTCACCCGCGTCACCCTGCCCGTGCTGCGGCTGCTGGAGGGGTACTGGCCGCGCTGGCCCCCGCCGCTGGTCAAGCTGCGGCGACGCCTGACCAAGCGGGTAAGCACGCAGGCGGCCGAGGACCTGGATGCGTGGCTGGCCCTGCAGCAGAAGGCCGAGCGGAGCGACGACGACCTGGCCGAGATGTACCGGCTGGAGCGGGTCATGCACCGGCGGCCGGACCCGCCTGGTCCCTATCAGCCGACCAGGACCGGCAACATCCTGCGGGCCGCCGAAGGCAGGCCGGGGATCAAGTACGGGCTGGACGCGGTCACCGTATGGCCGCAGCTGTGGCTGGTCCTGCCCGAGGCGTCGCAGCAGGAGCTGGCCGCGGCCCGGGCGGCCCTGGACAGCTCGGTCGCCGCGATCATCTGGGGCATCCTGTTCTGCCTGTTCGGCGTCTGGACGCTGCTGGCCCTGCCCGCCGGGCTGCTGGTGGCGGTGGTCGCGGCGGTGGGCTGGGTACCCGCGCGGGCCGAGGTGTTCGGCAGCCTGCTCGAGGCGGCATTCGACCTGAACCGGACGGCCCTGTACCGGCAGCTACGCTGGCCGCTACCCGACAACCCGGGCGCCGAGATCACGCAGGGCCGCCTGCTGACCGAGTACCTGTGGCGCGGCTCGGATCGCGCGGTGCCCCACTTCACCGATCCGTCCTGACCCGCGTCAGCCGACGGTCAGGACCCGGGCCGCCTCGACGTCCTCGCGCATCTGGGCCACCAGGGCCTGCACGGAGTCGAACTTGCCGTTGCCGCGGAGCCGGGCGGTGAACTCGATGGCGGCGTGGGTGCCGTACAGGTCCAGGTCGTCGCGGTCGAGCGCGTACGCCTCGACGGTGCGGTCGGTGCCGTCGAAGGTCGGGTTGGTGCCGACCGAGATCGCGGCCGGCCAACGGGTGACCTCGGCGCCGTCCAGGTCCAGGCTGATCAGAGCGCCGGCGTAGACGCCGTCGGCGGGCGTGGCGGTGTGCGGCGGGATCTCCAGGTTCGCGGTCGGGAAGCCCAGGGCCCGGCCCCGCATGTGCCCGCGGACGACCACGCCGTCTACCCGGTGCGGGCGGCCGAGGGCGGCGGCGGCCCCGGCTACGTCCCCGGCGGCCAGCCGCTCCCGGATGTAGGTCGAGGAAATCGTGACGCCGTCCGCCACGAGCAGCGGCACGCCTTCGGCGGTGAAGTCGTACTTCTCCCCCAGCTGGGCGAGCAGCGGGACGTCGCCCGCGGCCTTGTGGCCGAACCGGAAGTCGTCCCCGACCACCACGGCGGCGGCGTGCAGCCGGTCGGACAGCACGATCCGGACGAACTCATCCGGGCTCAGCCGGGAGAACTCCAGGCTGAACGGGAGCACGAACACCGCGTCGGCCCCCAACCCGGCCAGCAGCTCGGCCTGCCGGCGAGGGGTGGTGAGGAACGGCGGGTGCGAGCCGGGCCGGATGACCTCGTCCGGGTGCGGATCGAAGGTGATCACGACCAGCGGCAGGCTCCGGCTCTGCGCGAGCTGCCCGGCCCGCTCCACGACGCGCTGATGGCCCCGGTGCACGCCGTCGAACACGCCGATCGTCGCGACGCACCCGGCCCAGCCGGCCGGCACGTCGTCCAAGCCGTACCAGCGGTACACGATCCCCGTTCCTCCTTCGTCTGGCCAGACCAGCCTAGCTTCCGGCGAAGACCACCAGCGGGCGCGCCTGGCCGGACTGCTCGGTCAGCAGCGCGACCAGCGAGCCGTCGGGCGCGAAGGCGGCTGTCGGGTGGTCCGGATCGGGCGGGGGCGAGACGGCGGCGAGACGGCCGCCGTGCGCCAGGCGGCGGGCCTCGTCCGCGGACAGGTCCCGGCGCGGGAACGCGGCCGCGGCGGCCTGGGCCAGCGGCATGACCTCGAACCGCTCGGCCAGCTGGTCCAAGGTGCGCGCGGCCGCCAGGCCATACCCGCCGACCCGGGTGCGGCGCAGGACGGTCAGGTGCCCGCCGGTGCCGAGCACGGCGCCCAGGTCGCGGGCCAGGGCCCTGATGTACGTGCCGCTCGAGCAGCGCACGGTAGCGTCGAGGTCCAGGAAGTCACCGACCGGGCGGACGGCCGTGACGGTGAACTCGCAGACCGTCACCGGGCGCGGCTTGAGCTCGGGCGCGGCGCCCGCCCGGGTCAGCTTGTAGGCGCGCTGGCCGCCGACCTTGATCGCGCTGACCGCGGGCGGCACCTGCTGGATCTCGCCGGTCAGGTCTTTGACCGCCTTGGCTATCGCCTCTGCGGAGACGTGCTTGGCCGACGCGGTGGCGGTGAGCTCGCCTTCGGCATCGTCGGTGCTGGTCGACTGGCCGAGCCTGATCGTGGCGTGGTACTGCTTCTCGGTCAGGGTCAGGTAGCCGAGCAGGCGGGTCGCCTTCTCGACCCCGACCACCAGGACGCCGGTCGCCATCGGGTCCAGGGTCCCCGCGTGTCCCACTCTCCTGGTCCCGGCCAGGCGCCGGATCCGCGCCACGACGTCATGGGAGGTCAGGCCGCCGGGTTTGTCCACGATGACCAGGCCGCTCGGGGCGCTCATCCGTCCAGGTCGTCCTCGTCGTCGGCGTTCTCCGCGGCCTCGGCGGGCTTGCGGTAGGGATCGGGGTCACCGGCCGGGACGGCGCCCTCCCGGCTGCGGGCCAGCTCGGCGTCGGCGTTCCTGGCCTGGGTGACCAGCTCCTCGATCCGCTGGGCGGTGTCCGGCAGCACGTCGGCCACGAAGGCCAGCGACGGGGTGTGCCGCAGCCCGAGCTGCCGGCCCACCTCGGACCGGATGATGCCGGTCGCGCTGGCCAGGGCCATGGCCGTGTCGGCCCGCTCCTGGTCAGACCCGTACACCGTATAGTACACGGTGGCTTCGCGCAGGTCGTTGGTCAGCCGGGCCTCGGTGACGGTCGCGAAGCCGAGCCGCGGGTCCTTGATCCGTCGTTCCAGCATCTCCGCGACAATCTGGCTGATCCGGTCGGCCAGCTTGCGTGCCCGAGCGGCGTCCATGCTCCGTCACTCCTCCTCGTTGAACAACCGCTGCCGAGCCGACAGCAGCTCGATCTCAGGGTGCCCGGCCACCAGTCGCTCGCACTCGGTGAGCACGCTCATCGCGTTCGAGGCCGTCGCGGACACCACGGCCACCCCGATCTCGGCCCGCCGGTGCAGATCCAGGTGGCCGGTCTCGGCCACCGCGACGCCCGGAAGCCGCCGGCGCAGCTCGGCGACGAGCGGCCGGACGACGGCACGTTTCGCCTTCAGCGAGTGCACGTCGCCCAGCAGCACGTCCAGCGTCAGCGCCGCGACATACACGGCGTCACTCCGATCCGCGGGGTCGGGGTCAGGCCCTCGGCTTCTCCCTCATCTCGAAGGTCTCGATCGTGTCCTCGATCCTGACGTCGTTGTAGCCGAGGCCGATACCGCACTCGTAGCCCTCGCGGACCTCGGTCGCGTCATCCTTGAACCGGCGCAGCGAGTCCACGGTGAGGTTGTCGGAGATGACAATGCCGTCCCGGATCAGCCGCGCCTTGCTGTTGCGGTGGATCGATCCGGTGCGGACGATGCAGCCGGCGATGTTGCCGATCCGCGGGACCCGGAAGATCTCCCGGATCTCGGCCGTGCCGAGCTGGATCTCCTCGAACTCGGGCTTGAGCATGCCCTTGAGCGCGGCCTCGACCTCCTCGATCGCCTGGTAGATGATCGAGTAGTAGCGGATGTCCACGCCCTCGCGCTGGGCCAGCTCGCCCGCCCGGCCGGCCGGCCGGACGTTGAAGCCGATGATCACCGCGTCCGAGGCGATGGCCAGGTTCACGTCGTCCTGGGTGATCGCGCCGACGCCGCGGCCGATCACGCGCAGGCTGACTTCCTCGCCGACATCGAGCTTGAGCAGCGCGTCCTCCAGGGCCTCGACCGAGCCGGACACGTCACCCTTGATGATGAGCAGCAGTTCCTCGCGCTCGCCGGCCTTGAACGCCGACTCCAGTCCCTCGAGCGTGACCCGCCGCGGCTGGGCGAACTGGGCATTGCGCTCGCGAGTCTCACGGCGTTCGGCGATCTGCCGGGCGATCCGGTCGTCGGAGACGACCAGGAAATTATCGCCCGCCCCGGGGACGGCGGTCAGGCCGAGCACCATAACCGGCCGGGACGGCAGCGCCTCGCTGATCGTCTCGCCGTTCTCGTCGATCATGGCGCGCACCCGGCCGAACGCCTCGCCGCAGACGATCGAGTCGCCGACGTGCAACGTGCCGCGCTGCACCAGCACCGTGGCCACCGGGCCCCGGCCCTTGTCCAGGTGCGCCTCGAGGGCCACGCCCTGGGCGTCCTGGTCGGGGTTGGCCCGCAGGTCGAGCGAGGCGTCGGCGGTCAGGATGATCGCCTCGAGCAGGCTGGAGAGTCCGGTCCGCTGGGTGGCGGACACGTCCACGAACTGCGTGTCGCCGCCGAACTCCTCGGCGACGAGCCCGTACTCGGTGAGCTGGGCCCGCACCCGCTGCGGGTCGGCGCCCTCCTTGTCGACCTTGTTGACCGCCACCACGATCGGCACGCCGGCCGCCTGCGCGTGGTTCAGCGCCTCGGTGGTCTGCGGCTTCACGCCGTCGTCCGCCGCCACCACGAGCACCACCAGGTCGGTGGTCTCGGCGCCGCGGGCGCGCATGGCGGTGAACGCCTCGTGGCCCGGGGTGTCGATGAAGGTGATTTTCCGCTCGTCGCCGTCGACCTCGGTGATCACCTGGTAGGCGCCGATGTGCTGGGTGATGCCGCCGGCCTCGCGGGCCACCACGTTGGTGTGCCTGATCGCGTCGAGCAGCTTGGTCTTGCCGTGGTCGACATGACCCATCACCGTGACCACCGGCGGCCGGGCCATCAGGTCGGTGTCCTCGCCCTCGTCCTCACCGAACTCGATGTCGAAGGACTCCAGCAGCTCCCGGTCCTCTTCCTCCGGCGAGACGACCTGGACGGTGTAGTTCAGCTCGGCGCCGAGCAACTGCAGGGTCTCGTCGTTGACCGACTGGGTCGCCGTGACCATCTCGCCCAGGTGCAGCAGCACCTGGACCAGGGAGGCCGGGTTGGCGCCGATCTTGTCGGCGAAGTCGCTCAGGCTGGCGCCCCGGCTCAGCCGGACCACCTGGCCGTTGCCGGGCCGGACCTGGACGCCGCCGATCGACGGCGCCTGCATGTTGTCGAACTCTTGACGCCGCTGCTTCTTGGACTTCCGGCCCCGGGACGGACGCCCGCCGGGACGACCGAAGGCACCCTGGGTGCCGCTGCGGCCGCGGCCGCCGCCGCCCGGACGCGGCGGCCCGCCGCCGGCCCCGGCGCGCGGCGGAGCGCCCGCACCGCCAGGTGCGCCGCCACCGCGCGGGCCCGTGCCGGCGCCACGGCCACCGCCGCCGCCACCGCCGCCGCCGGGCCGGGTCCCTGCCCCTGCTCCCGGGCCGCGGCCGGCGCCAGGACCGCCGCGGCCCGTGCCGGACGGCGCAGGCCGGGACGGCATGTTCATCGGGCTCGGCCGGGGACCGCCGGGACGCGGACCCGCGAACCCGCCGGGACGCGGGCCGCCGTCGCCGCCACCGGGGCGGCCGGGGCCGCCGGGCCCTCGTCCGCCGGGACGCGGGCCGGCGTCGGCACCGGGCCGGCCGGGCGCGCGGTCCGGCTGGCCGGGACGACCCGGCTGGCCGGGAACGGGGCCCTGGGTCCGGGCCGGCGGCGCCGAGCCCATGCCGGTCGCGGTCGAGCTGAACGGGTTGTTACCCGGCCTCGGGCCGGGACGCGGATTACCGGAGCGCGGGGCACCCGGGCGGGGTGCCCCGGAACGGGGTGCACCGGGGCCGCCCGGTCCGGACGTGCGCGGCGCGCCCGGACGTGCACCCTGGGTGCCCTGGCCGCCGGGGCCGGCCGGGCGCTGCGCGCCCGGGCCGGACGGCCGGGGCGTCTGGGGCCGGGCCTGGCCGGTTCCCGGTCCGGTGCCCGGTCCGCGGAAGTCCGCGGGGGTGGCCGGGGTCCGCGGCGGTTCGGGCACCCGCGGCGCGGTGTCCGCAGTGCGGGAATCGCCGAGGCCGGACTGGGACGCGGGAGACGCCGGGACCGGCGGCAGCCGGCGCGCGGCGCCGACGGCGGGCGCCGCGGTGCCGCCCGTAGCTTCAGCGGTTCCCGTCGCTTCGGCGGCTCGCGTGGCTTCGGCCGGAGTCCTGGGGCTGGCCGCGTCGGGCGCGACCGCCTGGTCCGCGGCGCGGCCGGTCACGCCCGCCACGCCGTCCGCCACGCTGGCCGGCGCTCCGTCCGGCGCGACCCTGGGCGCAGGCGCGCTGCCAGGCGCCGCAGCGCCCGGCCGGCCGTCGTTGCGGGATGACCCGCCGCCGGGTCGCGGCCCGGCCTGCGGCCGTGCGCCGTCTGCTCCGTCACGAGGCGCGGACGGGCCCGCGGGCCCGGACCGCGCTGCTTGCTGATCCTGCTGGCCCGCCGTCGCGGAAAACGACTCCTTGAGCCGCCGGACCACAGGTGCCTCTATCGTCGAGGACGCCGATCGCACGAACTCGCCCATTTCCTTGAGCTGGTCCATGACGGTCTTGCTCTCGACACCGAACTCCTTCGCGAGTTCGTAAACCCGGACCTTCGCCACTACGCTCCTTCTCGGCCCAGTTCCCTGGACCCCTTACCGGACCCCGGCCCGGGCAGAGCGTGCTCCGGGCGGGCCTCAGCCTATGGTCATCATCGCCGCGTGCTCATCGAGCGCTCATCAGCTTCTCGACCTGCTTTCCGACAGGTGTTCTTGTGCATAAAGCCTGCAGCCATC
Source organism: uncultured Actinomycetes bacterium (assembly GCA_963834685.1). GTDB lineage: Bacteria > Actinomycetota > Actinomycetes > Streptosporangiales > Streptosporangiaceae > Palsa-504. Next base: position 73,183 of record CAWICW010000032.1, on the reverse strand, counting down.
CAGACTGTTCCGCCGCGAGCAATGCTATGCCGGGCCGTCCGCGCCGCAAAGATACTCAGCCAGTGGTACGAGGCTGAGCGATCCCGCGGTGCGCAGTGCCCGGGGGAACGCCCGGCGCCGCCGCGCAAGGTCCAGACACACCAGGCTGGGGTGCAGGTACGCACCCCGGCCGGGGAGCCGGGCTTGCGGGTCGGGCTGGATGACGTCCCCAGCCGCTACGAAGCGAAGCAGGCTGGACTTCTCCGCACGCTCCTTGCAGCCTACACAGGTACGCATGACGGGCATACCTGAGGTGTGCCGCTCGGTTCGTACGGCCATTCCGGTCACCAGTCTACCGTGTTCGCGCGTCTGGAACACCAGGCGAGACCTGCGCCGACGGGTCCGACGCATCCGGCGCTTCCGGTACGTCCCGCGCGGCTTGCCGGGACGGATCAGATCTCCGGGCCGGACGGCACCGCGGCGTCCGACCTGATGTCGATCCGCCAGCCGGTGAGCCGGGCGGCCAGCCGGGCGTTCTGCCCTTCCTTGCCGATGGCCAGGGACAGCTGGTAGTCGGGCACGATGACCTGGGCTTCGCGGGCCGCCGCGTCGACCACGTGCACGCGGTTCACCCGCGCCGGGGACAGGGCGTTGGCCACGAAGCCGGCTGGGTCATCGGAGTAGTCGACGATGTCGATCTTCTCGCCGTGCAGCTCGTTCATCACGTTCCGCACCCGGCTGCCCATCGGGCCGATGCAGGCGCCCTTGGCGTTCACCCCCGGCTGGTGGGACCGGACCGCGATCTTGGACCGGTGGCCCGCCTCGCGGGCGAGCGCGACGATCTCCACCGCGCCTTCGGCGATCTCGGGCACTTCCAGCGCGAACAGCTTCTTCACCAGGCCCGGGTGGGTACGGGACAAGGTGACCGAAGGCCCGCGGTGCCCCTTGCGCACGTGCAGCACGTAGCAGCGGATCCGCTCGCCGTGGATGTACCGCTCGCCGGGCACCTGCTCGGCGGGCGGCAGCACCGCCTCGAGCTTGCCCAGGTCGACCAGCACGGTCCGGGGGTCCTTGCCCTGCTGGATGACCCCGGCCACGATGTCGCCCTCACGGCCCGCGTACTCGCCGAAGGTCAGCTCGTCCTCGACGTCGCGCAGGCGTTGCAGGATGACCTGGCGGGCGGTGGTGGCCGCGATCCGGCCGAACCCGGCCGGCGTGTCGTCGTACTCCTGGCCCACCGCGCCGTCCGGGCCGGTCTGGATGGCCCAGACCGTGACGTGGCCGCTCTTGCGGTCCACCTCGACCCGCGCGGTCGGCGACGCGCCCTCGGACTTGTGGTACGCGACGAGCAGCGCGTCCTCGATGGCCTTGATCGCCTGGTCCAGCGAGATGTCCTTCTCGCTCTCCAAGCTGCGCAGCACGCTCAGGTCAATGTCCATCGCCGGTCGCTCCAAGCTCGCTAGGCGGATGCCCGAACTCCACCTGGATCGCCCCCGGGCCCAGTGCGGCGTAGGGGAAGCGCCGGCGGGTTTTGGGGTCACCCTCGACGTCCAGGGTCACCCCGTCGGCGTCGGCCGCGGCGACCCGGCCGGACACGGCCCGGGCGCCGCCTGAATCGGTCACGGTGACCTGGACCAGCCGTCCCACCGCGCGTCGCCAGTGCTGGCGGTCGGTCAGCGGGCGGTCCACTCCGGGCGAGGAGACCTCGAGCGTGTAGGGGAAATCGCCCATCACGGCCACCGTATCGAGCACGGCGGCCAGCTCACGGCTGACCGTCGCGGCGTCATCCAGGCTCACGCCCCGGTCGCTGTCCACCACCACGCGCAGCAACCTGCGCCGGCCCGCGGCGGTCACCCGCACCGATTCCAGGTCCAGGCCGGCCGCGGCGATCACGGGCCGGATGGCATCGGCGATCCGGGCCTCGTCGACCGAGGCCCGGGCCGCCTCCCCGGGCGCCTTTGCGGTCCGGCGTGGGGCCGTCTGGGATGATCGTCCCCCCTCGGCCGCGCCGCGAGGCTTCGGCGCGTGACGCGAACCACCAGGCATCACGACCTCCTCGTCCACGACCTGCGGGATTAGGCCCTAGCCTATCCGCAGCGGGACCATCACGCGGCTAGGACGGGCCGGCGCTCCGTGGTGAAGGTTTTTCAGATGCGGTAGCTTGCCCGTGTGCCAGACATCCTGCCCAGGCGGCGCCTGCTGGCCGCCTCGGCGGCCGCGCTGCCCGCGCTGCTGGCCACCGCCGGATGCCGGTCCTCCGACGCGTTCGCCGGGCCCGATCCGCTGGTCGGCCGGCCGGCCGTGTCACCCGACGTGATCACGCTGCAGGCGGTCATCGCGGCGGAACGGGCGATGATCGCGCTGTACCAGGTCGCGGTGCACAGTGACCTGCGCCCGGCGGACCGGGACCGCGGCCTGGAAGGACTGCTCGGCCAGCACCGGCAGCATCTCGGCCAGCTCCAGGCCAGGCTGGTGCTGCCCTCGGGAGCCCCGTCCGCGTCGTTTTCCCCTAGCGTCTCGCCCAGCGCTCCGCCCATCACCGGCCCGGACCGGGTGACGATCGCCCAGCTGCGCGCGGCCGAGCGCGCGTCGGCCACGGATCTGGTCCGGCGGCTGGTCACCGTGCCGCCCGCCCTGGCTCAGCTGTTCGCGAGCATCGCGGCCTCTGACGCCACGCACGTGGTGGCGCTGGCCGGATATGGGCAGGGTTGAGCATGGCGGAGGCGGTCTCGGCGCTGGCGGCCTTGCAGGCCGCGCTGGCGGCCGAGGACGCGGCCATCTTCGGCTACGGGGTGGCCGGTGCCCACCTGTCCGGGACCCGCAAGTCGGCCGCCGAGCAGGACTGGACCGGGCACAACGAGGCGCGCGACACGCTGACCGCCATGATCTCCAAGCTCGGCGCGACCCCGGTCGCCGCGCAGGCCTTCTACCAGTTGCCGTTCGCGGTGCACGACGCGGCTACCGCGACGGCGCTGGCGGCCTACCTGGAAGACGGGGTGACCCGGGCCTACCTGGGCCTGGTGGCGGTCAGCGACCAGCGGCTGCGGACGTTCGGCGCGCTGGCTATGCAGGGTTCCGCGGAGCGCGCCGCGTTCTGGCGGGGCAGTACCCAGGCGTTCCCGGGCCTAGAGGCCTCGTAAACAGTCACGTTGTGCTCAGCTGGACAGGTCCATGACCGCGGCGGCGATCTCCAGCAGGCGGCGGTCAGCGCCGTAGCGGCCGACCAGCTGGAGGCCGACCGGCAGGCCGGCCGCGGTCAGGCCGGCCGGAACCGAGACCGCCGGGTGCGCGCTTACCGTGATCCGGGAGCAGGAGCGCATCCAGTCGATGTAGGTGGCCATCGGCTCGCCGTTAATCTCGCGCACCCACTCGGTGTCCACGTCGAACGGGACGACCTGCACGGTGGGCAGGGCGAGCACCTCGTTGCGCCCGCCGGACAGGAACGCCCTGACCCGCTCGAAGATCGCGGCGCGGTCGGCCTGGGCGGCGGCGATCTGCTCGCCGGTCAGCGCGATGCCCTTCTCGATGTTCCAGGCCAGGGCGGCCTTGATCTGGTCGCGGTGGGCGCGCAGCAACGGCGCCATCCCGGCCATCCGCGCGGCCCGCAGGACCTGAAAGACCTCGTCCGCGTCGGACAGGTCCGGCGCCTCGTCGACGACCTGGCATCCGGCCTGCTCCAGCCGGTCCCGGGCCGCGCCGAGCACCGTCCGCACCTCGGGCTGGACCGGCAGGTCGCCCAGGTCGAACGTCCAGGCCACCCGCAGGCCGCGCAGCGAGGCCGGCCGCAGGTCGAGGAAGCCGCCGGCCCGGTCGGGCCGGGCCAGCGGGCGCCCGGGATCGGATCCGCACATCCCGGCCAGCAGCAGGGCGGCATCTTCCGCGGTGCGCGCGATGGGGCCGACCACGGGCAGCGGGTCGAAGGGGTCACAGGGCACCAGGCCGGGCGTGGTCCGCAGTCCGACCAGCCCGCAGAACGCGGCCGGGTTCCTGACGCTGGCCGCGAGGTCAGAGCCGTCCGCGAACGGGATCATCCCGGTAGCCACGGCCGCGGCGGCGCCGCCGCTGCTGCCGCCCGCGGTCAGCCGGGTGTCGTACGGGTTGCGGGTCGGCCCGAAGACCGGGTTGAACGTCTGCGACCCGGCGCCGAACTCCGGGACGTTCGTCTTGCCGATCACCACCGCGCCGGCCTGCTTGAGCAGCGCGACGTGCGGCGCGTCGAACGACGGCGCGTGGGCGGCGAAGATCGGTGACCCGTACGTGGTCCTGATCCCGGCCGTCTCGGCCAGGTCCTTGATCGCAATGGGCAGCCCGTGCAGCGGACCGGCGAACAACCCGCGGGCCGCCTGCGCGTCCAGGTCCGCCGCGGCGGCCTGGGCCTGCTCGGCGGCTAGGGTGACGATCGCGTTGACCGAGGGATTGACCGCCTCGACCCGGGCCAGCACGGCCTCGAGCAGTTCGGCGGCCGACAGCTCCCGGGACCGGATCAGCCGGGCCAGGTCGACGGCCGGGGCGGCGAACAGGTCCACCCGGGGTCAGCGCTCAGTCGTCGCGGTCCTAATCATGATGACGCAGCGAGGCGAGCACCCGCACGATCGTGCTGGCCGCCAGGTCAACGTCGTCGGCCACGGCGATCCGCTCCGCCCAGGACCACCAGAACCACCAGATGCCGTCCGTGCCGCAGCCCACGTAGACGTTCTCCTCAAGCGCCCGCGCGGACGGGTTCACCACGTACAAGCTGGGTCGCCGCCCCGGTGGCGCCATCAGCCACGCCTCAAGCCCCCGATGGGACAGCTCGTCGGCCAGCTTCTCAAGATAGGCAGCCTGCATGTGATCCGGGTCGCGGGTCTTCTGGGCTTCCACCGTCATCTCCGTCGTAACTTTTAGGAGTCAATCGAAAACTAAATGTCGCCGCTTCTCCAGAATGCCGCCGCGCTGGCGCCCGCGCAACGCACATGGTGAAATTCGCAGCTCAGGAAATCGGCGGGTACGACCGTATTTTCCCTACCCATGCAGACGCGCCGGATCGGGCATCGGTTCACGAACGCTCCATTGAAACGGACGAACACCCCGAAACTCTACCGGGCCGGCAACGGGGCGGGCAGCGGTTCGGCGTACACGACGGTCAGCCGCGACACGGCCCGGGTGAGCGCCACGTAGAGCCGCTGCAGGCCCCGGGCCTCGGCCCGGGCGATCCGGGCGGGCTCGACCACGATGACGTGATCGAACTCCAGGCCCTTGGCCAGGGTGACCGGCACCAGGGTCAGCCGGGCGTCCGAGCCGGGCGTGCCGTGCTCCACCCCGGCCGCGTCGAGTGCGCTGGCCAGGCTGCGGACCTGCGGGTCGGCGGCGATGACGGCCACCGACCCGGGCCGCGCGCAGGCCCGGGCGCAGGCCGCCACCACCTCGCGGGCCAGCGCGGCGGACGGCACCTGGACGATGTCCAGCGCGCCGGGGTCGGCCCGCAGCGAGGAGGCGGGCCGCAGCTCGGGGGCGATGACGGCGAGCAGGGACGAGGCGTAGTCCAGGATCTGCCGCGGCACCCGGTACCCGATCGACAGCTCGCGCACGTCGGTTCCCGGCTTGCCCAGGTTGGACAGCAGCGAGGTCCAGGAGGAGGCCGCCCACGGCGTGGTGCCCTGGGCCAGGTCGCCGAGCACGGTGGCCGCGCCGGTGGAGCACCGGCGGCCTAGGGCCCGGCATTCCATCGGCGACAGGTCCTGCGCCTCGTCGACCACCACATGGGCCAGGCTGGGGGTCCGCGTGATCAGGTCGCGCGCCTCGTCGAGGAGCACCACGTCGGCCGGAGACCAGCGGGCCGACCCGGGCGCGCGGGGCGCCGGCGACCACACGATCTCGGCCTGCTCGGCCGGGGTGAGCAGATCGGCGGCCGCTTCGGCCAGTGCCGCGGCGGAGGACAGCAGCCCGAACACCAGCCGGACCGGATCCACCTTGGGCCAGATCACCTCGACCGCCGCACGCACCGGCCGGGACCGCCGCACCGCCTCGTGCGTGCGGTCGTCACAGGCCTCCCCGGCCGCCTCCATCTGGGTCAGGATCACGTGCGCGATCCGGTGCTCGAGCAGCTCGCGGGCCGCGCCGTACCGCACGCCCCGGTGGCGCAGCTCGTGCACGAGTTCCTCGAGCTCCCAGGCGGCCACCCGCCAGCGCCGGGTACCGCGAGCCAGGACCACGGCCTGCTCCGGCCGCCGCACGGACGCCCAGAGCGCCCGCCGGAGCACCTCGGCCATCCGCGCGTCGCCCTTGACGATCGCGGCCGCCTCGGTGTCGGATCCGCGCACCGGCACCGACCCGGTGGACTGGACGAGCTCGCCCACGGTGGTCTGGGTGACGTCGAGCTCGCCCAGGGCGGGCAGGACGTTGCGGATGTAGGACAGGAAGGCCTGGTTCGGCCCGATCATGACCACGCCACGCCGCCGTACCTGCTCCCGGTGGGCGTACAGCAGGTACGCGACCCGGTGCAGCCCGACGGCGGTCTTCCCGGTGCCCGGTGCGCCCTGCACGCAGACGGTCTGCGCGGCGTCGGCCCGCACGATGTCGTCCTGGTCGGGCTGGATGGTCGCGACGATGTCCCGCATCGGCCCGGACCGCGGCCGCTCGATCTCATCGATCAGGATCCGGCTCGGCTGGTGGTCAATTAGTGCTGCCGAACGGTCCGTGGTGAACGGCTCGTCTTCATAGGCGGTGAGCTCGCCGCCGGAGAAGCCGAACCGGCGCCGCAGCGCGAGGTTCATCGGGTCCGCGCCGCTGGCCCGGTAGAACGGCCTGGACACCGGGGCCCGCCAGTCGATCACCGCAGGCGTGCCGTCCGGGGCATGCACGTGCCGGCGGCCGATGTGGAAGCTGTGCCCGGCCACGCCGTCCCCGGTCTCGTCCGGATCGCCGGCGTAGTCGAGCCGGCCGAAGAACAGCGGGGTGTCGGGGATGTCCTTGAGGGCTTCGGCGCGGTGGTAGAGCTCGGCCTTGAGGTACTCCTGGGAGACCCGGTCGCCGGCCATGGCCTTGAGCGAGAGGACGTCCTCGCGCATGAGGCTGAGGTAATCCCGCGAGCGCCGCAACTGCTCGCGTTCCGCGGTCAGGACGGGGTCACCGCCGGACCGTTCGGAATAATGATTTTCTGGCGATTCTGACGCAGCCACAAGGTCGGGAACTTACCAGCGCCGAGCCCCGAAGTCACGCGGTTTTCTGCTCTGGTTTCTGCTCCGGCCCGGGCCAGGCGGACAGGCCGCGCGGGGTGAGGAACGCGTCGAAGACCAGCTCGGATGCGCCGGTCAGCGCGCCCAGGTCGCCCAGCGTGGAGGGCAGCAGGGCGGGCGGATCGGCCCGCCGGAACCGCATCAGGGTGGACAGGTAGCCGGCCGTGACTGCGGCCGGATCGGCTTGGAAGATCTCCGCGGCCAGGCCGGACAGCCCGACCGCCTCGGGATCCTGGGCGTTGACCAGCGCGCCGATGCCCCGGCCGAGAGCCTTGGCCGCCAGGCCCAGGGCCCGGGCGCTGTGCGGATCGGTGCCCGCCGCCGCGATGACCTGCTCGGCCTGGAGCATCCGGTCGCCCTGCTCGGTCTTCCCGGTCGCGCGGAGCAGCCCGCGGGCCCCGGCGTCGAGTTCCCAGCAGCCGACCGATCCGCACCGGCACGGCTCGTCGCTCCCGGTCAGCGGCATATGCCCGAACTCGCCCGCCGAGCCCTGCGCCCCGGCCACCGGCAGGCCGCCGGCCAGCAGGACCCCGCCGATGCCGGTCGCGACGTGCAGGTGCAGGGCGACCGGCACGCCCCGGAGCACGCCCCGGCGGGCCTCGGCCAGCCCGGCCAACGTCGCGTCGTTGCCGACCAGGAGGGGCCCGCACGTCAGCGAAGGCCCGAGGGCCGCGGTCACGTCGACGTCCTGCCATTCGGTCAGGGTCGGCTGGACCATGGTGCTGCCCCGGACCGGGGACGGGACCGCGATGCCCACGCCGACCACGCGGCCGCCGAACTGACGGCCGCGGATCTTCAGCCGGTCCGCGACACCGGTCAGCACCCCGGTGCCCGAACCGGCGTCCCGTTCCTGACGGTCGAGCACCGTGCAGCGCCCGGTCAGCTCGAAGGCGGCCACGGTGAAGGAGTCGTCCCGCAGGTCGACGGCGAGCGCGACGGGGCCCTGGGCGTGCGCCGACGGCACGCCGGTCGGGCGTCCCCGGGCGCGCTGCACCGTGGCGTCGACCGGACCGGTCACCTCCTCGATCAGGTGACGCCCGGCCAGGTCCCGGACCAGCACGGTGGCGGTCCCCCGGGCCAGGCTGAGCTGCCGGGTGAGTTCGGCTCTGGTGAGCTGGCCGCCACCGCCGTGGATGGCGCGCAGCAGCCGCGCGAGATTGTGGGCGCGCAACTCGGCACTCGTGGTCGCCGAGCCCTCGTCCTTCCGCACACCTACGATCGTGTCACGCCCTTCCCGTGCGCGCGGACCGCTACCAGTCCCAGTGGAAGCCGACCGCCGTCTTCTCGGCCAGCCGCAGGTACCGGTGCACGGCGAACTGACTGTCCAGGGCGACGGGTTCGCGTTCCACGATGGGTCCGTCCAGGCCGTCCCACACCGCCCATTCGACCTTGGCCGGCAGCTTTTCCGGATGAAACTCGATGCGGATATCGAGGTTCTCCACAAAGAATTGCACCACCCGGCGGAACTCCGGCGGCGGGGGCACCGCGTAGTGGAAACTCGCCGAGTACTCCAGCGTCGCCGTTTCCCCGGCCAGCAGCGGCTTGGCCAGCAGCATATCCACCACGAAGAGTTCGGCAATCGGCTGGTATACCGGGCCGGCGAGCCCGCTGAATCCCTGGGCCGCCTCAATGGTCAGCGCATTCGTATCCGCCCGGTAGGGAATGCGGTCGACGCCGTCGGCAAGTGCTTCGATCACGTGGATAACGCGATGCTTGGCCGGCATTCCGTCGGGCCCGAGATAATGATGATCGTGCAGGGAGAGCGTCTTGACCCGGCGGCTGCCGAGCATGCTGGCCTTATCGTCGCGGATCGCCCGCGGGCCGGACAGCACGCGGACGTGCGCGGATCCTTCCCACAGCTTGAGAAGCTGCTCGCGCTCCAGCGCGCCGAGCCCGAAAGCGTCCATGAAAAGGACCAGCGTGGCCTTGCTGAGCAGCTTGCCCGAGAGCGCGCGGGAGGCGGTGTCCTTAAGCTGACGGGGCAGCACGTCGAGGTCGCCTTTCCCCCTCGGATGCTGCCACAGGTAATGCGCGAGCACCTCCGCCACCGCGAGCTGGTTGACCTGTCCGGCCCTGCTCCGCTCGGCATACTGCTCCCACTTCCGCCGGTACCGCCCCGGGCGCAGCAACAACTCGCGTATGTATGCCGCGGCGGCCTGCACGCCGGTGGGCATCGCAGATTCTCCCGGCATCACCTCGGCCACGGTCTCCTCGTCCGTGAGAACTAAGCGCGACATTCGTCAGCTATGGTACGACTGATCTCGCGAACGGCGCGAGCCTGCCGCGCGTTATTCGCCAAGCGGCCAGCGAGCATGAGCCTTCGGGCCCGAGCGGGCGGCCGGGGCCGCGGCTACGGCGAGGATCACGCCGTTGATCTGAATAACGCGAAGTTTCGAATTGGGCCGCGATGGTGGGGAATTTAATACATACGCTGGCGGATGAAGGGGCCATCGCAACAGGCAGAAGGGCTGCCATGACAATGCGGGAGGGCTTGGGGGCCCTGGGGTTGGGGACCGCCGCCCGGCACGAGCGGGCTTACTTTCTTGACTTGCTCGGCGACAGCCACAGCGGCCTGGGCCGCTACGAGGCGGCCATCGAGGCCTACCGGGAGGCCGCGCAGGGATTCGAGGCCCAGGGCGCGCCGTGCTCACACGCCCTGTGCCTGCTCAAAATCGCCGACAGCTACCTGTCGCTGCATGAGCCGTGGCACGCCCTCGGTTACCTGGAAGCGTGCACGCCGCTCCTGCGTGAGCTGGGCCTGGTCCGGTACTTCAGCCTCGCGCAGGACCAGCTAGCCGCGTGTCAGGCCGAGCTGGCCCAGGCGCACTTACTTGGGGAGGGGCGGGACGGCCAGCGCCGCGTCCGAGCGCAGCCGTCCCGTCCGGTCAGGTCAGCCCCGCCGCCGCAGGCGGCCAAGTCAACAGCGCCGCCGCAGGCGGCCAAGTCAACAGCGCCGCCGCAGGCGGCCAAGTCAACAGCGCCGTCACAGGCGGCCAGCTCAGCACCACCGCCACCGGACAGGAGGTAAATTCTACGTATGCCCGGTACAGACGGACAGCCGCACTGGCTGACTGGCGAAGAACAACAGGCCTGGCGGGCCACCGTCCAGCTAAGCCAGCTGCTCATGCGCCAGCTCGACCGCGACCTGACCGCGCACGGGCTGAACGGCCACGACTACGAGATCTTGGTCGAATTGTCCGAGGCGCCGGATCACCGCCTGCGGATGACCGATCTCGCCGACGCCACCAGCCAGTCCCGGAGCCGGCTGTCGCACCAGATCTCGCGCATGGAACGGCGCGGCCTGGTCCGGCGCGACGACTGCGAGGGTGACAAGCGCGGCACGTTCGCCGTGCTGACCAAGGCGGGGTTCGAGGCCATCGAGCGCGTCGCACCGCACCACGTGGACAACGTCCGCCGTCACTTCATCGACCGGCTCTCGCCGCAGCAGCAGGAGGAGATCCGGTCCGCCTTCCAGCCGATCGTCGACTACCTGCGCAAGATCCGCGACCGCGACTAGCGATCGCGCGGCCCGCGAAGGGCCATGGCCCTTCCGGCCGCGCGATGGATGCGGCGAAGCCCCCGGCGGCCTTTTTGCAGGTCTACGGCGAAGCCCCCGGCTTGCAGGTCTACGGCGAAGCCCCCGGCGGCGATAGCCGCCCATCGTGCGCCCGCGAGGGGCCTCCCGGCCCCTCCGGCCGCGCGATACTACGGCGAGCATCGCAGCGGGTCGCGACGGCGCAGCCGTCGCAGCGGGGGGTTCCGGGGGGTCGTCCCCCCGGGCTAGAACAGCACCGACATGAACTGGCCGGTGTCGGCGAAGCCGACCCGCCGGTAGGCCGCGCGGGCCGGCCGGTTGTAGTCGTTGACGTAGAGCGAGACCAGCGGGGCGATTGAGCGGGCCGCCTCGACCACGACCGCGGCCATGCCGGGGGCGGCCAGGCCCTGGCCGCGACACTCGGGCCGGACCCAGACGCCCTGCACCTGGCAGGCCTGCGGGGTCACCGCCCCGATCTCGGCCTTGAAGATCACCTTGCCGCCCTCGATCCGGGCGAAGGCCCGGCCGGCGCGGATGAGCTGTTCCAGGCGGGCCCGGTAGGAGGCGCCGCCGTCCCCGGCGGTGGGCGAGACGCCCACCTCCTCGGTGAACATCGCCACGCAGGCCGGCCAGAGGACCTCGAAGTCCTCCATGCGGACCCTGCGCACCAGCGGATCGGGCGGCACCAGCGGCGGTCCGGTGATGACCATCACCGGCTGCACGGGACGCACGTCCCGGGCCGGTCCCCACCGCGGCCGCAGCAAGGCCCACAGCGCCTGGACCTCGTCGGCCGGCCCCACCACCGATGAGCACCGCCGCCCCTGCCTCAGCGCCCGGTCCGCGAAGGCCACGACCGCATCGGGCGTAGCCGCGACCGGGACCAGGTTGGCACCGGAATAGCACAGCGACACGAGCCGGCCGCCGGCCCCGTGGCCCCACATCTGGGCGCCGAGCCGACCGGGTTCCAGGCCCAGAGCACGTACCCGGGAGCTGACGAAGACGTTGGTCACCGGATCGCGATCGCAGATGGCAAGCACCGCGCCCCGGTCCCGCTCATCGAGCAGCCGCACCGCAGACGACGGCGGCTTTACCCGCAACATAGGCCCAGCCTACACGGGCAATGGCGCCGGAAATTCTCATCCTGAACGTGCGGTGAACAGCCGACGATCCGGTCACGCTGGCTCGTCGGCGCTTCCTGGCGCTTCGGGATCCGGCTTCAGCTTCTAGGCGTCGGATTCGCCACGGCCGGGCAGGTGGCGTTGACCAGGCCTGCCCCCTGCGGCAGGGCTCCGGTGGCGAGATAGTTGTTCAGGTAGCCCTGGACGCAGTTGTCCGGCGGCTGGGACAAAGACTGCCCGTGATTGCCGCCCCCTTCGACCACTACCATCCGGGCCGACGGCAGCAGCTTGTGCGCGTCCTGGGCGCCCGCGTACGGGGTGGCCGGGTCCAGCGTGCCTTGCAGCATGAGGATGCCGGGCAGGCTGGCGCCGTCGATCTGCAGCGGCTCGGTTGGCCCGCGGACCGGCCAGAACGCGCAGGCGGCGTTGAACCAGGCGTTGCCCCAGGCGTAGAACGGGGCGGTCCGGTAGACCTGCTCGGTGTCGGAGGTCCAGTAGGCGAAGCTGCGCGGCCAGCTGGTGTCGGCGCACTCTATCGCGTTGTAGACGGCGAACTCGTTCTCGTTCTGGACGCCGTAGGCCTGGTACTGGTCGACCAGGTCGGTGGCGTTCCCCGAGTTCAGGTACGACGAGAGGGCCTGGGCCAGGCCCGGCCAGAACTGGTCCTCGTAGCCGCCCAGCAGGTAGGTGTCGTCGAACTCGTCGGGCCCGACCACCCCGTTGGCCGGATGGGCCAGCAGCTGGTTACGGGCCCGGTACCAGGCGGCCCGGACCTGGGCCGCGGTGGTGCCGAGGTTATAGGTGCTGTCGTACTGGGCCACCCAGGCGTAGAACGCGTTCATCCGGCCCTGGAAGGCGTAATCCTGGTCGATGTTGTCGGTGTACCAGACTCCGGTGGGATCGACGGTGCTGTCCAGCACCATCCGGCGGACGCGCTGGGGGAAAAGCGACGCGTAGACCTGGCCGAGATAGGTGCCGTAGGAGAACGCGAAGTAATTGATCTTCGCCACGCCGAACGCGGCGCGGATGGAGTCCAGGTCGCGGGCCACGTTTTCGGTGGTCATATACGGAAGCAGCCAGCCGAATTTCTGCTCGCAGTCATTGGCGTACGTTTTCGCCCGGTTGATGAGAACCTGTTCGGCGGCGGCGCTGGCCGGGATGTAGTTCGGGCGCGGGCCGGAGAAGAAGGACGGATCGCAGCTCAGCTGCGGCACCGACGACCCGACACCGCGCGGGTCGAAGCCGATGATGTCGTAGTCCCGCGCCACGCTGCGGCTGAGCCCCTCGGCCACTACCGCGGCCAGGGACAATCCGCTGGCGCCGGGACCGCCCGGGTTGACCAGCAGGATCCCCTGCTGCTGGCTCACCGGGGCGGTGGCCGGGACCATGTCGAGGGCCAGGCTGATGTGCCGGCCGCTGGGGTCGGCGTAGTTCAGCGGCACGCTCAGCATCGTGCAGTCGCGGATGCCTACCCGGGCGATCAGCCCGGTGCAGGAGTGCCACCGCAGCGTGCTGGCGGTCGGCACGATCGGCCCGGCGGCCTGGGTGCTGCCGGTGGCCGGACCCGACGGCGCGGCGACCGTGGATGCGGGCGAGTTGCAGGCGGTGACCGTGATCAGCGCGGCCACGGCGACGGTCAGCGCCGCCGCGCTGCCCCGCACCGCGCGCCCGCCCCGGCGAGCCATCGACATGCCCCCATCATGCCCTAAGGCCCGACCCCTTCTGGCTCGCCGCGGCTCTCTTGACTGGGCGCCCGGGCTCGATCAGGAGGCGGCGGCGCGGTGGCGCTCCTCGAGCGCCTTCCGGTACTCGGCGACGACCAGGTCGGTCAGTTCCTGGGCCGAGGTCTGCGAGCTGTACTTGTCCAGGGTGATCTTGCCGCCCTGGATCAGGTTGACCCGGTCGCAGACCTCCAGGACCTGGCCGTAGTTGTGCGCGATGATGATGATCGAGACCTCGCGCCGCTTCAGCTCCCGGACCAGGTCCAGGATGATGGCGCCCTCCTTGACGCCCATCGCGGCCAGCGGCTCGTCCAGCAGCAGTATCTTCGGGTTGGAGTACACCGACCGGGCCACCGCGACCGCCTGCCGCTGGCCGCCGGACAGCTGGGCCACCTCGGCGCTGACCGACGGGATCCGGATCCCCATCTCGTCCAGCCGCTTCTTGGCCTCCCGGCGCATGGCCCGCTGGTTCAGCAGCGGCCAGCGGACCTTCTCCCGGTTCAGGAACATGTTGTGGTAGACGGTCAGCTGGTTGATCAGCGCAAGGTCCTGGTAGACCGCGTCAATGCCGAGCGACCGGGCGTGGTCCACGGACTTGAGCGTGACCTCCTGGCCCTCGAGGAAGATGTGCCCGCTGGTGGCCGGCTGAAAACCGCACAAGATCTTCAGCAGGGTGGATTTGCCCGCGCCATTGTCCCCGATCAGGCCGAGCACCTCACCCCGGCGCAGGTGCATATTGACGTCAACCAGCGCGGTGACCGCGCCGTAGCGCTTCGATACGTGCTCGACCCGCAGGATGTCGCCGTCCGCGCCGGGGGGCGCCGCCTGGCCCTCTGGTGTGGTGGCCGTCATACCCGTCCTCCCGCCTCACGTAGCCGCCCGAGTTGCACGTTCGCGATCATCGCCACCAGCACGCCGGCGCCGAACACGATGAACAGCGGGTTGGCGCTAACCCCGATGATCGCGAACCCGTCGGTGAAGATGGACAGCAGGATGGCGCCGAGGAAGCCGCCGATGATCGTGCCCGAGCCGCCCAGCATGGCCGTCCCGCCGAGAACCGCGGCGGCGACCGCGTAGAACACGTAGTTGAACCCGCCGGCGCTCGGGTCGATCGTGTTGTCGTAGAAGGCCACCTGGATGCCGACCAGCGCGCCGAGCAGGCCGGTGATCATGAAGTTCCCGTACTTGATCCGGGCCACGCTGATGCCGGCCTCCCGCGCGCCGAGCATGTTCCCGCCCGCCGCGACCGTGTGCAGGCCGAAGCGGGTCTGGGTGAGCACGATCTGGAAGATGACCGTCAGCAGCACCGCCCAGATGAACGCCGACCACCCCCAGGCGCTCGTGGTCTCGTTGCCGAAGAACTTCCCGATGTGCTCGGCCGACGGCGGTATGCTGACCGGCGACCCGTGCGATGTGGTCAGCACCACGCCGTACAGCACGAACGCGGTCCCCAAGGTGGCGATGAACGACGGCAGCCGCAGCGTCACGACGAGCACCGCGTTGACGAAGCCGACGAACAGGCCAAAGATCAGCGAGACGATGATGGCCAGGATGGCCGGGAACCCGTCGTAGGTGATCAGGAAGTACATCAGAAACGGCGCCATGGTGAACACGTAGCCCACCGACAGGTCGATCTCGCCGCAGATCAGCAGCAATACCTCGCCGATGGTCAGGATGATGTACGGCGCCGCGACCCCGGACAGCAGGTTGGCCATGTTGGCGTGGGTCAAGAAGTTCGCAGAATCGATCGTGAAGTAGATGAACAGGGCGACGACGACGGTCAGCACCGTCGCCTCGCGCTGCCGCAGGAAGGCGCCGGCGCCGTGTCTCAGCGTCCGCAGCAAGCCGTTGCCGCCTGCTGGCTGGCCTCCCGGCGGGCCAGCGACGTCCGCCGTACGCTCAGCGGTATTGCTCACGTCATTCTTCCGTTCTGTGCGTTCTCGCTCTGCCTGCCCACGGTCTGAGCGCCTACCTCAAACGCGCAAGTTCAGTCTCCGCTCCCGCCCATTCATGGGCAATAACCGGGGATGGTGATCCGGCCTGGCCCGGAACCCATGAAACCAGCTGACGCCGACGGCCGACCCCGGACGCGATCGCGATCCGGGGCCCGCCGTCGGCGTGCATGCCCAGAGTGAGTCCTGGTCAGGTGCTGGTGGTGGCCTGCGGGTTCATGATTGGCCCGGACGGCAGCGGGATGATCTTCTGCGCCGAGGTCGAGCCCTCGAACCGGCTGGTGTTGGTCAGGTACGGGCCGACGTTGCTCTTGGTGACGAAGCTCAGCCCGGTGTCGGTGTCGGGCGGGGGGACCAGCCCGCCGGACAGGTTGTACATGTACAGGTACAGGGTGGGCAGGAAGCCCTGCAGGTACGGGTTCTGGTTGATGGTGAAGTTGATCGCGCCGGACTGGATCGCGCTCAGCGTCACCGGGGTGAGGTCGAACCCGCCGGCCGGCAGGCCGGACAGGCCGGCCCCGGACAGCGCCTGGGCCAGGAACTCGGTGGATCCGGCGTCGACCGCGAACGCGCCCTTGACGCTCTTGTGGCCGAGCAGGTAGGCCTTCTCCGCCGCGAGCTCGACCGAGGTCGCCGCGCCGGTGGCGATTTCGCTCACCGTGTACCCGAGCGGCTTCAGCACCGAGGCCGCCCCGTCGTAACGCGGCTGGATGTTCCCCGTGCCGGGCGTCGCGATGAAGATGACGATCTCCCCGGGGGTGGTGACCAGGGACTTGATGCGCTCGCCGAGCTGCTGCCCGGACAGGTACAGCGCTTGCCCGACATAGCACAGCCGGTTGGTGCCGATGTCCGGGGTGCCGTTCGGGTTGTACACGCCGTCGGCGTTGTAGGTGACGACCGGGATGCCGGCGTTCATGGCGTCCATGACCGGCGTGGTGAAGCCGGTGGCGTTGATGACCGTGGTCGCGATGCCGTTCGCCTTGGCCGAGATCGCGGTCTGCAGGTAGCTCACCATCTGCGACACGCTCGACGTCGACGCGGACCCGCCCCACTTGGGCACCGGGATGTCCAGCAGCGCCGCGGCGTCGGCGAACCCGTACTGGGTGGGGACGAAGAACGTGTTGGTGTAGACGTGGTTGACGAACCAGAACTGCCAGGCCGGGGTCTTCGGGAAGTTCCCGGCCGCGGCCGTGGTGGCCGACGCCGACGCCGTCGAGGTGGCGCTGCTCGAGCTGGACGAGGTGCACGCCGCGATCAGCGCGGAGGCAGCCGCTGTGGCGCTGAACAGCCCAGCCCCCTCTAGCAGCCGGCGACGGCTAGGCCCGTCCTTCATGTTCAGCGTCTCAATCGCTTCGTCGACTACTGGGTCGACCTTTTTCTTCATCTAAGGACCTCCATGGAATTTCCCGGGACGGGATACTCTCCCGGGCCGAGCCCGCAGTCGCGCGGCGAGTCCCGTCGACTTCGTCGCGAGAGAGATAACGCGAAGACACGCCCATTCCACTGTCTGTTCCAGCGGTTCATCTGGAGTAACCCGCAGCATCTCGAATGCGACCGGTATTCAGCACACTGTGACGAACCGCAGTAGACGCTAAAGCTGATGACGATCACCTGTCAAGGCACCACGCAGACCCGATAGAGGACCGCGCCCGTTTCGATATCAGGCTCCGCATGAGCATTTGCATGCGCGATTAGCAAAATTCGCAATCGCTTCCATGAGCCTCGGTCTGACACGCCCTCCCCTCGCCGACTCGACGATGTTAACGTTAACAAGTCACAATACAGCAACAAACGCGAAACACCATCGATACGCTGCCCCGAATCTTCCGCGCCGCCTCCCGAGGGAAATGACCGCGCACACCCCGGATCCGGGCGAGCGGGAGGGTCGGCGGGGCGGCCTGGACCGCTGGACCCGGCCGGGAATTGCGGACCAGCCGCGGATACTGGCGGGGCGGCCGCGGACACGGGCGGGGCGGCCACGGACACGGGCGGGGCGGCGGGCCGGCTACGGATGCGGTGGTGCGGCGGGCCGGCCTGAGCCGCGAGCGGAGCTCTAGACCGTCCGAGACGTTGACTGTCCGTGACGTTGACTGTCTGTGGCACGAGCGGAGTTCTTGCTCACCCAGGGCACGAGCGGAGGGCGGACGAGAGGTGCCGGGCCCGGGTCTCGCGGGCCACGTCAGGCTCGCGGGCAACCTGGGGCACAGAAATCCTTCCGCTTCCGACATCCATCCCCGGAACCGAACACGGATGGGAAACGTCTCACTTGGTACGGATAACGCCATCCAGGACCACCGCACGGGTCCGGGCGCTATCCCCCGCGACAAGGAGGGAAAGGACGGATGCTTGCCAGACACCGCCAGTCGCTCATCCTGCAGGCCGTCAGGAGCGACGGCAGCGCCCGGGTCAGTGATCTCACTCAGCGGCTCGGCGTCTCGGATATGACCATCCGCAGAGACCTTGAGGTGCTAGCCCGCGACGGGTTGGTAGAAAAGGTGCACGGTGGCGCGGTGCTGCCGGGCACGCCCTCAAGTCATGAGCCGGGCTTCGAGGCGAAACTCGTGCTGGAACGGCCGGAGAAGACCGCGATCGCCCGCGCGGCCGCCAGAATGGTCACGCCCGGCACGGCAATCGCGCTGGCCGCCGGGACCACCACGTTCGCGCTGGCGCAGTGCCTGCTCGACGTGCCTGGGCTCACCATCGTCACCAATTCGCTGCGCGTGACGAATCTGTTCAGCGGGATGCGCGGCGGGCTGGACGGCACGGCCGACTCGGTGGTGCTCACCGGCGGCGTCCGCACCCCGTCCGACGCGCTGGTCGGGCCGATCGCCGACCTGACCATCCGTTCCCTCCACTTCGACGTGCTCTTCCTCGGCTGCCACGGCTTCGACTCCGACGCCGGACTGACCACGCCCAACCTGGCCGAGGCCGAGACCAACCGGAGCTTCATCCGGGTCGCGCGCCAGGTGGTCGTACTGGCCGACCACACCAAGTGGGGCCTGGTCAGCCTGAGCTCGTTCGCGCAGCTGAGCGAGGTCGACGTGCTCATCACCGACGACATGCTGCCCGCCGACGCGCGGGCAGCGGCCGCCGAGCAGGTCGGCGAGGTCGTCTACGCCGAGAGCATGACGGCCAGCCACGCGCACCGCCAAGCCAGCTAGGCGACCGCGATGAAACCCGGGTTTCACTGCGCTCTGGGATGGTGAAACCCGGGTTTCCTGTCGCTGAGCGGCGGCACGTGCGCTGGAGCGCTTTTCATGATCGCGAAGGGTTCACTCCAGGGGTTAGCAAAGTCTTCGCGATCATGGGGACGCGGACGGGTGGCTGGGGGTGCTTAGTAGGTGGTGACTACGGGTTTGCCGGAGGGGGATTCGTCGTCGGCGACACCTTGCTCGGCCAGGCGCATGGCCTCCTCGATCAGGGTCTCGACGATGGCGGACTCCGGGACGGTCGCGATGACCTTGCCGCGGACGAAGATCTGGCCCTTTCCGTTGCCCGAGGCCACGCCGAGGTCCGCCTCGCGGGCCTCGCCGGGGCCGTTGACCACGCAGCCCATGACCGCGACCCGCAGCGGCACCTCCAGGCCGTCCAGCCCGGCGGTCACCTCCTCGGCCAGCTTGTACACGTCAACCTGGGCCCGGCCGCAGGACGGGCAGGACACGATCTCCAGGCGCCGCTGGCGCATGCCGAGCGATTCCAGGATCGAGATGCCGACCTTGACCTCTTCCACGGGGGGCGCGGATAGGGAGACCCGGATGGTGTCGCCGATGCCTTCGGCCAGCAGGGCGCCGAACGCCACCGCGGACTTGATCGTCCCCTGGAAGATCGGCCCGGCCTCGGTCACGCCCAGGTGCAGCGGGTAGTCGCACTGGCCGGCGAGCAGCCGGTAGGCGTTGATCATCACCACCGGGTCGTGGTGCTTGACCGAGATCTTGATGTCGGTGAACCCGTGCTCCTCGAACAGGGAGCACTCCCACAGCGCGGACTCGGCCAGCGCCTCCGGGGTGGCCTTGCCGTACTTGGCCAGCAGCCGCTTGTCCAGGGAGCCGGCGTTGACGCCGATCCGGATCGGGATCCCGGCGGCGGACGCGGCCTTGGCGATCTCCGCCACCTTGTCGTCGAACTGCTTGATGTTGCCCGGGTTGACCCGGACCGCGGCGCAGCCGGCGTCGATCGCGGCGAACACGTACTTGGGCTGGAAGTGGATGTCGGCGATGACCGGGATCTGCGACTTGCGGGCGATGGCGGGCAGCGCGTCGGCGTCGTCCTGGGACGGGACCGCGACCCGGACGATCTGGCAGCCGGAGGCGGTCAGCTCGGCGATCTGCTGCAGGGTGGCGTTCACGTCGGCGGTCAGCGTGGTGGTCATCGACTGCACCGACACGGGCGCTCCCCCGCCCACCGGCACCGAGCCCACCATGATCTGGCGGGACGGCCGACGCTCGGCGAGCGGCTCGGGCGGCGTCTGCGGCATACCGAGGTCAATACTCATGAACCCATCCGTTCACTTGGCACATCCCCGAATCCCCCGACCCGCCCATTGAACCATCACCCGGGTAACGGAAGGTCACAGAGGCTGACGGGTGCGTCGGAATCCTGTTGGCTACCTGGTGGATGGACCGACATACCTGCCCTTACTGGTACAACGGCCCATCAACCCACCATCGGGGCAGGTTTCCTTCGGCCGTTCTCAGGGACAAATGGGATAAAACAGGCAAATATCGCGATGTGGTACAGGTGCGGTGCTCGGTGCGGGTACTGGGTGCGGGTGCGGGTGCTCGGGGGGCTTGGTTCTGGGGCGGGGTTAGCCGCCGGTGAGGTTTACGGGGTTGATGATGTTGGCCACGACCAGAGCGACGCTGAACAACACGATCACCAGGAACAGGCTGAAGCTGACCGGGAGCAGCTTGGCCATGTTGGCCAGGCCGGGGTCGGGGCGCCCGCGCAGGCGGGCCAGCCAGGCGCGGATCCGTTCGTAGATGATCACGGCGATGTGGCCGCCGTCCAAGGGCAGCAGCGGGAGCATGTTGAACAGGCCCACGAAGATGTTCAGCGAGGCGATGAGCAGCAGCACGAAGCTGACCTTGTACTGCCAGCCCGCATTGGAGGCCACCTCGGTGCCGGTGGCCTCGGCCGCGCCGACTACGCCGATGACCTGGTCGGCCGACGTGTTCCCCGTGGGCTTGGCGAACAGCTTGGGCAGCTCCCGGGGCAGCGCCGCGACGGCCTGCGCCGAGCCGGCCACCACCTGGCCGAAGGTCGTGCCCGAGTACTCAACTGCTCCAATGGGGCTGGCCACCTGGAACACCACCGCGGGCCCGACGCCCAGGTAGGAGCCGCTGCGGCCGCTGACGCTGGCCAGTTTGGTGCGCAGGTTGACCAGCCTCCCGTCACGGCGGACGGTGATGGTGACCGCCGACCCAGCGGCAGCATTACGGATCGCGTCGCCCAGCTGGGTGAAGGTGCTCACCGGATGGCCGTCGAAGGCGGTCACCGTGTCGCCCACCCGCAGCCCGGCCAGCTTGGCCGGCGAGGCCAGGTCGGACGAGGTGCAGGTGCCGTTGTCGTAGGCGGTGAGGCTGGCGGGCACGCAGGAACTGATCGTGCCCAGCTGGGTGACGTTGTCGTTGGCGATGCCGACGGCCAGGGCCAGCCCGAATACCAGCACCAGGGCCAGCAGGAAGTGCATGGCCGACCCGGCGCACAGGACCAGGATCCGCTGCCAGGCCGGCTTGTTGCGGAACGCGCGGGGCTCGTCCTCCGGGTCGTCGGGATCGTCCAGCGAGTGCATGCCGACGATCTTGACGAAACCCCCGAACGGCAGCGCCTTGATCCCGTACTCGGTCTCGCCGCGCCAGGTGGACCAGATCGTCGGCCCGAAGCCGACGAAGTAGCGGGTGACCTTCATGCCGAACTTCTTGGCCAGCACGAAGTGGCCGGTCTCGTGCAGCATGACGGAGACGAGCAGGGCGACGATGAAGATGACCCAGCCGATCAGGTCCATCCGGTCGTCCTCCTCGTTAAGCCAGAAGCTCGGCAGCCCGCCGCCGGGCCCAGCCGTCGACCGCGAGCACGTCCGCCACGGTGGCAACGGCCGCGCGCGCGGCGTCATGCTCTGAGACTATCCGGGCCACGGTATCGACAATCCGCGTGAAGCCGATCTGGCCGGCCAGGAAGGCGGCCACGCAGGCCTCGTTGGCGGCGTTGTAGACGGCCGGCATGGTGCCGCCCGCCGCGGCCGCCTCCCGGGCCAGCGCGACCGCCGGGAACGCGGCGTCGTCCAGCGGCTCGAAGGTCCAGGTCGCCGCGGCCGACCAGTCCAGCCGCGGCGCGGCGTCGGGCACCCGGTCGGGCCAGGCCAGGCTGAGCGAGATCGGCAGCCGCATGTCCGGCGGGGAGGCCTGGATGATGGTGGCGCCGTCGGCGAACTCCACCATCGAGTGCACGATCGACTGCGGGTGCACCACCACGTCGATCCGGTCCAGCCCGAACCCGAACAGCAGGTGCGCCTCGATCACCTCCAGGCCCTTGTTCACCAGGGTGGCGGAGTTGACCGTGACCAGCGGCCCCATCTTCCAGGTGGGGTGGGCGAGGGCCTGCTCCGGCGTGACGTCGGCCAGGGCGTCCCGGCGCCAGCCGCGGAAGGGGCCGCCGCTGGCGGTCAGCACCAGCCGCCGCACCTCGGATCCGCGTCCGGCCCGCAGGCACTGGGCGATGGTGGAGTGCTCGGAGTCGACCGGCACGATCTGCCCGGGCTTGGCCCGGCTGGTGACCAGCGGGCCGCCGATGATCAGCGACTCCTTGTTGGCCAGGGCCAGCGTCCGCCCGGCGTCGAGCGCGGCCAGCGTGGCCTGCAGCCCGGCGGCCCCGGTCACCCCGTTGAGCACCACGTCACACGGCCACCCGGCGACCTCGCAGACCGCATCCGGCCCGGCCAGCACCTCGGGAATCGCGGGGGACGCACCACGCTCCGTTCGGTCCAAGGTAATAAGAGCGCGGAGTGCGGCCTGTAGCTGCGCCGCGGCGGCCGGGGTGGCGACGGCGACGGCCGCCACCCCGAACTCGGCCGCCTGCCGGGCCAGCAGGTCCAGGTGGCCGCCCCCCGCCGCGAGCGCCGCGACCCGGAAGCGGTCCGGGTTGCGCCGGATGATGTCGAGGGCCTGGGTGCCGATCGAGCCGGTCGAGCCCAGGATCACCACGTCGCGCGGCGGGCCAGAGAAGGTCACCGGCCCATTGTCCGCCACCGGCGGCCCCGACGGAAATACTCGGCCGGCCTGGGCTCGGCCGCGCAGGCGCTGTACGAGCGTGCCTCGTCAGGACAGCGCTGAGATCTGGCGGGCCAGGGCAAAGTCGTTCGCGGTCAGGCCGCCCGCGGAGTGGGTGCTCAGGGTCAGCGTCACCTTGTTCCACGCGATGGCGACGTCGGGATGGTGGCTGGCGCTCTCGGCCAGGTAGGCGACGGCCCCGACGTACAGCAGGGCGTCGCGGAAGTCGGCGCGGTCGGTAACGGTGGTGATCGCGCTGCCGTCGCGGGTCCAGGCCGGGACGGCGGCGAGCTCGGCGGTGATCTGGGCCTCAGTCAGAAGTTCCATGGTTCCGGCATACCATTCCCAGGTGACGTCATCGAGGCAGACTCCGCTATACCAAGTGCACGCCCGGCTCAGGGCGGTCATGACCTCGTTCGCGGGCTGGCAGATGCCGCTGCGCTACGGCAGCGAGACGGCCGAGCACCAGGCCGTGCGGCACGCGGCCGGGCTGTTCGACCTGTCGCACATGGGCGAGATACTGGTCCGCGGGGCCGGCGCCGGGGCGGCGCTGGACTATGCGCTGACCGGCTACCTGTCCGTCGTGCCGCCCGGCCGGGCCCGGTACACGATGATCTGCGCGGACGACGGTGGCGTGCTCGACGACCTGGTCGTCTACCGGCAGGGCGAGCAGGAGTACCTGGTCATCGCGAACGCATCCAACACGGCCGTGGTGCTTTCTGAGCTGCGGTCCCGGGCTTCCGGGTTTGACGCGACGGTCACCGACGCGACGGACGACTACGCGCTGATCGCGGTCCAGGGGCCGGCCGCGGCCGGGATCCTGGGAGGGCTCACGGATCTCGACCTGGGAGCCATGAAGTACTACGCCGGGGCGTTCGGGTCGGTCGCGGGTGCGCCGGCGTGGGTGGCCCGGACCGGGTACACCGGGGAGGACGGCTTCGAGGTGTTCTGCCGTCCAGCGGACGCTTCGGCAGTGTGGGAGGCGGTTGCGGCGGCGGGCGCTCCGGCCGGGCTGGTCCCGGCGGGCCTGGCCGCCCGCGATACGCTCCGGCTCGAGGCCGGCATGCCGCTGTACGGTAACGAGCTCGGCCCGGACCTGACGCCGTTCGAGGCGGGCCTGGGGCGGGTGGTGAAGCTCGACAAGCCGGGTGATTTCGTGGGGCGTTCGGCGCTGGCGGCGCGGGCGTCCTCGGGTCCGGCTCGGCGGCTGGTCGGGCTGACCATCCAGTCCCGCCGGGTGGCGAGGCACGGCTACCCCGTGCTCGCGGACGGGGTCGTGTGCGGCACCGTGACCAGCGGCGCCCCGTCTCCCACCCTGGGCCGGCCGATCGCTATGGCCTACCTGAACGCCAGCGCCGACGCGGGTGATGCTGTACTTGCTGTCGGCATCCGGGGCGAAGCCGTCCCGGCCCAGCTGACGGATCTGCCGTTTTACTCCAGGAGTCGATAACGATGAGCAACCCAGCCGAACTGCGTTATACGGCCGAGCACGAATGGGTGTCCGTCGAGGGCACCGTGGCGTCGGTCGGCATCACCGAGTACGCGGCGCAGCAGCTCGGTGACGTGGTCTACGTGTCCCTGCCCGCCCTCGGCACGGCCGTCACGGCCGGCGAGCCGTGCGGTGAGGTGGAATCGGTCAAGTCGGTCAGCGACCTGTACTCACCGGTGGACGGCGAGGTGACCGAGATCAACGGCGAGCTGGAGGACGACCCGTCGCTGGTGAACGCCGAGCCGTATACGGCCGGGTGGATGTTCCGGGTCCGGGTGGCGCAGGACGGCAACGGGGACGCGGCCCTGCCGACCGACCTGCTGTCCGCGGCCGAGTACGAGGAATTGACCAAGAGCGCCGGCTAGCCCGCCGCTGGCCGCCGCGGTTCCATCCGTCGGCCTACACGCCGGTGACATCCGTCGGCTTGCTCGCCGTCGGCGGGCCGGTGACTTCTAGCGCTTGCGGCGGCGGAACAGGAGCAGTACGGTCACGCCGACGACGACCGCGGCCGCCGCGGCGCCGACCATGACCGGGTTGATGTTGATCTGATCGGCCCGCACGCGGAGCTCGTCCGCTGCCCGCTGGACGTTCCTCTTCGGGCTCACCCGCTCGGAGATGGCGTCGATGGTGCGCGCCAGTTCCGCGCGGGTGCGGTCGATGTCGGCCAGCAGCGCTCTCTTATTGACGGGCTTCGATTCGGTATCCGCGTCAGCCATCGGTGCTCCGTTCCGGCCAGGCTCTTTCTGGTCAGGCCGCCTATTTTGTCAGATCGACGGTGACCTTAACATCGCCCGGCCGCCCGGTGAGCACCCGGTGCCGCAGCCGGCCTCGGCCGTGGTCGCGGCCGGCCCCGGCCGTGCCCGGGGACCGGCCCTAGCCGTCGTTGGGCTGCGGCTGTCCGGGAACGTCGCTAATAATGCGACTTATACCGTTATCGGGAACTCCTGCCGCTGTCATACCTGGTGATGAGCAAAGTCTGAGTTTAGGCAAATGCATGAATGCCTCAC
Source organism: uncultured Actinomycetes bacterium (assembly GCA_963834685.1). Classification (GTDB taxonomy): domain Bacteria; phylum Actinomycetota; class Actinomycetes; order Streptosporangiales; family Streptosporangiaceae; genus Palsa-504. The sequence continues at coordinate 47,903 of CAWICW010000032.1, read as the reverse complement.
CCGGGTTGATTTATGCTGCTCAAGGACCATGGAGGGGACCACCACGGGCGCGTCCGCGCGCCGTGCGTTTGCTGTCCCCTTCCCCGTGAGGAGGGTGAGCGATGACCGCCAGACGTGTGCGCGGCGCGGCGCTGCTGACCGCGGCTGCGACGCTGGTATTCGCCAGCGGATGCTCAGGCAGCGGCCGCGCGGGGAGTCCGCCGAGCGTGGAGAAGCCGGACCTGAACGTGGCCGTAGTGCCGGCCCTGGATTCCGCGGGCTTCTTCGTCGCGCTGTACGACGGGCTGTTCGCCAAGGCCGGACTGCACGTCACCTTCACTCCCGCCACCAGCAGCGAAACGGTGATCAGCGGTCAGATCAAGGGCCAGTACGACATCACCGGCGGCAACTACGTGTCCTACATCCAGGCCGAGGCCGCGGGCCAGGCCAACCTGGACATCTTCGCCGAGGGATCGGTGATGGAACCGGGCGCCCAGGGCATCTACGTGATGCCGGGCTCCTCGATCACGTCGCTCGCCGACCTGGCGAACAAGACGATCGCGATCAACGCGCCGAAGAACATCCTGTACCTGCTGACCTCCTCGGTCCTGGCCGAGCACGGGATCGCCCCGGATTCGGTGAAGTTCGTGACCACTATCCCGTTCCCCGCGATGCCCGCCGCGCTGAAGGCGGGCAAGATCGACGCCGCGGTGTTGCCTGAGCCGTTCGCCAGCGTCGCCGAGCAGGCCGACGGGGCGGTGCCCCTGGTCGACCTGGACCAGGGCGCGACCACGAGCTTCCCGGTCGAGGGCTACGTGGTAACCAAGCAGTGGGCCCAGAAGTACCCGCACACGCTGGCCGCCTTCGACAAGGCGCTGGAAGAGGGCCAGCAGATCGCGGACTCCGACCGGGCCGCGGTCGAGCAGGCCATGGAAGACCTGCCGATGAAGCCGGTGCCGCTCGGCGTGTCCAAGCAGATCGCGTCGGTCATGGCGCTGGACAACTACCCGTTCATCACCGGCCCGACGGGCAGCGTGGACAAGGTACAGCTGCAGCGCGTGGTCGACGTCATGCAGCAGTTCCTGGGCTTCGACTCCTCGTTCAACATCAACTCGATGCTGACCGGCGGCTGACGCCGCGCACCATGATCAGGCCAGGACGCGATCGCGGCGCAGCCTGTCGACGGCCCGGTGCCGGGCCGTCGTGACCAGCCAGGCGGCGGGGTTGCCGGGTACAGATCCCGCGGAGTTATTGTTCGGCGTATGCGCCACAGCCCCGGCCGGGACCGGCTCGCGGTCTGGACCTACGAAGAGGCGGGCGAGGAGCAGGTGTGGTGGGGGCGGCAGCTTCCGGTCGCGCTCGGCTGGCTGCTCCAGGCCTAGGATGCGACGATCATGGCCCCGATGGCCAGGATCACCCCGATGACGGTGAACATGGCGACCAGGAGCACAGCCACCGCGCTCCCGACGAGAAGAGCGGCCAGCATGCACACGTTCGCCGCCACGCCCACGCATGCGCCCGCGGTGACCGCGGTGTTCATGGGGATCCGGCCCCGCGTCCGGGCGGGCGGGCGCCGCGGCAGGGCCCCGATCAGCGCGGCGGGGATGTCCGCGGTGACCGCGGCCAGCTCCGCGTAGGTCCGCGACGCGAGCGCCTGGCCGACCCGCGCGTCGAATTCATCCCGGGCCAGCCGGTCTTGCACGAACGCGGCCTTGAGCAGTTCAATCGCCCGCTCGCGGTCGGCCCGCGAGGACCGCAGGCCCGCCGCGGCTGCCTGGGCTCCCGGTTCTGGCCTCACCAGCGCCTCCCACCTGTATTGACAGCGTATCCGGTCGTCGGCCGCGGGCCATACTCCGGCTGGGCCATTCCGGACAGCGCAGGCTCGGCGTAGGCCTCGGCCACGGCGGCCCGGTTGAACACCCGCCAGGTACTGGCGGACACCAGGACCGCCACCACGAACCCGGCCCAGTAAGGCGCGGTGATCCCGAACCGGGCCGCGATCACGCCGCCGAGCACGGCGCCGACGCAGCTGCCGCCGGCCGCGATGAACAAGCTGGTGCTGGCCACCCGGCCCATCATCTCCGGCGGCGTCAGCCGCTGCCGCATACCGCGCGGACATCTAGCGGCGCGGCGCCGTTTCAGGACGCGAGCCCGTTTCAGGACGCGAGCCCGTTTCAGGACAGGGGGCTGACCATCGATGCGACCAGGGTGCCCTGCTTCACCTCGGCGGTGTATCGCGGGCCCAGGATGCCGAACTTGAGCATGGCCGCCGCCACGCGCTGGATGCGCCCCTTGTTCACCGGGCCGGTCGGGTACCCGGACAACGCCATGGCCGTCGTCACCAGGGACCCCAGGTTGTCGTATTTCGCCATGGCGGCCTGGACGGCCGCCGAGTCGGTATCGGCGAGCAGCTGTCCCGCCTCGATGGCCCGGACGAACGCGGCCGCGGTCTTGGGGTTCTGCTGGGCCCATGCCGTGGTGGCGACGTACCCGTCGATCGGGAAGTCCACCGCCGAGCCCTGATCCAGGTCAGCCAGCACCCGGTCGCCGTACTGCTCCCCCGCCAGGGTGATGTACGGCTCGGCCAGGAACGCCGCGTTCCACGCGCCGTCCTGCAGCTGCGCGGGCATCGCGGGGAAACCCTGCTGGTCGGTGATGAAGTGCACCCGCGCGGGGGAGATTCCATGATCGGAGAGCAGCACGCTGATCAGCAGCGTGCCGATGCTGTTGGTGGCGTTGACCGCGATCTTCTTTCCCACCAGCTGGTCGACGGCCACGATGGGCGAATTCGCGGTGGTGACCAGCACACGGGTGTCCGGACGCAGCGTCGAAGCCTCAGCCAGGACACGGAACCTGGCCCCCGCCGCCTGCGCCGAGATGTAGGCGATGTAGCTGCCCGCGCTGATGTCGACCTGGCCCTTAAGCTGGTCGGCGATGATCGCCTGGCTGCTGGGTATCTGCTCGATCGTCACGTGCAGCCCCTGCCGGGCGAACAGTCCCTGGTCCTGCGCGATGTACAGGCCAGCCAGGTCGGTAGCCGGTATGGCGGCGACCGTGATGTCCGCCTCTCCGGGATCGGGCTGGCCCGCGGCCGGCGCGGTGCTGCTCACCGTGCCGCACCCGGTGGCCAGGGCCATGATCACTGACACAGTGACCGGCACTATACGGAAGCTGCGGATGTTCATCGTCGCCTCCCGCGAACGGCGGCCTCGATTGTGGCCGCACGCAGAACACTCCGTGAGCGACCCCGCAGATAACCGCTCGGATGAGTGACCAATCATCAGGCTAGGCATCCGATCGGGCAATTACGCGTGCCCCGATAAGCTCTTTTCAATACCGTAATATGTTGCGGGCTCGGCCAAAATGAGTGACCCCCCGCCCGGACGGGCAGGGGGCCGGGTTCGGGAAGTTAACTGCTGAACTTCCATTGCTGGTTGCCGGAGATCATCGAGGACTGGGCGACCGTCACAAGCTGCGCGCCCTTCGCCCCCGACTGCAGAATCCTGTGCGTGGCGCGGTTCGTCCAGGTGGTGCCGGCACAGCGGAATGTTGAGGCACTGGCAGTTGCGACTGTGACCTGTCCCGAGCCAATGCACGAAGCGGATCAGGAATGATAGTGCCTTGACCGCGAGGCTCGCCGATGCCACAGCGAACCACCTCTGGCCGCGTCCCGCCCCGAGGCACGTGCGCTACGAGCAGCGCAGCAGAGGTGTCGGGAGGCCAGAGGCGGTTGCCTCAGACGATGAACAGGTGCAGGTACCGGCTTACGGCCGTCAGTGTCTCGGTGCTGACGCTGCCCAGGTGACGTCCGGCTCGCTGATCGGAGATGGCACGGACTTGCTCGGTCATGGCGAACGAGACCTGCCTCAGCCCGGTGTACTCATCCGCGGGAACCCGTATGTGATGGTCAAGTCCGCGATCGCGACTGGTGAGCGGCACCGCGAGGAACAGTCCGGGGATCACGGAGTACCGGTGGTGTGACACGACCAGGACCGGCCGTATGCCGCCCTGCTCACGGCCAGCTACCGGGTTGAGGTCACACAGCAGAACATCTCCGCTGGTCAAGAGTTGTACTCCGGGTATTCCTCGGCGGCGGTAGCGGCGAGGTCGCCGAGGCCGACCGATGTCCATTCGGCGATCTCGGCGCGGTAGGCCGCCATCTCCTCCGGGTCAGCTGCCAGCCTTCGGTAACCGGCTTCGATACCCTGCCACGTCATTTCGTCGAGCATTGCCCGCAGTTCAGCGCCGAGACTCCGGCCGTGCGTCGCAGCCAGGGCTGCGAGCCGGTCGCGGACCTCGGTTTCCACACGGATCGTCGTCATAGCCACGAGTAAAGTATACGCTTTTGATGTATGCGGCTTGGACGTCTTGCGCGGGCACCTCAGGTGTCCGGTTTGCTGGACCGTTACCGGGCCGCTTGAGCGTGAGGAAGGACAGCGTCGGCTGAGGCGTGGTGACATTGAACAACTGGCTGCCTGATCTACCCCCGTTTCAGGCCGCCATCTCATCGCGGGGATACAGTGCGGGCGGGGGGATTTGAACCCCCACGGTGTCGCCACCAACAGGACCTAAACCTGCCGCGTATGCCATTTCGCCACGCCCGCCGGCCGCCATTACCTGGCCGTTAGCAACGGTACGCCTAGGCTCCGACCTCGGTCATCAGGCGGGCGACGTGACCGGTCGCCTTGACACCGTACAGAGCCTTGGAGACCTTGCCGTCGGCGTCGATCACGAACGTGGACCTGATCACGCCGACGGTCGTCTTGCCGTACAGCTTCTTCTCCCCGTAGGCGCCATAGGCCTCGAGCACGGCGTGATCGGGGTCGGACAGCAGCGGGAAGGTCAGGCCCTCCTTCTCGCGGAACTTGGCCAGCTTGGCGGGCTGATCGGGAGAGATGCCGAGCACCGCGATTCCGTTGTGGCTCAGGGAATCGCGGTTGTCGCGGAAGTCGCAGGCTTCCTTGGTACAGCCGGGCGTCATCGCGGCCGGGTAGAAGTACACGATCACCCGCTGGCCGCGGAACGAGGACAGCGACACCGGCTGGCCGTCCGCGTCGAGCAGGGTGAAGTCAGGCGCCGGATCACCGGGCGCAAGTCGCTTCTCGGTCAAGTAAGCCTCCCTGTGATGAACGGGGCGAGCGCGCGGAAGGCGCGGCCGCGATGGCTGATCGCGTCCTTGGCTTCGGGGGTCATCTCGGCGGTGGTCAGGTCGAACCCGTCGGGCACGAAGATCGGGTCGTAGCCGAACCCGCCGGTGCCGCGGGGCACCCGGATCAGCCGGCCCTCCACCTGGCCGGTCACCACCCACTCGTCCCCGTCGGCCGGGACGACCAGCGCCGCGGCGCACACGAAACGCGCGCCGAGGCGGCCGTCCGGCACGTCGGCGACCTGGGCCAGGACGAGGTCCAGGTTCGCCTGGTCGTTGCCGTGCTGGCCCGCCCAGCGGGCCGACAGCACGCCGGGCATGCCGTTCAGCGCGTCCACGCACAGGCCCGAATCGTCGGCGACGGCGGGCAGGCCGGTGCAGGCGGCGATGGCGCGGGCCTTCAGCAGCGCGTTGGCCTCGAACGTGGCCCCGGTCTCGGGCACGTCGGGCGCGCCGGGAAACGCGTCGAGCCCGGCCAGCCGGACTTTGTCGCTGAGAATCCGGGCCAGCTCGCGCAGCTTGCCCTCGTTCCTGGTGGCCAGGACCAGGGCGTCAGCGGACATTGCGGGACAGGGCTTCGGTCTGCAGCCGGGTCAGGTCGGCGCAGCCGGAGACGGCGAGATCGAGGAGCTGGCCGAGCATGTCGCGGCTGAACGGCTCGCGCTCGGCGGTGCCCTGGATCTCCACGAAGTCCCCCGCGGCGGTGCAGACCACGTTCATGTCGGTGTCCGCCGCCACATCCTCCTCGTATGAGAGGTCAAGCCGGGGCTCGCCGTCCACGACGCCGACGCTGACCGCGGCCACCGAGGTGAGCAGCGGGTCGCCCTTGGTCCGCTTACGCTCCCTGAGCCAGGCCACGGCATCGGCCAGGGCCACGTAGCCGCCGGTCACCGCCGCGGTGCGGGTGCCGCCGTCGGCCTGCAGCACGTCGCAGTCGATGACGATCGTGTTGTCACCGAGCGCCTTGTAGTCCACGCAGGCCCGCAGCGAGCGCCCGACCAGCCGGGATATCTCCTGGGTGCGACCGCCCAGACGGCCCTTGACCGATTCGCGGTCACCGCGGGTGTTCGTCGCGCGCGGCAGCATGGCGTACTCGGCGGTGACCCAGCCGAGCCCGCTGCCGCGGCGCCACCGCGGGACCTCCTCGGCCACGCTCGCGGCGCACAGCACCCGGGTCCGGCCGAATTCCACCAGCACCGAGCCTTCGGCGTGGTCGAGCCAGTTCCGGGTCAGCTTGACCGGCCGCAGTTCCGTCACGGATCGCCCATCGGGTCGAGACATGACGGACAGCCTATCGGGCGGTTCCCGGTACGAGGACCAGGCCGGAGGTCGCCGCCGACAGCGGGCCGCAGTAGGTTTCGGCCGCCTCGGCCAGCGAGCGCTCCCGGTCGTACCACGGCACCAGGTGGGTGAGCACCAGCTGCCCGGCCCCGGCCCGGGCGGCGTACTCCCCCGCCTGCCGTGCGGTCAGGTGCAGGTCCGGCGGGTTCTCCTCGCTGTCCTGGAACGACGCCTCGGACAGCAGGACGTCCACGCCTTGGGCCAGCCGGATCAGGGCGCCGGTCTGGCCCGTGTCGGCCGAGTAGGCCACGGTCCAGCCCGCGTGCTCGACCCGGAACCCGAACGTCTCGACCGGGTGGTTCATGTGCTCGGTGGTGATGCGGAACGGCCCGATCTCGAGGAACTGCGGGTCAAGATCGCGGACGTCGAACCGGGCCCGGATGGACGCCGCGTCCTCGCCGCAGAAGCCCGCCACCCGGTCGATGGTCCCCCGCGGGCCGTAGACCGGGATCGGCGGCCGCGGCCCGTCCGGCGCGTACTGCCTCGCCACCCAGTAGGAGCTCAGGTCGACGCAGTGATCGGTGTGCAGGTGGGATACGCAGACCGCGTCCACGCTGAACAGCTCCGCGTGCCGCTGCAAGACCCCGAGCGCCCCGTTTCCCACGTCCATGACCAGCCGGAACCCTTCGGCCTCCAGCAGGTAGCAGGACGCGGGACTGTCCGGCCCCGGGAAGCTCCCCGAGCATCCGATCACTGTCAGTCGCATGCCCGCCATTATGACCTGGGAGGAGGGGGTTTTGGCCTGAGTGACAGGAGGAGCCAGTATGAATGGATAGGCGGTCGCCTGGGCCGACGGGGTGGGGACGGGCAGGGCGCGGGCGGGGCGAAGCGGTACGGGAGCCGGGGTGGCGCGGTAGGCGGAAATGGGTCCCCGCGAGCCAAAGGGCGCCGGTGCTGTCTGGACTGAGGAGTGACGAAGGAGCACGAGGGAAGACAGCACCTTAAAAGGCGCCCGGAGGCGAGCGGGGGGAAACAGAGCGAGCGAGCCTGAAGTTACGCCCAGAGCTGGCCTTCGAGGCGGGCTTCGGCTTCGTCCAGGGTGCCGTCGTAGGCGCCGGTGGACAGGTACTTCCAGCCGCCGTCGGCGATCAGCACCACGATGTCGGCCGCGTGGGCGTCATTGACGGCCTTGGCCGCCATGGCCAGGCCGGCGTGCAGCGCGGCGCCCGCGGAGATGCCGGCGAAGATGCCTTCGGTGGCGATCAGTTCCCGGGTCCGGCGCAGGGCGTCGGCGGAGGACACCGAGAACCTGGTGGTGAGGACCGAGGCGTCGTAGAGCTCGGGGACGAAGCCCTCCTCCACGTTGCGCAGCCCGTAGACCAGCTCTCCGTAGCGCGGCTCGGCGGCCACGATCTTCACCCCCGGCCGGTGCTCGCGCAGGTAGCGGCCCACGCCCATGAGCGTGCCGGTGGTGCCGAGGCCCGCCACGAAGTGGGTGATCTCCGGCAGGTCGGTAAGGATCTCCGGTCCGGTCGTCTCGTAATGCGCCCGGGCGTTCGCCTCATTGCCGTACTGGTAGAGCATCACCCAGTCGGGATGCTCGGCCGCGATCCGCTTGGCCACCCGGACCGCCTCGTTGGAGCCGCCCGCCGCCGGGGAGCCGATGATCTCGGCCCCGTACATCCGCAGCAGCTGGCGACGCTCCTCGCTGGTGTTCTCCGGCATGACCACGATCAGCCGGTAGCCGCGCAGCTTGGCCACCATGGCCAGGGAGATGCCGGTGTTACCGCTGGTGGGCTCGATGATGGTGGTCCCGGGCGAGAGCAGCCCGTCCTTCTCCGCCTGGGCGACCATGAAGAACGCGGCGCGGTCCTTGACCGAGCCGGTCGGGTTCCGGTCCTCCAGCTTGGCCCACAGCCGTACGTCTGGTGTTGGCGAGAGGCGGGGCAAGCCCACCAGCGGCGTATGGCCGAGAGAGTCGAGCAGGTTCTCGTAGCGCAAGGGCCCGGTCCGTTCGGAAAAATTAAATGGCACCGCCGGCCACGGCCGGCAGGACGGTCACCGTATCCCCGTCCTTGACCGGGGTGTCCAGGCCGGCCAGGAAACGGACGTCCTCGTCGTTCAGGTACACGTTGACGAACCGCCGCAGGCCGCCGTCGTCCACCAGGCGGTCGCGCAGCCCGCCGTGCCGCTGCTCCAAGTCGATCAAGAGCTCACCGAGCGTGGATCCGCTCCCCTCGACTTGCTTGGCGCCGTCGGTATAGGTACGCAGGATCGTCGGGATGCGAACCTCGATGGCCATGAACAACGCTCCTCAGATTCCTTCTGTTATGCCTTCGGTGCCAACCCGGCGCGGTCCGGGATCATTCCACCACGGTCACGGGCTCCTCGGTGACCCGGCCGTCCGCTATGCGGTAGGACCGAAATTCTGCGACCGCGGGATCGCGGGTCGAGACCAGCACGTAGTGCGCGCCGGGCTCGCCCGCGTACGAGACGTCGGTGCGGGACGGGTAGGCCTCGGTGGCGGTGTGCGAATGGTAGATGACGACTGGTTCCTCGTCGTTGTCGTCCATCTCCTTCCACACCTGGAACTGCTCGGTGGAGTCGAATTCGTAGAAGGTCGGAGAGCGCGCGGCGTTCGTCATCGCTATGAACCGTTCGGGACGGTCGCGGCCGGCCGGGCCGGCCAGCACGCCGCACGCCTCGTCGGGGTGGTCGGCGCGGGCGTGGGCCACGATCTTGTCGTACAGGTCTTTTGGTATCGCGAGCATGATTGCGTAGCTTACGGGGGGCTCGGGGGGGGGCGTCCTTCCCCAAGGGGGGTCTGGGGGGATGGGTCCCCAGAAAGAAAGTAAGCAGCGTTCAGGCTAGTGCCTGGACGAGCGACTCCTGCACCGCGCCGAGCCAGGCGTAGACCTCGTACGCGGCCCACTCCGGGTCATCGGCGCCCAGCCGGCCCCACTGCTCCTCGAACTCCTCGGTGACGCCTAGCCGGACGCCGAGCGCGAGGCGGACATCGTTCAGGGCCTTCAGCCAGGCGTGGGCCTGGTCGTGGGTGAGCTGGATCTTGCCGCCCGCCTCGGGCAGCGTGTCCAGCATCTCCTGGGCAACCTGGTGCTTGGCGCTGCGCAGCCCGGACTCGGTGTACTTGCGGAACTCCCCGGCGGCCTCCGGGTCGTCGCGGTACCCGTCGGGCAGCAGCCGGGCCAGTACCGGATCTTCCGGGGTCGTCAGCTGAGCGTCGAGGTCGTCGTCCCAGGCCGGGAAGCCGTCGGGGTGGGCCTGCGGAGCGGGCGGGCCATCGGGGGCGACCAGCGTGATGACCTGGCCGACCAGGCTGCGCAGCAGGGACGCCTCAGCGGGGGCCAGCGCGGCGCGCACGCCGCCGCCCCGGGTCTTCCGGAAGGGTTCCATCTGGGCGCGCTGGCCGCGCTGCCTGCTAGTTGTCGTGCTGCACGGTGGCCCACAGGCCGTATCCGTGCAGCACCTCGACGTTGTGCTCCATCGCCTCCCGGGCCCCGGCGGCGACCACCGCCTTGCCCTTGTGGTGCACGTCGAGCATCAGCCGGGTGGCCTTTCTCTTCGGATAGCCGAAGACCTGCTGGAACACGTAGGTCACGTAGGTCATCAGGTTGACCGGGTCGTTCCACACGATGGTGACCCAGGGCTTATCCGATACCGGGTTGTCTGCGGACCGCGGAAGATCCACCTCAGCGGGCGCCACGCTCACAACTACCCACCTCCCACTACGTAGTCTTCCACCTGTGACGAATTCGGTGAACCACCAGTCCCCCGCCAGGACTGATTCGCTCGGCACCGCCGCGCTCGGAACGGCCCTGCTGACCGACCACTACGAGCTGACCATGCTCCAGGGATCGTTGCGCAGCGGCGCGGCCCACCGCCGAGCCATCTTCGAGGTCTTCGCCAGGCACCTGCCGCACGGCCGCCGGTACGGCGTCGTGGCTGGCACCGGACGCCTGCTGGACGCCATCGAGCGGTTCCGCTTCAGCCCGGCCGACCTGGACTTCCTCGGCGGCGCGGGCATCGTGGACTCGCCGACGCTGGCGTTCCTTAAATCCTACCGGTTCAGCGGCAACGTCTGGGGTTACTCCGAGGGTGACTGTTACTTCCCCGGCTCGCCGATCGTAGTGGTCGAGGGCACGTTCGCCGAGGCGGTGCTGCTGGAAACGGTCACGCTGTCCATCCTCAACCACGACTGCGCCATCGCCTCGGCCGCGTCCCGGATGGTGACCGCGGCCGGGGACCGCCCGCTGATCGAGATGGGCTCGCGGCGCACCCACGAGCGGGCCGCGGTGGCCAGCGCGCGGGCCGCCTACATCACGGGCTTCGCGTCGACGTCGAACCTGCAGGCGCGTTTCGAGTACGGCCTGCCCAGCGCGGGGACCAGCGCGCACGCGTTCACCCTGGTGCATGACAACGAGCGGCACGCGTTCTGGGCGCAGGTCGAGGCGCTGGGCAAGGCGACGACGTTGCTGGTGGACACGTACGACGTGCCGCGCGCAGTGCGGACCGCGATTGAGGTGGCGGGGCCGGAGCTCGGGGCGGTTCGGATCGACAGCGGCGACCTGCCGGTGCTGGCCCGGCAGGTGCGCGGGGAGCTCGATTCGCTGGGCGCGGTGAATACTCGGATCATCCTGACCGGGGACCTGGACGAGTACTCGATCGCGGCGCTGGGCGCGGTCCCGGTAGACGGGTACGGGGTCGGCACCTCGCTGGTCACCGGGTCCGGCGCGCCCACGGCGGCGCTGGTGTACAAGCTGGTGGCGCGTTCTGCTGATCCGGACGGGAATGGCGAGCTGGTGCCGGTGGCCAAGCGGTCGGTGGGCAAGCCGGGCCGTGGCGGGCGCAAGTGGGCGGTGCGGCACCGGGACGCGGACGGCACCGCGCTGAGCGAGCGGATCGGCCTGAGCCCGCCCGATCCCGGGCCGCGGGACCGGGAACTGCTGACGCCGCTGGTGGCCGGGGGGGAGATCGTGGGGCGTTCGGATATCAGCGCGGCGCGGGAACGGCACCGCGCGGCGCTGGCCGAACTGCCGCCGCACGCGCTGCAGCTGTCCCGGGGCTACCCGGCCATCCCGACCGTGTTCGAGTCTGCTGACGGCGACGAGTGAGGGCTCCGGAACGGTGAGAGCGTCGCCTGGTAGCTGTTAATGGGTTGGCCGGGGTGGGTCCGGCCCGGCTAGCCTTGCTTGTCATGCCGGTTGACTTTGCGTCCTTCGCCGCTGCGCTCCGGGATCTGGGCGTGTCCGGCGAGGTTAGGGAGCTGCCCGAACCCGCGCCGACGGCCGCGACGGCCGCGGCTCAGCTCGGCTGCGAGGTGGGCGCGATCGCGAACAGCCTGATCTTCAGCGCGGACGGGGCGCCGTTGCTGGTCATGACCAGCGGCGCGCACCGGGTCGACACGGACCGCGTGGCGGCGCTGGTCGGCGCCACGGCGGTCGGGCGAGCCGATGCGCGTTCGGTCCGGGAGTGGACCGGACAGGCCATCGGCGGCGTCGCCCCGGTCGGGCACCCCGCGCCGATCCGGACGCTGGTCGACACATGGCTGGACAAGTACGACGTGGTATGGGCGGCGGCCGGCCACCCGCACACCGTGTTCCCGACCTCGTTCGCCGAGCTGATCCGGATCACCGGCGGCACGCCGGCCGACGTAGGCAGTTAGAGCTCGCGCGGAACGGCCGTTTCGCGGCTTCAAGGCCGCCCGTTCTGGAGCGCACGACCTAACGGGCCACGGCCAGGACAGGGGCAGGCGCGGGGGTGCCTTGGGGCCTTTGGGGGTTCTGCGGTTGGGTCCGGTGCCGGGCGAGGTGGGGTGGGGTGTGCGATGGCTTCTCCTTGTAGACGAAGGCCCGGCGCAGGCGGGCGTACGGTTCGCGCGGGTCGGAGAAGTTGCGGTTCATGATGGCCAGTTCCGCGGCGCGGTAGGCGTCCAGCGGACGCCGCTTCTCGGCCGCCGCGAGCTGCCGGGCCTTGACGCTCAGCAGCGCCGGGTAGTCCGGGCTGCGGGCCAGCTGCTCCGGCCTGGATCACGTTCAAGTGGATGCCGTTGGCGAAGAAGTCCCGGGGCCCGCCGAGCACGATCACCTTCACCGGACGGGTCTGGGCGTGCCGGTAGGCGGCCAGCAGGCGGCGGCACTGACCGGTGCTCATGGCCCCGCCGGGGAAGCAGAACTCCACGTAGCCGACCGTGCCGGACTCGCGGTAGCTGATCGGCCGGTAGGTGCGCCGGCCTGGCGGCAACGTCAGCGGCGGGAGGACCTCGGGCACGCCGTCCAGTGATCCGTCCAGCGATTCACGGAGCGCCAGCGTGGCCGGGAGCTTGAAGGTGGCCGGGCCGCCGGGCACCGGCCGGCGGCGCAGCTGCGGGATCCACACCGCCCCGTCGCTGGTGGCCCGGCAGATCGCGCCCTCCCGGCGGGCCAGGATCGTGCCGGGCGGACCGCGTAGCTCGTCTTCGGGGTGCCCGCCGATCAGGTAGTACTGCGTGCCGCTGATCTCGTCCAGCACGCCCGGACTGGAGTCGGCCGCGCGGAGCTTGGCCAGCACCGCCTCGGTGGGCTCGGTCGGCCAGTCGATCCTGCGGTCGGCTTGCCGGCACGGCGGACGCCATCGTCCGGTGACGCCGGGCCGACCGTAGTCGAGCGGCTCGGGCCGGCACCGGCCTCCGGCGAACCGGGCCACCGCCAGCAGCACCGCGCGGGCCGCGGCGTCGGCGACCTCGGTCCGGTATGCAGAACTCTTCGAGCAGCCCGGCATCTCGAACTCCACGCTGGCCCAGATGTCACCGGCGTCCATCTCCGCGTTCGCCTGCAGCACCGTGACCCCCCAGCGCTCGGCGCCCCCCATGATCGCCCAGTCCAGCGAGGACGAGCCGCGGTCCCCGCGGGGCCCGGGGTGGACGATCAAGCACGGGCGAGCCGACCAGATGTCCGCGGGAATCGCTGTGGTCAGCATCGGCGCGATGACCAGATCCGGGTCATAGCGGCCGACCCCGTCCCGCATTACCTCATCCCCGAGCGCCAGCTCGACCGACACCTCGTATCCGCGGTCGGCGAGTTCGGCATGCACCCGCTGCGTCATGCTGTTGTACGCACTGGCAATAAGCAAGATCCGCATCGGTGTCCCCCCTGGTGGTTCTTCCTGTCCGGAGCCTGCCGACACAGCTTTGATGCACGGTTAAGGCCTGATTACGCCAGGCCGTCACCCGGAATGAGGTCCCAGCACCGACCGGCGACGTCCCCTCGCAGGCCTGGCAGACCGGGTGCACCGAGCCTGGGTTCGGCTTTTATGCCGGCTTGGTCCAGAGCAGCGAGTAGCGCCACAGCAGGCGGCGGCGGTAGCGCACGCCGGGCAGTACTCCGGCGGCGGCAGCCCGGACCTCGCGCCAGCTCATGTCCGGGTCCATGATCGGCGCTCCGGATTCACCCCTGCGGTAGATGGCCCGGTAGAACAGGTCGGCCGGGATGCCGGGGGCGCCTTTGAGGAGGTCACCGATGGACTTGTCCGCGGCCAGGCCGATGACCGCGAGGCGGCCGCCGGGGCGCAGTAGCCGGGCCATGGTGGTCAGCGCGGCGGTGAAGTCCATGTGGTGCAGGGAGGTGTTGGCGCAGACGAAATCGAAGCTCGCTTCCGGGAACTCGTGGGTCAGGAAGTCGGCCTCGATGAAGGTGATGTGGCTCGGTGGCCGGGCTCGGGTTTCCTGGGTCCAGGCCCGGGCGATCATGCGCGGGTCACGATCGATGCCGGTTACCTCGGCGCAGCACTCGGCCAGGCGGCCGGCGAGCATCCCGTCTCCGCAGCCGACGTCGAGCGCGGTCTGGCAACCAGACGGTACCGCGTTGAGGATGAGCGGCTGGTAGTGGACGTTGTGATTCCAGTAGCCGGCCTGAGCCATCATGCCTCCCGGGTCCGGAGGATACCGTTGGCCCTATGCGTGCGCTGATCATCGTTGACGTGCAGAACGACTTCTGCGAGGGCGGCTCGCTGGCCGTGGCCGGCGGGGCCGCGGTGGCCCGGGCGGTCAGCGAGCGCCTAGCGGGCGCGCATGACTACGCGCACGTGGTGGCGACCAAGGACTTCCACATCGACCCGGGCAGCCATTTCTCCGATCACCCGGACTACGCGGACTCCTGGCCGCCGCACTGCGTGGCGGGCACGACCGGCGCGGACTTCCACCCGGATCTGGACACGTCGGCCATCGAGGCGACCTTCCGCAAGGGCCAGCACGCGGCGGCGTACAGCGGGTTCGAGGGCGCTGGCGATGATGGGACGCCGCTGGGCGACTGGCTGCGCGGCCACGGCGTGGACGAGGTCGACGTGGTGGGCATCGCCACCGACTACTGCGTGCACGCGACCGCGGCGGACGCGGCCCGGGCGGGCTTCGCCACCCGGGTGCTGCTCGACCTGACCGCGGGAGTGGCCCCGGAATCGACCGCAAAGGCCATCGAGGACCTGCGCGGCGACGGCGTGGAACTCACCGGCACGCCGCAGAGCGGCGGGTAGCGGCCCTATCGGGGGTGGTATTCCGGCGTGGTCCGGACCACGGTCATGACGGCGCTGCTCCGCCTGGCCGGGGGGCGTTCACCGCCTCGCCGTCACGGCATCGAGGATCCCGTACCCGACAAAGCCCGGCACGGCCATGAGGGCGAGGAAAGCCAGCACGAGAAACGCGGGGGTATTGGGATCATCGAGGTGGACGCCGTACAGGAAGGCGAGGAGGGCGAAGATCAGGCAGCTGACCGACCCGATGGACGCGTTCCGCACCGGGTGGGTCCGCTTCGGCCGGTTCCGCGGCCGGGCAAGCTGGCGCGACGGCCGGGCGTCGGGCGGCCCGGCGGGGAGGTCGGCGGTGAGCGCGGCCAGCTCGGCGTAGGTCCGCGCGGTGAACGCCTGGCCCGCCCGCGTGTCAAGCTCGTCTTTGGTCAGCCGCCCCTGAACGAATGCGGCCTTGAGCAGGTCGATCACGTGCTCGCGGTCGGCGTGGGCCGCCCTAAGGGGGCCACGGCCCGCCGCTGCTCCCTCTTCCGGTCCTGTGATCACCGGTGCCTCCCCAGTCAGCACAGTGCAGGCAAAGCGTAACGCGGCTGCTCCGCTGAAGGCCATCCGCGACAACCGCCAGCCGCGCGGGTTAGCGGCCGGAGACGGCCCAGCGGCGGATGGTGGCGATGCGGGCCCGGATCTGGTCCGCGGTGGCCTGCGGGAGCGGGGGGCCGCCGCAGGTCTGGCGGAGGTCGGCGTGGATGACGCCGTGCGGCTGGCCGGTGCGGTGGCTCCAGGCGCCGACCAGGCCGTTGAGCTCCTTGCGCAGGGCGGCCAGTTGCTGGCGGCTCACCGCAGGGGCGGCGGGGGCGGCCTCGGCGGCGCGGGAGCGGGCGGCAAGCTGGGATTGCTGGCGCTTGCTGAGCAGGGTCCGGACCTGATCGGGTTCGAGCAGCCCGGGCAGGCCGAGGAAGTCTTCCTCCTCCGGCGACCCGGCCGCGGCCGCGGTGCCGAACTCGCCGCCGTCGTACAGGACCCGGTCGAAGTGAACGGAGGCGTTGAGGGGCTGGAAGGCCGGCTCGTCAAGGTCGGCGTTTGGGGTGTCTCGTTCGCGCTGGGCCTCGGCTAGCTCGTCCTCTTCGGGCGTTTCACCGGTGCCGGATCGAAGCACGTGGTCCCGTTCGGCCTCCAATTCGGCGGCGAACCCGAGCAGGACCGGCACCGAGGGCACGAACACCGAAGCCGTCTCGCCCCGCCTGCGCGCCCGGACGAACCGGCCTACGGCCTGGGCGAAGTACAGGGCGGTGGACACGCTGGTGGCGTACACGCCGACCGCGAGGCGAGGGATGTCCACACCCTCGGAGACCATCCGCACGGCGACCATCCAGCGCTCGTCCGAGGCGGCGAACGAGGCGATCTTCTTTGTTGCCATCGGGTCGTCGGAGAGCACCACCACCGGGCGCTTGCCGGTCAGCCCGCGCAGCAGCGCGGCGTAGGCCCGCGCGTCGGCGTGATCGCCGGCGATGACCAGGCCGGCCGCGTCGGGCATGTCGCGGCGCACCTCGGTCAGCCGCTTGTCGGCGGCTTCCAGCACCCGGCTGATCCACTCCCCCGCCGGGTCGAGCGCGGTCCGCCAGGCCTGCGCGATCTGGTCCTTGGTCATCGGGGTGCCCAGTGTGGCGGTGATCTCATCGCCGGCCCGGGTGCGCCAGCGCATCTCGCCGGAGTAGGCCAGGAAGATCACCGGGCGTACCACGCCGTCCTCGAGCGCGGGCCCGTAGCCGTAGACGTAGTCCGAGGCGCTGCGCTTACCGCCGCCTGGTTCGTCGGCGTAGCTGACGAACGGGATGGGGTTGGCGTCGCTGCGGAACGGCGTGCCGGTCAGCGCGAGCCGGCGCCGGGCCCCTTCGAACGCCTCCTTGACCGCGTCGCCCCAGGACAGCGCGTCGCCCGCGTGGTGGATCTCGTCGAAGACGACCAGCGTCCGGCGGTTCTCGGTACGCTGCCGGTGCAGCGCCGGGTGCGCCGCGACCTGCGCGTAGGTGACGGCCACCCCGGCGAAGTCGGCGCCCGCCCGGCCCTGGGCGTTCCGGTAGGCGGAGTCAAGCGCGATGCCGAACTGGCTGGCCGCCTGCGCCCACTGATGCTTGAGGTGCTCGGTGGGCGTGACGATGGTGAGCGTGGCGACCTCGCGCCGGGCGAGCAGCTCGGCCGCGACGGTGAGGGCGTACCGGGTCTTGCCCGCCCCGGGCGTGGCGACCAGCAGGAAGTCACGTCGGGGCAGCCTGAAGTACTCGTGATACGCGTCCTTCTGCCACCCCCTCAGATCGGAGAGTAGAGGAGGGATGCTCACGAGGCCGAAACTCTACCGGCTCGTGTTGGCCTCCGGGGGGACGCCCCCCGGGGTCAGTCGTCGCCTTCGCCGCCCGGGGGCAGCATCTCGTAGATCTCCTTGCAGGTGGGGCAGACCGGATAGCGCTTGGGGTCGCGGCTCGGCACCCACACCTTGCCGCAGAGCGCGGTGACCGGCGTGCCCGTCACCATGCTGTCGACGATCTTGCTCTTGTCGACGTAGTGCGCGAACCGCTCGTGATCGCCGTCACCATGTGACAGATCGGGCCGCACGTCCTCCTGGACGCGTGTGCCCTGCTCCGGAACAACCTCAGTCTCGCTCACCAGGGCGAGTCTAGTTCAGGCTGCGTCTAATTCAGACTGGGATCATCGGGATACGTGGCCACGTAGGCGAGTTCGCCGCCCTGGCGGCGCAGGATGGCGGGCCACAGCCGGTCCGGCTCGGCGCTGAACGCGTCGGCGGGCTCGGCCGGGACCACGTACCACGCCCCCTCCTCGATCTCGGCCTTGAGCTGCCCGGCGCTCCAGCCGGCGTAGCCCGCGTACACCCGCAGCGAGGCGACCGCGGGGGCGAGCAGGCCGGGCGGGGCATCGAGGTCGACCAGGCCGAGCCGGGTCATGGCCGGGGCACCGCCGTCCAGCGGGTGCCAGCCGACCGGCTCGTCGGTCCCGGGTACCAGGGCCAGGGCGAGCGCGCTGTTCGGCGAGACGGGACCGCCGGTGAACACGACCGGCGGGTCGGTGGCCAGCTCGGTCCACGGCTCGAGGACCTGGCCGACCGGGACCTGCGTGGGCCGGTTCAGCACCACGCCGAGCGTGCCCTGCTCCGGCTCGTGCTCCACGATCAGGACGACGGTGCGGCGGAAGTTCGGATCTCCCAGCAGCGGGGTAGCGACGAGCAGGCGACCCGTCAGAGCGTCCGATGCCATGTCGTCCATGTATCTATCATCGGTCAAGTTCGGTGGTGCCCACATCGGCTGTGGCGGCGGGTCCGCCAGACTCCAAGCGTACGGTGCGCACCGCGTAGGCTGAAAAGGTGAGCACGGAACCGGTCGTTGATGGTCGTGGGCTGGCGCTCGCGCGCTCTGCTGCGGGCCCTGGAGGTGACGCCGAGATCGACGTCACCCGGCTGCGCGTCGCGCTGGCCCGGCTGTCCCGTCGGCTGCGCCGCCACGAGCTGGCGGGCCTGACCCCCACCCAGCTCGCGGCGCTGGCCACGATCGGAAAGACCGGGCCGATGCGGCTCGGCGACCTGGCGGCCGTCGAGGGCATCGCCCCGTCGACGCTCACCCGGCTGGTGACCGCGCTGGAAGACAGCGGATACGTCCAGCGGACCGCGGACCCGAGCGACGCGCGCGCGAGCACGCTGGCCATCACCGCGCACGGGCAGGAGGCGCTGGAGCGCATCCGCACCGAGACCACCCTGATGCTGACCGCCAGCCTGGAGCTGCTTACCGCGGAGCAGCGGTCCGCGCTAGCCGCGGCGCTGCCCGTCCTGGAGCAGCTCGCGGAGGCCCAGGGCGCTCCGGGGTCCCGGTTATTGTCGCTCGGTTGTTGCCGGTCGGTTATTGCCGCTCGGCCAGGCGGCGGGCCAGTTCGTCGCGTTCCCTGGTGACCTCGGCGAGCTGCTCCTCGAGGTCGATGATGCGGCGGATGGCCTGCAGGGTGATGCCCTCGTCGGTCATGGAGACGACCTGCTGGATGACCCGGATCTCGTACCGGGTGTAGCGGCGCTGGCCGCCCGCGGACCGCTGCGGCGAGACGACCTGCAGTTCGTCGACGCGGCGCAGGAACGCCTGCTTGACCGCGAGCATCTGCGCGACCTGCCCGACCGTGTACAGCGGCGCGTGCTCGTCCTCGAACGGTGACGGGGCCATGGCTCTGCCTCCCTTCCGGCCTCACTCCTGCCCAGATGGTAAGCGGTCGGCGGGACGCATTCGCGCCCGCCGGCCGCTGGTGTTACCGAGCTGCTGCTGACTTGGGTCAGGCAGCGAGCTCCGGCTGCTCCTCGCCCTGGCGGACCTCCACCTTGCGTGGCTTGGCCTGCTCCAGAACCGGGATCCGGACCTCGAGGACACCATTGTTGTAGGCGGCCTCGACGGCGTCGGCGTTCAGGTTCTTGGACAGGTACAGGCGGCGCGTGAAGGTACCCATCGTGCGCTCGCGGACGAAGAACTTGTCGCTCTCGGCGCGCTCTTCCTCCCGCTTGACGCTGACCGACAGGACACCGCGGTCCACGGTGACCTCAATCGACTCAGGGTCGATGCCGGGCACGTCGAACCGCAGCAGCACGTCGCCGTCGCGGCGGACGCCGTCCAGCGGCATGACGGTGGCCCTGTTGACACTGGCAGGGCCAAACGCGCGCCGGGTTACCCGGGCGAACGGGTCATAAGTAGTCAGGTACATCCTTGCCTCACCTCCGAATTGGTGTATTTGAGGACTCGGCCGGAGTACCCGACTTCATCCTCCATAGGCAGGGAACCTGCAACTTTGTTTGTATATTCCCTTCGGCTAGAAAAGGAGAGCCGAGAGGGTGGACCGGGCCTTGCTCACCCGCGGGTCACGCGGCGGGAGGATGTCGAACAGCCCGACCAGGTGTGCCCGCGCCCGGTCCCGGTCCTCGCCTGAGGTGCGCCGGACGACGCCGAGCAGCCGGTCGAACGCCTCCTCGATCCGGCCCGAGGCCAGGTCGATGTCGGCCACGGCGATCTGCGCCTGCACGTCACCCGGGTGTTCGGCCGCGTCCCGGCGCGAGCGAGCCTGATCGTAGGAGCTGACCCGGCGGATCAGGTCGACCTGTGCCAGGCCCGCCTTGGCTATCGGGTCGCCCGGCGAGGCAGCCAGCTCCTGTTCAAAGGCACGGGCGGCGGCGTCCAGGTCGCCGCGCTCCATGGCTGCGCGGGCCTCGGCGAAGGCGGGCGGCAGCTGGTCGTCCTCTTCGTATCCGCCGGGGGCGGTGCCCGCGTCCGCGTTCTGCTCGGCCTCGGCGTCGGTGCTGCCGGGCGGGAGCAGGCCCATCTTCTCCGCGGTGCCCAGGACCTGGCCCAGCCACTGGCGGACCTGGGCCTCCGGCATGGCGCCGAGGAAGCCGTCCACCAGCTGGCCGCCGATGACCGCCACCACCATGGGGATGCTCTGCACCTGCAGGGCCGCGGCCAGCTGAGGGTTCGCGTCGACGTCCACCTTGGCCAGGATCCACTTCCCGTCGGCCTCGGCGGCAAGCTTCTCCAGCACCGGACTGAGCTGCTTGCACGGCCCGCACCAGTCGGCCCACAGGTCGATGATCACCGGCGTGGTCCTGGACCGCTCGACGACGTCGGTATTGAAGGTCTGCTCGCTGACCTCGATGACGGAGCCGTCGCTCGGCGCGGCGGTTTCGGCGGACCCTGCCGCCTGCTGCCTGCGCTGCGCGGCCGCCTGCCGTGCGCCGAGATCGACGGCACCGTAGAGTGAAAAATCCCGCGGCTGCATGACTCCATCCTGCCGCATGCGTCTGGTGCTTTGATCCGGGCCTCCCGCCGGCCTGCGCTGAGCGAATACCCTGGCCGCCATGGACGCCTGGGCGTAGTGACAGGACACAGATGACAATGAAACCGCTGCGGTTCGGCCTGGTCGGGACGGGATACTGGGCGCGGATGACGCACGCGCCCGCCCTGGCCGGCACCGAAGGCGCCGAGCTCACCGCGGTCTGGGGCCGCGACCCGCAGGCCGCGGCCGGCCTCGCGGCCGAGTACCAGGCCATCCCCTACCACGACGTCTTCGCGTTCCTGGCCGGGGTCGACGCCGTCTCGTTCGCGGTCCCGCCGGACGTGCAGGCTCCCATCGCCACACAGGCGGCCCGGGAAGGCAAGCACCTGCTGCTCGAGAAGCCCGTCGCGCTGACCGAGGCGGCGGCCGACGGCCTGGTCGAGGCGGTCGACCAGGCCGGGGTGGCCTCGGTGGTGTTCTTCACCCACCGGTTCCAGCCGGACGTGCGGGCCTGGCTGGCCGAGGTCGAAGCCCGCGGCGGGTGGGCCGGGGGCGTGTCGGCCTGGCTGGGCTCGGCGCTGCGCGAATCCAACCCGTTCAACACGCCGTGGCGCCAGGACAAGGGCGGCCTGTGGGACGTCGGCCCGCACATGATCTCGCTGCTGTGGGCCAGCCTCGGCCCGGTGACGTCGGTGACCGCCGATCCCGGCCCGGCCGACGTGACCCACCTGGTCCTGCACCACCAGGGCGGCGCGACCAGCACGACCACCGTCACGCTCAGCGCGACCGAGGCCGCCGCGGGCTTCGAGGCGTATCTGTGGGGTGATTCCGGCCGGCTGACCGTCCCCCGCGGGAGCCTCGACCAGGTCGCGGCGCTGAGTATCGCCCTGGGCGAGCTCGCGGCCAACGCCCGGGCGGGGCAGACCCGGCACCCCTGCGACGTGTGGTTCGGCCGCGACGTGGGGCGCGTCCTGGCCGAGGCGCAACGCCAGATCGACGCCAGGCACGCGGCCCGTACCTCTACGTAGCATCTGTTGTGCTACGGTGTCACGATTGACATCCTCCTCCGCCTGAAGGCCGGGGGATTCCAGCTACTACGCCGATTGGAGCAGCAGCTGAGGTTCGCGGTTCACGGGCCGGGCTACCCCGTCGCCTCCCCGCGCAGTCACGGCGTGCCCCGCCGCGATGTTGATGGCCGCGTTGACGTCAGCGTGGCAGGCATATCCGCAGGCGGTGCACCGGAAGACGGCTTGACTCTCACGCGAGTCCCGGTCCACCTGCCCGCGCGCCGAGCACCGCTGGCTCGTGTAATGCACCGCTTCCTGGGCGGGCGTGGGGGGCAGCCGGTACCGGGACATACGAACACACTATCGGATACCGCCGACATTTCCGGGGAGGTGACGCGGCGTTTCCTCCCGGCCTGAAGGCCGGGGTCGCCACGCCGCGATCTGGATGAGCGACACCCCGGAGGAGGAGCGGGATCCGCGACCGGTGAGCCGCCCGGGCCGGACCCGTGAACCCGGCCGTCCCGCCTCGCGGGCCGAGGCGACCACCCGGGCTGGCGCAAGGACGCGCATCGGGATCAGGGAACTACGCCAGCACGCCAGCATCTACGTCGACCTGGCTGAGAAGGGGTACACGGTGGACATCACGAACCGGGGACGCCTCGTGGCCCAGCTCGTGCCGGTCAGGGAGCCGGGCAGCCCGCTGGAACGCCTGATCGCGGCCGGGATCATCGAGCCGGCCGAGGAAGGCGGGGGCGTCGGCGACCTAGACCCGTACCCGGCGCCGGCCGCCGGCCAGCCGACCGCCAGCGAGATCCTCAGCCGGATGCGGCAGGGGACGGACGAGTGATCTACCTCGATTCCTCGGCCCTGGTCAAGCTGGCCCTGACCGAGCCCGAGTCGGCCGCGCTGGCCCGCTGGCTGGCCGAGCGGTCCGGCCAGCCGCTGGTCTCCAGCGCGCTGCACCGGGCCGAGGTGCCGCGCTCGGTCTGGCGCGCCGAGCCCGGCGCGCTGCCGCGCAGCTACCGCGTGCTCAAGCGCATCGCGCGGGTGACGCTGACCGCCGACGTGCTCGACAACTCGGCCACGCTGCCGCCGCAGGCCCTCTGCGCGGCGCACGCCATTCACCTGGCCGCCGCCCTGGCGCTGAAGCGGGACCTGACCGCCTTCGTCGCCTACGACGAGCGCCTGCTAGCTGCGGCCGCCGACGCCGGACTCCCGGTCGCCTCTCCCAGCTAGGTTTTCATGATCACGAAGACTTATACCCGGCCGGGTAAATCTCTTCACCAAACCCGAATCCTCCACTGAAGAAAGCTTCCACCTCGGCTGGGGGATCCGAGGGCTGGTGCGGATCATGTCAGCGGGGACAGCGATGTTCCTGAGAGTGCATCGGCGCGGGACACGGGCGCTGAGGTGCACGGCAGGGCTGGGCGGGGGTGCACGGCCTACTTCAGGTCGGCATCAAGATCCAGCTTCATGTCGGGATGGGTAATCGTCGCGTCCAGCCGCGTACGCCATTCCGGGGTGGCCATGAGCGCGGCCCGCATGTCGGCAGCGGTCTGGAAACGGTTGCCGGGTCCGCGGTCGGTGGCGCGCGCTATGACCTGCCTAAGGTCTGCCGAAACATGCAGGACAGAGAAATCTATCCCCTCATTGAGGATCGCCCACATGATCCTCACCACCTCGTCGAGATGCTCCCACGGGTTACGGCCGACGAGACAGTAATACAGGACGAGGCCGAGCGAATAGACGTCCACCCGGGGATCGGGCTTGTTTCCGGTCAGTAGTTCTGGCGCCATATACATGGGTGTCCCAACGATGCTGCGAGCGCCAGTAAGGTTCGTCGCTTCCAGATCCCGCGCCACTCCGAGGTCGATGATCACCGGCCCGCGCGCGGGCTGGATCATGATGTTCGAGGGCTTGAGGTCGATGCGCGCTATGCCTTCGCTAGCCAGGTAATCCAGGGCCTCCGCGAGCAGCTTGCCGACCGCGACAACTTCGGACCCGTGCATGCACCCCGTTTCCTGAATTCGGTTGGTCAAGGTCGAGCCGTCTAGTAGCTCCATGACCAGGACGGGACTGCCGTCAGGGTCGTCGGTTACGTCGAGCGTCTGAACGAGCTGCGGATGCCTGAGCCGTATGGCGAGTTCAGCTTCCCGGCGCGCCCGAAGCAGCGCCTGCGGGTTATCGGTCAAGGAGGAGCGGAGCATCTTGACGGCGACCGGCTGTCCGGTCAGGCGGTCCATTCCGGCGTATACCGAGCCCATGCCGCCCTGGCCGAGCAGCCTAGACAACTCGTACCGGTCGCTGAGGACCTTGATCGGCGGCGGTCTCAGCACCGGAGCCGGTTCCGTGAACCGGGTAATATCGGCGGAGCTCCGGGGCCCGGCAGCAGCCGGCTGAGCGTGCGGGAACATCTCGACCGGCGAGATCACGGAGATCGACAGATACTCCGCCACTCGTTCTTCCTCGTGCTGGACGGCGAGCCCGAACAGCTTGAGCCGGATCTTCTCCGCGAGCTGGTATACCTTGGCTGCGGACTCACCGACATCCTGGATTACGGTGCCTCCGGCCTTGAATTCCCGGACCACCTCCAGGATCCCTCGGTCCGCCAGGTGATCGAGCAGCCGTACCACTCTTCGTTGCGATATACGCAGCATTGGATCAAAGTTGGTGTCTTCGCCCTCAAGGAGAAGATCGGCCGCGCTGAATGGCTCGCCATCACTGCGTAGCACCCAGTCGACAACGTAATATCCCCCTAGCCGTCGCCGGTCTTCATCGATCGGCACCGGGAACAAGCGAGCGTTTCTGCCGCTCTCGAAGTATTCGCGCATTATTTCTTCGATGCCGGAATAGAATTCCACGCGCTGCATATCTGTCTCGTCGATCCTGAGGACCGGCAAGTCTTTCTCCCAGAACACGAAGCCGTTGAATTCCTGAAGCAGCCGCCGTGGAACTCCCCGGGCTTTGAATCGCAGGTACTGCATGAATTGTTCGAGCTGGTCGGAATTTGCCGGGCCGCGTACGATGGTGGCCGGACCCCGCCTGACGACATCCGTAACCAGCCGGTCGGCCGCCGCCCACATGCACGGGACGTACATCCGCCAGCCGAAAACACTCTCATAGACGCCGTTACCGCGGGCGGTGTCCCGCACCGCGCGATCATGCAGGTCAGGTCCGGCCACGATGAGGAAGTGCGCGCCGGATGTGGTCAGCACATTCTTGACCCCGCTGAGCAGGTCCTCTATCAGGCCGAGGCCCTTGTCTCCCTCGGTGAGCTTATCTACTTCGTCCAAGACGATGATCAGTCGCAGCCTGCCTGCGCTCTGCGACGGCGTCCCGGGCCGTTTCCCCCGCGGGCGCCAGCGGGAGCGGTTTACCTGCGGCGCCAGCGATTCCTTACGCACCAATGACACGATGCGCATCAGATCGTATTCGGCATCAGTCTCGGAATAGGCGAGAAACGCCGCTTCGGTAGCCAGCGCGTGGGTCCGCTTGGCGGACATCGTCAGCTTCGGCAGGGCCAGGTTGACGATCGGCGCGGCCTTGCTCGCGCCGACGTCCAGTCCCGCGGACCGTTCCCTGGCCTCCGACTGGGTCTCCTTGAACGACAGCGAGGTGCGCATGTACGCGACCAGCAGCGCATGCCTGGTTTCCGGTGACAGACGATCCAGCACCGAGATTTCAACCAGTTCTTCGAAGACCCGGCGGACCACCGCGAATAGCAACCGCCGGGTGGTGGTCGAACGGGCAACGCTAAGCCAGACCGGGATCACGATGTCCCCCGTCTTCGCCGCCTCCGCTTTTATCTGATCCATCACGCGGAGCACCATCGTGGTCTTTCCCACCCCGCGGAAGCCGGAGATCAGGAACGCCCCGCCTTGAGAGTGCAGAAGGCGCGTGGCCAGTTCGTCGCCGAATGCGTCATTGCCGAGCGATGGCAGCACGTCCTCGTCCGCGGTCAATGGCTCGTGCACATAGCGGAACGCTGGATTTAGCCTGACCTCTAACATATGCGCCACCACACGTCCAACAGTATGCGGTGCGGGCGCAGGGCTCAACAGTGGCGGGCCCGCCCACGGGTACCTGGCTCCGAAGGCGGTGTCCTCAGAAAGCCGCGCCCTCAAAAAGCGGCGGGCTCGGCGTAGGCGCCCCATTCGGCGCGCAGGGCGCCGCAGATCTCGCCGAGGGTGGCTTCGGCGCGGGCGGCGTCGAGCATGGGCGGGACCAGGTTATCGTCGGTCCGGGCCGCCGCGACCATGGCTTGGAGGGCCGCGTCGACCGCGTGCTGGTCGCGCTGGGCGCGGCGGCGGCCGAGCAGCGCCACCTGATCGCGCTCCACCTCGGGGCTGATGCGCAGGATCTCCAGCGGCGCGGCGACCGTCTCGGTGTGGCAGTTCACGCCGACGATCTTCTTCTCGCCCCGCTCCAGCTTCCGCTGGTAGGCGAAGGCGGCCTCGGCGATCTCGCCGGTGAACCAGCCGTTCTCGATACCGTGCAGGATCCCGCCGGTCATCGAGCCGTCCGGACTCATCTCGCGGATCTTGGCGAAGATCGCCTCCGCCTCGGCTTCCAGCCGGTCGGTCAGCGCCTCCACGTACCACGAGCCGCCGAGCGGGTCGGTCACGTTCGTCACGCCGGTCTCTTCCATGAGCACCTGCTGGGTGCGCAGCGCGGTCTCGGCCGTGGCCTCGCCCGGTAGCGCGAGCACCTCGTCCAGGGCGTTGGTGTGCAGCGAGTTGGTCCCGCCGAGCACGGCCGCGAGAGCCTCGACCGCGGTGCGGACGACGTTGTTGTCCGGCTGCTGGGCGGTCAGCGAGACGCCCGCCGTCTGGGTGTGGAAGCGCAGCCACTGGGCCCGCTCGGTCGTGGCGCCGTAGACGTCACGCAGCCACCGGGCCCAGATCCGCCGGGCGGCACGGAACTTCGCGATCTCCTCGAAGAAGTCGATGTGCGCGTCGAAGAAGAACGACAGGCCGGGCGCGAACGCTTCGATATCGAGGCCGCGGGACAGGCCCAGCTCCACGTAGCCGAACCCGTCGGCCAGGGTGAAGGCGAGCTCCTGCGCGGCGGTCGAGCCCGCCTCCCTGATGTGGTAACCGGACACCGACAACGGCTTGTAGCGGGGGATGTTCGCGCCGCAGTACTGCATCAGGTCGCCGATGAGCCGCAGGTGCGGGCGCGGCGGGAACAGCCACTCCTTCTGCGCGATGTACTCCTTGAAGATGTCGGTCTGCAGCGTGCCGTCGAGCGCGGACAGGTCCGCGCCCTGGCGTTCGGCCGCGACCAGGTACATGCAGAAGACCGGGACGGCCGGCCCGCTGATCGTCATCGAGGTGGTCGTGCCGGCCAGGCCGATGCCCTCGAACAGCACGTCCATGTCGGCGGCCGTGTCGATCGCCACCCCGCAGTGCCCGACCTCGCCCAGCGAGCGCGGGTCATCGGAGTCCCGGCCCATCAGGGTCGGCATGTCGAAGGCCACCGACAGCCCGGCGCCCCCGGCGTGCAGCAGCATCTTGTACCGCTCGTTGGTCTGCCGGGCGTTGCCGAAGCCGGAGAACTGGCGGATCGTCCACGGCTTGCCCCGGTAGCCGGTGGCGTGGATGCCGCGGGTGAACGGGAACTCCCCCGGCCAGCCGATCCGCTCCAGGTCCGGGACCACCGCACCGGGCGGCGGCCCGTAGACCGGGTCGACCTCGAGCCCGGACAGCGTGGTGAAGTCCCCGTCCCGCCCGCCCCGTCCAGCTCGGGCGGCCTGGTCAAACCGCTGCTGCCAGCGGCTGCGGCCCGCGTCCGGTTCGGCCATCAGCCCTCCAAGATAGTAGGACGTCCTACTATCTTCAGTGTAGGCACGGCGAGCCCCAGACAGCACGCCCGCGGACGGATCTCCCGCGAGCCAAAGGGCGCGCCGCCGCCTGGACTGAGGAGCGACGAAGGAGCGACGAGGGAAGGCGGCGGGTCAAGAGCGCCCGGAGGCGAGTGGGGAAAGCACCGCACCACGATCCGTTCGGAAAAAAGAGAAATATCTGTGCAACCGATGAGACATCTGCGCCGTCTCTTAAGAGCGCAAGGCAGGGGACAGCCTTCGCGTGCTGCGGTGGCCCGGACGTCACGGGGGCGCGCCCGGGCCAGGCCCGTAAAGGCCGCAGCAGGAAATGTGGTAGATGTTGCCGTATCACACGGGCGTTCTAGACGACGCCCCGACCGGCCCCGGCATGATACTCATGCCGGGCGGCGGAGCCCATTACGGGCGGACGGGGCGGGATAGTGCGCGGTTCCCGTCGCCTGCCGGGAACCTCATTGAGGGAGATCCGGTGGCCGCGGCTTCCGATGTCGATACCGACGCCGCCGAGGAGTTGTTCAAGACCACCTATCCCAAGCTGGCCGGATGGGTGCGCCGCCTGGTCGATGACGAGGACACCGCGCACGAGATCGCAGCCGAGGCGTTCGTCCGGCTGCTGGCCCGGTGGACTCGGGTGGAGAGCCCGCAGAGCTATCTTTATATGATCGCGACCAACCTGATACGCGACCACTGGCGCAAGGCCGAACGCGAGCGGCGGGCCATCCGCAGCGTCACCGCGGCCGCGGCCCTGGACGACGCGGCCTACCCGGACCAGGACGTGGACGTGCGGAACCTGCTGCAGTCGCTGCCGCCGCGGCTGCGCGACCCGTTCCTGCTGCACTACTACGCCGGCTTCCCGATCCGGGAGGTCGCGGCGCTGCTGCACCGGCCCGAGGGCACGATCAAGGCCGACCTGTTCGCGGCGCGGGCCAAGCTGAAGACCGCGCTGGGGGAACGCGATGCCTGACCGGCGCGACGACCTTGATTCCTGGCTGGACGGGCGGATCGAGCCGCTGCCCCCGCCGCCGGGCACCTTCGAGCTGATCAAGCGGCGGGCCCGGCGGCGCAAGTACCGCCGGCTGGCCGTGGGCGCGGGCGCGGCCGCGGTCATCGTGGCCGCCGCGGTGACCGTCCCGCAGATCGTCAACCTGCCCGTGCTGAACCCGACCACGGCCTCGGGCGTGGCCAACGGACGCTCGTCCGCGCCGACGCCGTCCGCGAGCGGAGCGGCGAGCACCGCGTCGTCATCGTCCTTGCCGGTGTCCCCGAACGCCCCGCCCGTGCCAGCCAACTTTCGGCCCAGTTCGGTCACGTTCATCGGCACGCACACCGGCTGGGTGATCGGCCAGGCCGGAACCCCGGGCCACTGCGCCACGCAGTACTGCACCTCGGTGGCGCGCACCGATAACGCCGGGAAGACCTGGACCGGGGTTCCCGCGCCGCTGACCGGCCCGGCCGACGGCGCCGCCGGGGTGAGCCAGATCCGGTTCCTGGATGCCGAGGACGGCTGGGCGTTCGGACCTGGGCTGTACGCGACGCACGACGGCGGCCAGACCTGGACCCAGGTGGTCACCGACGGGCTGCGGGTCACCGACCTGGAGACGGTGGGCAGCCGCGCGTTCGCGCTGTTCGCCTCCTGCACCGGGACCGGACCGGCGTTCGCGGCCGATTGCACCAGTTACACCCTTTACTCGAGTCCGGCGTCAGCCGGTAACTGGACCCCGGTGGGCCCCGCGACCTCGGGGCTGACCGGAGCGGCCGCGTCCCTCGTGCTCACCGGGACCAGCGGCTACCTGCTGGCCCCGAGCGGGATGCTCTACTCCGGACCGGTGAACGGCAGCGCGCCCTGGCAGCAGGTCAAACAGATCCCGTGCCCGGTCGGGCAGCCGCTGGCGGGCGGCCAGCCGACCGGGGCGCTGCTCGCCGCCGCGAACGCGGCGAACCTGGTCCTGACCTGCGCGTCGTCAAGCGCCCCGGGGAAAGCGCAGGCCAAGCAGGTCTTCACGTCGGCCGACGGCGGGATCGACTGGCAGAACGCCGGCGCCGGGCCGACCGCGGGCCTGGCCACATCGGTGGCCGTCAGCCCGGCCGGCACGTACGTACTGGCCACCGGCCAGGGTATCGACGTGCGGCCCGCGGGAAGCGCGGCGTGGCAGGCGGCGACGCTGGACGGGCCGCCGCCGGCCGGCGGGTTCGGTTACGTGGGCATGACGACCGACGCGCAGGGCATCGCGCTGCCGGCGAATCCGGCGGCCGGCACGGTCTGGTTCACCTTCGACGGCGGGATGACCTGGACTCCGTCGCCGGTCGGCTAGTGCAGCCCCGGGGCTGCACCATGGCCGGCCTGACCGGCGGAAACTCAGGCGACCTCCGCGCGTCATCTGGGTAAAGTCGTGCTGTGCCAGAGTTGCAGCGCCTGCGAGCCGACCATGCCCCGGCGGTCCTCGCCTTCGAGCTGGCCAACCGCGCCTACTTCGCCACCTATATCTCGGACCGGGGTGATGAGTACTTTGACCGGTTCGCCGAGCTGCACAGTGCCTTGCTGGAGGATCAGGAGGCCAGTGGCAGCGCCTATCACGTGCTCGTCGCCGAGGACGGCTCGGTCCTGGGCCGGTTCAACCTGATCTTCTCCGGGAACGCGTCCGCGAAGCTCGGCTACCGGGTCGCGCAGCACGTCGCTGGGCACGGCGTGGCGACCGCGGCTGTCCGGGAGCTGTGCGGTCTGGCGGCGGCGCGATACGGGCTGCGCACGCTCAAGGCGGCCACCTCCCGCGAGAACACCGCGTCACAGAAGGTGCTGGCCAGGGCTGGGTTCATCCCGGTCGGCCCGGCAGACCCGGCCGACCTCGGCGGTAAGCAAGGCACCTGGTATCAGCGTGACCTGGTGCAGCCCCTCAGACCGGGCGGGAGCCAGTAGGGCCCTCTGCGGGGCTGCACTAGAGCTCTTCGGGGATGAAATCGCCGTTGCTCAACCGCAGCCCGCGGAGCAGGTCGAAGATCTCCTTCAGCTGACCCGGCTCGTAGCCGCCGAGGCCGAACTCGGCCGCCATCAGGTCCCGGGTGGCCCGCTCGACCACGGCGCGGCCCGCGGGGGTGATCTCGGCCAGCCGGCCCCGGCCGTCGGCCGGGTTCGGGTGGCGGACCACCAGGTGCTGGCGCTCCAGGCGGCCGATGATGTTCGTGACGCTGGTCGGGTGCACCATCAGCCGCTCGCCGATCACCCGCAGCGGCAGCGCGCCGCGGCGGCTGAACGTGAGCAAGACCAGGGCCTCGTAGCGCGCGAAGGTCAGCTCGTAGGGCCGTAGCAGCGCGTCCAGCTCGCCGAGCAGGATCTGCTGGGCGCGCATGATCGAGGTGACGGCGGCCATCGACGGCGACGGCCCGAACCTGGCCTCCCAGATCCGGGCCGCCCGGTCGATGGGATCGAACGGCAGCTCGAGCGGCTTACCCACGAGTCCAACCGTATTTCAGTCCGTGCCCTTTTTGGTCTGGGCCTCTTTTAGTCTCTGCCTGTTTAGTCGCTGCCTCGGGCGAGGACTTCTTCGGCGGCCTGGAAGGGGTCCAGGGTGGCGTCGGCGACGCGGGCGGCCAGCTCCTCCAGGCCGCTGGCGGCCAGGCGGTCGCGCAGCGCGGCGAAGGCCAGCGCGGTGATCTCCTCGCGGGCCCGGGCGTGCCGGCGTCGCTTCAGCTCCCCGCTGGAGCACAGCCAGTCCCAGTGCGCGTCCAGCCGGGTGACCAGCTCGGCGATGCCCTCGTCCCGCGGGCCGCTGCGGGCCACGGCGGTGATGACGGGCGGCTTCCAGCCGCCCGGCTCGGTGGTCCCGAGCGCGAGCATGGTGCGCAGGTCCCGCACCACCCGCTGGGCTTCGGGCTGATCGGCCTTGTTCACCACGAACAGGTCGGCGACCTCCAGGATGCCGGCCTTGGCCGCCTGAATGGCGTCGCCCATGCCCGGGGCGAGCAGCACGACGACGCTGTCGGCGAGCGAGGCGATGGCGACCTCGGCCTGTCCGACGCCGACCGTTTCGATGATGATGTGCTTGAAGCCGACCGCGTCGAGAACCCGGATGGCCTGCGGCGTCGCTGCGGCCAGCCCGCCGAGGTGACCGCGGCTGGCCATCGACCGGATGAACACCGCCTCGTCGGTGGCGTGCTCCTGCATCCGGATCCGGTCACCCAGCAGCGCGCCGCCGGTGAACGGCGAGGTGGGGTCGACCGCGAGCACCGCGACCCGGCGGCCGGCCGCGCGGAACGCGCCCACCAGCGCGCCGGTCATGGTCGACTTCCCGACGCCCGGGGCGCCGGTCAGCCCGATGATCCGGGCCTGGCCGGTCTGGGGCAGCAGGTCCCTGATGACCGAACGGGCCGTCGGCGCGTCGTCCTCGACCAGCGAGAGCAGCCGGGCCAGGGCGCGGACATCACCGCTCAGCGCCCGGTCGAGCTCGCTTTTGGCCTGCGCCGGGCTAGCCACTTGCTCGGGCCAGGCTAGCCACGGACCCGCAGCAGCAGCGCCTCGCCCTGGCCGCCGCCGCCGCACAGCCCGGCGGCGCCCAGCCCGCCGCCGCGGCGGTGCAGCTCGTTGGCCAGGTGCAGCGCGATCCGGGCCCCGGAAGCACCGATCGGGTGGCCGAGGGCGATCGCCCCGCCGTTGACGTTCACGATGTCGCTGGTGACGCCGAGGTCGCGCATGGACTGGATGGCGACCGCCGCGAACGCCTCGTTGATCTCGATCAGGTCCAGGTCGGATACGCTCCGCCCGGCCTTGGCCAGGGCCTGCTTGATCGCGTTGGAGGGCTGGGAGTGCAGCGAGTTGTCCGGGCCCGCGACGTTGCCGTGCGCGCCGATCTCGGCCAGCACCTCGGCGCCCGAGCGCCGGGCCGCCTCGGCCGACATGACCACCACCGCGGCGGCGCCGTCGGAGATCTGCGACGCGGTGCCCGCCGTGATCGTGCCGTCCCGGCCGAAGGCCGGCTTGAGCTTGGCCAGCGTGTCGGCGGTGGTGCCCGGCCGGATGCCCTCGTCCTCGGTCACGGACAGCGGCTCGCCGCCTCGCTGCGGGACCTGGACGGCGTCGATCTCGTCGGCGAACAGGCCGTTCTTGGCCGCGGCGGCCGCGCGCTGGTGGGACATGGCGGCGAACTCGTCCTGCTCGGCGCGGGTGATGCCCAGCTTGCGCCCGCTGTTCTCGGTCGACTCACCCATGGACAGGTGGTCGAACGCGTCGGTCAGGCCGTCCAGGGCCATCGAGTCCTCGACGGT
Organism: uncultured Actinomycetes bacterium; assembly: GCA_963834685.1. Classification (GTDB taxonomy): domain Bacteria; phylum Actinomycetota; class Actinomycetes; order Streptosporangiales; family Streptosporangiaceae; genus Palsa-504. The sequence goes on along the minus strand of CAWICW010000032.1, from coordinate 15,073 downwards.
GACCGGTCCGTACTTGTAGCCCGCGCGGGAGTTGAGCAGCAGGTGCGGCGCCCGCGTCATGGACTCCATGCCGCCGGCCACGATCACGTCGTACTCACCGAGCCGGACCAGCTGCGACGCGAGCGCGATGGCGTCCAGGCCGGACAGGCAGACCTTGTTGACGGTCAGCGCCGGGATGTCCATGGCGATGCCGGCCGCAACGGCGGCCTGCCGGGCGGTGATCTGCCCGGCGCCGGCCTGCAGCACCTGGCCCATGATCACGTACTGCACCTGGTCCGGGCCTACTCCGGCCCGGCGCAGGGCCCCGGCGATCGCGACGCCGCCCAGTTCGATGGCAGACTTGCTGGCGAGGGACCCCAGCAGGCGGCCCACCGGTGTCCGCGCGCCGCCGACGATGACCGGCTGACGTGGTTCGCTCATGTCTGTAACCATACCTATCGGGGTGGGAAGGAAAGGTCGTGCTGGTACCGCTGCTGAGCCGTATCGATCACGTCGGCATCGCCTGCCGCGACCTGGACGCGGCGATCGGGCGGTACGAGGCCACGTTCGGGCTCCAGGTGGTGAGCCTGGAGGTGAACGAGGAGCAAGGGGTACGTGAGGCCATGCTCCAGGTGGGCGGAACCGGGCCGGGAACGGACGAGAGCTGGCGGCCTGGTTACGTTCAGCTACTGGAGCCGCTGGGGCCCGACACCCCGGTGGGCCGGTTCCTGACCCGGCGGGGCGAGGGCTTGCACCACGTCGGGTACGGTGTGGATGACATCGGTCAAGCGCTGGCCACGCTCGGCGGGACCGGCATCAGGCTGCTCGACCAGCGGCCGCGGCACGGGTCCATGGGGGCGTCGATCGCCTTCCTGCACCCGGCCGATCTGGGCGGCGTACTGACCGAGCTGGTTCAGGCAGCCGACCCTGCGTGAACCCCCTGCCGCGTGCCGGGTGAACGCCCATCGGGGCATTTAGGGGATTTACCAGGATGGATAGGATAGAGAACTCTGAAGGACACGCCAACGCACCCGAGTAAGAGTAGTGTGCCTGTCACCGGCCGAGAGTCGTACCCGCATGCTGACACCCGCCGCAAAAATCCCCCCCGTCGCTTTAACGTCTATCCAGGATTAGGCCACATGCAATCGGACATTGACGCCCAGCTGACTAACTTCTTCGAAGAGGCCCCGCCACGTGAGTTCGCGACGGTGATGCGGGGCTACGACCGTCACCAGGTCGACGAGCACATCCGGCAGATTGAAGCCGAAGTGCGCACGCACCGCGAGCAGACCACCACTTTGAAGCGAGAGCTGTCCGAAGCCCACCGCCAGATCGGGGAGCAGGAGCGCCCGACCTATTCCGGTCTCGGGGCCCGGATCGAGCAGCTGCTCCGGCTCGCCGAGGAGCAGGCCACCGAGCTGGTCCAGGCGGCCAGGTCGGAAGCGAACGAGATCAAGGCGGCGGCCAAGGTCGACGCGGCCGAGCTGCGGGCCGGGGCGGAGAACGAGGCCGCCGAGCTGCGCGCCAACGCCAAGCGCGAGACCGACGACCTGCGCGGCGCGGCCGAGCGCGAGGCCGACTCGATCAGGACCACCGCCCGGCGCGAGGCCGACGAGCTGACCAACACCACCGAGCGCGAGGCGGCCAAGCTCCGCGCCACGGCCGACCACGAGGTGGCGGAGAAGCGGGCCGCGGCCGAGCGCGACATCGCCAAGCTGCGGACCAGCACCGAGCGCGAGGTCGCCCAGCTGAAGGCCACCGCCAAGCGCGAGCGGGACGAGATCCTCACCACCTCCAAGCGGCAGGCCGACGAGATGCGCAGCCAGGCGCAGCGCATCCTGGAGGAGAGCGAGGCCCAGCGGGCCCAGTCCGAGGCCGAGTTCGAGATCCAGCTCGCGGCGCGCCGGGAAGAGGCCGAGCGCCAGGAGGCCGAGCGCCTCGCCGCCGCCCAGTCCGCCACGCAGAAGCTGGTCTCCGAGGCCGAGCAGCGCGCGTCCACCGCCGAGCAGCGCGCGGCGAAGGCCAGCGCGCAGGCCGACCAGACCCGCCGCGACGCCGACCAGCACGCCCGTCAGCTGGTCAGCAACGCCAAGAAGAACGCCGACCAGATCGTCAGCGGGGCCAAGACCCAGGCCGAGCAGCTGCTCGCCGAGGTCAAGGCCGACGCCGAGCGCCGCCGTGCCGCGGCCCAGCGCGAGGTCGACGAGCTCACCCGCCAGAAGGACAGCATCGCGAGCCACCTGGCCCAGGTGCGCCAGCTGCTCGGCGGGCAACTGCCCGGCGGCGCGGACCCGGCCATGGCGGCGGCGCAGGCCAAGCAGGCCATCGCCGCCGACCCGGCCCTGCCCGCGAACCAGGCCGCGCCCCGCAACGGGGTCAGCCAGCCCGCGCCGGCCGCCGCCCAGCAGGCCACCCAGGTGGCTGCGGCGCCCACCCAGGTGCAGGCACAGCGGCCGGCTCCGACTAACGGCGGCGCTCCGGCCGCCACCCAGGCCAACGGCAAGCAGGGAGCCGGCGGCAAGGAGGAAGAGGAAGACTGGTGGACCGAGTAGCGGTCCGTCCTAGCTAGGACGCCGGCCCGTCTGCGGACGGGCCGGCGTTTTTACGTCACCGGGACAGTTTTCACGTCACCGGGACGATGGTGGCTTTGGCCAGCGCGCCGGACTCGATGCGCAGCACGCCGAGCGTGCCGTGCGGCTGGCGCCGGCGGTCGGTGGGCGACCCGGGGTTGAAGATCCGCAGGCCATACCCGGACTGGTCGAGCCCGCCAGCGCCGGGGCGCATGGGTGTCAGACAGCACCACCACCCGCACCGGGCGTTACTCCACGTTACGGGGGTCGTGGTCGTGGATGGTGGGCATGAGGGAGGTGAGCGCCGTGCTCGCCTCGGCCGCTGCTCTTCGCTGCTTGTGCCGCGCCTGCCCCCGGGCCGCCGCGGCGGTGAGCCGCCGGCTGGCATCGGCCCGCCGCCGACCCCGTTTGATCGCCTTCAGCGCGCGATCGGCGGCCAGCAGCAAGCCGATGAACAGGACAATCGCGACAATAAGCAGTACAGGCACAGGCATCTTCCCTCTTGGCGTCAGTGAATTGTCTCAGTAGCTAGTAAAGCCTTTACTCACAGCATTTTCCAAAACTCGCGTATCCGGGTAAGTCGGGCGGACGATGGTGGCTGCCTGCTACGATCTTCGCTCCGGCGTCCGAGTGCGCCGGGGCGAGAGGGAGAGTGGGGCCGCCCGGTTGAACGGGCCGGGCGGCCCGATTATGGCCCGCTCAAAAGGCCAATTAGCCAGCTCGGGCCGAGCACCTCCGCGCCCGCCGCCACGCATCGCCGGCGCAGCTCTCGATCCGCGGTCACCACGATGCGCCGGCCGGGCAGCTCGCGTACCAGGCCCACGATCGCGTCATCGCCGGACCCGTCCGCCTGCACCACCCGCACCCGGCTCGCCGGACCCGGGCCAGGCGCCGCGCCGATCGGGGCGGCCGCCGCCCGGGTGGCACCTTCCAGCACCATGACGAACTCCGGCGGCTCGTTCTCCCCGGGCAGGACGGGGCGGCCGCTGGCCGCCAGGGTGGTGAGTTCGGTGTGCAGCCGGACCGCCGCTCCGGGCCGGTCCCGCCACCAGCCGTCGGGGCGCGACCCCATGACGTTGGCGACATCCACGACAATCGTGGCCGGATGGTGGCAGATCCCGTTCTCCTTCGCACCGTAAGCTGACCGCATGGCAGACGCGAAACTCCCCTGGCCGGTCGCCGACATCTCCAGGCTACGGCAACGCCAGACGGCACCCCTGATCCTCGAGCTCGACCTCACCGAGGGTGTCCCCGAGGGACCGGCCACCGATCCGCTGTCCGCGGTGATGTCCATCCGTAAGATCAGGCTGCCCGACATCATCGAGGGCCTGCGCCGCGCCAGCCATGACGACCGGGTCCGCGCGCTGGTGGCCAAGGTCGGCGGGGGCCGGATCGGCCTGGCCCGGATGCAGGAGATCCGCGAGGCGGTCGCCGGGTTCCGCGCGTCGGGCAAGCTCACCGTGGCCTGGGCCGAGACGTTCGGCGAGTTCACGCACGGGAACCTGCCCTACTACCTGGCCACCGCGTTCGACCGGATCTACCTGCAGCCGTCCGGCACCCTGGGGCTGACCGGGGTGGCCGTCGAGCAGCTGTTCCTGCACGACGCGCTGGCCAAGGTCGGCATCGGGTTCGAAAGCGCCAAGCGGTACGAGTACAAGACGGCGGCCGACAGCCTGACCGAGCGCGGCTTCACCGGGCCCGCGCGCGAGGCCGCCGAACGCCTGGCGGTCTCCGTCGTGGAGCAGATCAGCGCGGCCATCGCCGAACGCCGGGACAAGACCGTCGAGGACGCCCGCGCGCTGCTCGACCGGGGCCCGTTCCTGGCCGCCGACGCGCTGGCCGAGGGCCTGGTCGACGAGCTCGGTTACCGGGACGAGGTCTACAAGGCCGTCCGCAAGGAGGCGGGCCCGGGCGCGATCCTGCAGTACGTGGGGCGCTACCAGCGCATGCACACGCTGGCGCAGCGGGCCCGCCGGCTGCCGAAACCGCGCGAGCGCTTCGTCGCGGTGATCTACGCGTCCGGCCCGATCCGGCAGGGGCGCAGCAGCCGGGGCCCGGTGGGCGGGGGCGCCATGGGCTCGGACACGGTGGCGGCCGCGCTGCGGTCGGCGCGGTCCGACGAGCGGGTGCGGGCCGTGCTGCTGCGGGTCAACAGCCCGGGCGGTTCGGCCGTGGCGTCGGACACGATCTGGCGTGAGGTGGTCAGGATCCGCGCGGCCGGCAAGCCCGTCGTGGTGTCGATGAGCGACGTGGCGGCCTCCGGCGGGTACTACATCTCGATGGCGGCCGACGTCATCGTGGCCCAGCCCGGCACGCTGACCGGGTCGATCGGCGTGATCACCGGGAAGCCGGTGCTCGAGGAGGCGCTGGGCCGGATCGGCATCACCACCGATTCGGCCGGCGAGGGCGGCCGGGCCCGGATGTTCGCGCCCACCCATCCGTTCACCCAGGACGAGTGGGACCGGGTCAATACCTGGCTGGACGCGATCTACCAGGAGTTCATCTCCAAGGCGGCCTCGGGCCGGCGGATGCCGGTCGAGCGGCTGCACGAGCTGGCCCGCGGGCGGGTCTGGACCGGCGCCGACGCCGCCGCGAACGGGCTGGTCGACGAGCTGGGCGGGATGGCGGCCGCGGCCGAGATCGCCCGGCGCCGGGCGGGCCTGCCGGCCGACGCCCCGCTGCGCATCTGGCCCCGGCTGACCCCGCTGGACCAGCTACGCTCGCCGGAGTCCAGCGAGGCCCGCCCCGCGGCGGCCGCCGCCCTGGACTTCGGGTTCGCCGACGGCTGGGGACCGGCCTGGCGGCTGGCGGCCTACGCGGGCCTGCCGCCGTACGGACCGCTGATGCTTCCGGGGTCGTGGAATATCAGTTGACCGAACGGACCGTGGTGCTCGCCGCCGCGGCGTTGGACTCGTGGGTGGCCGGGGTCACGCTGGTCACGGTGACGGACGGGCGGGATGACGTCGGGGCGACGGTCAGCGCATTCTGCCCGGTGTCCGCGGACCCGCCGCTGGTCAGCGTGTCGCTGCTGGCCGGGTCGTATCTGGCCGAGGTGTTCGGGCGGGCCGAGGAGCCGGTCACCCGGTTCGCGGTGACGATGCTGGGCGCCGGGCAGCGGATGCTGGCCGGGCGGTTCGCGGCCGCGGGGCGGCCGGGGGCCCGGCTGATGCTCGGCGACGTCGGGCACCGGCGGGGCGAGGCCTCCGGCGCGCTGGTCGTGGAGGGCGGCCTGGCCGCCCTGGAGTGCGCGGCCGAGCAGGTCATCCCGGCCGGGGACCACCTGCTCGTGATCGCACGGGTCACAAGCGTCCCTTACGTCACGGATTCAACTGGGCCTCTCATCCGTTTCCGCCGTCACTACCTAACCTCTCAGCTCTAGGAGACCGAGCCCGCGGCCAGGTGGCCGGATTGCCAGACGGCGGCGACGAGCGGGACACCGGGGCGGTAGGCCAGGTAGGCGTGCGACGGGGCGTCGAGCAGGATCAGGTCGGCCCGCGCGCCCGCGCGCAGGTGCCCGACATCGGTCCGGCGCAGGGCCCGGGCCCCGCCCGCGGTGGCGGCCCAGACCGCCTCCTGGGTGGTCATCCGCATGTCGCGGACGGCCAGCGCGATGCAGAAGGCCATGCTCGAGGTGAACGAGGAACCCGGATTGCAGTCGGTGGCCAGGGCCACGGTGGCGCCGGCGTCCAGCAGCCGGCGGGCGTCCGGGTAGGGGTGCCGGGTACCGAACTCGGCTCCGGGCAGCAGCGTGGCGACCAGCGGGGCGGACACGATCGTGTCCAGGTCTTCGTCGGTCGTGTAGGTGCAGTGGTCGGCGGCGGCCGCGCCGGCCTGCGCCGCGACCCGGATGCCCGGTCCGGGCCCGAGCTGGTTGGCGTGGATGCGCGGGCCGAGGCCGCGGGCCCGGCCCGCGGCGAGCACCGCGGCCGCCTGATCGGCGCCGAACGCTCCGTCCTCGCAGAACACGTCGATCCACCGGGCGTGCGGGGCGCACGCGTCCAGCATCGCGCCGCACACCAGGTCCACGTAGCCGGACACGTCGCCGGCGAACTCGGGCGGCACGACGTGCGCGCCGAGGTAGGTGACCTCACCGGTGACCCCGGCGGCCAGCGCGAGCGAGCGCGCCTCGTCGGCCACGGTGAGCCCGTAGCCGGACTTGCACTCGAACGTGGTCGTGCCCTGGCGGAGCAGCTCGGCCGCCAGCCGGCGCAGGTTGGCGCGCAGCGCGTCGTCGGACGCGGCCCGGGTGGCGGCCACGGTGGTCAGGATCCCGCCCGCCTGGTAGGAGCGGCCCGCCATCCGGGCCGCGAACTCGGCGCTGCGCTCCCCCGCGAAGACCAGGTGGGCGTGCGAGTCGACGAACCCGGGCAGCACCGCCCGCCCGGCCGCGTCGACCACCGAATCGGCAGCCGGTGCCTGGCTCGCCGGGCCGGTCCAGGCCACCGTCCCGTCCTGGATGACCAGCGCCGCATCGGTGCGCGCGGTCCAGCCGTCCTCGTTGGTGACCAGTTCACCGATCCGGGTGATCAGCGTGCTGTGTGGCATGGCGGTCCTAGAGCTCTTTGGCGAACTCCTGGTAATGCCGGCTGATCCGTTCGCTGGTGCCATAGTAGGCGTGCCGGCTCATGTCCGCGCTGAACCGGCTCGCCGGCGGCGTGCGGCCGAGTGCCTCGGCCATCGCGCGGACGTGGTGGGGTGCGCAGCCGCAGCAGATGCCGAAGTAGTTGACTCCGAGCGCAGCCGCCGCCGTAGTGAACGCGCCCATCTCGTAGCGGTTGGCTAGAAACGGGTCTAGCGCGGTCGGGAATGGCCGCCCATCCGGGATCAGGTCGCAATCTTGGTCGGTGAGTGATTGGAACGTCGGCTCGGCTGCTGTCGTGCGGTACGGCACCGGCAAGGCGGCGATGTAGCCGTCGCACGCGGCGCGGATTTCACCGAGTAGCGGCGCCATGGTGGCGGGCCCGCGGATGCAGTTCAGCCCGACCACATCGGCCCCGGCGTCTTGCAGGCGACGGCATGCCTGGCCGATCGGGGCGCCCCCCCGGACGATGGGCTCGCGATGAATAGTGAGTGTGACTACCGCATCGAGGTCGTGCGCCTTGATTGCTTCCAGCGCGAGCAATGCCTCGCCGGGATAGTCGATGGTCTCGGCGATCACGAAGTCGACGCCAGCCTCGGCGGCCCACCCGACCTGCTCGGCGAACATGTCGCGGACGACCTTATGCGTCGCGGGATCGTCCGGGTCGTAGACGTTGGTGTTGCAGATGTTGCCGGCCACCAGGGAGTCGTGCTCGGCACCGACCTCCTTGGCGATGCGCAGCGCCTGCCGGTTCAGCGGCTCGAGGTCGCCCTCGCGGCCGATCACCGCCAGCTTCTCGCGGTGGGCGTAGTAGGTGAAGGCCTCAACCACGTCCGATCCGGCATGCACGTATTCCCGGTGCAGCCCGGCGACCATGTCGGGCTCCTCGAGCACCACCTCCGGGACGAACGCCCCGGCCTGCAGGTAGCCGCGCCGCTCGAACTCGAACAAATACCCCTCGGCGCAGATCACCGGTCCGGCGGCGAGCCGATCGAGAAGCCTACCCATGCGCGACACCTCCAAGGTCCTATAGTCGGAACGACTGTACCGGGAAAATCTAGACGCAGGGATGCCTCGATGAAATCTTCCGCGCAGGTGGTCGTCATCGGCGGTGGCGTGGTGGGCGCCTCGGTCCTGTTCCACCTGACCGAGCTGGGCTGGACCGATGTCGTGCTCGTCGAGCGCACGGAGCTCACCGCCGGCTCGACCTGGCACGCTGCGGGCGGCATGCACACGCTCAACGGTGACCCCAATGTAGCGAAGCTGCAGCAGTACACCGTCGGGCTGTACCGGGATATCGAGCAGCGCTCCGGCCAGGACTGCGGCATCCACATGAATGGCGGACTGACGCTGGCCGGCGACCGGGAGCGGATGGACTGGCTGCGGATGGCCCAGGCCCGCGGCCGCTACCTCGGCATGGATATGGAGATCATCTCGGCGGCCGAGGCCAAGCGGATGTTCCCGCTGCTGGAGGAGCAGTACTTCATCGGTGCGCTCTTCGACCGGGCCGAGGGCCACGTCGACCCGACCGGGGTCACCCGGGCCTACGCCGGCTGCGCGCGGCAGGCCGGCGCCGAGATCTACCAGCACACCTGGGTGAGCGACCTTCGTCAGCGCCCGGACGGCACGTGGGACGTCATCACCGACGCCGGGGAGATCCACGCCGAGCACATCGTCAACGCCGGCGGGCTGTGGGCCCGTGAGGTGGGCCGGATGATCGGCCTGGAACTGCCCGTGCTCGCGATGGAGCACATGTACCTGATCACCGAGGACATGGCTGAGGTGGCCGAGTACAACGCGGCCACCGGACACGAGCTGCCGATGGGCATGGACTTCGACGGTGAGCTCTACATCCGCCAGGAGGGCGGCGGGATGCTGCTCGGCACCTACGAGCAGGCGTGCGTGCCCTGGTCGCCCCGCGAGACGCCGTGGACCTTCGACCAGCAGCTGCTGGCCCCCGATCTCGACCGGATCGCCCCGTCGCTGGAGATCGCGTTCAAGCATTATCCGGCGCTGGCTGAGGTAGGGATCAAGAAGGTGATCAACGGGCCGTTCACCTTCGCGCCGGACGGCAATCCGCTGGTCGGGCCGGTGCCCGGCGTGCGCAACTGCTGGATGGCCTGCGCGGTGATGGCCGGCTTTTCGCAGGGCGGCGGTGTTGGCCTCACCCTCGCGCGCTGGATGGTCGACGGCGATCCGGGTGAAGACATCTGGGCCATGGACGTGGCCCGCTTCGGCACCTGGGCGAGCCTGGCCTACACCAACGCCAAGGTGCGCGAGAACTACAGCCGCCGGTTCCGTATCACCTTCCCCAACGAGGAGCTCCCGGCCGGCCGGCCGCTGCATACCACGCCCGTCTACGACCGGCTCACCGCCCACAACGCGGTCTGGGGCGCGAGCTTCGGGCTCGAGCATCCGCTGTGGTTCCAGCGGCCGGGGCAGGAGCCGCGCGAGGACGTGACGTTCCGCCGCTCCAACGCCTTCCCGGTCGTCGCTGACGAATGCACCACGGTACGCGAGCGCGTCGGGCTCACGGAGTGCTCCAACTTCGCCAAGTACCGCGTGACCGGCGCCGGCAGCGCCGACTGGCTGCAGCGGCTGTTCACCAACCGGCTGCCGCGACCCGGCCGGATCAACCTCACCGCCGCCCTGGATCCGGACGGTCACATCGTCGGGGAGTTCTCCGTGGCGCGGGTCGGTACCGACGATTTCTTCCTGTTCGGCTCGCAGATCGCCGAAGCGCATCATTCGCGCTGGTTCCTTGGCCACCTCGCCGAGGGTGTGCGGTTCGACGTGCTGGCCTTGTCCCTGGTGGGCCTCTCGCTGGCCGGGCCGGACGCCCGCGACGTGCTGCAATCAGTCACCGACGCATCTTTGGCCACCGAGGACTACCCGTTCATGACGTTCCGCCGGATCGACGTCGGGATGATCCCCGCCTACGTCGGCCGGATGACCTACACCGGGGATCTCGGCTACGAGATCTGGGTCGCACCGGAGTACCAGCGAGCATTGTTCGATCTGCTGTGGCAGGCCGGGCAGCCATTCGGCATCGGCCTGTTCGGGTTCCGGGCGTTGATGTCGCTGCGCATGGAGAAGATGTTCGGCACGTGGGCGCGCGAGTACCGTCCGATCTACACGCCGGTGCAGGCGCGGATGCACCGATCGCTCAAGCTCGATCACGACTTCATCGGCCGTGCCGCGGTGGAGGCGGAGATGGCGCGCGGCCCGGCCCGGACGCTCGGCTACTTCGAGATCACCCCCGATCCGGCCGAACCGGCCGACGTCGTGGGCGACGAGCCGATCTGGCACGACGGGGCGGTGGTGGGCTGGGTGACGTCCGGCGCGTATGCGCATTACAGCCGCCGCTCGCTAGCGTTCGGCTACGTGCCGAGCGAGTTCGCGGTGCCCGGCGCGATGTTCGAGGTGGAGATCATCGGCCAGCGCCGTCCGGCGAGATTGCTCCCCGAACCGGTGCTCGACCCGGCGGGCCAGCGCATGCGCGCCTGACGGGACGACTCTGATGGGACGCCATCCTGACCTCGAACGACGGATCGAGCTGCTGGACGAGGTGGTCGGCTACCTCGGCCGGAACGGCGTCGCCGGAGTGTCACTGCGGCCAGTTGCCCGCGCGCTGGGTGTGTCGGTCAACGCGCTGGTGCATCACTTCGGCAGCAAGGACGAACTGGTGGTCGCCGCATTGCGGCGGGCCGCTGAGATTCAGCGGGGAGTCGAAGGGCGGTGGCGGCGGCAGGTACCGCACCTCTCCACGGCGGAGCTGCAGCGGCGCTGGTGGCGGTGGATCAACCGCAGCCCGGAGCACTTGGCGCTGGTGCGCCTGGGTCTCGAAGCCGCCACGCTGGACGCCACGGTCAGCGGTCTGCCCGGTGATGTGCGTGCGGAGCAGATCTCGTTTTGGCGCAAGGACATCGCCGACGGCCTGATCGCTGACGGCATCAAGCCCGAGGACGCCGAACGCGAGGCGTCGCTGGTAAAGGCGACGTTCACCGGCCTGGTGCTTGACCTGCTGGCTACCGGTCACCGCAAGCGGCTCACCGAGGCGCTTGAATGCGCCCTCACTCGCCTCGACGACCTGAGGCAGACGGCCCCGTGAGGGTCGGTGCGAGTTGGCGGATGGGAGACGGGCGGGTCAGGTACCGCGGACGCCGAAGATGTCCCACAGCGCGGCCTCCAGCGGCCAGTAGCGGCCGGCCTGCAAGCCGATCGACTCGATGGTCCGGACGTGGTCGGCGATGGCCAGCGGGTCCCGCCCGGTGAACAGCGGCTCGAACGGCTCGAAGCCGTCCATGGTGTCGCCCGAGCCGTATCCGGTCACACCCTCGTCGGTTTCCACCGTGACCAGGGTGGCGTCGAAGTAGCGGCGCGGGACCGGGTCCCAGGCCGCGTAGAACGGGGGGGTCCAGCGGCAGCCGCATCCGGTCGAGCCGGATGGCGCCAATTTTCAAGACGCAGCTTTCACGCGAGGGTGAAGAACGGGTTGGCCCGTAACAGTCAGGTCACTTCCGTTGAGCATGATCGTCATTGATTGCTCACCAATCTATAACTGAGCTAGGCTCGGCTGCTCTGGAACGTTCCGCGCGAGCGGCCTGGCATCGAGGAGGCCAGCAATGGCAACGTTCCTTTTGAAGCGCCTCGGGCTGATGGTGCTGACGCTGTTCATCCTCAGCTTGATCGTATTCTTCGCCGGGCAGGTTCTCCCTAGTGATCCCGGGCGCGCCATCCTGGGCAATCTGGCGTCGCAAAGCGCCGTGCAGGCCCTCGACCACCAGCTCGGGGTAGACCGGCCGCTGCTCACCCAGTACCTGGGCTGGATTGGCGGGCTGCTGCACGGCAACCTGGGCAAGTCCTACACCTACCAGTCGGCGGTCGAGCCCTTCGTCCGGGCCGCGCTGATCAACTCGCTCAAGCTGGCGGCGCTGGCGTTCGTCATCGTGGTGCCGCTGGGCATCATCGGCGGGGTGGTCGCCGCGCTTTACAGCGGCCGGGCGGCGGACCGGATCATCTCGGTGACCGGGCTCTCGCTGACCACCGTGCCCGAGTTCGTATCCGGGATCGTGCTCATCGTGGTGTTCGGCGTCGTGCTGAAGGTGCTGCCGGTCACGGCCGCGGCCGGGGCGGGCGCGAGCCCGGAGAGCCAGTTCCGGCACCTGATATTGCCGGCTATACCACTCGTCTTTATCCTATTCGGGTACATTGCCCGTATGGCCAGGGCGGGGACCATCGAGGCGCTGAACTCGGACTACACGCGCACCGCGATCCTGAAGGGACTGCCGCAGGCGACGGTGATCCGCCGGCACGTCCTGCGGAACTCGCTGCTGCCCACCATCACGGTCATCGCGACCCAGACCGGGTACCTGATCGGCGGGCTGGTCGTGGTGGAGACGCTGTTCAACTATCAGGGGATCGGGAGCCTGATCTTCAAGGCCGCCCAGGCCAAGGACTTCCCGATGCTGGAGGCGGGGATCCTGGTCATCGGCGTGGTCTACGTGGTGGCCACGCTGATCGCGGACCTGCTGCTGATCGCGCTCAACCCGCGGCTGAGGGTCGGGGCCGACAATGACTGACCTCGCGGCGGCCGATCCGCTGGAGCCGTCCGGCACGACGCTCGGGCCGACCTCCGCGGTCGCGGTCGCGGTGGCGGCCCGGGGCACGCCGGCCCCGTGGCGGCTGCTGCTGCGCAGGCCGACGTTCCTGGTGGGCGCGGCCATCATCGTGTTCTGGATCGTGTGCGCCATCTTCGGGCACGCGATCGCGCCCTACAACCCGCTGGCGCAGCAACTGCTGTCGGCCAACGCCGCGCCGTCCGGGGCGCACTGGTTCGGCACCGACCCGCTCGGCCGGGACGTGCTGTCCCGGATCATCGTCGGCGCCCGGGACATCTTGATCATCGCCCCGCTGGCCACCATCCTGGGCACCGTCCTGGGCACCGCCCTCGGGCTGGCCATGGGCTACTTCGGCGGCGGCTTCGACCTGCTTTCCTCGCGGCTCGTGGAGGCGGTGCTGGCCCTGCCGAGCTTCATCGTCGCCTTCTTGTTCCTGGTCGCGGTGGGCGCGTCCACGACGTCCCTGATCATCATCATCGGCTTGGTGTTCACGCCGCTGATCGCGCGCACGGTCCGGGCGGCGGTGCTGGCCGAACGGCACCTGGACTACCTGTCCGCGGCCCGGCTGCTGGGCGAGAACCCGGCCCGGATCATGTTCGGCGAGGTCCTGCCCAACGTCATGCCCGCCATCCTGGTCGAGTTCACCGTCCGGCTGGGCTACGCGGTGTTCACCGTGGCCACGCTGTCGTTCCTGGGCTTCGGCGTGCAGCCGCCCACCCCGGACTGGGGCGCGGACATCGCGGCCAACTACGTCAACCTGACCGCGGGCTACTGGTGGCAGGTCCTGTTCCCCGCGATGGCCATCGCCTCGCTGGTGATCGCGGTCAACCTGATCACGGACTCGATTGAGCAGGTGCTCGCCTCATGAGCTCTGATACCTCGGTTGAGGCTCCGGCTTCGCTGGCGTTGTCGGTGTCGCATATGGACGTGACCTACCGGGTGCGGGGGCAGGACCGGCTCGCGCTGCGGGACGTGTCGTTCGGCATCGCGCGGGGCGAGTCCTACGGGCTGGTCGGCGAGTCCGGGTCGGGCAAGTCGACGGCCGCGCTGGCCCTGGTCCGGTACCTGCCCAGCAACGGCCGGGTCAGCGGCGGGACGATCAGCATCAACGGGCTGGACCCGCTGTCGATGGGCCAGGGGGCGCTGCGGGACCTGCGGGCCCGCACCGTCTCGATGGTGTACCAGGAGCCCGGGCGGGCGCTGAACCCGTCGATACGGGTCGGCAAGCAGATCGCCGAGGTGTTCGAGATCGCCGGCCAGTCGTCCCACGACGCGGTGTCCTCGGCCGAGAACATGCTGCGCAAGGTGCAGATCTCCGACCCGGAACGGGTCATGCGGCGGTACCCGTTCGAGCTGTCCGGCGGGATGGCGCAGCGGGCGATCATCGCGATGGCGCTGGCCGTCTCGCCCTCCCTGCTCATCCTGGACGAGCCGACCACCGCGCTGGACGCGACCGTCGAGGCCGAGGTGCTGGACCTGGTGGCTACGCTCCGAGCGGAGTTCTCGACTTCCGTGCTGTTCATCAGCCACAACCTGGCCGTGATCGCCAAGATGTGCGACCGGGTCGGGGTTCTCTACGCGGGCGAACTGGTCGAGCAGGGGCCGGCCCGGGAGGTGTTCGACAACCCGCGGCACCCGTACACCGTCGGGCTGCTGCGCTGCATCCCGCGGCGCGGGCAGCGCAAGGACAGCGACCGGCTCGACACCATCCCCGGCTTCCTGCCCGCCCCCGGGCACGACGTGACCGGCTGCGTGTTCGCCCCGCGGTGCGCGCTGGCGCAGGACAAGTGCCGGGCGGCGGAGCCGCCGTTCTTCCGGGTCAGCGACGTGCGGACCTCGCGGTGCTACTTCCACGAGAAGGCCCCGGACCTGCCCCGGACCACGCCCGCCTCGATCCCGGCGTCGGGCGGCGGTGGTTCTGAGGGGGCCGGCGGCCGCTTGGTGGTCATCGAGGAGCTGTCCAAGACGTTCGGGGGCGACGTGAAGGCGCTGGCCGGGGTGGACCTGTCCATCCAGCGCGGCGAGACGCTGGGGCTGGTCGGCGAGTCGGGCAGCGGCAAGACCACGCTGGCCCGCGTCCTGCTCGGGCTCACCGCGCCGGACCAGGGTTCGGTGGTGACCTTGGACGGCACCCCGCTCAGCCCCGATGCGCGGCGGCGGCCGCGGGCTACCCTGCGTGCGCTGCAGATCGTGTTCCAGAACCCGGACTCCGCGCTCAACCGGCGCCACACGGTGCGGGCCCTGATCAGCCTGCCGCTGTCCCGGCTGGCCGGGCTGTCGGGTTCCCGGCTTCGCGACCGGCTGGAGGAGCTGATCACCTCGGT